>NZ_JNBQ01000085.1 GCF_001019615.1 Cellulosimicrobium funkei | reverse complement strand
ACCCTGGGCGCGCCGGAGCGGAAGAAGGCGCTGCGCGAAGCGCATGCCCGCGGCGAGACGCTGAATGTCGCGGAGTACATGGCCAAATGGCGCGACCCGAGTCACCGCCTGGCGTCGATGGATGCCGCGGGTCAGGATGCCCAGGTTCTGTCGGTGCCGAGTCACTGCTACATGTACTGGGCCGAGGCCGAGTTCGCCGTCCCCTTTGCCCGCACCGTCAATGACGCGCTGGCCAGCTACTGCGCGGCCGCTCCCAATCGCCTGATGTTCTGGGCTCATGCGCCGTTGAACGTGCCGCACGAGGCTGCCAAGGAAATCCGTCGCGCCTGCACCGAGCTGGGGGCCAAGGGCCTGGTTGCCGGTGGTTCCAACTTCGGCGGGATGGAATACGACTCGCCGGAGCTGGACCCTGTCTGGGAAGCGTTGTGTGACCTCGACCTGCCGATCTTCGTGCACGGCTACAACCAGTCCGTGACCTGGGGCAAGCAGGCCAACACCGACCGCTATCG
>NZ_JNBQ01000084.1 GCF_001019615.1 Cellulosimicrobium funkei | reverse complement strand
GGACGGCCGCGAGCGCCGACGGCAGCGCGGGCACGTCCCGCACCCCGTACACCGCCGCCACGAACTCGACGTTCTCCTCGACGCTCAGGTCGCCGGCGAGCCCGAGGCCCTGCGGGACGTAGCCGACCGACCGGCGGCCCGCACGGTCCGGCGGTGCGCCGAGGACCTCGACCCGGCCGCCGTCGAGCCGGTCGAGGCCGAGGATCATGCGCAGGAGCGTCGTCTTGCCCGCGCCGTTCGCGCCGAGCAGGCCCACCACCTCGCCGGGGCGCACGACGAGCGAGACGTCGTCGACGGCCGCGACGTCCCCGAACCGCCGCTCGGCACGCTCGACCCGCACGAGGGGCGCGTCCGGCGCGGGCCCACCTCCCGCCGGCCGTTCCGTGCGGGGTGTCGCCGGGCTCGCAGGGTCGTCGTCGGCGTCGTCGGTGCCGTGCGTGCCGCGACCGAGCGTGAGGGCCACGACGGCGTCCTCCAGGTCGACGGCCGCGGTGCCCGCGGAGGGCGAGGGCGCGCCGTCGGGCCACCACGTGCGGAACGTCGGGCCGCGGCG
>NZ_JNBQ01000083.1 GCF_001019615.1 Cellulosimicrobium funkei | reverse complement strand
CCCCGAGCTGTCCTACGACTACGGTGCGCTCGAGCCGCACATCTCCGGGCGGATCATGGAGCTGCACCACTCCAAGCACCACCAGGCCTACGTCACCGGCGCGAACACCGCCCTGGAGAAGCTCGCCGAGGCCCGCGAGACCGGCGACTTCGCCGCGATCAACCTCCACGAGAAGAACCTCGCGTTCAACCTCGGCGGCCACGTCAACCACTCCGCGTTCTGGACCAACCTCTCCCCCGAGGGCGGCGGCGAGCCCACCGGCGAGATCGGCGCCGCGATCGACGAGCACTTCGGCTCCTTCGACGCCTTCAAGAAGCAGTTCGCCGCCGTCGCCGCCGGCGTCCAGGGCTCGGGCTGGGCCATCCTCGCCTGGGACTCCATCGGCTCCAAGCTCGTCACCGTCCAGCTCTACGACCAGCAGGGCAACCTCACCCTCGGCCTGACCCCCGTCGTCCTGCTCGACGTCTGGGAGCACGCCTACTACCTCGACTACCAGAACGTGCGCGCCGACTACGTCACCGCCTGGTGGAACCTCGTCAACTGGTCCGACGCCGAGG
>NZ_JNBQ01000082.1 GCF_001019615.1 Cellulosimicrobium funkei | reverse complement strand
GCGCGCTGACGCCTCGACCTCCCGCGCCCGGCGGCTGGCTGCGCCGGCGCGCGGGACTACGCGCGGTGCACGAGGTCAGCCTGCGGCTGCGCCGAGGCAGCACCCGTGGGGATCGTCGGCGAAAGCGGTTCGGGCAAGTCCTCCCTCGGCCAGGCGCTGCTGCGCCTGTTGCCGGCCGAAGGGCAGATCCTGTTCCAGGGCGAGCGCCTCGACCGGCTGCACGGCAAGCGCCTGCTGCCATTGCGCCGGCAGTTCCAGGCGGTGTTCCAGGACCCCTACGGCAGCCTCAACCCGCGCCTGAGCGTGGAACAGATCGTCGGCGAAGGCTTGCGTATCCATGGCATCGGCGATGCCGGCGAACGCCGCGCGCGGGTGCTGGAGGCGCTGCGCGAGGTCGGTCTCGACGAGCCTTGCCTGGAACGCTATCCCCACGAGTTTTCCGGTGGCCAGCGCCAGCGCATCGCCATCGCCCGCGCGCTGGTGCTGAAGCCGGCGCTGATCCTGCTCGACGAACCGACCTCGGCGCTCGACCGCAGCGTGCAGTGCCAGGTGGTCGAGCTGCTGCGTCGGTTGCAGCGCCGCCACGGGCTGAGCTACCTGTTCATCAGCCACGACCTGGCCGTGGTTCGCGCCCTGGCCCACGACATCCTGGTGCTCAAGGACGGCCG
>NZ_JNBQ01000081.1 GCF_001019615.1 Cellulosimicrobium funkei | reverse complement strand
TGCACGTGCGCAAGCGCGACGGGCTGCGCGCCATCTTCCGCCAGGCCTACGCCTACGGCGCGGGCGACCGGCTCCTGCGCCACCGGTACGCCGACGTCGTCGCCGCGTACCAGCGCCGCGAGGACCAGCCGTCCGGGGCGGCGGCGCCGGTGCCGGAGCAGCGGCCCGCCGCCGGTGCGGAGGCCACGGCCGGGCGCGCCGCGCGGGCGATCGGCTCGGCGCGGCGCGTGCTCGGCAAGGTCGTGCGGGTCCGGAGCCGGAGGGACCTCGCCGACCGGGTGCAGCGCGTCGGGCACGACCTGGGCTTCCGGTTCGCGCGGACCGACCCGACCGTCGCGCGCGTCCCCGTGCCCCCGGTCCTGCCCGACCCGTCGTAGCCCGGGCCGAGGTGCGCTCGGGCCGGTACGGCGGGCTTCGCTCAGGACGGTTCGGTGGCGCCGCTCAGACCGGTGGTGGGAGTACGGCGGGGACCGGGACCCGCGGTGCGGCGGGGTCGACACGGCCCCACCGGTAGCCGGCCTGCTCGCCCACGCGCCAGACCGTCTCGGCGAGACCGGCCCGGCCGCGCGACAGCTTGTTGCGGACCGTGCGCGCCACGCCACGGACGACCGAGAGAGCACCGGCACGGGCGACCTGCGGTCCCGGGTCCGCGGGGCCCGGCCCCGGTGTCGCGGCACCGGTGGTGAAGGCGGCGGCGACGTCGGCGTAGCGGTGCTGCAGGAGCCGGTCGCCCGCGCCGTAGGCGTAGGCCTGGCGGAAGATGGCGCGC
>NZ_JNBQ01000080.1 GCF_001019615.1 Cellulosimicrobium funkei | reverse complement strand
CGCGCGCGCGCGCGCGCGCGCGCGCGCGCGCGCGCGCGCGCGCGCGCGCGCGCGCGCGCGCGCGCGCGCGCGCGCGCGCGCGCGCGCGCGCGCGCGCGCGCGCGCGCGCGCGCGCGCGCGCGCGCGCGCGCGCGCGCGCGCGCGCGCGCGCGCGCGCGCGCGCGCGCGCGCGCGCGCGCGCGCGCGCGCGCGCGCGCGCGCGCGCGCGCGCGCGCGCGCGCGCGCGCGCGCGCGCGCGCGCGCGCGCGCGCGCGCGCGCGCGCGCGCGCGCGCGCGCGCGCGCGCGCGCGCGCGCGCGCGCGCGCGCGCGCGCGCGCGCGCGCGCGCGCGCGCGCGCGCGCGCGCGCGCGCGCGCGCGCGCGCGCGCGCGCGCGCGCGCGCGCGCGCGCGCGCGCGCGCGCGCGCGCGCGCGCGCGCGCGCGCGCGCGCGCGCGCGCGCGCGCGCGCGCGCGCGCGCGCGCGCGCGCGCGCGCGCGCGCGCGCGCGCGCGCGCGCGCGCGCGCGCGCGCGCGCGCGCGCGCGCGCGCGCGCGCGCGCGCGCGCGCGCGCGCGCGCGCGCGCGCGCGCGCGCGCGCGCGCGCGCGCGCGCGCGCGCGCGCGCGCGCGCGCGCGCGCGCGCGCGCGCGCGCGCGCGCGCGCGCGCGCGCGCGCGCGCGCGCGCGCGCGCGCGCGCGCGCGCGCGCGCGCGCGCGCGCGCGCGCGCGCGCGCGCGCGCGCGCGCGCGCGCGCGCGCGCGCGCGCGCGCGCGCGCGCGCGCGCGCGCGCGCGCGCGCGCGCGCGCGCGCGCGCGCGCGCGCGCGCGCGCGCGCGCGCGCGCGCGCGCGTCGTCCCGTCGTCGCGCGCGCGCGCGCGCGCGCCGCGCGCGCGCGCGCGCGCGCGCGCG
>NZ_JNBQ01000079.1 GCF_001019615.1 Cellulosimicrobium funkei | reverse complement strand
TATTTGTTTATTTTTCTAAATACATTCAAATATGTATCCGCTCATGAGACAATAACCCTGATAAATGCTTCAATAATATTGAAAAAGGAAGAGTATGAGTATTCAACATTTCCGTGTCGCCCTTATTCCCTTTTTTGCGGCATTTTGCCTTCCTGTTTTTGCTCACCCAGAAA
This sequence comes from Cellulosimicrobium funkei, assembly GCF_001019615.1. Taxonomy (GTDB): domain Bacteria; phylum Actinomycetota; class Actinomycetes; order Actinomycetales; family Cellulomonadaceae; genus Cellulosimicrobium; species Cellulosimicrobium cellulans_E. The sequence goes on along the minus strand of NZ_JNBQ01000079.1, from coordinate 806 downwards.
CGCTGGTGAAAGTAAAAGATGCTGAAGATCAGTTGGGTGCACGAGTGGGTTACATCGAACTGGATCTCAACAGCGGTAAGATCCTTGAGAGTTTTCGCCCCGAAGAACGTTTTCCAATGATGAGCACTTTTAAAGTTCTGCTATGTGGCGCGGTATTATCCCGTATTGACGCCGGGCAAGAGCAACTCGGTCGCCGCATACACTATTCTCAGAATGACTTGGTTGAGTACTCACCAGTCACAGAAAAGCATCTTACGGATGGCATGACAGTAAGAGAATTATGCAGTGCTGCCATAACCATGAGTGATAACACTGCGGCCAACTTACTTCTGACAACGATCGGAGGACCGAAGGAGCTAACCGCTTTTTTGCACAACATGGGGGATCATGTAACTCGCCTTGATCGTTGGGAACCGGAGCTGAATGAAGCCATACCAAACGACGAGCGTGACACCACGATGCCTGTAGCAATGGCAACAACGTTGCGCAAACTATTAACTGGCGAACTACTTACTCTAGCTTCCCGGCAACAATTAATAGACTGGATGGAGGCGGATAAAGTTGCAGGACCACTTCTGCGCTCGGCCCTTCCGGCTGGCTGGTTTATTGCTGATAAATCTGGAGCCGGTGAGCGTGGGTCTCGCGGTATCATTGCAGCACTGGGGCCAGATGGTAAGCCCTCCCGTATCGTAGTTATCTACACGACGGGGAGTCAGGCAACTATGGATGAACGAAATAGACAGATCGCTGAGATAGGTGCCTCACTGATTAAGCATTGGTAACTGTCAGACCAAGTTTACTCATAG
>NZ_JNBQ01000078.1 GCF_001019615.1 Cellulosimicrobium funkei | reverse complement strand
CTAGCTGTACTGACCCGGGACGTTGTTGACGCGGTCGATAGGACGTAGGCCGCCGATGCCGGTGTGGGGTCGTTCTAGGTTGTAGTGCTCGAGCCAGGTCGGCAAGGCGTGCGCGCGGTCGGTGGTGGAGGTGTAGGGGCGGGCGTAGGCCCACTCGGTGGCCAGGGTGCGGTTGAGGCGCTCGGCCTTGCCGTTGGTCCAGGGGCAATGCGGCTTGATGAACTTCAGGCGGATCCCGAGCTCGGCCGCGGCGTCGCGGAAGGCGTGGGACTGGCGGTAGTTCTTCGCGTTGTCGCTCAGGACGCGTTCGACGGTGATGGCGTGCGCGGCGTAGAACGCGGCGGCCCGGGTCAGGAACCCGGCGCAGGTCGTGCCCTTCTCGTCGTCGTGGATCTCGGCGTAGGCGAGGCGGGAGTGGTCGTCGATCGCGGTATGGACGTAGTCATAGCCGATCCCGCGGCCGCGTACTTCCTCAGACCGGCCGTGCGCGCGCCACCCGCCGCCGTCCGGGATGCGCCCGAGCTTCTTGACGTCGATGTGGACCAGCGAGCCCGGGTAGGGGTGCTCGTAGCGGTTCGCTGAGCGTCGGGTGGCGCGGATGACCTGCCCTGTGACGGGGTCGCACGCGGTCAGGCGCGGGGTGTGGTGCCGGGCCAGGACCCGGCCCACGGTGGAGGCCGGGACCCCGACCCGGCGGGCGAGACCGACCGGACCGCGGCGGGTCAGGTGCCGCCAAATCCGGATCCTGGCCTCGACGCACGCGCCTGTGCGGTGCGGGCACGAGTGTGGGCGTGAGGACCGATCCACCAGCCCCGCACGGCCTTGCTGCTGATAGCGGCGCCACCACCGCCACGCGGTCGTGCGTGAGACGCCCATCTCCGCGGCGACGTGCGCGACCGGCCGGCCAGCGGCGATCCGCCGGACCATGGTCATCCTTCCGGCAGGGGTCAGCCGGGCATTAGCGTGGGACACGAGAGACCTCCGTTGGTGTGAGCCGGGTTCCTAGACAGCTCCCACTCGACCCGGAGGTCTCTCGCCATGTCAACAACCTGCTGGGTCAGTAC
>NZ_JNBQ01000077.1 GCF_001019615.1 Cellulosimicrobium funkei | reverse complement strand
CAACCCTTCAACCTTACCAGGTCTTCCCCGGCTCCTCAACCCCGGTTGTTCGCCGTGGTCCAGTCACCGTGGTCTTCCTCGTCGCGGGCAGGAGAACATCCTACGCCATGCGGTGGAAGGGTTTCGACCCCGGGACCAGCCACCCTCGATCGTTCGAGGCGGTGTCTGTTCCTCCCTGTCGGGCCGACATCCAGAACATTACGCGGCCCGTCGCGCCAGGGTCAAGCCGGGTCCGGGTGACCCGGCACACAGGCCGCCGGGCCACCGCACGCGGTCCCTGCCCAGGTCTGGGGGGGGGGGCTCGGGCCTCCCTCGCTCCTCGGGCAGGAGACGCCAAGACAGGTCCCGGCCCGTCACGACGGCCGCGCCGCCCGCAGCACCACGCGGTCCCCCGGCCGGAGCTGGGCCGCCCGGTCGACGTCGTCGGGACGCAGCACCCCGATGACCGGGTAACCCCCGGTGACCGGGCGGTCCGCGAGGAAGACGACCGGCCGGCCGTCGGGCGGGACCTGCACCGCTCCGCGGACGAGGCCCTCGGAAGGCAGCTCGCCCGAGCGACGCGGGACCGCCTGCCCGTCCAGCCGGATCGCGACCCTGTCACTGTCCGCGCTCACGGTCCGCAGAGCTCGCAACGCCTGCCACGCGCCCGGGAGGAACCAGTCGGCACGGGGTCCGGGCAGGACCTCGAGCACCGCGCCCGCCCGCTCGCCGGGGCGCAGCTCCCCGGGGACGTGGCGCACGGGTGCGACGCCGGGGGCGGCCCAGCGACCGGCCACCGGGGCGCCGACCGTCAGCTCGTCCCCCGGCCGCAGCGGCGCGGGTCCGATCCCCGCGAGGGTGTCGCGCGACCGCGATCCGAGGACGGCGCCCGGGGTGACGCCGCCCCGCACCGCGACGTAGGTCCGCAGCCCCCGCGTCGCGAGCCCGAGCCGCAACACACCACCGGGCGGCACCGGGACGGGTGCGTTCATGCCCACGGGCACCCCGTCGACGGTCGCGGGCACCGCTGCCCCGGTGAGCGCGACCACCGCGCGCTCCCGGAACCGGAGCGCGAGCCCGCCGAGGGCGACCTCGAGGGTCGCGGCGCTCGCCGGGTTGCCGACGAGCCGGTTCGCGAGCGCGTGGGACGTACGGTCGGCGGCCCCCGACGGCCCGACGCCGATCGCCGCGAGACCGGGGCGACCCTCGTCCTCGACGAGCACGAGCGGGCCCGTCGCGAGCACCTCGACGGCGCTCGTCGTCCCGGAGCCCGCACTCGCGCGCCAGCCTTCGGGGCCCTCCCCCGGCTCCCGGCCCACGGGGCCCTCCCCCCGCTCCCCACCCACGACGTCCTCCCCCGTGGTCGCGCCGGGCGCCGCCGTGCCGCGGCCGTCGCCCCGGGGCGCGTCCGCGAGCACCGCGAGCGCCGAGGCACCGGCTCGGGACGGCGCGAACCGCACCCGCGCACCGGGCGCGACGAGGGCCGGCGGGTCGCGGTCGGCGTCGAACATCCGCGCGTCCGTGCGGCCCAGGAGACGCCACCCGCCCGGTGACTCGCCGGGATAGACCGCGGTGAGCTCGCCCGCGAGCGCGACGGACCCCGCCGGGACGCGCGTGCGCGGCGTCGGGAGGCGCGGGGCCGCGATGGCGGGGTCGACGCCGACGAGATAGGTGAACCCCGGCGCGAAGCCGCCGAAGGCGGCCGTCGTACTCCCGCCCCGAGTGCCGGGCGACGACCTCCTCGA
>NZ_JNBQ01000076.1 GCF_001019615.1 Cellulosimicrobium funkei | reverse complement strand
CAGCGGGGCTAGCGCCCAGTCGTCCAGCACCAGGACGTCGACCTTTGCCAGCTGTTGCAGGGTACGGCCGAAGCTGCCGTCGCCATGAGCGATGCGCAGTTGTTCCAGCAGGCGCGGGGTGCGCAGGTACAGGGTGCTATAGCCCTGGCGGCAGGCCTGGTTGCCCAGGGCGCAGGCCAGCCAGGTTTTGCCGGCACCGGTCGGGCCGGTCAGCAGCAGGTTGTGCTGCTGGCGGATCCAGTCGCCACTGGCCAGGGTGGCGATCAGACGCTCGTCCAGGGCGCGTCCGGAGCGGCGGTCGAGATCTTCCAGGCAGGCGTTGGCGTACTTGAGCTTGGCCTTCTTGCGCAGCCGTACCAGGCGCTGGTTGTCACGCCAGGCCAGTTCGCGGTCGAGCAGTAGGCCGAGGCGTTCATCGAAGCTCAGGCTGTGGCTGGCCGGCAGCGTCCATTGCTCTTCCAGGGCGCGGGCCATGCCGTCCAGGCGTAGCTGGTGCAGTTGATTCAGGGTGTGTTGCGGCATCATCGAACAGCTCCTGTTGCGGGGGTTGGTAGTAGTCGGCGCCACGGACGTTCTCGTGGTCGCCGGGTAAGGTCGTTTCGGCGGCACGCTGGGGCAGCGGCTGTTGATCCAGGCCTTGCTGGAGCAGGTTGCGCACGCTGCGCCCGGTGAAGGCGCGCAGGTGTACGGCACGTTCGGCAGCGGCTTCCAGGCGTGCATTGCCATAGCGCCGGGCCAGCGAGAGCAGGCCGAGGCAGGCGCGGTAGCCCATCTCCGGGTGCGGCTTGTGGGTCAGTTGGTGATCGATCAGTTGGCGCGTGTAGGGGCCGATCCGCTCGCCCCAGTCGAGCAGGCGTTGCGGCGTCCACTCACGATGCGCCTGGTGCGCTGCGGGCATGTGTTCGCGCTGGGTACTGTAAGCGCCGCGTCGCCCCAGCAGCAGGTGGCTGGCCACCCGCCGGTTGCCATGCAGCACTTCCAGGGTGTGTGCCGTCAGTCGCACGTCCACGTTCTGCCGGGCCAGGGCGGAGGGCACGCTGTAGAAGCTGCCATTGACCTCGATGTGGTAGTCGATGCTGACCTTGCAGCGCTTGAAGGTGGCGACCTCGTAGGGATGCACCGGCAGCGCTCGCAAGGCCGGGCGATCCAGACGCTCGAACCAGTCGCGCCGGCAGCCATCGAGCCGCTTGAACGGGCGCCGATTCAGATCCTCCAGCAGCTCGGCGATGGCCTGGTTAAGCGCATGCAGGCTGAAGAACTGCCGATGGCGCAGCCGCGCCATGATCCAGCGCTCGACCACCTGCACCGCCACCTCGGCCTTGGCCTTGTCCTGAGGCTTGCGTGGCCGTGCCGGCAGGATCACCGTCTGGTAATGACGCGCGCACTCCAGCGTGGCCCGGTTCAGGCCCGGCTCGTAGCGATCCGGCTGGGCGACCAGGGCGCGCGGATTGTCCGGCACAACCATTTCCGGCACGCCGCCAAAGTAGGTCAGAGCCTGGCCCAGCGAGGTCAGCCAGTCCACCTGGGTTTCGCCTGGCGTCGCGCAGGCATAGGTGTAATTCGAGGCGCCCAGGGCGGCGACGAAGATGTGCGCCCGGCGCACTTCGCCGGTGGCCGGGTCGACCACCGGCAGCGTCGGCCCGGCATAGTCGATGAATAGCTTCTCGCCCGCACGGTGCAGCTGACGCATCGAACGTTTGAGCGTCTGGGCGTAGCGCCGGTAGTGCTCGACGAACTGGGTGTAGCGGTAGGTCGGCTGGCCCGCATGCGCGGCGAGATATTCCTCCCACAGCAGCTGCAAGGTCACGCCCTTGCGTCGCAACTCGCGGTGGATGCTCAGCACATCGGGCAGCACTCGCTCACCGCGCGGCTTGTTCGTCGACGTCGGTGCAAACAAGGCGGCCGCCAGCGCGGCCTCGTCCATGGCCACCAGCGCCGGCCAGTCCAGCCCGGCCACCCGCGCCGCCGCGATGTACTTGCTAACCACGCCCTTGGACAGCTGCAAGGCACGGGCAATCTTCTCGTGGGACAAGCCGGCCTCAAACTTGAGGCGCAGACATTCTTTGATGTTTCGCATGGCTACTCGCGGCGCCGCCATCTTCCTCTCCCGAAATCGGTCGAGGATGGCGGCGCATCAGGTCATGCGCAACGAAGGGGAAGGCTTTCGCTAAGTCGTGACCGGCGATTTCGGTAAGCCGTGACCACCTGTTTCGGAACAGGCGGAGAATCGGTCACGTTGCTACCGAAATGAGCGGTCACGCGTTAGCGAAATGAGCGGTCACGATCAACCGAAACGGCCGGTCACGGTGCTCCGAAATCCGCAAGGATGCGATGTGGCGGCAGCTTGACCCCCTGCCGGAGAACCCCATTG
>NZ_JNBQ01000075.1 GCF_001019615.1 Cellulosimicrobium funkei | reverse complement strand
TCGAGGGTGCCGGGGCCGGCGTCGGGGTCGCGGGGGTCACGGGCTCCGACCCCGCGACGACGGCGGGAGCTCCCGACGTCGCGGACCCGTCCCCGGCGAGGCCGGGCGCCCCGCCGTACCGCGCGAGCGCGGCGGCCCCGAGCGCGAGCACGCTCCCCGCGTAGACGATCGTGCCTCTCCAGCGGCGTCCGGTCATGACAGGCTCAGCTCCTCGTGGTGGACGGCGGACCGCGGCACGCCCGCGCGGCGTGCCGAGTCCTCGACGGTCGCGACCATCGCGGGCGGGCCGCACACGAACACGTCGCGCGACGCGATGTCGGGCACCAGGGCGTCGAGCCGCCCCGGGCCCAGGGGGTCGTGCCCGAGGTCGGCCCGGCGGCCCACGACGGGCAGGTAGGTGAGCGGCGCGTCGGCGAGCTCGTGGCCGAGGCCGAGGTCCGCCCGGGACCGGGCGCGGTGCACGACGACGACGTCGTGCCCGCGCGCGACCAGGTCCTCCGCGAGCGCCCGCACGGGCCCGACGCCCGCGCCCCCGGCGACGAGCAGCACACCGCGGCGTCGCGCCCGGGCGGCGGTGAAGCGGCCGAACGGCCCCTCGAGGAGCACGCGCGTCCCGGGCCGCAGGTGCGCCACCGCGCGCGAGTGGTCGCCCAGGCCACCGACGGTGAAGCGCAGGTGCTCGCCGTCGGGCGCGACGGAGACCGAGTAGGGGTGGGCGGTGACGACGTGGCCCCGCGCGAGGAAGCGCACGAGGAAGAACTGGCCGGCCCGTGCCCCGACGTCCGCGAGCGCCGGACCCGACACCCACACGCTCGTCATCCCCCCGGCCTCCGGCACGACGGCGCTCACGCGCGGCGCGTCCCGGAGCACGCCCAGGAGCGGCAGCACCACGCGCCACGTGAGGAGCGCCGCGGCGGTGCCCGCGTAGAGGAGCACCCAGGCGGCGCGGGCCGTCGGGTCGCCGACGAAGTGCGCGCCCGCCGTGACCTGGTGCGCGAACGTGAGGTACACCCCGGCGTAGATCGTCAGGTGCACGAGGAACCACGCCTCGTACGACAGGTACCGCCGCACGAGCCGCGCGCCGGACGCCCCGACGACGACGAACAGGCCCGTGCCGACGAGCGCGGCCGTCATGTCCGGCTCCACCAGCACGAGGGTGAGCGCCTGCCACCACGACGCGGCCTGCGCCGGCAGGGCGGTCCCGGCCACCATGAGGAGCGCGTGGGTGACGACGAGGAGCACGACGGTCGTCCCGAGGACGCGGTGCCACGCGACGAGCCGGTCCAGGCCGACCGCGCGCTCGAACCAGGGGACGCGCCCGACGAGGAGGAGCTGCGCGCAGACCAGCACCGACGCGACGAGCCCCACCAGCTCCCCGACGCCGGTGAGCGCACCGGCCGGCGTCGCACCGGCGGACGGCGGCGTGCCCTGCCACCAGAACGCGACGACGAGCGCGAGGACACCGAGCAGCACCGCGCGCAGGGCGACCGCGCCCGGAGCGGGTGCGCCAGGGCCGCGCGGTGCACGGGCCTCGGCCCGGGGCGGGGCCTGGGCCGACGTCCGGCGTGTCGTGAGGATGCTCATGCGAGACAGCGTGCCCGGCGATTCTCAGAGCATTCTCGGAGGCGGTGCTCCGGGGTCGGACCTTTCGTCCGCGCGCGGGGCGGGTGGACGCCCGGTCTCAGCGGGACGACGCCGGCACGCGCGGCTCGGCGGCCCGGGCGGCGGACGCCTTCCGGGGCGGCCCGGGCGGGGTCTCGTCCCTGCCCGGGCGGGTGGCGAGCAGCGCCCACAGGATGCATGCGAGGTCGACGCCCTCCTGGAGCCACGCGCCAGCGAGCGCGGGGAGCCGTCCCGTCGCGGCCACGACCATGAGCAGCCCCGACAGGGCGATCCCGATGCCGATGGCCTGCCACGCGACCCGCACGGTGCGGCGCCCGATCCGCACGGCCCCGACCGCGCGCGCGAGGTCGTCGCGGACGACGACGGCGTCCGCGGTCTCGGTCGCCGCCGTCGAGCCCCGTGCGCCCATGGCCATGCCGACGTCGGCCACCGCGAGGACCGGGGCGTCGTTCACGCCGTCTCCGACCATCATCACGGGGCGGTCCGGCAGCCCTCGCACGGCGTCGACCTTGTCCTGCGGGAGGAGGCCGGCCCGGACGTCGTCGATACCGACCGCGTCCGCGACGTGCCGGGCGGTCGCCGCCGCGTCGCCGGTGAGCATCACCGTGGTGCGGACCCCCGCCGCGTGGAGGGACGCGACCGTGGAGCGCGCCTCGGCCCGCAGCTCGTCCGCGAGGAACAGCGTCCCGGCGTACGCGCCGTCGACGCTCACGTGGACGGCGCTCCGGCCCGCTCCGGGGGTGGGCACCCCCGCTGGCTCCTCCGCGACGACGAAGCCCAGCCGGCCCACGGCCACGACGTGGCCGCAGACCGTCGCCCGCGCGCCCCGCGCGGTCTCCTCCACCGCGTCGCGCGCGGCGGGGAGGGCGAGGCCGCGTTCCTGGGCGGCGCGCACGACTGCAGTGGCGAGAGGGTGCACCGAGTACTGCTCGACGGCGGCCGCGAGGGCGAGGAAGCGGTCCGCAGGGAGGTCCCCCGCGGGACGGACCTCCACGACCACCGGCGCTCCGTGGGTCAGGGTTCCCGTCTTGTCGAACGCCACGGTCCGCACGCGGGAGAGCTGCTCGAGCGTGCCCGCCGACTTGACGATGATCC
>NZ_JNBQ01000074.1 GCF_001019615.1 Cellulosimicrobium funkei | reverse complement strand
ACCTAGCGCGCCCGGCCCGGCTGTCGCCGCGGTGTCCGCGCCGGGAGCGCTGCGCTCCGGCGGCCGTCCCGCGCGCCGGGCGCGGACCGTGCTCAGCCGCGCGCGAGGGCCGCGAGGGCGTCCAGCACGTCGCGCGCGACGTCGGCCGCGGTGAGCCGGTACGCCGAGGCGATCTGGTCGCGGGTCGCGTGGTCGAGGAACCGCGCGGGCAGACCGAGCGCGTGCACGGGCGTGCGCACGCCGGCCTCGAGCGAGCGCTGCGCGAGGAGCGCGCCCACGCCGCCGTCCGCGACGCCGTCCTCGACGCTCACGACGAGGTCGTGCTCGCCCGCGAGCTTGACGAGCGCGCTCGGCATGGGCAGGACCCACGTCGGCGACGCGACGGTGACGTCGACCCCGTGCGCCGTGAGCGACTCCGCCGCCTCCAGGGCGACGCGCGCCATCGAGCCCGGGCCGACGAGCAGGACGCGGGCACGCGGGGCCGCCTCCGAGGTCGCCTCTCCCGTCGCGCCCGCGGGGACCGCGAGCAGGTCGACGCCGTCCACGGTGTCGACGGTGGGCAGCGGGTCCCCGAGCGCCCCCTTGGGGTAGCGCACGACCGTCGGCGCGTCGTCGACGTCCACGGCCTCGCGCAAGGCCGTCCGCAGCGTCTCCTCGTCGCGCGGCGCGGCGAGCCGCAGGCCGGGCACGATGCGCAGCATCGCCATGTCCCACATGCCGTTGTGGCTCGCGCCGTCGTCGCCCGTGATGCCCGCGCGGTCGAGCACGAACGTCACGCCGGCCTTGTGCAGCGCCACGTCCATGAGGACCTGGTCGAACGCGCGGTTGAGGAACGTCGCGTACACGGCGACGACGGGGTGCAGCCCCGCGAACGCCATACCCGCCGCGGACGTGGCCGCGTGCTGCTCGGCGATGCCGACGTCGAACGTGCGCTCCGGGAACGCCTGCGCGAACGGCTTGAGACCCACGGGCTCGAGCATCGCCGCGGTGATCGCGACGACGTCGGACCTCCGGCGGCCGATCTGGACGATCTCGTCCGCGAAGACGCTCGTCCAGCCGAAGCGCGAGGGCGCGACGGGCAGTCCCGTCTCCGGGTGGATCTTCCCGACGGCGTGGAAGCGGTCGGCGACGTCCTGCTCGGCGGGCGTGTACCCACGCCCCTTCTCGGTGAGCGCGTGCACGATCACGGGCGCGCCGTACGCCTTCGCGCGGCGCAGCGCGTGCTCCATGGCCTCCACGTCGTGGCCGTCCACGGGGCCGACGTACTTGATGCCGAGGTCCTCGAACATGCCCTGCGGGGCGACGACGTCCTTGAGGCCCTTCTTCAGGCCGTGCAGCCACTCGTACGCGAACCGGCCGGGCGCGCCGGACCGGTTGAGCGTGCGCTTGCCCCACTGCAGGAAGCTCTCGTAGCCGTGCGTCGTGCGCAGCGTCGACAGGTGGTGCGCGAGGCCGCCGATCGTGGGCGAGTACGAGCGCCCGTTGTCGTTGACGACGACCACGAGCCGCCGGTCCTGGCTCTCCGCGATGTTGTTGAGCGCCTCCCAGGCCATGCCGCCGGTGAGGGCGCCGTCGCCGATGACCGCGACGACGTGCCGGTCGGTGAGGCCGCGCACGACGTTCGCCTTCGCGATGCCGTCGCCCCACGAGAGCGCGGTGGACGCGTGCGAGTTCTCGACGACGTCGTGCTCGGACTCGGCGCGCGACGGGTACCCGGAGAGCCCGCCCTGCTTGCGCAGCGCGGAGAAGTCCTGGCGCCCCGTGAGGAGCTTGTGCACGTAGGACTGGTGGCCCGTGTCGAACACGAAGGTGTCCGTGGGCGACGAGAACACGCGGTGCATCGCGATCGTCAGCTCCACGACCCCCAGGTTCGGGCCGAGGTGGCCGCCCGTGCGGGAGACGGAGTCGACGAGGAACGCCCGGATCTCCGCGGCGAGCTCGCGCGCCTGCCCCGGGGTCAGCCGTTGCACGTCCTCGGGCGAGGTGATCGTGCCAAGCAGGCTCATGCAGATGCTCCGTTCCGTTCCCGTGCGACCAGCCCGACAACTCTAGGCCGTCCGGGCCGATGACCTGCGCCGCGGTGCGCCGGGCGACGGGACCTTCACGTCATTGACGCACACTCGCGCCGCGGACGCACGGACGCGGGATTCGTGGAAGTCTCCTTCCGCAGTGCGGACAACAGTGGGATGCGACCTCGTAGGATGGAGCCATGCGCTTCCTGCCCGGACAGTCCCCTGCGACCGACCTCACGTACGGCGACGTGTTCCTCGTCCCGTCGCGCTCGGAGGTCACCTCGCGCTTCGACGTCGACCTCTCCTCCACGGACGGGACGGGGACCACGATCCCGGTCGTCGTCGCGAACATGACCGCCGTCGCGGGCCGCCGCATGGCCGAGACGGTGTCGCGCCGCGGCGGTGTCGCGATCATCCCGCAGGACGTGCCGACCGACGTCGTCGCCGACGTGGTCGCCGACGTGAAGTCCAAGGACCCCGTCATCGAGACGCCCGTGGTCGTCGGACCGCACGACACCGTCCACACGGCCCTCACGCTCATCGGCAAGCGCGCGCACGGCGCCGCGGTCGTCGTGGACGGCGGGCGCCCGGTCGGCGTGGTCACGGAGGCCGACTGCGCCGACGTCGACCGCTTCACCCAGGTCCACCAGGTGATGACCGACCACCCCCTCGTCCTCGACGCGTCCGTCCTCGACGGCGGCCGCGCCGGGCTCGAGGCGGCGTACGACCAGCTCCACACCGCGCGCCTCAAGGTCGCGCCCGTGACGCGCGACGGCGCGCTCGTCGGCGTGCTCACGCGCAAGGGCGCGCTGCGCTCGTCGGTCTCGCACCCGCGCTCGACGCGGCCGGCCGTCTGCGCGTGGGCG
>NZ_JNBQ01000073.1 GCF_001019615.1 Cellulosimicrobium funkei | reverse complement strand
CCCGTCCACGGCGGTGACGAGCTCCCAGGAGTGGACCGAGCCGAGCTCGCCCGCGCGCATCGCCGCGAGCTTGTCGGCCCGGTCCACGTCCGCGACCGTCAGCCCGTCCAGGCCCGCGCCCGCACGGCGGGCGTGGCCCACCGGGGTGCCCGACGCCGCGGGCTCGCCCGTCGTCGTCGGCGCACCCGGGACGTCGAGGCGCGTGGCGTCGTCGGGCAGGGTGCCCCCGGCGACGCCGCACCCGCGCGCCGCGCCAGGTCGGCGGGCGGTAGGGCCGGGGAGGGTGACGGTCATGGTCGGCTCCTCAGCGCTCGTCAGAGCGCGCCGTGGAAGGTGCGCGAGAGCACGTCCAGCTGCTGCTCGCGCGTGAGGCGGACGAAGTTCACCGCGTACCCGGACACGCGGATCGTCAGCTGCGGGTAGTTCTCCGGGTGGTCCATGGCGTCCAGGAGCGTCTCGCGGTTCAGCACGTTGACGTTCATGTGGTATCCCTCGGACCCGATGTAGGCGTCCAGGAGGCCGGCGAGGTTGGTGACCTGCTCCTCCTTGGTGCGCCCGAGGCCGCTCGGCACGACCGTGTTGGTCAGCGAGATGCCGTCCTGCGCCTCGTCGTACGGCAGCTTGGCCACCGACAGCGCCGAGGCGAGCATGCCGTGCGTGTCGCGCCCGTTCATCGGGTTGGCGCCCGGGGCGAACGGCTCGCCGGCGCGGCGGCCGTCGGGCGTGTTGCCCGTCGCCTTGCCGTACACGACGTTCGAGGTGATCGTCAGGACCGACTGCGTCGGCACCGCGTCGCGGTAGGTCGGGTGCGTGCGGACCTTCGCCATGAACCGCTCGACGAGGTCGACGGCGATCGCGTCGGCCCGGTCGTCGTCGTTGCCGTACGTGGGGTACTCGCCCTCGGTCACGTAGTCGACGACGAGGCCGCGCTCGTCGCGGACGACGGAGACCTTCGCGTGCTTGATCGCCGACAGCGAGTCCGCCGCGACGGACAGGCCCGCGATGCCGCACGCCATGGTCCGCAGCACGTCCTTGTCGTGCAGCGCCATCTCGATGCGCTCGTACGCGTACTTGTCGTGCGACCAGTGGATGCAGTTGAGCGCCTCGACGTACGTCTCGGCCAGCCAGTCCATCGTCGCGTCGAACTTCGCCATGACGTCGTCGAAGTCGAGCACGTCGCCCTCGACGGGCGCCGCAACGGGCGAGACCTGCTTGCCGGAGATCTCGTCGCGGCCGCCGTTGATCGCGTAGAGCAGCGTCTTGGCGAGGTTCACGCGAGCGCCGAAGAACTGCATCTGCTTGCCGACCCGCATCGGGGACACGCAGCACGCGATCGCCGCGTCGTCGCCCCAGTGCTGGCGGATGAGCTCGTCCGACTCGTACTGCACGGCCGAGGTGTCGATCGAGACCTGCGCGCAGTAGTCCTTGAAGCCCTGCGGCAGCTCCGGGCTCCAGAAGACCGTCATGTTCGGCTCGGGGGCCGGGCCGAGGTTGTAGAGCGTCTGGAGGAAGCGGAACGAGTTCTTCGTGACGAGCGGGCGCCCGTCCTCGCCCATGCCGCCGATGGTCTCGGTGACCCACGTCGGGTCGCCGGAGAACAGGGCGTCGTACTCGGGGGTGCGCAGGAACCGCACGATGCGCAGCTTGATGACGAAGTCGTCGATGATCTCCTGCGCCTCGGACTCCGTGATGCGGCCGGCCTCGAGGTCGCGGTCGAGGAACACGTCGAGGAACGTCGACGTGCGGCCGAGCGACATCGCGGCGCCGTTCTGCTCCTTCACCGCGGCGAGGTAGGCGAAGTAGAGCCACTGCACGGCCTCGCGGGCGGTGGTCGCCGGGCCCGAGATGTCGTAGCCGTACTCGGCGGCCATCTCCTTGAGCTCGCCCAGCGCGCGGATCTGCTCGGCGTGCTCCTCGCGCTCGCGCACGACCTGCTCGCTGAACGGCTGCGTGTCGAGGCCGAGCTTGTCGAGCTTCTTCGCGGCGATCAGCGCGTCGACCCCGTAGAGCGCGACGCGGCGGTAGTCGCCGATGATCCGGCCGCGGCCGTAGGCGTCGGGCAGGCCGGTGATGATGTGCGAGCTGCGGGCCGCGCGGACGTTCGGCGGGTAGACGTCGAACACGCCCTGGTTGTGCGTCTTGCGGTACTCGGTGAAGACCTTCTTCAGGGTCTCGTCGACCTCGTAGCCGTAGGTCTGGAGCGCGCCCTCGACCATGCGCCAGCCGCCGTTCGGCATGATCGCGCGCTTGAGCGGGGCGTCGGTCTGGAGGCCGACGATCACCTCGTGTCGCCTTGTCGATGTAGCCGGGCGCGTGCGCCGTGATCCCCGCGGGCGTGTGGGGGTCGACGTCGTAGATCCCCATCTCGCGCTCCTCGGGGAACATCGCGGACAGCGTGTCCCAGATCCCCGTCGTGCGCTCCGTGGGCCCGGCGAGGAACGACGCGTCGCCCGTGTACGGGCGGTAGTTGCGCTGGATGAAGTCACGCACGTCGACCGTGTCGCGCCACGGGCCGTCGGTGAAGCCCTCCCACGCGGGGACGTGCGCGGTGTCGTGCTGCGGGTCGACGCTGCCCTCCACCGCACGGCCGCCGCTCGTCGTGCCGGGTGCCTCGGAAACGCTGGTCATCTGGACCTCCCTCGTGCCTGACGCGCGGGTCCGCGCGCCGGCCGGACCCGCCGGTCTCGCGGGGCCTCGGGTGGAGGCCCTCGGTCGAGGTTCCGACGGGCTCCTTCGCCACCTCCAGGCTAGGTTCAGGACGCTGCTCACGGAGGGGTTTCGGGCCGGCCGGGGACCTAGGTCCCGAGCCGGGCGGGACCCGCGGGAACCCGCGAGAATCCGCGGAATCCTGCGGCTCCCGAGGATCCGCGCCGGCCCGTCGAGGTCGCCTTGTGATGACCTTCACAAGCCCTCTCGACCTCCGGTCGATGCCCGCTCGGAACGGTCGTGACGCACGACACGGACGCACGTCACACGCTCGCCCGACGAGCCGGCGGCTTCCGTGTGAGACTGCCCGGGTGAAGCGCACCGTAGGGGTCGAGGAAGAGTTCCTGCTCGTCGGCGACGACGGGCACCCGGTCGCCCGGGCCGCGGAGGCCCTGGAGGCGTCGGGGACCGACGACAAGGGCGGCGGGACCGGCTCGCTCGAGTCGGAGTTCATGGAGGAGCAGCTCGAGACGGCGACGCACCCGCGTCGCGAGCTCGACGACCTCGCGACGGAGATCCGCGACGGCCGTCGGCGTGCCCAGGAGGCCGCGGACCGCGTCGGCGCCCGGGTCGCCGCGCTCTCGACCTCTCCCCTGCCGTTCGAGGGCACGACGGTCTCGCGCCTGCGCTACCTCGAGGCGCGCGCCGCGTTCGGCCTCACGGCGCGCGAGCAGCTCACGAGCGGGTGCCACGTGCACGTCGCCGTCGCGGACGACACCGAGGGCGTCGCGGTCCTCGACCGCATCGGGCCGTGGCTCTCCACGCTCCTCGCGCTGAGCACGAACTCCCCGTTCTGGCAGGGCCAGGACAGCGGGTACGCGAGCTTCCGGTCCCAGGTCTGGTCGCGCTGGCCCACCTCGGGCCCGACCCGGGCGTTCGGGACGCCCGAGGCGTACCGAGAGGCGGTCGACGGGCTCGTCGCGACCGGCACGATCCTCGACGAGAACATGGTCTACTTCGACGCGCGGCTGTCCTCGCGCTACCCGACGGTCGAGATCCGCGTCGCCGACGTGTGCCTCGACCCCGACACGGCGACGCTCCTCGCGGCACTCAGCCGCGGCCTCGTCGAGACGGCGGCACGCGAGGCCGCGGACGGCGTCGCGCCCCCGGAGCTCCGCCCCGAGATCCTGCGGACCGCGTCGTGGCGCGCCGGGCGTTCGGGCCTCGAGGAGGACCTGGTCTCCCCGCTCACGTGGCGCCCCGCTCCCGCGCACGACGTCGTCGGGCTGCTCGTCGCGCACGTCCGCGACGCGCTCGTCGACGCGGGCGACCTCGACGCGGTGACGGAGCTCCTCGGCCGGCTCTGGTCCGGCGGCAACGGCGCAGCGCGCCAGCGTGCGTGGCACGCGGCGTCCGGCGGGGACCTGCGCGCCGTCGTCGAGGAGGCCGTGAAGGTCACGCACTCCTGATCGACCGCGAGGCGGCCGGATGCGCTGCGCGGCGCCCCGGCCCGGCGCGCGTCAGACGGTGACCGCGGCGCAGGCCGCGAGCGCCTCGAGGGTCGTCGTCGCCACGACGTCGGGCGCGGTGCCGCCCGTCCAGGCCTGTCCGTGCGAGACCCATGCCGTGCGCACGCCGGCCGCCCGACCCGCCGCGACGTCGAGGTGGGCGGCGTCGCCGACCATCCACACCCCAGCGCGGTCGGCGTCCCGCGCTCCGACGCGGTCGAGCCCGATCTCGAGCAGCCGCGGGTCGGGCTTGGCGACGCCCTCCTCGTCGGAGACGACGATCGCGTCGACGTGCGGCTCGATCGCGCAGCGGGCGATCTTGCCGCGCTGCTGCGCGGACGTGCCGTTCGTGACGACGACGACCCGGTCGCCGCGGTCGCGCAGCGCGTCGAGCGCGTCGAGCACGCCGGCGTAGGCGCGCACGTGCTCGAGGATGCCGTGGCGGAAGCGGGTCACCACGGCGTCCAGGTCCGCCTCGCCGCCCAGCCCGAGCCGGTCGACGACGACGCGGGCCACGTCGCGCTTGGGCGCGTGGCCGCCCTGGTCGGCCGCGACGATCGCCGCGAGGTCGGAGACGTCGCGCCCGGCGCGCGCGACGGCGTCGGCCGCCCAGGCGGCGAACGCGTCGTCGCGCCCGACGAGCGTGTTGTCGAGGTCGAGGAGCCAGATCACGCCCCGGA
>NZ_JNBQ01000072.1 GCF_001019615.1 Cellulosimicrobium funkei | reverse complement strand
CGGGTGGAACGGCTGCTCCACCTCCAGCACCGCCCGCCCCAACCACGCGTCCGTCGCCAGCACCAGGTGCCGCAACGTCTGCGCGAACGACCACTCGCCGTCCACCGACACGTCCACGGCGCTCGCGGGCAGGGCCGCCGCCCGCTCGAGCGTCGCCGCCCACGTCGACTCCAGCGCCGCCCACGCCGCGCGCAGCCCCTCCGGGTCGCCGGCACGACGCAGCTCCCGCCCCGGGAACCGGCGGTCCAGCTCCGCCTCCACGAAGCCGGTCACGTCGACCCCGTTCACGCGGAAGGTCGCGTCACCGTCCGCGAGCCAGGGCGCATCGATGTCGACGCCCTCCACCTGCACGCCCCGCAGGTCCGCGCCGTCGAACGTCGCACCCCGCAGGTCGTCGGAGCGGGTGAACCGGGCCATGAGACGCCTCCTCGGGAACGGCCCGCCCGAGGACCGACCGGCCCGGGGGAGAGGCCTCGACACACCGACGGCGCGGTGCGTGGACTCAGCCGGGGGAGAGGCGTGCACCCCTCGGTGGCGGAACCGACGAACGGGGACGACGACTCGCACGCTACGCCGCCCGACCCACACCCGACCAGAGGTGGTCGGCACGCGCCGACGTGGGGGAGCATCGGACCATGCCGATCCTGCCCACCGAACGCGACCCCCGACTCGTCACCGTGCGCCGCGGCGGCACGCTCACCGACGACCACCACCGCCAGCTCGCCCGGTGGGCCGTCGAGTGCACCGAGCACGTCCTGCCGATCTTCGAGGACGCCCGCCCCGACGACACCCGACCCCGCGACGCCCTCGACGTCGCCCGCGCCTGGATCCGCGGCGAGGTCCCCATGAAGACCGCGCACAGCACCGCCTTCGTCGCGAACGCCGCCGGGCGCGACCAGCCCGCACCCGTCAAGTACGCGGCGCTCGCGGCCGGGCAGGCGGTGGCGGTCGCGCACGTCGCGGCGCACGACCTCGGCGCGGCCGCGTACGCGATCCGGGCAGCGGCCGCCGACGCCGCGACCCGGGGCGAGGACCCCGAGGCGGCGCGCCTCGCGGAGCGGGACTGGCAGCGCGAGCGCATCCCGGCGGAGCTGCGCGAGCTCGTCCTCGACGACCAGCGGCGCCGGAGCTCGATCTGCTGGGACGTGTTCGACGACTGAGGCCGGGCCGGTCGTCGGAACGCGGGCCGGTCGGGTGTCCCAGGCCTCAGCGCAGGAGGTCGTCGTACGTGGCGAGGGGGATGCGGCCCTCCGCCGCGGCAGCGACGTCCTCGTCGCCGGCCACGAGGACGTCGGCCTGGAGCACGGCCACCGCCACGTACTCGGCGACCGTCGTGTCGTCCGCGTCGAGCTCGCGTGCGATCCGCCACGCCGTGGCCCGGGAGACACGGTCGCCGAGCAGGCGGATCTTCAGCGTGGCGATGCCGTCCAGGCGGGCGCGCGCCGTCTTCTCGTCCAGCACGCCGCGGCGCACGTCGCGGTAGAGCATCGAGAGCGCGTGGCTGCGCAGCACGGCAGGACCGACGAGCGGGCGACGCGCACCGAGGCCGACGTCGTCCCGCACGAGGCGCAGCGCGGTGACGGCGTCGATCGCGCACCGGGTGGACGGTTCGACGACGACGGATCCCATGGCAGCCAGTAGACACCCGAGGACCCACGACGGCCCGGGAACGCCCGTGGGGGCGGCGAGAGAGGCCGTCCGACCCCTTCTGCGCAACGCCGATAATGTACATTATGTCATTTCGCGGAAGGAGGACGACCCCCGACGCATCACGAAGAACCCTCGCGCGCTCCCCTTCGACATGAGCACGACGACGTACGCACCCCGGCTCGTCACGCACCGCCCTGGCGCCCGCGCCGCGGACCGGAGCGACGGGCGGCGGCTGCTCGCGAGCCTCGTGGCGCTCGCGCCGTCCCGGGCGTCGTCAGGAACCGTCTCCGGGACGTTCGCCACGACGTCACCGTTCGCCGAGCTCGCTCCGGACGGACGTCGGCCTCGACGGGTCGTCGCGACGATGCTCGCGACGCTGGCCTGGGTCCCGGTGCTCGCGCTGACCCTCGTGGCGTTCGCCGTCGTCGGCGTCGCGGCCGGCCTGGCGACCGCCGCCGTGTGGTGCTGGCGCTCGGTGTCCCCCGCGCGGACGCCGCAGGCCGGGCCAGGTGGCGCTGACGCACCCCGAGGCGAGCTCGAACCGACGGCCGCCTCGACCGCCGCGGCGGTCGGGCCCCGCGGGCGACCCCTGGTGCGGGACCGCACGCTGGGCTACGATGCCTAGAATCGGACATACAACGCAAACCATTGTGTTTAGGTCAACAGCGTGGTGAGGCGCTGTCGTCACCCCGCATGCCCGCAGCACCGCCCACCCCGGGTGCGGCGCCGCCTCGTCCGAACCTCCCCGGACACACCTCGGGCACGCCCCCGCACGTCCGGCGGGCGCCCCCTGTGCTCTCCCCGCGTCCGCTACCCGGCGCCCCGTGCGTGTGCCAGCCTGGGCACGTGCCCGACGCCGACGGTCCCCGGACGCCCTTCCCTCCCCCGCCGCTGCCCGACGTCGTCGGCGCGCGCGAGCGCACGGTGCACGTCGTGACGCACCCCGAGGCGACGCACCACGTCGAAGGTCTCGTCGGCGGCGTCCACGACTCCGACCTCACCGCGGCGGGCACGCGGCACGCGGCGCTGGTCGCCGCGGCGCTGCGAGCCCGGGTCCCGCGCGACGCCCTGGTCGACGTCGTCGCGTCCGACCTCCTGCGCACGCGCCGCACCGCGACCGCGGTCGGCGAGGCGCTCGGCGTGGCGCCACGGCTGGACGCCCGGCTGCGCGAGGCGTCCTACGGCGACGCGGGCGGGCGTCCGCAGGCGTGGCTGGACGCGCGGTTCGTCCCGCCGCCGGCGGTGGGCGACCGGCTGCGGCACGACGTGGGCGTCGCCGGCGCGGAGACGCGGCTCGACGTCGCGCTGCGGGTGTACGCGGCGACGACGGACCTGCTCCGCCGCGCCGTGGACCACCAGGTGGTCGTCACGCACGGGTTCGCGGCGACCTTCGTCGTCGCGGCGTGGACCGGGATGCCGGTCGAGGCCGCGGGGCACGTCGCGTTCCCCGTCGCCTCCGGGAGCATCACGACCCTGCGCGAGGACGGGTTCTTCCACAACCGCGCGGTGCTGGGCGTCGGGGACGTCGCCCACCTGGACGAGGGGCGCTGAGCCGTCGACAGGCTTCCGGCGTCGGCGCAGGTCAGAGCGCCGTCCGGTCGGGTCGGTGTCGGTGGCACGACCTAGGCTGGCGGCGACCGCACCCCGAAGGAGGCCCGCTCATGGTCGCCCCGCCCCGCCTCGAGCGGATCACCGTCGCCGAGGCGGCCGACCGCTACCTCGCGTCGGTCGCCGCGCAGACCCTGCGGGGCGTCCTGTCGCCGACGACGCGCCGCAGCTACGAGCGCGACGTGGCGGAGTTCGCGCGGCTCGCCGGGCCGGCCCGCGTGCTGGACGACGTCGCCGGCGAGGACGTCGACGACGTCCTCCTGCGCTACCAGACCACTCCCGACGGCCGGTACGCGGACGCGTCGCGCAAGGAGGGGAGCTCGGGCCGGTCCGCCGCGACGGTCAACCGTTTCCGCCAGTCGGTCACGCGCTTCTTCTCCCACGCGGCCCGCGAGGGCTGGGTCCAGGCCGACCCGATGCAGTGGGCCTCTCCCCCGGCCCGCCTGCGCGACGGCCTGCGGGTCGCGCGCACGGCGCTGTCCGCGGGCTCCGCGGCGTCGCTGCTCGAGGTCTCCGCGGCACGGGCGCCGGCCGACCCGGCCGTCGGACGGCGGGACCAGGACCTCCAGCTCCGCGACCGCCTCGTCGTCGCGCTCCTGCTCGTCCTCGGTCCCCGCGTCTCCGAGCTCGAGCGCGCGAATCTCGACGACTTCTCCCGCGAGCCCGACCAGACGCGCTGGCGTATCCAGGGCAAGGGCGGTCACGTCCGCACCGTGACGCTCTCCGCCCCGCTCGCCGCCGCGCTCGAGGAGTACCTGGAACGCCTGCGCCCCGCGCTCCTTGCGCGTCGCCCCGACGACCCGGACGCGCGGCGCGCGCTCCTGCTGTCCTGGCGCGGCCGACGCATCGACGCGCAGGCGGTCCGCGGCCTCCTGCGGCGGTGCGTCGCGCGCATGCCCGCGCAGTACCGGCGCGAGGCGACGCCGCACGCCCTGCGCCACACGACCGCGACCCTGCTGGCGGCCGAGGGGTGGGACGTGAAGGTGGTCGCCGAGCTCCTCGGGCACGCGTCCATCGCGACCACGGGCGTGTACCTCGACCGGATCGAGGGCGAGCTCGCCGCCGCGATCCGCGCCCACCCGCTCTCCGCGGCGCTCGAGCCCGCCGAGACCTGACGCCCGCCTCGCGGGGCGCGTAGCGTCATCGGTATGGCCTCGCTCCACCGGGTGGAGCTCGTCCCGGACGACGAGCCCGCACCGACCGGGCGCGGCGCACCCGCGGAGGGGGCCCACGGGCCCGCGGCACCGGCCCGACGACGTGCCCTGCTCCTGCGCGTGGGGGCACCCCTCGTGGTGCTCGCCCTCGCCCTCGTCGCCGTCGGGACGTGGCGCACGGCCACCGCCGAGCGGGAACGCCTCGCCCTGCCCGGGGCCGTGGTCTCCCTCGCGGTCCCTCCCGAGCCCGCGTGGGAGAGGGACGCCGCGGCGTCGCGGCTCGCCGTGGTCGGCGACGGCACGGTTCTCGCCGTCGTCACCGGCGACGGCGTGGAGGGGCACGACGTCGCGACCGGCGCCCGGTCCTGGCGGGCGCTCGACCCGACGGCCTGGTGCGGTCCGGCCGCGGGCGAGACGTCGGCCCCCGCACCTCGACGCGCCGTCGTCACGTGCCTGACCGGACCCGCGCTCGCACCCGTCGCGCACGTCCTCGGCCCGGGCGGACCGACGACCGACCCGGTGCCCCTCGGCGACGACCTCGGCCGCGCGGTCCCCGCCCCCGGCGGGACGGTCCTGCGCTGGTCCCGCACCGGCGGCGTCGTCCACCTCGCGCTCCAGGACGCCCGGACCGCGCAGGTGCGCTGGCGGCAGGACGTCGAGCCGGACGACGCGGAACGCACCGCGA
>NZ_JNBQ01000071.1 GCF_001019615.1 Cellulosimicrobium funkei | reverse complement strand
GGGCGAGCACCAGGCGTTCCCCGCCTCGGACGACGTGCGCGACGTCGTCGGCGTGGGCGTGCTGTTGCCCAACGGCCGGCTGGCGGGGCGAAGCTTCGCCTCGCGCGCGGAGGCGGAGGACTGGGCGCGGCCCGACGAGGGGGAGCAGGTCGTCGAGCTCAACCTGCTGTGCGACTGCGACCTCTGAGCCGGAGCCGTGAGTGACGTCGCGCCGGGACGGGCACGCGGGGCATATATCTTGACGTCAAGATATATGGGGTATGCTGGTCGCGGTGCAGGTCGCAGCGGGTCGTGGACGAGCCGCCGACCACCGCCAGGGCGGTCCTCCGGACCAGGCCTGAGCGGCGCGCCGGCCCGGCGTAGGCTGGGCGAAGCCCCCTGAACCATGGCATCCGTGCCACCGTCTCGCCACGAAGGAGCTACGAGTGAGCAGCGTCGACACGTTCGGGTCGAAGGGAACGCTGGAGGTCGGTGAGAACTCGTACGAGATCTTCCGCCTGTCCGCCGTCGAGGGTGTCGAGCGCCTCCCGTACAGCCTGAAGATCCTCGCCGAGAACCTCCTGCGCACGGAGGACGGCGCCAACATCACCGCGGACCACGTCCGTGCGCTCGCGTCCTGGGACCCGGACGCGCAGCCCGACACCGAGATCCAGTTCACGCCCGCGCGCGTGATCATGCAGGACTTCACCGGCGTGCCCTGCGTCGTCGACCTCGCCACCATGCGCGAGGCCGTCGCGGAGCTCGGCGGCGACCCGTCGCGCATCAACCCGCTCGCGCCGGCCGAGATGGTCATCGACCACTCGGTGCAGATCGACGTCGCGGGCCGCTCGGACGCGTTCGAGCGCAACGTGGAGTTCGAGTACCAGCGCAACCACGAGCGCTACCAGTTCCTGCGCTGGGGCCAGACGGCGTTCGACGACTTCAAGGTCGTCCCCCCGGGCACCGGCATCGTGCACCAGGTGAACATCGAGTACCTGGCGCGCACGATCATGACGCGCGAGGTCGGCGGGGTGCTGCGCGCCTACCCGGACACGTGCGTCGGCACCGACTCCCACACGACGATGGTCAACGGCCTCGGCGTGCTCGGCTGGGGCGTCGGCGGCATCGAGGCCGAGGCGGCCATGCTCGGCCAGCCCGTCTCGATGCTCATCCCGCGCGTCGTGGGCTTCAAGCTCAACGGCTCGATCCCCGCGGGCGTCACCGCGACGGACGTCGTGCTCACCATCACGCAGATGCTGCGCCAGCACGGCGTCGTCGGGAAGTTCGTCGAGTTCTACGGCGCGGGCGTGGCCCAGGTGCCGCTCGCGAACCGCGCGACCATCGGCAACATGAGCCCGGAGTTCGGCTCGACGGCCGCGATCTTCCCGATCGACGGCGTGACGATCGACTACCTGCGCCTCACGGGCCGCAGCGACGAGCAGCTCGCGCTCGTCGAGGCGTACGCCAAGGAGCAGGGCCTGTGGCTCGACCCGGAGTCCGACAGCTACGTCGAGCCGGTGTTCTCGGAGTACCTCGAGCTCGACCTCTCGACGGTCGTCCCGTCGATCGCCGGGCCGAAGCGCCCGCAGGACCGCATCGAGCTCGGCGAGGCGAAGGAGTCGTTCGCCTCCGCGATCCTCGACTACGTCGACGCTGGCGAGGCCGCGCCGTTCACGGGCCTCGACGAGTCGGTCGAGGAGACCTTCCCCGCGTCCGACCCGATCGCCGCCGGGGCGCACGACAACGCGTCGGACCACCCGGTCGCGCCGGGCCACGCGGACAGCGCGAAGCGCCCGCACAAGGTCGTCCCCGTGACGCTCGAGGACGGCACGTCGACCGAGCTCGACCACGGCCACGTGGTCATCGCGTCGATCACCTCGTGCACCAACACGTCGAACCCGTCGGTCATGCTCGCGGCGGCGCTGCTCGCGAAGAACGCGGTGGACCGCGGCCTCGCGTCCAAGCCGTGGGTCAAGACCTCGATGGCCCCCGGGTCGCAGGTCGTGACGAACTACTACGAGAAGTCGGGCCTCTGGCCGTACCTCGAGAAGCTCGGCTTCCACCTGGTCGGCTACGGCTGCGCGACGTGCATCGGCAACTCGGGCCCCCTGGCGGACGAGATCTCCGCGACGGTCAACGAGCACGACCTGTCGGTCGTCTCGGTGCTGTCCGGGAACCGCAACTTCGAGGGGCGCATCAACCCCGACGTGAAGATGAACTACCTCGCGTCGCCGCCCCTGGTCATCGCCTACGCGCTCGCCGGCACGATGGACTTCGACTTCGACGGGGAGCCCCTGGGTACGGACCCGCACGGCGAGCCCGTCTTCCTCAAGGACATCTGGCCGTCGCCCGAGGACGTCCAGGCGACGATCGACGCGTCGATCGACCGCGACATGTTCACCAAGGACTACGCGGACGTCTTCACCGGCGACGACCGGTGGCGTGCGCTCGAGACGCCCGAGGGCGACACGTTCGCGTGGGACGCGGAGTCGACCTACGTGCGCAAGCCCCCGTACTTCGAGGGCATGGGCATGGAGCCGTCGCCCGTGACCGACATCTCCGGTGCGCGCGTCCTGGCGAAGCTCGGCGACTCGGTGACCACGGACCACATCAGCCCCGCTGGCGCCATCAAGGTGGACTCGCCCGCCGGCAAGTACCTCGCGGAGAACGGTGTCTCGCGTCGTGACTTCAACTCCTACGGGTCGCGCCGCGGGAACCACGAGGTCATGATCCGCGGCACGTTCGCGAACATCCGCCTGCGCAACCAGCTCCTCGACGGCGTCGAGGGCGGGTTCACCTTCAACTTCGTCAAGGGCGCGCAGGACACGATCTACGACGCCGCGCAGGACTACGCCGCGCAGGGGACGCCGCTCGTCATCCTCGGCGGCAAGGAGTACGGCTCCGGCTCGTCGCGCGACTGGGCGGCCAAGGGCACGGCGCTCCTGGGCGTCAAGGCCGTCATCACGGAGAGCTTCGAGCGCATCCACCGCTCGAACCTCATCGGCATGGGCGTCCTGCCGCTGCAGTTCCCGGCGGGCGAGAACGCCGGGTCGCTCGGCCTCGACGGCACCGAGACGTTCGACATCGCCGGCGTGACGGCGCTCAACGAGGGCACCACGCCGTCGACCGTCAAGGTCACCGCGACCAAGACCGACGGGACGAGCGTCGAGTTCGACGCCGTCGTGCGCATCGACACGCCCGGCGAAGCGGACTACTACCGCAACGGCGGCATCCTGCAGTACGTGCTGCGCTCCCTGGTGGCGTGAGCCACCGCTAGCGCCGCGGGGCCTCCCGACGGCGCACGCGCACCCCGGCGGGGCGCCCACCTCTCGGAGGTGGGCGCCCCGCCGTGCGTCGGTGCGCCGACCCTCGGCGCTGCGAGAGACTGGGGCATGGCGAGCGAGAACACGACCCAGCCGACGGACGCGGACGTCGAGGAGTTCCTCGCGGCGGTGGAGCATCCCGTGCGGCGCCGCGACGCGCACCGTCTCGTCGAGCTCCTGTCCCACGTCACGGGGGAGCCGCCGCGGATGTGGGGCTCGTCGATCGTCGGGTTCGGCACGTACCACTACCGCTACGCGACCGGACGCGAGGGCGACATGGCGGCGGCGAGCTTCTCGCCGCGCAAGGCGGCGACGACCGTGTACCTCATGGACGGGGTCGACGCCCACGCGGCGCTGCTGGGCCGCCTGGGCCCGCACACCGTCGGCAAGGGCTGCGTCTACGTGAAGGACCTCGACGCCGTCGACCTCGGCGTCCTCGAGGAGGTCGTGCGCCGCTCGTACGCGACCCTCACGGACGACCTCGAGCTCGGCCGCCGGCTCTCCGGCCCGTCGGCGCAGGAGCCCTCCTGACGCGACCGCGCCGTCGGGTCAGAGCGGGGCGTCGAGCGTGCGCGTCCGGTCCCAGGGCTCCGTCCAGCCGAGCCGGTCGAACAGGGCGTCGAGGATCCCGCCCGTGAACCCCCAGACGAGGTGCTCGCGGCCGTCCGCCTCGACGAGGAACCCGGGGCTCTTGTGCACGCGGCGGTCGCGCCGGACCGTCACCGTGCGACGCCGCTCGGGGTCCAGGAGGTCGGCGACGGGGACGCGGAACACGTGCGCGGACTCGGCGGCGTCGACCGCGCGGACGGGCGTGGGGCGCGACCACCACGCGAGGACCGGGGTCACGAGGTGGTTGCTCACCGGCACGGGCAGCTCGCCGAGCGTCCCGAGCACGTCGACGCCGGCGGGCTCGAGCCCCGTCTCCTCCTCGGCCTCGCGCAGCGCGGCGCCGACCGGGCCGTCGTCCTCGGGCTCGAGCCGTCCCCCGGGGAAGGCGACCTGGCCGGGGTGGTGGCCGAGCGTCGTGGCACGTGCGAGGAGGAGCACGTCGAGGTCGCGCGGCACCGAGGCCGCGGCGTGCTCGGCGGGAACCCGGTCGAGCGCGCCGAACAGCAGGAGCACGGCGGCGCCGCGGGCGTCGTCGCGCAGCGCGCCGACGGCGTGGCGCCACGGCTCGGGCCAGGCACCGCCGTCGCGCGCGAGGGCGGCGAGCTGCTCGCGCGCGGCCGGGCGCGAGCCGGCCGGGTCGGCGGTCACCAGCTCACCGGGAGCGGGCGGCCCTCCTCGTAGCCCGCGGCGGACTGGATGCCCACGACCGCGCGGTCGGCGAACTCCGCGAGGCTGGACGCGCCCGCGTAGGTCGCGGAGCTGCGCAGCCCCGACGTGATCTGGTCGAGGAGGTCCTCGACGCCCGGGCGCTGCGGGTCGAGGAACATGCGCCCCGAGCTGATGCCCTCCTCGTAGAGGGCCTTGCGCGCACGGTCGAACGGCGACCCGCCCGCGGTGCGCGCCGCCACGGCGCGCGCCGACGCCATGCCGAAGCTCTCCTTGTAGAGCCGGCCGGTGCCGTCGTCGTGCAGGTCGCCGGGGGACTCGTACGTGCCGGCGAACCACGAGCCGATCATCACCTGCGACGCACCCGCGGCGAGCGCGAGGGCGACGTCGCGCGGGTGGCGCACGCCGCCGTCGGCCCACACGTGCTTGCCGAGCTCGCGCGCCGCGGCGGCGCACTCGAGGACGGCGGAGAACTGCGGGCGCCCGACGGCGGTCATCATGCGGGTCGTGCACATCGCGCCCGGACCGACGCCCACCTTGACGATGTCGGCACCCGCGGCGACGAGGTCGCGCACGCCGTCCGCCGTGACGACGTTGCCCGCGACCACCGGGACGTCGGGGCCCACGGAGCGGACGGCGTCGAGCGCCTGGAGCATCTTGGCCTGGTGGCCGTGCGCCGTGTCC
>NZ_JNBQ01000070.1 GCF_001019615.1 Cellulosimicrobium funkei | reverse complement strand
GGAAATGCCGAAGGCCCACCCCGTGTGGGGTGGGCCTTCGGTGAAGGGTTGTCCGGCGGCGTCCTACTCTCCCACCCCGTCTCCAGGGCAGTACCATCGGCGCTGAAGGGCTTAGCTTCCGGGTTCGGTATGGGACCGGGCGTTTCCCCTTCGCTGTGACCGCCGTAACTCTATGGAACCTTTGTCAACACTGGGCACCCCCTGTGTGGGGGTGTGGTGCTGGTGGTTCGGGAACCGCACAGTGGACGCGTAGCAAAAAGTTGTTGGTGTTGAAGTTGTCGGCTGATTAGTACCGGTCAGCTGCACGGGTCTTTCGTCCCCGCTTCCACGTCCGGCCTATCGACCCAGTGTTCTGCTGGGTGCCTCTCACCCCGTAGGGTATGGAAACCTCATCTTGAAGCAGGCTTCCCGCTTAGATGCTTTCAGCGGTTATCCCTTCCGAACGTAGCCAACCAGCGGTGCTCCTGGCGGAACAACTGGCACACCAGAGGTTCGTCCGTCCCGGTCCTCTCGTACTAGGGACAGCCCTTCTCAAGTTTCCTGCGCGCGCAGCGGATAGGGACCGAACTGTCTCACGACGTTCTAAACCCAGCTCGCGTACCGCTTTAATGGGCGAACAGCCCAACCCTTGGGACCTACTCCAGCCCCAGGATGCGACGAGCCGACATCGAGGTGCCAAACCATGCCGTCGATATGGACTCTTGGGCAAGATCAGCCTGTTATCCCCGGGGTACCTTTTATCCGTTGAGCGACGGCGCTTCCACAAGCCACCGCCGGATCACTAGTTCCGACTTTCGTCCCTGCTCGACCTGTCAGTCTCACAGTCAAGCTCCCTTGTGCACTTGCACTCGACACCTGATTGCCAACCAGGCTGAGGGAACCTTTGAGCGCCTCCGTTACATTTTAGGAGGCAACCGCCCCAGTTAAACTACCCACCAGGCACTGTCCCTGGTCCGGATCACGGACCGAGGTTAGACATCCGAAGCGGCCAGAGTGGTATTTCAACGTTGACTCCACCCGCACTGGCGTACGGGCTTCACAGTCTCCCACCTATCCTACACAAGCCGCACCGAACACCAATACCAAGCTATAGTAAAGGTCCCGGGGTCTTTCCGTCCTGCTGCGCGTAACGAGCATCTTTACTCGTAGTGCAATTTCGCCGAGTTCGCGGTTGAGACAGCGGAGAAGTCGTTACGCCATTCGTGCAGGTCGGAACTTACCCGACAAGGAATTTCGCTACCTTAGGATGGTTATAGTTACCACCGCCGTTTACTGGGGCTTAAATTCTGAGCTTCACCCCGAGGGGTTGACCCGTCCTCTTAACCTTCCAGCACCGGGCAGGCGTCAGTCCGTATACATCGTCTTGCGACTTCGCACGGACCTGTGTTTTTAGTAAACAGTCGCTTCTCCCTGGTCTCTGCGGCCGTCCACGCTCCCACCGCGAGGGTGTTCACGCTTCGGGCCCCCCTTCTCCCGAAGTTACGGGGGCATTTTGCCGAGTTCCTTAACCACGATTCTCTCGATCGCCTTAGTATTCTCTACCTGACCACCTGAGTCGGTTTGGGGTACGGGCGGCTAGAACCTCGCGCCGAGGCTTTTCTTGGCAGCATAGGATCACCCAGTTCGCGCTTGTGCGCTCACCGTCAGCTCTCAGCCTCATGTCTGGCGGATTTGCCTACCAGACGGCCTACAGCCTTGGACGTGGTCTACCATCGCCACGCCGGGCTACCTTCCTGCGTCACCCCTGTTAATACGCTTACCTACTACCGGTTCGGGTCCCGCGCGCCCCTGCCCGGTGGCCCCGAAGGGCCGGTGGACAGGTTTGGGCGGTCAGCATCACCGGGCTCGGTATGGGCGGTTCTTCGCCGGTAGGAGAATATCAACTCCTTGTCCATCGACTACGCCTGTCGGCCTCGCCTTAGGTCCCGACTTACCCAGGGCGGATTAACCTGGCCCTGGAACCCTTGGTCATTCGGCGGACGGGTTTCTCACCCGTCTTTCGCTACTCATGCCTGCATTCTCACTCGTGTGGGCTCCACCACTGGGTTCCCCCGCGGCTTCACTGCCCACACGACGCTCCCCTACCCACCTGCGCCTCTGGACCACGAAGGCCTGAGTTGAGCGCAGATGCCACGGCTTCGGCGGTGTACTTGAGCCCCGCTACATTGTCGGCGCGGAATCACTTGACCAGTGAGCTATTACGCACTCTTTCAAGGGTGGCTGCTTCTAAGCCAACCTCCTGGTTGTCTGTGCAACTCCACATCCTTTCCCACTTAGCACACGCTTAGGGGCCTTAGCCGGTGGTCTGGGCTGTTTCCCTCTCGACTACGGAGCTTATCCCCCGCAGTCTCACTGCCACGCTTCCACTTACCGGCATTCGGAGTTTGGCTGACGTCAGTAACCTTGTAGGGCCCATCGGCCATCCAGTAGCTCTACCTCCGGCAAGAAACACGTGACGCTGCACCTAAATGCATTTCGGGGAGAACCAGCTATCACGAAGTTTGATTGGCCTTTCACCCCTAACCACAGGTCATCCCCCAGGTTTTCAACCCTGGTGGGTTCGGTCCTCCACGCGGTCTTACCCGCGCTTCAACCTGCCCATGGCTAGATCACTTCGCTTCGGGTCTAGACCCAGCGACTATGGGCGCCCTATTCGGACTCGCTTTCGCTACGGCTTCCCCACACGGGTTAACCTCGCCACTGAGCACTAACTCGCAGGCTCATTCTTCAAAAGGCACGCTGTCACCCCAACCAAGGAGGCTCCAACGGATTGTAGGCACACGGTTTCAGGTACTATTTCACTCCCCTCCCGGGGTACTTTTCACCTTTCCCTCACGGTACTGGTCCGCTATCGGTCACTAGGTAGTATTTAGGCTTAGCAAGTGGTCTTGCCAGATTCACACGAGATTTCTCGGGCCCCGTGCTACTTGGGATCCCCTTCGGGAGGCCGCACCATTTCGTCTACCGGACTCGCACCGTCTGTGGTCCGCCTTTCAATGCGGTTCGACTATGACACGACTTTCTGACTCCCCGGCGGACTGTCAGATCCACCAGAAGGGTCCCACAACCCCGAACACGCAACGCCTGACAGCTTTAACACGCGCCCGGTTTGGCCTCATCCGCTTTCGCTCGCCACTACTCACGGAATATCTCTTCCTGTCGGTACTGAGATGTTTCACTTCCCGACGTTCCCTCCACACACCCTATATATTCAGGTGCGGGTCACACGACATGACTCGTGCGGGGTTCCCCCATTCGGAAACCCTCGGATCACAGCTCGTTTGCCAGCTCCCCGAGGCTTATCGCAGGCTACCACGTCCTTCTTCGGCTCCTAGTGCCAAGGCATCCACCCTGTGCCCTTAAAAACTTCAACAAAAACAACAAAACTGCAGAGAACCAAGAACCACACCCACACACCCCGAAAGGCGCAGCGAGTGTGTCTTGATCTTTACAAAGATGCTCGCGTCCACTGTGCAGTTCTCAAACAACCAACGACCCCGACCCCCACCAGGACCCGCCTACCCAACCTCCCAGCAGGAGATCGAGCGGTTCGTGGTCCGGAGACCGGCCCGTACCAGGCACCCCACCAACCGGTGGCCGGTGACCTGAGGACCCAACAGTGTGCTCGACAAGCCCCCCGACTCTCACCCGTGATGTTCCACCACCACCCCACCAGGCCCCGAAGGACCGGACGGGCCGGCAGGTACTGACACCAGCAAGACCAGAAGACTCTTTCGTCAATGTTCCACCCATGAGCAACCACCCACCACACGTGCGGCGATGGCGTGGCACCTGAACAACCCACCCACCGGCAAAGCCGGCCAGGCGAGTGTTGGTAGCTCCTTAGAAAGGAGGTGATCCAGCCGCACCTTCCGGTACGGCTACCTTGTTACGACTTAGTCCCAATCGCCAGTCCCACCTTCGACCACTCCCCCCGCGAACGGTTGGGCCATGGGCTTCGGGTGTTACCGACTTTCGTGACTTGACGGGCGGTGTGTACAAGGCCCGGGAACGTATTCACCGCAGCGTTGCTGATCTGCGATTACTAGCGACTCCGACTTCATGGGGTCGAGTTGCAGACCCCAATCCGAACTGAGACCGGCTTTTTGGGATTCGCTCCACCTTACGGTATCGCAGCCCTTTGTACCGGCCATTGTAGCATGCGTGAAGCCCAAGACATAAGGGGCATGATGATTTGACGTCATCCCCACCTTCCTCCGAGTTGACCCCGGCAGTCTCCCATGAGTCCCCGGCATAACCCGCTGGCAACATGGGACGAGGGTTGCGCTCGTTGCGGGACTTAACCCAACATCTCACGACACGAGCTGACGACAACCATGCACCACCTGTGCACGAGTGTCCAAAGAGACCACCATCTCTGGTGGCTTCCCGTGCATGTCAAGCCTTGGTAAGGTTCTTCGCGTTGCATCGAATTAATCCGCATGCTCCGCCGCTTGTGCGGGCCCCCGTCAATTCCTTTGAGTTTTAGCCTTGCGGCCGTACTCCCCAGGCGGGGCACTTAATGCGTTTGCTGCGGCACGGAACTCGTGGAATGAGCCCCACACCTAGTGCCCAACGTTTACGGCATGGACTACCAGGGTATCTAATCCTGTTCGCTCCCCATGCTTTCGCTCCTCAGCGTCAGTTGCGGCCCAGAGACCTGCCTTCGCCATCGGTGTTCCTCCTGATATCTGCGCATTCCACCGCTACACCAGGAATTCCAGTCTCCCCTACCGCACTCTAGTCTGCCCGTACCCGATGCAAGCTCGAGGTTGAGCCTCGAGTTTTCACACCAGACGCGACAAACCGCCTACGAGCTCTTTACGCCCAATAATTCCGGACAACGCTTGCGCCCTACGTATTACCGCGGCTGCTGGCACGTAGTTAGCCGGCGCTTCTTCTGCAGGTACCGTCACTTGCGCTTCTTCCCTGCTGAAAGAGGTTTACAACCCGAAGGCCTTCATCCCTCACGCGGCGTCGCTGCATCAGGCTTTCGCCCATTGTGCAATATTCCCCACTGCTGCCTCCCGTAGGAGTCTGGGCCGTGTCTCAGTCCCAGTGTGGCCGGTCGCCCTCTCAGGCCGGCTACCCGTCGTCGCCTTGGTAGGCCATCACCCCACCAACAAGCTGATAGGCCGCGAGCCCATCCCTGACCGAAAAACTTTCCAACCACCCCCATGCGAAGGTAGCTCATATCCGGTATTAGCCCCGGTTTCCCGGAGTTATCCCGAAGTCAAGGGCAGGTTACTCACGTGTTACTCACCCGTTCGCCACTAATCCACCCAGCAAGCTGGGCATCATCGTTCGACTTGCATGTGTTAAGCACGCCGCCAGCGTTCGTCCTGAGCCAGGATCAAACTCTCCGTAAATGAACAACGCCCACCACCAAGCACAGCCCGGCAGTGAACAATCCATACGAAGCGAACCCAACCGGGTTCACAAAACTGGCATCAAC
Organism: Cellulosimicrobium funkei; assembly: GCF_001019615.1. Classification (GTDB taxonomy): domain Bacteria; phylum Actinomycetota; class Actinomycetes; order Actinomycetales; family Cellulomonadaceae; genus Cellulosimicrobium; species Cellulosimicrobium cellulans_E. Next base: position 159 of record NZ_JNBQ01000070.1, on the reverse strand, counting down.
ACGAAAGATGACATCATCTTCCGAAATCAACCAAAGGAATCCCAGACACAACCAACCACCCCACCCGACGGGCGAAGACGATCAGCCATGCCACAGGGACAAAAAATTGGCATTGACTAACAAGCACACTGTTGAGTTCTCAAACAACCGACACACACC
>NZ_JNBQ01000069.1 GCF_001019615.1 Cellulosimicrobium funkei | reverse complement strand
TGCGCGCGCTCAAGGCCGCCCGCGAGGCCGGACTGCCGGTGCTGGCGTCGAGCGAGCCGTCGTCGGACGTCGACGAGCTCGTGGCCGCGGCGGACGCGATCGGGTTCCCCGTGTTCGTCAAGGCCGTCGCCGGTGGTGGCGGGCGCGGGATGCGCCGTGTGGACACGCGCGAGGACCTGCCCGAGTCGCTGGCCGCCGCGATGCGCGAGGCCGACGGCGCGTTCGGCGACCCGACGGTGTTCCTCGAGCAGGCGGTGCTGCGCCCGCGGCACATCGAGGTGCAGATCCTCGCCGACGGCGCAGGCAACGTCGTGCACCTGTACGAGCGGGACTGCTCGCTGCAGCGCCGCCACCAGAAGGTCGTCGAAATCGCGCCGGCGCCGAACCTCGACCCGGCGATCCGGGACGCGCTGTGCGCGGACGCGGTGCGGTTCGCCCGGCACATCGGGTACCAGAACGCGGGCACGGTCGAGTTCCTCGTGGACACCGTCGGTGAGCGGGCCGGGCAGCACGTGTTCATCGAGATGAACCCGCGCATCCAGGTCGAGCACACCGTGACCGAGGAGGTCACCGACGTCGACCTCGTGTCCGCGCAGATGCGCATCGCGTCCGGCGAGACGCTCGAGGACCTCGGGATCCGGCAGGAGGACGTGCGCGTCAACGGCGCCGCCCTGCAGACCCGCATCACGACCGAGGACCCGGCGAACGGGTTCCGGCCCGACACGGGCCGCATCATCGCCTACCGCTCGCCGGGCGGGGCGGGCGTGCGGCTCGACGGCGCGACGGCGACCGCCGGGTCCGTCGTCTCGGGCCACTTCGACTCGATGCTCGTGAAGCTCACGTGCCGCGGCCGCGACTTCCCGACGGCGGTGCGCCGCGCCCGGCGCGCGCTCGCCGAGTTCCGCATCCGCGGCATCCGGACGAACATCCCGTTCCTGCAGGCCGTGCTCGCCGACCCGGAGTTCGTCGCGGGGAACGTGGCGACGTCGTTCATCGACGAGCGGCCCGAGCTCCTCGCGGCGCGCGAGAGCGCCGACCGGGGCACGCGCCTGCTCGCCTACGTGGGGGACACGACGGTCAACCGCCCGCACGGCGAGCCACGGCGCGCCACGGACCCCGCGACGAAGCTGCCCGCGCTCGACCTGTCCGTCGCGCCGCCGCCCGGCACGCGCCAGCAGCTCCTCGAGCTCGGCCCCGAGGGCTTCGCGCGCGCCCTGCGCGGCGAGCAGCGCCTGCGGGTCACCGACACCACGTTCCGCGACGCCCACCAGTCGCTGCTCGCGACGCGCGTGCGCACGCACGACCTGGCCGCCGTTGCGCCGCACGTCGCGCGCGCCACGCCGCAGCTGTGGTCGGTCGAGGCGTGGGGCGGGGCGACGTACGACGTCGCGCTGCGCTTCCTCGGCGAGGACCCGTGGGAGCGGCTCGCGACCCTGCGCGAGGCGATGCCGAACCTCGCGATCCAGATGCTGCTGCGCGGACGCAACACGGTCGGGTACACGCCGTACCCGACGCGCGTCACCGAGGCGTTCGTGGCGGAGGCCGCCGCGACGGGCATCGACGTGTTCCGGATCTTCGACGCGCTCAACGACGTCGACCAGATGCGTCCCGCGATCAAGGCCGTGCGTGCCACGGGCAGCACGGTCGCCGAGGTCGCGCTGTGCTACACGGGCAACCTGCTGGACCCGGCCGAGGACCTGTACACGCTCGACTACTACCTGCGCCTCGCGGACCGCATCGTCGACGCCGGCGCGCACGTGCTCGCCATCAAGGACATGGCCGGGCTCCTGCGCCCCGCCGCCGCGACGCGCCTCGTGACCGCGCTGCGCGAGCGCTTCGACCTGCCCGTGCACCTGCACACCCACGACACCTCGGGCGGTCAGATGGCGACGCTGCTCGCCGCCGCGGCCGCCGGCGTGGACGCGGTCGACGCCGCGAGCGCCGCCATGGCGGGCACGACGAGCCAGCCGTCGCTGTCCGCCCTCGTCGCGGGCCTGGAGCACACCGAGCGCGACACCGGCCTGTCGCTGACCGCGGTCGCGGACCTGGAGCCGTACTGGGAGGCGGTGCGCCGCGTCTACGCGCCGTTCGAGTCGGGCCTGCCCGGGCCGACGGGGCGCGTGTACGAGCACGAGATCCCGGGCGGGCAGCTGTCGAACCTGCGCCAGCAGGCGATCGCGCTCGGCCTGGGGGACAAGTTCGAGCAGATCGAGGCGATGTACGCCGCGGCGGACCGCATCCTGGGGCGCCTGGTGAAGGTGACGCCCTCGTCGAAGGTCGTGGGCGACCTCGCGCTGCACCTCGTGGCGGCGGGCGCGGACCCGGCGGAGTTCGCGGCCGACCCGCAGGCGTTCGACATCCCGGACTCGGTGATCGGGTTCCTGGGCGGCGAGCTCGGCGACCCGCCCGGGGGCTGGCCGGAGCCGTTCCGTTCCCGTGCCCTCGCCGGTCGCGCGGCGCGCGGCGGCGTGACGCCGCTGTCGCCGGAGGACGAGGCCGAGCTCGCGCAGGCGGGGGAGGTGCGGCGCCGGCGGCTGAACCACCTGCTGTTCGCGGGGCCGACCAAGGAGTTCGAGCAGGTGCGTCAAGCGTACGGGGACGTGTCGGTGCTCGACACCCCGACGTACCTGTACGGGCTCGAGCCGGGTCAGGAGGTCGCCGTCGCGCTCGGCAGGGGCGTGCGCCTGCTCGTGGGTCTCGAGGCGATCGGCACGCCCGACGAGCGGGGCATGCGCACGGTCATGTTCACCCTCAACGGTCAGCTGCGCCCGATCCAGGTGCGCGACCGCGCGGTCGACGTCGACGCGCGCACGGCCGAGAAGGCGGACCCCACGCAGCCGGGGCAGGTCGCGGCGCCGTTCGCGGGCGCGGTGACGCCGGTCGTCGTCGTCGGGGACGCCGTCGAGGCCGGGCAGACCGTCGCCACGGTCGAGGCGATGAAGATGGAGGCCGCGATCACGACCCCGGTCGCGGGCACGGTCCAGCGGGTCGCGATCGGCGCGGTGCAGCAGCTCGAGGGCGGCGACCTGGTCCTCGTCGTGGGCTGAGCGGTGGGCACCCGCGTGGTCGGGGTGGCAGCCTGAGGCGACGGCCGTCGCGGCGGGCAGGGCGAGCGGAGGAGGATCCATGCGAGTCACGTTCCACGGCCACGCGTGCGTCACGGTGCGGCACGGCGGTCAGGTCGTCGCGATCGACCCGGGCACGTTCAGCGACGCGGCGGGCGCCCTGCGCGACGCCCACACCGTGCTCGTCACCCACCAGCACCCGGACCACGTCGACGCGCCCGCGCTCGGCGCCGCCCTCGCGGCCCGGCCCGGGCTCACGGTCTGGGCGCCCGAGGCGGTGGTCGCCGCGCTGCGTCCCTCCCTGCCGCAGGACACCTCCGCGCGCGTGCACGTCGTCGTCCCCGGCGACGGTCTCGACCTCGGCGGCCTGGAGGTCGTGGTCGGTGGCGGCCGGCACGCGGTGATCCACCGCGACGTGCCCCGGATCGCCAACGTCACCTATCTCGTCCGCGGGGACGGTGCGACGCTCCTGCACCCCGGCGACTCGTTCGACGCGCCGGACGGCGACGCGCTCGGGGGAGAGCGGCTCGACGTGCTCCTCGCGCCGGTGTCCGCGCCGTGGCTCAAGCTCGCCGAGACGATCGACTTCGTGCGCGGGATCGACCCGCGCGTCGTCGTCCCCGTGCACGACGCCCTGCTCTCGACGGTGGGGCACGGCATGGTCGACCGTCTTCTCGGGGAGCAGCGCACCGGCGGGACGTACGCGTACCGACCGCTCACCCCCGGTGCGGCGCTCGACGTCGCCGCGGGGAGCCTGGACGGTGCCGGTGACGCCGCGGCCCGCGCGCTGCGCGACGAGCACCCCGAGTACGGCGAGGTGACGCTGCTCGAGGCCGACGAGACCGTGCCGCCCCGCCCCGAGGAGGAGGCGGCGGACACGCTGCGCTCCGACCCGGCGCGCTGAGACCGGCGCCGGTCCCGCCGGCGCCCGCCCGCGAGGCCTACAGCAGCGGGCGCAGGGGAGTGAGGACGACCTCGCTGAGCTTGGCCGCCACCGAGCGGGAGTCCCACTCGGCGAGCGTGAGCTCCCGCGAGTTCGACAGGTCGACGTCGAACACCTTCTCCATCTGCTCGGCCACCCCGGGGTCGGTGATCTCGAGGTTCACCTCGTAGTTCCCCGTCAGGGAGAGCCGGTCGATGTTGGCCGTCCCGATCGTCGTCCACGCGCCGTCGATGGTCGCGGTCTTCGCGTGCACCATCGCGTCCCGGTACAGGTGGATGCGCACCCCGCCCTTGAGCAGCGCCGTGTACAGACCGCGCGACAGCCAGTCCGCGAGCACGTGGTTGGAGCGCTCGGGCACCAGGACGCGCACGTCGACCCCGCGCGCGGCGGCCGCGAGGAGCGCTGCGAGGATCTCCCGGTCCGGGATGAAGTACGCCTGCGTGATGTAGACGTGCGAGCTGGCACGGTCGATGGCGTCGAGGTAGATGCCGCGGATCGGGAAGACGAGGTGCGCGGGCGCGTTGCGCGCGGCCCGCAGGCGCGGCTCCCAGTGCACCGACCCCGGGTCGGCGAGGAGCGGCTGGCCCGGCTTGCGGTTGGCGTTCCAGAAGTCCACGAACGCGTTGCGCAGCTCCCACGCGCTCGGGCCCACGAGGCGGACGTGCGTGTCGCGCCACTGCGTCGCGTACAGGGCGCCGATGTTGTACCCGCCGACGAACGCGATCTCGTCGTCGACCACGAGGATCTTGCGGTGGTCGCGACCCGACTTGCGCACGTTGAGCATGAGGACGCCCGGGCGGAACACCGGGTAGCGGATGACGTGGATCGGCTCCGGCAGGTCGAAGAACGCCTGCGGGACGACGAGGTTCGCGAACCCGTCGTAGACGACGAACACCTCGACGCCGCGCGCGCTCGCCTCGACCAGCGCCTGCTTGAACTCCTCGCCGAGCGCGTCCGCCTTCCAGATGTACGTCTCGAGCAGGATGCGGCGCTGCGCGCCGCGGATCGCGCCGAGCATCTCCCGGTAGACGTCCTCGCCGTACGTGAAGACGGTCGTCGTGGTGCCCGCGACCTCGACGGCGGCGGGGGAGGAGCGGGGGAACGACGCCTCGGTCGTGTTGCGGCGCTTGCGGATCGCGTCGGCGGTGACGAGCACGCCCGCGACCGTGATCGGCGCCGCGACGGCGACCACGAGCGCGCGGGAGAGCAGACGGCGGGCGGTGCGCAGGGCGGAGTCGGGCGACAGGTGCACGGACTCACCGTAGCGGGCGCGTCTCCGCGCGCGACCGCAGGACGGGCGCGCCGCGGGTGAGATCCCGCACCGCGGCCGTTCCCGGGTTCCCCGAGAGCCCGGGTCAGTGCGAGCGGAGGGCCTTGACGAGCTCGGCCTTGCGCATCGAGGAGCGGCCCTCGATGCCGATCTCCGCTGCGCGCTTGCGCAGCTTCTCGACCGTCCAGTCGTCGTAGTCGCCTGCCTTGCCGCCCTTGCGGCCGACGCTCTTGCGGGACGACCCGGCCGCGGCGTTCGCGATGCGCGCCGCCTTCTCCTTCGAGTCGCCCTCGTCGCGGAGCTTCTCGTACAGCTCGGGGTCCTTCACGCTCGGTCCCGGGTCGCGCTTCGGCACGGCGTCCTCCCTCGTCTCGTTCCGGCCACCTCGGCACGGGGGCCGGTCTCCCGTCAGGCTCACGCGGCCGTCGTCCGCTCGCACGCGGAGCTCACCCGACCGCCACACCTCGGCACCTCATCCGAGCACCGTGACGCGGGACGTGCTGGAGTCCACGTGCACGACCCGCCCCGCCACCGCGGCGAAGCCGTGCGGGTCCGCGTCGTACGCGGCCTGCCAGCGCACCACCCCGTCGTCGAGCGACAGCCCCACGAGGAGCGCGCGCCGCGGGGAGTCGGGGTCGGGCGCGACCACGGCGAGCGTGGCGCCGTCCGTGAACGCGGCCGTCACGCCGCGCGCGAGGTCCGGCCCGGCGTCGGGGCCACCCGCGGACGACCTCGACACGGAGCGCGGCCACGACCACACCCGCTCGCCCGTGCGGGCGTCGAGGGCGACGAGCGCGTCGCCCGTGGCGAGGACCGCGCGGCCGTCCGCGAGCGCCACGGCCTGCACGACCGGCAGGTCGACGCGCCACAGCTCGCCGGGCGGGTCCGTGGCCCCACCGGGCGCTGACGCGAGCGCGCGCACCCTGCCCGGGGTCTCGAGGAGCCAGGTGGTCGCGGTCCTGCCGGGTCCGACGAGCGGGACGAGAAGGCGCCCGGCGAGGGAGGTCAGGACCGTCCCGTCCGGGGCGACGAGCTGGGTGGCCACGGTGCGGTCGGGGGGCCGGACGGTCGTGCGCCAGAACGTGCCGTCCGCGCGGGGCGTGACGGTCGCCGTGATCGCGTCACCGCGGGCGTCCAGGCGGGTCCCGGCGAGGGTGAGGACCGCGCTGAGGCGGCACCCGCGCACGACGAGCAGGTCGTCCTCGACCGT
>NZ_JNBQ01000068.1 GCF_001019615.1 Cellulosimicrobium funkei | reverse complement strand
TACACGCGGCGCTGGACGTCGGTGAACTCGCCGTCGACGGGCAGCGTGCGCGTCACGTCGGCCGTGTAGAGCGAGTCGACCTCGACGCCCGCGTCGAGCAGCACGAGCTCGCCCGTGCGCACGACGCCGTCGTTGCGGATCCAGTGCAGCGTCGTGGCGTGCTCGCCCGCCGCGGCGATCGTCTCGTAGCCGACCGTGTTGCCCTCGAGGCGCGCGTGCGCGTCGAACGTCGACTCGATGACGCGCTCGCCGCGCCGGTGCTCGACGGCGCGCGGCAGGTTCCGCACGACCTCCTCGAAGCCCGCGATCGTCGCGGCGACGGCCTCGCGCATCTGCTCGACCTCGTGCGCGTCCTTGACGAGCCGCAGCTCGGAGACGGCCTCGACGAGCGCGGCGTCCGTGCGCCGGTAGGCGGCCTCCGCGCGCGCGAGCCACTCGGCCTCGGTGAGCTGCTCGTCCTGGGCGGCCTCGACGTCGTCCAGCCCGGCCTCGGCGCGGATCGCCTCGACGAGCGCCTCGACGGCCTCGTCGGCGCCCGCGACGACGAGCAGCGTCAGCCCGCCCGGGCCGACGTCCTTCGCGAGCGCGTCGCGCAGCTCGTCCACGTGGCGGGCCTCGACACCGGTGGCGGTCGTGACGTCGTCGAGCGACGGTCGCGCGCCCACCCAGAACTCGCCGTAGCGCGAGTCGGCGTAGAACTCCTCGGTGTCGCGCGCGGCGAGCGGGCGCACGTAGAGCACGGCGTGGTGGTCGGAGCCGCCGTCGCCGGTCCCGGGCTCCACGGGGTGCAGCACGAGCACCGCGTCGGGCTCCTGGTCCGTGCCGTAGCCCGTGAGGTGCGCGAACGCCGAGTGCGGGCGGAACCGGTAGTCGGTGTCGTTGGAGCGCGTCTTCAGCGGGCCGGCAGGCACCACGAGGCGTGCGCCCGGGAACCGGGCGGACAGCGCGGCGCGGCGGGCGACGGTGTACGGGGCGGCCGGGAGGGGCTCGACGTCGAGCTCCGCGCGCGGCGCCCATCCGCTCGTGATGAAGGCCTTGAACGCGTCGGAGTCGGGGCGCTGCGAGCGGTTGCTCCCGCGCGCGGCCAGGTCCTGGCCGTCGCCGGTGTGCTCGGGGGCCCGGTCGGGCGTCTCGGACGTGGGCTCGGGCGTGACGGGGGTGGCGTCGGTCATGCCCCCAGTCTCGCACCGCGCACGCGGCCGAAGTCCGCGAGCGCGCGCCCGAGCACGCGGTTGAAGGCCTCGGGGGCCTCGCTGTTGACGTCGTGACCGGCGCGCGGCACGACGACGAGCGCCGCGTCCGCGGCCGCGGCGAGGTAGCGCTGCTCGTCGAGCCGCATGTGGTCGCGCGCGCCGTTGACGAGCCACACGGGGACGTCGACGTCGCGCACGTGGGCGAGCCACGAGCGGCCCGCGAGCTGGGTGAGGGCGTCGGTGACGACGTGCCAGCCGGGCGCCGCCGGGGTCGGCGAGCCCGCGTCGGCCGGGCCGGCGAGCGCGTAGGACGACGCCGCGCCGCCCGGGAGCGAGCGCCCGCCCCGGGCGATCGTGCCCCACGCGGCCGCGCTCGTGCGTGCCGCCCAGCGGGCGCCGCGTCCGACGGCGCCGCCGCCCGCGACGACGAGGCGCGCGACGTCGCGGTAGAGCGCGACGGGCTTGCCCTTGGGGTCGGACGTGCAGGCCGCCGCGACGACGCCGGCGAGGTGGGTCGGGCGGCGGGCCGCCCAGGCGAGCGACGTGTAGCCGCCGAGCGAGAGCCCGACCAGGACGACCCGGCGGTCCGGGCCGAACGAGGCGGCGGCCTCGTCGATCACCTCGAAGGACCGGTCGAGCGTGAAGCGCTCGTGCGCGCGGGCGCCGTGCGCGGGCAGGTCCACGGCGACGGCGTCGTGCCCCAGCGCGCGCACGTGCTCCACCTGGCGGTCCCAGATCGCGCCGGACGTGCGCATGCCGTGCACGAAGACGACGGCGGGCGGGCGCTCCGAGCCGTCGGCGGACGCGTCGGTGCGGTGGCCGGGCGGGGTGCGGAGGGTGGTGGGGGCGGGGGCGGGGGCGTGCGTCGTGAGGGTCATCGCTCCCGACTGTGGCACCCCAGCCTGGGACGGCCGTGGGGAGGGGCCGCGCCCCGTGTGCACATCGTGTGGGGGTCCCGTGCCGCCGACCCGGTGTCCCGTCACTATCCTGGGTCCCGTGCGCATCGACCTCCACACCCACTCGACCGCGTCGGACGGCACGGACGCGCCGGGGGAGGTCGTCGGGGCCGCGGCCGCGGCCGGGCTCGACGTCGTCGCGCTCACGGACCACGACACGACGGCCGGCTGGGCGCAGGCGACGGACGCCGCGCTGCGGCACGGCGTCGCCCTCGTGCGCGGCGCGGAGATCTCGGCGCGCTCGGGCGGCATCAGCGTGCACCTGCTCTCCTACCTGCACGACCCGGCGCACGCGGCGCTCCTCGCGGAGCTCGACCGCACGCGCGACGCGCGGACGAGCCGGGCGCGCCGGATGGTCGACCTCATCGCCGAGGACTACCCGATCACGTGGGATGATGTGCTCGCGCAGACCGTCGAGGGCACGACGATCGGGCGGCCGCACATCGCGGACGCGCTCGTCGCGGCAGGGCTCTCGCCCGACCGCTCGGCGGCGTTCGCGACGATCCTCGCCACCGACACCCCGTACTACGTGCCCCACTACGCGCCCGACGCCGTCGCGGCGGTGCGGGGGATCCGTGCCGCGGGGGGCGTCCCCGTCTTCGCCCACCCGGGCGCGGACGGTCGAGGGCGCGTCGTGTCCGACGCGGTGATCGAGGAGATGACCGCGGCGGGCCTCGCCGGGCTCGAGGTGTTCCACCGCGACCACGACGAGCGTCAGCGCGCACGGCTCGAGGACCTGGCCCGCACCCTGGGCCTGTTCGTCACCGGGTCGAGCGACTACCACGGGGCCGGCAAACCGAACCGGCTCGGGGAGAACACGACAGCACGGACCGTGCTGGAGCAGATCGAGGAGCTGGGACAGTTGGACGTGATCCGATGATCGGACGATGAACGAGCTCTTCGACGTCCGGCTCTTCACGGAGGTCTTCGTCACCCTGTTCGTCATCATGGACCCCCCCGGCACCGTGCCGGTGTTCCTGGGCCTGACGAGCGCGATGGGTGCCAAGCAGCGCAACCAGGCGGCGCGCACCGCCATCCTCGTCGCCTTCGGCGTGATCGTGGCGTTCGCGGCGTTCGGCCAGCAGATCCTCAGCTACATGCACATCTCGCTGCCCGCGCTCCAGACCGCGGGCGGCCTGCTGCTGCTCCTCGTCGCGATGGAGCTCCTCACGGGCAAGATGGAGGAGCCGCAGCCGTCGGGCAACAAGGGCGTCAACGTCGCGCTCGTGCCGCTCGGGACCCCCCTGCTCGCGGGCCCGGGCGCCATCGTCGCGACCATGGTCTTCGTCCAGCGCGCGGGGGAGCGCGGGGGCGGCGTCGCGGAGTGGGTCGCCATCGTGGCCGGCGTCGTCGCGGTGCACGTGTGCCTCTGGCTCTCCATGCGCTTCGCGAACGTCATCAACCGCGTGCTCGGCGACTCCGGGACCATCCTCGTCACGCGCATCGCCGGACTCCTGCTCGCGGCCATCGCGGTCCAGCTCGTGGCCGACGCCGTCACGCAGTTCGTCCAGGCGGCCTGACGCCCGCTGCGCCGCGGGTCGTGCCGGGGGTGCGGCTCCTGACACGGCGCCGCGGGGCGCTGCGCAAGGCCTCGCGGAGGCCGGCGGGGGAGCGCTAGGGTCGGCAGCGGTGCGGACGACGGCCGTCCGCGCGACGAGTTCGGCAGGGGTCCTCATGAACGCTGGCACGCCCTCGACGCGCCGCACGCTCGGCGTGCTCACCGTGATCGGGGTGAGCGGGGTCGTGACCCTCTCCGGCTGCACGTCCGTTCCCGGAGGGGCGCCGACCGCGCAGGAGCTCGGGCTCGTCCCCCTCCCGGCGTCGGTCGAGGTCTCGGACGCCGCGCCCTTCGTGCTCGACGACGCGACCCGGGTCGTCGTCGACGCGGCGGCGGGCAGTTCGGTCGGGCAGGAGGGCGCGGTCCGCGTGGGCGAGCTGCTGGCCGAGGAGCTGCGGACGCCCACGGCGCTCGACCTCCCGGTCGAGCCGGTCGTCCGAGCCACCGGACACGAGCCTGCCGACGAGGCGTCGTCCGTGGTGCTCCGGCTCGAGCCGGGCGGCGAGTCCTGGGACCCGCACGGCCCGCTCGACGACCCCGCGGCCGAGGCGTACACCCTGGAGACCGGGGAGGACGGCGTCGTGCTCGCCAGCACGACGCCCGCAGGCCTGTACCGCGGCACGCGCACGCTGCTCCAGCTCCTGCCCCCCGAGGTCGAGGCGTCCGCCCCCGTCGACGGCGTCGCCTGGGAGGTGCCGGCGGTCGAGATCGCGGACGAGCCGCGCTACGCGTACCGCGGCGCGATGCTCGACGTCGCGCGGCGCTTCGCCCCGGTCGAGGACGTCCAGCGGTTCGTCGACCACCTCGCGGACTACCGCCTCAACGTGCTGCACCTGCACCTGTCCGACGACCAGGGCTGGCGGCTCACGGTCGACGGCCTGCCGGAGCTCACCGAGGTGGGTGGGCAGACGCAGGAGGGCTGGCCGCCGGGGACCGGCGGTCCGTGGTTCTACACGCCCGAGGAGTACGCGGAGATCGTCGCGTACGCGGCCGACCGCTTCGTCACCGTCGTCCCCGAGATCGACGGGCCGGGGCACACGCTCGCCGCGCAGTCCGTCCTGGGGTCGCTGCGCTGCGACGGGACGACCGGCGAGCCGTACTGGGGGCCGGAGGTCAACAACCCCATGATCTGCTCGAGCGACGAGAACATGCCGGCGGTCCAGGGGTACCTCGACACCGTCCTCGCCGCCGTGGTCGCGCAGAACCCCGGTCCGTACGTGCACCTGGGCGGGGACGAGGCCCCCAGCCCCGCGGAGGGCTGGTACGAGAACTACACCGCGGCGGCGAACGAGATCGTCGCGGGGCACGGGCGCACGGTCGTGGGCTGGCACCAGTGGGCACAGGGCACGACCCTGCCGGAGGGCAGCCTGATCCAGTACTGGGGCGTGGGCGAGCGCAACCGGGGCCTCATCGGGACCGAGCGGGAGACCGCGGACGTCCGGGAGGTGCGCGCGGCGCTCGCCGCGGGCGCCGACCTGGTCATGTCGCCCGCGGACCGCACGTACCTCGACATGAAGTACGACGACATCACCCCGTACGGGCTCGAGTGGGCCGCGCGGATCGATCTCGAGCGCGCGTACTCGTGGGACCCCGAGACGGAGCTGACGTCGACCCTCGACCCGGAGCGGAAGGTCGACGTCGCGGGACGCGTCGCCGGGGTCGAGGCCCCGCTGTGGTCGGACCGCTCCTACCCGGACAGCCTCACGCACCTGCCGACGAGCACCGACGAGTTCGTCGACGTCGACGTCTACGTGGACTACATGACCTTCCCCCGCCTGCCCGCGCTCGCCGAGGTGGCGTGGACCGCCCAGGCCGACCGCGACTTCGAGGACTTCGAGGCACGGATCGTGCGGCAGGCTCCCCGGTGGGACGCCGCGGGCATCGGGTGGAACCGCGTGCACGACGTGCGCTGGGACGACTGAGGCGGACCGCCGGCGTCCGGGGGCGCGGCCCCCGGACGCCGGCTCGTCACGGGCGGTTCGTCAGGGCCAGTAGGCGTCGAAGTTCCGGGAGAACTCCCAGCCGTTGTAGCGGTCCCAGTTGATCGACCACGTCATGAGGCCGCGCAACGCGGGCCAGCGCCCGTGGGTCTGGTAGGACCCGCAGCCCGTGCCCTTCGTGAGGCAGTCCAGGGCCTGGTTGACCTGGGCGGGCGCGGTGTGACCGTTGCCCGCGTGCGTGCTCGCCGGCAGGCCGATCGCGACCTGGTCCGGGCGCAGCGCGGGGAACACCTTGGACGTGTCGCGCGCGACCGGGAAGCCGGTGAGCAGCATGTCCGTCATGGCGATGTGGAAGTCCGCGCCGCCCATGGTGTGGTACTGGTCGTCGAGCCCCATGATCGGGCCCGAGTTGTAGTCCTGGACGTGCAGGAGCGTCAGGTCGTCGCGCAGCGCGTGGATGACCGGGAGGTACGCGCCGCACCGCGGGTCCTGACCGCCCCACGGGCCCGAGCCGTAGAACTGGTAGCCGTTCTGGACGAAGAACGTCTCCGGCGCCATGGTCAGCACGAAGTCGTCGCCGTAGCGGGCCGCGAGCGTCTTGAGCGCGGAGATGAGGTTGACGATCACCGGCGTGGTCGGGCTGCGGAAGTCCGTGTCGCCCGTGTTCAGGTACAGCGAGTGGCCCTCGAAGTCGATGTCGACCCCGTCCAGCCCGTAGGTGTCGATGATCGAGCTCACGGAGGTGACGAACGCGTCGCGCGCGGCCGTCGTCGTGAGCTGCACCTGGCCGTTCTGGCCGCCGATGGACAGGAGCACCTTCTTGCCCGCCGCACGCTTCGCGGCGACGGCGGCCTTGAACTCCGCGACCGACTCGACGTTCGGGCACTCGGCCTGCGGGCACAGGCTGAACCGGATGTCCCCGGACGTGACGGACGTCGGCTCGCCGAACGCGAGGTTGATGACGTCCCACGAGTCCGGGACGTCCGCCATGCGGGTGTAGCCCGAGCCGTTGGCGAACGACGCGTGCAGGTAGCCCACGAGCGCGTGCGGCGGGAGGTCGCCCCCGGCGCCGCCGCCGCTGGCCGTCGTGACGGTGACGGCGGTGGAGCGGGCGGACTCGCCGGCGCTGTTGGTGGCGGTGACCTGGAAGGAGTAGGCGGTGGCGGCGGTCAGCCCGGTGACGGTCGTGGACGGGGTCGTGGTGGTCGCGACCTTCGTGCCGTCGCGGTAGACGGCGTAGCCGGTGGCGCCGGTCACGGCGCCCCAGGTGAGGGCGACGCTGCTGGCGGTGGGGGTGCCGACGGTGAGGCCGGTCGGGGTGGCCGGCGGCTGCGTGGTGCCGCCGGTCGTGGTCGCGGTGACGGCGGTGGAGCGGGCGGACTCGCCGGCGCTGTTGGTGGCGGTGACCTGGAAGGAGTAGGCGGTGGCGG
>NZ_JNBQ01000067.1 GCF_001019615.1 Cellulosimicrobium funkei | reverse complement strand
CCAGCTCCTCGGCCTCGATCGGCGACTGCGGCAGGACCCACTCCGAGGGCACCTGCTCGCCGGCCCAGATCATCTGCGCCGCGAGGATCGGGGTGCGCCACTGGAAGTTCGAGTACACCGGGGCGATCGCGGTGAGGTCGGAGTCCTTCCAGGTGCGCAGGAAGCTCATCTCGTCCTCGCCGACCATGACGGGGTAGGGCTTGCCGGCGTCCTCGAACGCCTCGACCGCCGCGACGGCGCCGTCACCGGCGTCCATCCAGATGCCGTCCACGTCCCCGCGCTGCAGATACTGCGTGACGATGTCCTTGATCTTCGCGCCGTCACCACCGGTGAACTCCGCGCCCACGACCTCGAGCTCGGACTCGGAGAAGATCTTGTCGGCCGCGGCCCAGCGGTTCTCCAGCACGTCCACGCCCGGTGCCACGCGGAGACCGAGGACGGTGGACCCGGGCTCGAGGTTCTCGACGAGGAAGTCCGCGCCCGCCGCGCCGTAGGCGTAGCCGCCGATCGGGTGGATGAAGGTGACCATGCAGTCGGTGTTCACGCCACGGTCGAACACGATGACCGGCTTGCCCGACTCGCACGCGGCCTCGACCGCGGGCGTCAGGGTCGCCGTCGTGGACGGGGAGATGACGATCGCGTCGCAGTCGCCGGCGTTGACGAACGCCTGGATGTCGGAGATCTGCTTGTTGTCGTCGTCCGCCGCGTCCGAGACGCGGAACTCGCCGATGACGCCCTCGGACTTGAGCACGTCGACCTGCTGCTGCATCGTGATCCAGCCCGTCACGCGCCACGGGTTGGACACCGAGGCGTTCGAGAAGCACAGCGTGTTGCCGCCCTCCGCGTTCGCGTACTCGGCCGTGTCCACGTACTCGGGCTCGATCGCCTGCAGCCACGGCTGGTCCGCCGGGCCCTCGGGCACGACCTCGCGCTGGGCGAGCTGACGGTCGTAGTCCGCCTGGACGAACCACTCGGAGCCGGCGCCGCCGGTGTCCGTGCTCTCCGACGGCGCCGGGTCGGTCTCGGAGCCGGCCGTCGGCGAGTCGGTGGTGCACGCGGCGAGGAGGAGGAGCGCGCTGAACGCTGCTCCGGTGGTGAGGAGTCGGGGGTTCTTCATGAGGTGGTTCTCCTAGGTGAGACGTCGTCGTCCCGCCGGAGGCGGGTGGGGCGCGCGGCCGGGGGACCGCGCGACGAGGAGACCCGCGGCCCGATCGGTCCGGGCGGGGTCAGCGGTGCGTCCGCGGGAGCGGAGCGGCAGGGTGTGCGCGGGGGGCGCGGGTGGGGCGAGAGGAGGTGCTGCTGGGCGCGGGGTCAGCGACCGAGGAGCGACATGAGCTGCCGACGGATGCGCGTCTCGCTCTCGCTCGTGCCGGACAGCGGGCGGAACAGCGCGGTCTGCTTGATGCCCTCCATGGCGGAGAACATCAGCTCGACGGCCCCGTCGACGTCGTCGAGGTCGATCTCACCGGCACCGACGGCGCGGTGCACCAGACCGAGGAAGTACCGCTCGGCCTCGTCGAGGAACCCTGCCCAGCTCGCGCGGACGTCGGTGTCGTAGAGGGCCTGCGCGACGATCTCCGTGGTGAACACCCGGTTCTCGTCGTCCAGGAGGCAGTCCCGGACCGAGTAGGCGACGGCGGCCTCGACGGCCGCGAGCCTGCTCGGCGCACCCTCCGTGGCACTCGCCATGTTGTCGCGCCACCGCCGGTAGTAGACGGCGCACGCGGCGAGGACGACCTCCTTCTTGGAGGAGTAGTGCCAGTAGAGGCTGCCCTTGGTGACACCCGCCTCCGCGGCGATCGCGTCCATGTTCACGCCGACGATCCCGCGCGTCGAGAACAGGCGGAACGCCGCGAGGGCGAGCTCGTCGCTCCGTGCGGCCGTAGCGGTGGTCGTCTCGGTCACGACCCCAGGCTACCGCGCCGGCCCGTACCACGCGGTACGGAACAGTGCGTGGCGCGGAGGGTGAGCCGGCGCCCGGAGCGGCCTCACGCGGCGCGGGGCAGCAGCGGCGTGCGCTCGGTGAAGCCCGCGGCAGCCACCTCCTTCCGCAGCCACGCCAGCGAGTCGGCGAGCATGGGTCCGCCCTGCCCCTCGCACTCGATGCTCAGCACGCCGTCGAACGCACGGTCGCTCAGCAACCGCAGGATCGCGCTGATGTTCTCGGCGTTGACGCCGTCGCCCGCGGCGACGTGGCTCAGGGCGATCCCGGTCGCCCCTCCGCGGACCGACTCGGCCAGCGAGGGCGACACGTCCTTGATGTGGACGTGGTCGATCTTGTCGAGGAAGCGCGTGGCGAACTCGACCGGGTCGTTGCCCGCGATGAACGTGTTGCCGGTGTCGAGGTTCAGGCGGAGCCATGGCGTGTCCCCGCAGTAGTCGAGCATCTCCTCGAGCCAGTCGGGCCGGGTCGTGAAGTAGCCGTGCACCTCGATGTTCACCACCACCTCGTGCGCCTCCGCGACGCGCACGATCTCCTGGTAGCTGCGCTTCATGAGGTCCAGCGCCTCGCGGTCCTCCAGCCCCTCCGGCTTGTGCAGGCCGTCGGTCGTCGCCACGCGGGGCGACCCGGCGAGGGCGGCCCAGGCGATGGCCTTCTGCACGTAGGGGACGCCGACGCTCATGCCGTCGCGTCCGGAGAGCGGGTAGGCCGCGTCGATCTGCGAGAACTGGACGCCGTACGACTCCATCTTCCGCCGCAGGAGTGCGGGGTCCTCGAGCAGGGAGACGTGCGGGAAGTACCCGAGTCCGTGGATCCAGCACGCCCCCTCGACGACTCCCGGCTCGATGTAGTGCACGTCGTTCTCCTGCGCCCAGGCGAGGGCCTCCTCGAAGGACTTGTGCGTGGAGTTGAAGGCATCGGTGTGAAAGCCGATCCCGATCTCTGCCATGGAAGAACTCCCTTGTTCCAGCGCCCCGGCCGTACCAACGGGTCGGGGGCGTGTTTCCGTGTGTGTGTTGTCCTGCCAACCTTCTGACGAGATCACCATACTGATCAGTATTGCGATGTGTCGTCGCCGACAGTAGCATCCTCGGCAGGTTCTGACGACAGGCAGGCGAAAGTTGCCACCTGATCGACGGGCCCCCTGACTCACACGCAACGGTGCGACACGAAGGAGCAGGCATGAGGATGCGAAGAAGAGGCGTGGCGGCCGTCGCCGGTCTCGCCATCACCACCGGGCTGGTCGCAGGGGCGGGGCTCACCGCCCAGGCCCACCCCGGCCACGAGCACGCGGAGGGGCCCGAGTTCCGGGCGCTGATCTTCTCCGAGACCGCGGGGTTCGTCCACGACTCGGTGCCCGAGGCGCGGGCGATGTGGGACGAGCTCGCCGCGGAGCACGGCTTCGAGGCCGTCCAGGCGACGGACTCCACGGCGTTCACCGACGAGGGGCTGGCCGACTTCGACGTCGTCGTGCTGGCGAACGCGTCGGGCGACGTCTGGAACGCCGCGGAGGAGGGCGCGTTCGAGCGCTACGTCCGGGGCGGCGGAGGAGTTGTCGCGATGCACAACCCGCTCGACATGGAGCAGGGCAACGCGTTCTACCGCAACCTCATCGGTACGGAGTTCACCGCGCACTCCGCCGCGGGCACGCCGGGCGAGCTGACGGTCGTGGACCACGAGCACCCCTCGACGGCCGAGCTACCGGACCGCCTGCAGCGGGAAGAGGAGTGGTACGGGTTCACCAAGTCGGTACGCGGCGACAAGCACGTCCTCGCCCAGCTCGACCCGACCTCGGTCCCGGCCTCGACGCCCGGCCGGATGACGGACCACCCGGTCACGTGGTGCTCCGCCTACGAGGGTGGTCGCACGTGGATCACGTCGATCGGGCACGCGAAGTCCGCCTACGCGGAGCCTGCGGTGCGCGCCCACGCGCTGGGCGGTGCGCGCTACGCGGCCGGTGTGGCGGAGGGCGACTGCAGCGCGACCGACTGGAGCAACTACGACAAGGTCGCGCTCGACACGAACACGTCGGCCCCGTGGGGCATCGCGATCGCCGACGACGGCCGGGTGTTCTTCACGGAGCTCGTGCGCGGGCAGGTGCGCGTCTACGACCCCGAGCAGCGCTCGACCGTGACGGCAGCGACCCTCCCGGTCTACGGCGGGGGCGAGAACGGCCTCCTCGGCCTGGCGCTCGACCCCGAGTTCGCCACGAACCAGTGGGTCTACGTCTACTACTCGCCGGCGGAGACCCCGGCCCCGGACGGCTTCAACCGGCTCTCCCGGTTCACCATGGACGGCAACACGATGGACCTCTCGACCGAGAAGGTCATGCTCGAGGTCCCCGCCACCCGCGCGGCCGACCCGAACGACATCGGCCACACCGGTGGGACGCTGCGCTTCGACGCCGAGGGCAACCTCTGGCTCTCCGTCGGCGACGACGTCAACCCGTTCCAGTCGTCGGGGTACACCCCGATCGACGAGCGACCCGGTCGCCAGCACTTCGACGCGCAGGGCACGTCGGCCAACACCAACGACCTGCGCGGCAAGCTCCTGCGCATCACCCCGGAGCCCGACGGCACGTACTCCGTCCCCGAGGGCAACATGTTCCCGGAGGCGGAGGACGGCGCCGACAAGACCCGACCCGAGATCTACGCGATGGGCTTCCGCAACCCGTTCCGCTTCAGCGTCGAGCCCGACGGCACGGTCTTCCTCGCCGACTACGGACCCGACGCGGGCAGCCCGAACCCGAACCGCGGGCCGGCGGGCTACGTCGAGTGGCAGGTCATCGACGCGCCGGGCAACTACGGCTGGCCCTACTGCCACGCGAACGACCTCGCGTACAACGACTTCGACTTCGCGACGAGCACGTCCGGGCCGAAGTTCGACTGCGCGAACCCGGTGAACGACTCGCCGAACAACACGGGACTGACCGAGCTGCCCGCGTCGGTCTCGCCCGAGGTCTACTACTCCTACGGCGCGTCGGCGGAGTTCCCTCAGCTCGGCTCTGGTGGCGGTGCCCCGATGGCGGGCCCCGCGTACCACTACGACCCGGACCTCGAGTCGGACCGCAAGTGGCCCGAGTACTTCGACGGCACGCCGCTGTTCTTCGAGTGGGCGCGCAACTTCATCGCCGAGTTCCCCCTCGACGCGGAGGGAGAGCTGCTCGCGATCAACCCGATCCTCACCAACAACACCTACCTCGCGCCGCTCGACCTCCAGTTCGGTCCCGACGGTGCGCTCTACCTGCTCGAGTGGGGCGGCGGCTTCGGGCGCGACAACCCGAACTCGGGGCTCTACCGCATCGACTACTCCGACACGGGCAAGGCGCCGACCGCGGTCGCGGCGGCGGACGTCACGTCCGGCACGGCCCCGCTCGAGGTCGCGTTCTCGAGCGAGGGCAGCGTCGACGGTGACGGGGACGACATCTCCTTCCTGTGGGAGTTCGGCGACGGCGAGACCTCGACGGAGCCGAACCCGACCCACACGTACACGGCGAACGGCAACTACGAGGCGCGCCTGACCGTGACCGAGGACACCGAGCACGCGAAGACGGGCACGGCGACCGTGTCCGTGGTGGTCGGCAACACCGCGCCGACGGTCGAGATCACCTCGCCGCCGAACGGGGCGTTCTTCGGGTGGAACGACGTCATCCCGTGGTCGGTCGAGGTCTCCGACCCCGAGGACGGCGTGATCGACTGCGCCGACCTGTCGGTGCAGCCGGCGCTCGGGCACGACGACCACGCCCACCCGACCTCGCCCGTGCACGCGTGCGAGGGCGAGGCGACCACCCTGCTCGACGAGGGGCACGCCGAGGCCGACGCGTTCTGGGTGATCGACGCCCGCTACACGGACAAGGGCGGGGTCGACGGTGCCCAGCCGATCACCTCGAGCGACACCCACGTCTACCGCGCCAAGCGGTTCCAGGCGCACTACTACGACGCCCAGGACGGCGTCGCCATGGAGAACAACGCCGCCGCGGAGAACGGTCAGTACGTGGGGGCGATCCAGGACGGCGACTGGGTGCGCTACGACGACATGAACTTCCAGGGCATCGACGCGGTGCGCTACCGCGTGTCGGCCGGCCCGGAGGGCGGCGGCACGATCGAGATGCGGATCGGCGCGCCGGACGGCGAGCTCGTGTCGCAGACCAAGGTCGACAGCACGGGAGGGTGGTTCACGTTCGCGGAGACCGCGCCGGCGCCGGTGACGGCTCCGGCGGGCACGCACGACGTGTACCTCGTCTTCCGCTCCGACCCCGGGGTCAACTGGTCGATGACGCTCGACGTGTTCGAGGCCGTGGGGGCGGGCGTCGGCGTCCCGCCGGAGGGTGCGCCTCGCGTGGACCTGACGACGCGCGGCGACTGGATCGGCTCCTACGGCGACGCCGGATGGTCGATCCCGGGGGTCGGCGAGGACCTTCCTGAGGGCGTGACGGTCGCCCCGGTCTCCGGGACCACGGCGTACACGTGGCAGCAGACCGCGACGAGCGGTGGAGCGCTGCAGCTTCCCCCGGACGGGGCCTCGCGTCGGGCGTCGACCTGGTTCGGGTCCAGCGCCGCGGTCGACGTCGGCCTTCCGGAGAGTCAGGTCTACGACCTCTCGGTCTACGTCTACAGCCACGACGGGTCGCGCACCCAGGCGGTGCGCGTGCAGGGCGCGGACGGCACGGTCCTCTACCCGGCGCACACCGTCTCCGACGCGGGCCAGGGAGCCTGGCTGACGTACCGCGTCGAGGGACCCGTCCGCGTCGTGGCGGACCGGGTGAGCGGACCCAACGCCGTGCTCGGGGGCGTCTTCCTCGACGCGGTCGAGGACGTCGGGCCGGTGGTCGAGGTCACGGTGCAGCCCCGCTGCCTCGCCGGCAAGGTGTACGTCGCCGTCCGGGCCGAGAACGTCTCGGACGACGTGCTCGACGTCGAGCTCGCGACGGACTTCGGGACGCGCGCCGTCGCGGGGGTGGAGCCGGGCGCGAGCGCGTACCAGTCGTTCGCCGTCCGCGTGGCCGACCTGCCCGCCGGTGAGGCCACCGTCTCGGCCGCGGGGCGGAGCGTCACCGTGAGCTACCCGGCCCACACCTGCGGGTAGCGCGGGACGCGGGGCGGGAGCGGGTGTCCGACACCGCTCCCGCCCCGCGCGGGGGGACCCGCCGGTCAGCAGGTGGTCGCCGCGTAGTCGGCGACCACCTCCCTGCTCTCCGCGGCGCCGGCACCGTCCCGGGCTGCCGCGACGGTGCCGGTGACGACGGCCTCGCCGTCCGGGACCGCCGTCGTGCGGCTCGCGAACG
>NZ_JNBQ01000066.1 GCF_001019615.1 Cellulosimicrobium funkei | reverse complement strand
CGGCGCGCGCGCGCCGGCGGGCGGCTGTGCCTCGCGGGCGACGGCCCGCGAGAGTTCATCGACAGATCGGCTACAGGCCCTGCCAGTCGGGCTTGGACGCGTACGTCTGGCGGTAGTAGTCACCGAGCTGGAGGCGCGAGGCAGCCGCGTCGTCGACCAGCACCGTGGCGTGCGGGTGCATCTGCATGATCGTCGCGGGCCACAACGCGCTGATCGGACCCTCCACGAGCTGGTGCACCGCCTCCGCCTTGCCCTTGCCCGTGGCCAGCAGCACCAGGTGCCGCGCCGACATGATCGTGGCCAGCCCCTGCGTCAGGCAGTGCCGCGGCACCTGGTCCACGTCGTCACCGAAGAACCGCGCGTTGTCCTCGCGCGTCTGGGCCGTCAACGTCTTGATCCGCGTGCGCGAGGCCAGGGACGACCCCGGCTCGTTGAACGCGATGTGCCCGTCGGTCCCGATCCCCAGGATCTGCAGGTCCACACCCCCCGCCGCCGCGATCGACTCCTCGTACGCCGCGCACGCCGCGACCAGGTCCGCCGCGTTGCCGTCCGGGCCCTGGACCGCACCCTCGGCGAAGTCCACCCGCGAGGCGATCTCGGTCTCGATCACGTTCCGGTACCGCTCCGGGTGCTCCGCGGGCAGGCCCACGTACTCGTCGAGCATGAACGCCTTGACCCCCGCGAACGACAACCCGTCCTCACGGTGCCGCCGCGCCAGCTCGTCGTACACCCTCAACGGCGACGACCCCGTCGCCAGCCCCAGCACCGCCTCCGGCCGCGACCGCACCACCTTCTCGACCGCGTCCGCAGCCAGCACCGCCAACCGCTCCGCAGGAGCGATCACGACCTCCATCACTTCACCTTTCGACGGCCGACGAGGGCAGCGCCCACCGCGGCGACGGGCACGTCCGCCGGAGCGAGCGAGACCCGCTCGGCGAGACGCAACGAGGACAGGAACGGGGACGTGCTCGACTGCGCGTCGAGCGCGGCGCGCACGGCGTCCAGGAGCGGCTGCCCCAGGGCGGACACACCGCCACCGAGGACGACGTGCCGGACGTCGACCGTCAGCTCGAGGATCCGCACCGCGGAGGCGACGGCAGACGCGAACTCGTCCTTGATCCGGATCGCCTCCGGGTCGCCCGCCGCGGCCGCGTCGAAGAGCTCTGCGGGCGCGGGACGCCCGTGGCGCGACGGCCACCGGGCGGACACCGCGGAGCCCGAGGCGTAGACCTCGACGCATCCGCGCTGTCCGCACGCGCACTCGGGGCCGCGCGGGTCGATCGGGATGTGCCCGATCTCGCCCGCCGCGCCGCTCACGCCTCGACGCAGCTCGCCACCGAGCACGATCCCAGCGGCCAGACCGGTGCCCAGTGCGAGGAACGCGAGGTCCGACCCGTCGTCCCCGCGCAGGTGCGAGGCACCGAGCGCGGCGACGTTGAGGTCGTTGTCGACCTGGACCGGAAGACCGCCGAGCTCCGCCGACAGCGCCTCCGCCAGAGCGAAGCGCCCACCCTCGATGCCGAGGTTGACGGCATGCATGACGGAGCCGTCCTCGGGGTCCACCAGTCCCGGCACGCCGACGCCGACGCCGTCGACCTCGGCGAGCCCGACGCCGGCACGGCGCACCACCTCGCGGACCGCGCGGGCCGCGCTGGTCACCACGCCCTGCGGGCCGCGCACGGTCGGCAGACGCAGCGTCTCGCGCGCGACCCCGTCGGGGCCGAGGAAGGCGGCGAGCACCTTGGTCCCGCCGATGTCGAGACCGACCGCGTTCCCGGTCGCCGCGGAGTCGCACCGCGGCGTGCCGGGACCGGGGCTACCGGCCAGGGCTGCGGCCGCCTCACCGTTCAGCGAGGCGGCCGTGCTCAGGTCGCTCACGTCAGCCCTTCACCGCACCCGAGACGAGGCCACCGGTCATCCGACCCTGGACGATGAGGAAGAAGACCACCACGGGGATCGCGATGAGCACGGCCCCTGCCATGAGAGCACCCCAGTTGGTCGCCTGGGTTGCCTGCTGGTAGGTCCGGAGCCACACCGGGAGAGTCATCGACTCGGGGCGCGACATGATGATCAGCGCCATGACGAACTCGTTCCAGGCCTGGATGAAGGCGAAGACGCCCGTCGCGACGAGACCCGGCGCGAGCAGCGGGAACGTGATCTTCCAGAACGCCCTGCCCCGGGAGCAGCCGTCGATCATGGCCGCTTCCTCGAGCTCGGCAGGCACGCCGTTGACGAACCCGCGCAGCGTCCAGATCGTGAAGGGCAGCACGCCGGACACGTAGACGATGCCGAGACCGATGATCGTGTTGAGCATCTGCCAGCCGTCGATGATCCGGAAGATCGAGATCATCATCGCCTCGCCGGGGATCATCTGGACGACGAGCACCGCGATGATGAACGCGCGGCGGCCCTTGAAGCGGAAGCGGGTCACGGCCAGCGAGGCGAGGAACCCGAGGATCATCGCGATGACGAGCGTGAAGAAGGTCACGGCGAGCGAGTTGCCCATCGCGGGCATGAAAGGCGCCCGCGAGTCGTCGGTGATGGCGCTCTCGTAGTTCTTGAGCGTGAAGACGTCCGGGGTCGGGAAGAAGTGCAGGTCCGTCCCGCGGATGAGGCTCGTCGGCAGGAACGAGGTGTTGATCATCCAGTAGACCGGGAAGACCGACGCCACGAAGACGATGATCGCGAGGATCGCGAAGACCACGTTCGCGGCCTTCTTGCGCTGCGTGTCGCGGCTCTTGCGCGGCGCGGGCCTGGCCGCCGCCGAGGCGTGCCGCACGGAGGCCCGGGGGGTGGTCGAGATGGTGCTCACAGTTCTTCCTCCCGGACCGTCTGGCGCACGTAGTAGAACGAGATGCCGAGCATGATGAAGACGAAGATCACCGAGATCGCCCCGGCGAGGCCGTAGTGACCCTGCGCCATACCCATCTGGTAGATGTACACACCGATCGTGTTCGTCTTCTCCCGGTCACCGCCGACGCCTTGGAGGGCGTAGATCTGCGTGAAGACGCGCAGGTCCCAGATGATCGACAGCACGATGAGCACCGTGATGATGCTGCGCACGTACGGGATCATGATCAGGCGGAACCGCTTGACCGGGCCGGCGCCGTCGAGCTGGGCGGCCTCGAGCACCTCGCCCGGGATCTGCGTCAGACCCGCGTACATCGTGAAGGCGACGAACGGGATCGCTCCCCACACGATGATGATGGTGGCGATGAGGAAGAACTGGAGCGGGTTGAGGAGCCACGAATGACCCATCCAGTTGTCGCCCGTGATCTTCGTCAGGAGGTTGTTGATCACGCCGTACTGGGTGTCGAAGATCCAGCCCCAGACGATCGTCGCGGCGAGGGCGGGCATGGCCCAGGCGAGGAGCAGGCCGATCGAGACGAGCAGGCGGAAACCCTTGCCGAGGCGCATCATGAGCAGCGCGATGAGGGTGCCGAGCACCAACGTCAGCGCGACGCAGACGACCATGAAGACAAAGCTGCGCAGGAGAACGGTCCAGAATCCCTGGACGTCCGTGAGGACCTGGGCGTAGTTGTCGAAGCCGACCCACTCGGCGGGCTGGCCCATGAGCTGGGCCCGCTCGTACTTCTGGAACGACATGACGAACAGTCGGACGATCGGGTACCCGACCAGGACCCCCAGCACGACGAGGCTGGGGACGAGGAGCGTCCACGGCAGGATCGGAGGACGCCGCTTCTTGGGTGGCCGCACGGCGCCGGGGCGCTCGGTGCGGGGTTCGAGGGTGGTTGAGCTCATTTCCTCACTCCGTCAGGGGTGCGCGGTGGTGCGCAGGTGACGTGCCGACGGCCCGTCATGGGAAGGGGTGGGGGCTCCCACGAGGAGACCCCACCCCTGACGGCTCGAGCCTCCGGTGGCGCCCGGACGAGGCCGGGCGCCACCGGACGGTCTCAGCTGTTGAGGATCTCCTCGATCTTGGCGTCGAGCTCCTCGGCGACCGTCTTCACGTCGTCGCCGTTGGCGATACGCGTGAAGGCCGTCTGGAGCACGTTCTGCGCCTCGACGTCGGCCCACCGCGGCGACACGGGCGTGACCTGCGTGTTCTTCGAGGCGTCGACGCCCGCCTGGGCGATCGGGTTGTCGGTCGGCACCTTCTCGGCGAGCGAGGTCTTGGCCGGGATGAGGCCGTTCTCGGCGAGGATCGACTGGTACTCGTCGCTCATCATGATGGCGTAGGCCTTCACCGCGAGCTCAGGGTTGTTCGACTTCTGCGCGACCGCGATGTTCGAGCCACCACCGAAGACCGTCGCGGTGCCGCCGTCCTTGCCGGGCAGCGGGAGCGCGGTGAGGTCCGAGCCGTACGTGTCCGGGCAGCCCGGCGTCTCCGCGTCCGCCGGAGCCGTGATGGACCACTGGATCCAGGTCGGCGCCGAGAGGTACGCGACCGCGCCCTCGCAGAACGGGACCTGGAGGTCGGTCTCCTGACCGTCCTTCGGGGCGTGCGAGGCGTTCGCCATGAGGTCGGCGACCTGCTGCATGCCCTTGAGGCCGCCCTCCGAGGAGAAGCCCGCCTCCCACGTGCCGTCCTCGCCCTGCTCGGCGATGAAGCCGCCGTTCTCCCAGATGAACGGGAGCGCGTTGTACCAGTCCTGGCCAGGCCAGTAGAGGCCGGAGACGGTGTCGGTGGTGAGCGCCTTGGCGTTCGCGACGTACTCGTCGAGCGTGGTCGGCACGGGGGTGTCACCGGTGACCTGAGGCGAGTAGAACACGACGCGCGAACCCGCGTAGTACGGGAGCGCGTAGTGCTTGTCCTCCCAGGTGCCCGCGTCGACGAACGCCGGCAGGAGGTCGTCGCCGCCGTACGACTCGAACTCCTCGTCGGTGATCTCGCGGAAGAAGCCGGCCGACGTGAACGCGGCGGACTGCGTGTTGCCGACCTCGACGACGTCCGGGCTGTCGGAGCCCGAGAGCGACGTCGTGAGCTTGTCGACGAGGCCGGTCCAGGACTGCTCCTCGATCGTGAGGGTGCTGCCCGGGTTCTCCTCCTCGAACGTCGACTTGAGGTAGTCGCGTGCGGCGTCGGGCGTGTCCGAGCCGACCAGCCAGACGCGGATGTCGCCGGATGCGGCCTCGGTCTCGCCGGAGCCGTTGTCGTCGCTCCCGCCGCCGGTGCTGCAGGCGGTCAGCGCGAGCGCCAGGGTGATCGTCGACGCCACGGAGGCGGCGACGAGACGGTTCCTCTTCACTGGGTGCTTCCTCTCGGTGTTTCTTGGTGGCGGCGTCGGTGACGCCACCGGAGGTGTGGCAGGAGTCCTGCGTAATCGAGCACGTGCAGGGGTACTGCGTTCCTGGGGATGCTGCTCTGGGGTTCCCAGGAGGTCTGAGGGGCCGGGTCGGGGCCCGGCCCCGGTCGGGCGGTGGGGGTCAGTCCGAGCGTCGTCGGCTCATGAGACCCCCAGCTGTCCGGACAGGACGAGGACGGCTGCCCCGGCAAGGACGACGTCTTCGTCGAGCGTGGCCATCCGCACCTGGAGCCCGCTGCCGATGACCGGCATCGTGCGGGAGCGGATGGTCTCGAACGCTGCCTCGCGCAGAGGGCCGTCGAGCAGGTCCGCAGGACCGCTGACGAGCACCTCCGCGAGGTTGAGCGCACTGACGACAGGTGCCAGAGCGATGCCCAGCGTCCTGCCCACCGACGCCAGGACGGCGTCGGAAGCCTCGGTGTCGAGCCCGTCCACCGCGCGCCGCAGCGCCGGCACGGACAGGACGGTCTCCAGGCAGCCACGGCGCCCGCAGGCGCACGGCTCGCCGTCGTCGACGACGGTCACGTGACCCAGCTCGCCGGCCGCGTCCGCGTGCCCGCGCACCCGTGCGCCGTCGACCATGATGCCGGCGCCCACGCCCTCGCCGACGGTGAGGACGAGCAGCCCGTCACCGGCCGCGCCGCCGAACGTGAACTCGCCGAGCGCGGCGATGTTCGCGTCGTTGGCCACGTGAACGGCGAGGCCGAGCCGCTCGGTGAGCTGCGCGGCGAGCGGGACGTCGTACCAGCGTCGGTTGGGCGCCTCGATGACGCGGCCCTCGGCGTCGACGACGCCGGGCGACCCGATCCCCACGCCGATGACCGGCTGGGTGGCGGACGCGATGAGGCCGCGGCAGAAGCGCGTGAGGAGGTCGACCAGCTCGGTGCCCGTGCGGCCGTCGACCGCCAGGCTCTGCCGGACGACGAAGTCGCCGGTGAGCGTGAGGACCGCGCCGCGCAGCACCTCGTCGTCGGTGAGGTCCACGGAGACGATCTGGTACGCGCTCGTGCGCATCCCGACGAGGATCGCGGGCTTGCCGACGCGCTGGCCCGGGCGGACGCCGAGCTCCTCGACCAGACCCTCGGCGATGAGCACGGAGACGAGGTCGGAGATCGTCACGCGAGTGAGAGACGTGGCGCGCGCCAGGTCGGCGCGCGAGGTGGGTCCCTCGTGGAACAGGTGCTGCAGCACGAGGGACCGGTTGTGGGCCCGAGCGTGCTCGGGCAGCACCTTCGAGGTCGGCCTGAGCCCTGTGCTCAGACGCCTCCTCGGTGCTCCGGTCCCGGTGACTGCCGTTGTCATGTTTGTTAGTAGACTGCCTTTACTAAGTGGCTGTCAACTTCCTCGCGGCTTCGTGACCGAAATGTTGCCGACCGGCCCACACCTCGGGACCTGGGTCCCGTCCGGGGCGGCCCGTCGACCCGGCCGTCCGCGTCAGGGCGAGCCCGCCGCGCCGACCCAGCCCCGCGCACCCGGGTGCTCCACCGAGCGCGACGCGACGGCGACGGCCCGCTCGAGCGCGACCCGCCACGACGCGCCGCGCGCCGCCTCCGCCGCGAAGGCCCCGTGGACCACGTCCCCCGCCCCGAGCGTGTCGACGACGCGCCCCGGGTCGGGCACCGCGACGTCGTACCGCTCCCCCGCGTCGAGCACCTCGACCGGCCGCGGACCGCGGGTGCGGGCGACGAACCGCGGACCGAGCGCCGCGACCGCAGCGAGCACGTCGTCCGCCCTGACTCCCGGCGGCCGGAAGTCCGCCGACACCACGACCGCGTCGCACACGCCGATCATCTCCGCGGCGTCCGGCTTCCACGACCCGCCGTCGAGCACCACGGCCGCGCCCCGCTCGCGCGCCAGGTGCGCCACCCCGAGCGCGAGGCCCGGCAGGTGCCCGTCGAGCAGCAGGACGTCGCCCGGCCCGACGCCGTCGAGGAGCCCGAGGCCGCCCGCCGCCGTGCGGGAAGCGAGGTCGCCGAACCCGGAGGCGTTGGTGCTCACGACGGCCCGTTCACCGGTGGCCCGCGTGACGAGCACGGTCGAGACGGCGAGGCGTCCGCCGCTCGTCCCGGCCGCGGCGTCGACGAGCTCGACCCCGCAGCCCGCGAGCTCGCGACGCACGACCTCCGCGAGCGGCCCGCCCCCGACGGCGGTGACGAGCCGTGTCGGGACGCCCAGCGCGACGGCCGTCGCCGCGGCGTTG
>NZ_JNBQ01000065.1 GCF_001019615.1 Cellulosimicrobium funkei | reverse complement strand
TTGTGACCCACGGACAGGCGGTAGCGGGTCCCGACGGCGTCGCGGCGGATGC
This sequence comes from Cellulosimicrobium funkei, assembly GCF_001019615.1. Lineage (GTDB taxonomy): Bacteria > Actinomycetota > Actinomycetes > Actinomycetales > Cellulomonadaceae > Cellulosimicrobium > Cellulosimicrobium cellulans_E. The sequence goes on along the minus strand of NZ_JNBQ01000065.1, from coordinate 8,498 downwards.
CGCGCGTGCCGTCGCCCTCGCGGCGGCCCGAGGCACGCTCGCCGCGCGGACGCTCGCCCGTGCGCTCGGTGCGGCGCGCCTTCGCCTGCTCGCGCGCCGCGGCACGCTCGGCCTCGAACCGCTCCTGCTCCTCGCGGGCCCGGGGGCCGTCGTCGCCGACCGCGAGCGCCGCCATGGCCGCGGCGAGGTCGACGGGGTCGACGTCGTGCTCGGCGAGGAAGGTGCGCACCATGTCGGCGTACATGGACAGGCGGCCTGCCTCCTGGCGGGCGGGGACCTGGCCGAGCAGGGCCCGCACCTTGTGCGCGGACACGTCCGCGGGGGAGGGGATCTCGATCTCCTCGAGCGGGGTGCGGGTGGTGCGCTCGATGGCGCGCAGGCGACCGCGCTCGTGCGGGGTGACGAAGCTCAGGGCCTCGCCGGTGCGCCCGGCGCGGCCGGTGCGGCCGATGCGGTGCACGTACGCCTCGGGCTCGCCCGGGAGGTCGAAGTTCACGACGAGGCCGATGCGGTCCACGTCGAGGCCGCGCGCGGCGACGTCCGTCGCGACGAGGACGTCGAGCGCGCCGGAGCGCAGGCGCTCCACGATCCGCTCGCGCTCCTTCTGCGCGACGTCGCCCGAGATGGTGGCGGCGGAGATGCCGCGCTCGACGAGCGCGGACCCGACCTCCTCCGCGGCGCCGCGCGTGCGGGTGAACACGATCGCGGCCTCGGCGTCGGACGTGGCGAGGACGCGCACGAGGGATCCGGTCTTGTGCCGGAACGGCACGACGGCGTACGTCTGGCGCACGCTCGTGACCGTGGAGGACTGGCGGGCGACGGCGATCTCGACGGGGTCGGTGAGGTGCTCGTTCGCGACGCGGCGGATCGGGCCGGGCATCGTCGCGGAGAACAGCGCGACCTGACGCTCGCGCGGCGCGCGGGAGAAGATCGTGTCGACGTCCTCCGCGAAGCCCATGCGCAGCATCTCGTCGGCCTCGTCGAGCACGAGGAAGCGCACGTCGTCGAGCACGAGGGTGCCGCGCTCGATGTGGTCGATGACGCGCCCGGGCGTGCCGACGACGACCTGCGCACCCGCCGCGAGCGCCCGCTGCTGCGGCTGGTAGGGGGACCCGCCGTACACGGCGACGACGTCGACCTTGGGCAGGTGGGTCGCGAACGACTCGACGGCGTCGGCGACCTGCATGGCGAGCTCGCGCGTCGGGGTCAGGACGACGGCCTGCACGCGGCGCAGCGAGGGGTCGATCGCGGCGAGCAGCGGGAGGCCGAACGCGGCCGTCTTGCCGGTGCCGGTCTGCGCGACGCCGGTGATGTCGCGGCCGGAGAGGAGCGCCGGGATGGCCTCGGCCTGGATCGCGGACGGGGTGACGAAGCCGAGGTCGGCGACGGCGCGCTCGAGGGGAGCGGGCAGGCCGAGGTCGGCGAACACGGGCCCGGCGGGCACGGTCGGCTCGGGACGGGTCCGGTCCGCGCGCTCGGTGGCGGCGTCGGCGGACCGGTCGAGGGCGTGCGAGGGCGCGAGGACGTCAGCAGTCATGAAAGGGTGAGGACCGTTCGTTTCGGGGTGTGGAGTGGCGTGCGGTCACCAGGACGGTTCTCGCAGGTCGCACTCCCGAACACACCAGGCCGGCCACCGGGACGATCAGGGATGATCGAGGGGGACGGCCGCTCTCACGGACACACGCGGGACGAGCGACGAACTCCAGAGGTGTGCCCATCCTACCGGAGGGTGCGGTCGGCGAGCGGGCCGGGCCCGGTGACGTCCCTCACCGCGTCCCCGTCCCCGTGGTCGGTCGGGACGGACGAAACGGGTGATTTCCGCCCGGGGAGGGCGCCGCGCCGCGAAATGAGGGTCCGGGTGCGGGGGCCCGGTACGTAGGATGGTCCGCGCGCGGCAGGTCGCCGCGACGGCGCGACGTGAGCACGGGGCGGTGGGTGTGTCAGCAGGGCAGCAGGTCAGCTCCCGCGTCCTGACCGTCCCGAACGTCATCAGCCTCCTGCGGCTGCTCCTCGTGCCGGTGTTCGCGGTCCTCATCGTGCGCGGCGACGACGTGTGGGCGCTGGTCGTGCTCGCCGTGTCGGGGGCGTCGGACTGGCTCGACGGAGTCCTCGCGCGGCGCCTCGACCAGGTGAGCCGCCTCGGGCAGATGCTCGACCCGGCCGCGGACCGGCTCTTCATCCTCGTCACCCTCCTGGGTCTCGCGTGGCGCGACGTCGTGCCGCTGTGGCTCGTCGTGGTCATCGTCGGGCGCGACCTGCTCCTCGCCGCGCTGCTGCCCCTGCTGGCACGCCACGGGTACGGGCCCCTCCCGGTGAGCTTCGCGGGCAAGGCCGGGACGTTCGCGCTGCTGTACGCGTTCCCGCTCCTGCTGCTGGCCGAGATGCCGGGGTGGCCGGGCGACGTCGCCGCGGTCACGGGCTGGGCGTTCACCTGGTGGGGTGTCGGCCTGTACTGGCTCGCGGGCGCCCAGTACGTGCTGCAGACGCGCGCGCTCGTCGTGCGCGACCGGGCCGCCACCGACGAGACCGGCACGACGACGCAGGAGGCGCCGTGAGCCAGAACCGTCCGGACCCGGGCGCCGCCGCACGCCGCGCTCCCGTCGACGCGTCGATGACGCTGCTCAACGAGGTCATGCACCGCCCGCTCGACCCCGGGTACGCGGACGCCGCGGCGCGCCGCGCCGCGGGCCAGTCACCGCAGCGCGGCCGCACGGGCACGGTCGCCCTCGTCGCCCTGGCGGTCGTCCTCGGTGTGGTCACGACGGCGGCCGCGGTCGAGCTGCGCGCCCCGCAGCCGGGCGTCATCGCGGCGCGCGAGACCCTGGAGCAGGAGATCCTCGACCGGCAGGGCGCCGCCGAGGAGCTCACGGCCCGCGGGGCGGAGCTGTCCGCGGAGATCGAGCAGCTCCAGGGCGCCGCGCTCAGCGGCGCGAGCGCGGACGTGCTCCAGGGCCTCCAGGAGGAGGGTGCGCTGACCGGCACGCAGGCGGTCGAGGGCCAGGGTGTCGTCGTCACGCTCGACGACACCAGCGGCGGCCTGTCGTCCGACACCGTGGACGCGAACTCGCTCGTGCACGACTCCGACCTCCAGCGCGTCGTCAACGCGCTCTGGGCCGGAGGTGCGGAGGCCGTCGCGATCAACGACCAGCGCCTCACCGGTCTGTCGGCCATCCGCTCCGCCGGCGACGCGGTGCTCGTCGACCTGCAGCCCCTCGTCGGCCCCTACCGGGTCGAGGCGATCGGTGACCCGGACACGCTGCGCACCTCGCTCCTGCGGTCGGGCACGTCGGACTACCTCCAGATCCTCGGGACCCAGTACGGCATCCGGTCGAGCGTGACGACGCAGAGCCGCCTCGACCTGCCCGGCCGGTCCGCACCCACGTTGTTCTTCGCGCAGCCCCCGGCCGCGACCGTAGACTCCGACACGCCCGCCGGGAGCACCGACGGCACGACGGACGGCACGACCGACGGGACCGGGACGGGCTCGGAACCGCACGAGACAGGGCAGGAGATCGTCGAATGATCGCAGTCGTCGGACTGGTGGTGGGCATCGTCGCGGGCCTCGTCCTGCAACCCACCGTGCCGGTGTCGCTGCAGCCCTACCTGCCCATCGCCGTCGTCGCCGCGCTCGACGCCCTGTTCGGGGGCCTGCGCGCCCGCCTCGACGGGCTGTTCGACGACAAGGTCTTCCTCGTGTCGTTCCTGTCGAACGTCGTCGTCGCCGCCCTCATCGTCTTCCTCGGCGACCAGCTCGGCGTCGGGAGCCAGCTCTCCACGGCCGTCGTCGTCGTGCTCGGCATCCGCATCTTCTCCAACGCCGCCGCCATCCGGCGCCACATCTTCAAGGCGTGAGCGTGACCCGCGACCCCCAGGACCCCCGCGACCCGGGCGCCGACGACGTGACGCCGGGCGCCCACGCCCCGGACGACGCTCCCGTCAGCACGGGCGAGACCACCGACGAGACCGCCCCAACGCCGGACCTCGACGCTGTCCCGGACGTCGCGGCCGAGACCGAGACCCCGGGGGAGACCGCAGCTCCGCACGCGACCGCCGGTGAGGCCGCCGCCGACGCTCCGGACGAGACCACCGACGACGGCGAGCCCGCCGACGAGCCGGCACGCGCGCACGACGTCGCACCCGAGGTGCCGGACGGCGCGGTCGAGGGCGACGAGCCGCCCGCGGTCGACCCCGTCCCGGTCGGCGAGGAGCCCGGCGCCGACCCGGCAGGTGCCGGTCCGCACGACGTCGCCGATCACGACCGCGGCGACGGGGACGGGGACGGCGGCACAGCCGCCCCGGACGATCCCGCGGGCGACGCCGCCGCACCGGACGGCGACGCGGCGACCGCGGACAGCACCCGCACGGACACCACCGGCACGGACGCCTCGGCGCCGGCGGAGCCCCCCGCGACGACGGGGGTGATCGGCGCCGTGGGTCGCCACGGCTCCCCGACACGACCGGAGCCGCGCGGGCTGCGCGGGCTCGGCCGCGCGCTGCGTCCCCGCGCGTCCCGGTCCCAGATCGTCGTCGGCGTCCTGTGCGCGCTGCTCGGCTTCGCGCTCGTGGTCCAGGTGAGCCAGACGCAGGAGGACCAGCTCTCGTCCCTGCGCCAGAGCGACCTCGTCGCGCCTCCTCGACGACGTGACCCAGCGTTCCGGCGAGCTCGAGGACCAGGTCTCCTCGCTCGAGTCGACGCGGGACGAGCTCCAGTCCGGGTCCGGGCGCGAGCGGGCCGCCCTCGAGCTCGCCGAGCAGCAGGCGGAGACGCTCGGCATCCTGTCCGGCCGGCTCCCCGCCGAGGGCCCGGGCGTCGAGATCGAGGTCGTCGAGGGCGCGGAGGCGCTCGACGCGTTCGCGCTCTTCAACGTGCTCGAGGAGCTGCGCAACGCGGGCGCGGAGGCGATGGAGGTCAACGGGGTCCGCCTCGTCGCGAGCAGCTACTTCGAGGACTCGGCCGAGGGCGTCGTGGTCGACGGGCAGACGATCACCTCGCCGTACCGGTGGAACGTCATCGGCGACCCGTCGACGCTCGAGACGGCCCTCGAGATCCCCGGCGGCGCGATGGCGTCGCTGCGCGCGGACGGGGCGCGCACGACGATCACCCAGCAGGACCGGGTCGAGGTCGCCGCGACCGTCGAGCCCGGCGCGCCGCAGTACGCGACCCCGGTCCCGGCCGACGAGTGACTGCGGCTTCCCGCATCCCCGCAGGCCGGGGTAGGTTGGGACGACCGTGGGTCGCGCGCACCGCGTGACCTGCGGGTGTAGTAGTTTTCGAGCACTGTTCCGCACGGCGGGGCCACGGCCCCGTGGTGCGGTGTTCCGAGGTCGAGCACGACGTGCGTGAGCCCCGAGGAGGCGAGATGAGTGTCCCAGGCGGTCCTGAGGTGCCGAACCGGGCGGGTAGCGACACGACGGTCAGCTTCGGCCGGATCGAGGCCCCGATCGAGGAGGGCGTGCAGCCCGGTGGCCTGAGCCCCGAGGAGCACGCCGCGGTCGCGGCGCTGCCGCGCCACTCCGCCCTGCTCATCATGCAGCGCGGTCCCGGGCAGGGTTCCCGCTTCCTCCTCGACGCCGAGCGCACCGTCGCCGGCCGGTCGGAGCGCGCGGACATCTTCCTCGACGACGTCACCGTCTCGCGCAAGCACGCCGAGTTCGTGCGCGAGGGCGAGCACTTCCTCGTGCGCGACGTCGGCTCGCTCAACGGGACGTACGTGAACCGCAGCCGGATCGACGCCGTCGCGCTCTCGACGGGCGACGAGGTGCAGATCGGCAAGTACCGGCTCACGTTCCACGCCAGCCCGCACGCGGGGGCACCGGCGGGCGGCACGGCCCCGCGGTCGTGAACGCCTCGACGGGCGCCGCGCACGCCACGGCCCCCGAGCCCGCCGACGGTGCGGAGCCGTGGCCGCAGGGCATCTCGCGTCGCGCGACCATGCGCATCTCCGACGTGCTGCGCGCGCTGCGGGCGGAGTTCCCGAACGTCAGCCACTCCAAGCTGCGCTTCCTCGAGGAGCAGGGGCTCATCGAGCCCGTGCGCACCGCGTCGGGCTACCGCCAGTACAGCCCCGCGGACGTCGAGCGGCTGCGGTTCGTGCTCGTCGAGCAGCGTGACCGCTACCTGCCGCTCAAGGTCATCAAGGAGCGCCTCGCCGCCCTCGACGCGGGTGCCGACGTCGAGGCCCTCGCCCCGCGCCTGGCGACGACCGACGGCGAGCCCGGTTCGGCGGCCGTCCGCCAGCGCTACACGCTCGACGCGCTCGTGTCCGCGGCGGGGGTGGAGCGAGAGCTCGTCGAGGGTCTCATCGAGGCGGGCGTCCTGCGCCAGGCGCCGGGCGGCCAGCTCGACGCGCGCTCGCTCGACGTGGTCGTGCTCGCCGCCGGGCTCTCGGAGTACGGCATCGAGCCACGTCACCTGCGCTCCCTGCGCACCGCCGCCGACCGGCACGTGAGCCTCGTGCACCAGGTCGTCTCGCCGTGGCGCGGGCAGCAGAGCGCGTCCGCGCGCGCCCACGCGGGCACCGTGGCCTCGGAGGTCGGCGAGCTCTGCGCGCAGCTGCACACCGTGTTCGTGCGCCAGGGGATCGACGACCTCACGCGCTGACCCGCTCGTCCGCCCGCCCTCCGCGGGGCGCCCGCACGGTTGCGCCCCACCCCCTGCCGGATGCCGGGGGGAGACGTACCGTGGAGGGGTGAGCGACGACGTCCCGATGGTCCCGGTCGAGGTGCTCGGGGTCCGTCAGCAGCAGCGCGACCAGGAGATCGTGGTGCTGCTGCTCGACGACGCGTCCGAGCTCGTGGTGCCGATCGTCATCGGGCCGCGGGAGGCGAGCGCGATCGCGATGGCGCAGGCCGGCCTGCCGACGCCGCGGCCCATGACCCACGACCTGCTGCGGGACCTGCTCGACGCGGTCGGGGTGCGGCTGGAGCGGGCGGAGATCGTCGCGCTCGACGGCGGCATCTTCTTCGCCGAGCTGGTCCTCAGCAACGGGGTGCGGCTCGACTCGCGCGCGTCGGACGCGATCGCGGTCGCGGTGCGCACCGGCAGCCCGGTGCTGTGCTCGGCGGAGGTCGTCGCGACGGCGGGGGTCGAGGTCGTCGACGTCGCGCAGCAGGAGGAGGTCGAGAAGTTCCGCGACTTCCTGGACCACGTCCAGCCGGAGGACTTCTCGGTGGACGAGTAGGTGGACGGTCCGCACCGTCGGGGGGACCGACCGTCGAGCGACGGTCGAGGCTTGCGGGCACAACGGACAACACGGACGTTCGACCTCAGGTCGAGGGTTGAGCGGCCGGATCGCCGGACGCACGGGCGCGACACGCCCGAGCGCTCGGGTCGTCGGTCGTTGACGACCCCCGACGGCGCCCATAGCGTGGTCGTGGACATCACCCCAGGAGGCAACAGTGAACAGCAGCGGTGAGGCGAGCGTCGGTGTCGGCGCGACTGTTCCGCACGGCGCGCAGGGCCTCCTCTTCGGGGAGGACATCACCGAGCAGGACACGACGACCGGCTACCGCGGCCCGACCGCGTGCCGTGCCGCGGGCATCACGTACCGCCAGCTCGACTACTGGGCCCGCACCGGTCTGGTCGAGCCGACCGTGCGCCCCGCGTCCGGCTCGGGCTCGCACCGGCTGTACAGCTTCCGGGACATCCTCGTCCTCAAGGTCGTCAAGCGCCTCCTCGACACCGGGGTCTCGCTCCAGCAGATCCGCACCGCCGTCGAGCACCTGCGCGAGCGCGGCGTCGACGACCTCGCGCAGATCACCCTCATGAGCGACGGCGCGAGCGTGTACGAGTGCACGTCGCCCGACGAGGTCGTGGACCTCGTCCAGGGCGGTCAGGGTGTGTTCGGCATCGCGGTCGGCCGGGTGTGGCGCGAGGTCGAGGGCACGCTCGCGGAGCTGCCCACCGAGTCGCTCGACGACGAGGACGGCGCGGCGGTGAGCCCGCAGGACGAGCTCGCGCAGCGCCGTCGGGCCCGCTCCGCCGGCTGAGGCCGCGAGCGCCGCCGTCCCGGGGCGGTGGGGCGCTCATCCTGCCGGGCCGGGGCCGCCCGGTCGACGCGTCACGGCACCCGCCGGCCTGTGGAGCACGTCACAGCCGGTGCGACGGCCTGCCCGGCGAGGCCGTGGGAGGATCGCCCGGTACGCGGCGCGTCACGCCCTCCCCGGCGGCGCCGCACGGTCGACGGATGGAGTGCCGGTGTTCTCGAAGGTCCTGGTCGCCAACCGCGCGGAGATCGCCGTCAGGGCGTTCCGCGCCGCCTACGAGCTGGGGGCCCGCACCGTCGCGGTGTTCCCGCAGGAGGACCGCAACTCCGAGCACCGGCTCAAGGCCGACGAGGCGTACCTCATCGGGGAGCCGGGCCACCCGGTGCGGGCGTACCTCGACATCGAGGAGATCGTGCGCGTCGCCCGCGAGGCGGGCGCCGACGCGGTCTACCCGGGCTACGGGTTCCTCTCGGAGAACCCCCGACCTGGCGCGCGCGTGCGCGGACGCCGGG
>NZ_JNBQ01000064.1 GCF_001019615.1 Cellulosimicrobium funkei | reverse complement strand
GCCGGTCGTGGTCGCGGTGACGGCGGTGGAGCGGGCGGACTCGCCGGCGCTGTTGGTGGCGGTGACCTGGAAGGAGTAGGCGGTGGCGGCGGTCAGCCCGGTGACGGTCGTGGACGGGGTCGTGGTGGTCGCAACCTTCGCGCCGTCGCGGTAGACGGCGTAGCCGGTGGCGCCCGTCACGGCGCCCCACGTGAGCGGGACGCTGCTGGCGGTGGGGGTGCCGGCGGTGAGGCCGGTGGGCATGGCGGGCGGCTGCGTCGTGCCGCCGCCCGGGCCGACGAGGCTGACGTCGTCGACGACGTAGGCGGGCTGGCCGTACCAGCCGTGCAGGTAGACCGTCGCCGACGTGGCCGTCGCCGACGTGGTGAACGTCAGGCTGAGCCGCTGCCAGGTCGAGGCCGAGGGCGTCCAGGTGGAGACGTCCTGCGCGGTCGCGCCGCTCGCCCCGAGATACACGTACGCACCCTGGACCCACGCGCTGAGCGTGTAGGTCGAGGAGGGCTGCACGGTCACGCGCTGCGAGCAGCGCGCGTTGTCCGCGCCCGCGGGCGCGGCCCGCAGCGCACCGCTGCCGGTGCGGACCGGGCTCGCGGTCGCCTGACCCGTCGAGCCCGAGCAGGTCCAGCCGGACAGCCCCGACTCGAACCCGCCGTTGACGACGAGCTCGGTGTCCGCGGCGGTGGCGGTGGTGGTCCCGGTGAGCAGTGTCCCGACGAGCGTCGCCGAGGCGACGAGCGCGAGGAGCCTGCGCAGTCGTCGGCGTCGCGGGGTAGTGGGGTCCATGGCGGATCTCGCTTTCGTCGTCGAGGAGCGGTCCCGCGCAAGGTCCTCCTGGCGCCGCGCGCTGGTCAATCCCCGTACGAGAGACCCCGTACGTCCCCCCGTCGTCGCCGAGGCCAAACAGGGGATGTTAGGTTCTTTCGGTGAACCAGCCGATCGTCCCGCCCCGCAAGGTGTCCGAGCTCGTCGTCGAACGGCTCAGCGAACGCATCGCTCGGGGGGAGTGGCCGGTGGGCTCCCGGATCCCGCCGGAGCCCGAGCTCGTGGCCGAGCTGGGCGTGGGCCGCAACACCGTGCGCGAGGCGGTGCGCGCGCTCGAGCACGCGGGCGTCCTGGAGCCCCGGCGCGGCGACGGCACGTACGTCCGCGCGGCCGACGGCCTCGACGCCGCCCTGGCCCGCCGCGCACGGACCACCGACGCCTTCGACGTGCTCGACGTGCGCGGCATCCTCGAGCGGGGTGCGGCGCGGGCGGCGGCGGGACGGCACGACGCGGGCGCGCTCGCCCGGCTGGACGCCGCGCTCGCGGCCCAGGTCGCGGCGCGCGACGCCGACGAGGACACGTTCCAGGCCGCCGACGTCGCGTTCCACGCCGAGGTCGTGCGCGCGGCCGGAAACCCGCTGCTTGCCGACCTCTACGACGGCCTCGACCACGCGCTCGTCCGGACCTTCCCGTCGGGGGAGCGGCGACGGCACCACCGCGACGTCCCCGGCCACGAGGAGGTCGTGGCGGCGATCCGGGCCGGCGACGCCGACGCGGCCGAGGGCGCGGTGACCGCGACGATCGACGCCGTGCGCGCGCAGCTCGTGGAGGCTGCCGTGGAGGGCCCCGGTCGTGCTGGGGCCGGGGAGGTCTCCGCGTGAGCGCGCTGCGCCGTCCGCTGGGGGTGGGGGCGGTCGTCGCGATCGTCCTCGCCTCGCTCAACCTGCGCCCCGCCGTCGTCTCGATCTCGCCGGTGCTCGGCGAGATCCGCGCCGACCTGGGGCTCAGCGCGGCGGCGGCGGGCGTGCTCACGACGCTGCCCGTCCTCTGCTTCGGCCTCCTCGCGCCGCTCGCGCCCGTGCTCGCGCGGCGCTGGGGGCTCGAGCGTGCGCTCTTCGTGAGCCTCGTCGTGCTGTGCGTCGGCTTCGCGCTCCGGCTCGTCCCCGAGACGTGGGGGCTCTTCGCCGGGACCGTGGTCGCCGGGTGCGCGATCGGCCTGGGGAACGTCCTGCTGCCCGCGCTCATCAAGCGCGACTTCGCCGACCGCATCGGGCTCATGACGGGGCTGTACTCGATGGCGCTGTCCGGCGGCGCCGCGCTCGCGGCGGGGCTCACCCTCCCGATCGCGACGGCGGCGGGTCTCGACTGGCGCGGCGCGCTCGCGACCTGGGGCGTGCTCGCCGTCCTCGGCGTGCTCGTGTGGGTGCCGCGCGCGCTGCGGCCCGACCTGGCCGGCGCGACGTCGTTCGGCGCGGGCGCCGGGGCCGGGGTCGCCCGTTCCGCGGTGTGGCGGAGCCCGCTCGCCTGGGCGGTCACGGTCGTCATGGGCATGCAGTCGCTGTCGTTCTACGCCGTCAACGCGTGGCTCCCGGAGATCATGGTCGCGCTCGGCCGGACGCCGGAGGCGGGCGGCTGGCTCCTCGCGCTGTGCAACCTCGCAGGGATCCTCGGGTCGTTCGTGACCCCGGTCCTCGCGGGGCGCATGCGCCGTCAGCGGGGCATCGGGATCGTGCTCGTCGTGCTCGTCGGGTCCGGGCTGCTCGGGCTCGCGCTCGCACCCGGCGCCGCGGCGCTCTGGGTCGTGCTCGTGGGACTCGGCCAGGGCGGCGGCATCAGCCTCGCGCTCACCCTCATGGCCCTGCGGGCCCGCGACGCCGCCCACACGTCCGAGCTCTCCGGCATGGCGCAGAGCGCGGGCTACCTGCTCGCCGCGACCGGGCCGCTCGGTCTCGGGCTCGCGCACGACGCCACCGGCACGTGGACGCTGCCGCTCCTCCTGCTCGTCGCCGCGGCCGGAGTCCAGGGCGTCGCCGTGTGGTTCGCGGGTCGGGACGCGCACGTGCACTGACCGCCGACGCGACGAACCCCGGGTCTCTCCCCACGGCGCGGTGACCGTGACGAGAGACCCGGGGTTCGTCGTCGGGCTGCGGGACGGGGCCCGGCGGGCGGACTACTCCGCGGGCTGGGCGGTCGCCTCGGCGCCGCCCTGCTGCTCGACGGGGCGGCCGCCGCGCGTACGGCGGCGGTTCCGGGACCGACGACGGCGCTCGCCGCCCTCGGACGGCGCGTTCTCGGACGGTGCACCCGCGGTGGCGGCGGCCTGCTCGCCCTCGGGACGGCTGCCCGAGCGCTCGCCCTCGGCGCGACGCCCGCCGGAACGGCCCTGGCCGCCCGAGCGACCGCGGTCGCCCTGCTCGCCCCGGCGGTGCCCGCCGTCGGACCGGCCGCCCTGGCGACCGCGCGAACCGCCGGCCGGCGTGTGCCGCTTGCCGGTCTCGCCGAGGTCCTCGATCTCCTCCGCGTCGAGCCCGGCGAGGGTGCGCCGGTCCTTGGGGAGGCGGCCCTTGGTGCCCTCGGGGATGTGCAGGTCCGTGTACAGGTGCGGGGAGCTCGAGTACGTCTCGACCGGCTCCGGGATGCCGAGGCCGAGCGCCTTGTCGATGAGCGACCAGCGGGGGATGTCGTCCCAGTCGACGAACGTCACCGCGGTGCCCTTGTTGCCCGCGCGGCCGGTGCGGCCGGTGCGGTGGAGGTACGTCTTCTCGTCCTCGGGGCACTGGTAGTTCACGACGTGCGTGACGTCCTCGACGTCGATGCCGCGCGCCGCGACGTCCGTCGCGACGAGCACGTCGATCTTGCCGTTGCGGAACGCACGCAGCGCCTGCTCGCGCGCGCCCTGGCCCAGGTCGCCGTGGATCGAGCCGGCCGCGAACCCACGGTCGACGAGCTCGTCGGCGACCTTCGCCGCGGTGCGCTTGGTCCGCGCGAACACGATCGTGCGACCGCGGCCGTCGGCCTGGAGGATGCGCGCGAGCATCTCGACCTTGTCGAGCGCGTGCGCGCGGTAGACGACCTGCTCGATGTTCTTGACCGTCTGGCCGCCGTCGTCGGGATCGTTCGCCCGGATGTGCGTCGGCTGCTTCATGTAGCGGCGCGCCATCGAGACGACGGCGCCCGGCATCGTCGCCGAGAAGAGCATCGTGTGCCGCTGGGCGGGCGTGCGGGCCAGGATCTTCTCGACGTCGGGCAGGAAGCCGAGGTCGAGCATCTCGTCCGCCTCGTCGAGGACCACGATCGAGGCCCGCGTGAGGTTGAGGTGGCCCTGGTTCATGAGGTCGATCATGCGGCCGGGGGTGCCGACGACGACCTCGACGCCGCGCGTCAGCGCCTCGACCTGCGGCTCGTACGCGCGGCCGCCGTAGAGCTGCACGATGCGCACGGAACGGCGCTTCGAGGCGGTGCCGAGGTCGTTCGCGACCTGGACCGCGAGCTCGCGCGTCGGGACGACGACGAGGGCCTGGGGCTTGCCGGGGGAGGGGAGCTCGTCGAACCCGGGCTCGCCCGGGGCGACCACGCGGTGCAGCAGCGGCACGCCGAAGCCGAAGGTCTTCCCGGTACCCGTCTTGGCCTGGCCGATGATGTCGTGCCCCGACATGGCGACCGGCAGGGTCATCGCCTGGATGGGGAAGGGCTGGACGATCCCCGCGTCGGAGAGCGCGTCGACGATCTCCTGGCGCACGCCGAAGTCGGCGAAGGTGGTGTTGTCCGCATGGACGCTCGCGGCGACGGTTGTCGCGTCCGCGCTCACGTCAGGGGTCGCGTCGGTGCTGGTCGCGTCTGTGGTGGTCACTGGTGCCTCTGTCTCGTTCGGGCACGCGCGACCGTCGGCGGGCCCGTCGTGGGCCCGGCACCGGGAGAGGTTCCCGGTCGCGGTCGTACGCGCCTCGTGGCCGGCAGCCGATCGTGAATGTCGTGGCCAGGCCCGCGCTGCGGACCGTGCCGTGCCGTCGTCGTTCGCGTGACGAGCGTGAGGTCTGGACGACCGGGCAACCGATGTACGTCGGCCATGATATCGGAGAACTATCCTGGCCTGATGAGCGACGCCGAGCACGCGAGCCCCCTGACCCTGCCCACGGCGGACCACGCGGACGCCGTCGAGCTGCTCGGTCTCGTCGCCTACACGGAGCTCGCGAGCTTCGGACGGCTCGCGGGCGACGCCGCGCACGCCCCGACGCTGCGGCAGCGGCAGGCGCTCTCGCGGCTCGCGGCGGCGATGCTCGACCGGCAGGAGCGCGTCCTCGTCCGCGTGGACGAGCTGGGCGGCGACCCCGCCGACTGCATGACCGCCTTCGACGGCCTGTTCGACGACTTCGACGCGCGCACCCGCCCCAGCACGTGGTGGGAGGGGATCCTCAAGGGGTACGTGGGCCAGGGCGTGGCCGACGACTTCTGCCTGCTCGCCGCGCAGGGCCTCGACGAGCGCTCGCGCGACGTCGTCGTCGAGGCGCTCACGCAGGACACGCCGTCGCAGCGCTACGCCCCGGTCATCGCGGACGCCGCCGCCGCGGACCCGGTGCTCGCGTCCCGGCTCGCGCTGTGGGGCCGGCGCCTCGTCGGCGAGGCGCTGGGCGTCGTCGGCGTCGTCCTCGCCCAGCGGCCCGCGCTCGCGCGCCTCGTCGCCGCGGGGATCGACGCGACGGCCGAGGCCGCGTCGAACGGCCCGGCGCCGGCGACCCAGTCGTGGGTGTTCTCGCGCCTCACGGCGGAGCACTCCCGGCGCATGGACCGCCTGGGTCTGGCGGCCTGACGACGCCGCCGTCGCGCCCGGGGGCGCGACGGCGGCGTCGTCGACGGTCAGGTCGTGGCGGTCAGAGAGAGCCGAAACCGACCTTGCGCTGCTCCTCGGTGCCGATCTCGACGTAGCCGAGCGACGCCGTCGGGATGATCACGCGGCGACCGCGCGAGTCGGTGAGCTCGAGGGCGGGGGCGCCACCGAGCGCGTCCGCGACGGCGGTCGCCACGGCCTCGGCGGACAGGTCCGTGTCGACGACGAGCTCGCGGGCCAGGTTCTGCACACCGATCGTGACTTCCACTCACATCTCCTCACAGCGGCTGCGCCAGGCGCAGCGACGACGGGCCTCGGTCCGCCTGTGGGCGTCCCACCGGCGACAACGCGTTCGATAGTAGTCAGATTCCCGCGGTCGAGCCGTCGAGCGCCGCGTCCGGTCCGGGGGCGACGTCGGCGGACGGCGCCGCCGCGGCGTCCGGGGCTCCGGCCCGCGGACGGCGCAGCATCCCGTGCACACCGCGCCAGACGAGGCGCGGGACGAGCCGGGTGACGTCGTCGGCCGACGCGGTCCCGTCCGGACGAACGGCCTCGGTCGCGGCCGCCCGGCCGACGGCGGTGCACGTCCGCGAGACGACGAGCGCCTCGTCGGCGTCGAGGTCGGTGATCCGGACGAGCACGTCGGCGAACGCCCCCGCGATGCGGGCGTCGGGGGCGAGCACGCGCGCCCGCACCACCGGGTCGCGCATGACGTCGGACTCGAAGAGCAGCGCCGCGGACCTGCCGGCCGTGCGCGCGTAGGCGACGTACGCCCGGACGATGCCCTCGATGACGGCGAGACCGTCGACCGCGAGGGCGTCGAGGTCGCTCGCGGAGATCCCGGGGGCCGGCTCGCGGAACGGGTCGAGCGTGACGTGGACGGCGCGGACGAGGCGGTCGCCCTGGTCGTCGATGAGCGCGAGGTAGAGGTCGAGCTTCGAGGGGAAGTGCCGGTAGAGCACGGGCTTGCCGACCCCGGCGCGGTCCGCGATGTCGTCCATCGAGATGTGGTGGTAGCCGTGGGAGGCGAAGAGCTCCTCGGCGATCGTCAGGAGCTGCGTCCGCCGCTCGTCCCGGGGCATCCGGGTGCGCGCGGCGACGGGCGGCCCGGCCGTGCCGCGCCCGCGTCCCTCGCTGGCTCCGGTCATGGGGGGAGGATACGGAAACGGCGCCTCGTGTCGACCGGGCGTCGCGAGGAGTGGGACGATGGGCGGGTGCCCGACAGACATACCCCCCCGAACCGCCCGTCGACAGCTCGCGTGAAGCGCTCCTCGCGGGGCGTGCGGCACGGTGCGGCCGTCGCCGCCTGCCTCGTGGTCGGGTTCGGGGGCGGCGCCGCGACGGCGGAGGTGTGGGACGTCCCGAGCGTGACCGCGCCCGTCTCGGCGGACCGCGAGGACCCGCCCGCTCCGCCCCGCGACGAGGCCGACGCGGCGAGCCGGTCCGGCGCGGAGCGCGCGGGCGACGTGGTGCTGGCGCCGGAGCTCCGCGAGCGCGTCGCACCGCGCCCCGACGTGGTCGTGCCGCTCGCTCCTGCGGACCCGCCGCCGCAGGCCGAGGCGGAGCCGGTGCCCGAACCCACGCCGACGACGCCCGCGACGCCCGCGGCGCCGGTCGCGGAGCCGGGCTCCGGGCTCGTGGGCGAGGTCGTCGTCGCGCCCGACCTCGGGGGCGCGCTCGACGTGGTCCCGGGCGAGGCCCCGGCCCCCGGGACGGGCACCGTGCGGTCCGTGCGGGTCGAGGTCGAGCAGGGCCTGCCCGTGGACGGCGAGGTCCTCGCGACGGCGGTGCTCGCCACGCTCAACGACCCGCGCGGGTGGTCGGGCCCCGACGGGGTGACGTTCTCCCGGACGGCTGCCGACGACGCGTCGATCCGCGTCGTGCTCGCGAGCCCCGCGACGACCGACCGGATGTGCGCCCCGCTCGCGACCGAGGGGAAGTACTCGTGCGGCAACTCCGTGTCCGGCGTCGCGGTGCTCAACTTCGAGCGCTGGGTGCTCGGCGCCCCCGACTTCGGTGACGACCTCGCGACGTACCGCCAGTACCTGGTCAACCACGAGGTGGGTCACGTGCTCGGGCACGGGCACGAGGACTGCCCGGCCCCGGGCGCCGTCGCGCCGGTGATGGTGCAGCAGTCGATCTCGGCCCAGGGGTGCCTGACCAACGGGTGGCCCGTGCCGTAGCGGCGCTCTCGCCGCTCCGTCGGCGATGCCCACGGTGTGGGTGGCACGTGATGGGATCGGGTCCGTGCCCCGGACGACCGCCCCTCGCCTCGTCGCGCGGCCTCGCGACCACGAGGCCGACGTCACGCTCGACGACTCCCAGCGCGCGGCGCTCGCCGCGGCGGCCGGGCCGGGCGCGACGCTCGTCGTCGGGGCGCCCGGCACCGGGAAGACGCTCGTCGCGCAGGAGGTCGTGCTCGCGGCGCTCGCCGACGGCCTCGCCCCGGAGCGCGTCCTGCTCCTCGCCTCGTCCCGGCGTGCCGCCGCTGCGCTCCGCGACCGCCTGTCGGCCCGCGCCCGCCGCACCGTCGGTGCGCCGATGGTGCGCACCGCGGCCTCGGCGGCCTTCGCCGTGCTGCGCGAGCGCGCGGCCGCGCTGGGAGAGCCCGTCCCGACGCTCATCTCCGGACCGGAGCAGGACCTCGTGCTCTCCGAGCTGCTGGAGGGCCACCTGGAGGGCGACCTCGCGCACCTGGGCTCGCCCCTGGTCCTGCCGCCCGGCCTCCCCGAGGAGGCGCTCGGGCTGCGGGGCCTGCGCCAGGAGCTCCGCGACCTCCTCATGCGCGCGGCGGAGCGCGGCCTGACGCCCGCCGACCTCGCCGCGCTCGGAGACCGCTACGAGCGGCCGGAGTGGTCGCTGGGCGCCCAGCTGTTCGCGGAGTACCTCGACGTGACCGCGCTGCGCTCGGGGACGCCGGACGCGGGCGCCCGGTTCGACCCGGCGATCGTGGTCGACGAGGCGGCCGAGGCCCTCCTCGCGTGGGACGACGAGGTGCCCGACGCCGCCCGGCCGCGCTGGGACCTCGTCGTCGTCGACGACTACCAGGAGGCGACGGTCGCGACCGCACGGCTCCTGCACGTGCTGCACGACGACGGCGCACGGCTCGTGCTGCTCGGCGACCCCGACGCGGCGGTGCAGACCTTCCGCGGTGCGAGCCCGGGCCTCGTCGGCCGTGCCTCGGCGCCCGCCCGCCGGGACGGGGCCCGGCGCGGCGAGCTCGGGGCGCGCGTGGCCGTGCTCGGCACGGCGTGGCGGCAGGACGCCGCGCTGCGGGACGTGACGCGCCGGGTCGCGGCGCAGGTCGGCACCGTCGCCGGCGCGGTGCACCGCGGTGCGGCCCCCCGCGGTGCGCCGCTCGACGCGGCGGGCGCGGCCGGCACGTCCGGTCAGGTGGCCGCGCATCGGGGGACCGGCTCGGGCGGCGAGCCCGGGGCTGCCCCACCCGTCCAGGTCGTCGTGCTCTCCGCCGTCGCGCAGGAGGCCGCGTTCGTGGCGCGCGAGCTGCGGGCCGAGCACCTGCTGCACGGCACGCCGTGGCACCGGATGGCGGTCGTCGCCCGCACCGGGACCCGTCTCGCGGCGCTGCGCCGGGAGCTCGTCGCGGCCTCGGTGCCGGTCACGCTGCTCGGCTCCGACGTCCCGCTGCGCGACGAGCCGGCCGTCGCGCCGCTGCTCGCGGCGGTCCGCGTGTGCGTCGCGGACGAGGACGACGTCGATGCCCTGGACCCCTTCACCGCCGCAGCCCTGCTCACGTCGCCGGTCGGCGCTCTGGACGTCGTCGCGCTCCGTCGGCTGC
>NZ_JNBQ01000063.1 GCF_001019615.1 Cellulosimicrobium funkei | reverse complement strand
CAGGGTGTAGACGGGCATCCGGAGTACCTCCTGGTGGAACCGCGGGAGAGCGTCCCGCGGCCGCTGTGCGGTGAACTGACGGTGTCTCAGGCCCTCAGGCGGGCGCGGTTGGCCGCACCCGGGTGCCGAGACGACGATGACCCGCGACCTGTCCGCCTCGAGGAGGGGACTGGTCGCGGGTCATCGTCCTACTGTGCAGGAACCTCAGGGTCGACGCTCGTCGGCGCCCTTCTCCGGCTCGACGAGGTCGCGCCCACCACCGACGGTGGCGGCACCGGCCTCGATCTGCTCGTGGCTCTCGCCCTCGAGCGCGTCGTGCTCGCCGTGCGAGTGCGCGGCCGCGAGCTCGACGGGCGTCACGGGCTCGATCCGGTCCTCGTAGAAGAACCGCGACAGGCGCTGGAGGCGCTTGTCCTTCTTGTAGCCCTTGCGGCGCACGCCGCGAGAGTCCGTCGCCGGCTCGATCTCGAGCGGCTCGTGGGCCTGGTAGTTGACCCGGAGCCAACGCTCCTGCTCGTCGAGCGGGCGGTGCACCTCGATGTACTCGCCGTGCGCGAACCGCACGATCCGGCCCGTCTCGTGGCCGTGGAGCACGAGCTCGCGGTCCTTGCGCTGGAGGCCGAGGCAGATGCGCTTGGTGATCCAGAACGCGAACCACGGACCGACGAAGAACAGGACCCGGAACGCCCAGGTGATCGTGTTGATCGACATGTGGAAGTGCGTCGCGATGAGGTCGTTCGACCCGGCGAGAGCCAGGATGATGAACGCCGTGAGGAAGGCGACGCCCAGACCGGTGCGAACCGGCACGTTGCGCGGACGGTCGAGTACGTGGTGCTCACGCTTGTCCTTCGTCACCGCGGCCTCGAGGAACGGGTAGACGAACAGGAAGGTGAACAGCAGGCCGGGAACCACCACGGCAGGGATCAGGACGTTGAGCGGCACGGTGTAGTCGCCCCACGTCACGAACTCCGCCTGGCCCGGCATGAGTCGTAGCGAGCCTTCGAGGAACAGCATGTACCAGTCGGGCTGTGCTCCCGCGGACACCGGTGACGGGTCGAACGGACCGTAGTTCCACACGTTGTTGATCGCCATCGTGCCGCCCATGAGGGCGAGGATGCCGAACACGACGAAGAAGAAGCCGCCGGCCTTGGCCACGTACACCGGGAACAGCGGGTAGCCGACCACGTTCGTG
Organism: Cellulosimicrobium funkei; assembly: GCF_001019615.1. Taxonomy (GTDB): domain Bacteria; phylum Actinomycetota; class Actinomycetes; order Actinomycetales; family Cellulomonadaceae; genus Cellulosimicrobium; species Cellulosimicrobium cellulans_E. Next base: position 8,379 of record NZ_JNBQ01000063.1, on the reverse strand, counting down.
TCCGTGCGGCCGCCACCGGGGTACTGCGTGTGCTTGTGCAGCACGACGAAGAACAGGTGGAGCGCGACGAGCGCGAGGATCAGGCCGGGCACGAGCAGGATGTGCACCGTGAAGAGTCTCGGGATGATGTGCTCGCCCGGGAACTCGCCGCCGAAGATGAAGTAGGAGAGGTACGACCCGATGAGCGGGATCGACTTCACGACGCCGTCGGTGATGCGCAGGCCGTTGCCGGACAGGACGTCGTCGGGCAGGGAGTAGCCGGAGAAGCCGGCGGCGAGGCCCATGATCATGAGCAGCATGCCGACGAGCCAGTTGATCTCGCGCGGCTTGCGGAACGCGCCCGTGAAGAACACGCGCATCATGTGCGTGACGATCGCCGCGAGGAAGATCAGCGCCGCCCAGTGGTGGATCTGCCGCATGAGCAGACCGCCGCGCACCTCGAACGACATGTGCAGCGTCGACGCGAACGCGTCGGACATGAGCACGCCGTTCATCGACGCGGGCTCGCCGTGGTACGTGACGAGCGACATGCTCGGCACGAAGAACATCGTCAGGAAGATCCCCGTGAGGATCAGGACGACGAACGAGTACAGGGCGATCTCGCCCAGGAGGAACGACCAGTGGTCGGGGAAGACCTTGCGCGCGAACTCCTTGACGGCGACGCCGATGCCGGTGCGCTGGTCGAGGTAGTCGGCGGCCTTGCCGGCGGGGGTCGTCGGCGCGGCTGCCTTCGGTGCGGCCGCCTTGGGTGCGGCGGTTCCGGTGCTGGTGGTCACTTCAGACGCTCCCAGAAGCTCGGGCCGATGGGCTCGTGGAAGTCGCTCTGGGCGACCAGGTAGCCCTCGTCATCAACGGTGATCGGCAGCTGCGGCAGGGGCCGCTTCGCGGGCCCGAAGACCACCTTGGCGCTGTCGGCCACGTCGAACGTCGACTGGTGGCACGGGCACAGCAGGTGGTGCGTCTGCTGCTCGTAGAGCGCCACGGGGCAGCCGACGTGCGTGCAGATCTTGGAGAACGCGACGATCCCGTCGTACGACCAGGTCTCACCCTCGGGGGACTGGTCGGACACGATGTCACGCGGGTCGAGACGGACCAGCAGGACGACGGCCTTGGCCTTCTCCGTGATCCACTCGTGGGACTGCATCTCCTCCTGGGAGGCCTCCGGGATGATGTGCACGACCGAGCCGATCGTCACGTCCGCCGCCTTGATGGGCCGGCCGGAGGGGTCGATCGCGAGGCGCGTCCCGGGCTTCCAGAGGGTGTGCTTGAACTTCGAGACGTTCCAGTCGCCACCGACGCTGCCGACGAGCGGGACGGCGATGGTGAGGGGGAACAGCGCGAGCGCGGAGATGACCGCACCCTTGAGGACGCCGCGGCGGGCGATGCCCGAGTCCTTGGCGCCGGCCTCGAGCTCGGCGATCGCGCCGACGCGGGTCTCGGCGTCGCTCGCGATGGGGTGGCGCTCGTCGACCTTCTCGTGGTCGGACATGAGCACCTTCGCCCAGTGCACGGCGCCGAGGCCGATGCCGAGCAGCGCGAAGGCGATGGCCACACCGAGCGAGAGCGTCGACAGGCGCACGCCCGCCGTGGTCCCGTCCGGCGGGATGACGAAGTAGACGACGAGCGCGGCGATCGTGCCGATCACCGAGATGCCGAAGAGGGTCGCGACCTGGCGCTCGGCGCGCTTCGACGCCTTCGGGTCGCGGTCCGCCATGCGGCTCTTGTGCTCGGGCAGCCCCGGGTCCGGGAACGTCTCGAGGGTGCCGTGCTCCTCGCGGCGCCCGACCTCGCGGTGCGAGGACTCGGGCGACCGGGGGTTCTGGTAGTCGCTCACGAGGACTTCGCTCCGATCCACACTGCGGCCCCGATGAGGAGACCCATTCCGACGATCCAGGCCCACAGGCCCTCGCTGACCGGGCCGAGCGAGCCGAGCGACAGACCACCGGCCGAGCCCTCACGCTGGTCGACGAGGAAAGCGATGACGTCGCGCTTCTCCTCCGGCGTGATGGTCGCGTCGTTGAAGACCGGCATCGACTGCGGACCGGTGAGCATCGCCTGGTAGAGGTTGCGCTCCGACGTGTCCCACAGCGGAGGCGCGAACTTGCCCTCGGAGAGCGCGCCGCCCGCCCCGACGGCGTTGTGGCACATCGCGCAGTTGGTGCGGAAGATCGCGGCGCCGTTCGCGACGTCGCCGAGCGAGGCGTCGACCTGCTCGTCCGTCGGGATCGCCGGGCCGGCACCGAGCGAGGCGACGTAGGCGGCGAGCTGCGCCGTCTGCTCCTCGTCGAACTGGCGAGGCTTCTGGATGGCCTGCGGACCGTCCATCTGCATGGGCATGCGGCCGGTGGACACCTGGAAGTCGACCGACGCGGCGCCGACACCGACGAGCGACGGAGCCGTGTCCGTGCCCTCGGCGTTCGGGCCGTGGCACGTGGCGCAGTTGGCCTGGAACAGCTTCTGGCCGGTCTCGATGTCCTCGGTGCTGGCGGTCTCGGCGTTGGCCGGGGTCGGTGCAAAGGCGGCGTAGACGCCACCGGTGACCAGCAGCGCCAGCAGCAGCAGCACGACCGGCGCGAAGCGGTGGTGTCTGCGGGCGGCGAGTGCCTTCACGAAATGATCCTCGTCTCGCAGGTGGGGGAGCAGGGGGCGGGTGGGCGGTCCGGGGCGGACCCCGGGCGGGTCGTCAGCGCAAGATGTAGATCACGAAGAACAGCGCGATCCACACGACGTCGACGAAGTGCCAGTAGTAGGACGTCACGATGGCCGTCGTGGCCTCGTGGTGCCCGAAGTTCTTGGCCGAGAACGAGCGGCCGAGAAGGAACAGGAAGGCGATCAGGCCACCGACGACGTGGAGGCCGTGGAAGCCGGTCGTGATGTAGAAGACGGAGCCGTAGGGCGTCGAGGAGATCGAGACGCCGTGCTCGACGAGCTCGGCGTACTCGAAGATCTGACCGCCGATGAAGAACGCGCCCATGAGGAACGTGAGGGTCATCCACTCGTTCATCCCCCAGCGGTTCACCTGGAAGATCGATCCGGTGCGCACGGGCTGGAAGCGCTCGGCGGCCCACACGCCCATCTGGCACGTCACCGACGACAGCACCAGGACGGTCGTGTTGATCGCCGCGAAGGTCAGGTTGAGCTTGTCCGCTTGCAGGGCCCACTCGTCGGCGGGCATCACGGCGCGGACCGTGAAGTACATGGCGAAGAGGCCGGCGAAGAACATGAGCTCGCTGGCCAGCCACACGATCGTCCCGACCGAGACGGGGTTCGGTCGGTTGACGCTCACGTGCTGATGGGCGTGGGGGGCAGCCGTTGCGGTCGACACAGAAGCCATTATGGCCGACGAACGGGCCCTTCGCGGCACGCAGACGACCGCCCGGAGGCGGTGAATCTCACAATGTCTCCAGATCTTCCCACGGAGACCTGCACTTGGTGACGGATCGCTGCTAAGTGCCATGAAACTGGCGCGCTCGCAGGCCCGGCCAGGGCCCTTGGTCCCGGGTCCTCCGCCGGTCGGCGCCGACACCGCGCGAGGGGGTGCTGCGATCGGCTGTGACGTGCCAAGATGCCAGTCGGGACGCGCGCGCCGCAGGCGTTCGGCGCGCGCCCTCCCGGACCACCCGAGGGAACCACGAAGGCGACGGTGACGACGATGACGACGACCGTGACGACGACGCACGGGGACACGAGCGTGACCCCGCGCGCGCCGCGCATCCTCCTCTACAGCGACGACGTGACGGTGCGCGAGCAGGTGCGCCTCGCCGTCGGGCGCCGGCTGGGTGCGGGTCAGCCGGACATCGAGTGGCTCGAGGTCGCGACCCCGGCCGCCGTCGTGACGTCCGCCGACGCGGGCGGGTGGGACCTGCTCGTCCTCGACGGTGAGGCGGACAAGGCCGGCGGCATGGGTCTGTGCCGCCAGCTCAAGAACGAGGTCTACCGCTGCCCGCCCGTCCTGGTCCTCACCGGCAGGCCGCAGGACGGTTGGCTAGCATCGTGGTCGCTCGCCGACGACGCGGTGCCGCGACCGTTCGACGCGGTCGCCCTCCAGCGTGCCGTCGCCGACCTGCTGCGTGCCGCCGGCACGCGGTAGCCGACAGGAGACCGACCAGCCGAAGGGCCACCCGTGACCGCCACCCCGCACCCCGCCGCCTCGACCACGAGCGACTCGACGGGCACGGGGCTCACGTGGCCCGGCCTGCTGACCGAGCTCGTCGCGGGGCACGACCTCGACGCCGACTCCACCGCCTGGGCGATGGACCAGGTGATGTCGGGCGAGGTGTCGCCCGTGCGGCTCGCGAGCTTCCTCGTGGCGCTGCGCGCGAAGGGTGAGACCGTCGCCGAGCTGACGGGCCTCGCGGACGCGATGCTGGCCCACGCGAGCCGGTTCACGGTGGACGGGCCGGCGGTCGACATCGTCGGCACGGGCGGGGACCGCGCGCACACGGTCAACATCTCGACGATGGCCTCGCTCGTCATCGCGGGAGCGGGCGTGCGGGTCGTCAAGCACGGCAACCGGGCCGCGACCTCGTCGTCGGGCGCGGCGGACGTGCTCGAGGAGCTGGGCATCCGGCTCGACCACGGGCCCGAGCGCGTGGCCCGCATCGTGCAGGAGGCGGGCATCACGTTCTGCTTCGCCATGGTCTTCCACCCGTCCATGCGCCACGCGGGCGTCGCGCGCAGGGAGCTCGGCATCCCGACGGCGTTCAACGTCCTCGGCCCGCTGACGAACCCCGCGCAGCCGCGTGCGGCCGCGATCGGTGTCGCGGACGCGCGCATGGCGCCGCTCATCGCCGGGGTGCTCGCGGGGCGCGGGACCTCGGCGCTCGTGTTCCGCGGCGACGACGGGCTCGACGAGCTCGCCGCGACGGGCGGGGCGACGGTGTGGGAGGTGCGCGACGGCGTCGTGACCGAGCAGCGGCTCGACCCGGTCGCCGACCTGGGCCTCGCGCCGGTCACGATCGCCGACCTGCGGGGCGGCGAGGCGGCGCACAACGCCGACGTGGCGCGACGCTTCCTGGCGGGCGAGCCAGGGCCGGTGCGGGAGACGGTGCTGCTCAACGCGGCAGCCGGGCTCGTCGCGGACGGCACGCTGCCCGGGACCTCGGAGGGCGCGCTCCCCGCGCGCCTGTGCGCCGCCTACGAGATCGCGGCGCGCAGCGTGGACACGGGCGCGGCCCGCGACGTCCTCGCGCGCTGGGCGGAGGCTGCGGCGCGGGACTGACCCTGCTGGACGAGCGGTCGGCGGTCGCCGGCCGCCTCGTCAGTCGTCGAGGCCGAGCGCGAACGCCTGCTCGAGGTCGACGTTGGAGTAGGCGCGGAACGCGATGAACGTCTCGGTGCGCACGACTCCCGGGACCTTGCTGATGCGGTCCGCGATGACGTCGGCGAGCTGGTCGTGCTCCTGGACCCGGACCATGGCGACCAGGTCCGCCTTGCCCGTGACCGAGTAGACCTCGCTGACGCCCTTGAGGTCGGCGACCTCGGACGCGACCTCGGGGATGCGAGCGGGGTCGGTGTCGATCAGGACGATGGCGGTCAGCATGGTTCCTCCGGGGTCGGGTCGTCGACTGGCGACCACTCTACGGTCACGCCGGGCGCCGCGTGCGCCAGGTCGGGGCGGTCGCCCGGACCGGCGTGGCGCGCGACGTCGCGGGCCGTGGCGGCGAGGTCGACGTGGGAGCCCGCCGAGCGGACCGGGCACGCCCACGGGCCGGAGACGTCGACGATCCGCACCCCGGGCTCCTGGAGCCACGACAGCAGGATCTCGGCCTCGTGGGGGTGGCTCGCCGGGGCGGGCGGCACGGGCGGTGCGACGGTCTCCGCCGTCGCGACGAGGGCGTCCACGAGGGGCCACGGGTCCGCGCCGGGGTCGCTCACCCCGGTCGCGGCCAGGCGGGCGTGGCGGACCACGACGATCTCCCACCCGCCGGTGTCCGTCGGGCGGGCGGCGACGAGCTCGGCGCACGCGGAGAGCGGAGCGAGTCGCTGGGCCCGCGCCGCGCCCGCGAGGAACGCCCGTAGGCGATGCGTGAGCTCGCCCGCCTGCTCGAACCGCTCGTCGCGCGAGAGCGCGACGATCCGGCGTCCGAGCTCCGCGACGACGTGCGACGGGTCGCCCTCGAACGCCTCTCGCACGCCGGTGGCGACGGCCGCGTACCCGGTGTCGAGCGCGACGGTCGTGCACGGCGCCGAGCACCGTCCCATCTCCGCCAGGACGCACGCCGTCGCGCCGGGCGAGGCGACGACCGGGAGCCGGCGCGTGCACTGGCGCAGCGGGAACGCGTCGTGGAGGGCGTCGACGGCGGCCTGGGCCTGGTGCTTGGACGCGAACGGCCCGATGTGCGCCGCCGGGGCGCGGACGTCCCGCACGACGGACAGGCGGGGGTAGGTCTCGTCCGTGAGCCGGACCCAGGTAATGCGCTCGGGGTGGCGCGACCGCCGGTTGTAGCGCGGCGCGTGCTCCGCGATGAGGCGCAGCTCGCGCACCTGCGCCTCGAGCGGCGTCGCGCACACGACCGGGGTGACAGCGTGCGCGATGCGCACCATCTCGGTGATGCGGCTGCGCTTCTCGGAGCGGGTGAAGTAGGACCGGACGCGGCGCCGGATGGACGTCGACGTGCCGACGTAGAGCACCTCGTCCCCGGGCCCGCGGAAGAGGTAGACGCCGGGGGCGTCCGGGAGGTCGTCCGCGAGGTGCCGCTTGCGCCGCACGTCCTGGGGTACCGGGTCCGTTGCGCCGGCCAGGTCCTCGAGGTGCGTGACGCCCAGCGGCCCAAGCCGTGCCAGGAGCGCGTGCAGCACGTCCACCGTGGCGCGCGCGTCGGCCAGCGCGCGGTGCTCGGGCGTCACCGTGGCCCGGAACAGCGCGGCGAGGGTCGCGAGCTTGTGGTTGGGGGCCTCGTCGCGGGTGACGACGCGGCGGGCGAGCGGGACGGTGTCGAGCACCTGGTTCCCGGGCCACTCGTAGTCCGCCGCCCGGCACGCGGCCTTGAGGAACGAGATGTCGAACGGCGCGTTGTGCGCGACGAGCACCGCGCCGCGCGCGAACTCCAGGAAGCTCGGCAGCACGGCCTCGATGCGCGGGGCGGTCGCGACCATGGAGGAGGTGATCCCCGTCAGGCGGGCCACGAAGGCCGGGACCGGGACTCCGGGGTCCACGAGCGTCTGGAACTCCCCGAGCACCTCGCCGCCGCGCACCTTCACGGCGCCGATCTCCGTGATCCCGGCCCCAGCGGGCGACCCGCCCGTGGTCTCCAGGTCGACGACGACGAACGTCACGTCGCGCAGCGGCGTCCCGAGGTCGTCGAGCGTGGCCTGGACGGGCACGCCTCGTGGCGCGGACCCCTCGCGCGAGGAGGCGAGGAGAGGTCCGGAGGGCATGGCGGCGAGGTTAGCGACGGCCACCGACACGGCCGAGGCAGGGCGCGGCGGGGTCCTCGGTCGGGCACGGGCACGGCATAGGGTGGTGCCTCGGGGAATCGGGACGATCGGGGACGAAATGTCCGGTCGCGCTCCCGACGACCGGCGCGCGGGAGGGGCAGCGGATGGTGGCCGAGAGGTCGGACGAGGAAGGACCCGGGGGCGGCGTCCCGACGGCGGTGCGCGCGTTGCTGGTCGAGGCGGCGGCCGACGTGCTCGGCACGCTCGACCCGGTGCTCGTCCCCGTCGCCCTGCAACGCGTCAAGGCCTTCGCACCCCGCCGGCGCGCGTCGGCCGGTGCGGCGCCGTTGTGGCGCGCCCTGGTCGAGGACGCCGGGTTCCGCCACGCCGTCGCCGCCGCCTGGTCGCGCGAGCACGGGAGCGTGACGGGTGCGTCGTCGGACCCCTCGGTCCCGGACGACCAAGGACCGCCCGACGACCTCACGCCGGCACCGGGGGCCGAGGCCGTGGCGGAACCGGGCGACGACGGCCCCGCCGCGCCCGCCCTCGTCCGCGAGCGCGCCGCCGGTGCCTTCCTGCTGCGCCCGGACGGCTGGGAAGCGGCCGTGGAGCGCGCCCGCGCGCTCGACACGACGCTGCACGCCGAACGCTCGGAGCGCAGCGAGGTCGCCCGGTTGCGTCGCGACCGCGACCGGCTGGCCGCGCAGGTCGAGGAGCTGAGGGCGCAGGCGCGCGACGCCGCCGTGCGCGCGGACGCCGCGACGGCGGAGCTCGCCGGCGCGCGCCGCACCGAGCGGCGGCTGCGGGCGGACGCCGACCGCGCGCGAGCCGAGGCCCGGGCGGCTCTCGAGGCGGCGTCGGCCGAGCGGGCGGAGGCGGACAGGGTCCTGCGCGACGCGCGGGAGGAGCGTCGCGCCGCGGGGGTCGAGCTCGCCCGGGCGCGCGCGGAGCGGGACGAGGCGCGGCGGGCGCGGACGTCGGCGGCCGACGTCGCGACCG
>NZ_JNBQ01000062.1 GCF_001019615.1 Cellulosimicrobium funkei | reverse complement strand
CCGAGCGCGTCCGTGAGGATCGCGTCGTGCACGTCGGCGCGCCACGGGACGCCCGCGTGGTGCATCTCCGCCGCGACGAGCGCGCCCGCCGACTCGGCGGCGAGCAGCATGCGCAGCCGCCCCGGTCCGTCGGGGCCCTCACAGCCCGCGACCGCGGCGAGCTGGTCCCGCAGCTCCGCCACCGTGTCGAGCTCGACGCGGGGCGCGGCCTGCGGCCGGAGCTCGAACAGGCCGACGGGACGCGGCACCGCCGTCGGCTCAGGGCCGGCCGGGGCGGCGGCGAGCGCGTCCCACGGACCCGGCTCGCGCCGCGCGAGCGCCGAGCCCGCGGCGAGCTGCGAGCGGCGCAGCACGACGTGGGACAGGCGCAGGTCGTGCGACCGCTCGACGCGCCGGCCCTCGGCGAGGAGGCGTGGGTACCACCGGTTCGTGTCGTCCCACGTCTCACGGACGGGTTCCGCGGGGCCGTCGACGACGTGCTCGACCCGGCCGTGCTCGGGCGACCCGACGTGGACGGCGTAGGTGCTCATGCGCGCACCGCCCGCTGGTCCGGGCGGGGCTCGCGGGACGAGCCCACGACTCGCGCGAGGGCGCGGCCCCGCGAGGCGACGAGCGCCGCCCGCAGGAGGCGCGCGGCGTCGGGCTCGTGGGCGACGAGCGCGACTGCACCCGCGAGGGTCGGGGCCCCGAGGTCGTCCGCGGTCCGCGCCGCGCGGGCGAGGGCGGCCCCCTGGTACGGGCTGAGGTGCCGACGGCCGGTCGCCGCGAGCGCCACGGCGGCGTCGAGCACCGTGGCGCACACATCCTCGACAGGTGGCGGCGGCGCGACCTCACGCACGTGCGTCGTCGCGCGTCCCCGCAGCGCACGGACGCGCGCGCGGAGCCTCGTCCACGCGGTCGACCAGGTGCGGTGGTCGTACGCGGGCGTGAGCGTCGGCACGACGAGCCCGAGCCCTCCCCCGGGCCGCTCGACGAACAGGCCGACGGCCTCGTCCCCGCCGGACTCGAGGTCGTGCTCGACCGCGACGGCGACGAGCCGGCGGCTCCCCGCCGCGACCCCGAGCAAGGTGTCGCAGGCCTGCTCGTCCGCCGCATCGAGGCGCACGACGGTCGGCGTGCCGTCCGCCGCGACGAGGGTCCAGGTGATCTCCTGCGCGACCTCGTCGACGCCGACGGGGCCCGCGTCCCGGACCATGACGACCCGCACCACGGCCGGCCGACGGCCGAAGCCCACCTCGGCGCGCGCGTCGGTCTCCGCGGTCCGCTCGGCGACGTCGCGCAGCGCGTCGGCGGTCAGCGTCCCGAGCGGTTCCACGACCGGGCCCTCGCCGGGCCGCAGCGCCCCGGCGCGCTCGGTCGACCCCCCGCAGGCCGAACGGGCCGCGGCACAGCGCCTCCACCGAGCGCCCCCAGACGAGCGGGAGGTCCCACGAGCGGCGGAACGTCGGGTCGGCACCGGGCGGCCGTCCGGTGGTGACCGTTCGCGTCCGGCCCTCCGCGACGTCCCACACGTGCACGGTGACGCCCCGCGCCCCCGACGCCGCGACCCACCAGCGCGCCCCGAGCGGGACGAGGTGCGGCAGGTCCGTCACGCGCTCGTCGGGCGCCGCGGCGTCCGGCGCGGGCTCGGCCCGCACGAATGCCCAGAGCTCGGCCAGCGCGAGCAGGCACTCCGTCTCGTCCACGGCGTCGCGGCGGTCCGCGAGCGCCTCGAGCCGCCCGACCGCGGACGTGACGAGTCGCTGCACCGCGGGCCGGCGCCCCAGCCGGGCGACCACGCCGGCGCCCCGCAGCTCCTCCAGGTCGTCGCGGCCGAGGTGCGAGAGCCCGACGTCGAGCACCCGCTCGACCGCCCGCGCGACCTCGTCCGCGACCGTCCGGGCGTCCGGCACCCCGGCGGCGCGCGGCGCGGCCGCAGTTGTCTCCTCGGGCCACGGCCAGGCGCGGCCGTGCGCATCCCAGACCCGAGCGAGCGCCTCCAGGCGCCACCGTCGGTCGTCCGTCCGGGCCGCCGAAGGCGTCGCGCCGGGGCGTTCACGCTCCACGAGCATCCCGGCGAACCCGGCACCCGCGACGTACGTGACGCGAGGTGCACGCGCCCACGAGACGACAACGCGCGGACCGTCGATCGTCACGTCCGTCACGTCGGTCACGTCGTCCGGCGCCGCGCCCAGCGCCTCCCGCACCTCCCGTGCGGCCGCGCGCACGACGGCGGCACCCGCGGCGCGGTGCACCGCCCGCGGGTCGAGCGCGAGGATCTCGGTCAGCGGGTCGGCTCCCGACCCGGCGCGACGACCGCCGTCGGGCTCAGGTGTTGCGCCAGCCCCGGCGTGCTCCGCCATCGGAACCGCCGCACCGGCGCTGGTTCGAGCGGTGTCCGCACGCCCGGCACCAGGCTCGGCATGGGCCTCGGGATCGGCGTCGCGGTGCGCATCGGGTTCGGCGCCGGCATCGGCATCGTCCGCCGACGGTCGCACCACCGCCACGTCGCCACGGGCCACCGCGACCGGCCCCACCGACCCGGTCGCCGCGTCGACCACCGGCTCGGTGGCTGCGTCGCGCGCCCACAGGCATGCGGCCACGACGTGCTGGCACGCACCCGGCGTCGGGCACGCGCACCGCGCCCCAGCGGGCCCGCGCGCGTCGAGCTCGACGCGCGCGCCCCCGACCGACAGCACGGCCCCGTCCGCGCGCTGGTCGAGCACCTCGACCTTGCCCGCAGCGACGTCCTTGCGCGCCCGACGGACCAGGCCGGCGTTGGCGAGCGTGGCGAGCGCGGCGTCGTCGTACCCCGCGTACACCGCCGCCCAGGGGCCGGGACCGGTGGTGCCGCTCACGGGAGCACCTCCCCCAGCCACTCGGCGAACCGCTCCGGGGTGAGGGCCGCGATCTCCATGCCCTGCTCCGCGAGCCGCCGGGCGACACCGCGGTCGTACGCGGGGTTCGCCTGGCCGTCCAGCGCGGCCAGACCGAGCAGCCGCACGCCGGACGCGTGCAGCCGCCCGACGCTCGCCACGAGCTGCGACACGGAGCCGCCCTCCTCGAAGTCGGTCACGAGCGCCACGACGGTCCGGCGCGGGTCGCGCACGTGCTGCTCCGCGTAGCGCACCGCGCGCGCGATGTCCGTGCCACCGCCGAGCTGCGCCGTGAGGAGCACCGTCACGGGGTCGTGCGCGAGGTGGGACATGTCGACGACGGACGTGTCGAACAGGACGAGCCGCACCGTGATGCCGGGCAGCCCGGCGAGGATGCCGGCGCTCACCGCGCTGTACAGCACCGACGAGGCCATCGAGCCGGACTGGTCGACGAGCAGCACCACGTCGTACGACAGCGCGCGACGGCGCCGCGCCGAGAAGCGGAGGTCCGTGACGAGCAGGCGCCGCGTCTCCGGGTCCCAGCGCCCGAGGTTCGCGCGCACGGTCGCGGCCGCGTCGAACGTGCGGCTCGAGCGCACGAACGATCGACGCGAGCGGTCGCGACGCCCGTCCACGGCCGTCTCGAAGCGGGGCCGCAGGCGCTTCACGACGTCCTCCACGACGCGCGCGACGAGCCGCTTCAGACCGTCCTGCACGCCGGGCCCGAGCCGTCCCCGGGCGCGCAGCAGCGCGGACGCGAGCTCCGTGCTCGGCTCCACCGCGTCGACCGCGCGGGGGTCCGCGAGCAGCTCCGTCATCCCGTACCGGCCCACGGCCTCGACCTGCATGCGCTCGAACGTCTCGCGCGGGAACAGCTCGCGCGCCGACTCGAGCCAGTCCAGGCCCGCGACGACCGAACCCCCGCGCCCCCCGCCGCCGCGCCCGGCACGGGAGTCGTCGCCGTCGCCGTGCCGGTGCCCACGCGCGGTGTACTCCCGGTCGTACAGGTGGCCGAGCGTCCGGTCGAGGCCCTGGTCCTGCGGCGCGACGGGCAACGTGTCAGCCGCGTACCGGCCGAGCACGAGCCGCCACCGACGCGCGGCCTCCTGATCGTCCGCACGGCTCCCGGCAGGTTCTCCCGGGCCGAGCCCGGAGCCGTCGCGCGAGGTCCCGGTCGACGTCGCGTCCGGCACGTCCGCCGTGCCGACGCCCGCGGCCGTCACGACGCTCCCCCGCCGACCCAGGCACCGAGGCCGTCGCGCTCCAGCACCGCGACGAGCTCGCGCTCGACGAGCAGCCCCGCCCGCAGGTCGTCCTCGGTCACGTCGACGCGCCGGTCCAGCGCGGCGGCGCTCGTCCCGGTCCGCGCCGCGACGCGCTCCGCGAGCCGGTGCGTCTCCGTCGGCCGCAGCCACGTGAACGCCCGCCGCAGGTCCGGCAGCACGGCACGGAACGCGGCCTCGTCCAGGCCGCGCAGCCCGTCGTCGACCGCGTCGAACATCTCGGGGGTGTGGAGCAGGAGGTCGGGCGCGGCACGCATCACCCCGCCGAGGAAGGCCGTCGCCGCCACCGGGTCCGCGCCGGGCGCCAGGTGCGCCCGGACCCGCGTGACGAGACCGTCGCCGCCGGGTTCGTCGTCCAGCTCGTCGTCGACGGCGGCGAACGCCGTGAGCGCGCCGCGCACCGCGGGCGACGCGTCGCCGTCCTCCCGCACGTGCGCGAGCGCCCGGGCGACGGACTCCGCCGCCGAGCCGGTGCCGTCACGACCCGCGTCGCGCAGGTCGCGGACCAGGGAGCGCAGCGCGACGAGGCTCGTCAGCGCGTCGTCCTGCGTCGCCTCGTCGGCGGCCGCGAGGTCGGGCACGAGGTAGGCCGCGGTAGCGAGGCCCTGCTCCGCGAGGTCGAGCAGGGCCGCGGCGCGCTCGCCGAGCTCGAGCTCGGCGCGGGCGCGCCAGAGTCCGACGAGGCGCCGCATGCCGGCCACCACCGAGGCGAGGGACGGGTCGACGTCGAGCGTGGAGCGGACGAGCGCGACGAGCGGAGGCAGCCGGTCGGGCAGGCCCACCACGACGCACTGCGCGACGAGCCGCGCCACCGCGTCGCTCGACCGCTCCTCGCGGGCTCGGTCGCGTGCGTCGTCGAGCAGCGCCACGGCGACCGCCTCGAGCGTCGCCCCCCCGGTGAGAGAGCTCGACGAGCCGCGCCTCCACGAGCGGCGTCCACGCGTACTCCCACTCCTCGAGCACGAGGCCGAGGCCGCGCCCGGCGACGTGGTCGGGGCCGGAGACGCGGCGCGCGAACCCCAGGTCGAGGAACGCGCACAGCGCGAGGAACCGGCGCCGGTCGCGGTGCGCGGCCCGGCGGCGCGCGTCGAGCCGGACGGTGCGCGGCACGGAGTCGGACACGTCCAGGCGCAGGGCCCGCGCGCGCGAGCGCGCCTCCTCCACGAGCGGCGGGGCCGCGCCCCCGGGCGGCACGTCGCCGAGCGCGCGCCCGGCGAACACCTCCGCGACCGCGAGCCCGAGGGGCCGGTCGCCCGCGGCGTCGAGGTCGTCGGCGTCCTTGACGTAGCAGGACGTGATCGCGTCGAGCAGGTCGGCGCGGCACGGCCAGGGCCGCTCGCGCAGCGCGGCCAGCCGGTGCGCGTGCTCGACGGCGGCCTGGGACTGCGCGACGCTCACGAGCGCGCCGCGGGCGCTCGCCCCGCGTCCGACGTCCACGAGGACGCCGTTCGCCGCGCCCGCGGGACCGCCCGCGTCGTGGTGCGCGGCCCAGAGCCGGTCGTAGTACCCGGGCGTCGGCATGCCGGCGCCGTAGCCGCGCAGCGCGTCGAGCCGCTCGTCGTCGTACCGGACGAGCCACGCGGGGGCGTCGGCCAGGTCGCCGTACCCGCCCTCCGGGCGGCGCGCGACGACGGCCTCGCCGTGCTCGCTCCCGGTCAGCGCCTCGACGAGGGCGAGAGTGTGGAACGCGCCCGTGACGACGACGACCGGTCCCTCCGCGCGCGCCGCGTGCTCGGCGACGCGCGCCGACATGCGCGCCTCCCGGTCGAGCGACCCGTCGGCAAGAAGCACCTCGTCCTCGTAGTCGAGGCGCGCGAGGGCCGCCCACGCGAACACGTCGTCGGTGAGCTCGCGCCAGTCGCGCAGGCGTGCGGTGTCCCGTGCCTCGAACAGGTGGTCCCACAGCTCGTCGTGGTCGCGGCACCCGAGACGCTCCGCGAGGCGGGCGACCGTGCGGGAGTGCGCGAGGTGCCGCTCCGCGAGGACGGTGCGCGCCGTCGGGTCGTCGTGCTCGTCGTCCTCGCCCGGCCCCCGCGCCGCCCACGGGGAGTCGACGAACGCGAGCCGGGCGCCGAGGGCGTGCCCCGCCCGGAGCGCGACCCACTCGGGCGAGTACCGCGCGAGCGGGTAGAACCCCGCGCCGCGCGCGCCGCCTCCCGCCGCGTCACCGGGGTCGCCGGCGAGGCTGAGGACGGCGACGGGCGGGACCGTCCGCTCGTCGAGCAGCGCGGGCAGCAGCCGCGTGTACTCCTCCGGCCCCTCGACGAGCACGACCGCGGGGCGGACCTCCTCGATCAGGGCCGCCACGGCGACCGCGCACGCGGGGCTGTGGTGGCGCACGCCGAACAGGTGCACGCCGTCCCGATCGCGCAGGGTCGCCAGGTCGTGCGCCGCCTGCCGCAGCCGGGGCGGCGCAGCGCCCCACGCCGCACGCAGGCCTACCGCCACAGGTCGCCCGCCGCGGTGAGGAAGTCCTTCCAGCGCGCGTCCGAGCGCGCACGCTCGCGCACCACGTTGTCGACGTAGTGCCGCAGGCGGCGCGCGTCCTCCTCGTCGCCCTTGAGCGCGACGCCGCCCACCTGGCGCGCGACCTGGCCCGCGGTCACCGTGCCGTCGCCGAGGTACCGCGCCTCGAGCGACGCGGCGACCGCGACGTTCACGGCCTCGGCCGTCGACATCACGGTCTCGGGCCGCTTGACCGGAGCGCCGCTCGCCGTCGTGCCCGTGCGCAGGTCCTGGAAGACCGTGACGAGCACCTCGAGCACGTCGCGGTCGAGGCGCGGCCGCTCCGGGGCCGGGCCGAGCTCGGCCGTGAGCCGGCTCTCGACGAGCTCCATCTCGAACGCGCGGTCGCGGATGGGCGCGACGGTCTCGAAGTTGAAGCGACGCTTGAGCGCCGCCGACATCTCGTGGACGCCGCGGTCGCGCAGGTTCGCGGTCGCGAGCACGTTGAAGCCCGGACGCGCCGCGACGCGTGCGTCGGCGCCGAGCTCGGGGACCATGAGCTGCTTCTCCGAGAGCACGGACACGAGCGTGTCCTGGATCTCGGGCGCGCAGCGCGTGATCTCCTCGAACCGCGCGACGCGACCGCTCTCCATCGCCCGGAAGACGGGCGACGGCACGAGCGAGCGCTCGCTGGGTCCCTCCGCGATGAGCAGGGCGTAGTTCCACGAGTAGCGCACGTGGTCCTCGCTCGTACCCGCGGTGCCCTGGACCGTGAGGGTCGACGTGCCGCTGGCGGCGGCGGCCAGCAGCTCGGACAGGAGCGACTTCGCGGTGCCCGGCTCGCCGACGAGCATGAGCCCCTGGCGGCCCAGCAGCGACACGACCGCGCGGTCGACGAGCGGGTCGTCGCCGAAGAACTTGCGGCTCACGCCCAGTTCGGCGTCGCCCACGACGAACGCGCGCACCGCGCGAGGGCTCAGCCGCCACCCGGGCGGGACGTCGGCGCCCCGCCGCGCGTCCGCCGCGGCGAGCGCCGCGAGCTCGTCGGCGTACCGGACCTCGGCGGGCGGCCGAAGCTCGCCCGGCCCTCCGGCCGCGACCTGCGCGTCACCGGTCGTCGTGCTCGTCACCCGGGCTCCTCCTTCGTCGGGTCGTGGGCGCCGTGCCCGTGGTCCTGCAGGTCAGCGTAGGAGCCGCGTCCCACACGACGGGCGGTGGGGGCGCCGTCACCCGGCGCCCGCACCGCGCCGTGCCGGTCGGCCCTGGTGCGGGCCGACCGGCACGGTCAGTACTGGCTCTTGCGCTCCCAGTCGGGGTCGAACGCGCCCGCCTCGGCGACGGCGACGTAGTCGCGGTACGCCTCCGCGACGAGCACGGGCGGAAGGTCCGCGATGCGCGCGGTCCCGCGACCCGACCCGCGGCCGGTCCGCTCGAACGTCAGCACGGTCACCGCGGCCGCGATGTTCTCCTCCGGGACGAACGACCCCGTGAACTCGATCTGCACCACGATCCCTGCACTCGCAAACGACTTCGTGTACGCGCTGAACCACCCGGCGTCCTCGGCCTGGGAGCGCGTGTAGCCGCGCTTGGTGGCGCGCCCGCGGATGGAGAAGCTGTCGGAGAACCAGCCCTTGTGGTCGTCGATCGCCGCCGCGCCGGCGGGGACGTCGGGCGTCGCGACGTCGAGCTGCGCGAAGAGCGGTGCGACCTCGTAGTCCGCGAGGTGCGCCGCCCACGCGGCCGTGACGTCCGGGCCGAGCAGCACAGCGTGCGCGAGCCCGACCGTCGAACCCTCGCCGAGCTCGACGTCCTCGTCGTCCGCGTCGAGGAGCGCGCCGCCGTCGGGACGGAACGGGCGCGCCGCGTCCGTGCCGGGGTTCTCGACCCACACGAGCCGCTCGACGAGCCGCGACATCACCGGGTGGCCGAGCAGGTACTCCTGCCACTCCTGCGCGGTCCACGTGCGGCTCACGCACATCGCCTCGTAGAGCCGCTGCGTCTGGAGCGCGACGACCGCCTTGAGCTCCTTGCGGCTCGCCGTGAGCTGCTTCTTCGCGGCCGAGACGAGCTCCGGGTCGTCCTGCGCCCGCGCAGCGGGGAGCGCCTTGACGACCTTGCCCGCGTCGCTCGTGAGCTCGAGCGTGAACGCGGGCGTGATGCGCCCGACGTACTCGCGCGACCCGAGGTCGAGGTGGAGCAGGCCGTCGTCCTCGAAGCCCGCGGTCTGGACGGTCCGGTCCGCGAGCTGGTCGGCGGTCCAGCCGCGGCGGTCCGCGAGCTCGGCCGCGAGGCGCTGCGCCGTCTCCTGCACCGTCGCCTGGCGGAAGCGGCGCGAGACGGCGAGGAGCTCCTGGATCGCGGCCGGCTGGCCGTTCGCCGCGAGCGCCTGGACGAGCGCCTCGGTCTGCGCCCGGCGGCCGACGTGCGCCTTCGCGTAGCGCTGGAACGTCGCGGCGAGCTCCCCGCCCGGCATCGCGACCGTGAGCGCGAGCATCCCCTTGTCCTTGACCGCCGAGCCGAGGTAGGTCGCCTGGTGCTCCCGGTACAGGTCGCGGTGGTGGTCCTCGACCGTCTTGGACGCCTCGACCGAGTAGTACTCCGGCGAGCGCTTGGCCCACGCCTGGTACTGGTCGTACCGCTGCTGGGCACCGGCCGTCGCGTGCGCCTCGCTCTCCTGCGCCGACGGGTTGCGCGTGTCCTGCGCGACCCACGCGGCCAGCACGTAGCTGCCGAGGCGCGCCCGGTCCTCCTCCTGGAGGAGGGACAGGTACCGCTCGAGGAGCCCCGCGCCGCTCGGGTCCTTGAGCTTGACCGCGAGCACGACCCACCAGCGCAGGATCGTCGGGTCCACCGGTGAGCCGTCCGCCGCCCAGCGCGCGTCGGGCAGGGAGCCCAGGTCGAACCACGCCATGCTCACCGGGGCCTTGGAGCGCAGCCCCTTGGTCGCCTCGGCGAGCAGCAGCGCGGGCGCGAGGTCGACCGAGATGTCCTCGCCGAGGCTCTCGAGCGACGTGAGGAGCGCCGCGCGGACGACCTCGCTGCGCTCCTTCGCGAGCGCGGCCCGGAGCGCGGGGACCGCGTCGGCGTCACCGAGCCGGGCGAGCCACTCCGCCGCGGTGCGGCGCACCTCGGACCGGCCGTTCCCGAGCCCCTGCTCGGCGAGCCCCCGCACGCCGGGGTGCGTGCTCAGCGCCGCCTGTGCCGTCGCGCGGTAGGTGCGGCCCTCGCCGAGGGCGAGCTCGGTCAGTCGCGGCAGGAACCGGCGCGGGACGTGCGGGAGCTGCGCGAGCACCGCGAGCGC
>NZ_JNBQ01000061.1 GCF_001019615.1 Cellulosimicrobium funkei | reverse complement strand
GTCGAACTCCCCCCTCGACGGCCGTGACCCCCGCGGGCAGGAGCGACGCGCGCCCTCCCTGCACGGCCTTCACCGCGCCGTCGTCGAGGACGAGCCGACCGCGCGTGCGCGCGGCGTGCGCGAGCCAGAGGCGCCGGCGCGTCGTCCGCTTGCCGGTCGCGGCGAACCACGTCCCGACGGCCTCGCCCGCGAGCGCGGCCGCGGCGTTCTGCGCCTGGGTCAGCACCACCGGGATGCCCGTGCCGGTCGCGATGGAGACGGACTCGAGCTTGGTGAGCATGCCGCCCGTCCCGACCGCGCTCCCCCGGCCCGTGACCTCGACGCCCTCGATGTCGGCGGGTGAACGCACCTCGGCGATCCGGCGCGTGCCCGGGCGCGACGGCGGTCCGTCGTAGAGGCCGTCGACGTCGGTGAGCAGGACCATCGCGTCGGCACGCACGAGGTGGGAGACGAGCGCGGCGAGGCGGTCGTTGTCGCCGAACCGGATCTCGTCGGTCGCGACGGCGTCGTTCTCGTTGACGATCGGCACGACGCCGAGGTCCAGCAACCGCTCGAGCGAGCGCTGGGCGTTGCGGTAGTGCCCGCGCCGCACGGTGTCCTCCGCGGTGAGCAGCACCTGCCCGACACGCAGCCCGTGCCCTGCGAACGCTTCGGTGTAGCGGGCGACGAGCATGCCCTGCCCGACCGAGGCGGTCGCCTGCGCCGTCGCGAGGTCGCGCGGCCGGCTCGCGAGCCCCAGGGGCCCGATCCCCGCGGCGATCGCGCCGGACGTGACGAGCACGACCTGGCCGCCTGCCGCGCGTCGGGCCGCGAGCACGTCGACGAGCGCGCGCAGGGCGGTGAGGTCGAGGTGCCCGTCCGCACCCGTGAGCGAGGACGAGCCGATCTTCACCACCACGCGGTGGGCGGAGGCGATCTCGGAGCGGGAGGACAGCGGGTTCACGCGTCCATCATCGCCGCCCGCCGCTCCCGGGCGCGCAGGATTTCACGGACCAGGACGCCCCGGACCGGTGGTGGACAGCGAATGGGCCCGGTCCCCTCGTGGGGTACCGGGCCCATTTCCTGCCCACAGCGGACCTGCGTCAGTCCGCGTCGGGGTCCGTCCACAGCGGACCTGCGTCAGTCCGCGTCGGGGTCCGTCCACGTGCCGGCCTCGCGCTCGGTCCACAGCTCGCGGCGCGCCTCGGCCTTGGCGTCCATGCGCTCGTGGTGCTCGCGACGCTTCTCCGTGCGCGTCGGGCGCAGGCGCTCGTCGAGGCGGTTGTCGGAGCCGCGCGGGCCGCCGAGCAGCTCGGAGCCGGTCAGGAGCGTCGGCTCCCAGTCGAAGACGACGGCGTTGGCGTCGGTGCCGATGCGCACCTCGTCGCCCCCGACGGCCCCGGCGGCGAAGAGCTTCTCCTCCACGCCCAGGCGGGCGAGGCGGTCGGCGAGGTAGCCGACGGCCTCGTCGTTGCTGAAGTCCGTCTGGCGCACCCAGCGCTCGGGCTTGGCGCCGCGCACCTCGAACCAGTAGTCCGTGGCCCCGCCCTTGCGCGTGACGGTGAACCCGGCCTCGTCGACGGCGCGCGGCCGCAGCACGACGCGCGTCGGCTCCGGCGCGGGTGCCTCGGCACGGGCCTTCTCGACGAGCTCGGCGAGCGCGTAGGTCAGCGGGCGCAGGCCCTCGTGGCTGGCCGTCGAGATCTCGAACACGCGCAGGCCGCGCGCCTCGAGGTCGGGCTTGACGAGGTCGGCGAGCTCGCGCGCCTCGGGCACGTCGATCTTGTTGAGGACGACGAGCCGCGGGCGCTCGGTGAGCGGCACGCGGCCGCCCTCGATGTCGAGGTCCTGGGCGTAGGCGGCGAGCTCCGCCTCGATGACGTCGAGGTCGCTGATCGGGTCGCGGCCCGGCTCGAGCGTCGCGCAGTCCAGGACGTGCACGATCACGGCGGTGCGCTCGATGTGGCGCAGGAACTCGAGCCCGAGGCCCTTGCCCTCGCTCGCGCCCGGGATGAGTCCCGGGACGTCCGCGACGGTGAACCGCGCCGAGCCCGCCTGCACGACGCCGAGGTTCGGCACGAGCGTGGTGAACGGGTAGTCGGCGATCTTGGGCCGCGCGGCCGAGATCGCGGCGACGAGCGACGACTTGCCGGCGCTCGGGTACCCGACGAGCGCGACGTCGGCGATCGTCTTCAGCTCGAGGACGACGTCCCGCTCCTCGCCCGGCTCGCCCAGCAGGGCGAAGCCCGGCGCCTTGCGGCGCGGCGACGAGAGCGCGGCGTTGCCGAGCCCGCCGCGACCGCCCTCGGCGACGACGTACTCCGCGCCGTCGCCCACGAGGTCCGCCAGGACGGCACCGTCGGCGGTCTTGACGACCGTGCCGTCCGGCACGCGCAGGACCAGGTCGTCGCCGTTCGCGCCGTCGCGGTCGTCGCCCATGCCCTGGGTGCCCGACGTCGCGTGCCGGTGCGGCGAGTGGTGGTACTCGAGCAGCGTCGTGGTCTGCGCGTCGACCACGAGGCGTACGGTCCCGCCGTCACCGCCGTTGCCGCCGTCGGGGCCGGCGAGCGGCTTGAACTTCTCGCGACGGACCGAGGCGCACCCGTTCCCGCCGTTGCCGCCGGAGACGTGCAGGACGACACGGTCGACGAAGCTGGCCATGGAACGATCCTCTCAGAGGTGGGTGTGCGAGAAACAGCAGGAGGGGCGCACCGCGTCGGTGCGCCCCTCCTGCTCGAAGCCTGTGGCTGTCGCTCAGCCCTCGACGGCGACGATGTCGATGACCTTGCGGCCACGACGCGTGCCGAACTGGACCGCACCGGCGGCCAGGGCGAACAGCGTGTCGTCCTTGCCGCGGCCGACGTTCTCACCGGGGTGGAAGTGCGTGCCGCGCTGGCGGACGATGATCTCGCCCGACTTGACGACCTGACCGCCGAAGCGCTTGACGCCGAGGCGCTGGGCGTTCGAGTCGCGACCGTTGCGCGAGGAGCTCGCGCCCTTCTTGTGTGCCATGACGAACCTGCTTTCGTGCTGGTTGCTGAGGGAGGGTGCCGGTCGGCGCGGGGCGACCCGTGGCCGCTACCTCGCGCCGGGCGAGGTCACTTGATGCCGGTGACCTTGAGGCGGGTCAGCTGCTGGCGGTGACCCTGACGACGGCGGTAACCGGTCTTGTTCTTGTACCGCAGGATCGTGATCTTCGGACCCTTCTCGTCCCGCACGACCTCGGCGGTGACCTTGACCTTCGCGAGCTTCGCCGCGTCGGTGGTCACCTTCTCCCCGTCCACCAGCAGGAGAGCGGGCAGCTCGAGGGACTCACCGACCTTGGCGGACACCCGGTCCACCACGACGATGTCGCCGACGGAAACCTTCTCCTGACGGCCACCGGCCTTGACGATCGCGTACACCACGTTGCTGCTCATCTCTCCTAGTCTTGGCGTGCTCGTCACGGCGAGTTCGTCTTGGAGACTCCGGCCACGCCGCGGCGTGCGAGTGCGAGTCGTCCGTGGGCACACGGGACCGGCGCGCCTGGGCGCGCCGACGTTCAAGAGTACGGAAATCGGTTGGGCAGGTCAAATGGCGCGGGCCGTGACCGCGCGCACGATCTCCCGCGCGCGACGGCCCCGTCCCGCGGTCCGCCGACCGCCGTCCTACTCGAGGACGAACGTGATCTCGAGGACGACCTGCCAGGTCGTGATGCGACCGTCGACGATGTCGACCTTCTGCTCCTTGACCCACGCGCCCGAGACGTTGCGCAGCGTGCTCGCCGCGCGCTCGACGCCGATCTTCACGGCGTCCTCGAAGCTCGTGTCCGACCGCGCGCTGATGTGCGTGATCCGTGCCACCGTGCCGCTCATGCCGGGCTCCCCCGTCCGGGGCGGGCGCACCGACGCGCCCGCGCACCCGTCGAGCATCCCGCCGCGCGTGCGCCCTCGCCACCCGGGGGGTCCGGTCGTCCCCTCGTCGTCCGACTCACGGTCACCGGCGACCGGCCACGACGGAGGGCGGGTGGCGCGCGGCCGTGCCTACGCTGGCGGTGGAGGTGGTCGCATGCGCCCGGCAGGCCCGCCCGACGGCAGCAGCCGTCGCGGGCACGACGACGCCGTCGCCGCCGCGATGCGCGCGGTCGACCGCCGCGCGTTCCTCCCCCGGGCGCAACGCCGCTGGGCCGGACAGGACCGCCCGCTCGCGATCGGGCACGGCCAGACGAACTCGCAGCCCTCGACCGTCGCGGCGATGCTGCGGCTGCTCGACGTCGCCCCCGGACACCGGGTCCTCGACGTCGGCGCCGGCTCCGGGTGGACGACGGCGCTGCTCGCCGTGCTCGTCGGGCCGTCGGGCAGCGTGCTCGGACTCGAGCGCGACCTCGACCTCGCCGCGTGGGGCGCCGCGAACGTCGCGACGGCGCACGTCCCCTGGGCGCGCCTGGAGCCCGCGCGGCGCGGAGTCCTGGGCACACCGGGCGAGCAGTACGACCGGGTCCTCGTCTCCGCGGCGGCCGACGCGCTCCCCCAGGCCCTCGTGGACCAGCTCGCGCCGGGCGGCCGGATGGTGGTCCCGGTCCGGCACACGATGCTGCTCGTCGAGGCCGACCCGGACGCGCCGGGGGGCGCCCGGGTGAGCGAGCACGGCTCCTACTCGTTCGTCCCGCTCGTCGAGGACCCGCCGGGGCCGCCGGCCGGCTGAGCCCGCCACGGCGCCGCGGGCAGGTGCGCGCGGCACCGCGCCTCGTAGCTCTCGGCGCCGCCGACGTGCGCGGCGACGGGTGCCAGCGGGTCGCGCGGTCCGTCGTCGGCCGCCGCCTCCGGAGCCACCCGCACGTGGAACGCCGCGTCCTCACCGCACACCGCGCACACGGCGGTGAGCTTGTCGACGCGCTCGGCGAGGGCCGCGAGCGTCGGCAGGGGCTCGAACGGCCGCGCGTCGAACGTCACGTCGAGGCCCGCGACGACCACCACCAGCCCGTCGTCCGCGAGGCGCTGCACGACGTCGACGAGGTCGGGCCCGAAGAAGTGGGCCTCGTCGACCGCGACGAGGTCGAGCGGGCCGCCGTCGTGCACCAGCCGCGCGAGGTCGGCCGCGTCGCGCGCCGTCCGCGACGGGATCGCGAGACCGGAGTGCGAGCTCACCGTTCCCGTGCCGCGCCGCGTGTCGAGGACGTGGCCGACCACCTCGACGCGGCGCCCCGCGACCTCGGCGCGTCGGACCCGGCGCAGCAGCTCCTCGGTCTTGCCCGCGAACATCGGGCCGCACACCACCTCGACCCGGCCGCCCGCGCGGGGCGAAGGGTCCGGGAGACGTGCGGCGCCGCTCATGCGAGCAGTGAACCACCGGACCCCGACAGCGCGCGACGCGGGGCCGGTGCGCCCGTCAGTGGTGCCGGGCCGAGCCGTTCGACGGGCGGACGGGCAGCGGCTTCTGCTCCCCCGCGTGGCCGAGCACCGACACGCGGTCGGGCGTCCCCGGGCGCGCGACGTCCCGGCGGCTGAGGAGCGTGGTCCCGGTGGGCGCCGAGCCCTCGGCGTCGGACGGACGGTCCGTGGGCTCCGGGCTCGTCGCCGGCTCTGGCCCGGCCTCTCCGTCCCGTGGAGCAGCAGGAGCGGGGGCAGCGGTGGTCGCGGGACCGGGGGCCGGCTCGGGACGCTCGGCCTCGCGCGCCGGCTCCGCGGCCGGGACGACCGTCGACGCCCCGGCGAGACCGGCGAGACCCGCACCACCGATGCCCGGCACGGAACGCACGAGCGGGAGCTCGCGCGTGCCGGTCCCCCGGGTGCGGACCTCGTCGCCGCGCGCGGGCGCCGGCTCCTCCTCGGCGCCGCGCTCGCCCGTCGCCGCGGTCGGTGCCGCCGGCGTGGCCGCCTCGCGCCGGGTGGGCGCGGGAGGGACGGCGTCGGCCGGACGCGGGCGCCGGGTGTCGAGCGTCGGCTCCGCGGGCAGGACGCCGCGGTTGAGCTCGCCGTAGGGCACGTGGACCGACGGGGCGACGCGGCGGGTCGCCTCCACGACGGCGCGCTGGTCGTCGAAGAAGATGTGCGGGCGCAGCACCTCGAGGACGCCGTCCTTGTCCACCCCGCCGAGGAAGAACGCGTCGTCGACGGTGACGCCCCACGACGACAGCGTCGCGACCGCGCGCTCGTGCGCCGGGGCCGAGCGTGCCGTGACGAGCGAGACGTGCACGCGCGGCCGGTACGACGGGTCGGTCGCGTGCCGCTCGCGCTCGACGACCTGCACCCGGTGGATGCCGACGAGCAGCTCGCGCAGCGGGCCGCGCCCGAGCGGCACGTCGGCGTTGAGCGCCTCGTGCTCGCGGAACGAGGCGAGGCCGCCGTCCTTGAAGTGGCGCTCGGACGAGTCGTCCGCGAGCACGCCGTCGAAGTCGAACGCGATGCGCAGCTCGTCCCCGGCCTCGTCGGCGAACGTCGGGTCGAGCACGTACCCGGCCGGCAGGCCGAGGTCGACCGCGTCGCGCACGGAGCGCTCGTCGGCGGAGAGGAACAGGTCCACGTGCAGCGGGCGGATGAACTCGTGCGGGCTGCGGCCCTGGCGGAAGACGGCGCGCGTGATGTCGAGGTCGTGGTGCCGGATCGAACGCATGACCCGCAGGCCCGTCTCGGGCGAGTTGCGCGACATGACGATGACCTCGACGAGCGGGTCGTCCGCCGCCGGCGCCAGGTCGTTGAGCGCGAGCAGGCGGCGCACGAACCCGAAGGCGACGCCCGGGGCCAGCGCGTCGTCGCGGTGACGCTCCTGGAAGTCGCGGTACGCCGCCTCCCCCTGCGTGCGGAACACGCGGTCGGACTCGGTGAGGTCGAACAGTGCGGACGAGGCGACGCCGACGACGAGGCGGCCCGAGAGGTCGTAACCCATGGCGGCATGATGCCAGGTGCGGGTGACGGGGACGAAGACGCCCCCGCACCGGTCAGGACCGGGCGGCCCACTCCCGGCGCAGGACGCCCAGGACGACGGCGTCGTGCCGCACGCCGTCGACGACGCGGGCGTCGCGGAACCGCCCCTCCTCGACGAGCCCGAGCGCTCGGCCGGCGCCGAGCATCGCCGCGTTCCCGGACCACGTCGCGAGGTCGAGGCGGACCCAGTCCGTCACCGAGAACAGGTAGGAGATCCACGCGCCGAGCGCGTCGCGGCCCAGGCCTCGGCCGCGCACCGCGGGGTCGTAGAGGCCGATCCCGACCCGTGCCCACTGCGTCTCGGCCGACACCCAGTACCAGGAGCACGTCCCGACGAGGCGGTCCTCCTCGTCGGCCACGACGACGCGCCGCGGCGGGAGGCCGTCGTCGTCCAGGCCGTCCGGGTGGGCGGCCTGCGTGGCCGCCGCGCGCGCGAGGCGCGCGACCGCGGCGTCGGACGCGGCGTCGTCGGGCACGGGGTAGTACGGGCCGTCCCACCGGTGCCACTCGTGCTCCGGGCGCAGCCACGCGCGGTACGCCGCGAGGTCGTCCCCGCGCCACCCGCGCAGGCGGACGCGCGCCCCGGCGGCGTACAGCGGTACGCCGCCGGGTGCGGTCCGCGTCACTCCTCGCCGGGCTCCGCGTGCGCGTCGTCGCCGGCGACCGGTGCGGAGTCCGCGCCGCCGTGCTCGTGCTCGTGCTCGTGGGCGTGCGCCGCGGCCGCGGCGATCGTCGCGAGCGTGGCCTTCACGGCCTCGCGCGCCTCGGACGAGACCTCCGGCAGGACCGGGACGGCCGGCTGCGGGAGCGTGATGGCGGCGTCCTTGCCGGCCGCGGCGGTGGCGGTGCCGCGCTTGCGACGCGACCGCGAGCGCCCGGCCTCGGCCGGCTCCTCCGCGGCCGCCGGGCCGCCGCTCCCGCCGTTGCCGCCGTGGTCGTGGCCCCCGCGACCGTTGCCGCCCGACTTCTCGATCGGGTCGGTGTGCACGATGAACCCGCGCCCGTGGCAGTGCTCGCACGTCTCGCTGAACGCCTCGACCAGGCCCTGGCCGACGCGCTTGCGCGTCATCTGCACGAGCCCGAGGGACGTGACCTCGGCGACCTGGTGCTTGGTCCGGTCGCGGCCCAGGCACTCGACGAGGCGACGCAGCACGAGGTCGCGGTTGGACTCGAGCACCATGTCGATGAAGTCGATGACGATGATGCCGCCGATGTCCCGCAGCCGGAGCTGGCGGACGATCTCCTCGGCCGCCTCCAGGTTGTTGCGCGTCACCGTCTCCTCGAGCGTGCCCCCCGAGCCGGTGAACTTGCCCGTGTTGACGTCGACGACGGTCA
This sequence comes from Cellulosimicrobium funkei, assembly GCF_001019615.1. GTDB lineage: Bacteria > Actinomycetota > Actinomycetes > Actinomycetales > Cellulomonadaceae > Cellulosimicrobium > Cellulosimicrobium cellulans_E. The sequence continues at coordinate 2,335 of NZ_JNBQ01000061.1, read as the reverse complement.
TGGCCTCGGTGCGGTCGATGACGAGCGAGCCGCCCGACGGCAGCCAGACCTTGCGGTCCATGCCCTTGGCGAGCTGCTCGTCGACGCGGTGCACCGTGAAGACGTCCTGCGTGCCCGTCCACTTGGAGACGCGCTCGCGCAGGTCCGGCGCGAGCTCCTCGACGTACGAGGAGATCTCGCTCCACGCCCCGTCGCCCTCGACGACGAGCGAGCTGAAGTCGTCGTTGAAGATGTCGCGGACGACGCGGATCGCGAGGTCGGGCTCGCCCTGGAGCAGCGCCGGCGCCGAGGCGCTCTTCGACTTCTTCTCGATGGCCTCCCACTGCCCGCGCAGGCGCTCGACGTCGGCGCGCAGCTCCTCCTCGCTCGCGCCCTCGGCGGCGGTGCGCACGATGACGCCCGCGCCGTCGGGCACGACCTCCTTGAGGATCTTCTTGAGGCGGTTGCGCTCGGTGTCGGGGAGCTTGCGGCTGATGCCCGTCATGCCGCCGCCCGGCACGAACACGAGGTAGCGCCCCGCGAGCGTGATCTGCGACGTGAGGCGCGCGCCCTTGTGCCCGATCGGGTCCTTGGTCACCTGCACGAGCACGGAGTCGCCCGACTTGAGCGCCTGCTCGATGCGTCGCGGCTGGCCCTCGAGCCCGGCCGCGTCCCAGTTCACCTCGCCCGCGTACAGCACCGCGTTGCGGCCCTTGCCGACGTCGATGAACGCGGCCTCCATGCTCGGCAGCACGTTCTGGACGCGGCCCAGGTAGACGTTGCCCGCCATGGACGCCTGCGACTGCTGGGAGACGTAGTGCTCGACGAGCACGCCGTCCTCGAGCACGGCGATCTGCGTGCGGCCCGCGCGCTCGCGCACGACCATCGACCGCTCGACCGCCTCACGGCGAGCGAGGAACTCCGCCTCGGTGATGATCTGGCGGCGACGGCCCGCGTCGCGACCCTCGCGGCGACGCTGGCGCTTCGCCTCGAGACGCGTCGAGCCCTTGAGCGCCGTGACCTCGTCGGCCAGGCTGCGCTCGCGCGGCCGCGAACGGGTCGAGGAGCTCTCGCCGCTCTCGCCCCGCCCACCACGGCGGCGGCGACGCCGACGGCGGCTGCCGCCCGCGTCGTCCTCGCCGGACTCGGCGTCCGCAGCCTCGTGCTCGGGCTCGTCGGCCTCGGCGGTCGCGTCGGCGTCGACCGGCTCGTCCCCCTCGGCGGGGCTCTCGTCGCTCTCGTCCTGCTCGCGACCGGTGTCCGGGCGACCGCGGCGACCGCGGCCACCACGGCGACGGCGACGGCGGGGACCGGACTCCGCGTCGTCGGACGCGGCCTGGTCCTCGGTGGCGTCGGCCTCGGCCTCGTTCAGCTCGACGAAGTCCTCCGGGCCGAACGCGTCGTCGGGAAGCTCGATCCCCTCGGCGACGAGCTCCGACTCGATGGCCTCGATCTCCTCGACGGCGGCGGCGTCCTCGCCGGTGAGGGCGACCTCGACCGTCACGTCCTCCGTGCGCTCGGACGCCACCGGGGCAGCCACGGACTCCTTCGGAGCCCGCTCGCGCGGCTCGGCCGCGGCGGGGGCCGCCTGGGCCGCGGGGGTCGGCTCGACGTGGCGCGGCGGACCGGCCGGGCTCTGGGCCCGGCGGGGACGACGCGGCGCGGCCGCGGGGTCGGGCGCCTGGAAGAGCAGGGCGGTCGTCGCGAGCCGCGGCGCACTCGTGCCCACGCCGGTCGCGGCGGGCGAGACAGGCGCCTCGGGTGCGGCCGCGGTTGCCGGGGCGTCGCTCGACGTCGTCTCGGCCGCCTGCTGCGGCTCTGTCGGGGCCTCGGCGGGGGCGGCCTTCGAGGTGGCGCGGCGCGAGCGGCGCGCAGGCTTCTTCGGCGCCTCCTCGGAGGCCGGCGCGTCCGGCTGGACGAGCGGCGCGGTGGCCTCGGCCACGACGGGCGCAGCGTCGTCGGCCGTCGTGACCGGAGGCTGTGCGTCCGCGACGCTCGCGGTCGGGGCCTGCGCGCTCGGGGCGCCGGCCGCGGAGGTCGCGCGGCGCGAGCGGCGCGCGGGCTTCTTCTCCCCAGGAGCCTCGGTCGCCGGTGCGGGCTCGGTCGGCCCGGCGGTTTCCGCCTCGGGCGCGGCGACGTCGTCCGCCGGCGCCGCCTTGCGCGTCGTCCGGGTGCGCTTGGCCTTGCGCGGCGCGTCGGGCGCACCGAGCAGCGCGTCGGCGTCCGGGCCCGTGGCCGCGGGCACCGCCTGCTCCACGGCGGGGGCCGCGCTCAGCCCGAACTCCGAGAGCACGTCGAGCGGGGCGTCGGACGCGGGCTCTTCGCGCCGCCCTGGGCACGGCGCGCGGTGCGGCCA
>NZ_JNBQ01000060.1 GCF_001019615.1 Cellulosimicrobium funkei | reverse complement strand
ACCGTCGAGCCGCTCGCCGCACCCGTGCTCGTCATGCCCGTCACCGTCCTGCTCGTCCGACCGTCTCCCCCCATCGTCCTCCCGCCACGCGCCGGGACGCACCCGGGCTCACGCAGGGCCGAGCGCCCTGCCGCCTCAGCGCGTCAGGACGGCGACCGCCTCGAAGTGGTGCGTGTGCGGGAAGAGGTCGAACGCGCGCAGGGACGCGAGCCCGTAGCCGTGGCCGGCGAGGTAGGAGACGTCGCGCGCGAGCGCGGCGGGGTCGCACGCGACGTACACGACCCGGGAGGGCTGCCGGGACGCGATCGTCTCGACCACGGCGCGGCCGGCACCGACGCGCGGCGGGTCGAGCACGACGACGTCCGCGCCGGTCGGGTCGTCGGCGAGCACCTGCTCGACGGGTCCGTGGTGCAGCTCCACCCGGTCGAGCCCGTGCGCATTGCGGCGCGCGTCGCGCACGGCCCGCTCGTCGCCCTCGACGGCGACCACGGAGCCCGCCGCCCCCACGGCCGTGGCCAGGGGCGTGGTGAACAGCCCGGCGCCCGAGTACAGGTCGAGGACGCGCGCGCCGTCGACGTCCCCCACGCCGTCGAGCACCGCGCGCGTCAGCGTGGCCGGCGCCTCGCGGTGCACCTGCCAGAACCCGCCCGCCGCGACGCGGTACTCGTGCTGCTGGCCGTCGAGGACGACGCGCTCGGTCACGCTGCGGCGCGCGTTGGGGCGCTGGTCGGGCGAGCCCGACCGCCACGGCTCGCCGTCCACGAGGAGGACCGGCGCCGAGCCGACGGGCGCGACGAGCTCGATCCGCGTGCCCGCCCGCCAGGTGCGCGTGAAGACCTTCTCGCGCGCCGCGAGCTCCGCGACATCCTCCGTGGCGAGCGGCATGCCGTCCAGCGCGACGACGTCGTGGGACCGGAAGCGGTGCATGCCCGCACGACCCGTGCCGTCGGCGACGAGGTCCACGCGCGTCCGGTAGCCGAGGCCGCCGCGCTCGTCGTCGCCCGGCAGACCCTCGACCTCTACCTGAAGGTCAAGCTCGTCGAGGTCGACCTTCCCGAGCCGCCGGAGCTGCTCGGCGAGCACGTCCCGCTTCCAGCGGCGCTGCGCGTCGAGCGCGACGTGCGCGAGCTCGCCGCCGCCGACACCCCCCGGACCGGCCTCCGGCCACACCGACGGGACCCGGTCGGGCGACGCCTCGAGGATCTCGACGGCGTCGGCGCGCCAGAACCTCGCGGCCTCCCCGCCCTCCGTGACCCGGGCGCGCACCCGCTCCCCGGGCAGAGTGTGGCGGACGAAGACGACGCGCCCGTCGTACCGCGCCACGCAGTGGCCGCCGTGGGCCACCGGGCCGACCTCGAGCTCGACCTCGACCTCAGGTCGAGGGTCGACGCGGGCCGACTGACGTGTCGTCCGACCGCCCTGACGGCGGGTCGCACGGCGCCCGCCGCCGCGCGCGGCGCGACGGTCCGCGAAGGGGTCGGACGGTCGGTCGGAGGGCACGGCAGGACCACGCGAGGAGGACGGCATGCCCCCAGTATCCCGGACACGGCCCGACGCACCCGCCGGGGCGCCGCTGCGCGCACGACGAAGGCCCGCTCCTCTCGGGAGCGGGCCCAGGTCACGACCGTGGCCGCCCGACGATCAGTACCCGGTGAAGCGCTGGCGGAACCCCTCGCCCTCGAGCCCGGTCTGCCCCTCGGTGGACGAGAGCTGCCACGGCACGGACGCCACGACGACGCCCGGCGTGAACAGCAGGCGGCCCTTGAGGCGCAGCGCGCTCTGGTTGTGCAGGAGCTGTTCCCACCAGTGGCCCACGACGTACTCGGGGATGTAGACGACGACGAGGTCGCGCGGGGACTCGCGCCGCACCGACCGGACGTACGAGAGCACAGGCCGCGTGATCTCGCGGAAGGGCGAGTCCAGCACGCGCAGCGGCACCGGGAGGTCGAGCGCCTCCCACTGCCGCATGAGGTCCTCGACGTCCTCGGCGTCCACGCCGACCGTGACGGCCTCCAGGACCGACGGGCGCGAGGCCCGCGCGTACGCGAGCGCACGCATCGTGGGGCGGTGGATCTTGGAGACGAGGACGATGGCGTGCACCCGGCTGGGAAGGGCCCGGGCGGCGGCGGCCTCGTCGCCGAGCGCGAGCTCGTCCCGCACCGTGTCGTAGTGCTTGCGGATCGACTTCATGAGCACGAACACGAGCGCCATCGCGAGGATGGCGATCCACGCGCCGTGCGTGAACTTCGTGATGAGGACGATGACGAGGACGGTCCCCGTCATCGCCAGGCCCACCGTGTTGACCACGCGCGAGCGCCGCATGCGCGACCGCTCGCGCGGCTGGTGCTCGGTGCGCAGCGCGCGCGTCCAGTGCCGCACCATGCCGAGCTGGGACAGCGTGAACGACACGAACACGCCGACGATGTAGAGCTGGATGAGGCGCGTGACCTCCGCGTCGAACGCCCAGATGAGCACGATCGCCGCCACGGCCAGCGTGATGATGCCGTTGGAGAACGCGAGCCGGTCGCCGCGCGTGTGGAGCTGGCGCGGCAGGTAGCCGTCCTTGGCGAGGATCGAGCCGAGGACGGGGAAGCCGTTGAACGCCGTGTTCGCGGCGAGCACCAGGATCAGCCCCGTCACGGCGGACACCACGTAGAACAGCACGGGCACCCCGCTGAACACCGTCTCGGCGAGCTGCCCGATCACCGGGTGCTGCACGTAGTCCACGGGCAGCGGCTCCCCGTTGAGCGAGAGCTGCGTGTGCGGGTCCTCCGCGTAGTGCACGCCCGTCGCGCGCGCGAGGAAGAGGATCGACATCATCATCACGGCCGAGATGCCGCCCAGGAGGGCGAGCGTCGTGGCGGCGTTGCGCGACTTGGGCTTGCGGAACGCCGGGACGCCGTTGCTGATCGCCTCCACACCGGTGAGCGCCGCGCACCCGGACGCGAACGCGCGCGCCACGAGGAACGCGCCCGCGATGCCGATGAGCCCCTGGTCGAACCCGCTCTCGGCCGTGAGCTCGAACTCCGCGCTCTCGGCCGCGCCCAGGCTGCCGGTGACGTACTGGAAGAACCCGACGACCGCCGTCGTGCCGATGGCGAGCATGAAGAGGTAGACCGGGATCGCGAAGAACGTCCCGGACTCCTTGACCCCGCGCAGGTTGACGAGCGTGAGCACGACGACGAGGCCGACCGCGAACGCGGCCTCGTGGTCGCGCAGCGCGGGGATCGCGCTGGCCGCGTACTGCGCCCCCGACGAGATCGAGACGGCGACCGTGAGCACGTAGTCGACCATCAGCGCCGACGCGACGCCGACGCCCGCGGTCGGGCCGAGGTTGACGGTCGCGACCTCGTAGTCGCCCCCGCCCGACGGGTAGGCACGCACGTTCTGCCGGTACGACGCGACCACCGTCAGCAGCACGACCACGACCGCGAGACCCACCCACGGCGAGATCATCGTCGCGCTCAGGCCCGCGATCGCGAGCGTCAGGAGGATCTCGTCCGGGGCGTACGCGACGGACGACAAGGCGTCGGACGCGAACACGGGCAGGGCCACACGCTTGGGGAGCAGCGTGTGCCCCAGGTGCTCGCTGCGGACAGGCCGCCCGAGCAGCAGCCGCTTGGCGGCATCAGCGATCTCCGACACGAGGCCTCATGCTATGCCCGACGGCGCCCGGTCGCGCTGGTGCGCGCCCACCGGCCCGGCGAGCGGTAGCGTTCGGTGCGTGCACTTCGTCATCATGGGCTGCGGCCGCGTCGGCGCGACGCTCGCCCAGTCGCTCGAGTCGAGCGGCCACTCGGTCGCCGTCGTCGACCAGAACCCCGACGCGTTCCGGCGTCTCCCGGCCGAGTTCACCGGGAAGAAGGTGACCGGGGTCGGCTTCGACCGGGACACGCTCGTGCAGGCCGGCATCGAGGACGCGTACGCGTTCGCCGCGGTCTCCGACGGCGACAACTCGAACATCCTCTCCGCGCGCGTCGTGCGGGAGACGTTCGGCGTCGAGAAGGTCGTGGCTCGCATCTACGACCCGCAGCGCGCCGAGATCTACCAGCGCCTCGGCATCCCGACCGTGGCCACGGTCCGCTGGACGGCGGACCAGGTGCTGCGGCGCATGCTCCCGTTCGGCGCGACCGACGAGTACCGCGACCCGTCCGGCCGCGTGCGGCTCGCGCAGGTCGACTTCCACCCCGACTGGGTCGGGCGCACCGTCCGCGCCATCGAGGACGCCACGGGGGCGCGCGTCGCGTTCGTCAGCCGCTTCGGCGACGGAGTCCTCGTCACCGACCGCACCGTCCTCCAGGAGAACGACGTGCTCCACGTGCTCATGGACGACGAACAGGCCGCCGTCGTCGAACGCAGGCTCACCCACGCACCGAAGGTCGAGGCCGAGTGATGCGCGTCGTCATCGCCGGAGCGGGCTCGGTCGGCCGCTCGATCGCTCGCGAGCTCCTCAGCCACGAGCACGAGGTCATGCTCATCGACAAGCAGCCGGCGGCCATGCGGGTCGCCCAGGTCGCGGAGGCGGACTGGCTGCTCGCCGACGCGTGCGAGCTCTCGACGCTCGCCGAGGCCAAGGTCGACGAGTGCGACGTCATCGTCGCGGCGACGGGCGACGACAAGGTGAACCTCGTCGTGTCGCTCCTGGCCAAGACCGAGTTCGGTGTGCCCCGCACGGTCGCGCGCGTGAACAACCCCAAGAACGAGTGGATGTTCGACGAGTCGTGGGGCGTGGACGTCGCCGTGTCCACGCCGCGCATCATGACGGCGATGGTCGAGGAGGCCGTCGCCGTCGGCGACCTCGTCCGCATCTTCACCTTCCACCAGTCCGGCGCCGACATCCTCGAGGTCACCCTGCCCCCGAGCTCGCCGCTCGTCGGCCACCGCGTCGGCGAGGTGAGCTGGCCCCCGGACACCGTGCTCGCGGCGATCGTCCGCGGCACGCGACCGATCGCGCCCAGCCAGGACGACACGCTCGAGGTAGGTGACGAGCTCCTGCTCGTCACGGGCGACGAGGCGGACGAGGGCGCCCTCTCCCGGTTGCTCGCGGGCGAGGCGGAGGCGGCGCCGACCGCGCCGGACGCGCCCGTCGAGGCGCCCGAGGTCCCCCCGGCCGGTGACGGCGTCCTCTGACGGGGCCCCTCCCCGCGTCCGCCGGGCTACGCCGTCGGCTGCGAGGGCGCCGCGGCGTGGGGCCGACGCACCAGGATCCACGTGAGCCACAGGACGAGCGCCCACAGCGGGATGCCCATGACGAGGCGCGCGGTGCCGAGCCAGCCGACGTCGCCGTCGAGGTAGAGCGGGACCTGGACCGCGAGCCGGGCGGCGAACAACCCGATCCACAGCCACGTCGCGGCGGTGTAGCGGCGCATCAGCGTGCGGTCGGACCGCCAGGTGCGGGCCCAGCGGGCGAACGCGCCGGGCTCGGCGGCGCCCGCGTCGACGGGGGTGCCGGCCGGCGTCGCGGCCGCAGGCCGCGGCTCGGCCGAGGAGTCCGCGGCGTCGACCGCGTCCGGTGACGGGTCCGTCGTCGTCCCCGCCGACCCCGACGCGGCTCCCGCGCCGAACCCGCTGCGGAAGCCCTCGACCACGAGGCCGACGAGCGGCCAGCGGGCCAGGACGGAGACGAGGAGCGCGACGAGGTACGCGGCGTTCGTCCACAGGCCCCACGCGAAGTAGTCCTGCGCCTCGCCCGAGCGCCACGCCCAGATCACGCCGATGCCGACGCCCAGGAGGCCGCCGAACGCCTGGGTCACGGGGGTGCGCTGGATCAGCCGCGCCGCGACCGCGACGAGCGCCGCCGCGACCGAGGTCACGAGCGCCCACTGAAGGTTCGTCGTGGCGACGTAGACGACGACGAACACGAGGCCCGGAGCGACCGACTCGACGAGCCCGCGCACGCCCCCGATCGCGTCGGCGACGGAGAACTCCTGCCCGGCGAGCGCGCGGACGCCGCGGGCGCGACCGTCCTCGGGCGCGGTGACGTCGTCGACGACCGTCTCCGCGACGTCGGCGTCGTGCGCGAGTCCCTCCGGGGCGCGCCCGGGGCCGGGACGCCCGTCCGCGGGGCCGCCGCTCGCGTCGCTGCTGCTCGTCATCTCGTGGCGTCCTCGGTGGCTCGGGGTCGGTCGGCTACGGTCCGGACGACTGGCCCGGGTCCTCCGCGGCGCGTCCGCAGGATCGTACGGCACCGCCGCGCGTCGGCGGGAGCGAGGTCACTCCCCCGGCTTGGCGAGGAGCTCGTAGCGCGGGTTGAAGATGGTGCGACGCCCGTCGACGTCGCACACCAGACCCTCGACGAGGGCGCGGCGACCGGGCTCGATCCCCGCGATGCGTCGACGGCCGAGCCACACGAGGTCCACGACGCCGGAGCCGTCGAACAGCTCGACCTCGACCGTCGGGACGCCCTCGCGCGGGCGCAGCACCACGGAGCGCAGGACGCCGGAGATCTTGGCCCGACGGCGGTTGGGCAGCTCGGACACGGCGCGGCAGCCCTTCTGCCGTGCCGCCTCGGAGCGCTCCTCGTCGGCGGCGAGCTCCTCCTGGGAGGCGAGGGCGGTGCGCCAGGCTTCCCGCAGCGTGGGGGCCATGTCAGCGGATCTCCGTGATCTCCGGCCCACGGGTCAGCGGGTCGAACGAGGGCGTCTCGGGGGCGCCGGCGGGCGCCGGCGCCGCGGCGGCCGGGCCCTTGCCCGGCAGGTGCAGGGCGAGGAGGTCGCGCGGCGGGCGCGGGCTCTGGTCCCGCACGACGACGATGTTGGCGAACACGGACTCGAGCAGCCGTGCCTCGGCCGGGTCGACCGCGGCCTTGCCGGTGAGCACGCCGCGGAGGAACCAGCGCGGGCCGTCGACGCCCACGAAACGGGCGGGCCGCACGCCGGGACGCCCGTCCGGCGTCTGCGCGGGGATACGGGCCAGCAGCTCGCGGCCGAACGGGCCGGGGAGGTCGTCGACCGTGCCGCCCTGCTTGGTCACCGACGCGGCGATCTCCCCGCGGATCTCGTCCCAGATGCCGTCCGTGCGGGGCGCGGCGAACGCCTGCACCTGGAGACCGGATCCGGCGACCGCGCACGCGACGCCGGTGATGCGCTGGGTCTTCTTGTCGACCTCCATGCGCAGCTCCATCCCGGGCACGCCCGGCAGCCACACGGCGCCCAGGTCGAGCCGGGGGCCACGCTCGGGGACCTGGGAGGAGTCGTACGGCCCGCGGGCGGGCTTCTCCTCGCTCGCCGCCTCGACGGGCGCGCCGTCGTCGACCGGCGCGGACGTCGTGCCCGACGGCTCGGGCGACTCGGTCGGCTCGGACGACCTGGAGCGACGGAACAGACCCACGGAGGAACTCCTTCACCTGCCCGGCCCTCGGCCGGGACTCCTCACGGGGCGCTCGCCCCGCACTGCTTCCACACTAGCCCGCGCAGCGACGGTCGTGGTGCGACGTTCGCTGCGCGACGACGGGCACCCGGTTCTCGCGCGGACCGCCCGTCCGCGACCGGTCAGGTCGCCGCGGCCCACCCGCCGCTCGACCCGAAGCCGCCCTCGCCCCGGTGCGACCCGGGCAGCCGCTCGGCCTGCACGAAGCGCGCGCGCTCGACCTTCTGCACGACGAGCTGCGCGACGCGGTCGCCGCGCCGCAGGACGACGGCCTCGCGGGCGTCCGTGTTGAGCAGCGTCACCTTGATCTCGCCGCGGTAGCCGGCGTCGACGGTGCCCGGCGCGTTGACGACCGTGAGGCCGTGCTTCGCGGCGAGACCGGAGCGCGGGTGCACGAACGCCGCGTAGCCGTCGGGCAGCGCGATCGAGACCCCGGTCGGGACGACGGCGCGCTCCCCCGGCGCCAGCTCGACGTCGACCGTCGTCACGAGGTCGGCGCCGGCGTCGCCCGGGTGCGCGTAGGACGGCAGGGGCACGTCGTCGAGGAGCGTGATGAGGACGTCGACGTCCCCGGTCTCGGGCTGGTGGTGGTTCGGCACCCGGCAGAGCCTAGTGGTCGCGGGCAGGCCCGGCGAGCACGTCGGGCGACGCCACGACTGCTGGGATGATGGACCCATGACGGACCCCGCCGACCGCAGCACGCCCTCCTCGACCCCGGCATCCGCCGGGGCACCCCGTGCCGGGGGCGCGACGCCGTACCGCGAGCGACTGGTCCCGGGCGTCGGCGGCTGGGCCGCGGCCCTCGGGTTCGCCCTGGTCCTCGGGATCGCGCTGTGGCCCGCGAGCCACGCCATCGCGCTCGGCGTCGGCGCGCTCGCCGCGGCAGCGGGCGTCGCCGGTCTCTGGTGGACGTCGCCGGTCGTCGCGGTGGCGGACGGCGAGCTCCGGGCCGGGCGGGCGCACATCCCCGTGTCCCTGCTCGGCCAGGTCACGACCCTCGACGCGGAGGCGATGCGCGTCCAGCTCGGTCCCCGCCTCGACGCCCGCGCGTACGTGTGCCTGCGCGCCTGGGCCCGCACCGGTGTGCACGTCGCGCTCGACGACCCGCAGGACCCGACGCCGTACTGGCTCGTCTCCACGCGGCACCCGCAGCGCCTCGCGGACGCGATCCGGGCCGCGCGCGCGTCCTGACGGGGCACGACCCGGGGGGCGGCCCGCCGGGCCCGACGAGCCCCACGCGGCGCGCACCGCGGACGACGAAGGCCGCCGCCCCAGGAAGGGGGCGACGGCCTTCGGGCGTCGTGCAGGTCAGGCGGCGCACTCCGAGCAGATCTGCTGCCCGTTCTTCTCGTACGCGAGCTGGCTGCGGTGGTGCACGAGGAAGCAGCTCGAGCACGTGAACTCGTCGGCCTGACGAGGCAGGACCCGGACGGAGAGCTCCTCGCCGGACAGGTCGGCACCGGGCAGCTCGAAACCTTCCGCCGCCTCGGTCTCGTCCTCGTCAACGACGCCCGAGCTCTTGTCGGAGCGACGAGCCTGGAGCTCCTGGAGCGAGTCCTCGCTGAGCTCCTCTTCACTCTTGCGGGGGGCGTCGTAGTCTGTTGCCATCTGTGGGGTCACTCTCCGGAGTATTCGTCGATCGCGACAGTGCCCGTCCGGGACCACCGGCGATGGCCGGTCGTGCCGGGCGGCACAGGTGCGGGGCGCGGGGGCACCCCGTGACGTGTCGTGCCCCGAGGTCGTCGAGGCGTTGCACGCTGGTCAATGCACGGCGCACCGGAATTGTTCCCGGCGGGCCACCGGATTCTGCACCATTTCCGGGAGGGATGCACCCTGTGACGCCCCGCCCGCCCGGTGTCGTTCGTCACGGGCGAACACGGGGTCGTCCGGACCGGCAGGGCGGGAACGCTCCCAGGCTGCCCGGGGGCGGTCAGGAGTCGGTGTCGGTGTCGGCGTCCGCGTCCTCGAGGATCCGGACGAGCCGCGCGACCGCCTCGGGCGGCCCCGCGACGGTCATCTCGCGGTCCGCGGCGCGGCCCCGCAGGCCCGTGACGCGGGCCCCCGCCTCGTGCGCCACGAGGGCGCCCGCGGCCATGTCCCAGGGGTTGAGGCCGCGCTCGTAGTAGAGGTCGAGCTCGCCCGAGGCGACGAGGCACAGGTCGATCGCCGCCGAGCCCAGGCGGCGGATGTCCCGGACCTGGGGCAGCACGTCGACCAGCACGCGCGCCTGCGCGCGCCGGCGGTCGGCGTCGTACCCGAAGCCCGTGCCCACGAGGCACTGCCCCAGGTCCGTCTCGGCGTTCACGCGGACCGGGCGTCCGTCCACCGTCGCGCCTGCCCCGAGGCCCGCCGTCCAGGTGCGCCCGTCGACGACGGAGTGCACCGCGCCGGCGAGGACCGTCCACTCGAGCGGGTCCGGCGGGCCCACGACCGCGGCGACGGACACCGCGTACGACGCGATCCCGTAGAGGTAGTTGACCGTGCCGTCGACGGGGTCGATCACCCACGTGATGCCGGACGTCCCGGACGAGGCTCCCTCCTCCTCGCCGAGGACGGCGTCGTCCGGGCGGGCCGCCGCGATGCCGCGTCGCAGGAGCGCCTCGGAGTCGGCGTCCATGCGCGTCACGACGTCCGTGGCCGTCGACTTGGTGGCGGCCACCTCGACACGGTCGGGGCGACCGGAACGGACGAGGTCGCCCGCCTCGCGGGCGAGACGCTCCGCGAGGTCGCGCAGGTCGGCCACGGTCACGTCGTCGGGCTGTCGGGGATCGTCGATGAAGAGGCGCACGGCTCACATCCTGCCCGACCCGCGGCGTGCGGTGCGACCCTCCCACGGACCGGGCGCGGACCAGCCGAGGCGCAGGGAGAGGAGGCGGAAGCCGAACACGAGCGCGAGGACCGCCGCCTGGGACAGCAGGCCGAGCGCGCCGGCCTCCGCGAGCCCGGCCGTCAGCGCGGCGCCCGCGAGCGCCGGGATCGCGTAGAGCTGCTTGTCCTGGAACAGCAGCGGCGCCTCGTTGGTCAGCAGGTCGCGCAGGATGCCACCGCCGACGCCCGTGATCACGCCGGCGAAGACCGCCGCGAGCGGGCCCACGCCGTAGTCGAGGCCCTTCATCGTGCCGGAGAGCACGAAGAGTGCGAGCGCGCCCGCGTCGAGGACGATGATGCTCCGCCGGAGCCGCTCGAGGCGCGGGTGCCAGAAGAAGGTCACGACGCCCGCGAGCACCGCGACGGCGACGAGGCGCCAGTCGGAGATCCCGACCGGGGGGATCGCGCCGATGAGGACGTCGCGCAGCAGACCGCCGCCGAGGCCGGCGACCCAGGCGAGCACCAGCACGCCCACGAGGTCGAACCGCTTGCGCACGGCGGCGAGCCCGCCCGAGAGCGCCGCGAAGAACACGCCGCCGAGCTCGAGGGCGTCGCCGGGCACGAGATCGAGGATCACACCCGGAATCATCCCAGCCGCCCGCCCCCGAGGCGCGGACGAGCGCGTGCCGAGTCCGCGGCACACCGCGCGTGCTGCGCGGCTCGCGGGTGGGACGATGGCACCCTCGAGGGAGCGGTGACGCGGGCGTCGCGGTCCGCCGAGCCCGGGAGACCGGCTCGCGGCCCGGCACCGGACGGCAGGGCGAGCGACCGGGCAGCCGTCCGGAGCGGCACCGCGAGCGCCACCGGGCGCGGCGACACGGGAGGGTCCATGGACGAGCTGGAGCTGGTGAGACTGCACGAGGACGGGGAGCACCTCGTCCTGCGCGCGACGGGCGGCACGCAGTTCACGCTGCCGATCACCGAGTCGCTGCGGGCGGCCGTGCGACGCGACCGCCCGCACCTGGAGCACCTGCGTGCCGAGGGCGAGCGCAACCTCGCGCCGCGCGAGATCCAGGCCCGGCTGCGCGCCGGGGAGTCCGTGGAGACGGTCGCCGAGGCCGCCGGCCTCGGTGTCGAGAACGTGCGCCGCTTCGCGGGCCCGGTGGTCGCGGAGCAGGAGTACGTCGTCGACCGGGTCCGCGCCTCTCGCCAGGGGCACGACGAGGACTCGCCGACCGTCGGGAACCTCGTCGCGCAGCGGCTCGCCGCGCGCGACGTCGAGCCCGGCACCGTGGAGTGGAGCGCCGCGCGCCAGCCCGGGGCGTCGTGGGTCGTGACGGCGACCTTCGAGGTCGGGACGGGCAGCCGGACCGCCCGCTGGGAGTACGACGCCGCGACGCGCGCGCTCCAGGCGCTCGACGACGAGGCCCGCTGGCTCTCGGGGACGGACGCCCCGCGCGACCCGACACCCGGGGCCGTCGCGGTGTTCGACGTCGACGCGACGGGGCGCGGCCGGGGGCTCCGCGCCGCTCCCCCGACCGCTCCGCCCGCCGACGACGGGACGGCCGAGCTCCTCGACGACCTGAGCCAGCGTCGGGGCGTGCGCCCGCGCAAGGCGCCGACGGGGCCGGTCGAGGTCGACGGGCAGGAGCCGTTCGAGGGGTTCGGCCCGCAGGTCGGCATCGGCCCGGACCCGGACAGGTCGCAGGGCGACTCTCGGGACGACGCGGCCACGTCTGCCGGCGGGACCGTCGTCCACCTCCCGACGATCCGGCCGCTCGACGCCGTGCGCCTTCCGGAGCCGGCGTCCGAGAGCGGCCGGGACGACGCGGGCCCGGAGCCGGAGGACGGCGCGGGCGACCGCCCCTCGCCCGACGACCGCTCGGCCGACGCCCCTGCACCCGGAGACGGGGACGCCCCGCCACCTGCGGCGCGCCCCCAGACGGCGCGCGAGCCGCGCAAGGGGAAGAACCGCTCGCGTGCGAAGGTCCCGAGCTGGGACGAGATCGTGTTCGGGGCCCGCCCGGAGTAGGCGCCCCCCGTAGCGACCGCGCACGCCGAGCGCGCACGCCGGCCACAGGCGCCGGGTCAGCTCATCGGGTCAGCGTGGCAGGTCAGCGTGGCAGGTCGAGCGGCAGGCCGTCGGAAGCCGCCTGGCGACGCGCGAGGGCCGTCGTCATGCGGCGCATGTGGTGCCGGCGGCACAGCACCTCGTAGCCGACCTCGCCCGAGCCCGCCCCGACGTCCCCGACGACGACCTGGTCGCCCTCGACGACCATGCTCCCGTCGACCGTGCGCGCGTTGTGCGTCGCGCGCCGTCCGCACCAGCACAGCGACTCGACCTGGAGCACCTCGACCCGGTCGGCGAGCTCGATGAGCCGGGCCGAGCCGGGGAAGAGCCGGGTGCGGAAGTCGGCGGTGATGCCGAACGCGAAGACGTCCATCTCCGTCTCGTCGACGAGCCGCGCGAGCTGCTCCACCTGCGCCGGCGAGTAGAACTGCGCCTCGTCGCAGACGAGGTAGTCGACCGGGTCCGGCTCGGCCGTGACGAGCGTCCAGAAGTCGGTGTCGTCCCGGACCTCGCGCGCCACGACCTCGAGCCCGAGCCGGGACGAGAGCCGGTCGGTCCCCGCCCGGTCGTTGCGGGAGAAGATCAGCCCGCGACGGCCGCGTGCGGCGTGGTTGTGGTCGAGCTGGAGGGCGAGGGTGGACTTGCCGCAGTCCATGGTCCCGGAGAAGAAGACGAGCTCGGCCATCGGGCGTTCCTTCGCGAGGTCGGTCGGTGCGGGGTCGTGGGCGGGCCGCGACGTGGCGTGGGGTGACGCCCGGCGTCGCGGGTCGTCAGGTCCCGGCGACGAGCAGCGGCACGCGCATCTCCCGCTCGGTGAGCGAGCCGTGCACGCCGACGAGGGCGAGCGACGCGGGCGTCTGGGTTCGGGAGTCGACGACGGTCGCCCGCCCGCGCAGCGCGACGATCACGTCACCGGCGGCAGCGACCGCCTCCGGGCGCGGGTCGGGCCCGAGCAGTCCGCGCGCGAGCACCTCCTCGCGCTCCAGGACGAGCGCGTCGTCGCCCACGGACGTCGCGCCAGCGCGCCGCGACGGCGGTCGTCTCCCCCGGCTCCGTGTAGACGTGCACCGCGCGCGGCTCTCCGCCGACGAGCGCGACGCCCCGTGCGAGCACCGGGTCCGTGGCGACGTCGCGGCGCAGCGCCGGGTCGACGTCGACCATGCCGTGGTCCGCGGTGACGAGCACGAGCGTGCCCCGCGGGACCGACCGGGCGAGCCGGGCGAGCTCGCGGTCGAGCGCCTCGAGCTCGTCGCCCCACTGCCAGGACGTGCTGCCGTGGTGGTGGCCCGCCTTGTCCACCTCGCCCCAGTACAGGTAGACGAGGCCCGGCCGGGACAGGGCCCGCACCGCGGCGTCGACGCGCGCCCCGAGGCCCTCCGCCGCGGCGTACGACCCGCCGCGCAGGGCGGCGACCGTCATGCCGGACCCGGCGAACCGCGCGGGGCCGGTCGAGGTCACGGCGACGTCCGCCGCGGCGAGCCGCTCGAGCACCGGGGTCTCGCGCTGGAGCTCCGCCGGGGCCGGCGCGCCCTCCCACGACACCATGTTGGCGAGCCCACCCGTCGTGGGGTTGCGCTGCGTGTACCCGAGCATGCCCGTGCGCCCCGGCGCCGTGCCGGTGCCGAACGCGCCGATCGCGGCGGCCGTCGTGCTGGGAAGGTCGAGGTGAGCGCCCGCGCGTCGGGCAGGAGAGAGCGCA
>NZ_JNBQ01000059.1 GCF_001019615.1 Cellulosimicrobium funkei | reverse complement strand
GGGCCGGGCACCGGGCCTGGACGGGCGCGGTGGCGGGGACCCGCCGCACGGTAGTTTGTGCACATGGTCCTTCCCGCCACCCCCGCGCGCCCGTTCGGTGCCGTCCTCACGGCCATGGTCACCCCGATGACGCCCGACGGCGCCGTCGACCTCGCGGCGGCGGCCCGGCTCGCGAAGCGCCTGGTGGACGACGGGAACGACGGCCTCGTGCTGAGCGGCACGACGGGCGAGTCGCCGACGACGCACGCGCCCGAGAAGCAGGACCTCGTGCGGGTCGTCGTCGACGCGGTCGGCGACCGCGCTGCGGTCGTCGCCGGTGCCGGGTCCAACGACACCGACCACGCCCTGCGCATGGCGGAGCAGGCGGCCGAGGCCGGGGCCGACGGGCTCCTCGTCGTCTCGCCCTACTACTCGCGCCCCAGCCAGGAGGGCGTGTACCGGCACGTGACGGCGATCGCCGACGCGACCGACCTGCCCGTCATGCTCTACGACGTCCCCGGGCGCACGGGCGTGCGGATCGCGCCCGCGACCTACGCGCGTCTCGCGGCGCACGACCGGGTCGTCGCGAGCAAGGACGCGACGGGCGACGTGTACGCCGCCGCCAAGCTCGCCGCCGCGACCGGGCTCGCGTTCTACAGCGGCGACGACGGCCTGCTGCTGCCGTTCCTCGCGCACGGCGCGGCCGGCATCGTCTCCGTCTCCGGGCACGCGGTGGCCGGGCCGTTCGCCGAGGTCGTGCGCCGCTTCGACGCGGGCGACCACGCGGGCGCGCTCGAGGTCTTCCTCACCACGACGCCCGTCATCGACGCGCTCAACGGCGCGGGCTTCCAGGCCGTGATGGCCAAGGCCGCCGTCGAGCTGCTCGGCCTCACCGACAACCGCTTCCTGCGCCTGCCGAACGTCGCGGCGACCGAGGACGACGTCGCGCTGGTCCGCGACGCCCTCGCCGCCGCGGGCGTGCTCGTCGGCGCGAGCGCCGCGGCGGCCACCGCCGCACCCACGAACTAGCGAGGGCAGGAGCCCTCGAAACCCCCGGCTCAGCCACGACAGGAGGCCCCGTGAGCCATCCCCACCCCGAACTCTCCCTGCCTCCCGAGCTCCCCACCGGAGGGCTGCGCATCGTCGCCCTCGGCGGGCTCGGGGAGGTCGGCCGCAACATGGCCGTCCTCGAGTACGACGGGCGCCTGCTCGTCATCGACTGCGGCGTCCTCTTCCCCGAGGACAACCAGCCCGGCGTCGACCTCATCCTCCCGGACTTCGACTACATCGCGGACCGGCTGGACGACATCGAGGCGATCGTCCTCACGCACGGCCACGAGGACCACATCGGCGCCGTCCCGTACCTGCTGCGCCTGCGCCGCGACATCCCGCTCGTCGGGTCGCAGCTCACGCTCGCGTTCGTCGAGGCCAAGCTCAAGGAGCACCGCATCTCGCCCGTGACCCTCGCGGTCAAGGAGGGGCAGGTCGAGCAGCTCGGCGTGTTCCGCTGCGAGTTCGTCGCCGTCAACCACTCGATCCCCGACGCGCTCGCGGTCGCCGTGACGACCGGTGCCGGGACCGTGCTGCACACGGGCGACTTCAAGATGGACCAGCTCCCGCTCGACGGGCGCATCACCGACCTGCGCGCGTTCGCGCGCCTCGGCGAGCAGGGCGTCGACCTGTTCATGGTCGACTCGACCAACGCCGAGGTCCCGGGGTTCGTCACGCCCGAGGTCGAGATCGGCCCGGTGCTCGACAACGTGTTCGCCGCGTCGGAGAAGCGCATCATCGTCGCGTCGTTCTCCTCGCACGTGCACCGCGTGCAGCAGGTCCTCAACGCCGCGCACCACCACGGGCGCCGCGTCGCGCTCGTCGGGCGGTCCATGGTCCGCAACATGACGATCGCGGCCGAGCTCGGGTACCTGCACGTGCCCGAGGGCGTGCTCATCGACCTCAAGAAGGTCGACTCGCTGCGCGACGACGAGATCGTGCTCATGTGCACGGGTTCCCAGGGCGAGCCCATGGCGGCGCTGTCGCGCATGGCCAACGGGGACCACAAGGTCCAGGTCGGCCACGGCGACACGGTGATCCTCGCGTCGTCGCTCATCCCGGGCAACGAGAACGCCGTCTTCCGCATCATCAACGGGCTCACGCGCCTCGGCGCGAGGGTCGTGCACGGCGGCAACGCCAAGGTGCACGTGTCCGGGCACGCGAGCGCGGGCGAGCTCCTCTACTGCTACAACGTGCTCAAGCCCAAGAACGTCATGCCGGTGCACGGCGAGGTCCGCCACCTCGTGGCGAACGGGGCGCTCGCGGTCCGCACGGGCGTGCCGGCCGACCGGGTCGTGCTCGCCGAGGACGGCGTCGTCGTCGACCTCGTCGACGGCAAGGCGTCGGTCGTCGGCGCGGTCCCGTGCGGGTACGTGTACGTCGACGGGTCGAGCGTCGGCGAGATCACCGACGCCGAGCTCAAGGACCGGCGCATCCTCGGCGAGGAGGGCTTCGTGTCCGTCTTCGCCGTCGTGGACTCCGCGACCGGCAAGGTGCTCGCCGGGCCGCAGATCCTCGCGCGCGGGTTCGCCGAGGACGACAAGGTGTTCCAGGACATCCAGCCGGAGGTCGTCAAGGCGCTCGAGGACGCGATCGCGGGCGGAGCGACCGACACGCACCAGCTCCAGCAGGTCATGCGCCGCGTCATCGGGCGGTGGGTCTCCAACCGACTGCGGCGCCGCCCGATGATCGTCCCGGTGGTCGTCGAGGCGTAGCACCAGCCCCCGGGCCGGTCGCCCCTCGGTCGACCGGCCCGGAATGGGGCGAAGTACCCCTATCCTGGCGCTCCGTCCGAGCTGTCAGGAGACCGCCCATGTCCTCCCCGCACCCCGCCGGCGCTCCGTCGCCGCACTCCTTCCCTGCCGCCGCCCCCGTTCTCGCCGGTCATGCCGGGGTACCGGGGACGCCCGCCGGGTCACCGCGACCGGTGCCCCGTGGCCTGGGCGTGGCGTCCGTCGCCCTCGCCGCAGCAGTCGCTGGGGGAGCGGTGGTCCAGGCCGCGCTCGCCGTACCCGTGGTCTCGACGCTGCACGATCTCGTCCGTGGTCGGAGCGTGTCGACGGCCGTGCTCGCGGCGTACGACACCGTCGCCCTGCTGTTCGGAGTGGTCCAGCTCGCGGCCGGGATCGTCACCGTCGTGTGGCTCTGGCGTGCCCGGCGCTTCGCCGAGGCCGCGACGCCGTGGTGGTCGCACGCGCGCTCGCGCGTCTGGGTCTGGCTGGGATGGATCGTTCCCGTCGTGTCCCTGTGGTTCCCCCTCCAGGTCGTGCGCGACGTCCGCGCGGCGACGCTCCGGACGGAGCGTCGGGGGCTGGGCGGCTGGTGGGCGGCCTGGCTCGTCGGAGGGTTCGCCGCGAACGCCGGCGGTCGGCTGATGAGGTCGGACTCGCCGGACGTCTGGTCGGCGCTTCCGGTGCTGGACGCTGTCGCGGCCGTCGCTCTCGTCGTAGCCGCCGTGCTGTGGGCGCGCGTCGTGCGGGAGGTGGGCGACGGCCAGCGGGCGGTCGCGCCCGCCCCCGTGGCGGGCCCCAGCTGGTCCTGACCGCCGCTGGCGGGACCTGTCAGCGTCCCGCGAGGGTGCGCCCGACCGTGGCCGTGGCCCTCGCGTAATGCTCGGCGCGCTCCGCGTCGTCGCCGGGGACGAGGCCGGCGAGCTCGAGCGAGACTAGGCCGTGCACGAGGCCCCACAGCCCGAGCGCGACGTCGTCGGCGGTCGTCGCGTCCGGCACGAGCCGTGCGACCGCGTCGCGCAGCACGAGGAACGTCGCTTCCTCGACGGCACGCGGGCGGTCCGCGGCGGGCCGGACCCCGCGCGCGAACATCACGGCGTAGAAGTGCGGGTCCGCGAGGGCGAACCCCCGGTAGGCGCGGCCAAGCGCGGCGAGGTCGGCACCCGGGTCGTCGGTCCGCCCGACGGCCGCCAGGCTGGCCGCGAACCGCCGGAAGCCCTCCGCCGACACGGCGGCCACGAGCTCGTCGCGGCTGCCGAAGAGCGCGTACACGGCCGACGGGCTCGTCCCCGCGGCCGTCGCCACCGAGCGGACCGTCACGGCACCCTCGCCGTGCTCGGAGATGGCTCGCGACGCCACGTCGAGGAGGCGGTCGCGCAGGGCGTCGTCGTGCAGTCGAGGTCGTGCCACGCGACGAGTCTAGAGGGCTTGACACGGGTTTGCGAACGCTGTTCTATAACAATGTTCGGAAACTCGCGGCGTGCCGCGCGCCGAGTGTCCCGCCACCTCAGGAGGTCCCGTGCTCGAGCTCACCGACGCCGCCCGCATCACCGCGGGCGTCGTCCTCCTCACGGTCGTCGGCATCGAGTCCGGCGGCGCGTTCCTCGTCAAGGTCGTCACGCGGCGCGTGCCGGCGACGGGCTTCCAGGCCTCCTTCTTCCGCGCAGGGCACGCGCACGCGGGCGTGCTCGTCATCCTGGGGCTCGTGTGCCTGCTGCTCACGGAGGCCACCTCCCTCGAGGGCTTCTGGCGGTGGCTCGCCGCCACCGGGGTGCTCGTCGCCGCCATCCTCCTGCCGGCGGGGTTCTTCCTCTCCGCCGTGGGCTCGGGGCGCGAGGCGCCGAACCGGGCGGTCGTGCTGCTCCCTGTGGGCGGCGTGGTCCTCGCCGCGGGCGTCGTGACGCTCGCGGTCGGGCTCTTCCTCGGCTGACGACGGTGGGGCCCGGGCTCGGGCCCGGCCGGCGTCGCCGGAGGTCCGCCGCGGCGTCGTGGGTGGTCAGCGCTACGTTTCCCGTATGACGAACGCCGAGGACTTCGCCCCGCTCGCCCCTGTCCACCTCGTGACCCAGGCGCAGGGGTGGAGCATCATCTACTCGCCCGGCGGCCCGGAGTGGCACCAGCACAAGGGCGCCCTCGAGCGGCACGGCATCGAGGGCTCCGGGTACGACTTCTCCGGCGCGCTGCGGGCCACGCTGACCGACCACGAGCCCAGCGTCCTGGACGCGGTCGGGTTCGATCCCGAGGGCGGCATGGTGAGCGTCTACGGGTCGGACCTCGGCGCCCTGCACGCCGCGGCACGGCACCTGCACCGCCTGGTCACCGACGAGCACGAGCTCGACGCGGCGCTCGCCCGGTCCGCGGAGCTCGGGCTCGACGACTGAGCCCCGGCGACCTGCGTCGGCAGCGCTCCGGCTCGCCCCTGCACCGCCCGTGGGAGGGTGGTGCGGCTTCAGCGCGAGCGCAGCGCCTCGACCTGCGCGTCGTGCCACTCGGCGACGTAGCCCGTGAGCCGGCGGTCGTCGGGCAGGGTGCCGCCGCGCAGAGCGGCGTCCAGGGCGTCGAGGTAGGCGCGGTCGGCCGCGAAACGCGCGGCGACCGCCGCGCGTCCGAGGGCGGGGCTCCCGTGACCCGGGACGAGCGCGTCCACGTCGCGCGCGGCGAGCTCGAGCGCGTCGAGCGCACCCCGGTAGACCGCGACGGGGTCGCGGGCGTCGGTGTCGACGAGCGGCACCTCGACGTCGGAGAGCATGTCGCCCGCCACGAGCACGCACCCGTCCGGCGTGCGCACCACGAGCGCGGCGTGGCCCGGCGCGTGGGCGTCGTGCTCGACGACGGTCACCGTCCTCTGGCCGGTCGGTGCGGCGTCGGGCCAGGGGAGCCGGCGCGCGCCGCGGGAGAGCGAGGTCAGCGCGCCCACGAGGGTGGGGTCGTGGCCGGGGGCGGCGGCCTCGGTCGACGCGAGCACCGCGGCCCGCCGCCGCTGCGTCGCGTCGGCGGTGCGGGCCGTCGCCCAGCGGGGCGCGTCGCCGAGCCCCGGCGACCACAGCACGTGGTCCCAGTGCGGGTGCGTCGCGAACCCGGCGGTCACCCGCCAGCCGCGCGCCCGGACCGCGGCGGCGAGCCCCTCGACCTCGGCGACGGTCACCGCCGGGTCCACGACGAGCGCCTCGCCGTCCGGCGTGGTGACGACGGTCGACGTGGTCGTCCAGATCTCCGCGGTCGCGACCCAGACCCCCGGGGCCGTCTCGACGAGGTCGCGCGCTCGGGGCGCGTCCGCCGACCCGACCCGGGCGGCGGTGGCCCGGTCGGTCGGTGGTTCGCTCGGTCCGCCGCCCGGTGCGTCGCTCGGGACGTCGCTCCGCTCGGCGTGCGTGGGCTCGTGCACGGTTCCTCCGGTCCTGGTCGCTCACGGGTCGTCGGTCACGGGCGTCGCTCGCGGGGTCGCCGGCCGCCCGGCAGCACTCCGGCGGGGACACGCGCCGCCGGGTCCGCGTCCGTGTCGTCCCCCGCAGGTAGGTTAGGACCACTATGGCGACCCGCACGTCCCCGCAGGCACGTCGGACCGCGAGCAACCGCACACCAGCGCCCCGCACCTCGGCGCGCGGCGGTTCGTCCTCGGCCCGCGGCACGTCGCGCGCCGGCACCGGTCGGGGGCGGTCCACCTCCTCCGGCGCGCGCCGGCCCGCCCGGCGCCCGGCGTCGGGGCCGCCGTGGCCCGTCCGCGCGGTGCGGACGGTCTGGCTCGGCGCCGCGCACGGCCTCGGAGCGCTCGTGCGCACCATCGGAAAGGGAGCAAGAGAGCTGGACCCGGCACACCGGCGCGACGGCGTCGCGTTCTTCCTCATCGCCCTCGCGGTCGTCGTCGCGGCCCGCGAGTGGTGGGGCATCGAGGGCACGTTCGGCAGGGTCGTGCACGGCGTCGTCGCGGGCACGTTCGGCCTCGCGGGCGTCGCGGTGCCCGTCCTGCTGCTCTGGCTCGCCGTGCGCATCATGCGCCACCCCGAGCGCGCGCAGGCGAACTCGCGCGTCGCGATCGGGCTCACGCTCATCGTCGTGTCGGTGTGCTCGCTCGTGCACATCTCCGAGGACCTCCCGGCGCCGCGCGACGGCTTCGAGGCGGTGCAGGACGCGGGCGGGATCGTCGGCTACCTCGCCGCGACGCCCGTGACCACCGGGCTCACGCCCTGGTTCGCCGTCCCCATCTTCCTGCTGCTCGGGTTCTTCGGGCTCCTCGTCGTCACCGCGACGCCGGTGCACCGGATCCCGAGCCGGCTGCGCGGCCTCTACGACGTGCTCACGGGCAACCACCGCGCGGAGGACGATGCGCTGGACGCCGACGGGCTCGCGCTCGCGGAGGGCGTCTCGCGCCACGACGGCACGGACGTGCCGGCGGGCCGTCGCCCGCGCAAGCCCCGGAAGACCAGGGCGCAGCGCGCGGCGGAGGCCGCCGAGATCGAGAAGCCCGAGGGCGGGTTCTCCGGCGACGAGGCGTTCGAGACGGCGGCGTTCCTCGACTACGAGGAGGACTCCGCGCGCGGCCGGGGCAAGAAGCGCCGCGGGGAGGACCCGGCGCCCGGCACCGCGCCCACCGAGGCCGTGCCCGCCGTCGGGCAGGGCACCGCGCAGGACACCGCGGCCGCCGCGATGAGCGCCGTCGCGCCCGACCCCGCCGACGGCGCGGGCAGCGTCCCGCCGCCCCCGCCGAGCAGCCCCCTGCCGCGCGGCGTGCAGCCGATGCTCGAGGGCGACACGGTCTACCTCCTGCCCAACGAGGACTCCCTGGCCAAGGGTGCGCCGCACAAGGTCCGGTCGGCCGCGAACGACCGCGTCGTCGAGGCGCTCACCCAGACGTTCGAGCAGTTCGAGGTCGACGCGAAGGTCACCGGCTTCACGCGCGGACCGACGGTCACGCGCTACGAGGTCGAGGTCGGTCCCAAGGTCAAGGTCGAGCGCATCACGTCGCTCTCGAACAACATCGCCTACGCGGTCGCGAGCGCGGACGTGCGCATCCTCGCACCGATCCCCGGCAAGTCGGCGATCGGCATCGAGATCCCCAACACCGACCGCGAGACGGTCGTGCTCGGCGACGTGCTCCGCTCGTCGGCGGCGCGCCGGACCGAGCACCCCATGGTCATGGGCGTGGGCAAGGACGTCGAGGGCGGCTACGTCGTCGCGAACCTCGCGAAGATGCCGCACATCCTCGTCGCGGGCGCGACGGGCGCCGGCAAGTCGAGCTTCATCAACTCCATGATCACGTCGATCCTCATGCGCTCGACGCCGGAGCAGGTGCGCCTGGTGCTCGTGGACCCCAAGCGCGTCGAGCTGACGATCTACGAGGGCATCCCGCACCTCATCACGCCCATCATCACCAACCCGAAGAAGGCCGCCGAGGCCCTCGACTGGGTCGTGCGGGAGATGGACGCCCGGTACGACGACCTCGCGGCGTTCGGGTACAAGCACATCGACGACTTCAACGCCGCCGTGCGCTCGGGCAAGGTCAAGCCGCTGCCGGGCTCCGAGCGCAAGATCGCGCCGTACCCGTACCTGCTCGTCGTCGTCGACGAGCTCGCGGACCTCATGATGGTCGCCCCGCGCGACGTCGAGGCGTCCATCCAGCGCATCACGCAGCTCGCGCGCGCCGCGGGCATCCACCTCGTGCTCGCGACGCAGCGGCCGTCGGTCGACGTCGTCACAGGCCTCATCAAGGCCAACGTGCCGTCGCGGCTCGCGTTCGCGACCTCCTCGCTCGCGGACTCGCGCGTCGTGCTCGACCAGCCGGGCGCCGAGAAGCTCATCGGTCAGGGTGACGCGCTGTTCCTCCCGATGGGCGCCGCGAAGCCCATGCGCGTCCAGGGCGCGTGGGTCTCGGAGTCCGAGGTGCACTCGGTCGTCGAGCACGTCAAGGGGCAGCTCAAGCCGGTCTACCGCGAGGACGTCACGCAGACCGCGGCGAAGAAGCAGGTCGACGAGGACATCGGCGACGACCTCGACCTGCTCCTCCAGGCGACGGAGCTCGTCGTGACCTCCCAGTTCGGCTCGACGTCGATGCTCCAGCGCAAGCTGCGGGTCGGGTTCGCCAAGGCGGGTCGCCTCATGGATCTCCTCGAGTCGCGCGAGATCGTCGGCCCGTCCGAGGGGTCCAAGGCGCGCGAGGTGCTCGTGACGCCGGAGGAGCTGCCGTCGGCGCTCGCGCTGATCCGCGGCGAGCCGGCGCAGGACGTCTTCGACGGCCAGGCGCCGGCGCCCGCCGCGGCGCCGGGCGGCGGCGCGGGGCACGACTACGGCGAGGGCACCGACGGGCACATGCCGCCGGTGGCGACGGACTACCACGACGGTGCCGACGTGGAGCCGGGCTGGCGCTGAGCGCGCACCGCGTGCCCACCGAGCCCGCCCGGCACGGTGTCGCGCGGCCGCGGCGGCGGACGAGGGTCGGGGCACCCCTGAGGACCCCCTAGGCTGGTCGGGTGGTCAACGCCGTCCCCTCGCCGTGGAACTCCGCGAACCTCGTCACCATGGCGAGGATCCTGCTCGTCCCGTTCTTCGCGTGGGCGCTCCTCGTCGACGGCGGGGAGTCCGTCACCTGGCGGCTCGTCGCGACGGGCATCTTCGTCCTGGCTGCGACGTCGGACCGGCTCGACGGCTACCTGGCGCGCAAGTACGACCTCGTCACGGACCTCGGCAAGCTCTTGGACCCGATCGCGGACAAGCTGCTCGTCGGCACCGCGCTCGTCCTGCTCGCGTGGCCGCTCGGCGAGCTGCCGTGGTGGGTGCCCGTGGTCGTGCTCGCGCGCGAGCTCGGCGTCACGCTCCTGCGGTTCGCGGTCCTCAAGTACGCGGTCATGCCCGCCTCCCGCGGCGGCAAGCTCAAGACCGTGCTCCAGACCGTCGCGATCACGCTCTTCCTCCTGCCACTGTCGCACCTGCCGGGGTGGATCGGCGTCGTGGCCTGGGTCGTGCTCGCCGCGGCGATCCTCGTCACGGTCGTGACGGGGCTCGAGTACGCCTACCAGGGCTGGCGGCTGCGGCGCGACGCGATCCGCGCGGCCCGCCTCGCCGAGCGCGGGGCGGCGCCGGACGGCGCGTCGGCGTCGTGACCGGGGCGGCGCGCGACGCCGAGGGGGCGGGGAGCTCGGCCGCGCGACCCGAGGTCGTCGGCCTCCTCGCGACGCTCGAGGCGCGGGGGTGGACGCTCGCGACGGCCGAGTCGCTCACCGGAGGGCTGCTCTCCGCGACGATCGTCGACGTCCCGGGGGCGTCGCGCGTGCTCCGGGGCGCGGTCGTCGCCTACGCGACGGACGTCAAGCAGTCCGTGCTCGGGGTCGACGGCGGCCTCCTCGCCGCCCACGGGGCCGTCCACCCGGAGGTCGCGCGACAGATGGCGGAACGGGTGCGGGTCGTGCTCGGTGCGGACGTGGGGGTCGCGACGACGGGCGTCGCGGGACCGGACCCGCAGGACGGCCAGCCACCGGGAACGGTGTTCGTCGCGGCGAGCGGTCCGCGAGGGACGCGCGTGCGGCGGATGCACCTGGCCGGCGAGCGTGCGGCCGTCCGCGCCGGGACGGTCGCTGCGGCGATCGACCTCGCCCGTGGGGTGGTCGACGGACCCGCCGCGGACGACGGCAGGCCGGGTGAAATCGGCGGGTGATCTGCGGTCGCCCTGCCGGGCGGCCGCCGTCTCCGATGCGGCGCGTGGAGAGGTCGTGAACGTGCCGCGGGGAGTTCGCCGGGCAGGCGGCCGCGGGAACAAGGCCCCACGTCGGGGCGTTGCACAGCACGTGATCGCCAACAGGACCGTCAACCGACCGGTGGGCCGCACGGACAACGCGCCGACGGCCGGTCCGGCACGCCGCACCGGAGACGTGATCGGACCGCGGGCGGGGTACGGTAGGACGACCCCGTCACGCGGGGCAGTGAACAGGAAGACCGGCACGAGCAGTTCGCGCACCCAGGTGGGGG
The DNA here is from genome assembly GCF_001019615.1 of Cellulosimicrobium funkei. Taxonomy (GTDB): domain Bacteria; phylum Actinomycetota; class Actinomycetes; order Actinomycetales; family Cellulomonadaceae; genus Cellulosimicrobium; species Cellulosimicrobium cellulans_E. Next base: position 3,235 of record NZ_JNBQ01000059.1, on the reverse strand, counting down.
CCACACCGGCTCCCGGGGGCGCACGGGACACGGAAGGGGGTCGCCAGATGATTGTTCTTCGACGAGAGATCGGGGACGTGCTGCGAGACGCTCGCCAGCGACAGGGGCGCACCCTGCGAGAGGTGTCCTCGGCCGCACGGGTCTCGCTGGGCTACCTCAGCGAGGTCGAGCGCGGTCAGAAGGAAGCGTCGTCGGAGCTCCTGGGCTCGATCTGCGAGGCGCTCGACATCCCGATGTCGTTGGTGCTGCGCGAGGTCAGCGACCGGGTCGCCGTCGCCGAGGGTCTGCTCATCCCGGACACCATCCCGGCCGACTTCGCGACCGCGGTGCTCGGACGGCAGAACCCCGAGGGCACGGCACGACGAGAGGACCTTCAGCCCGTCGGCTGACGGTCCACGCCGGGTAGGCCCGGAGCAGGTGCCGGGGCAGCGACGCCGCCGTCACCGGCCCGCGGGCTGCGCCTGGCACGAGGGACACCAGAAGACCGGACGGTCGTACGGCGGCTCGTTCGCCGTACCTTCGACGACAGGCGTGCCGCACACGTGGCACGCCTTTCGTGTGCGCCCGTGCACGTGGCGCACGACGCCGGCGCGGGGGTCGAACCCGTGCCGCACCGTGCGCTGCATGAGTGCCCGGGCGGTGAGGAGGAGCCCTTCCAGGTCCTCGACGTCGCGCACGGGCGTCCAGGGGTAGACGCGCTCGGCGAAGAGCGACTCGGCCGTGTAGATCGTGCCGATCCCCGCGACGAGGTGCTGGTCGAGGAGGGCCTCCGCGACGGGGACGCCGGTCGCGGCCCGCTCCGGCCGGTGCCGGGGGCCGCTCCCGCCCGTCGCGTCGTCGGCCCGCATGCGCGCGACCGCCTCGGGCAGGCCGGTCTCCGGGAAGTCGTCGCCGAGCACGTCGGGTCCGAGGGGCCCGACGATCACCCGCTCGTCCGGGGTGCGCAGCACGTGCAGCATGCCGATCCGGTTCCCGACCGCGGTCCACCACTCGTTCGCGAGCACCACGCGCACGTTCGGCTCCGCGCCGCGCGCGTCCCGCGCACCCGTGCGCGCGATGCGCCACGACCCCTCCATGCGCAGGTGGGTGTGCAGCGACCGGCCGTCGTCGAGGCGTGTGAAGAGGTGCTTGCCGTACGCCACGTTCTCGACGACCGTCCGGCCGGTCAGGACGACCTCGGCGGCGCTCGGCCAGCGCAGCTCCGCGCGCACGAGGACCCGGCCGGCGAGGGCCTCGTCGAGCCGTGCGGACACGAGGCGCAGGATGTCACCCTCGGGCACGGCCGCACCCCCTGGCGGTCGCGCGCGGACGGCGGCGCGCGCGTCCCGTGCCCTCGGCCGTCACCTCAGGCCGCCCGCAGCCCGCGCGGCGTCGCGCGGAACCCGGCGTCGAGGAGGGCGCGCACCGCGTCGTCGGCGGACGTGGCCGTCGTGCCCGCGCCGGCCAGCGCCTCGACGCCGTCCACCCGCTGCACGACGACCTTGCCGAGCCTGCCCGCGCGGACCGCCCGGACGAGCTCGGCGCTCGCCTCCGCGAGCCGCGGGCCGTCGACGAACGACAGGACGGACCGGCCCCCGCGCTCGACGTACAGCGCGAGGTCGCCGTCGCTCAGCACGACGACGGCCCCGGCCTTGCGCCCGGGGCGGTGCCCGCGCGACGTGTCGGCACCGGTCACGGCGCGGTCCGTCGGCGCGGCACCGCCGCCGGAGTGCGCCGCGACGGTCGGCGTGGTCGCGGCACCCGGCCCGACGGCGGACGGTCGCGCCGGCCACGGCAGCGCCGCGCCGTACGGGTTGGCGGGGTCGGTCGCGGCGAGGAGGACGGCGCCCGGGCGCGGACCGCCGCGCGCGGGCCGGGTGCCGCCGGGCACCGGGTCGTCGAGCACCGGGTCGTCGAGCATCGGGTCCCCGGGCGCCGGGGCGAGGCCGCCGCCGGGTGCGCGGCGCAGCCCGCGGGCTGCGGCCGCCTCGAGCGCGCGCTCGCGGTCCTGCCCGTCGGTCCGGAGCTGGTCGACCGCGCCCGGGAGCGCGAACTGCGAGCCGCCGAGGTGCTCGACGAAGTACCCGCGCCGCGCCGCCCCGGTCGCCTCCAGCTCGCTGAGCACCCGGTACACCGCGCGGAACGATCCCGCCACGCCCTCGGCGGGCGCGACGGCGCGCGTGAGCACACCGTGGCGGTCGAGCAGGACGCGCGCGAGCGCGTGCGCCCTGCGGGTGGGGTCGGCCTCGCGCGCGGGCAGCGCCGACCAGCGGCCCGCACCCCCGCGCAGGGTCGTGTCGGGGGAGACCGGAGGGCGCAGCCCGGCGAACCGCCCGCGCCCGACCGGACGCGCGCGCGCCGGCGCCCGGGGTGCGCGGTGGGCGCCGCCCCCGGCACCGAGCCGGGCGCGCAGCGAGCCGAGCCCGTCGTTCGTCACGTGGCCGGACCACACGAGGTCCCACAACGCCTCGAGCGTCGGGCGGACGTCCGCGCCCGCCCGCTCCGCGAGGCGCGGGAGGAAGTACCCGCCCGAGCCGTCGAGGAGGTCGAGGAGGGTCGCGTGCAGCCCGGCCTCGGGCGCCGGCCCGGGGTCGGGGAGCGTGAGCGGCGCCCACTCCGCGAGGTGCAGGCTGACGAGCCCGTCGCCGCCACCGGACCCCGGGAGGGCCGCATGACCGCACCAGACGACCTCTCCGGTCGTCGTCAGCTCGTCGAGCATCGTCGGCGTGTAGTCGGTGACGCGGGACGGCAGGACGAGCGTCTCCAGAGCCGAGGCGGGCACGGCCGCCCCCGAGAGCTGCTCGACGACGCGCAGCAGGCCGTCCGTCCCGCGGAGCGCCCCGAGTCCCTGCCACCGCGGCAGGAAGACGCCGAGCGTCTCCGCGGGGACCGGTTCGACCTCCGCGCGCAGCGCCGCGAGCGAGCGGCGCCGCAGCACGCGCAGCACCTCGGCGTCGCACCAGTCGTCGCCCGTGCCGCCGATCGACTCCGGCCGCAGTCGGCCGCGCACGACGAGCCGGGCACCCTCGAGCCGCTCGAGCGTCTGCAGGACGACGGCGACGCCCAGGCCGAGGCGTGCGGCGACGTCGGCGGCGGTGAACGGGCCGTGCGTGCGCGCGTGCCGGCGCACGAGGTCGCCCAGCGGGTCGGGGACGGGTTCGGTGAACACCTCGGGGATGCCCACGGGCAGCGCGACGCCCAGCGCGTCGCGCAGCCGCCCGGCGTCCTCGACGACCGCCCACTGCTGCGCCCGGTC
>NZ_JNBQ01000058.1 GCF_001019615.1 Cellulosimicrobium funkei | reverse complement strand
CGACGCTCACCCCCGCCCAGCGGGCGACGTCCTCCAGGTCGGGGCCGTCGTAGTGCACCGGGATCTCGACGACGGCCCCGGTGAGCGGCGGCCCGTCGTCGGACGGCGCCCGGAGCAGCGCGTCCTCGACCCAGGCCCGGGCGTCCGCGACGTCGGCGGGCGCAGCGCACCGGACGAGCACGGTCCGCGCGGCCGGGACCACGTCGACGACCCCGTCCGGGGCGTCGGTCGCGAGCCTGCGGTGCAGCGACCGCACGGCCGCCAGGTCGGGCACGTCGACGAGCAGCGCCGACTCCCCGTACCGGTGCACCGCGCCGGTCGCTCCCGTCACGGCACCGCGCCCTCGGCCGTGCCGGCTCCCGTGTCGACGAACGGGCGCACCTCGACGCCGGCGTCCTCGAGCGCGGCGCGGACGGCGCCCAGCAGCCCCACGGCGCCCGGGGTGTCGGAGTGGACGCACACCGAGTCCGCCTCCACTCGCAGGGGCGAGCCGTCCGCGGCCGGCACCGTGCCCGACGTGACGAGCTCCACGACGCGCCGGGCGACCTGCTCGGCGTCGTGCAGGACGGCGCCCGGCAGGCCGCGCGGGACCAGCTCGCCCGTGGGGAGGTAGCCCCGGTCGGCGAACGCCTCGCGCACCGTCGGTACCCCCGCGGCGTCCGCGAGGCGCAGCACCGCGGAGCCGGGCAGGCCGACCACGGGGAGGGCGGGATCGTAGGCGCGGACGGCGTCGACGACCGCACGGGCCTGCGCCTCGTGGTGGACGATCGCGTTGTAGAGGGCGCCGTGCGGCTTGACGTAGCGCACGCGGTCGCCCGCGAGCCGCGCGAAGCCGTCGAGCGCCGCGAGCTGGTAGAGCACGTCGTCGGCGAGCTCGACGGGGTCGACCTCCATGAACCGGCGCCCGAAGCCCGCGAGGTCGCGGTAGCTCACGTGCGCCCCGACGCGCACGCCGCGCGCGACGGCGTCGCGCGTCACGGCGCGCATCGTCGCCGGGTCGCCCGCGTGGAACCCGCACGCGACGTTCGCACTGGTCACGAGGCCGAGCAGGGCCTCGTCGTCGGCGAGCGTCCAGCGGCCGAAGCCCTCGCCGAGGTCGGCGTTGAGGTCGATGCGCGTCACCGGACCATCATGCCCGGAACGGGCCCGCGCCCGGGCGCGGGGCCGACCGCGTCCCCAGCGTCGGGGCGTAGATTCGCGGGCATGGCCGAGGACCTCCCCACCGCTCCCGCGACCGTGCGCGTCCGCCGCGCCACGACCGAGGACGCACCCGCGCTCGCCGGGCTCGCGGCCCTGACGTTCCCGCTCGCGTGCCCGCCGGGCACGTCGCCCGAGGCGATCGCCGAGCACGTCGCGACGCAGCTCTCGCCCGAGCGGTTCCGCGCGTGGGCCGCGAGCGCCGCGCACGCGCTCCTCCTCGTCGAGCCGGTGCCCGACGACGTCACGGACGACGTCCCCGACGCGCACCACGCCTCGGGCCCCCTCGGGTACGCGCTCCTCGTCCGTGGCGAGCCCGACGACCCCGAGGTCGCGGCGGCCGTCGGGCCCGGCGAGGCGGTCGAGCTCTCGAAGATCTACGTGCACCCCGCGGCCCAGGGCACGGGCGTGGCGGGCGTGCTCATGACCGCGGCGGCCGAGGCGGCCGCGCGGCTCGGGCCCGGCCTGCGCGTGTGGCTCGGCACGAACGGTCTCAACGCCCGGGCGCAGGCGTTCTACCGCAAGCACCGGTTCGACGTCGTCGGCGGACGCTCCTACGTCGTCGGCGGCGAGACGCACACCGACGTGGTCATGGCGCTCCCCCGCGCCTGACGCGGCGCGACGACCCGCACGACCGAGGGCCGGTCGGGGACGCCCCGACCGACCCTCGGCCAGCTGCCGAGCTGCCGAGCTGCCGCGTCAGCCGCAGCTCGTGGCGTCGTACGCGACGTCGGCCGCGAACGTGCGGCCGTCGCCGGTCGCCGCGATCCCCACGACGCCCGCCTCGACGGACGTCGCACGAGCCGCGAACGACTGGTACGCCGAGGCGCCCGGCTGGACGCCGGTGAACGCCTTGGTGCCGAACGGCGTCGTCAGCGTGACGTCGACCGGCACCCCGTCGGCGTTCGTCGCGCGCACCGCGACGTACGCCTTGCCGGCGAGGCACCGGACCTGGACCTCGGTCGTGACGTCGAGCGGCTGCTCGACCACCTCGCCCGCGAGGACGAAGTCCTCGAACGCGACGACCGTGGGCTGGGTCTGGTTCTTGCCGAGCGCGAACGGCCCGACCCCGATCCCGTCGAGCTGGTCGTTCGTCACGGCCGCGAGCTCGGTCCACTGCTCGCCGTCGAGCGACCACGAACCGACGAACGTGTCGCCGGACCGGGCGAGACGCACGTGGTACGTCCCGTCCGCCTCGCGGGGCAGCGAGCCGACGCCGGGCTGCGGCTGGAGCACGACGTCGCCCTTCTCGCTGCGGAGCTCGAAACCGACCGTCCCGGCGGTGCCGCCGTTGTGGATCACGCCGACCTTCACGTAGGTGGCCTGGTCCTTGTAGACCATGAGGCCGCCCTGGTGGTAGTTCTGCGTGAGGTCGGCGCGCACCGTCGTCTCGACGGTCCACTCGTCGCCCGTCACGACCTTCGAGCGGACGATGTTCGGCACGGTGGAGTTCGTCGCGCCGTACACGTCGTCGTCGGTCGTGGTGAGCCGGAGCGCGCCGTCCGTGACGGCGAGCCGCGACGGGTCGGCGTTGACGACGTACCAGCGGCACGGGTCGAGGCCGAGGCCGGAGCCGCTGCCGTCGAACGTGTCGCTCGCGGCGACGTCCTCGCACACGGGGACGCCGCTGCCGTCGACCTCGCGCACGTGGTCGAACGCGACGTCGATCTGGTTCGCGCCCGCGCCCTTGCCGAGCGCGAACACGCCGACGCCCGCGTCGCCGAGCCCCGCGTGCGTGACGGCGCGCGTGGTCGGGACCCAGGTCTGGCCGTTGTCGAGCGAGTACGACCCGGTGAACGAGTCCCCGTCGCGCGACAGCCGCAGCAGGTACTCGCCGTAGACGGGCTTCGCGATGTCGAGGACGTCGCCGTTCGTGGACTGGACGACGTCGCCGATCTCGCTGCGGAGCTCGACGCGCAGGCCGCCGGGGTGCTGGACCACGGCGAGCTTGACGTAGTCGGACTCCGAGGCGCGCACGATGAGGCCGCCCTGCTGGTACTGGTTCGCGAACGCGGCCGTCATCTTCGTCTCGACCGTCCAGGAGTCGCCCGGCTGGTCGGTCGTGATGATGTTCGGCACGCGCTGGTTCCCGGTGCCGGCGAAGTCGGCGTCGGTCGTGCGCACGACCCACTTCCCGTCCCGCACCTGGGCGAGGTCGGGGCGGAGGTCGACGACGTCCCAGCGGCAGCCGTCGAGCGCCTCGCCCTCGAACTCGTCCTCGGGCCCGCGCTGCGGGTCCGGCTCGGTGCACTCGAGCGTGCCGTACACGGACACCGCGACGGTGCCCGTCGCGCGCGCCCCCGCCGGGTCGCTCACGGTGACCTTGGCCGTGTAGCTCCCGGCCGCCGTGTACGTGTGCTGCGCGGTCGCGCCCGTCGCCGTGCCGCCGTCGCCGAAGTCCCACGCGTACGTGAGCGCGTCGCCGTCGGCGTCGGAGGCCTGCGCGGCGAACGCGACGTCGAGCGGCGCGTCGCCGGTGGCGGGCGTCGCGGTCACGGAGGTGACCACCGGGGCCACGTTGTTCGCCGCGCCGCGGCCCGTGAAGGTGACCGAGTCGACGTCGAACATGTCGCCCGTCGCCCCCGTCGTGGAGCGCGCGACGAAGTACAGCGTGCGCGTGCCGCCGGGATCGGTGACCGGGACGGCCTGCGTGCGTGCCGGCGTCTCCCAGCTCCCCGTCGGCGACAGCGTGAGCGTCGCGAGGACCGGGCCGTCCGCGGCGCCGTCCCGCACGTCGAGCACGCCGCCGGAGCCGCCCGAGCTGTACCGCGCGGAGATCGAGTCGATGCCCGCGAGGTTCATCCGGTCGAACGCGAACCAGTCGCCGGCCGCGATGTACCCGAGCTGCTTGCCGCCCTCGGACACGTCCTTCGCGACGACCTGGACGCCCTGGCTGTCGGTGAAGTACTCGGCCTGCTTGGTGCGCGTGTGCAGGACGGCCTCGTCGTCGGACGCGAGCGCGGGCACGCCGTCGGCGCCGCCGCCGTCGGTGTACGTCGCGTTGACGACGCCGAAGATGTTCGCGTCGAGGCCGTGCCCCTCGTCCTTGGCGGTCGTGAGGACACCCTCGCAGCCCGTGGCGCTGGACAGCGGGTGGCCGTGGTTGTCGTGGCCGAGGATGTACTCGACCACGACGCGGCTGCAGTCGACCTGCGCGCCGTCCTCGGCGTCGGTGACCGTGACCCGGAACGGGACCTGGTCGCCGAAGTCGAAGAACTGGCCGTCGGCCGGGAGCTCGAGCGTCACCTCGGGCGCGGTGTTGCCCACGGTGATGGTCGTGGTCGCCACGCCCTGCTTGCCGTCGGCGTCGGTGACGGTGAGCCGCACCTCGTGCCGGCCGTTCGCGGTGAACGTCCGGGAGACCTGGGCGTCGGTGGCGTCGGTCTCGCCGTCACCGTCGAGGTCCCAGGCGTACGTGAACTCCTTGCCGTCCGGGTGCGAGGACCCGGTGCCGTCGAAGGACACGGCGAGCGGCGCCTGGCCGTTGGTGGGCGTCGCGTCGATCTGCGCGACGGGCGAGCGGCCCCCGCGCACGTAGTCGATCCGGTAGACGGCCGAGAGCGCGTCGCCCCCGAAGTAGCCGCCGCCGTAGTCGAGCACGTAGAGCGAGCCGTCCGGGCCGAACTCGAGGTTCATCGGCCGGCGCAGGTCCATGAACTCCAGCGCCGGGACGAAGCCCGCGGGGCTGCCGTCCTCGTTCCGGATCGCCTCCTTGATCCACGCGCGGTCCCACTCGTAGAGCAGCGGCTTGCCGTCGTAGTACGCGGGGAACTTGGTCTCCGACTCGAGCTCGGGGTCGTAGTCGTAGACGACGGCGCCCATCGGGGACTCGCCGCCCGTCCCGAACGCGGGCACGGACCCGCCGTCGTACGGCTGCCACGCCGGCACGGCGGGCGGGAGGTCGACGAGACCCGTGTTGTGCGGGCTCGTGTTCTTGGGCGCCGCGCAGTCGAACTTCGGCCCGGAGACCTTCGTCTCGAAGTCGTAGTCGTTGTACGCGAGGTTGTCGCCGATGCAGTACGGCCAGCCGTAGTTGCCCGCCTCGGAGATGACGTTGAACTCGACCGTGCCGCCGGGGCCACGGTTCGCGTTCGCGCCGCCCGCGTCGGGGCCGTAGTCGCCGAGGTGGACCTCGCCCGTCGCCTTGTCGACGGCGAAGCGGAACGGGTTGCGGAAGCCCATCGCATAGATCTCGGGACGGGTCTTGCCGGCCTCGTGCTCGCCCTCGGGGAAGAGGTTGCCCTCCGGGACCGTGTACGACCCGTCCTCGGCGACCGTGATGCGCAGGAGCTTGCCCCGCAGGTCGTTGGTGTTGCCCGAGCTGCGGCGGGCGTCGAACGCCGGGTTGCGGGTCGCCCGCTCGTCGATCGGCGCGTAGCCGTCCGACGCGAAGGGGTTCGTGTCGTCGCCCGTCGACAGGTAGAGGTTGCCCTCGGCGTCGAAGTCGATCTCGCCGCCCGCGTGGCAGCACAGCCCGCGGTCGGCCGCGACCTCGAGGATCTTCTGCTCGCTGGCGAGGTCCAGCAGGTTCTGCTCCGTGAGCCGGAACCTGGAGAGCTGGTTGTACCCCTCGAACGCCTCGAACGCGGCCGGGTCGGCCGACGTCTCGGGCGCGTCGCCCGGCGGGGTGTCGAGCTTGGGCGCGTAGTAGAGGTAGACCCACCGGTTCTCGGCGAAGCCCGGGTCGACCGCGACGCCCTGGAGGCCGTCCTCGTCGTGCGTGTACACGGGGACGGTGCCCGCGAGCGCCGTCGTGGCGTCCGCGGTGGTGTACCAGACGCGCCCGTCGCGCGACGTGTGCAGGACGTCGCCGTCGGGCAGGACGGCCATGGCGATCGGCTCGCCCGTCTTGGCCGCCCCCTTCGCGAGCGTCACCTGCTCGAACGAGGCGTCGACCGTCGCGCCGCAGTCGGCGTCGACCGCGCCCGCGGCGGTCTGGATGCCGCCGAGCAGGTGCTGGACGAACGCCGGGTCGGTGAACGACTCGTCGGTGTGGCCGCCGCCGGTGTACCAGGAGCGGCCGCCGTCGTACTCCTGGCACCACGCGATCGGGTGGTCCGCGCCCATGGCGCCCGACCCCGGGGAGTACGAGGACTCGTCGAGGCTCGCGAGCACGTGGACCTGGCCGCGCGGGTTCTCGCGGTAGTTGTACCACTCGTCGTACCGGTCCCAGGCGGCCGGCAGGTGCGCGGTCGAGGGGTGCTCGTCGTCGGCGACGACGATCGTCGCGTCCTGGTTCTGCGGGTGGCTGTTGAAGTACGCGCCGACGAGCTCGCCGTACCAGGGCCAGTCGTACTCGGTGTCGGACGCCGCGTGGACGCCGGCGTACCCGCCGCCGGCGGCGATGTACCGCTCGAACGCGCCCTGCTGCTCGTCGTTCAGGACGTCGCCCGTGGTGGACAGCCAGACGACGGCGTCGTACCGGGCGAGATTCTCGTCCGTGAAGGCTCCCGCGTCCTCGGTCGGGGTCACCGCGAAGTGGTGGTCGGTGCCGAGCTGCTGGATCGCCGCGACGCCCGCGGGGATCGAGCCGTGCCGGAACCCGGCGGTCTTGCTGAAGACCATCACGGAGAACTCGTCGTGCGCGGCGGCGGGGGCCGCCGTCGTGAGGGTGAGCGCCGGCGCGACGAGGGCCGCGGCGGTGACCGCCGCGACCCCCTGGCGCCGACCTCTCGAAGGTCGTGCTGTCACTTCTCCTCCTTGAGAACTGATCGGTGCGGCCCGGCGCCGTTGCCGAGCCGCAGGTCCTGCGCTCCTTCCTCGTGGTGCGTCGTCGGTGCCGCGCGTCGTCGCGCGGGGCGCTCCGGTCAGGTCCCGGTCGGGCTCGGCCTGCACCCCGGAGGGCGCCCGACCGGGAGGTCGGTGGGGCGGCCCTCCGTGGGGCCGCCGTCGGTCAGTGGTCGTGGTCCTCGTGCGCGTCCTCGTCGTCCGCGGGACCGCCCTCGTGCCCGAGGTCCATGCCGCCGTCGAGCGAGTCGTCCGGGTGCACGGGCAGGAACACGTGGACGTGTCCCTGGCCCCCGGCGGTCGAGCGGAGGTCGAGCTGGATCGCGGCGAGGCCCCACGCGTCGACGGCGCGCGTGCGCAGGTCGCCGGCGAGGGCGTAGAGGTCGGACGCGGCCGTCGGGTCGCTCGCGTCCGCGGCGGCCGCGAGGCCGACGGCGTCGAGCGTGTCGCCGACGAGCTGGAGCGAGGTGAGCATCCCGTTGCGGACGATGTTGTGCTCGGAGGAGCCGCTCTGGAGCGACTCGGTCTCGGCCACGAGGCCGTCGACGGTCGCTCGCCACTCCGCGACCTCGGCCGGGTCGGCCGGGACGGCGGTCGAGCCGTCGACGGGGAGCACCGCGTGCAGCCCGTGCAGGACGGGGACGAGCTCGGTCTGCACGTGCTCGGCGTGCTCGATCGAGGCGACGAGGTTGTCGGCGTCGCGCGCCTCCTCGGCCGCCTCGAGCTCGGCGACGCGAGCGGGGTCGACGGCGAACCCCTCGTCGGGCTCGGCCGGCGCTTCGCGGGTCAGCACCACGACGAGCGCGACCACCACCGCGACGACGGCGAGCGCGGCGAGGGCCAGGAGCACCCGGCGCCAGGGGTCGAGACCCGCGAACCACCGGCGCGCGCGGACGCGCGCCGGCGGTCGGGGCTCGGGGCGGCCGGCACCGCCCCGGTCTGCGGGACGGGAGCGCGCCGACGTCGTCGTCGGGCCGCCCGCGCGGTCCGAGCCCTTCCGGGCCCCTCCCGCCGGCGTCCGTGTGGTCGGCGTCCGTGCCGAGGTGCGCTGTGCCACCTGTCGCTCCTGTCCCTGGTCGTCCCGCTCGGTGCGCGCCGGCCCGGCCACGAGGCCGGGCCGGCGCGGTGGCCGGTGACGGGAGCGGGTCGCCCGTCACCGGCCCGCCGTCAGCCGCAGCTCACGGCGTCGTACGGCACCTCGATCTCGGTCGTGACGTCGCCGAGCGTCGCCGTGACCGTCGCCGTGCCCGCCTCGAACGACGTCGCACGCGACGCGAACGACTGGTAGGCGTTGGCGCCCACCTCGACCGCGCCGAACTCCTTGGAGCCGAACGGCGTGGTCAGGGTGATCGCGACGGGCGCCTCGTCGGCGTTCGTCGCGCGGAGGGCGAGGTACGCCTTGCCCGCGAGGCAGCGGGCGGACGCGGTGACCTCGACGTCGACTGTCGGCTCCGGCTCGGACTCCGTCGTGAGACGGAACCAGTCGAACGCCACCGTGACCGGCGTCTCCTGCTCCGGGCCGATCGCCATGAGGCCGATCTTGGTCAGCGCCGCGTCGTTGGTCACCGGCGCGCCGAGCGGCGTCCAGTTCACCCCGCCGTCGCTGACCCAGCCCTGGTACGTGCTCCCCACCTTCTCGAGGCGCACGTACCAGTAGCCCGACTCGGTCGAGTCGGCGAGCTCGAGCTGGCGGTTGCCGCCGTTGCCGAACTGGCCGCCCTTCTCCGAGACGAGCTCGGCGCCGAGGTTGAGCGCCGCACCCGGGGCGTTCTTCGCGAGCACGTCGGCCTTGACGTAGTTGTCGTCGTCGCCGTACGCGATGAGGCCCGCGAGCTGCCACCGGTGCACGAGCGGCGCCTTGAACCGCGTCTCGACGACCCAGTCACCCTCCGGAGCGGTCTGGAGGACGAAGTTGCGCGGGTCGCCGTTGTTCCCGGCGTTGATGTCGCCCGGCTGGGTCGTGATGCGCAGCTCGCCGTCGGCGACGGCGACCTTCGACCCGTCGTAACGGACGATCGCGTCCCAGCGGCAGCCGTCGAGGGCGTCGCCCTCGAACTCGTCGCTCGGCTCGCGCACGCCGTCGTCGGGCTCGGCACCCGTGACGTGGACGTAGTCGACCTTCGCGACCGTGTTCGCGGTCGCCGTGTCGCCGCCCGCCATGACGCCGAACGTCGCGTCGGGCTTGACGGGCGCGGAGCCCGCGAGCGCCGTCCACGCCTGGCCGTCCGCCGAGTACGCCGCCGTGATCGCCGACCCGTCCGAGACGAGGCGCAGGTGGATCGTCGACGGGAAGCCCGTCGCGACGTCCGTCTGGCCGTGCCACGTCCGGGACCCGCCGGTCTCGGTCTGGAACTCGAGGAAGCGCGCGCCGCTCTGGTTCTTGGTGAACGCGAGCTTGGTGTACTCGTCGTCGTTCACGTGGACCAGGAGGCCGGCGTGCTGCCAGTGCCGGGCGAGCGGGACGTCGAGCTTGGTCTCGAGCGTCCACGCCCCGGCCGGGGCGGGCTGACCGAGGTAGCTGATCGGCCCGGTCACGGCCTCGTTGATGTCGCCCTGCACGACCGGCAGGACGGCGTGGCCGTCGGCGACGGTGATCGGCTTGCCGTCGGCCTGGCGGACGACCGTCCACCGCGGGTCGAGGGTGTCGCCGTCGAACTCGTCGGACGAGTCCGCGAGGCACTGCGGCGGGTTCCCCCCGCCGGGCTCCTCGGTCTGCGGGTCGTCGTCGAACGCGAAGTCCTGGAACTCGACCGCGCTCGTCGCCGTCGTGCTGTGCGCCGTGACGAAGAGACCCACGTCCTGGACGGACGCCGCGCCCGGCAGGGCCTGCGGCTCGCCGATCTGCGTGAAGTTCTCGCCGTCCTTGCTCCAGGAGGCCGTGTACAGGTCGCCGTCGCGCACGATCCGCACCCATGCGGGGTAGCTCGTCGAGCTCGCGGCGCTCGACGTCGTGAGCTGACCGCTCGCGTTGCCGCGCAGCCACTCGAACCCGCCGCTGGGGCGCATCCCCAGGGCCGCGTAGCCCTGCGAGTTCGCCGTCTGCGTGACGTCGTTGCGGACGATGATCCCGGCCTTGGCGGACCCGTTGGAGTTGCCCTGGCTGTTGATCTTCACGGTCGCCGACCAGTTCTCGTCGGCGCCCTGCTCGCGGTAGATGGTCGAGTACTCGTTGGTGCCCTGCCACATGTTCGCGCCGCCCGACGTGATGAGGTACTTGCCCTCGGCGAGCTGCTCGAACGTCCCGTTCGCGTTCGTGAAGGTCTTCATCCCCGCGAAGAGGTCACCGACCTGGGCGAGGACGACGCGCGAGCGCGTGTACAGACCCTTGTCGTTCGTGGCGACGGCGGTCAGCTCGTAGTAGTTGTCCGCCGTGGGGTTCCACGTGGCCTCGTACGGAGCGGTGTCGTCGACGCCGATGGACTCGCCGTCGACGAAGAACTCGACCTGCGTCACGGCGTTCTCGGTGTCGTCCGCCTCCGCGGTGACCGTCATCTCGCCCTGCTCGAGACGGACGCCCGCCTCGGGGGACGTGATGCGGACCTTGGGGCGGGTGGTGCCCGAGACGCCCTTGCCGTCGGCCTCGATGAAGTTGAGGCGGCGCTCGCCCTCGCCCGGGAAGACGACGTAGAGCGTGAACGGCTCCATCGGGTCGGTGACCTCGACGGTCACGTCCGTGAACGTGCCGAGCCCGGTCTGCGGGATCTCGGCCGTGCCGAGGAGCTCGCCGTCGGCCGCGTCACGACGCAGCTCGATCGTGCCCTCGGCCGCCGCCGCGACGCGCAGGTTCAGCGCCTGCACGCCGTAGAGGCTCACGGGGTCGTACGACGCCCAGGAACCGTTGGACCCCGTGATGACGGACCCGCCGCCCTCGACGTCCCGGCTCGGGATCGTCGTGGTGCCGTCGGAGGCCGCGTGGAACTCCGCCTCGCGCTTCTTCGGGAAGATCAGCGTGGTGTCCGACCCGGTGAGCGCGGGCACGTCGCCCTCGCCGCCGCGGTCGGTGTAGCGCGCGTCGATCACGTAGAAGACGTTCATGTCCTCGCCGTGGCCGCCGCCGAGGCTCGTCGCCACGGTGCCCGTGCGGCCGTGCAGCGGCTCGGCGGGGTGCGCGTGCGCGTCGTGACCGAGCGCGGGCTGGATGATGACCTGCTCGTCGTCGATCGCCTCGCCGTCGGGCGAGTCCTCCGCGTCCGTCACCGACACGTCCCACGTGATGTCGTCGCCGAAGGTGAAGAACGAGCCGGTGGGCGGCAGGCCGAAGTCGACCTCGGGCCGCGTGTTGCCCACCGTGATCGGCACGGTCGCCGTGCCCACCTTGCCGGCGGGGTCGGTCACCGTGAGGCGCGCGTCGTAGACGCCGTTCTCGGTGTAGGTGTGGCTGGGCGCGGCGGACGACGAGTCCGTGGTGCCGTCACCGTCGAAGTCCCACGCGTACGTGAGCTCCTCGCCCTCGGGGTCGGTGCTCCCCGTGCCGTCGAACGTCACCTCGAGCGGCGCGATGCCGGAGTCCGGCGTCGCGACCGGCTTCGACACCGGCGAGCGCGAGCCCGACAGGTAGTCGATGCGGTGCAGGCCCGAGTTCGGGTTGTCACGGCCGAAGCCGCCGCCCCAGTCGAGCACGTACATCGCGCCGTCGGGGCCGAACTTGGAGTCGATCGGCGCGAGGAACTGCTCCTGCGGGAGGAACGGGTTGACCTTCTCGACGTCGGTCGCGCCGGGCGCGGCCTCGGGGTCCTTGAGGTCGATCGTGTACATCTTGTTGCGGGCCCACTCGTAGAAGAAGGCCTTGCCGTCGTAGGACTCCGGGAACTTCGTGTCCGAGTCGAGCTCCGGGTCGAACTGGTAGAACGGGCCGCCCATGGGCGCGAGGCCGCCGCCGGCGTTGATCGCGCCGGGGACCGACGAGCGCTGGTAGCCGTACCAGAGGTCCGCCGGCTGGGCCGGGGGAAGCTCGGTGAGGCCCGTGTTCTTCACGGAGTCGTTGACGGGCGCGTCGCAGTCGAAGAAGTCGCCGACCGTGACGGGGTTCGTCCGGTAGTCGACGTCACGGAACGGCTCGTTGTTGCCCATGCACAGGGGCCAGCCGAAGAAGCCGGGCTCCTTGATGAGGTTCCACTCGGCGATGCCGGCCGGGCCGCGGTTGGCCGGGTTGTCCGACCCGTTGTCGGGCGAGTAGTCGGCGACGCCGAGGTTGCCCGTCTTCGCGTCGATCGTGAACCGGAACGGGTTGCGGAAGCCCATCGCGTAGATCTCGGGCAGCGTCTTCTCGGTGCCCGGGGCGAACAGGTTGCCCTCGGGGATCGAGTACGTGCCGTCGGCCTCGGGGTGGATGCGCAGGACCTTGCCGCGCAGGTCGTTCGTGTTGGCGGAGGTCGCGCGCGCGTCGTGCCACGTGCCGTCCCGCTCCGAGATCGGCGCGTAGCCGCCCGAGGGCTCGGAGTGCGGGTTCACGTCGTCGCCGACGCCGATGTACAGGTCACCGGTCTCGTGGTCGACGAGGAGGCCGCCCCCCGTGTGCCCCGGCTCGTCGGGCAGGCGCCCGGCCGGGATCTCGAGGAGCACCTTCTCCGACGCCGGGTCGATCACCGTGGAGCCGGGCCCCTCGGAGGAGACCGTGAACCGCGAGACGCGGCTGAAGAAGTTCGCCGGGTCGGAGTCGTTCGAGCTCGCCGGCGAGTAGTACTGGTACAGGTACCCGTTCTCGGCGAAGTCCTTGTCGAGCGCGATGCCGAGCAGGCCGTCCTCGCCGCCGGAGTACACCGGGATGGTGATGGCGGTCGTGGTGTTCTGCGTCCGCGGGTCGTACACGCGGATCTGCCCGCGCACGAGCTCGGTGTAGAACACACGGCCGTCGGGCGCGACGTCCATGCCGAAGGGCGCGCTCGTGTTGGAGTCGAGCGCGATCTTCTCGAACGAGCCCCAGTCGGTGCCGCCGCAGTCGCCCTCGACGAGGCCTGCGGCCCACTGCACGCCGCCGACGATGTGCTGCACGAGGTCGGGCTCGTCGGTGTAGTGCGCCCCGAAGTGGCCCATGCCGGTCATCCAGGCACGGCCGCCGTCGTAGGGCTTGCACCACGAGATCGGGTGGTCGTAGCCCATCTTGTTGCTGCCCGCGTCGTACGTGGACTCGTCCATCGTGGCGAGCACGTGCGCGCTGCCGCGGACGTTGGCCGAGTAGTTGTACCACTCGTCCGCGCGCGTCCAGCGCTGGGACAGGTGCTCGGTCGACGGGTGCGTGCGGTCCTCGACACGGACCGTGCCCGGCAGGCCCGGGCTGTTGCCGGTGGCGGCGTGACCGGGCATGAGCGCCCCGATCATGTCGTCCCACCAGCCGTAGCTGCCGCGCATGTCCGTGGCGTTGTGGATCGCGACGATGCCGCCACCCGCCTGCTGGTAGCGCTCGAGCGCCGCCTTCTCGTCGGCGTTCCACGGGTCGCCCGACGTCTGGAACATGACCAGGGCGTCGTACTGCGCGAGGGTCTCGTCGTTGAAGACGGTCGAGTCCTCCGTGTGGTCGGACGCGATGCCGACCTCGGCGAACGCCGCCTCGAGCACCGGGGTGCCCTGCGTGATCGCCTCGCTGTGCCGGAACTGGGTCGTCTTGGTGAAGATGAGCACCTTGTGCTCTTCGTCCGCGGGGACGGGGTCGTCGGCGGCGCTGGCCATCGTGACGGGCGCGAGCGTGAACGCGAGCGCTCCGATGGTCAGAGCCGCGACGGACCTCGCCCTGCGTGGGCGTCGTGCGGTCATCGTGCTGCCTCCAGGGGCATGACGTGCGGACCCGGACGTCGTCGTCCGGGAAGGGTGGTCGTCATCCCGCGGCGTGCCGGCGCTGCGGTCGTGGGTCGACTACGGCTACGGGTGCTCCGGCGTGGGCATCAGTCCCTTCAGGTGGGCCAGGCCATCGACGGCGATGGCGTCCTGGGTCGGGGCCAGCGGCCGCCAGATGGAGGCGGCCGTGGCGATCGTCGCGTTGTCGGCCGTGAAGGACTCGATGACGAGGGGTCCGTCGTAGCCGGTCGCGTCGAGCGCGGCGAGGAGGGCGGGCCAGTCCAGGTGGTCGTTGCCGGGTGCGCCCCGGTCGTTGCCGCACACCTGGACGTGCGCGATGCGCTCGCCCGCGCGCGCGACCGCCGCGGGCAGGTCCGTCTCCTCGATGTTCATGTGGTAGACGTCGAGCATGAGGCCGATGCCGGCCGCGGGCAGGCGCCGCACGACCTCCAGCCCCTGGTCGACGGTGTTGACGAGGCTCGTCTCGTAGCGGTTCAGCGGCTCGAGCCCGACGACGACGCCCGCCGCCATCGCGTGCTCGACGACCGGGGCCAGGTTCTCGGCGAGCTCGGAGTACGCCGCCTCGCGCTCGGCGGGGCTCAGGCGCCATGTGCGCCCGACGGACGCGTACGCCGGCCCGCCGATCACCGGGGCGCCGACCGTGCGCGCGACGTCGACGACGTGACGCAGGTAGTCCTGCGTGGCGCGCACCGTCGCGGCGTCCGCGGCGACGAGCTCGCGGCCCTCGCCCATGACGAGCGAGACGCTCGCGCGCAGGCCGTGGTCGGCGAGGACCGTCGCCGCGGTCGCGGGGTCCCAGTCCCCCGGGTTCTCCACGGGCAGCTCGAGCACGTCGAAGCCCCACCCCGCGACGCGGGGCGCGATGCCGCGCAGCGCGTCGTCGGTGAGCGGGGAGGTCCAGACCCACGTGTTGACGCCGAGCGCACGGCGGCGCAGCGGCGGGGTCGGGGAAGGAAGAGCCACGTCGCTCTCTCTCGTCGGGTCCGAGCGCTCGGCCGTCCCGCCCGCGTGCCCGACGCCGCGGGCACCTCCGCACGGGAGGTGCGCCGCGTCGTCGGGCGGGCGAGCGGGGCGCCCGGCCGGTCGGACGGCGACCGGGCGGCCCCTGGGTGGCCCGACCGCGAGGTCGGACCG
>NZ_JNBQ01000057.1 GCF_001019615.1 Cellulosimicrobium funkei | reverse complement strand
GCGCCCGTGCGGGCTTCGTCGTGCCGTAGGTGCGCTCGCGGTCGTCGAGCGCCGCGGCGAGCCGGTCGAGCCGCCCCGCGTAATACGGCCACGCGTTCTCGGGCGTCACCGTGTCCATGGCCCACCACGTCGAGAAGTACAGCTCGTCGATCAGCGCCTCGGAGTCGTCGCGACCGATGCGCCGCAGCGCCTCGTCGAGGACGCGCAGGTCGACGTCGAGCATGTCGCCCTCGTTGAGCCGGTACCAGCCGAACCGCTCGCTGTGGCCGCGCGCCTCGTTCGCCTGGAGCCGCAGCCGGTGCAGGAGCGTGATTCCCGGCAGGCGCGAGAAGACGCCCGGTGCGGACAGCCGGCGCATCGCGACGCCGCCCGGGCGGCGCGTGCTCGTCCCGGACAGGAACGCGGCGAAGATCCGGAGGTCGTCGTCGGTGATGCCGGGGAGCTCCTTGAGGTCCTGCTCGACGGCCTGACGACGCCAGCGCGGCCACCCGTCGTCGTCGCCCTTGCCCTTGCCGGCGTGGGCCGCCTGCTCGGCGCGGGCACGCTCGAGGGCGGTGTCGATCGCGGCCCGCGCGGCCTGCACGAACTCGTCGCCGAGCACCGTCTCCGGCAACGGCTCGTAGGGCGGGACGTCGATGGTGGGCTCGTCCTCCTGCGCGGCGTCGAGCACGCGCGCACGCTCGACGGTGTCGCGCAGGAGCGTCGCGCGCGCGCCGGTCGACTGCTCGGCGGCCCGCTCGAGGTCGGCCAGCCCGCCGTCGACCTGCGCGAGGCGCGTCACGACCGTCCCGAGCCGGGACGGCGGGAGGGCCGTGAGGAGCGGGGTGAGGATCTCGCGCTGACGCTCGCCCGGGAGCTGCGCGACGGCGGCCACCGCAGCCTCGCGCACGCCCTTGCTCGTGTCCGCCGCGAGCCGAGCCAGGAGCGGGGAGAGCGCGTCCGTCGCCGCCGGGTCGGACGCCACGAGCTCGACCAGCTCCGTCCGCCCCGCGGCGCTCACGCCCGGCAGGGCTTGGGTCGCCACGTCGACGTGCGCGACCACGAAGTCGCGCGCCGGGCCGCCGAGCAGCGCCGGGCCGAGGTGCCGCGACGCCCAGCCCGACGACGTCGGGCGCTCGAAGAGCTCGCGCAGCACGACCGCCGGCGCGTCGGCCTCCGGCACGCCGCCCTCGACCGCGAGCGCCACCAGCAGGTCCGGCGTCCACCGGTCGGGTGCCTGCTTGCCGTTCTTGCCCTTACGGCGGTCGTTCGCGCGCCGCGACATGTCGTTGACCAGCACCGTCAGCCAGCGCGGGTCGGTCGGGCGCTCACGGTCGACCTCCGACGACACGGCGCTGAGCACCCGACCGAGCCGCACGAGCTCGGGGATCGTCACGGAGTCGCTCAGCGTGTAGAGGTTGGACCGGGCCGTCACGGCCTTCGCGGACGTCCAGCCCGGCACCGCGGCCTTGAGCCGCTCGTCCTGCGCGGGCGTCGTCCACGAGTAGATCCCGGACTGGCCCGGCCGCCCCAGCAAAGCCTCGGCGTCACCGCCGCGCAGGACCTCGAGCTCCAGCAGGACCTCCGGCCCCTCGCCCCGGTGCACGTACGCGACCGCGCGGTCCGCGAGCCCCGGCGACTCGACGGCGAGCACCTTCAGCGCGTCGACGAGCCGAGCGCTCGGGCGGCCACCTCCCGCCTGCTCCTCGTCGCGCCGGAACAGACCCTTGACCTTCTCGAGCACCCTCTACCTCACCGTCACGTCGTCGCTGCTGGTGCGGCAGATGCTAGGGGCGGGCGCCGACACGCCGCCCGCGCGGCTCAGGGACAGGTCACCCGGCGGAAGGCGTCCGGGTCGTCCAGGGGGAACCGGTAGCACACCTCCTGCCCCACGTTCCCGGTCGCGACGCCGAAGAAGTCGAGCTCCGGTCGTGTGTACCGCACGACCACCGAGTCGTCGTCGACCGTGACGGCCTCACCGTCCTCGACGTCGTCGACCCCGCCGAGGAGCAGCTCGTTCCGGTCGAGGTCCGCGAGCTTCCACGCCCAGCGCGGACCGTTCTGCCAGATGCCGCGGGCGAGACCTGCCGCCACCACCGCGACGACCACCACCACGATCACGACGCCGTACCGCTTCTTGTGGGCCACCGCGTCAGACTGCCATCGCAGTCCGCCGGTCGGCCACGCCAGGCGTGGGCCGGGAGCGCGACGTCGGACGTTCGCCGTCGTTCTCGAGGGCGACGTCTCGCGTACCCGCCACGACGTGCGCACTCGTCCTACGGTCGGGGTGGGCCCGGAGGGACTCGAACCCCCGACATCCACGGTGTAAGCGTGGCGCTCTAACCAGCTGAGCTACAGGCCCTGGAACAGCGGAGCACAGCCTACCGGGTCGGCACCCCGCCACCGGCCACGCCTGGGGCGCGATGCCCGGACCTGACAACCCGACGCAAGAACCGCCGTCGGCATCCGCTCGGCGACGGCAGCGGCGCCGCCGCGGCGAGCCCGCGTCAGAGCTGTTCGAGCGCCCGCCGGTAGCCCTCGAGGTCGCGACGCTGCCCGCGCGGGTTGACGACCGACCAGCGCACGATCCCGTCGGCGTCGAGCAGGAACGAGCCGCGCAGCGCGAGGCCGTTCTCCTCGTCCAGCACGCCGTAGGCCCGGGCGACGTCGCCGTGGGGCCAGAAGTCGGAGAGGAGGTCGAACTCGAAGCCCTCCTGGGCCGTCCACGCCTTCTGCGCGAACACCGAGTCGCACGAGATGCCCAGCAGCGTCACGCCGGCCGCCTCGAAGTCCTCGAGGTTGTCCCGCAGCTCGCACAGCTCGCCCGTGCAGATGCCGGAGAACGCGAACGGGTAGAACACGAGGAGCACCGGCCCGCCGCGCAGGTCGGCGAGGTGCACGGGCGTGCCGTGCGTGTCCGGCAGCGTGAAGTCGGGTGCGGGGTCCCCCGGTCCGGGCGGCGTGGCCCGGACGTCGGCGACGCCCTCGTCAGCGACCGCGGCCACGGGTCCCGAGCTTCGTCGCGGACCAGTCGGGCGCGATCGCGAACGTGCTCGTCGCGTGCAGCCCGGCCGTGGTCGCGGCCTCCTGGATGTCGTTGTGGCCCACGTGCCCGGACCGGCCCGGCTTGGGCGTGAACACCCAGATGAGGCCGCCGTCGTCGAGCACGGTCTGGACGTCCACGAGCAGGTCGGTGAGGTCGCCGTCGTCCTCGCGGAACCAGACGATCACGCCGTCCGTGACGTCGTCGTAGTCCTCGTCGACGAGCTCTCCGCCGACGAGCTGCTCGAGCTCACCGCGCAGGTCGTCGTCGACGTCCTCCGACCAGCCGAACTCCTGCACCACGTTGCCGGGCGCGAACCCCAGGCGGTCCGCCCCGAGGGGCCCTGCGGTGTCGGTCACTGTCGTGTCGTTCCTTTCCTCGTCCTGTGCGTCCGTGCGGCGGGCCACCGACGCGCGGGCGGACGCCCGCGCGCACGACGACCTGCCGTGTCTGGCAAAGGTAGCCCACCGGAGGATCCGTTGCTTGGCAAGGTGCCCACCACGGACACCCGCTCGGGCCCGTGGTGCCCGGCCCGTCGTCGGGCACCGCACCTGCACGACGCCGGGACGCCTCCCCTCCGGTTCGTGTCGCCGAAATCACGCCCTCTTGACCACCCGATGGTGTGACTTACGCGCGCGTTGTGAACACAATGGGTAGACCACCCTGGTCTCGTGAAGAGGCGCGGTCGCCACCAGCGGCCGCGGCCGCGTGCCCGGAGTGGCCCCGAGACGGGTGTCGGCCGTGTACCGCGCGGCCGTGCGCCCGGCATCCGACGAGATATGAGGTTGCTGGTGGCTTCGTACGACGAGACCGGACCGCTGATCAACGGTCTGCTCAGCCAGGTTCCGGACTTCGACCCCGCCGAGACCGGCGAGTGGGTCGAGGCCCTCGACGGCCTGATCGACGACCGCGGGGGCCCGCGCGCCCGCTACGTCCTGCTGAACCTGCTCAAGAGGGCCCGGGAGCGCAACGTCGCCGTCCCGACCTCCTTCACCACGCCCTACGTGAACACGATCGGTGTGCACGAGGAGCCCTACTTCCCCGGCGACGAGGCGCTCGAGCGCCGCTACCGCTCGTGGATCCGCTGGAACGCGGCGGTCATGGTGACGCGCGCGCAGCGCCCCGGCATCGGCGTCGGCGGCCACATCTCCTCCTACGCGTCGGTCGCGACGCTGTACGAGGTGGGCCTCAACCACTTCTTCCGCGGCAAGGACCACCCCGGCGGCGGCGACCAGGTCTACTTCCAGGGCCACGCCTCCCCCGGCGTGTACGCGCGCGCGTTCCTCGAGGGCCGCCTCTCGGCGGACCAGCTCGACGGGTTCCGCCAGGAGAAGTCGCACCCCGGCGGCGGCCTGCCGTCGTACCCGCACCCGCGCCTCATGCCCGACTTCTGGGAGTACCCCACGGTCTCCATGGGTCTCGGCCCGGCGAGCGCGATCTACCAGGCGTGGACGGACAAGTACCTGCACAACCGTGGCATCCGTGACACGGAGCAGCAGGACGTGTGGGCGTTCCTCGGCGACGGCGAGATGGACGAGCCGGAGTCGCGCGGCATGCTCCAGCTCGCGGCGCAGCAGCAGCTCGACAACCTGACGTTCGTCGTGAACTGCAACCTCCAGCGCCTCGACGGCCCGGTGCGCGGCAACGGCAAGATCATCCAGGAGCTCGAGGCGCAGTTCCGCGGCGCGGGCTGGAACGTCATCAAGGTCATCTGGGGCCGCGAGTGGGACGTCCTGCTCAACGCGGACAAGGACCGCGCCCTGGTCAACCTCATGAACGTCACGCCCGACGGCGACTACCAGACGTACCGTGCGGAGTCCGGCGCCTTCATCCGCGAGCACTTCTTCGGCCGCGACCCGCGGACCAAGCAGCTCGTCGAGAACATGACCGACGACGACATCTGGAACCTCAAGCGCGGCGGCCACGACTACCGCAAGATCTACGCGGCCTACGCGGCGGCACGTGCCCACACGGGCCAGCCGACCGTGATCCTCGCGCACACGGTCAAGGGCTACGCCCTCGGCCCGACGTTCGCGGGCCGCAACGCGACGCACCAGATGAAGAAGGTCGGCCTGGCCGACCTCAAGGCGCTGCGCGACTCGCTGCGCATCCCGATCACGGACGAGGAGCTCGACGCCAACCCGTACGAGCCCCCGTACTACCACCCGGGCGCCGACGCCCCGGAGATCCAGTACCTCCTGAACCGCCGTCAGCAGCTGGGCGGGTTCGTCCCCGAGCGCCGCTCGTCGCCCAAGCCGATCGCGCTCCCGGGCGACAAGGCCTACGAGATCCTCAAGAAGGGCTCGGGCCAGCAGGAGATCGCCTCCACGATGGCCTTCGTCCGGCTCCTCAAGGACCTCATCAAGGACAAGGAGTTCGGCAAGCGCATCGTGCCGATCATCCCGGACGAGGCGCGCACGTTCGGCCTGGACTCGATCTTCCCGTCGGCGAAGATCTTCAACACCCAGGGCCAGCACTACCTCGCCGTGGACCGCGAGCTCATGCTGAGCTACAAGGAGTCCGAGGCCGGCCAGATCATGCACACCGGCATCAACGAGGCCGGTTCCGCGGCCGCGTTCCAGTCGGTCGGCACGTCCTACGCCACGCAGGGCGAGATCATGGTGCCGTTCTACATCTTCTACTCGATGTTCGGCTTCCAGCGCACCGGCGACCAGTTCTGGGCGGCGGGCGACCAGCTCACGCGCGGCTTCATCATCGGCGCGACCGCGGGCCGCACGACCCTGACCGGTGAGGGCCTGCAGCACGCCGACGGCCACTCGCCGCTCATCGCGGGCACGAACACGGCCATGGTCCAGTACGACCCGGCGTACGGGTACGAGATCCGCCACATCGTGCGTGACGGCATCGAGCGCATGTTCGGCCCCGGCGAGCACGGGGTCGGCGCGGACGGTCGCGACCAGAACGTCATGTACTACCTCACGGTGTACAACGAGCCGATGGTCCAGCCGGCCGAGCCGGAGGACGTGGACGTCGAGGGCATCCTCAAGGGCATCCACCGCATCTCCGTCGGCGAGGGCGACGGGCCGCGCGCCCAGATCCTCGCCTCGGGCGTGGGCGTCCCGTGGGCGCTGGAGGCGCAGCAGCTCCTCCACGACGACTGGGGCGTGGCGGCCGACGTGTGGAGCGTGACGAGCTGGAACGAGCTGCGCCGCGACGGCCTCGCCGCCGACCAGGCCGCGTTCCTCGACCCGTCCGCCGAGCCGCGCGTCGCCTACGTGACCGAGAAGCTGTCCGGTGCCGAGGGCCCGTTCGTCGCCACGAGCGACTACGACCACCTCGTGCCCGACCAGATCCGCAAGTGGGTCCCGGGCGACTACGAGGTGCTCGGCGCCGACGGCTTCGGGTTCTCGGACACGCGCGCTGCCGCCCGCCGGCACTTCAAGATCGACGGCCCGTCCGTCGTCGTGCGCACGCTCCAGGCGCTCACCAAGCAGGGCAAGGTCCCCGCGGACGCGTCCGCCCAGGCGATCGAGAAGTACCGCCTCATGGACGTCACCGCCGGCACGTCCGGCAACGCGGGCGGCGAGGCCTGACGGCCTCCGACCGGTAGCACGACGACGGCCGGTCACCCCGCGGGGTGACCGGCCGTCGTCGTGCGGGCAGGCGGGCGGCCCGACGGCGCACCAGCGGTCCCGCCGCGTCCT
Source organism: Cellulosimicrobium funkei (assembly GCF_001019615.1). GTDB lineage: Bacteria > Actinomycetota > Actinomycetes > Actinomycetales > Cellulomonadaceae > Cellulosimicrobium > Cellulosimicrobium cellulans_E. The sequence continues at coordinate 8,372 of NZ_JNBQ01000057.1, read as the reverse complement.
CGCCCGGGCGGGCGGTCAGGTCCCGGCGCGGTGCTGCTCGGCCTGCGCGACGGCGCGCTCGAGCTCGGCGTGCAGGGCGGCCACGCCCTCCGGGTCGCCGTACTCGACCAGCGACGCGAGGTGGTGCCGCGCCTCCAGGGGCCGGTCGGCCTCGATCGCCGCGAGCACGAGCTGGCGCCCGACCTCCGGCTCGTGCTCGCGCGCGCGCCAGTGCCCGACGCCCAGTCCCAGCGCCTCGACGGGCAGGCCCGCCGTGCGCAGCACCTCCATCGACTGCGCGAGCGCGCGGCCGGACGGGTCGCGCTCCGCGGCCGTCGCGAACCGGCGCAGCGCGGCCTCCTGGTCGTCCTCGAGGGACAGGCGCCCGAGCTCGACCAGCGGGTACCACCCCTTGGGGTGCCCGGCGAGCTCCTCCGCGAGCGCCCAGACCGCCAGGTCGGCGGCGCGCTGCTTCTCCGTCTCGTCCGCGGGGGCGGCGAGCGGGTCGTCCGTGGCCGGGCCCTCTGCGGCGCGGCGCCGGACCAGCTCGGCGAGCGCACGGAACGCGCGCTCGTCGTTGGGGTCGTCGACGAGCATCGCCCGCAGCGCGTCCTCGTGGACCGTGTCCCCGCGCTTCTCCCCGGACCGCGGGCGGCGCGTGCCGACGGTCGACGCGGACGTCGGCCGACGCATGAGCTGTCGGAGTCGGGGCATGAGGGCCATGTCACGACCCTAGCGGGTCGTCCGGACGCTCACCCAGCGGCCCGGGTAGAGCGCTGTCGGGCGGCGCGGGGACGGGCGCCTTTGTGGACTGTCCACAAGCACGGACCGTATGCTCGGCGCGTGACGGCCACCCCCAGGACGCCTTCGAGCGCGTCCGCCCCGAGCGGCCCGACGGGCAACGCGGACAACCTCCAGCGCCTGCGCGACGGGAGCGGCCTGCTCATGTCGGCCGCGCTGCGACGCCTCGACGACGAGATTCCGTGGTACCGGGAGCTGCCGGCCGAGGACCGCTCGTACGTGGGGCTCGTGGCGCAGTCCGGCATCACCGCGTTCGTCACCTGGTACGCGGACCCGCTGGCCCCGCCGCACGGCGTGAGCGACATCTTCGCGGCGGCCCCGCCGGAGCTGACGCGCTCGATCTCGCTCCAGAACACGCTCCAGCTCGTCCGCATCGTCGTCGAGGTCGTCGAGGCGTACTCCGACCAGCTCGCCGCCCCCGGGGGCGAGCGCGACCTGCGCGAGGCGGTCCTGCGCTACTCGCGCGAGGTCGCGTTCTCCGCCGCCGAGGTCTACGCGCGCGCCGCTGAGGTGCGCGGTGCGTGGGACGCGCGCCTCGAGGCGCTGGTCGTCGACGCGCTGATCCGCGGCGACGGCGACGACTCGCTGCGCTCGCGCGTCTCGGCGCTCGGCTGGGGCGGGCACGGCCCGACCCTGGTCATGGCGGGCACGATCGCCTCGACGCTCGACGAGGTGCGCACGGCCGAGCTGCGGCGCGCGACACGCCGCGCGGCAGGTGACGCGCTCGTGGGCATCCACGGCGACCGCCTCGTCCTGGTGCTCGGCGGGGAGGGCGACCTCCAGGCCGCGGCGGCCTCGCTCCTGCCGCGGTTCGGGCCCGGTCCCGTCGTCATCGGCCCCACCGTCCCCGGCCTGGAGGAGGCGGCGCGCTCGGCCCAGGCGGCGCTCGCGGGCCTGCGCGCCGCGCCGGCGTGGCCCCAGGCCCCGCGCCCGGTCCTCGCTGACGACCTGCTCCCCGAGCGCGTGCTCACGGGCGACACGACGGCGCGGCGCACCCTGGTCGCGCAGGCGTACCGGCCGCTCGCGGAGGCGACGGGCTCCGTGCTCGAGACGCTGTCGGCGTACCTCGGCACGGGGCGGTCGCTGGAGGCGGCGGCCCGGTCGCTGTACGTGCACCCGAACACCGTGCGCTACCGCCTGCGCAAGGTCTCCGAGATCACCGGCTGGGACCCGCTCGACGCGCGCGAGTCGTTCGTCCTCCAGGTCGCGCTCGCGCTCGGCCAGCTCTCCACGACGCGCTGAGCCCGCGTCGGCGCCGGGAGCGGCCGTCGCACCGGACCGTCGCACTCTTGTAGGTTCGGCACAATCACCCTCCGCAAGGTTGGTGCGGGTCGTGACGTGGCCTGGAAGCCTCGGGTTGGCACAGTTGACGGGTGCTCGCCGTCTTGTGCCCTGGACAGGGCTCCCAGTCCCCCGGAATGCTCGCCCCCTGGCTCGAGCTGGCCGGCCTCGCCGACCAGGTCGCCGCGTTCGGCGAGGCCGCGAGCCTCGACCTGCGCGCGCACGGGACGGAGTCCGACGCCGAGACGATCCGTGACACCGCGGTCGCCCAGCCGCTCATCGTCGCGTCGTCCCTGGTCGCACTGCGGGCGATCCTCGACGGCCGCGACACCGCGGACGTCGTCGACGTGACCGCGGGCCACTCGGTCGGCGAGCTCGCCGCCGCCGCGGTCGCGGGCGCGCTGACCGACGTCGGCGCGGTCGGGCTCGTCGCGCACCGGGCGCGCGCGATGGCCGCGGCCGCCGCCGCGACGCCCACGGGCATGAGCGCCGTCGTCGGGGGCGACCCCGAGGAGGTGCTCGCCGCGATCGAGGCAGCGCACCTGTGGCCCGCCAACGTCAACGGCGGCGGCCAGGTCGTCGCCGCGGGGGCGCTCGACCACCTGGCGGCCCTCGCCGAGAACCCGCCCGCCAAGGCGCGCGTCATCCCGCTCCAGGTCGCCGGGGCGTTCCACACCCCGTTCATGCAGCCCGCGCTCGAGGCGTTCGAGCCCGTGGCCGCGTCGTGGGACGTCGCCGACCCGCGCCTGCCGTTCCTCTCGAACGCCGACGGCGAGTCGTACGGGACGATCGACATCGAGGGGAGCACGTTCGGCAAGGCGCGCGACGTCGTCCGGCGCCTCACCGCGCAGATCGCCGCGCCCGTGCGCTGGGACCTGTGCCAGGAGACGCTCGCGGAGCTCGGTGTCACCGCGATCCTCGAGCTCGCGCCCGGCGGCGTCCTCACGGGCCTCGCGCGCCGCACGCTCAAGGGCGTGGAGTCCGTGGCCGTGAAGTCGCCCGACGACGTCGAGGCGGCCCGCGACCTGATCGCCCGACACTCCGTCGTCGGCGGCGCGGCGAAGACCTCCGTCCCCGCCGGGGACGACGCGTGAGCGGCGTGACGCTGCGCCAGGCCACGGGCCCGGCGCACTCGCGGATCCTCGCGATCGGCGGTGTGCGGGGCGAGAACGTCGTCACGAACGACGACATCGCCGGTCCGATCGACTCGTCGGACGAGTGGATCCGCCAGCGCACCGGCATCGTCACGCGCCGCCGCGCCGGGGCCGACGTCGACGTGCTCGACCTGTCCGAGGCGGCGGCGCGCGACGCCCTCGCCCGCGCGGGGCTCCAGGGTGCCGACGTCGACGCCGTCATCGTCTCCACGGTCACGTACTTCCACCAGACGCCCGCGGCCGCCGCGGTGCTCGCCGAGCGCCTGGGGGCCACGCCCGCCGCCGCGTTCGACGTCTCGGCCGCGTGCGCGGGCTACGCCTATGCGATCGCGCAGGCCGACGCGCTCGTGCGCGCGGGCATCGCCACGCACGTGCTCGTCGTCGGCGCCGAGAAGATGAGCGACTTCATCGACCCGACGGACCGGTCGATCTCGTTCCTCCTGGGCGACGGCGCCGGCGCCGCGATCGTCGGACCGTCCGACACCCCGGGCATCGGCCCGACGGTGTGGGGCTCCGACGGCGGCAAGGCGCAGGCCATCCGCCAGACGCACGCGTGGTCGGACCTGCGCGAGGACCCCTCGCTCGGCTGGCCCACGCTGCGCCAGGACGGGCAGAGCGTGTTCAAGTGGGCAGCGTTCCAGATGGCGCCCGTCGCGGCCAAGGCCATGGCCGAGGCCGGGGTCGCCCCCGGCGACATCGGCGCGTTCGTGCCGCACCAGGCCAACATGCGCATCATCGACCAGATGATCAAGCAGCTCCAGCTCCCCGACACCGTCGCGGTGGCCCGCGACATCGCGGAGACCGGCAACACGTCGGCCGCCTCGATCCCGCTCGCCACGCGGCGTCTGCTCGACGAGGGCCAGGTCCGCTCCGGCGACCTCGCGCTCCAGATCGGGTTCGGCGCCGGGCTGGTCTACGCGGCGCAGGTGGTCGTCCTGCCGTAGGGGAGAATCACCCTGGACGGACGGCCGCCCTCCCCGCCGCGGGAGGACCCACGCCGTCGGCGGACCCGTCCGTCGCACGCACCGTCTACCGCTGTACCGCCCGGGACACCCACCGGGCACCGCCACCGGGACCGGTCGCCGCCGGCCCCACGACAAGGAGAAACCATGGCTTACACCGAGCAGGAAGTCCTCGCCGGCCTCGCCGAGATCGTCGCCGAGGAGACGGGTCTGCCGACCGACGCCGTCGCGCTCGAGAAGTCCTTCACCGACGACCTCGACATCGACTCGCTGTCGATGATGACGATCGTCACGCACGCCGAGGACAAGTTCGGGGTCCGCATCCCGGACGACGAGGTCAAGAACCTCACGACGGTCGGCGACGCCGTGTCCTTCATCACGGGCGCCCAGGCCTGAGCACGCCCCGCCTGCCCCGCAGGCCTGCGGGCGGGTCGGCGTCACCCGCGCCGGCCCGCCCGTCCTCCCGCCCCCGCCTCACCCCACCCGAGGAGCACCATGTCCGCCGCTACTGAAGTCGTCGTCACCGGCCTCGGCGCCACCACGCCGCTCGGCGGCGACGTGCCCTCGACCTGGGCCGCGGCGCTCGCCGGCGAGTCCGGCGCCCGCACCCTCGACAACGACTGGGCGGAGCGCTACGAGATCCCGGTGACCTTCGCCGCGACCCTCAAGGTGGACCCCGCCGAGGTCCTGGCGCGACCCGAGATCAAGCGCATGGACCCCTCGACGCAGTACGCCATCATCGCGGCGCGCGAGGCGTGGGCCGACGCGGGCAGCCCCGAGGTCGACGGCGACCGGCTCGGCACGGTCGTGTCGTCCGGCATCGGCGGCATCTGGACCACGCTCGACGGCTGGGACACGCTGCGCGAGCGCGGCGCCCGCCGCATGCTCCCGATGACCGTGCCGATGCTCATGCCCAACTCCCCCACCGCGTACGTGTCGCTCGAGCTCGGCGCCCGCGCGGGCGCCCACGCGCTCGTCTCGGCGTGCGCGTCCGGCGCCGAGGCGATCGGCTACGGCGTCGACATGATCCGCGCGGGCCGGGCGGACATCGTCGTCGCGGGCGGCACCGAGGCGACGATCCACCCCATGCCCATCGCGGCCTTCGCCGCCTCGCGCACGCTCTCGCTGCGCAACGACGACCCGCAGGGCGCGTCGCGCCCCTACGACGTCGACCGCGACGGCTTCGTCATCGGCGAGGGCTCGGGCGTCGTCGTCCTGGAGAGCGCCGAGCACGCCGCCGCACGCGGCGCGCGCGTGTACGCGCGGCTCGCGGGTGTCGGCCTCTCCGCCGACGCCTACCACATCACCTCCCCGGACCCGGAGGGCCGTGGCCAGGTCGCCGCGATGCGCCGGGCGATCGAGGAGGCCGGCGTGACCGGCCGCGACGTCGTGCACGTCAACGCGCACGCGACCTCGACCAAGGTGGGCGACCTCACCGAGACCCGTTCGATCCGCTCGCTCCTGGGCTCCGAGACGGACCACGTGCTCCTCTCGGCCACCAAGTCGATGACCGGCCACCTCCTGGGCGGCGCGGGCGCGCTCGAGTCGATCTTCACCATCAAGGCCGTCGCCGAGCGCCTCGCTCCCCCGACGATCAACGTCGCGAACCCCGACCCGGAGCTCCAGGTTCCGCTCGTGCGCGACACCCCGGCTCCGCTGCCGGAGGGCGACATCGTCGCGGTGAACAACTCGTTCGGGTTCGGCGGCCACAACGTCGCGCTCGCGGTCGCGAGCGTCTGACCAGCCTTTCCTCGAGCCCCGGGGCGACGGCCGAGCGGCCGTCGTCCCGGGGCTCGCGTGCGTCGGAGGCCGGACGATCCGGACGCCGAGGTCTCGGCTCCTGAGATGGACGATCGTCCAGATCGTTGCGATTTCACCCATCCCTTTTGTCCGGACAAGCCAGCCCAAAGCCAGACGCAGTCCCCTGCCTTGCTGCCGCTCGTCGGGTTTCACCCCGCGCCCCCTGTCGCCCGTCGAGCACGCCTCCGTCCCGTCGCCGACCCTGTGGGCGTGATGTGGCGCCTGCCACATCACGACCTCGAGGCAGGCGAGCGGAAGGACAGGCACGTGACCCGAACGGCGAGACATCTCTCCACCCAGGCACCACCCCGCTGGAGGCGGGCGACGGCGCTCGCGGCCGTCGGGAGCGTCGTCGGCGCGCTGACGTTCGCGGGCGGGATCGCCGCGACGGCGGCACCGACCGACGACTCCGAGGGCAGCGGGCAGTTCCTCAGCGGCACCGTGGCCGGGCTCGACCTCGCGACGATCGCGGCGCTCGAGGGGGCCGTGGCCGAGAACCCCTCGGGGGCGAACCCCGTCGTCACGAACCCGCTGGCCGCCTCCGTCTTCCAGTCTCTCGGGATCGACCTGACGGGCACCCTCCAGCTGCTGGGGCCGAACGGGATCCTCCAGCTCGGTGCGGTCAACCAGTACGGCGAGGCGAACGACGACGGCTCCGCACGTGCCGCGTCGGGCGCCGTCTCGGACCAGGGCGCGATCTCCGTCGGCGGCAGCGAGGAGTTCCCGTCCGACGCACAGCTCAACCTCACGCAGCTCCTCGGGCCCGGCTTCGAGTCGGTCGTCGCTGACCTCGACCTGTCGCTCGGGGCGCTGTCAGCGACGGCGGCGGCGACCGGTGGGGCCGCGCCGACCGGCGACTACCAGATCGCCGGCGCGACCCTCACGCTCGACAGCCCGGCCGTCTCCGACATCGCCACGGCGGTCGACGACGAGGTCGTCCCGCTCGTGGACGGCGCCGTCGGCCAGCTCGTCGGGACCGACGGGCTGCTCGCCCAGGCGCTGAACTCGATCGGCGCGCTCGCCGACGTCCTCGAGATCCTCGGCGGCGACCTGGAGCCGACCGTCGCGATCGACGTCGACCTCGACAGCGCGCTGGCGCCCGTGCTCGACCAGGACTTCGGCGACGAGGGCGTCGTGGTCAACGTCGGCGACGGGACCGTCACGGTCGACCTCGACACGATCCTCGGCGGCACCGGCTCGCTCAACGGGTTCGACCCCAACACCGAGGTCCTCGACGACGCCGCGATCAACGCGATCCTCGACGGGCTCAGCGCGGCCCTCGACGATCTCACGACGGCGCTCGTCGAGGCGGTCGACACGGCTCTGCACGCCGCGAGCCTGACGCTGACGGTCGAGGCCGTGGTCGACAACCCGATCCCGCTCGCACCCGACCTGCTGAACCTGAGCATCGACCTCGGCACGACCGTCGGCGACGTGGTCGACGGGACGGTCGACCCCGCCGACGCCACCATCACCATCGCGCTCTCGGGCCTGCCGCTCACGCTCCCGCTGGGCGACCTCGTCAACGCCCTGGCGGGTCCGCTCGACACCGTGCTCTTCGCCGAGGGGACCGGTCTGGTGAGCACGCTCGCCGGGACGATCACGTCGCAGGTCACCGGCCCCGTCCTCACCGCGCTCTCGCCGGTGTTCGAGATCCTCACGGAGGTCGTGAGCCTGGTCGTCAACGTCCAGGAGCCCGAGCCGTCCGTCGCCGACGCCACGTTCACGCAGCGGGCGCTGACCCTGTCGATCCTCGAGGTCGGGACGGGCACCGGGCTCGCGGAGCTCCACCTCGCCTCCGCGACCGTCCGCGGCTCGACGGTCGCGGCGATCACCCCCGCGGTGACCGTCGACCCGACGACCGTCCCGGCAGGCACCGCGACGAGCGTCACCGGCACGGGCTACACGCCCGACGCCACCGTGACCGTCGAGATCCGGGACACGACCGGAGCGGTCGTCGCGACACTGACCGACGTTGCCACCGACGGTGAGGGCGGCTTCACGACGCCGATCACCGTCCCGGTCGGCACCGCACCCGGTGACTACGTCGTCGTCGGCATCGACGACACGACCTCCACCGAGGCCGAGACCGCTCTCGCCGTGACGGCGGCGGCGCTCACGCCCTCCGTGACGGTCGACCCGACCACCGCGAACCCCGGCGACGACGTGACCGTCGACGGCACCGGCTACACCCCCGACTCGACCGTCACCGTCGAGATCCGCGACGAGAGCGGGACCGTCATCGCGACCGTCGAGGACGTCCCGACCGACGGCGACGGGAACTTCACCAGCCCGATCACCGTCCCCGCGGGCACCACCCCCGGCGACTACACCGTCGTCGGCATCGACGACACCACCTCCACCGAGGCGGAGACCCCGCTCACCGTCGAGGCAG
>NZ_JNBQ01000056.1 GCF_001019615.1 Cellulosimicrobium funkei | reverse complement strand
GACCCGCGCGGGGCGACGGGCGCGCCGTCGGGTCCGGGTACCCGCACCGGGCCGAGGACGCGGACGAGCGCGTCTCCCGGCGGGGTCGGGGCGTCGGGTGCGGGCACGTCGTCTGACCCTAGTCCTCGGCACCGACGGCCGGGGCCTCGTCGGCATCTGCGGCGGCGGCGGTGGGGAAGGTCAACGGCGTCCACCCGAGCGGCAGGAGGCCGGGGACCTGCGCCCGGGCACGGTCCGCCGCGTCCGACCAGCCCTGGGCCGCGGGGACGCCTGGCTCGCCCACGGCACCCTGCGCGACCCGGAGCCCGACGTCCTCGATCCGTGCGTCGGGCGCGCTGCCGCGGCGCACGCCCGCGCGCACGTTCCAGGGCCGGTCGGCCCAGCCTCCGCCCCGCAGGCTCCGGTACTCGCCGTAGCGCGCCGTGTCGGCGTAGTCCCAGCACCACTCCCAGACGTTGCCGAGCGTGTCGTGGAGGCCGAACGCGTTCGGGAGCCGGCCGGCCACGGGCCGGGGACCGTCGCCGCCGTCGTCCGCGGTCCACGCGACGGCCCCGACCGGGCCGTACCGGGGGCCGCTCGTCCCGCCGCGGCAGGCGTGCTCCCACTCGGCCTCGGTCGGGAGCCGGTACCCCGCGGAGCGCACGTCCCAGCGCACGCCCCGGCCCTCGACCCGGTACGCGGGGTCCAGGCCCGCCACCCGGGATGCCGCGTTGCACCACAGCACCGCCTCGAACCACGTCACCCCGTGCACGGGGACGTCGTCGAAAATGGCCGACAGGCCGCCCTCAGGACGCGGGCGGAGGGGGTCGGCGGCGAGGACGGCTCGGTGCTGCCCGACGGTCACCGGGGTGCGAGCGACGTGGAACGGCTCCAGCACGACGGAGCGTGACTCGCGGGTGCGCGCGTCGACGAGGTCCAACCGGCCGGCCGGGACGGGGACGAGGTCGGGAAGAGGTGAGCCCACGCCCTCGGACGCTACCCGAACCGGTGCACCGGCCGTCGGCCCCGGACTGTCAGCCGCCGCGGCGCTCCGGCCACGGCGCGTCGGCCGGACGCAGCGACGCCCAGCCGTCCGCGCGCGACGCGGCGGCGGCGAGGATCCCGACCACGGCGGACGGGTTGTGCAGCTCGCCCGCGAGGACGCCACGCAGCGCCTCGTCGAGCGGCACCCACCGCAGCTCCATGTCGAGCTCCTCGGCCTCGCGGGCGAACCGCTCGTCGTCGGGGACGGGCGAGAGGTCGCGCGCGAGGAAGACGCGCAGCGCCTCGTTGGAACCGCCCGGCGTCGTGAAGTAGTCGACGAGGACGTCCCAGCGCGCGGCCTGCAGGTCGGCCTCCTCGGCGAGCTCGCGGGCCGCGGCGAGCCGCGCGTCCTCCCCGACGACGTCGAGGAGGCCCGCCGGCACCTCCCACAGCTCGCGCCGCACCGGGTGGCGGTACTGACGCAGCAGGAGCACGCGCTCGTCGTCGTCCAGCGCGACGATCGCCACGGCGCCCGGGTGGTCGAGGTACTCCCGCGTGACGCGCCCGTCGTCGAGCTCGACGACGTCGGAGCGGAGGTCGAAGACACGACCGTGGTGCACGACCGACGTCTCGACGACGGGGCGCGGCGCGAGCGCGTCGACCGTGGGGCGCTCCGCGGGCGACGGAGCGCCCGCCACCGTGCCCACTCAGTCCGCCTGGTTCTCGAGCGCGGCGCCGATGAGGCCGGTGAACAGCGGGTGCGAGCGCGTCGGGCGCGACTTGAACTCCGGGTGCGCCTGCGTGCTCACGTAGTACGGGTGCACGTCCGCGGGGAGCTCGACGAACTCGACGAGCGACGAGTCGGGCGACGTCCCGCTGATGACGAGCCCCGCCTCCTCGAGCTGCTTGCGGTAGGAGTTGTTCACCTCGTAGCGGTGGCGGTGCCGCTCGGAGACGCGCTCCGACCCGTAGGTCTTGGCGACGACCGAGCCCGGTGCCAGCGCGGCCTCGTACGACCCGAGGCGCATCGTGCCGCCCAGGTCGCCGTCGCCGCCGACGATCGCGAGCTGCTCCTCCATCGTCGCGATGACGGGGTGGGACGTGCCGGGGTCGAACTCGGTCGACGACGCGTCGTCGATGCCGAGCACGTTGCGCGCGTACTCGATGACCATCGACTGGAGGCCGAGGCAGATCCCGAGCGTGGGGACCTTGTTCTCGCGCGCCCAGCGCAGCGCGCCGAGCTTGCCCTCGATGCCGCGCACCCCGAACCCGCCCGGCACCAGGACGGCGTCGACGCCGTGCAGCGCGTCGTCGGCGCCCTCGGGCGTCTGGCACTCGTCGGAGGCGACCCAGCGGATGGTGACCTTCGCGTCGTTCGCGAACCCGCCGGCGCGCAGCGCCTCCGTGACGGAGAGGTACGCGTCGGGCAGGTCGATGTACTTGCCGACGAGCGCGACCTCGACGCGGTGGGCGGGCTGGTGCACGCGCTCGAGGAGCTGGCTCCAGCCGTCCCAGTCGACGTCGTGGAACGGCAGGCCGAGGCGGCGCACGACGTACGCGTCGAGGCCCTCGGAGTGCAGCACGCGCGGGATGTCGTAGATGCTCGGCGCGTCGACCGCGTTGACGACGGCCTCGTTGTCGACGTCGCACATGAGCGCGATCTTGCGCTTGACCGGCTCGGGGACCACGCGGTCCGCGCGGAGCACGATCGCGTCGGGCTGGATACCGATCGAGCGGAGCGCCGCGACCGAGTGCTGCGTCGGCTTCGTCTTGAGCTCGCCGGACGGGCCGATGTACGGCACGAGCGAGACGTGGAGGAAGAAGACGTCGTCACGGCCGAGCTCGTGGCGCACCTGGCGCGCGGCCTCGAGGAACGGCTGGGACTCGATGTCGCCGACCGTGCCGCCGATCTCGGTGATGATGACGTCGACGTCCTCACCGGCCTGGGCACGCATGCGCGACTTGATCTCGTCGGTGATGTGCGGGATGACCTGGACCGTGTCGCCGAGGTACTCGCCGCGCCGCTCGCGCGCGATGACCTGGGAGTAGACCTGCCCGGTCGTGACGTTCGCGGTCGCCTCGAGGTCGACGTCGAGGAAGCGCTCGTAGTGGCCGATGTCGAGGTCCGTCTCGGCACCGTCCTCGGTGACGAACACCTCGCCGTGCTGGAACGGGTTCATCGTCCCGGGATCGACGTTGAGGTACGGGTCGAGCTTCTGCATGGTGACCCGCAGGCCGCGCGAGCGGAGCAGACGACCGAGGCTGGATGCCGTGAGGCCCTTGCCGAGCGAGGAGGCGACGCCGCCGGTGACGAAGACGTGCGCGGTGCGGTGCTCGGTGCGTGCGCCCGAGGCGTTGAGGCGGGAGGAGGGCCGGTTCAGGAGGTCTGCCACGGAACTCCATCCTAACAGCGTGCCCGACGACGGCACGCGGACCCAGCAGTGCGACGCACCACGTCCCGGGCGGGCGCTGCCGGACGGCTACCGGATCGGGTCGTCGTCGGGTGCGCCGCTCGTCCGCCCACGACGCAGGACGCCGAGCAGGGCCGCGCGGTCCCCCGCGAGCGACACCGCGACGACGACCACGCCCGCCACGACGGCGGCGAGCACCCCGACCCCGACCGCGGGCAGCCAGCCCGCGCCGTCGGGCAGGAGCGCGCCGGAGACCGCCGAGCCCGCCAGCGCACCGAGGGCGACGCCCACCGCGACGACGACGAGGGTCCGCGGCACGCCGTGCGTCGCCTCCGGACCGGCGTACCGTCGCGTCGCGACGAGGAGCCCGGCTCCCGCGACCGACATCCCGACGGCGGTCGCGAGCCCGAGCTGGAGCAGCACCCCCGCCTGGTCGCGGACACCGGTCACGGCCGGCAGGACGTAGGCGGTCGCGGCCACCACGAGCCACCCCGCGGCGGTCGCGACGACCGCGACGCGCTGGTGGTCGATCGTGTACAGCGCGCGCGAGAGGTGCAGGATCAGCGAGAATCCGACGATCCCGACCGCCATGGCCGCGACCGCACCACCGAGTCCTTCGACCGAGCCCGTCGCGATACGGGCGAACACCGCCTCGACCGCCGCGGACGCGGCGATCAGCGCCGCGGCGCCCAGGCCGGCCACGACGACCAGCGTGCGCGTCGTGGTCGCGAGGAGGCGCCGGTACGCGTCGTGGCGCGCGTGCGCGACGTGCTCGGCGAGGCGCGGGAAGGCACTCGTCGCGAGCGGGAACGCCAGCACCGCGTAGGGCAACAGATACACCTGCTGCGCGTACCAGTACGTCGGGAAGGTCTGCTCGGGCCCGAACCGGTAGGACGCGCCCAGGATCGCGAGGACCGAGAGCTGCTGCGCGACGAGCGCCCCGATCCCCGCGAACGCGAGGTTGCGGGCGCGCGCTCCTTCACCGCCGGGGAAGCGCAGGGTGGGCCGCAGCCGGACGCCCAGCCGGTGCACCGGGAGGACGAGCGGCAGCGCGAGGACCGCCACGCCCGCCGTCGTGCCCCAGCCGAGCCAGGCGATGGCCTCCTCCGAGAGCGCGGCGACGTCGTTCTGGTTGCCGTCGGCGAGCCCCGCGAACACGAGGAAGACCGCGATGACCGCGAGGCTCGACAGGAGCGGCGAGAACGCCTGCCAGAAGAAGCGCTTGTGCGCCTGCAGGACGCTCCCGAGCACGACCGCGAGCCCGTAGAGCGGCACCTGGAGGGCGAACACGCGCACGAAGGTCGCCGTGACGTCGACGAGCTCGGGGTGCTCGCGCATGAGGAGGCCGGCGATCGGCTGCGCGAGGAGCGCGAGCAGCCCACCGAGCGGGACGAGCGCGACGAGCGTCCACCCGAGCAGCGCCGAGGCGATGCGCGAGACGTCGGCGCCCGCTCGTCGGGCGATGGGTCCGGCGAGCAGCGGCACGACCGACCCGGCGAGCGCCCCTCCCGCCGCGACCTCGAACAGGACGTTCGGCAGGAGGTTCGCCGCGGTGTACGCCGACCCGACACCCTCGGTGCCGACCGCAGCGGACTGGACGAGCGACCGCGCGAAGCCGACGAGCCGGCTCGCGATCGTCACGAGCGTGATCATCGCGGCGGCGCCCGCCAGGGTGCCCGTGGCGGCGCGCAGCCGCCCCGCCCGCGCGCTCACGCCGGGCGCCGGCCCCACGTGTCCACGCGCCGCAGCACGTCGTTGCCCTCGATGACCGTCGAGAAGCTCACCTTCTCGCTCGCCAGGGTCAGACCGACCACGCCCGCGAGCGCGAGCCAGCGCACCGAGCGGGGCGCCGCGAACGCCACCTGCGAGCCGAGCGCGGCGCCGAGCGCGTTCGCGCCGCAGTCGCCGAGCATGTCGCGCTCGCCCAGGTCCCCCGGCGCCGCGGCGGCGGCCGCCCCGAGGACCGCGCCCGTCGTCGGGGCCGCGGAGGTGCCGAGGTAGGGCAGGGACGCCACCCCTGCGGCCTTGAGCGCTCGGCCCGGGCGCAGGTCGAGGAGGTTGAGCAGGTTGGCCGTGCCGGCCATGAGCGCGCCGTTCACGCCGACGTCCACGAGGTGGCCGAACGCCCCGCCCGTGCGCCGCGTCCCGATCGCCGCCGCGACGAGCGAGACGCCGCTGATCCCGAGGATCTTCATGGCGCCCGTCGTCACGCGGCCCTCGGCGAGCGCGCCGAGGTGCCCGCGCAGGCCCTTCGTCCGGGTCGACGTGTCCTCCGCGAGGTCGTCGACGAGTCCGAACGCGCCCGCGCTCGCCGTCGCGAGGGCGACCGCGCCGCGCGTGCGGGCGTCCCCCCCCGCCGCGAGCGTCCCGGCGACGAGGCCGGCCGCGACCGCCGGGCCCTCGAGCAGGCTGATCGGCTCGCCGCGGTGGTTGGCGCGCGTCCAGCGACCGGCGCCGCCCGGCGGGCGCGACGCCCCCGCGCGCCGCGCCGTCGCGGTCACGACGGCGGCGAACCCGGCCGCGGCGAGGGTGCGCAGCGCGCGCGCCACGTCAGCCCTCCCCCGCGCCGGCGGTCTGCTCGACCTCGGCGGCACCGTCGTTCGCGGTACCGCCCGCGGTGTCGCCCGCCGCGGCGTCCTGGGCGCCCGCGTCGGAGGACGTCGTGCGCGTCACCGGCGGGAGCTCGACGGCCGGCGGGAGGACCGCCGTCGCGCTCTCCTCGAACCCGAACTGCCCGACCTGGTCCGCGATGCGCGCCGCGAGGGCGAGCGGGACGTTGATCCGGCCCGGCTCCGCCTCGATCCCGCTCACGGTGGAGAGCGACGCGGCGAGGTCGTCGTTCGCCCGGATGGTCGACACCACGTCGCCGCTCACCGCGGTCGGGCCGGCGACGAGCGCCGCCTCGGCGACCTCCTGCGCGGCGACGGCCACCTGGACCTCGATGTCGACGACGTACGTGTCCGGCGCGGGCGCCTCCTCGCCCTCCGCCGCCGGGGCGGCCTGCTCAGGTGCCGGACCGCTCAGCAGCAGGACGACGTCCGCCGGGAGGGTCTGCTCGGACACGATGTCCACGAGCGCGAAGCGCTCCAGGAGCGCCTCGAGCTCGATCGCCTCCGGGCTGCGCTCCTCGGAGCTCGTCGGAGCGGCACCGGTGAGCGAGAGCGCGAGCGCGCGGGCGAGCCGCTGCTCGGGCGTCGCGTCCTGCGGGACCTCGCCCAGCTTCTCCCCGAGGCCCTCGGCCACCGTCTGGCGCGCGCTCTCCTCGTCCTGGCTCGTCCACGAGTCCGTCAGGCGGACGTGGCCGACGACCGACGCGCCGGCCGTCTCGAGCTGCTCGGCGATCGCGTCGTCCCGCTCGTTGTCCGCCCCGTCCAGGTCGACGACGGCGACGCGACGGTCCTGGAGCGACCCGGCCACGAGCTGCGGCCCTGCCGCCTCGATGTACCGCGAGTCGTCGCCGAGCGTCACGTTCGCCTCGTCGAGCTGGTCGCGCAGCTCGTTGCGCTCGGTGCGCAGCTGCTCCACCTGCCCGGTGAGCTGGTCGCCGATCGCGCCCTGGAGCGGACCGGCGCCGAGGATGATCCCGACGGCCAGGGCCAGGAAGACCGAGATCAACGAGACGATGTGGTACCTGAAGTCGATCACTGTGCGGTGGTGTCCTTCGGTTCGAGCTGCTGCGTGCTGGCAAGGTCAGGGTGCGCGGGAGCGCAGGTCGGGCGGTCGCGAGCGACCGGCGCGGGGCCGACGGCGCCGACGGCCCGGTCGGGGTCAGCCGCCGCCCGCGAAGAGCGACCCGATCCACGACCACAGGTCGTCGAACCGGGCGCCCACGATCCCGAAGAACGTCTGGCCCGCCGCCGTCGACCACAGCGCCGCGACGACGGCGAGGAGCCCCGCGATCGACAGGAGCCAGAGCTGGAGGTTGGAGATCCGGTGCCGGTACAGGCGCGAGACGCCCTTCGCGTCGACGAGCTTGCCGCCGACGCGCAGCCGCGTGAGGAACGTGCTCGCCATCCCCGCGCGGCCCTTGTCGAGGAACTCGACGAGGGTGGCGTGCGTCCCGACGGCGACGATGACCTCGGCGCCCTTGTCGTCCGCGAGGAGCATCGCGATGTCCTCGCTCGTGCCCGTCGCCGGGAACACGACCGGCTCGACGCCGAGCTCCTGGACGCGCTCCAGCCCTGGCGCCTTGCCGTCGCGGTACGCGTGCACCACGACCTCGGCGCCGCTGCTCAGCGCGCGGTCGGACACCGAGTCCATGTCGCCGACGATCATGTCCGGCTTCCAGCCGGCGTCGAGGATCGCGTCCGCGCCGCCGTCCACGCCGATGAGGACCGGCCGGTACTCCGTGATGTAGGGGCGCAGCGTCGCGAGGTCCTCGCGGTAGTGGTAGCCGCGCACCACGATGAGCACCTGCCGCCCGTCGATCGGCGTGCGGATGTCAGGGACGCCGACGCCGTCGAGCAGCAGGTCGCGCTCGCGCCGCAGGTAGTTCATCGTGTTCTCGGCGAACGACTCGATCTCGACCGAGAGGTTGGCGCGCGCCTCCTCGAGGCTGCGCGCGACCGTCTCCTCGCTCTGGAGGACGCCCTCCGCCACGAGGTCGTCGCCCAGGTAGACCTTGCCGCCGTCGAGCCGGAGCTCCCGGCCCTCGGGGACGGCCATGATCGCCGGGCCGAGGTCGTCGACCAGGACGATCCCCGCCTCGACGAGGACGTCGGGGCCGAGGTTCGGGTAGCGCCCCGAGACGGACTTCGCGGCGTTGAGGACGGCAGACGGCTTGGCCGCCACGAGGGCGTCGGCGGCGACGCGGTCGATGTCGACGTGGTCGATCACCGCGACGTCGCCGGGCTGGAGCCGCTTGGTGAGCGCCTTGGTGCGCGCGTCGACCTTGGCCGGGCCGAGCGTGCCGGACCCGGCCTCCGGCAGGGAGGCTTTGCGCAGAGTGAGTCTCATCGTGGCCTATCGTCCCACGACCGAGGACTCCAGAAGCTCCACCGCGTGGCGGCGGGCCGCGTCCGAGTCCTCCTGGCCGGAGAGCATCCGCGCGAGCTCGCGGACCCGCTCGTCCCCCGTGACCTCGCGCACACCCGTGACCGTGACCGCTGAGGCGTCAGCGGCGTCGGACCCGTCCCCCGGACCGGCGCCGGACGACTTCGTCACCACGAGCTGGACGTCGGCGAACGCCGCGACCTGCGCGAGATGGGTGACGACGACGACCTGCGTGCGCCGCGCGAGCGACGCGAGCCGGCGCCCGACCTCGACCGCCGCCTTGCCACCGACCCCGGCGTCGACCTCGTCGAAGACGAACGTCGGGAGCACCTGGCCGGTGCCGTCCACGGCGGCCGTCGCGAGCGCGACCTCGATCGCGAGCATCACGCGCGAGAGCTCACCACCCGATGCGCCCTTGCCGAGCGGCCGGGCCGGCGCGCCCGCGTGCGCGACGAGCGAGAAGGTCACGACGTCGACGCCCCACGGGCCGGGCTCCTCGGCCCGCTCGACGTCGACCACGAGGCTCGCGCCGCCCATGGCCAGCCCGCGCAGCTCGTCGGTCACCGCGGTGGCGAGCTCGGCGGCGGCGCGCTCGCGCGAGGCCGTGATCGCCGTCCCGAGGCGGTCCAGCTCCCCGTCGAGCTCGTCGCGGCGCGCGATCGACGCGTGGAGCCGCTCGCCGCCGTCGTCCAGGTCGAGGAGCCGCAGCCCGGCGTCGCTCGCCCAGGCGAGCACGTCGTCGACCGTCTCGCCGTAGCTGCGCGTCAGCGTGCCGAGCTCGGCGAGGCGTGCGTGCGCGCTCTCGAGCCCGGCGGGGTCGGCCGCGAGGTCCTCGACGTAGCCCGAGATCTCCGTGGCGACGTCGGCGAGCACGTAGCCCACCTCCGCGAGCCGCTCGGCGAGCCGCGCGAGCGCGGGGTCCGTCCCGGCCACGGACTCGAGCGCGCGGCGCGCCCGGTCGACCGAGACGACCGCGTTCTCCTGCGGCTCGGCGGCCTCGTCGCCGGCCACGGCGTCGTGCGCGAGCTGGGCAGCGACCCGCAGCTCCTCGACGTTCCCGAGCCGCGCCACGAGCGCCGTGAGCTCCACGTCCTCGCCCGGCTGGGGCGCGACGCGCTCGACCTCCGCGAGCCCCAGGCGCAGCAGCTCCGCCTCCCGGGCTCGTTCGCCGGCGCGCGTCTCGATGTCGTCGATCTCCGCCTGCAGCGCGGTCCGCTCGGTCCACGCGTCGCGGTACTGCGCCAGCAGCTCGGCGTGCGACGGCCCGGCGAACGCGTCGAGCGCGACGCGCTGCCGGCTCGCGGTCCGCAGCCGGAGCTGGTCGGACTGCCCGTGGACCGTCACGAGGTCGTCGGCAATCTCCGCGAGCACGCCCTGCGGGACGCTGCGCCCGCCGAGGTGCGCGCGCGAGCGGCCCTCTGCGGCGACCGTGCGCAGGATGACGACCGTGCCGTCGTCGTCCACCTGGCCGCCCGCGTCGTCGACCCGCTGCGCGACCGCCGGCCGGTCGGTGACACGCACGCGCCCCTCGACGACGGCGCTCGAGGCGCCCGGGCGCACCGTCGCCGGGTCCGCCTTGCCACCCATGAGCAGCCCGAGCCCGGTGAGCACCATGGTCTTGCCTGCGCCCGTCTCGCCCGTGATCACGGTCAGTCCGGCCCCGACCGGGACGCGGGCCGACCGGATGACGCCGAGGTTCTCGATCGCGATCTCCTCGAGCACGCTCACTCCTCCTCGTCCGTGACGTCCTGGTCCTCCGGCGCCCTGCTCGCCCCCGCCGCCGCGGCGCGCTCCGCCGTCGTGCCCGCCGTCGCGGCCACGCTCGCCGCGCGCTCTCGCCACCCGACCACGGGGAGCGAGAACTTGGACACCAGCCGGTCCGTGAACGGCGCCGTGCTGAGCCGCGCGAGGCGCAGCGGCGTGTCGGAGCGCCGGACCTCGACCCGCGACCCGTTGGGCAGGTCGATGCGCCGGCGGCCGTCGCACGTGAGCACGCCTGACGACGCCGAGTCGGCGAGCACGTCGACCGTGATCGTGGAGCGCGGGCCCACGACGAGCGGGCGGGCGAACAGCGCGTGGGCCGCGAGCGGGACGACGAGCACCGCGTCGACGTCCGGCCACATCACCGGCCCGCCCGCCGAGAACGCGTGCGCCGTCGAGCCGGTCGCGGTCGCCGTCACGACGCCGTCGCACCCGAACGACGACAGCGGGCGGCCGTCGACCCCGAGCACGACCTCGATCATGCGCTCGCGCTGCGCCTTCTCGACCGTCGCCTCGTTGAGCGCCCACCCCACGAGGGGCTCCGGCTCGCCGGGCAGGTAGGCGCGCACCTCGACGATCGTGCGCTCCTCGACCGTGTAGTCGTACGCCGCGAGCCGCCCCACGGCGGCGCGCAGGTCCTCGCGCTCGCTCTCGGCGAGGAAGCCCACGTGCCCGAGGTTGACGCCGAGCAGCGGCACCCCGGTCCCGTGCGTGAGCTCGGCGGCACGCAGGATCGTGCCGTCGCCGCCGAGGACCATGACGACCTCGGACTCCGCGACACCCTCGCGCGCCCGCGTGCGCGCCATGTGGTCGCCGAACCTCTCCGCGAGGTCGTCGTCGTGCAGCGTCACGGTGAACCCGGCGCGCTCGAGCTCGGTCACCGCCTCGTGCAGCGCGACGACCGCCTCGGGGCGGCCGCCGTGGGTCACGATCAGCACGCGTCGCGTCACGGTGCTCCTCCAGTCAGGGGTCGGTCGGGCGTCGCGGCGTCGGGCGTCGGGCTCGGCTCGTCCGCCACCGCCCGCGCGACGAGCACGACCGGCGGCGGGCCGCCGTCCGGTGCGGGCTGCCACGCCACCGCCGCGGCCGCGGCGTCCTCCAGCGCCGAGTCCTCGAGCGCGGCGCCGTCGGCGCGGCCGGGGTCGCCGGCCCGCAGCCACCAGAAGTACTCGCGGTTCCCGCTCGGTCCGGGCAGAGGGCTCGGCACGACGGCGAGCGGGCGCAGCCCGACGACGGCCGCGTGCCGCGCGACCGCGGCGACGACCTCGACGTGGAGGGCGGGGTCGCGCACGACCCCGCCGCTCCCGAGGCGCTCCCGGCCGACCTCGAACTGCGGCTTGACGAGCAGGAGCAGGTCGGAGCCCGGGCCCACGACGCCCGCGACGGCAGGCAGCACCATCGCGAGCGAGATGAACGACAGGTCGCCGACGACGAGGTCGGGCACGGCGCCGACGTGCTCGGGTGCCAGGTCGCGGACGTTGAGCCCCTCGTGCACCTGGACCCTGGGGTCGGCGCGCAGCGCCGGCACGAGCTGGTCGTGGCCGACGTCCACCGCCACGACCTCGCGCGCGCCCCGGCGCAGCAGGACGTCCGTGAAGCCCCCGGTCGACGCCCCGAGGTCGAGGCACCGCGCGCCGTCGACGGCGGGGGGCCGCGGCGGCGCGCCCGCGGGGTCCAGCGCGTCCAGCGCGTCGAGGACCCCGGCGAGCTTGAACGCGGCGCGCGAGGCGTAGCCGGGATCCTCGGGGTCCGGCGCCACCGCGAGCACGTCCTGGGGCCCGACGGCGGTCGACGGCTTGGTCACGACGGACCCGCCGCGCGTCACCCGGCCCGCGGCCACGAGCTCGGCGGCCTGGCGACGCGACCTCGCGAGGCCACGCCGGACGAGCTCGCCGTCGAGGCGGGCACCGGTGCGCTCCGCCACGCTCAGTCCTCCGTGCGGGCGAGCTCGGCGACCAGCGCGTCGTGCACGGCCTCCAGCACCCCCACGTGGTCGGCGGTGGCGAGCCCTTCCAGCCCGTCGAGCCGTCCGAGCGCGGCGTCGAGCGGGTTGCCGGGCAGGTCGGCGACCGCGGACTGCTCCTCGCCGTCCCGCCCGTTCGCCGGACGCTCCGGTCGTCCGCCAGGAGGCGGGCCGGGAACCGGACGCAGCGGACCGTCCGTCATGTCCTCCTCCTGTCTGGTGGCTGCACGAGCGTCGCCCGGTCCGCGACCGGGCATCCCGGACCACGCTACCGGTTGCGTCCCACGGACGGGCACGTCCGGCGGCCCGCGAGACGCGGCGCGTCGCGCCGCACGACGGTCGGGATCAGTGGGTCCCGACGGGCAGCTCGGGGACCGTCGACGGGTCCACGGGGAGCCCCGCGTCGGCCGCCGCCCAGGACGCGGCCGCCGCCGCCCGGACCGTGTCGACCGTCGCGGTCCCGCGCACGTCCAGGCGCAGCGCGCCGTCGTCGACCCGCGCCGCGCTGTCGCCGCAGGACCACCAGCCGGCGTCCGTGCGCACGGGCACCGGGTGGGGCTCGAGGAGGCTGCGCAGGTCGGCGCCCACGTAGTGCGGGCGCAGGTGCGGCTCCGCGAGGATCGTGTCCCGCGCCGTGCTCACGCCGGTGAGGACGTGCAGGCCGGGGTAACCGCCCGCGCGGGCGCCCGCGAGGTCCGTGTCGAGCCGGTCCCCGACGACGAGCGGGGCCCGCGCCCCCGCGCGCTCGATCGCGAGCCGGTACATGGTGGGCGACGGCTTGCCCGCGCTGTCAGGCTCCACGCCCGTCGCGGCGCGCACGGCACCGACCAGGGACCCGTTGCCCGGCGCGAAGCCCCGCGCGGTCGGCAGCGACAGGTCGAGGTTGCTCGCGACGTGCCACGCGCCCCGTTGGACGGCGTAGGCGGCCTCGGCGAGCTGCGCCCAGCCCAGCTCGGGCGCGAAACCCTGCGCCACGGCGTCGGGCTCCTCGTCCGCGGACTCCACGAGGACGAAGCCCGCGTCGTGGACGGCCGTCACGAGACCGGCCCCGCCGACCACGAGGACGCGCGCACCGGGCTCGAGGCGGGTCCGCAGGAGCGCGGCCGCGGCCTGCGCCGCCGTCATGACCTCGTCGGCCGAGGTGGGGATGTCGAGGCCCGTGAGCTGCTCGGCCACCGACCCGGGCTCGCGAGAGGCGTTGTTCGTGACGAACACGAGACGCAGGCCGCGGGCGCGCGCCGTCGTCAGGCCCTCCGACGCGTGCTCGATCGGCTCGTGGCCGCGGTAGGCGACCCCGTCGAGGTCGACGAGCGCGAGGTCGTACCGGTCGGCCAGCGCGACGTCGCTCCCGAGGAGCCCGGCGCTCACCGGCCCGCCTCGTCCGACGGCGCGGAGGCCCACTCCGAGTCGTCGTGCCCCGCGCCCTGCTCCTCGTCCTGCGACTCGGTCGTCTCGTCGGCCGACGCCGTGTGGTCCGGAGCCTGCGCGGCCTCGGCGTCCAGGGGTTCGGCGACCGCGTCGCCGTCCTCGTCGACCTCCTCCGTCAGGTCGTAGACCACGACGTCGTCGTCCTCGCCGAGCACCGCCGCGAGCAGGCTCGCGTCGATCCCTGCGAGGATCTCGGCAGCCTCATCGTCCCGACCCGCGACCTCGAGCACCGCCGCACGCGCCTGCAGGACCCGAGCGCCGAGCTCGCCTCGTGTCCCGATCGCGGGCACCTGCTCGAGCGCGGCGAGAGCCGCGTCCAGCTCGCCGAGGTCGACGCGCGCGCCGCTCACGACGATCGCGAGCTCGGTACGCCCGACGTCGTCGAGGGTCGCGGCCTCCTCCGACGCCGCGAGGGCGAGCGCGCGCTCCGGGCGGCCGAGCCCGCGCTCGCAGTCGGCCATGATCGGCAGGTGCTCGGAGGACCCGTTGAGGCGTCGCACCGTACGCAGCTCACGGAGCGCCTCCGCGTAGCGCCCCGTCGCGTAGGCGGTCAGACCGGCGGCCTCGCGCGCGACGTCGACCCGGCCCGCACGGCGCACGGCCGCTTGCGCGTGCTCGTACGCGAGCTCCGGGTCGGAGTCGATGAGCCGCCCGGCCATGACGAGGTGACGCCCGACGACCTCGGCCGTCTCCTTGCTCAGCGTCCGCAGCCGCCCCCGGGCCGCGCGGTCGAGCTGAGAGATCTGCACCTCGTCAGGGATCGCCGGCCCGGCAGGGTGGCGCGGCTCCGGGCGACGGTCGAAGCCGTCCCGCTCGCGCCCCGCCCCCGCACGCGGGGCGTGCCCGCGGCGATCTCCGCCCCGGCGCTCGTCACGGGGACCCGACCCGTCCCGGCGACGGTCGGCAGAGTCGCGGTCGTACCGACCGCGCTCGCCCTCCCCCGGACGCGTCGTCCGCTGGTACCCGGCGCCACGCGTCCCGGAGGTACCGCGCCCGTCACTCGCCGGTGACCGATCGTCACGACGGCCGGGACGGTCACCGCGCCCCTCGCCGTACTCGCGGCGCGACGAGCCTGCGCCCTCACCGCGCGAGCTCCACGGACGACGCTCGGCCGGGCGTCCACCGTCACGGCGTGCCCCGTCCCGACGATCGCCCTCGCGACGGTCACGGTCCGTCCGGTCGCCGGCACGACGGTCACGGCCCGGGGCACCGTCACGGTCAGGACGACCGCCCTCGGAGCGCGCGCGAGCACCATCGGGGCGACCGCGGTAGCCGCCGTCCTGGCGCCCGCGGTAGTCCCCCGAGCCGCGGCGAGCGGCGTCCCCGCCGCTGCGACGACGGTCGCCGTCCCCCGACGTCGAGCCGCCGGACGAGCTGCGGCCGGCACCCCGCGCGTCGCGGGAAGGGCCCTGTCGACCGTCGCGGCGTCCACCACGGTCGCCGCCCGACGACGGGCGGTCCGACTCGGACTCGTGGGAGGTGTCGTTCACCAGGGTTACCTCTCGTTGTGGAGTTTGCGCAGGCCATCTTCCCACGTCGGCTCCGACGTCACACGGGACGGAACGGGCGGGGAGTCCTGCGGCACGACGTCGACACGGCGGTCCCGATGAAGGCCGCCTGCGCGAAGGTCC
>NZ_JNBQ01000055.1 GCF_001019615.1 Cellulosimicrobium funkei | reverse complement strand
CGACCCGACGCCGCCCCGGCACCCTCGACCGCGGGCTCGGCGGACCCGGGCACGTCCCCGGCGAGCCCGGGCACCGGCACGCCGGACCCGACGCGGGCGACCGTGACGGGGTCCGTCGTGCAGACGCGGTACGGACCGGTGCAGGTCGCGGTGACGTTCACCGGGACGCACCTCGACGCGGTGCAGACCGTGCGGTCGCCCAGCGGGGGAGAGAGCTCCCAGGTCTCCGCGCGCGCCACGCCGCTCCTCGCGCAGGAGGCCGTGCGGGCGCAGTCCGCGCGCATCGACACCGTCTCCGGGGCGACCTACACCTCCGAGGGCTACCGCGAGTCCCTCCAGGCCGCGATCGACGCGCGGGGCTGACGGTGCGCCGGACGGAGACGGTCATGGGCCTGCCGATGTCGCTGGACCTGCGCGCGCCCGACGACGCGCGCGCGCGGGCCGCGGTCCGCGCGGCGTTCGCGGTGCTCCACGCCGCGGACGCGCGGTTCAGCGGGCGACGCGCGGACAGCGAGCTGTCCCGCCACCGGCGCGGGCTCGTCGTGCGGCCCTCCCGGGACCTGCGCGAGGTGCTCGACCTCGCGGAGGCGGCACGCGTCGCGAGCGGGGGCGCGTTCGACGTGCACCGGCCGGACGGCACCCTGGACACCGACGGCGTCGTCAAGGGCTGGGCCGCGCAGCGCGCGGTGGACCGGCTGGTCGCCGCGGGGGTTCTCCGACCTGTGCCTCAACGCCGGCGGGGACGTCGCCGTCCGTGGCGGGCCGGAGCCTGGCCGGCCCTGGGTGGTGGGCGTGCGCTCCCCGCTGCGCGCGGACGAGCTCGTGGCGCGGGTCGAGCTGCACGACGGCGCGGTGGCGACGTCGGGGACGTACGAGCGCGGTCTCCACGTGTGGGACGGGCGCACGGGTGCCGCCGCGCGCGGGCTCCTGTCGGCGACCGTCGTCGCGCCCGACCTCACGACCGCCGACGTCCTCGCGACGAGCGTCCTCGCGCTGGGCGAGGAGGGGGTCGCGTGGGCGGTGGACCAGGGGGCCGCCCTCGTGCTCGCCGTCCTCCCGGACGGGACGGTCGTCAGCGACGGGCCGGCGGGCCGAGCGGCAGCGTGAGCACGAGACGAGCCCCGTGCGGCGCGTCGGGACGGTTCGTCGCCGCCACCGTGCCGGCGTGCTGCGCCGCGACCTCCGCGACGAGAGCGAGCCCGAGCCCGTAGTGGCGCCGGCCGTCGTCGTCCACGGCCGGACCGGGGCGCCGGGAGGCGAAGCGTGCGAACAGGTCTCCGGCGTCCTCGCCCAGACCGGGTCCGTCGTCGTCGACGAGCGCTTGCGCGGCCGACCCGGCGCGCCGCACCGTGACGACGACCTCGTGCGCCGCGTGGTCGACCGCGTTGTCCACGAGCGCGGTGAGCGCGCGGCGCAGCGCCGCCGGCGCCCCCGCGACCGTGAGCTCGTCCATCCCTGCGCGCCGCAGCGCGACGGAGCGAGACGCCGCGCGCGCCTCGGCCGAGCGCACGACGGCGTCGGCCAGCGCGGGGAGGTCGACGGGGACGAGGTCCACGGATCGCGTGTCCGCGGCCGTCAGCAGGTCGTCGAGCACGTCGCTCAGCGCGGCCGTGTCCTCGAGGAGCCCGTCGACGTCGCGCGCCACCTGGTCCGGCGTCTCCGGTCCCGGTCGCTCGAGACGGCGCCGCAGGAGCTGCGCGCGCGTCGAGAGCAGGGTGAGGGGGGTCCGCAGCTCATGGCTCGCGTCGGCCACGAAGCGCCGTTGCATCGCGAGGGCGTGGGCGGTCGGGAGGACGGCGCGACGCCCGAGCCACCAGCCGCCGACGGTGGCGAGCACGACCCCCACGGCCGTCGCGACGCCGAGCGCGGCGAGGAGGCGCGCGAGCTCCTCGCGCGTCTCGGACGGGTCGAGGACCGCTTGGACGACTCCCTCCCTCCGGCCTACCGTGAGCACCTCGAACGTCCCCGCGGACGTCGTAACCCGCTCGTGCGTGCTCGTCCCGGTGCGGGCCACCTGCTCGACGAGGTCGAGGTCGGGAAGGCCGGACGGCATCCCGGGCGAGACCTCGACTCCGCGCGGAGAGGCCACGGCGACCCAGACCCCCGGGCCCGCGTCGGCGACGTCGTCGATCGACGCCGCGGCCGACTCCAGCCGTCGGTCGTCCGCCTCGCCGAGCGCGTGCGTCACGACGACCAGCACGACCGCCGCCACCACGAGCAGGCTCACGAGCACGAGGAGGCCCGTCTGGATCGCGAGTCGCCGGCTCGTGCGCCGCAGGAGGTCGCGCTCGGCGCCCGTGATCACAGCTCGCCCCACCGGTACCCGAGGCCCCGCACGGTCTCGACCGCCTGACGCCCGAGCTTGCGGCGCAGGTAGTAGACGTAGGTGTCCACCACCCCGGGGTCGGTCGCGTCGGGGAACACCCGGTGCAGCAGATCCTCTCGACGGAAGACCTGGCGGGGATGCCGGGCCAGGAGCTCAGTGAGCACCGACTCGCGGGACGAGAGGTCGACCGTGGTCCCATCGTCGGTCGTCACCCGCCGAGAGGCCGCGTCGAACGTGCCACCGGGCAGGCGCACGACACCCGAGCCGGACGGCGAGGCCTCGGTGCGACGGCGTAGGGCGCGGAGGCGAGCCAAGAGCTCCTCGACGTCGAACGGCTTGCCCACGTAGTCCTCCGCCCCGGCATCCAGGCCCACCACCCGGTCGGCAGGATTGCCCAGCGCCGACAGGACCAGCACCGGGGTCAGGACACCGCGCGAGCGCAGCCGCGACAACAGGTCGAGGCCCTCGATCGCGGGCAGGCCACGGTCGAGCACGAGCAGGTCGTACTCCTGGGTCAGCCCCAGGTGCAGGCCCCGCTGTCCGTCGTGCGCGACGTCGACCACGTAGCCCTCTCCGACGAGGATCTCCGCGAGCATCCGCGCAAGCTGGCGGTCGTCCTCGACGACCAAGACCCGCGTGTCGTCCTTCACACCAGACTCCGTCCGTGCCGCGGCGGTGCTGACGCCGTGAGGCTGCCACGCCTGATCACGTCGCCAGGGTCTCACGCGGGTGTGCGCGTGATGGTGTCTGCCGTCAGGTCGTCGCCGGTCCCGTCGTGGACGACCGTGTCAGGTCCGGGGAAGTAGAGCGTCACGTGGCCGTCGTCGGACCAGCGCACGAGGAGGGGCGGGCTCCCGCCCGGTCCGCGGGCCTCGAGGACCTCGCCGTCGCGGTCGTGTCCGCCGATCCGGCCGGACCGGACGATGATCCGGTCCCCTGGGGCTGCGCGAGTCATGGCCGGGCCTCCGTGCGGCGCGGGGCCACAGCGCGCGCGAGCCTCTGACCCCATGCTCGTGCGCGGTCCGACTCGCCGGCGCCGAGCGGCCCCTCCGCACCGTCGACGACGAACCCCTCGCCGTCGGCGATCACGGTGAAGCCGTGGCGTCGCAGTCCACGGACGATGCCGTGCATCGCGCCACCGGCAGCGGGGGAGCGCAGGCGGGTGTCGAAGGCGGCGGCGGGGCCGCCCTTCCCCTCGGGCAGCGTCGCCAGCCACTCGCGGACCCCGTCGGGGATCTCGCCCTGGGTGCCGACCTCCTGGGCGTGCGCCCGGCCCCGCGTCCAGGGTCGGCTCATGCCACGCACGTGCGTCGGTGCGCCGACGACCCGCAGTTTGGCCCGCGCCACGACGTCGGGACCGGCGGTCGCGAGCTCGACGGCTTCCGCGACCGCCCCG
This sequence comes from Cellulosimicrobium funkei, assembly GCF_001019615.1. Classification (GTDB taxonomy): domain Bacteria; phylum Actinomycetota; class Actinomycetes; order Actinomycetales; family Cellulomonadaceae; genus Cellulosimicrobium; species Cellulosimicrobium cellulans_E. The sequence continues at coordinate 11,568 of NZ_JNBQ01000055.1, read as the reverse complement.
GCCCGTCGCGCACCGTCGGGGACGGCCTCGGCGATCTCGCGGGTCTGCCCGAAGTGGGTCTCGTAGACCACGACCATGTCCGTGACGTCCTCCCTGGTGCGCGTGTCGTGGGCTGTCGTCTTCTCAGGGTGAGCGGGTGCGCCGGGGTCCGGTAGAGCCCTTCGGCCCCGTCCGGACGAGGGCGGGGACGGCTACGGCGCCGTCAGTGCGGGAGCGAGAGCGCCGCACACCGCGCCGAGCACGGCGCCGGCGACCGCGCCGGTCGCCGTCCCGAAGAGCACCACCGCTCCCAACGGCCAGTCCGCAGGGGTGATGCTCGCGCCGGTGAAGATCAGGACCATCGCGGGAGTCCATGCCGCTGCGCTGATACCGACCCAGCGCCACGGGTGCTGGGTGGCGGGTCGCATCACCCAGGACTGAGCCGCTCCGAGGACCGCACCCATGGCGAGGCCGAGAGCCGCGGCACCACCCAGCGCGGCGACCGGTCCCGGTGCGGTCGCGCCGTCGTCCGTGGCGAGGACCGAGGGCACGGAGCCGGCCGCCCACCCCAGCCCCGCGACGGCGACGGTCACCAGGAGCCAGCGGCGCCGGTGCAGCGTGGGCGCGAGACGGGTGAGTGCGGCTCGCTGGGCGAGCCCCAGGGCGGTGCCTTCGACGAGCCCTCCAAGAACCACGATCGTCCACGCCAGCACGCTGCCCCTGCCGGCCGTGACGAGCGCCGTGCCGGCGCGGGCAGCGGCGGCCGAGGCCGCCATCCCGACCGCCTCGGCCGTGGCGCAGAGCACGATCCAGCGGCGCACGGCGTCGACCTCGCTTCCGCAACGGCGGGTCAGATGAACAGGAGCTGCGCGCCGGCCGTCTTGTCGATGAAGTCGGCGGCGCTGATCACGCCCTCGATATCGTCGCGAAAGTCGGACGCGTCGAGCTTCTGCATCTCGGCCGTGAGCCGGCAGGCCCACAGGTGGCCGCCGGCAGCGACGATCTGGTCGAGGAACTCCGGTACCGGGGGGATGCCGAGCTCTTCCATCTGCTTCTTCATCATGCGAGTCGTCATCGCGCTGACTCCCGGGGCGGGAGCCAGCGCCTGCGGCAGGCGCACGTCCTTGATCGGCAGGTGCATCGCGGTGTTCGCGACGGGGGAGAAGGACAGGTCGTCCGCGCGCGAGCGCATGATCATGTCGAAGCCCCAGAACGTGAAGAAGAGGTGGGTCTCGACGCCCTCGCCGAGGGCGGCGTTGCCGAGGATCAGGCCCGGGTAGGCCATGTCGAGGTTGCCCTTGGAGCAGATGATGGCGAGCTTGCGGCCCGGCTCGTCCTCGTCGTCGAAGCTCGGGACGATGGTGAGACCGGGACGGTCGGTGGTGGTCATGAGGACCTCTCAGACGCAGCCGTGCGGCTTGGGCAGCCCGGCGACGTAGGCCATCTTCTTGCCGGGCTTCTTCGGGAACAGCGCGAACTGCTCCTTGACGGGGACGTGGCCGACGACGTCCACGCGCCGCGTGGTCGCAGTCTCGCCGCGTTCGGCGTAGTCCCGGCGCAGGAAGCGCACCACGTCCCAGTGCCGGTCGGACATCTCGACGCCGATCTGCGGCGCCAGGACGCGCGCGACGTCCTCGTCCCACTCGCCGTACTCGGTGAGGAATCCCTCGTCGTCGACGTGGACGATCTTGTCGTGGATCTCGATCGTGGGCATGACTACCTCCCCGGGGCGCCGGCAGGCTCCTTGCCGGCCATGGACATCAGCGACGGGACGGGCATCGACCGCCCGGGGAGCAGCACGTTCCAGTACAAGTGGCGGAACGCGAGCTTTCCCAGGTGGTTGGCGCGGGTCTCCTTGAGCAGGCTGAGCGGGCCGATCCGCGGGTACGGATAGACCCCGGGCAGCGGTTCGGTGTCGTAGTTGAAGTCGATGAGCAGGCCCTTGCCGTGTCCCGACTCCACGAAGCAGTTGGCATGGCCGTCGAACCGGTGCGTCATGGGCCGTCCGCGGACGTGGTCTACGACGTTCTCCACGAAGCCGTCCATGGAGAAGTGCGCCACCGACCCGGCCTTCGAGGCGGGGATGTCGTTGGCGTCCCCGATCGCGAAGACGTCGGCGTGTGCGCGCGACTGCAGGGTGTACCTGTCCACGGGCACGTAGTTGAGCTCGTCACCCAGACCTGAGCGCGCGACGAGCTCGTCGCCCATGTTGAGCGGTACGGTCACGAGCAGGTCGAACGGGATCTCGCGGTCGTCCACGGAGACGAGGAGCCGGGAATCGGGGTCGACGTGGTCGACGACGAAGTCCGGTTCCACGGAGATGTCCCGCTCGGCGAGCATCGCGCCCAGGTGCTGCGAGGCGACCGGCTTGGTGAAGGCCCCCTCGAGCGGTGTCACGTAGGTGAGGTCGACGCTGCTGCGCTTCCCGCGCTCCGCGAAGTACGCGTCGGCGAGGAACGAGAACTCGAGCGGGGCGACCGGGCACTTGATCGGCATCTCGGTGACGTGGACGACGAGACGGCCGCCGGGCCATCGTTCGAGTGCGTCGCGCAGCGCGAGCGCGCCGTCGAGCGTGAAGAAGTCGAAGATGCTGCGTCGCCACGCTGCGCCGGTCATGCCCGGGGTCTGGTCGGGGCGCGGCGAGGTACCGGTAGCGATGACGAGCAGGTCGTACCCCAGGCTGCGGCCGTCGCGGAGACGGGCGTGCGAGGCGTCGGCGTCGACGCGCTCGACCTCCGCGAGGACGAGCTCGACACCGTCGCGCAGGAAGCGGTCACGCGGCCGCAGCAGGTCGTGCGGCTCGTAGACCCCGAACGGGAGCAGCAACAGGCCCGGCTGGTACAGATGCATGTCGTCGCGGTCGACGAGGGCGACGGACCAGTCGCGCGGCAGGCGGCGTCGTAGACGGTTGGCCGCCATCGTCCCTGCGGTGCCGGCCCCGAGGATCACCAGACGATTCATGAGGGCTCCGATCGTCGTCGATGCCCTCAGGATTCTGCGGCCGCGGTCCTGGCCCCAGGGTCGAAGGTCCCGCCCGCACCGGTGCGTATTCCGGGGCGCCGGACGCCGGAAGGCCGGTACCGGATAGGTACGCGAGGTGCGAGGGGTGGACGAAAGACAACGGCCCCCGTCCTGCGTTCTTGCAGGACAGGGGCCGTTCACAGAGTGTCCGGAGGGGGACTTGAACCCCCACGCCCGATAAAGGGCACTAGCACCTCAAGCTAGCGCGTCTGCCATTCCGCCACCCGGACGAGTGGACCTTCCCGGCGTTTCCGCCGTTCCGGTGCGGGGAAAAACATAGCACGGTTCGGGCCTGGTCCTCACATCGCGGTCGGCCACCGGCACCGGGCCGACGTGGGAGGACGGTCCGGTGCGGCACCCGGCGTGAGGGGACGACCTGGGGCACACTGGGCGGGATGGTGGCCACGACCGGGCGGAGGCGCGTGTGACGGACGAGCAGCGACCGGCGGCAGCGGTGCCCACCCCGCGACCGGGCTCCGGATCGGACCGCTCGGCGGCGTCGGTGAAGCACCTCGCGGGGGCGTCGAGCGCGGCGCGGAAGGTCGCCGGGGCGCGGCGCAACCCGTCGGTCGTCGGGTACGACGAATCGGTGCCCGCGTGGTTGCGCACGACGGCGGGCTGGTCGTGGCGCCTGCTCCTGATCGTCGCGGCGGTCGCGCTCATCTTCTTCGCCACGGCGCAGGTGCAGCTCGTGTTCGTCGCGGTCTTCCTCGCCCTCGTCATCACGTCGGTCCTGCGGCCCGTCACGGACTTCTACGCGAAGGTCATGCCCCGGGGGTTGGCGACAGGGTTGGCGATCCTCTCCGCGCTGCTGTTCATCGCCGGGCTGCTGACGTACGTCATCACGTCGGTCGCGGGCCAGTGGCAGAGCCTCGCGGACCAGTTCAGCAACGGCATCGACCAGATCTTCGAGTTCCTCGAGAACGGCCCGCTGCCGGTGACGATCACCGCGGACGACGTCAACGGCTGGATCGAGAACGGTCGGCAGTGGCTGACCGAGCACGGCGGCGACATCGCGAGCCAGGCGGCCGCGAGCGCCGGCTCGGTGTTCGAGGCTTTCGCCGCGATCGCCCTCGCGATCTTCTGCACCGTGTTCTTCCTGGCCAAGGGCAAGGACATGTGGACCTGGTTCCTCAACCAGCTTCCGTCACGCTCGCGCGACAGCTGGAAGATCGCGGGCGGCGCGGGCTGGTACACGTTCTCGGGGTACGCGCGCGGGACGGTGATCATCGCGCTCACGGACGGCATCCTCGCGGGCATCTTCCTCGGGATCCTGGGCGTGCCGCTCGCCGCACCGCTCGCGGTGCTGGTGTTCATCGGCGCGTTCATCCCGATCATCGGCGCGCCGCTCGCGATGATCATCGCGGCGATCGTCGCGCTCGCCGCGAAGGGCCTGTGGATCGCGCTCGTGGTGACGATCGGCATCGCCCTCATCGGGCAGTTCGAGGGCCACATCCTCCAGCCGCTCGTCATGGGCAAGCAGGTGTCGCTGCACCCGGTCGTGGTGGCGATCGCGGTGACCGCGGGGACGCTGCTCGCGGGGATACTCGGGGCGGTCGTGTCCGTGCCGCTGGTCGCCGTCGCCTGGTCGGTGTTCTCGCACCTGCGGCACAAGGACCCGCCCATGGAGGAGGACCTGCCGACGGCGAAGGAGATCGCGCTCGGCGACGCCCTGCCCGGGTCGGCGGGTCGCACGGCCGACGACGCGGTGGACTGAGTCCCGGTCGACCCGCGGGAGCCGGGCGGGGCGGACCTCACCGAGGGACGGCCGAGACCTCCGCGGCGAGCCGGACCACGACGCGCACGGTGTCCCCGACGTCCTTGCCGGTCGTGGCGCGCACCGACCGGAGGACGGCGAGCAGGTGCGGGCCGCCGTAGGCGACGAGCGAGGCGTGGTATCGCACGTCGTCGACCTCGGCGACCACCGGGACCCGGCCGCGCGTGCCGAAAAGGTCGACGGCGTCGTACGGGAGCGCCACGAACGCTCCCGACCGAGTCCCGGCGGCGATCACGACGGCGTCGAACTCCACCGGGCCCGGGTCCGTCCACGTGGGCATGCCGTCGACCGTAGCGGACGGCGCCGTGGCGGGGAACGGGCCGGGAGGGCGATTCTCGCGGCCCGGCGGCGCGTTCAGGGCGTGGCGTGCCGGCGCCGCACGAGCGTGACCGCGACGGCGCCGACGGCGAGGAGCGCCGGGGCGACGAGCGACGCACCCGCGAGGACGAGCAGGACGCCCGTGAGGACGGTCGCGACGGCAGCGAGCCACCAGCCGACGGTGCGGCGGGGGAGCAGCCGCAGGGCGGCGAGCATCCCGAGCGCGTACACCGCCACCATGCAGCTCGTGTGCACGCGGACGAACGGCTCGAGGTCGAGGCCGGTGGCGACGAGCACGGCGAGGTACGCCGCGCTGAGGACGAGCGTGACCGCGAGCGCCCGCCGGGGTACCCCGGTCCGGCCGGAGAGCGCCGCGAGCGGCCGCGGCAGGTCGCCGTCGCGCGCGAGCGCCTGGCCGAGGTTCGCGAAGGCCGCGAGGTAGGCGGTGAGCACGCCCGACGTGACGATCGCCGCCACGACGCCGACGACCACGGGCCCGGCGGCGGGCGCGCCCGTGCGGGCGAGGTCGAGCAGCGCGACCGTGCCGGAGCCGGCCCCGGCCCCGAGAACCCCGACGGTCGTCTCCTGGAGCGCGAGGTAGGCGACGCCGACCACGACCAGCGCGACGCCGGTCGCGGCGGGGATGGTGCGGCGAGGGTCGCGGAAGTCGGCCGAGACGTGCGTGCCGACCTCCCAGCCCGCGAACGCCCAGACGAACAGGCTCACCGCGGAACCGACGCCGGACCAGCCCTCGCTGAGGAACGGCGTGAACCGCTCGGCGCTCGCGGCGGGCGCCGCCACCGCGACCACCACGACGACGGCCGTGAGCAGCAGGGACGTGAGCCCGAGCTGGACGGCGCCGGCGACGCGGATCCCGAGCCCCACGGCGACCGCCGGCACGACGACGAGCGCGACGGCCACGACGGGGACGACGCCGCGGTCCGCGCCCACGACCGTGACGACGTACTCCGCGCCGAGCACCGCCACGACGGGCACGCCGACGCACACGCCGAGGTAGAACCAGTAGCCCGTGGCGCGGGCCGCCGTCGGGCCGAGGGCCGCGCGCACCGCGCTCGCGACGCCGCCCCGGTCGGGGTGCCGCGCGGCGAGCGCCGCGAAGGTGCCCGCGAGCGGCACGCTCGCGACGAGCACCAGGGCGACGGCGAGGACCGACGCGGGGCCGGCGACGCGCGTGGCGAGCCCGGGGAGCGCGAGGACACCCGTGCCGAGCACGCTCGCCACGTACAGGGCGCTGCCGCGGGCGAGCCCGAGCGTGCCCGACGGCGCGTGCCCGCCCGGGTCCGACGAGGCACCCGCCGCCGGGGCCGACGTGGGGGCGGGGAGGGCGGGTGCGAGCGGGGTCGGGGAGTTCACCCGCTCACCCTGGCAGCCGGGGGCCGCGCCGACGAGTGGCGGAAACGTCACCGAGAGGCAAGATCCTGCCACCCTGCGGAGGGCGGCCCCCTGCGGCCACACTGGACCATGAGGATCGGGATACCCACCGAGGTCAAGAACCACGAGGACCGCGTCGCGCTCACCCCCGCCGGCGCCCACCATCTCGTGCGCGCCGGGCACGACGTGCTCGTCCAGTCCGGGGCCGGTGCCGGCTCCCACCTGTCCGACGCGGAGTACGAGGGCGCGGGCGCGCGGATCGTGCCGACGGCGGAGGAGGTGTGGGGCGAGGCGGAGCTCGTGTGCAAGGTCAAGGAGCCGGTCGAGAGCGAGTACCCGCTCCTGCGCGAGGACCTCCTCCTCTTCGCCTACCTCCACCTCGCCGCCGACGAGGCGTGCACGCGCGCCCTGCTCGACGCCGGCACGACGTCCGTCGCGTACGAGACGGCCCAGGCCCCCGACGGGACGCTGCCGCTGCTCGCGCCCATGAGCGAGGTCGCCGGGCGCATGGCGACCCAGGTCGGCGCCTGGCTCCTCCAGCGGCCCGCGGGCGGTCGCGGCGTCCTGCTCGGCGGCGTGCCGGGGACGCGGCCCGGTCGCGTCGTCGTGCTCGGGGGCGGGACCGCGGGCCGCAACGCGGCCGAGATCGCCGTCGGCATGCGCGCCGAGGTCACCGTGGTCGACCTGTCGCTGCCCGTGCTGCGCGCCGTCGACCAGGAGTTCTCCGGCCATGTGCGCACGGTCGTGTCCAGCGCCTACGCGATCGAGCGCGAGGTGCTCGAGGCCGACCTCGTCGTCGGGGCGGTCCTGGTCGCCGGTGCGCGTGCCCCGCGCCTCGTCACCGACGACCTCGTCGCGCGCATGCGGCCCGGCGCCGTGCTCGTCGACGTCGCCGTCGACCAGGGCGGCTGCTTCGAGGGTTCGCGACCCACGACGCACGACGACCCGACGTTCGCGGTGCACGGCACGACGTTCTACTGCGTCGCGAACATGCCCGGCGCGGTCCCCGTGACGAGCACGCTCGCGCTCACGAGCGCGACGCTGCCCTACCTCGCGGCGCTCGCGGACGGCGGCGTCGACGCCGTGCGCGACGTCCCGCTCCTGCGGTCGGGCGCGTCCACGCACCGCGGCGCCCTGCTGAACGAGGCCGTCGCGGCGGCGCACGACCTGCCGTGGACGCCCGTGGAGGACGCCTTGCGCACCTGACGCCGCGCGCGCCCGCGGGGTGGCCGGGCGGCGTCGTCGCGGGCGACGGTCGTCGGCAATCCGGGTGACGGCGCGTGCCGGGACGTGCCAGGCTCGGGCGGTGCACCCCTTCGCCCTCGACGACGGTCGCGTCCACCTGTCCACCCCGACCCTCGACGACGTCGACGCGATCACGGTCGCGTGCCAGGACCCGGCGGTCGCGGCGTGGACCGTCGTCCCCTCCCCGTACGCGCGCGAGGACGCGGTGCAGTTCGTCCAGGAGTACGCGGGCCCCGGCTGGGAGCGCGGGGACGTCCTCACGTGGGGCGTGCGCGCGAGCGCCGGACCCTCGGGCATCCCCGGTCCCGACGGCGCCGGGCGGCTGCTCGGCATGGTCGGCCTGAGCCTCGACGACGCTCCCGAGGGCCGGCGGTCGGCCGAGATCGGCTACTGGACGGCACCGGAGGCGCGGGGCCGCGGACTCATGACGGCGGCGTGCCGGCTCGTGGTCGACTGGGCGTTCGACCCCGAGGGCGCGGGCCTCGCGCGGCTCTTCTGGCAGGCGTACGTCGGCAACTGGCCGTCACGGCGCACCGCCTGGCGGCTCGGCTTCCGGGTCGAGGGCGCGGTGCGCGGGTTCGCGCTCCAGCGCGGCGAGCGGCGCGACGCGTGGCTCGGCACGCTCCTGCCCGACGACCCGCGCGAGCCGAACGAGCCCTGGTCGGCGGACGCGCCGTCGTCGGGTCGCGTGGTCTGACGGACTGCGGGCCCGGTGACCCGGGGCGTCCACGAATGCGTTTCCGTCGCGCCCGCCCGCGGGTCAAGATGGGCACCATGACCTCCGAGCCCACGACGCGCACCGACGCGCCCGCGCCCACCTCCGCGCCCGCTGTCACCTCCGCCCTGATCGACCTCGATCCCGCCAACCCGTTCGCCGCGCCGTCCGCGCTGCCGTACGAGCTGCCCGACTACGACGCGATCCGCGAGGAGCACTACCTCCCCGCGCTGCGCGCCGCGACGGCGGCCCAGCGTGCCGCGATCGAGGCGGTCGCGACCGACGACGCGCTCCCGACCGAGGCGAACGTGCTCGCGGCTCTCGAGCGGTCGGGTCGCGACCTGGCGCGCGTGCTCAACGCGTTCTACAACCAGCTCTCGGCCGACGCGACGCCCGGCCTGGAACAGATCGAGGAGGAGTTCGCCCCCGAGCTCGCCGCGCACCACGACGCGATCTACATGGACGCGCGCCTGTACGCGCGTGCCCGCGCGCTCCAGGACGCCGTCGACGCCGGCGAGCAGACGCTCGAGCCCGACGCCGCGTGGCTGCTGCACACGCTCCTGGTCCGCTTCCGCCGCTCCGGCGTCGAGCTCGACGCGGAGCAGCAGGAGCGCCTGCGCGAGCTCAACGGCCGCCTCACCACGCTCGAGGCCGCGTTCGGCCGCAAGCTCCTCGCGGGGGCCAACGCGGCGAGCGTGCTCGTCACCGACCGCGCCGAGCTCGAGGGCCTCGCCGAGGACGCCGTCGCGGGGGCGGCGGCCGCCGCCGCGTCGCGCGGGCACGAGGGGGCGTGGCTCCTGGAGATGCAGCTGCCCACCCAGCAGGGCGTCCTCGCCTCCCTCGCGCGCCGCGACGTGCGAGAGCGCGTGCAGCAGGCGTCGGAGTCGCGCGGGGCGACCGGCGACGACCACGACACGCGCGAGATCGTCCTGGAGACCGTGCGCCTGCGCGCCGAGCGCGCGCGCCTGCTCGGGTACGAGCACCACGCCGCGTACGTCGCGGAGGACGCGACCGCGAAGACCACCGAGGCCGTCGACGCGATGCTCGCACGGCTCGCTCCGGCGGCCGTCGCGAACGCGCGGCGCGAGGCCGCCGACCTCGAGGCCGCGCTCCGGACCGACGAGCCGGGCGCCACGCTGCGCGCGTCCGACTGGTCCTTCTACGCCGAGCGCGTGCGCAAGGACCGCTACGCGCTCGACGACGCGCTCCTGCGCCCGTACCTCGAGCTCGAGCGCGTCGTGCACGACGGCGTCTTCGCGGCGGCGGGCCAGCTCTTCGGGGTCTCGTTCGCCGAGCGCCACGACCTCGTCGGCTACCACCCGGACGTCCGCGTCTTCGAGGTCTTCGACACCGAGACGCCGGGGGAGCCGGGCCAGGGCCTGGGTCTCTTCCTCGCCGACTGGTACACGCGGGAGTCCAAGCGCGGCGGCGCCTGGATGAACAACCTCGTCGACCAGAACCACCTGCTCGGGCAGAAGCCGGTCGTCGTGAACAACCTCAACATCGTCAAGCCGCCCGCCGGCCAGCCCACGCTGCTCGTGTGGGACGAGGTCATCACGCTGTTCCACGAGTTCGGGCACGCGCTGCACGGCCTGTTCTCCGACGTGCGCTACCCGTCGCAGTCGGGGACGGAGGTGCCGCGCGACTTCGTCGAGTACCCGTCGCAGGTCAACGAGATGTGGGCGTGGGAGCCGTCGGTCCTGCGCTCGTACGCGGTGCACCACGTCACGGGCGAGCCGATGCCGGCCGAGTGGGTGGACACGATGCTCGCCTCGCGCCAGTTCAACGAGGGCTTCGGGACGACCGAGTACCTCGCCGCGGCGCTGCTCGACCAGGCCTGGCACCAGGTCGGTCCCGACGGCGTGCCGTCGTCCGAGGCGGACGTCGTGCCCTTCGAGGAGGCCGCGCTCGAGGCGGCGGGCGTGGCGTTCGCGCCGGTCCCGCCGCGCTACCGCACCACGTACTACAACCACGTGTTCGGGGGCGGGTACGCGGCCGGGTACTACTCGTACATCTGGTCCGAGGTGCTCGACGCCGACACCGTCGAGTGGTACCGCGAGAACGGCGGCCTGTCGCGCGAGAACGGCGAGCGCTTCCGCCGCGTCCTGCTCGCGCGCGGCGGCTCGCAGGACCCGCTGCAGTCGTTCCGCGAGCTGCGCGGCCGCGACGCCGACATCGCGCCGCTCCTCGCGCGCCGCGGTCTCGACGCCTGAGGTGTGGGCCCCTCCCGTCGCGAGGTAGAGCCGTGGTAGCGCGAGGTAGAGCCCTGGTCATGACCAGGCCTCTACCTCGCGCACCTCGCCTCTAGCGGGGCGGGGTGCCCGGGCGGACCAGGCCGGTCTCGTAGGCGACGACGACGAGGCCGGCCCGGTCGCGCACGCCCAGCTTGGCGAGGACGCGGCCCACGTGCGTGCGGGCCGTCGCCGGGCTCATGAACAGGACCGCGCCGATCTCGTCGTTCGTCAGGCCGCGCCCGACGTGCGCGAGCACCTCGCGCTCGCGGTCCGTGAGCCGGTCGGCGACCGCGGCGACGAGCGCGTCGTCGCGCCGCCCGGCGTCCACCGCCTGCGCGACCACGCGCGCCGTCACCGCGGGGGAGAGCAGCGCGTCGCCCGCGGCGGCCGTGCGCACCGCGCCGCGCAGCTCGTCGGGGCTCGCGTCCTTGAGCAGGAAGCCCGACGCGCCGGCCCGCAGCGCCGCGAAGAGGTTCGCGTCGTCGTCGAACGTCGTGAGGACCACGACGCGCGGTCCGGGCGCGGCACCGTCCGCGCCCGTCGCGCTCCTCGCGCCGTCCGGCGGCCCCGAGCCGGGGGCCGGGTCGGCGACGATCCGACGCGTGGCCGCGATCCCGTCGAGCACGGGCATCTGGAGGTCCATGAGGACGACGTCGGGGCGCACCCGGCGCACGAGCGCCACGCCCTCGCGCCCGTCGGCGGCCTCGCCCACGACCTCGACGTCGTCCGCACGCTCGAGCAGCGCGCGGATGCCCGTCCGCACGAGGGGCTGGTCGTCGACCAGCACGACGCGGATCACGCGGCACCCCCGCCCGAGGACCGCGAGCCGGGCGCGGCAACCGTCCCGCGCACCGCGGCGCCGGGCGTGACCGGCACCCGCGCCCGCA
>NZ_JNBQ01000054.1 GCF_001019615.1 Cellulosimicrobium funkei | reverse complement strand
CAACTTCTCTAATCTACCAGATCCTCTGCGCCCTCTCCAACTCGGTGATCCGAGCGGAGGGAGCCGGGGAACCAGCAGCCCCGATCATGTCACGGCGCGCGATGTGCCGAGTCCTTCTCGAGGGGGGTCTCGCCCGGGGGACCAGCCACCGTCTCGTGCGATCGAGACTCGGTGTCCGTTCCTCCCTGCCGGGCGAACGTCGAGAACACTACACGCGCTCTGTCCGGGTGCCAAATCCGTGCGCTGCGCACCCCTGGCGCTCGCTCGGTGGCGCCGTCCGGCGCCCCTGCGGCACCGCACGAGCGTCCGCGCGGTCCGTGCGCAGCGACGAGACGCCGAAGGGGCCGGACCGCGTCGAGCGGTCCGGCCCCTTCGCCCTCGGGGCGACGTGGCTGCTAGGCGGCAGCACCGTCCGCGACCGCGACCCCGAGCGTCTTCTTCCCCCGGCGCAGGAGGGCGAACTGCCCGTGCAGCAGGTCGTCCGCCGTGAGGACGGCGTCCTCGCTCGTCACCTTGACGTTGTTGACGTACGCGCCGCCCTCGGCCACCGCGCGACGCGCGGCCGCCTTGGAGGCGACGAGGCCTGACGCCGCGAAAAGGTCGACGACCGCGTCGCCCACCTGCGCCGTCGTGCGTGGCAGCTCGGCGACCGCGGCGCCCAGGGTCCCCGCGTCGAGGCCGGCCAGCTCACCCCGACCGAAGAGCGCCTGGCTCGCGGCGATCACGGACGCCGTCGCCTCCGCGCCGTGGACGAGCGTCGTGACGTCCGAGGCGAGGGCGCGCTGCGCCTCGCGCGCACCCGGCCGCTCGCGCACCGCGGCCTCGAGCTCGGCGATCTCCTCGCGCGTACGGAAGGTGAAGATCTTCAGCCAGCCCACCACGTCCTCGTCCGCGGCGTTGAGCCAGTACTGGTAGAAGGCGTACGGGCTCATCATGTCGGGCGCGAGCCAGACCGCCCCGCCCTCCGTCTTGCCGAACTTGGTGCCGTCGGCCTTGGTGATGAGCGGCGTGGTGAGCACGTGCACGGCCGCGCCCTCGGTCTTGCGGATGAGCTCGACGCCCGACAGCAGGTTGCCCCACTGGTCGTTGCCCCCTGTCTGGAGGGACACGCCGTGCCGGCGGTACAGCTCGAGGAAGTCGATCCCCTGGAGGATCTGGTAGCTGAACTCGGTGAAGCTGATGCCCTCCTCCGAGCGCAGACGCCGCGCGACCGTGTCCTTCGCGAGCATCGTGCCGAGCCGGTAGTGCTTGCCGACGTCCCGCAGGAAGTCGATCGCCGACAGCTCGGAGATCCAGTCGAGGTTGTTCACGAGCCGGGCGGGGTTGTCACCCTCGAAGTCGAGGAACCGCGACACCTGCGACTTCAGCCGCTCGGTCCACTCCGCGACGGTCTCCTTGGTGTTGAGCACCCGCTCGCCCGACTGGCGCGGGTCGCCGATCATGCCCGTCGCCCCGCCCACGAGCGCCACGGCGCGGTGGCCCGCGAGCTGGAGGTGACGCAGCACGACGAGCTGCACGAGGTGGCCGTGGTGCAGGCTCGGCGCCGTCGGGTCGAAGCCGCAGTAGTACGTGATCGGACCCTCGGCCAGCGCGGCGCGCAGCGCGGCCTCGTCGGTGGACTGCGCCACCAGGCCTCGCCATTGCAGCTCGTCGAGAACGTCGCTCACTTCTGCTCCTTCGTCGAGTGCCCGGTCCGGGCACGTGCTTCGCCGCCCGTGCGGGAGGCGGGTCCTAGTCTGCCGTGCCGCGCGGCCGTCGCGGGCCACCGCCCACGGGACGGCCGGGAACGTCCGGCGGGCCGCGACGCCGTCATGGCCGCACCCCGCGGGCCGGCGGCACGACTCATCGCGCCCTGGCGCTCACACGACGGTAGGCCGAGACCGTCGGGTCCCCCGCGAGCCACGAGCGCCACGGGTACAGGTCTCCGTCGCCCCCGTCGCCGGAGACGCCGACGCGCGGGCCCGTCGCGATCGCCGGGCGCAGCGTCGTGGCGGTCGCACGGTGCAGCACGAGCTCACCGTCGGGGTCCGTCAGCTCGGCGCCGTACTGGCGCAGGTCGAGGTCGAGCGCGACCGCGAGGCGCGCGGGACCGCGGGCGATCTGGCGGTCGGAGTCGCACCGCCCGGCGGCGAGCCGGCGCGACCGCGCGAGGTCGACGCCGTCGGTCACCTCGCCCGCGCGCAGCAGGACGGCGGACGCGCGGCCGACCGGCCCGCAGACCACGTTGACGCAGTGGTGCAGGCCCAGGTGGCGGTACACGTACAGCCGGCCGGGCTCGCCGAACATCGCGCGGTTGCGCTCCGTCCGGCCGCGGAACGCGTGCGACCCCGGGTCGCGCTCGCCGTCGTACGCCTCGACCTCGGTGATCCGCAGGGTGACGTCGCCGTCGTCGCTGCGCCGGGTGAGGAACGACCCGAGCAGGTCGCGGGCGACCTCGTGGACGTCGCGCGCGTACCACGCGCGGGCCGGGACGTCCCACGGTCCGACGGCGCGGGACCCCCCGCTCCCCGTCGTCTGCGTCACGGCGTCCGTCGACATCGCACCACCTTCCGTCGTGGGCAATCTACGCCTCGCCACCGTCACCCGAGCCCCGGCGCGAGGGCCGCTCGCTCGCGCGCACGACGTTCCCCCAGCCGTCGAGGACGACGTCGGCCCGCTCGCGCGAGGCGTTGCGCGCGTAGTGCGCGCGCTCGTCCGCCATCCAGGCGAGCCAGTGCGCGCGCTGGTCCTCGCCGTCCCGGTCGAGCCCCCGGCGCAGCCGCACGTCGTCCGTGGCCTCGACCCATACGCGCAGCGCGGCGACCTCGTCCGCCTCGCGGCGACCCGCCCCGCAGCCCTCGACGACGAGGAAGGGTGCCGGGGCGACGTCGTGCCACTCGGCGAAGCGGTCGAGCTCCCAGTCGAACCGGCGGTACCGCCCGGCGCGTCCCGACGCGAGCGGGGCGAGGACCCACTCCGCGAGGCGGCCCCAGGCGGGTTCGAGCCCGCGCCAGCCCTCGTACAGGTCGTCCATGTGGAGCACCTGCGCGGGCAGCGCGTCGCCGAGCTGCGCGGCGAGCGTCGTCTTGCCCGAGCCCGCCGGGCCGTCGACCACCACGAGCCGGGTGCCCGACGGCGTCGCACGACCTCCCGCGAGCCCGTCGCCCGGGCGGGGCGACGGGCCGAGGCGCGGGACGGCGTCGCGCACGCGCCGCACGAGGTCCGCGAGGACCTCCTGCTCGACGCTCACGCGCGCACCCCCGGCGCGGGCACCGTCAGCACGAGGGTCGTCAGCCCTGCGCCCAGAAGCGGTACTCGGCCGAACGCTCCTTCGCCGTCTCGAGCTGCTCGGCGACCCGGACAGGGGCCGTGCCGCCCACGGCGTCGCGCGACGCCAGCGAGCCCTCGACGCTCAGGACGTCGCGCACGCCCGGCGTGAGGTGCTCGGAGATGCCCGCGAGGTCGTCGTCGGAGAGGTCCCACAGCTCGATCCCGCGCTCCTCGCACACGCGCACGCACGCGCCGGCGACCTCGTGCGCCACGCGGAACGGCACGCCCTCGCGCACGAGCCACTCGGCGACGTCGGTCGCGAGCGAGAAGCCCTGCGGGGCGAGCGACGCCATGCGCTCGGTGTCGAACTCGAGCGTCGCGACCATGCCGGAGAACGCGGGCAGGAGCACCTCGAGCGTGTCGACCTGGTCGAACACGGGCTCCTTGTCCTCCTGGAGGTCGCGGTTGTACGCGAGCGGCAGGCCCTTGAGCGTGGCGAGCAGTCCCGACAGGTCACCGATCAGACGACCGGCCTTGCCGCGCGCGAGCTCCGCGACGTCGGGGTTCTTCTTCTGCGGCATGATGCTCGACCCCGTGGAGTAGGAGTCGTGCAGGCGCACGAAGCCGAACTCCTTGGTCGCCCAGAGGATGACCTCCTCCGAGAGGCGCGAGAGGTCGACGCCGAGCATCGCCGCGACGAACGCGAACTCCGCGACGACGTCGCGCGACGCGGTGCCGTCGATCGAGTTCTCGACCGGGCCGTCGAACCCGAGCTCGGCGGCGACGGCCGCCGGGTCGAGACCCAGCGACGAGCCCGCGAGCGCCCCCGACCCGTACGGCGAGCGCGCGGCCCGCACGTCCCAGTCGATGAACCGGTCGACGTCGCGCAGCAGCGGCCACGCGTGGGCGAGCAGGTGGTGCGCGAGGAGTACCGGCTGCGCGTGCTGGAGGTGCGTGCGCCCGGGCATCGCGGCGCCGGGGTGGGCGGCGGCCTGCTCGATCAGCGCGTCGACGACGTCGAGCACCAGGCCCGCGATCGTGCGCGCCTCGTCGCGCAGGTACATGCGCGTGAGCGTCGCGATCTGGTCGTTGCGCGACCGTCCCGCACGCAGCTTGCCGCCGAGCTCGGGACCGGCCCGCTCGATGAGGCCGCGCTCGAGCGCGGTGTGCACGTCCTCGTCGTCGTCGGCCGCGACGAACGCTCCCGACGCGACGTCCTCGCGCAGGCGCTCGAGCGCCGCGAGCATGCCGTCGAGCTCGTCGTCGTCGAGGAGTCCGGCCGCGTGCAGGACCTTCGCGTGAGCCTTCGAGCCCGCGACGTCCTGGCCCGCGAGGCGCCAGTCGAAGTGCGTCGACTTGCTCAGCGCGGCGAGCGCGTCGGCGGGCCCGCCGGCGAAGCGGCCGCCCCACAGGCTCACGCGCCCTCCCCCCTCGTTGGCCTCCGCCGCCGCGCCGTCCTCGACGGGCGTGGTGGTCTCCGGTCCCTGCTGGTCGTGCGTGCTCACAGTGCTCCTGCCCCGAGGTCCACACCGTTGCCGAACTTCTCGTCGCGCGCGGCGGCGAGCTTCGCGGTGAGACCGTAGATCTCGATGAATCCCTTGGCCTGCGACTGGTCGAACGAGTCGCCCTCGTCGTACGTCGCGAGGTTGAAGTCGTACAGGCTCGCCTCCGAGCGGCGGCCCGTGACGGTCGCGCGACCGCCGTGCAGCACGAGGCGCACGTCGCCCGAGACGTACCGCTGCGTGTCGTCGATGAAGACGTCGAGCGAGCGCTTGAGCGGGCTGAACCACATGCCGTCGTAGACGAGCTCGGTCCAGCGCTGCTCGACGCCACGCTTGAAGCGAGCCTGCTCGCGCTCCAGGGTGACGTTCTCGAGCTCCTGGTGCGCGGCGATGAGCGCGATCGCGCCCGGCGCCTCGTAGACCTCGCGCGACTTGATGCCCACGAGGCGGTCCTCGACGATGTCGATGCGCCCCACACCCTGCGCGCCCGCGCGGCGGTTCATCTCCTGGATCGCCTGCAGCGGGGTCACCGCGACGCCGTCGAGCGCGACCGGGACGCCCTGCTCGAACGTCACGACGACCTCGTCCGCGACCGGCGGGAACGTGGGGTCGTCGGTGTAGTTGTAGACGTCCTTGGTCGGCGCGTTCCAGATGTCCTCGAGGAAGCCGGTCTCGACCGCGCGCCCCCACACGTTCTGGTCGATCGAGAACGGGTTGTGCTTCGTCGTGGCGATCGGTAGGGAGTGCTTCTCCGCGTACTCGATGGCCTTCTCGCGCGTCAGCGCGAGGTCGCGCACGGGGGCGATGGTCTTGAGCTCGGGCGCGAGGGACGTCGTCGCGACCTCGAAGCGCACCTGGTCGTTGCCCTTGCCCGTGCAGCCGTGCGCGACGGTCGTCGCGCCGAACTGGCGCGCCGCGCGCACGAGGTGCTTGACGATGACCGGGCGCGACAGCGCAGAGACGAGCGGGTACCGGTCGAGGTACAGGGCGTTCGCGCGCAGCGCGGGCATGCAGTACTCCGCCGCGAACTCGTCGCGCGCGTCGGCGACGTACGCCTCGACGGCGCCGCAGTCCAGGGCACGCTGCCGGATGACCTCGAGGTCCTCCCCGCCCTGGCCGACGTCGACCGCGACGGCGACGACCTCGGCGCCCGTGGCCTCGGCGATCCAGCCGATGGCCACCGACGTGTCCAGGCCGCCCGAGTAGGCGAGCACGACGCGTTCAGTCATGACGGTCTCTTTCTGTGACGTGCGGGTGGGGTCCGGGGTCCAGTCTCGCAGGGCGGTCCGCCGCGCGGGGCGTGGTCCGACGGCGGTCAGTCCGGCGTGCCGGGGACGGGCCCGCCGTGGGGCCCGGACAGCTCGAGGAAGCGGCGGGCGAGGTCCGCGCCGCCGTCAGGGTCGCGCGCGATGACGAGGATCGTGTCGTCGCCCGCGATGCAGCCGAGCACGTGCGGGAGCACGGAGTGGTCGATCGCGGACGCGAGGTAGTTCGCCGCGCCGGGCGGGGTGCGCAGCACGACGAGGTTCGCCGACGCCTCGGCCGAGACGAGCATCTCCGAGCACAGGCGCGCGAGCCGGGCCGCGAGGTACTCGGGCGACTCCGCGGTCTGCACGCTGCGGTCCCCGCCCTCCCCCGGCACGGCGTACACGAGCGCGCCCGAGGCGCCGCGCACCTTCTCCGCGCGCAGCTCGATGAGGTCGCGCGAGAGCGTCGCCTGCGTGACCGAGAGCCCCTCGCGCTCGAGCTCGCGCGCGAGCTCCGCCTGGGAGTGGATCTCGGTGCGGCGCACGATCTCGGCGATGCGCGCGTGGCGCGCCGTCTTGGTCGTCGCCGTGCGGGCCTCGGTCACGACCGCTCCAGGAGGAACGTGAGCAGCGCCTTCTGCGCGTGCAGCCGGTTCTCGGCCTCGTCCCACACGGCCGAGCGCGGGCCGTCGATGACCTCGGCGGTGATCTCCTTGCCGCGGTAGGCCGGCAGGCAGTGCAGCACGATCGCGTCGTCCTTCGCGTGCGCGAGGAGGTCGTCGTTCACCTGGTAGGGCACGAACGGGAGCGCGCGCTGCTCGGCCTCGGCCTCGTCCCCCATCGACACCCACGTGTCGGTCGCGACGACGTCGGCACCCGCGACGGCCTCGACCGGGTCGGACGTGACGAGCACGGAACCCCCGGTCTCGGCGGCGATCCGCTCGGCGTCGGCCACGAAGACGGGGTGCGGCGGGTAGCCGTCCGGCGTCCCGACCCGCACGTGCAGGCCCGCGGTCGCGCCGCCGAGCAGGTAGGAGTGCGCCATGTTGTTCGCGCCGTCGCCGACGTACGCGAGCGTCTGGCCCGCGAGCGCCCCCGTCCCGCCGCGGAGCTGGGCGACGGTGAGGAGGTCCGCGAGGATCTGGCACGGGTGGAAGTCGTCGGTGAGGGCGTTGACGACCGGCACGCGGCTGATCGCCGCCATCTCCTCGAGGCGGTCCTGGCCGAACGTCCGCCACACGATCGCCGACGCCTGGCGGTCGAGCACGCGCGTCACGTCCGCGACGGACTCGCGCACGCCGACCTGGGCGAGCCGGCCGTCCACGACGACCGGGAAGCCCCCGAGCTCGGCGATGCCCGTCGCGAACGAGAGCTGCGTGCGCAGCGTCGGCTTGTCGAACAGCACGGCCACGCCCTGCGGTCCGGCGAGCGGCTGGCGGAACGTGCGGTCGTCGCGGAAGGCGAGGCCGATCTCGAGGACCTGACGCTGCTCGGCGGGCGTGAGGTCGTCGTCGCGCAGGAAGTGCCGGGGGGCCATCAGGAGCTCCTCGTCGTGGGGTCGGTCGTGCGGTCGGTGGATGCGGGGTTCGCGGTGCCGGGGGCGGAAGGGCCGGCCGCCGCGGCGGCCGGGTCCTCCGGGACGGCGACGGTCGCGAAGAACGCGACGACGTCGCGTGCCTGGTCGGGCGTGAGGATCAGGGGCGGCGCGAGGCGGATGGCGTCGGGCGCGACGGCGTTCACGACGAACCCGGCGTCGAGCGCCGTGCGCGCGACGTCGGCCGCGACGGGCCGGGTGAGCTGGACGGCGAGGAGCAGCCCGCGCCCCCGCACCTCGGCGACGAGCGGGTTCCCGGCCCCGGCGATGCCGTCGCGCAGGAGCGCGCCGACGGCCCGGACGTTCTCGAGCAGGCCGTCGCGCTCGATGACACCGAGCGTCGCGAGCGCCGCCGCGGCCGCCACGGGGTTGCCGCCGAACGTCGTGCCGTGCTGACCGCGGCCGAGCAGGGTCGCCGCCCGCTCGCCGTACGCGACCACCGCACCGACGGGGAACCCGCCGCCGAGGCCCTTGGCGAGCGTGACGACGTCGGGCACGATCCCGCCGCCCACCTCGGGCTGCTGGTACGCGAACCACGAGCCGGTGCGACCGACGCCGGTCTGCACCTCGTCGAGCACGAGCAGCGCGCCGTGGCGCGCCGTGAGCTCGCGCGCGGTGACGAGGTAGCCCGGCGAGAGCGAGCGCACTCCCGCCTCGCCCTGCACGGGCTCGAGGACGAGCGCCGCGACCTCGCCGCGGGCCGCCACCACGGCGGGCGAGAACGCCTCCTCGAGCGCGGCGACGTCGTCGAACGCGACGAACTCGACGCCGCCCGGGAGCGGCTCGAACGGCTCGCGGTACGCGGCCTTCGACGTCAGCGCGAGCGCGCCCATGGTCCGACCGTGGAAGCCGCCCTGGAGCGCGAGGACGCGCGTGCGACGCCCCGTGTCGTTGTTCCGGCGCGTCATCTTGAACGCCGCCTCGTTCGCCTCGGTGCCCGAGTTCGTGAAGAACACGCGCGACCCCTCGGGCGCCTCCGCGAGCGCGAGCAGGCGCTCGGCGAGCGCGATCTGCGTCGGGGTGCCGAAGAAGTTCGACACGTGCCCGAGCGTGCCGAGCTGGGCCGAGACGGCGGCCGTGAGCGTCGGGTGGGCGTGGCCGAGCGCGTTGACCGCGATGCCCGCGAGCAGGTCGAGGTACCGCTTCCCGTCAGCGTCCCACACGTACGCGCCCTCGCCGCGCACGAGGACGCGCTGCGGCGGGCCGAACGTGTCCATGACGGCGTGCGCGTAGCGGTCGGTCCACTGGGCGACGGAGCCGTCGGCCGGGGCCGTCACGGTGGTCGTCGGTGCGGGCGCGGGAGCGCCCGTCGGGTGGTCGAGGGCGTTCACGCGGCTCCTCCGGGGGTCGTGGCAGGCTCGGGCGCCGGCGCGCCCGCGGGGTCGGGGACGACCATCGTCCCGTTGCCCTGGGTGGTGAAGACCTCGAGCAGCGTCGAGTGCGGCACGCGGCCGTCGATGACCGTCGCCGCGGGCACGCCGCCCTCGACCGCGCGCAGGCACGCCTCCATCTTGGGGACCATGCCCGCGGACAGGGACGGCAGGAGCGCCGCGAGCTCGGAGCGCGTGATCTGCGCTACGAGCGAGTCCGTGTCCGGCCAGGACGTGTACAGGCCCTCGACGTCGGTCAGCACGACGAGCTTCTTCGCGCCGAGCGCGACCGCGAGCGCCGCGGCGGCGGTGTCGGCGTTGACGTTGAGCACCTGGGTCGGGTCCTCGAGGTCGGGCGCGATGGTCGAGACGACGGGGATGCGGCCGGCGTCGAGCAGGTCTTGGACCGCGGACGGGTGCACCTCGACGACGTCGCCGACGAGCCCGACGTCGACCGGCTCGCCGTCCACGGTCGCGTGCCGGCGCTGGGCCTGGAGCAGACCGCCGTCCTCGCCCGAGAGCCCGACGGCGTAGGGGCCGTGCGCGTTGATGAGGCCGACCAGCTCGCGCGAGACCTGGCCGGTGAGGACCATGCGCACGACGTCCATCGCCTCCGGGGTCGTGACGCGCAGGCCGCCGCGGAACTCGGACTCGATGCCGAGCCGGTCGAGCATCGCGGAGATCTGCGGGCCCCCGCCGTGCACGACGACGGGGCGCAGCCCCACGCGCCGCAGGAACACCATGTCCTCGGCGAACGCGGCCTTGAGCGTGTCGTCGACCATGGCGTTGCCGCCGTACTTGACGACGACGAGCGCGCCGGCGAACTCCTGCAGCCACGGCAGGGCCTCGACGAGCACCTCCGCCTTCTGCTCGGGGCGCAGGTCGGTGCGCGTGTCGAACGCGGCATCGTCCGGATGGGGCGTCGGGGTCGTGGGGTCGTCGCTCATGAGGAGTACGCGCTGTTCTCGTGGACGTAGTCGTGCGTGAGGTCGTTGGTCCAGACGGTCGCGCTCGCGGAGCCGGCGTGCAGGTCGATCTCGACGCGCACCTCCCGCTCGGCCGCGAGGTCGACGAGCTCGCGGGGCTCGCCCACTCCCCCGGCCCTGCACACCTGGACGCCGTTGACCGTCACGTCGAGCAGGAGCGCGTCGAACGGCGCGACGTCCTCCGGGACGGTCCCGACGGCGGACACGATGCGGCCCCAGTTCGGGTCGTTGCCGAAGATCGCCGCCTTGAAGAGGTTGGAGCGCGTCACCGCGCGCGCGACCGCGACGGCGGCGTCCTCGCTGGACGCGTTCACCACGGTGACGGCGACGTCGTGGCTCGCACCCTCGGCGTCGGCCACGAGCTGGCGCGCGAGCGACGCGCTCGCCTCGGTCACGGCGTCCGTGAGCTCGTCGAGCGTCACCTCGACCCCGGACGCGCCGGAGGCCAGGAGGATCACGGTGTCGTTGGTCGACATGCAGCCGTCGGAGTCGACGCGGTCGAAGGTGGTGCGGGTCGCAGCGCGCAGCGCGGCGTCGGCCGTCGCGGCGTCGACGACGGCGTCCGTCGTGAGCACGCACAGCATCGTCGCGAGGCCCGGTGCGAGCATGCCCGCGCCCTTCGCCATGCCGCCCACGGACCACGTCGCGGCGCCGTCCGTCGCGGTGGCGTCCGCGACCTCGCGGAACACCGCGACCGTCTTGGGCACGGTGTCCGTCGTCATGATCGCCAGCGCGGCGTCGCCGCCGCCGTCGACCGTGGCGACCGGGTCCGCGAGCGCCGCCGCGGCGGCGTCGACCCCGGCGAGCAGCTTCTCCAGGGGCAGCCGCACGCCGATGAGGCCCGTCGAGCACACGAGCACGTCGCCCGCGGAGGTCGAGAGCACGTCCGCGACGTGCTCCGCGGTCCGGTGCGTGTCGGCGAAGCCCTCCGGCCCCGTGCACGCGTTGGCGCCGCCCGAGTTGAGCACGACGGCCGTCGCGCGCCCGTCGCTCACGGCCTGCCGCGTCCACGCGACCGGTGCGGCGAACACGCGGTTCGTCGTGAGCACGGCCGCGGCGACGTCGAGCGGCCCGTCGTTGACGACGAGCGCGACGTCGCGGGCGCCCGTGGACTTGAGCCCGGCGGCGACGCCGGCGGCCCGGAAGCCCTGCGGGGTGGTGACGGTCACGGGGCGACCCCCTCGGTCGTGAGGCCCGCCGTCTGCGGCAGGCCGAGCGCGATGTTCATGGACTGCACCGCGGCGCCCGCGGTGCCCTTGACGAGGTTGTCGATCGCCGTGACGGTCACGACGCGGCCCGCCGCGTGGTCGACCGCGACCTGGACGAGCGCCGTGTTGGCGCCGAGCGTCATCGCCGTCGTCGGCCACTGCCCCACGGGCAGCACCCGGACGAACGGCTCGCCGACGTACGCGTCCTCCCAGGCCTGGCGGACGCGCGCGTCGAGCGTCGCGGGGTCGAGGCGAGCGGCGTCGTCGGACAGACGCGCCGTCACCGTGGCGAGGATGCCGCGCGACATCGGGACCAGGGTGGGCGTGAACGAGATGCTCACGGCCGGGGCACCCGCGGCCCGGAGGTTCTGCGCGATCTCCGGGATGTGCCGGTGCGACCCGCCGACGGCGTACGGCTGGGCCGCCCCGAGCGCCTCGGACGCGAGCAGGTGCGGCTTGAGCGACTTGCCCGCGCCCGAGTACCCGTTGGCGAGCACCGCCACGAGGTCGCGGCCCTCGACGAGGCCTGCTGCGACGCCCGGCTGGATGCCCAGCGTGACCGCGGTGACGTTGCAGCCCGGCACCGCGATGCGGCGCACCCCGGCGAGCCGCTCGCGCTGCTTGGTCTCGCTCGCGGCCGCGCCCGGCTCGTGCGTGAGCAGGAGCTCCGGCAGCCCGTACGGCCACGTGCCCGCGTGCTCCGACCCGTAGAACGACGTCCAGTCCGCCGCGGACTCCAGCCGGTGGTCCGCGCCCAGGTCCAGCACGAGCACGTCGTCCGGGAGCTGCGCCGCGATCTCGCCCGACGCGCCGTGCGGCAGCGCGAGGACGACGACGTCGTGCCCCAGCAGGTGCTCGACGCTCGTCGGCAGCAGCACGCGGTCGGCGAGGGATCGCAGGTGCGGCTGGTGCTCGCCGAGGAGCGACCCCGCGTTGCTGTGCGCCGTGACGGCGCCGATCTCCACCTCCGGGTGCCCGGCGAGCAGGCGGAGCGTCTCCCCGCCGGCGTACCCGGACGCACCCGCGACCGCGACTCTGATCGTCATATGCATCACTATACATACTTATGCAGGGCCGTCGACCGGCCTCGACAGAACGGCCCGACCTCCAACAGGCCCAACGCACGTTGACTCCGCAGAGAGCCGGGCACTCCCATCCCCCACTGCTATGACAACGATGCGGTCGAAGGCCGCCAAACGGTAGCGGGCTAAAAAATGCTCCTGCAGCCTGATCGCCAAAAGCGAACGAGACGCTGGGCGCACGAGGGAAAAACTACGACGCCTCCAACTGAATACCAACTCACCAGAGCCCCGACGTCTCGCCCGAGCCCTTAATGCCGCAGAATCGACGCGGCCACCTTAGGTTGGGACGCCCATCGGTTGCCCCAGGGCGCGCCTCACCAGAAAACCGGCGTGCACAGACTACGCGAGTCTCTCTCTAGATCACCACCCCTGACAACCATCCGTGCTTAAGTGCTGCCGCGGCGTCGAGTTGTCTAATAAAGCGGGCAGATACGGAGGCAACCATTGCCGCTGTCCTATCCGTCGCCGACAAGACACCCCCGGAAACGTCAACTTTGCATGTATCCCAGAACGCTTTCTCCAGGTCGAGCACGCCTTGCAATGTGGTGGCCTGGCGCCGAGTGAGTTTGCCGTGCCCGTGCACCACCGCATTACGCACCTCGATTACGGTGAACATCTCCTGTTGCGCGCCGGATCCTGCGATCGAAACCTCGAAGGCTCTCCCCAGCCAGCCGAGCCGCGAGCTCCAGGTAGTGAACATCTTCTCGCCTAGATCTTCTCGAAGCGCGCGCACATACTGATTCTCCTTCGCAACCTCAGCGTTAACGAGTGCGCCCAGCAGACCGTCGACATACACCTCGGTGACACTAACCGCATTAACCACTGAATCAAAGTACGTACGCGCATCCGCGCCAGCGACACTATGCCCCTGCGCCACGGCCAGTTCAAGGAGGCAACGCTCAGCCAGAGACGTTAGAGTCAAACTTCACCCCCCATTCAAATGCCGCCTTGGTTAGCGGACTCCAGTTGCGGATCGCGTTCTCGATCTTCGTACTCCCGTTACCCGAAGAACGGATCTGACCCGCGGCAGCGGCTAGACCGATACGACTCGTCTTTGTCGCGTCCTTAAATAGATCGGCAATCTGACCCACGTCGATACGTCGCCTCGTGGCCAAGTGCCACGCAGCCGCACATCGAACCGTCTCGTGTCGATCTGCTGTTAGCGAGATAGCCCACTCGTCGAAAGCCGACGCAGCGGAACCAGTTGGCGGCTCGCTCTGCATGCTCGCAACGTGCAGGAGCCACAGTCGCAACCACGGGCTCTGCCGCTCAAGCCCTGATAGGCGTGCTAGCAGATCCCAGTTTTCAGTCGACTCTGACTCACGCGCAATGCAGTAGCGCAGCACATTCCATAGCCGTATAGGCTCGCGATTCGCAATCGTGAATAGATGCGAGTTTTCTACACGAATGCTCTGAGCGGACAAGACCTGGAGGGCGTTCGATCCAAGCTTGGAGACCGTGCCCTTGTTTTCCCATGGCGGACCATCCGCCCATAGCTCTACAACCCTACGCAAGGCGGCCTCGTTCACAACAGAATCATCGGGCGGCAGTTCGACGACCTCCCAATCATCGTACCCCGAAGCCACAAAGCTAAGAGAGGTCAATTCATCGGAAACCTCCGTCTTTAGGTCGTTCAGGACCCGTTGCCTTTCGGCGAATTCTGCAAAGACCTGCACACTGCTCTGTATCCTTGTCTTTGAATCGGCGAGGATTAATCCGACTCCGCGACTCAAGCCGCTTACAAACTCTAGGGTATCGTGCGCCGCCGCCCAGCCGTCGACAACTAATCGGAAATCGTCGGCAAATCGTTCGACATCGAAACCAGCATGGAGCAGCGTGCGCTCCAACCGCGACAAGTACAGGTCCGAAAGCGTGTGGCTCGCATCAACTGCTTGTGGCAATCCCCGTGGGCGGCCGAAGATTGCACCCAATGTATCAACAATTGCACGCGCCTTGGGCGGGTCCATTGTAGCGGCGGCAAGTTCTTCGTACAGAATTTCATGATCTATGTACTCATAGCATGCCGCAATGTCGAAGTCTAAGAGAAGTTTCTTGCTTCCAACCGCCGCGCCGTATAGTTGGTGCACATCCCAGTCCTTGCCACGAGACGGCTCGGGACACGCGTCCTCGACCGATCCGACAAGCGCCGAGTACAGTGCTCGCACATCGGGTGGGAGCACTGTAATGACTCGAGGCCCAAGACCGCGTTTCGGCATTCCTATGCTCTCGGACGCGAATGGCACCTCCTGTTGCCCGACCGCAGCAGCCGATTTTGCCAGTGCGTCGACAGCGTCTGAAAGTGCCAGATCGGAGATCAGCGGCGGCATCTGTTCCATTGGACGCTGGACGACCATCTCCGCGGCCCCGCGCAGATCGAGGGCACTCACTTGCTTAGCGTCGAGCTTCATGCCGAGAAGGATAGCGTTGGTGGCTAGAGTACATTCATGCACGCGATCGTGGCCCGCGCGGCGGGCGGTCCCGAGGTCCTCGAGTACACCGAGCTCCCCGACCCGTCGCCGGGTCCCGGGCAGCTCCTCGTCCGGTCCGCCGTGGCGGGCGTGAACTTCATCGACACGTACAAACGCTCCGGCGTGTACGCGATGGAGTATCCGCACGTCGTGGGCAGCGAGGGGGCGGGCGTCGTCGCCGAGCTGGGCGAGGGCGTCGCGGGCTTCGCCGTCGGCGACCGCGTCGTGTGGACCGAGGCGCCCGGGTCGTACGCGGACCTCGTCCTCGTGGACGCGGCGCAGGCGCTGCACGTGCCGGACGCGGTCTCGCTCGAGGACGCGACCGCCGTCGCGCTCCAGGGGCTCACCGCGCACTACCTGTGCACCTCGTCCTACCCGGTCCGCCCGGGCGACCGCGTGCTCGTGCACGCGGGCGCGGGCGGGGTCGGGTTGCTCCTGACCCAGATGCTCGTGGCGCGGGGCGCGCACGTGATCTCGACGGTCTCGACCCCCGAGAAGGCGGAGCTGTCCCGCGGCGCGGGCGCCGAGCACGCGATCCAGTACACGGCGTTCGCGGACCTCACCACCGAGCTGCCCGAGGTCGTGCGCGGGCTCACGGGCGGCGAGGGGGTCGCGGCGGTGTACGACTCGGTCGGCAAGGACACCTTCGACGCGTCGCTCGCGTCGCTGCGCCGCCGGGGCACGCTCGTGCTCTACGGCGGCTCGTCCGGTCAGGTCCCGCCGTTCGACCCGCAGCGCCTCAACGCGGGCGGGTCGCTCTTCCTCACGCGGCCCAAGCTCGCCGACCACACCGCGACGCGCGCCGAGCTCGTCGAGCGCGCGACCGAGGTGCTCGGCGCGGTCGCGGGCGG
>NZ_JNBQ01000053.1 GCF_001019615.1 Cellulosimicrobium funkei | reverse complement strand
CCTGGTCGATCAGGACCAGTGCCGCGGGTGGCGCATGTGCGTCACCGGCTGCCCCTACAAGAAGGTCTACTTCAACCACAAGACCGGCAAGGCCGAGAAGTGCACCCTGTGCTACCCCCGCATCGAGGTCGGCCTGCCCACCGTGTGCTCCGAGACCTGCGTCGGACGCCTGCGCTACCTCGGCCTCGTCCTCTACGACGCGGACAAGGTCACCGAGGCCGCCGCCGTGCAGGACGAGCACGACCTCCTCGCCTCCCAACGCGCCGTCTTCCTCGACCCGAACGACCCCCAAGTGATCGCCGCCGCACGCGCCGAGGGCATCCCCGAGGACTGGATCACCGCCGCCCAACGCTCCCCCATCTGGGACCTCATCACCCGCTACGAGGTCGCCCTGCCCCTGCACCCCGAGTACCGCACCCTGCCCATGGTCTGGTACATCCCACCCCTGTCCCCCGTCGTCGACGTCGTCGCGGCGTCGGGCAACGACGGCGAAGACGGACGCACCCTGTTCGCCGCCATCTCCCAGCTGCGCATCCCCCTCGAATACCTCGCGGGCCTGTTCACCGCCGGGGACACCGCCCCCGTCGAACGCGTCCTGCGCCGCCTGGCCGCCATGCGCTCCTACATGCGCGACCTCAACCTCGGCCGCGAACCCGACGAACGCACCGCCGCCGCCGTCGGCATGACCGGCACCCAGGTCCAAGACATGTACCGCCTCCTGGCCATCGCGAAGTACGAAGACCGGTACGTCATCCCCACCGCCCACACCGAGATCGCCCGCGAGCTCGACGAGCTCTCCTGCTCCCTCGACTACGACGGCGGCCCCGGCATGGGCGGCATGGGTCTGACCGGCGGTGGACCGTTCGGCGAGACGTCGGGGAGCCCGGTGCCCGTCGCGGTCGAGAACTTCCACGTGCTCCAGTCCCGGCAGACGGCGGACTCCCCGTACGGGCCCTCGACACCGGGCCGCGTGAACCTCCTCAACTGGGACGGCAACGGCCGCCCGCCCGGACTCTTCCCGCCGGGCGAGGACGGGCCGCCCCTGGGTCCGTCCGGTGCACCGGGCGGGGTCACGCCCGGGGGCCCCGGCTCGCTGCCCGGAGGTCGCCAGGACGCACGTCACGACACGATCCCCGGCCCGTCGGCGCCCGGTGGTCCGCCCGGCAGACCGCCGGGCGGACCAGCCCAGGGGAACGGTCCGGGCGCCGAGCCCGACGGGGGCACCCGATGATGACGCGGTCGCTGCTCCCGACCCCCGCGCTGCGGCCCGGGGCGCGACCCCGCGGGCCGCAGCCCGACCACCTGTCGCCCGTCGCGGCGTCGGGCACCCAGCGCCGCACGGCCCACATGGCCGCGTCCGTGCTGCTCGCCTACCCCGACGCGGACGTGCTCGACGCGGCCGTCGCCGTCCGGGCGTCGACGCCGGGGCTGCCGGCGCCCGTCCGCGAGCGCCTCGACGCGTTCTGCGACCTGCTGACGGCGTCCGCGGACGTGACGGGCCTGCGCGAGCTCCAGGCCCGCTACGTCGCGACGTTCGACCTCAAGCGCAAGTGCTCGATGTACCTGTCGTACTACGCGGCGGGCGACACCCGGCGGCGCGGGACGGCGCTCGTCGCGTTCGTCGAGGCGTACCGGGCCGCGGGCTGGGAGGTCACGGGCTCGGAGCTGCCGGACTACCTGCCGACCGTGCTCGAGTTCTCGGCCCGGACGGAGGGCGACGACGCGACGATCGCGGCGGGGCTGCTGGCCTCGCACCGCGACGGGATCGAGGTGCTCCGGACCGCGCTCGAGAGCATGGCGAGCCCGTGGACCGGCCTGGTCGAGGCGGTGTGCCTCACCCTGCCGCCGCTCGACGAGCGCACGCAGCAGCGGTACGTCGAGCTCGTGACCGCAGGGCCGCCCGCCGAGCTCGTGGGGATGGAGCCGTTCGCGCTGGAGCCGTACGGCGCCGGGGCCGACCGAACCGGAGGAGCGGTGCGATGAGCGGGGTGAGCACGGGCGAGATCCTGCTGTGGGTCGTGTTCCCGTACGTGACGTTCGCGGTGTTCGTCGTGGGGTCGATCTGGCGGTACCGGTACGACAAGTTCGGCTGGACCACGCGGTCGAGCGAGCTCTACGAGAAGCGGCTGCTGCGGCTCGGCTCCCCGCTGTTCCACTTCGGTCTGCTGTTCGTGATCCTCGGGCACCTCATGGGGCTCGTCATCCCCAAGTCGTGGACGGAGGCGGTGGGCATCAAGGAGGTCGCCTACCACTTCGTCGCGACGTACATGGGGTCGATCGCGGCGGTCGCGCTCGTCGCCGGGCTGCTCATCCTCATCTACCGACGCCGCACCACGGGTCCCGTCTTCCGCGCGACGACGCGCATGGACAAGACCATGTACGTGTTCCTCGCGGCGTCGATCCTGCTCGGGTCGTGGGCGACCGTGCAGACACAGCTTCTCGCCGGCGGCCACGGGTACGACTACCGGGAGACGATCTCGCCCTGGTTCCGCTCGCTCTGGTACCTCCAGCCGCAGCCCGCGCTCATGGAGGGCGTGCCCGCGGCGTTCCAGCTCCACATCGTCGCCGCCAACCTGCTGTTCATCCTGTGGCCGTTCACGCGGCTCGTGCACGCGTTCTCCGCGCCCGCGCCGTACCTGTTCCGCCCCTACGTGGTGTACCGGTCGCGCGAGGCGTCGGTCGCCGCGCGAGCCCCGCGACCCGGCTGGGACCCCTCGGAGCGCCCGCGCGGGCGATGATCCCGGGCAGCCCCACCGCGCCCGCGGACTACCAGGTCAGCGGCCGGAAATCACCGTGGCGCCCCGAGCGACCGCCGGGGACCACCGGGTGAAAAGAGCGCCGCGGCGACCACGGAACGCCCCGACACCCCCTCCTTCCAGGGGCGGTCACCCCGACCGTGACCGTCACCCGGAAGAGGTTCGAGCATGTCCACCACCGCCCCGACGACCGCCGGTCGCCCCCGCGCCGTCCGCCCGTCCGCGTCGTCGACCACGCCCCCCGCCCCGCGCCGCGCCGCCGTCCTGACCGAGCGCCTGACCGGTCGCGTCGACACGGCCGTCGCCGCCACCGCGCGCTTCCTCACGCGCTGGTCCGTCCCCGCGCTGCGCGTCGCCCTCGGCCTCGTGTTCCTCGGGTTCGGCGTCCTCAAGTTCTTCCCCGGCGCGAGCCCGGCGGAGTCGATCGCGGCACGGACCGTCGAGACCCTCACGTTCGGCCTCGTCGGCGGGACCGCGGCGGTGATCTTCACCGCCGTCCTGGAGACGTTCATCGGGCTGACCCTCCTCACCGGTCGCCTCCTGCGGGCCGGGCTGGTCGCCCTCGCCGTCGCGATGGCCGGCATCCTGTCGCCGATCGTCCTGTTCGCCGACGAGCTCTTCGGCCACGGCATGACCCTCCTGGGCCAGTACGTGCTCAAGGACGTCGTCCTCGTCGCCGGCGCGGCCGTCGTCGCCGCCGTCGCCCTCGGGGCTCGCCTGAAGCTCGACGCATGACACCTCGGCGCTCCCACGCCTTCCCTGACCCGACGCACAGGACCCCGTGACCGGTACCGGTCACGGGGTCCTGTCTGTCGGGTGCCGACCGCGCCGTGGCGAGGTAGAGCCTCCGTCAGCCGAGTGCGATCGTCAGGTACGCGCTGTTCGGGTCGTCCGTGTAGTCCGCGAACGGCGCGCACGGCACGAACCCGTGGCGCGCGTAGAGCCGGCGCGCAGGGACGAAGTAGTCCTCCATACCCGTCTCCAGGCTCACGCGGTCGAGACCGCGGTCGCGCGCGACGTCGAGCAGGTGCGCGAGGACCGTGGCGGCGACGCCCCGGCCCCGCGCGGCCGCCGTCGTGCGCATGGACTTGAGCTCGCCCAGCGTCGCGTCGTGCTGCTTGAGCGCGCCGCACCCGAGGAGGCCGCCGTCCGCGGTCCGCGCGGTGACGAACGTGATGTCCGGCGCGCGCAGCCGCTCGACGTCCAGCGCGTGGACGCTCTCCGGCGGCGACGTCGCGTGCATGTCGTCGAGGTGCTCCTGCAGCAGCGCCAGCACGTCGTCGGCCGTCGGGTCCTCGACGGCGACGCGCACGTCCGCCCGGGTCGTCGTCTCGCTCACGCCCCGAGCGTCCCACACCAGCCAGCGCCGCCGACATCGAGCGATGCGTCCGTGGACGAGCGATGCGTCCGGAGACGCATCGCTCGGACCGTGACGCAGCAGTCGCCCTGGCCGGTCGGCCGACGCGCGCGAGGTCAGGAGTCGAGCGACGCGAGCGCCTCGTCGACGGCCGCCCAGAGCCGGCGGCGGACGTCGAGGTCCTCCGTCTCGGTCTCCGGGTCGCCCCAGGGCTGGTCCAGCCAGGGCGGGGTCGCGACGAAGTGGCCCGCTCCGTCGCCGTGGATCGCGACGGTCGTCCCGGCGTCACGGTCCGCGAGGCTGCTCTCCGCGCGCCGCAGGAACGCGCACGAGTCCCACAGCTCGTCCTCGGTGCCGCACGCGAGCACGACCGGACCGTCGATCACCTCGACCGGGATCCGGGCCTCGGGGCTCGCCGGCGTCTGCGCGTGCACGTCCGACGAGCACGGGAGGGGCTCCCCGCCCAAGGTCCAGGCAGAGCGCGAGAAGTCCGGGTACCCGCACATCACGGCGTCGGCGCCGACCGGGGCGATCGCACCGTGCACGAGCTCCGGCCGGTTCGCCGCGAGCCACAGCGCCATCTCCCCGCCGCGCGAGACGCCGAACGCGACGACGGCGTCGCCGTCCACGCCCGGCTGCTCCCGGAGCCAGGCGAGGGCGTCGAGGAACGTCTCGGCCGGCACCTCCTCGAGCGACGACGGCTGGTCGACACCCTTGAAGTAGCCGATGCCGAGCGCGGGGTACCCGAGGCCGGCGATCGCCTCGGCGACCATCCGCCCGGTCTCCGACCCGCCCTCGGACCCGCCGAACGCGAGGACGGCGGGCCGTGGGTCGTCGGCCGAGAGCCCGTCGGGGACCGCGTAGACCCCGGGGAACCCCTCCGCCGCGGTCTCCCGGGTCGTGACCTCGGACGTCGGCGTCGGCCCGTCGGTGGGCGTGCCCGACGTCGGGGCCGTGGTCGGGTCGTCGGGCGCAGCGCCCGCGGTGCACGCGGCGAGCGTGAGGGCGACGACGGCGGCCGCGAGGACGGCGAGCGTCCCCCGTCGATCCGTGGGGACGGCGGCGGGACGGGCGCGTCGTCGGAGGGCCATGCGTCACCCTAGCGAGCGCTGCGGCGAGACATGTCGAGCGCCCGCTCGCCACCTGCGTCGTGTGTGACGGTCCGACGGCGTGACACTCCGCAGGTGCGGGTCTATCGTCACCTTCATGCCGCACTTTCGGATTCGCGAGGTCGCAGGCCTGCTCGGGGTGAGTGACGACACCGTCCGACGCTGGGTCGATGCCGGGGAGCTCGCCGCGAGCGCCGACGACGCCGGGCGCAAGGTCGTCGACGGCGCGGAGCTCGCGCGCTTCGCCGTCGCCCAGTCGCACCCGACGCCCGACCCGTCCGGCGTGGCGCGCTCGGCGCGCAACCGGTTCGTCGGGATCGTCACGGACGTCGTGAGCGACGCCGTCATGTCCCAGGTCGAGATGCTCTGCGGGGGTCAGCGCGTGGTCTCGCTCATGAGCACCGAGGCCGTGCGCGAGCTGCGCCTCGAGCCCGGAAGCCTGGCCGTCGCGGTCGTCAAGGCGACGACCGTCATCGTCGAGACCCCGGGAGGAACCGCGTGAGCGCGTCCGCACGCCCCCGCACGACCACCCGCACGACCGCCTCCCGCCGCCGCGCCCGAGGAGCCCTCGCCGGGCTCGGGACGGCGGTCCTCGTCGCCGCGCTCGCCGCGTGCGGCACGGGCGCGGACGCCGGGGGCGACGCAGCGTCGTCGGACGGCGCCGGGGACGCCGCGAGCGCGCCGGCCGAGGAGCGCACGCTCACGGTCCTCGCCGCCGCGTCGCTGCGCGACGTGTTCACGGACCTCGCGGCCGACTTCGAGGCCGAGCACGAGGGCGTCACCGTGGCGCTGTCGTTCGCCGGGTCGTCCGACCTGGGCGACCAGATCCTCGCCGGTGCGCCGGCCGACGTCTTCGCCTCCGCGGACGAGCGCACCATGACCCGGGTCGTCGAGGCGGGGGACGCGTCCGACCCCGTCGCGTTCGCGACGAACACGCTGACGATCGTCACCCCGCCCGGCAACCCGGCCGGCGTCGAGACGTTCGCCGACCTCGCGCGCGAGGACGTCAAGGTCGTGGTGTGCGCGCCGGAGGTCCCGTGCGGGGGCGCGACCGACAAGGTCGCCGCGGCCGCGGGCGTCACCGTCCACCGCGTGAGCGAGGAGGCCAGCGTCACGGACGTCCTCGCCAAGGTGACGTCGGGCGAGGCCGACGCGGGCCTCGTGTACGTCACGGACGCGACCCTCGCGGGCGACGAGGTCGACGTGGTCGACGTGCCCGAGACCGACGCCGCGCTCAACGTCTACCCGATCGCGCTCGTCGCCGCCGCCGAGGAGTCCGGCCCGGAGCAGGTCGCGCTCGCGCAGGCCTGGGTCGACCTCGTGACCGGCGACGCCGGGCAGGACGCGCTCGCCGCCGCGGGCTTCGGCGCCCCCGACGTGGCGACGCCGTGACGTCCGCACCAGCCCGCAGGTCCTGATGCGCGGGCTCCCCCGCTGGGTCCTCGTCCCGGCGCTGCTCGGCGCGCTGTTCGTCGTCGTCCCCGTGGTCGCGATGGTCGCTCGCGTCGAGCTGGCGCCGGGGCCGGACGGGACCGGCGGCTTCTGGGCCCTCGTGACGTCGCCGGCCGCGCTCGACGCGCTCGGGCTGTCCCTGCGCACCGCGCTCGTCGCGACGCTGTGCTGCGTGCTGCTCGGCACGCCCATGGCGCTCGTCCTCGCGCGCACGACGTTCCCCGGGCAGCGCGTCGCGCGCGCCCTCGTGCTGCTGCCGCTCGTGCTGCCCCCGGTCGTCGGGGGCATCGCGCTGCTCCACACGTTCGGGCGCCGCGGGCTGATCGGCCAGCACCTCGAGGTGCTGGGGATCGAGATCGCGTTCACGACGACGGCCGTCGTGCTGGCCCAGACGTTCGTGGCGCTGCCGTTCCTCGTGCTGAGCCTCGAGGGCGCGCTGCGCACGCAGGACACGCGCCTCGAGGACGTCGCCGCGACGCTCGGCGCCGGGCCGACGACGGTGCTGCGCCGCGTCACCCTCCCGCGCGTCCTGCCGGGGCTGCTGTCGGGCGCGGTGCTCGCGTTCGCCCGGGCGCTCGGCGAGTTCGGCGCGACCATCACGTTCGCGGGCGCGCTCCAGGGCGTCACGCAGACCCTGCCGCTCGAGATCTACCTCCGGCGCAGCGCCGACCCGGACGCCGCCGTCGCGCTCTCGTTCGTGCTCGTCGTCGTCGCGGTGCTCATCACGGCGGCCGTCCACGGCCCGCGCGTCCTCGGCGGACCGGACGCCCGGACGGCGCGACCGCGACGGGGCGTCCGAGGCGCCCGCGCGGCGGGCATCCACCCCGACGGCGGCCGGCTCGTCCGGGAAGACGTCTCGCCCGGGAGCGGCACCGACCCGGCGTCGGCACCCCCCGCGGACCGGACCCCGCGCGCTGACGTGGCTCCCGCCGCGCTCACCGTGCGCGCCGTCGTCCCCGACCGCGGCCTCGACGTCGAGCTCGCGCTCGCGCCCGGCGAGGTCGTCGCGGTGCTCGGCGCCAACGGGGCGGGCAAGTCGACGCTCGTGCAGGTCGTGGCGGGCCTCCTCCCGCCCGGCGACGTGCACGACGCCCAGGTCGCCGTCGGGGACGACGACGTCACGCGGCTCGCGCCGCGACGCCGCCGCCTCGCGTGGCTCAGCCAGCGGCCGCTGCTGTTCGAGAACCTCTCGGTGGAGGACAACGTCGCGTTCGGCCTCCGGGCGCGGGGCGTGCCGAGCGCCCGTGCCCGGCGCGAGGCCCGGGCCGCGCTCGGGCACGTCGGCGCCGCCGACCTCGCGACCCGGCGCTCGACCGACCTCTCCGGCGGGCAGGCGCAGCGCGTCGCGATCGCCCGGGCGCTCGTCACCGACCCGCGCGTGCTCCTGCTCGACGAGCCGCTCGCCTCGCTCGACGTCGGCGTCGCGCAGCACGTGCGGTCGGTGCTGCACCACGCCCAGCGCGAACGGCCCCGCACCACGCTCCTCGTCACCCACGACCTGCTCGACGTGCTGCTGCTGGCGGACCGCGTCGTCGTGCTGGACGCGGGTCGCGTCGTCGAGGACGGTCCGGTGGACCAGGTCCTCACGCGACCCCGGTCCCGGTTCGCGGCCCGCCTCGCGGGCGTGAACCTCCTGGCGGGGACGGTCGCGCACGTCGCCGTGCCGGAGCCCGTCACGGTGGGGAGCCTCGGGACGGAGCCGGGCGGGCCGGGCTCCGGCGGGGCGGAGGCGGCTCTGGTCCCGACCGAGGCGGGGCCGGACGAGGAGGCCGCCGCACGCGAGGTGACGGTCGCCGTCGACGGTGCGGAGATCCGCGTGCGCGGGACGGCGGACGAACCGCTCGCGGTCGGGACCGGGGCCGTCGCGGTGTTCGAGCCGCGCGCGGTCGCGGTCCACCGGGCGACGCCCGAGGGCAGCCCCCGCAATGCGTACCGGGTCGTCGTGACGAGCGTCGAGCCGCACGGTCCGCTGCTGCGCGTGTGGGGACGCGCGACCGGCGAGGGCCCGGGCGACCAGGCTGCGGGGGCGACGACCGTCGTCGGGCACGACGCCCCGCACCTCGCCGCGGACCTCACGCCCCGCGCCGTCGCCGAGCTGCGCCTGACCCCGGGCGAGCGCGTCTGGTTCGTCGTCAAGGCCGCGGAGGTCCGCGTCCACCCCCGCTGACCCCACCCTGCCGAGGTAGAGCCTCGGCGGATCGTCGTGTCAGACGGCGGCCGGTGCCTCCGGTGCGGGCGCGGGCGCCGCGTCGCCCGGGGGCCGCATGGCTCGCGACCACTCGCCGCCGCGGGCACGGACCGCGACGAGCAGGACGACGAGCCCGACGGCCGTCATCGCCGCACCCGCCCACAGGGGGGACGTGAAGCCGAGCCCGGCGGCGATGGTCAGGCCGCCGATCCAGGCGCCCAGCGCGTTGCCGACGTTGAACGCGGCGATGTTCGCGCCCGACGCGAGGGTGGGCGCGCCCTGCGCGAAGGACATGACGCGCATCTGGAGGCCGGGGACGGTCGCGAACCCGAAGGCGCCCATGAGGACGAGGCTCACGACGGTCATCACCTGGCTCGTCGCGGTGAGCGCGAAGACGCCCAGCACCACGGTGAGCGCCGCGAACAGCACCACGAGCGTCGTGCCGAGGCGGCGGTCGGCCGCGCGCCCGCCGACGAGGTTGCCGACGAACAGCCCGCCGCCGAACAGCACGAGCAGCCACGGGACCGACGCCGACGTGAACCCGCCCACCTCGGTGAGCGTGAACGCGATGTACGTGAACGCGCCGAACATCCCGCCGAACCCGAGCACGGTGATCGCGATCGAGAACCACACCTGCGCGCTGCGGAACGCGGCGAGCTCGCCGCGCAGCCCGGTGCTGCCCGACGCGCGGTCCGTCCCGGGCGCGGTGCTGCGGCCGGTTGCGGGGGCGCCGTCGGGCGACCCGACCCGCGACGGGACGAGCAGCGCGATCCCGACGAGCGCGACGACGCCGATGGCGGTGATGGCCCAGAACGTCGCGCGCCACCCCGCGGCCTGGCCGAGGAACGTGCCGAACGGGACGCCGAGCACGTTCGCGATGGTCAGGCCGGCGAACATGATCGAGATGGCCCCGGCGCGCTTCTCGGGCGCGACGAGGTCGGCCGCCACGACGGCGCCGATCCCGAAGAACGCGCCGTGGCACAGCGCCGCGACGACGCGGCCGAGAAGCATGACCTCGTACGTCGGCGCGACGGCGGACAGCAGGTTGCCCGCGATGAACAGGACCATGAGGCCGAGCAGGGCCTTCTTGCGGTCGACGCGCGTCAGGGCCGCGGTGAGGCCGATTGCGCCGACGGCAACGGACAGCGCGTAGCCCGAGATGAGGTAGCCGGCGACGGACTCGGTGACGCCGAAGTCGGCGGCCACCTCCGGCAGCAGGCCCATGATGACGAACTCGGTGAGCCCGATGCCGAAGCCCCCGATGGCGAGGGCCCAGAGGGCGACTGGCATGACGATCTCCTGGTTCCGGGAAGGTGCGGGTCTCGGGGCGACCTGCGGCGCGGCCGGTGCGGACGCGCGCCGTCGGGTCAGCCCTCGAAGGTGTCGGGGTGCGGCCCGATGCGACCGGCGGCGTCGAGGGCGTCGATCGCGGCGACCTCGTCGGCGGTGAGCGCGAAGCCGAGGACGTCGAGGTTCGACGCGATGCGCGCGGGAGTCACGGACTTGGGGATGACGACCGTCCCCTGCTCCAGGTGCCAGCGGAGGACGACCTGGGCGGGCGTGACGCCGTGGGCGGCCGCGACGCGGACGACCGTCGGGTCGTCGAGGACGGTGCCCTGACCCAGCGGGCTCCACGCCTCGGTGACGATCCCGAGCTCGGCGTGGACGTCGCGGAGCGCGCGCTGCTGGAGCGCCGGGTGCAGCTCGACCTGGTTGACGGCGGGCGTCTCCCCCGTCGCGTCGACGAGCGCGCGCAGGTGCGCGGGCTCGAAGTTGGAGACGCCGATCTCGCGGACGAGGCCCGCGTCGCGCGCCGCGACGAGGCCTTCCCACGCCTCGACGTACCGGCCGCGCGCGGGCGACGGCCAGTGGATCAGGTAGAGGTCCAGGCGGTCGAGCCCGAGCAGCTCGAGCGACCGCTCGAGCGCGGGGCGGACCGCGTCGCGGGCGAGGGAGTCGATCCACAGCTTGCTCGTGACGAAGACGTCGTCGCGCGCGAGGCCGGACTCCGCGAGCGCGCGGCCCACGCCCGCCTCGTTGCCGTAGACCGCCGCGGTGTCGACGCTGCGGTAGCCCGCCTCGAGCGCGAGGCTCACCGCGCGCGTGGTCTCGGCGTCGGGCACCTGGAAGACGCCGAAGCCGACCTGCGGGATCGAGGTGCCGCCGCGCAGGGTCGTGCGGGGCATGGTCGTGAGGGTCGAGGACACGGGGGACTCCTGGAGGACGAGCGGGAAGGGTTAGCGTTGCGTACGCGTTCACCTGGCGTCTGCACTTGTTGCAGACGCGCACTATCGATAGTTGCACACGCCGATTAGTTGCACAAGCGCTATAGTTGTGACGGCACGCACGCACCGAGGAGGACCCCATGGGCATCGCCGACGACGCCGTCGAGATCCGCGCGCAGGGCTGGCGCACGCTCGCCGCGCTGCACGGGCTCATCGACGCCGCGCTCGAGCGCGCCCTCCAGGCGGAGCACGACCTCTCGGTCGTCGAGTACACCGTGCTCGACGCGCTCTCCCGGCAGGACGGCTGGCACATGCGCATGCAGCAGCTCGCGCGTGCCGCCGCGCTCTCCCCCAGCGCGACCACCCGGCTCGTCAACCGGCTCGAGGACCGCGGCCTGCTCACGCGCATCCTGTGCCAGGACGACCGCCGTGGGATCTACACCGAGCTCACGCCCGCGGGCGAGGCGCTGCTGCTCGCCGCACGGCCCACCCACGACGTGACCCTCGAGGCTGCCCTGCACGACGCGACGGAGACACCCGAGCTCGCGTCGCTCGTCGACGCGCTCCACGCGCTCCCGGCTCCGGCCGGCACGGCGTAGCACCACCTGCTCCGGTCGGCTGCGCCGCCCGGCACGCGGTAGAGCCGGGCACGCGCGAGAGACCGTCCGGTCAGGCCTTGTGGTCGACCCCGCCGAGCGCGGCGCGGACCTCGCCGACGATCGCCGCCATCGCCGCCTCGGCGGCGCGCGGGTCGCCGTCCGCGACGGCGCGCGCGACGGCCTCGTGCTGGTCCAGCGCCTCGGGCACCGGCGAGGCGGGCATGAGGCCCAGGTGCGTCCGACCGCTGAGCACCGCGGCGACGACGCCGGCGAGCGCGCCGAACATCTCGTTGCCGCTCGCGCGGAGCAGGAGCTCGTGGAAGCGGACGTCGAGCGCCAGGAACTCCTCGAGGTCGCCCGCCTCGCCGAGCATCCGCATGCGCGCGGCCGCCGCGACGAGCTCGGTGCGCTCGTCGTCGGTCGCGTGGACCGCCGCCCCCGCGGCCGCGAGCGGCTCGACGGCGTGCCGCAGCTCGGTGAGCGTGCGGAGCTGCGGGCCGCGGCCCGGGCCCTCGAGGCGCCAGCGGATGACGCGCGGGTCGAGCACGTTCCACTCCTCGATGCCGAGGACGACGAGCCCGACGCGCCGCTTCGACCGCACGAGGCCGAGCCCCTCGAGGAGCCGCATGACCTCGCGCGCGACGGTGCGCGAGACGCCGAACTCGGACCCGATCGACTCGAGCGTGAGCGGCGTGCCGGCCGGGGCGTCGCCGCTGGTGATGCGACGACCCAGGGAGTCGAGCACGGTGGTGTGCAGGACCGTCGTCGCCATGCCTCGCAGCCTAGTGGCGGCGAATGGTGCTATCAATCACTTGCCAAAGGTGCTACCAATAGCCCACAGTGGAGGCCAGCGACGACCACGACGGTCGCCGCCCGGGAGCGGCCGGCACGGCGCCGACCCGCCCCGGACGCCCCGCCCGACACGGAAGTCGACACATGGACACGGACGTCAGCACCACCGACCGGCCCGACGACGCCGGGAGCCACTCCCTGCCCCAGCACCTCGTCGTGATGGGCGTCGCCGGCTCGGGCAAGACCACCGTCGCGACGCTGCTCGCGCAGCACCTCGGGACCGAGTACGCCGAGGCCGACCAGTTCCACCCCGAGGCCAACATCGCCAAGATGAGCGCCGGGACGCCGCTCACCGACGAGGACCGCTGGCCGTGGCTCGAGGCGATCCGCGACTGGCTGAGCGCCGAGGCGGACGCCGGGCGCTCCGGCGTCGTGACCTGCTCCGCGCTCAAGCGCTCCTACCGCGACCTGCTGCGCACCGCGCGGGGCCAGGTCTGCTTCGTCCACCTCGATGGCAGTCCCGACCTCCTCGCGGAGCGCATGGCGCACCGCACCGGCCACTTCATGCCCACGTCGCTCCTGCCCTCGCAGCTCGCGACGCTCGAGCCCCTGGCCGACGACGAGCCGGGCTTCACGCTCGACGTCGCCTCCACGCCCGAGCAGATCGTGGACGAGATCCTCGCGCGCACGCGGCTGAGCAGCGCACCCGGCGCCCGCTGAGCGCGCGCCACGACCCGACCACCGACCTCGACCGTCGACGGAGACACACCCATGCCCCCTGAGGACTGGACACAGACCCTGACCGCCGGACCGCTGCTCGCGATCGCCGCGGGCGCGATCGCGCTCCTGCTGTTCCTCATCATCAAGCTCAAGCTGCACGCGTTCCTCGCGCTCGTGCTCGTCAGCCTGCTCACCGCGGTCGTGGCGGGCATCCCCACGGGCTCGGTCGTCGAGGTGCTGACCGCCGGGTTCGGCACGACGCTCGCGACCGTCGCCCTGCTCGTCGGGCTCGGCGCGATGCTGGGCAGGCTCGTCGAGACGAGCGGCGGCGCGAAGGTCATGGCCGACTTCCTCATCGGGAAGTTCGGCGAGAGGCGCGCGCCGTTCGCGCTCGGCCTCGCGTCGCTCATCTTCGGCTTCCCGATCTTCTTCGACGCCGGCCTCGTCGTCATGCTGCCCATCGTGTTCTCCGTGGGTCGCCGGCTGGGCGGCTCCCTCCTGCTCTACGGGCTGCCCGTGGCAGGTGCCTTCTCCGTCATGCACATCTACGTGCCGCCGCACCCCGGGCCCGTCGCCGCGACCGAGTTCCTCGGCGCGAACGTCGGGATCGTCATCCTCCTCGGGCTCGTCGTCGCGATCCCCACCTGGTACGTGACGAGCTACCTGTTCGGGCGCTACGTCGGGCGCCGCATCGAGCTACCCATCCCCGCGATCCTCGGCGAGGCCGACGAGGACCAGCTCGAGAACCCGCCGAAGTTCGGCACCGTCGTCGCGATCCTCCTGCTCCCGCTCGTGCTGATCTTCGCCAACACCGGGCTCGACGCGCTGCGCGCAGCCGGCTCCGTCGACCCGGAGAACCCCGCCGTGCAGGCCCTGCGCGCCATCGGCGCGACGCCGGTCGCGCTGCTCATCACGGTGCTCGTCGCGGCCTGGGTCCTGGGCCGGCGTCGCGGCGTCTCCGGGACGGCGCTCGAGAAGACCCTCGACTCGGCGCTCGGCCCGGTCTGCTCGGTCATCCTCATCACCGGGGCCGGCGGCATGTTCGGGGGCGTGCTGCGCGCGACCGGCATCGGCGACGCACTCGCCGACGTGCTCGGCGACCTGGGGCTGCCGGTGATCGTGGCCGGGTTCCTCATCGCGGCGATCCTGCGCGTCGCGCAGGGCTCCGCGACCGTCGCGCTGACGACTGCCGCCGGGCTCATCGCGCCCGCCGTGGAGGCGGGCGGCTTCAACGCGGTCGAGCTCGCCGCGGTCGTCGTATCCGTGGCGGCGGGCTCCGTGGTGCTCAGTCATGTGAACGACTCCGGGTTCTGGCTGGTCGGCCGGTTCTTCGACATGGACGTCAAGACGACGCTCCGCACTTGGACGGTCATGGAGACCGCCATCGGCGTCATGGGCTTCGCCATCGCGGCGCTCGTCTTCGCCGTCGCGTAGCGCGGCGCACCGCGAGGACCGCCCGGGCACGGCGCCCGGGCGGTCCTCGTCGTCGTGGACGTCAGCCCCGGTCGGTGAAGACCGGGGTGTAGGCGTCGCGGTCCGCGACCCAGGACTTCCGACGGAAGCGCTGGAGCGACAGCCCGAGGAGCGTGAGCAGCCCGGCCATCACGAGCAGCCCGAGGTCGCCGCCCGCACCGGTGGTGGCAAGAGCCGTCGGGGCCGACGCCATGACGGTCGAGCCGCCGGTGGCGGCGGCCACGGCACCGTTCCCGGCCACCGGGTTGAGCACCCGGGTCACGGTGCCGTCCGTGCCGTCCGAGGTCCCCGGGTCAGCAGGGTCAGTCGGGTCGGTCGGGTCGGTCGGGTCGGTCGGGTCCGTCGGGTCCGTCGGGTCCGTCGGGTCCGTCGGGTCCGTCGGGTCCGTCGGGTCCGTCGGGACCGCCGCCGTCGGGCACGCGGCGGAGGCGTCGCCCAGCAGGCCGACGCCCACGCCGCAGACCGTGACGGGGACCGTCACGGGCAGGTCGACGTCGAGGTCGGGCAGCGCGCCGAGCACGCCGTCGTCCCCGAGAACCCCGCCGAGCAGGCCGTCGTCGCCGAGCACGCCGTCCAGCAGGCCGTCGCCCGACGAACCGCCGCCGAGCAGGTCGTCCACAAGACCGTCCTCGCCGAGGACCCCGTCCAGGACGCCGTCGTCCCCGCCGAGCACGCCATCGCCCAGGAGACCGTCGCCGAGCAGGTCGTCCACGAGGCCGCCGTCACCCAGGACACCGTCGAGCAGGCCCGAGCCGTCGGACGCGTCGCCGGAACCGGCCCCGTCGCCGGAGCCCTCACCGGCGCCACCGCCGACCGTCGCGTCGCCGCCGACACCGACCGCGACGCCCGAGACGTCCACGGGGATGGTGACCGGCACGTCGACGTCCACGTCCGAGCCGGACCCGGTCGCACCGTCGTCGGTACCGTCGGCCGGGGCAGCCGGAGCTGCCGGGGCCGGCGTGACCGCCGCGTCGCCCAGGACGCCCACCGCGACGCCGGACACGTCGACGGGAACCGTCACGGGCACGTCGACGTCCACGTCCGAGCCGGACCCGGTCGCACCGTCGTCGGTACCGTCGGCCGGGCGGCCGGAGCCGCCGGGGCCGGCGTGACCGCCGCGTCGCCCAGGACGCCACCGCGACGCCGGACACGT
>NZ_JNBQ01000052.1 GCF_001019615.1 Cellulosimicrobium funkei | reverse complement strand
CGACCATGCGCCGCTGACGCTCGCGCAGGCTCACGGAGAACGTCGTCAGCAGCG
The DNA here is from genome assembly GCF_001019615.1 of Cellulosimicrobium funkei. Lineage (GTDB taxonomy): Bacteria > Actinomycetota > Actinomycetes > Actinomycetales > Cellulomonadaceae > Cellulosimicrobium > Cellulosimicrobium cellulans_E. The sequence goes on along the minus strand of NZ_JNBQ01000052.1, from coordinate 19,613 downwards.
CGTTGCCGCCGGCCGCGACGATCTCCTGGTGGAACCGCGCGTCGAGCGTCGCGTACTCCGCGACGTCGCCGTCCGCGACCGCGGCCTCCTGGGCGGTGACGAGGTCGCGCAGGAGGGCGACGAGCGTGGCGAGCTCGGTGTCGGGCAGGCGCACGACGCTCTGCGCCGCGTGCGTCTCGACGAGCAGGCGCGCGTCGAGGACGTCGTCCGCCTCGCCCGGCGCGACGGGCACGACGAGCGCGCCTCGTTTCGGGTAGAGCCGCAGCAGCCCCTCGGCCTCCAGGCGCAGGAACGCCTCACGCACGGGCGTGCGGCTCACGCCGAGCTGCTCCGAGATCTCCCCCTCGCTCGTCATGGACCCACCGGGCAGGCTCCCGTCGAGGACGAGGGACTTCACGTGCCGATATGCCTGCTCGGTGGCAGAACCGCTGGTCGTTCGAGGCATAGATACATGATGCATCTATCTGGTGCGCGACATCGACATCACCGGTGTCCGAAAAGCGTGGGCCTCGCCACACCCGATCCGCGACCCTCACGTGACGGTGCAGACTACTTCTTACTTACAGTTTCGACGTAACTGTAAGTAAGGTGGTGCCGTGGACACAGATGGAAGGCTCGCCATCACACCCGTGGCTCGCGAGGGCCACTACTGGGTGGCTGAGAGCGACGGGCTCTCGACGCGCGCGCAGGTGGCGGCAGGCTCAGGAGCCTATGAGTCGACCGTACCGGCCATCATCGCGGACTACGCCCCCGCGCTCTCACCGCAGCAGTCCGCTGACGCCGAGGAGGCAGCGGCCGCGCTCGCCCGGTTCGACTCGTACGCCAGCGCCACGCTGGGTCCCGACCATCCCGCCCTCGGTCAGATGTCCTCGATCCTGCTCCGCACCGAGTCCGCCTCCTCGTCGCAGATCGAGAACCTGACGGTCGGGGCCAAGCAGCTCGCACTGGCCGAGATCGACCAGACGACGAGCGCCAACGCGCGCACCGTCGTCGCCAACGTCCGGGCCATGCAGGCCGCGCTCGACCTCGCCGACAAGCTCGACGAGGACTCGATCCTCACGATGCACCGCGAGCTCCTCGTCGGACAGCCCGGATGGGAGGGCCACGCGGGGCGATACCGACGCTCTCTGGTCTGGGTCGGTTCCTCGAGCATCAGCCCGAGGGGTGCGACCCACGTCGGGCCCCAGCCGGAGCTCGTCCCCGCCGCGATGGCCGACCTCCTGGCCTTCGTCCGTCGGGAAGATCTCCCGGTCCTCGTGCAGACCGCCGTCGCCCACGCGCAGCTCGAGACGATCCACCCGTTCACGGACGGCAACGGTCGTACCGGCCGAGCCCTCGTGCACGCCATGCTCCGCTCCAAGGGCCTCACGCGGAACACCATCGCCCCGTTCTCCGCAGGCCTCCTGATCGACACCGACGCCTACTTCGACGCGCTCACCGCATTCCGCGCCGGCGACGCCTGGCCGATCGTGGAGCAGCTCTCCCGCGCGAGCCGGTTCGCCGCGACTGCTGGGGCGCGCCTTGTCGACGACCTGGCAGCCCAGGTGGCTGCAGCGCGCGAACGGCTCGCAGGTCTCCGCCCCCAGGCCTCCGCCTGGAAGGTCGTGCCGCACCTCGTGGCGCACCCGGTGGTCAACGCGGCGTTCCTCCGCAACCACCTCGGGTTCAGCGACGTCACCGCCCAGCGAGCGCTGAGCCAGCTCTCCGACTCAGGGGTCCTCCGGGAGCGCAGCGGGCTCCGGCGCAACCGCGTCTGGCAGCACGACGGGATCCTCGCCGTCCTCGACGTCTTCGCGCAGGGCATCCGGCGTCGCTGAGCGATCCTGGTACGTCTCAATGGTGGTGCCCGCTCCGGCCCAGGGTCTCCTCCGGCGTCACGCCGGGACGGGTCCACTGCGGCACGGGTCGGGTGGTCGGGCCCCAGCCCGCTACGCCGTCGGCGTCCGCACGCCAGTACCAGCACACGCCCTTGCCCTCGGGCCAGTCGTCGGGGGAGTCCTCCCACGCCTCCAGGCGGCCGTAGGGCGTCATGTCGAGCAGGGCGAAGTGCGGGCTGGTCGGCTCGTTGCCGCGGCCCGTCGCGCGGTAGGTGAGGAACACGCGGTCGCCGTCGCGCAAGAAGCAGCTCACGTAGCCCATCTCGCCGCCGATCGGCGCATCGAGCCCGCGCACCGAGTACCAGGGCTGCGTGTAGCCCATGAAGTCCACGTAGGGCGCGACCTCCTCCCACCGCCCGACGGTGAGGATCGCGAACGAGACGCCGCGCGCGTTGAGGTAGACGGCGTCCCGCAGGCCCCACGCCGTCCAGGTGCAGCCCTCGCACTGCCCCTGGTGCGGGGCGCCGTCGTGCCACATGTGCTGGTAGACCACGAGCTCGTCCCGGCCCTCGAACAGGTCGAGGAACGGCACCGGGCCGTCCGGGCCGACGACCTCGACCGACCCGTCGATCTCCACCATGGGCAGCCGGCGGCGCGCCGCCGCGATGGCGTCGCCCTCGTGGGTGTGCGCCTTCTCTCGCACAAGGAGCTCGTCCCGGGCGGCCTGCCAGGTCGCGAGGTCGACGACGGGCGGTCGTCCGGGCAGGGTGGCGGCGGGGCTGCTGGGCGTGGGCGTCATGGTGTCCTCCGCGTTGTCGGTGCCGACCGGCGCACGCCGCCCGACGAGGTCATCCGCAACGACCCGCCGCACGGGCGGAACTCATCGACGCGCGCCGTCCCGGAGCGACGCGTCCAGCAGGCGGACCAGCTCGCCCACCCGGCCACCGCCGCCGGGCGCCGGCGGGTAGCGGCGCAGCACGTCCACGAGCGCGGGAGTCGCGAACGACCGCGCCGCGGCGAGTCGCGCGGCGGCGGCAGACTCGTCCCCGCCCGCGGCGAGCTGGGCGGCGTGCGCCGCGTGGGCCGCCGAGCCGAGGATGTGCTTCACCTGGTGGGCGTCGGCGATCGGGTGCAGGTACGCGGCGCCGGCCGCCGCCATCGCGGCCCGCGCGGCCTCGGCGGCGGCTGGCTGCTCCGCCTCCTTGGCCGCCCGGAGCGCCGCCCACGCGGTGTCCCGCAGGGCTTTCCCCCGCGCGCCGCCGCGAGCGAAGGCCCACGCCGCCTCGACCGCCCCGCGGGGGCGGACGTCGTCCGGCCGCACCGCCTCGACGATCCCCAGCACCGGCTCCGCGCACCGGGCCGCGTACCCGGTGACCTCCCGCAGGTCGTCCGTGCTCAGCTCGATCCCGCCGGTCGTCGCCACCCGCCACTCCCTCCGCCGCCCTGCACGCTCCGTCACGCGGCGCGCAGGTCCCGCCCGAGCACACTACCCAGCCGTCCGACCGCCGTGACGAGCGCGTCGTCCTGCGCGCCACCGGCGTCGAACCACGTGACGCTCACCTCCTCGCCCGCGAGCGCCCACGTCCCCGCGACGACCCCGCCCACGGTGACGACGGCCGCCCCGCGGCTCACCACGCCGCGGTGCGCCGGTGGCACGACGCGCCGGTCCGCGGTGCCGGGGCCGAGCACCCACTGGTCGAGCGCGGGAAGGAGCCGAACCGCCTCCGACGCGCGCGTGCCGAGGAGCTGGTCGACGTGCTCGCGGAGCACGAGCGCACGGTCGCCCTCGACGTCGACCTCGACGAGCGCGTCGCCGCGCAGCTCCGCCAGCCATCGGTTCAGCCGGGTCCGCCCTGCGCCGAGGCCCTGCCCGAGCCAGTAGTGCACGTGCTCGGGCGTCGCGGGGCCGTACGTGCCGAGGTACGCGAGGACCGCGTGCCGGCCCGCGGCGTCGAGGTCGGGCCAGTCGACCCAGCGCGGGTTGGTGTCGAGGCGCTGGAACGTCGTGCGCCCGTCGCGCGCGGGGGCGAAGCTCATGTCGCCGAACCACGTGAGCGGCTTGAGCAGCGTGTCCGTCCCGTCGCCGAACGACGGTCGCAGGTGGGCGAACCGCGCGTGCGCCGCAACGGCGTCGCCCAGCGCGGACCGCGTGAGCGGGCCGTCCGCCAGGGCGTCGCGCACGACGGCGCGCAGGTCGGGCCAGTCCTCGGGCTCGAGCCGGTAGTACTCCCGCCAGCTCGCGCGCTCCCACATGCGGCCCGCCCGGCGCAGCGCCAGGTACGCGCCGCCGTCCTCGGGCGTGACGAGGTGCGTCGCCCCGCGGAACGCGTAGGTGCGCACGAGGCGCCCGTCCGCGAGCGCCCGCCCGACGTCGCCCGCCTCGGCAGCGCGCTGCCGGACGCGGACCGCGAGCCCGGCCACGTCGTCGGAGGCCGCCGGGACGGCGCCCAGCCGCCCGACGACGCCCTCGACCGGTTCGTCGCCGACCGGGTCGAGCAGGTGCCGCCGCGCGCGCCAGGCGAGGGCCTGCGCCCACGTGATCGCCACGTCCGCAGGCTAGCCCGGGGCGCCAACAGACGTGCCTGTCAGACGACGGGACCGGAGCCCTGGGCGATCTGGAGAACGCGGGAGACGCCCGGCTGGTCGGGGTCGTCGGTGATCTCGCGCCCGTCGAGCCAGCACTCGATGACGTGGGCGAGCTCTCCGGGGTGGCTGAAGTTCATCGCGTGGGCGGCGCCGTCGATCGCGACGATCGTCACGTGCGGGGGCGCGAGCGTGCCGACCTCGTGCACGCGCCGTGGCGGCGGCATCAGGGGATCGCGCGTGCCGACGACCGCCAGGGTCGGCACGGGGACGCGGATCACGCGCTCGAGCGACGGGAACCGGACGAGCTCGGCGAACAGGTGCAGCGCGTTGACGGCGCCGAAGCGCGCGTAGTCGGGCACCGCGATCCGGGCCATGCGCGGGCTCTCGCGACCGGCGTCGCGCGCGAGCTGGGTAAGCGCGCGCGCGAACGGCTGGTTGTGCACGCCGCCGGCGGGGGACGCGAGGACGATGCCCGCGACGCGCTCCGGTGCGGCGTGCGCGACCTCGAGGCTGATGGGGCCTCCCATGGAGTTGCCCACGAGGATGACCCGTTCGAGCTCGAGCGCGTCGAGGAGCGAGAGCAGCGCCCAGGCGAGCGACGGGATCCCGAGGGTGTGCCCCCACCGCTCGCTGCGCCCGTAGCCGGGCAGGTCCGGCACGACGGCGGTCGCGCGGTGGGCCAGGCGTTCGGCAGTCGGGAGGAGGTACGTGCCGGAGACCGCGAAGCCGTGCACGTGGACGATCGGGACGGCGCCCGGCACGTCCGGACCGATCCGCACGAACACGTCGTGCCCCTCCACGTCGACGTGGCGCGAGCGCCACCCGTCAGCAGCCATAGGCCGATGGTGGCAGAGCGCGCGCCGCGGCGCCCGGGCAGCGGGAGCACCCTCGGCGGGTGAGGCGCGGGTGCCGCGCGGCCCGTGAGCATGGACGGCGGACGGGGGTCGACGTGGAGCAGAGCACCGAGAACACCGCCGGCCGGCCGACCGCGGCCGCCCGGCGCCTCGCGCTGCTCCTCGCGGCCGCGATGTTCGTCCTCGTCGTCGACACGTCGTTCATGAACGTGTCGATCTCGGCGGTCGTGCGCGACCTCGACACGACCGTGAGCGGCGTCCAGACGGCGATCGCGCTCGAGGCGCTCGTGTCCGCGTCGTTCATCCTCGTGGGCAGCAAGGTGGGCGACCTCGTCGGCCGGCGACGGGCGTACGTCGTCGGCCTGCTCGCCTACGGGGCGGGCGCGATCGCGATGACGCTCGCGCAGAGCCTCGTGGCGGTCGTGATCTTCTGGTCGATCATCGGCGGCCTGGGCGCCGCGCTGCTGCTTCCTGCCATGCAGTCGCTCGTGCACGGCAACTTCGACGGCGCCGCGCGCAAGTCCGCCTACGCGCTCGTGGGGGCCGCGGCGTCGATCGCGGCGGCCGTCGGGCCGCTGCTCGGCGGCGTCATCACCACGACGCTGTCGTGGCGCGTGGCCTTCGGGCTCGAGGCCGTGGTGATCGTGGTGGTGCTCCTGGGCGTGCGGCTCGTGCGCGACGTCCCGTACACCGGCGACCGCACGGTGGACGTCGTCGGGACGATCCTGTCGGTCGTGGGGATGGGCGGCATCGTGCTCGGCGTCCTCGTGTGGCAGGAGGGCGGCGAGGCCGTCGGGGCGTTCGTGGTCGTCGGGGCTGCGGGTCTGGTGGGTCTCGCGGCGTGGCTCGTGCGGCGCGCCCGCGCGGGCCGGACGACGCTCGTCGATCCGGGTCTGTTCCGCTCCCCGGCGTTCCGCATCGGCGTCTCGCAGCAGCTCCTGCAACAGGTCGCGCTCGGTGGCGCGATGATCGCGCTGCCGATCTTCCTCCAGATGGCGCTCGGCTACGACGCGCTGCTGGCCGGCCTCTCGCTCGCCCCGCTGTCGCTGACGATGTTCGCCGCCGCGCTCGTCGCGGGCAAGCGCCCCGGCCGACGTCGACCGGCGACCCGCGTGCTCGCGGGGTTCGCGCTGCTCGTCCTCGGGATCGCGGCAGCCGTCCTCGTGGTGCCGCGCGCGACGTCGGGCTGGTGGCTGGCTCTCCCCCTCGTGGTCGCGGGCGCCGGGCTCGGCCTGCTCGTGTCGCAGCTCAACGCCTACACGCTCTCACCCGTCCCCGAGGAGCGCGCGAGCGAGGCGGCGGGCGTCAGCTCGGCCGCCGGGTCGTTCGGGCTCTCGCTCGGCCTCGCGGTCGCCGGCGCGGTGATGCTCGCCTCGCTCGCCACGGGCTTCACCGCGCAGGCCGAGTCGAGCACCGTGCTGCCCCCGGACGACAAGCAACAGGTCGCGGCGGTGCTCGAGGACGACGCCGAGATCATGAGCGACGCCCAGCTCGTCGAGCTGCTCGCCGACGAGCCGCCCGAGGTGCAGGACGAGATCCTGCGCATCAACGACGACGTCCGGGCCCGGGCACTCCAGGTCGCGCTGCTCGTCCCGCTCGTCGCCGGCCTGCTCGGCGTGGTCGCCGCGCTGCGCATGCGGCGGATCCCCGATCCCGAGCTGCGCGAGGACGCGCCCCCCGCCCTCGGCTGATCCCGCCCGGACGCCCGACGACGGCGCACCACGGGTCGAGCCGCCCCGGAGCGCCCGTGACCGGACCGAGACACCCTTCGTTGCTCGCGCTAACCGTCGTGAAACGCCCGGGAAACAGGCTCTTGTGAGCATCGTTCCCGGCAGGGGGCTCCACCACCACCACGGTCGCGCGCGCAGTCGGCGCGCGCCCGAGGAAGGACCAGCTCCTCCATGACGCCCTCTCCCTCGCGCCGACGGCTCGGCCGGCGCGCCGCGCTCGTCGGCGGCCTGGCGGTCGCCGCGACCGCCCTCACCGCCCCGGCGCACGCCGCGCCGTCCGTCTCCGCCGTGGCCCTCGACGCGCCGTCGAGCGTCGAGGTCGGCGCCCCGATCACGGTGACCGTCGCCGCGACCGGAGCCGTCGACCTCTACGCCTACGACCTGGCGGTCTCCTACGACACCGACCTCGTCGAGCTCGTCGAGGACTCCGCCGTCACGCCCGACGGCGGGTTCTCCGACGTGGCCGACGACGGGTCCGGGACCGTCGCCGTCACGCACACGCGGCTCGGCACGTCCCCCGGGCTCGCGGGCGACGTCACGCTCGCGACCCTCACGTTCACCGCCGTGGCCGGGGGCGACGCCCCGTTCGCCGTCCCCACTGCCACCCTCGTCGGTGCCGACGGCACGACGGCGTCGCTCACCGACGCCGCGTCCGCCACGACGACCGTCACCGCCGTCGTGACGGCACCGCCCACGGGCGACCCGACGGACGGCGCGACCTCCGCGCCGCCGACCGGTGACGGCACGACCGCCCCCGGGGCCGACGACGCGTCCGACTCGCCGTCGACCTCGACCGGCTCGGGCGCGCTCGCCTCGACGGGCGCGAGCGTCGCCTGGCTCGCCGGTGCCGCGCTGCTCGCCGTCGTGGTGGGCGCCGGGATCCTCTGGGCGCGGCGCCGGGCGGTGGTCTCCCGATGAGCCACGACCCGACACCCGTCGCACCCGCCGTCCGCGCGCCACGACGGTCCACCACCATGAAGGAGCAGCCCGTGCCCACCACCCACCGGCGAGCCGCAGCGGGCGGGCTCGCCGCGCTCAGCGTCACCGGCCTCGTGCTCGCCGTCGCCGCGGCTCCCGCCGCGACGGCGGCCCCCGTCACCGCGCCGTTCCTCGCGCCGTACTGGACCGAGCTCGACCTCACGGGCGACGACCAGGTGACCGTCGCCGACCTCGACGTCGTCACCGCGGCGCTCGGCGCGACGGCCGACGACGCCGCGTGGGACGACGTCGCGGCGGCCGACACGGACGGCGACGGCACGATCACCGTCGCGGACCTCGCGGCCGTCTCCCAGCGGATGATCTACGACGACGGACCGTTCGAGCTCGTCGAGGCCTCGGTGCTCGACATGCAGGCGGCGATGAACGCCGGGGTGACGTCGTCGGTCGCGATCACCCAGGAGTACCTGGACCGCATCGCGGCCTACGACACGACGCTCGTCGACACGGGCGCGGGCGGGCGACCCCTGCACTCGATCATCACGACGAGCGACGTCGCGCTCGAGGCGGCGGCGCGCGCGGACGCGGCACGAGCCGCGGACGGCATGACGAGCTTGCTGCTCGGCGTGCCGGTCGCGCTCAAGGACAACTACGACACGAAGGACATGCCGACCACGGGCGGCTGCGGCTGCTGGGACGGCAACCGGACCACGACCGACGCGACGATGGTCGACGGGCTGCGCGCCGACGGCGCCGTGATCCTGGCCAAGGCGAGCCTCGACGAGTTCGCGTTCGGGTTCGTGTCCGAGTTCTCGGCGTACCAGGACACGGGGACGAGCACGCTCGTCGCGAGCCCGTACGTCACGAGCCGCACGGCCGGCGGGTCGAGCGGCGGCACGGGCGCGGCGATCGCCGCCAACCTCGCAGGGCTCGGGTTCGGCACGGACACGGGCGGCTCGATCCGGGTGCCGTCGTCGTACAACCAGCTCGTGGGTGTGCGGCCGACGGTCGGGCTCGCGAGCCGCGACGGCATCATCCCGCTCGCGCTGAGCCAGGACACGGGCGGCCCCATGACGCGCACCGTCCTGGACGCGGCCGTCGCGCTCGACGCGGTCGTGGGCGTCGACCCTGCGGACCGCGTGACGTCGCGCCAGGAGGGAGCGGTCCCCGCCTCGTACACGCAGTACCTGGACGCGGACGCGCTCGACGGCGCCCGCATCGGCTACGTCCCGTCCATGCTGGGGAGCAACACCACGACCCTGCGCCTCTGGGCGCAGACGCGAGCCACGCTGGAGTCGCTCGGCGCCACCGTCGTCGAGGTCACGCCGCCCACGACCTGGTCGCCGGTCCTCCCGAACGGCTTCGCGAGCGTGCTCAACGAGGGGTCGGGCTCGACGAACGAGTTCAAGCACGACCTGGACGAGTACGTCGCGAACCACCTCTCGCCCGACGTCGAGGCCCGGTCCCTGGCCGGCATCGTCGAGTCCGGGCGGTACGTCCCGTCGCGGCGTGGCACCTACGTGTCGCGCGACGCCGTCACCCCCGAGACGTACCAGGCGTGGGCCGGCCCCGCGGGCACGCACACGAAGGTGCTCGCCGAGGGCAAGCAGCTCGTCACCGCGATGCTCGACGACGCCGACCTCGACGCGCTGGTCTACCCCAGCGCGAACCCGTACGGGACCATCGGCACCAACCTGCGGCTCAGCCCCAACACGGGCCTTCCCGCCGTGACGGTGCCGATCGGGCAGGCGACCGAGGCCGACGCGACCGTCACGGGCGGCGGCGTCAACCTCGAGCTCCTGGGCCGCGACTTCGAGGAGGGCCCGCTCCTCGGTCTCGCGTTCGCGCTCGAGCAGGCGACGCACGCACGGACCTCCCCGGCGCTCTACGGCCCGCTCGGCTGAGCATCCGCTCCGCGTCCGTCCGGACGCCCCCACGGCCCGACGGCGGCCGGACCCCTCGTGGGTCCGGCCGCCGTCGTGCGTGCGGCCGACCGCGGGACGCGCGGCCGTGCCGGCGGGCCGTCAGTCCCAGACGATCGACAGCACCCGGTAGCCGTCGGGCACGGCCGGGACGTCCGCGAAGGCCTCCTCGTCATACACGAGCCCTGCGAACGCGGCGTCGTACTGCAGCTCCTCGGCGTCGAGCCGCTCGTCGACGACCCTCTCGTCCAGCGTGGTGCACACCGCGATACCCTCGGCGAGCACGTCCTCGACGGAGTCCTCGAACGTCTCCTCGTGGAGCTGCACCCGCACCCACGCCACGGCGCCGTCGCGCTCCAGCTCGCGCAGCCTGCCGACGATCTCGCCCAACGGCGGGCGGCCGAACCCCCACTGGTTCGGGGCGAGGGACTCCTCCTGCTCGTTGCCGTCGAAGAACTCGTCGAGAGTGAGCAGCGGGTACGCGCCGTCGGCCGCCGCCGAGCGCACCATGACCTCGTCGTGGGTGATCATGCGCCGACCCTACGAGAGGTCGCCCACCTCCACGACGACCCGCTCGGCGAGGGCGGCGAGCGCCGCGAGCTCCTCGGGCGTGGCGAGGTCGACGAGGTGGCGGCGCACGGACTCGACGTGCGCGGGCGCGGCGCGCTCGAGGGTCGCGAACCCGTGGTCGGTGAGCACGACGACGGCGTTGCGCCCGTCGTCGGCGTCCGCCTCCCGCCGCACGAGCCCACGGGTCTCCATGCGCGCGAGGTGGTGCGAGAGCCGGCTCCGGGACCAGAGCATGCGTGCCGCGAGGTCGCGAAGCTGCCACCGGTGCCCGGCCTGCTCGGACAGGGTCGAGAGGACGTCGTAGTCAGGGTCGGACAGCCCGGAGTCCCGGGCCAGGTCGCGCGCGAGCGCGACGGGCAGCACGGTCTGCATGCGGCGGTAGGCGCGCCACGCGCGCTCCTCGTCGGGCGAGAGCCATCGAGGCTCGGCAACGTCGGGCATGGGGCCAGCATCGCACACTCGTTGACATGTCATCGAGCCCCGTGCTTGTATCGATGACATGTCAACGACACGTCGCCTCGTCCAGCTGATCCTCGGGCTGGCCCTCTTCGGCGCGAGCATCGCGCTCCTCGTGCGCGCCGGGCTCGGGCTGTTCCCCTGGGACGTGCTGCACCAGGGCGTCGCCCGCGCTACCGGCCTGCCGCTGGGCGTCGTCGTGATCCTGGCCAGCGTCGTCGTGCTCGTGCTCTGGATCCCGCTGCGTCAGCGCCCGGGCCTCGGGACCGTCGCGAACGTCGTGCTCGTCGGCGTGTTCGTCGACCTCACCCTCGCCGTCCTCCCGACGGTCGAGCCGCTCCCCTGGCGCATCCTGCTGCTCGTCGCGGGCGTCGTCGTCAACGCCGCGGCCACCGGCCTCTACATCGGCGCCGGGTACGGACCCGGACCCCGAGACGGCCTGATGACCGGCCTCGCCGCCCGCGGCTGGTCGCTGCGCTGGTCGCGCCTCGGGATCGAGCTCGCCGTCCTCGGCGTCGGTCTCGCGCTCGGCGGCACGGTCGGCGTGGGGACCGTCGTCTACGCGCTCGCCGTCGGGCCGCTCGTTCAGCCCTTCCTCGCCCTGTTCACTGTCCCAGCGCCGCGACCCGCGGAACGCCCCCACTCCGCCCCCACCCACCCCGCAGGAGACCTCTCGTGAAGCTGCTCGTCGTCGTCGCCAGCACCCGCCCGACCCGCGTCGGTCCCGCCGTGGCCGACTGGTTCCTCGCGCAGGTGCCCACCGACCCGGACCTCGACGTCGACGTCGCGGACCTCGCCGAGATCGCCCTGCCGTTCCTCGACGAGCCCGTCGACGCGCACTCCGGCGGCTACGTTCACGCTCATACGCTCGCGTGGAGCCGGCGCGTGGACTCCGCAGACGCCGTCGTGCTCGTCATGCCCGAGTACAACCGGGGCTACACCGCCCCGCTGAAGAACGCGTTGGACTACCTCGCGGACGAGTGGCGCGACAAGCCGGTGGGCTTCGTGTCCTACGGGATGTCGTCGGGCGGGATGCGCGCGGTCGAGGCGATCACTCCGGTCGTCGTCGCGCTCGGCATGGTCCCCGTCGCGAACGCCGTCACGATCCACCTGCGCCGCTGGCTCGACGACGACGGTCAGCTCCAGGACGACGGCACGCTCGCGCGGGCCGCCGCGCGGACGCTCGACGAGGTCCGCCGTCTTGCCACACTCCTGCGACAGGATCGTGCCGCGGTCGCCTGAGGAGGAGCACGGGGCGGCGTTGCCGGGCGGTACGCTCCCCCGGTGAACCGACCGTCGCGACGCGCGTCCCTGGTGGCCACCCTCGGGGCCCTCGTGCTCTCGGGGTGCGGCGTGGTTGGTGTCACCTTCGGCGAGCCGGAGGGTCCAGAGCACGACTGGGACCTCCCGCCCGTGACCGTCGCGGACGACGGCACGCCGTCGACGATCCACCTCTACCCCGACCCCTGGCAGGGCGCGCACGTCGGTCGCACGACCGACGGCCGGCAGTTCTTCCTCACGACGCCGTTCGAGCCGGGCGGGCCGACCTGGGTCGCGCTCTACACGTTCGACGCCGACGGCGCGCTGCTCGACGCGACGATCCGTGACGTCGACGAGAGCGCGGAGGAGCACGACCGTGCGACGACGTCGCTCCTCGCCACCCTCGGGGACCACGAGAACGGGCCCGTCGCCCTCGCACCGTTCGAGGTGGAGCACGACGGCCGCACCTTCGGCCTCGTCCGCGGTGACTACGACGGCGTCACCGTGTACACCGCCGAGCCCGGCGACTACATGGCGTTCTACGCACCCTGGGACACCGGGGAGTACGACACCTGAGAGGTCGCCGCGTCGCGGCCGGGTCGGTCAGCGGCGACCCGCACCCCGGCGCTCGTCGTCCCCGCCGAGGGCGGCGCCGAGCGCGGCCAGCACGAGCAGGTCGACCGCCAGCCCGGCGACGCCGACCCACTGGAGCGCCCGGAACACCAGGAGCTGGGTGAGGAGCAGGGAGACGAGCACCCCGCGCCGGACCCAGACGGCGCCGGCGCGCCGGGCGTCGGGCCGTCCGCCCCGCGCCACGACCACGCCCGCCACGACGCACGCGACCGTCCCCGCCACCCCGACGACGATCCCCGCCCCGACCCACGGCGGCACGTCGATGTCCCCGGTGAGCACGCGGACGCCCGCGAGCAGCGACCCGAGCGCGGTCCCCACCACGAGGACCACGACCACGATCGCCGCCCAGCGCCGCTCGAGCGCCGCCGCGAACCAGGACGACGCGCGGCGCACGAGCGCGCGGACCGGGTCGGGCAGGTCGACGTCGTCGCGCGGCACGGCCTCGACGAGCGCCGCGACCTCGTCCGCCCCGGGCTCGCCCCGGCCAAGCGCGACGAGCGCCCGGGTCTCCTCGCGCGCGTCGTCGGTGAACCCGCCCGCGACGCCCGCGACCGCCCGGTCGGTCGCGACCGCCAGGTACTCCGCCGGGTGGTGGCGGCGCCGCCCGTGCAGCGCCTCGACCACGAGCACGAGGACCACGACCGTCGCGTAGATGAGCGCCGCCGTCGGCTGGTAGAAGTAGTCGTTGTCGGCCGTGACGAACTTGCCGATCTCGTCCACGAACAGCCCGAACCCCACGCCGCCGAGCACCGCCCCGAGCGAGCGCAGCGCGGGGCCGACGAACGACAGCAGCACGACGACCGCGAGCGCCATCCCGAGCCCGCCCCAGAGCACGTGCGCGACGTGCAGGTCTCCCCCGCCCACCTGCGGGTACCCCGACGCGGCGAGCAGGAAGCGCGTCACGAGCACGGTCGCGACGGTCACGACGAGGAACGTCACGAGATGGCGCGTCGCGGCGGTGTCGCGCGCGACGCCCAGGCGCAGCGCACGTCCCCGCCGGGTCACCCCCGCGGGGACGTGCGCCGCGCCGTCGCTCACCGCTTGCGCTTCTCCCGCACGCGCACGCTGATCTCGATGGGCGTGCCCTCGAACCCGAACGTCTCGCGCAGGCGGCGCTCGATGAACCGGCGGTACCCGGCCTCGAGGAATCCGGTCGCGAAGATCACGAACCGCGGCGGCCGCGTGGACGCCTGGGTCGCGAAGAGGATGCGCGGCTGCTTGCCGCCGCGCAGCGGGTGCGGGTGGGCGGCGACGAGCTCGCCGAGGAACGCGTTGAGGCGCCCGGTCGGGATGCGCGTGTCCCAGGACTCGAGCGAGCGCTGGATCGCGGGCACGAGCCGGTCGGTGTGCCAGCCGGTGCGCGCGGAGACGTTGACGCGCGGCGCCCACTGCACCTGGACCAGGTCCTTCTCGATCTCGCGCTCGAGGAACGGCCGGCGGTCCTCGTCCATGAGGTCCCACTTGTTGTAGGCGATGACGAGGGCGCGGCCGGCGTCGACGACCTGGGAGATGACGCGCGTGTCCTGCTCGGTGAGCGGGACGGACGCGTCGACGAGCACGACCGCGAGCTCCGCCTTCTCGATCGCGGCCTGCGTGCGCAGGGAAGCGTAGAAGTCGGCGCCCTTGGTCTGGTGCACGCGGCGGCGGATGCCTGCGGTGTCGACGAGGACGTAGGGCACGTCCTTGATCGTCACGAGCTCGTCGACGGGGTCGCGCGTGGTGCCGGCGGTCTCGTCCACGACGACGCGGTCGGCGCCGGCGATCTTGTTGAGCAGCGACGACTTGCCGACGTTCGGCCGCCCGATGAGCGCGACGCGACGCGGGCCCGTGGGCCGCACCTCGCCGTGCGCGGACTCGGTCGGCAGGGCCGCCATGGCGGCGTCGAGCAGGTCGCCGGTCCCGCGGCCGTGCAGCGCGGACACGGGGTACGGCTCGCCGAGCCCGAGGCTCCACAGGTACGCCGCGTCCGCCTCGCCCGACTGACCGTCGACCTTGTTGGCGCACAGCACCACGGGCTTGCCGGACTCGCGCAGCAGGCGCACGACGCGCTCGTCCGTGGACGTGGCGCCCACCGTCGCGTCGACGACGAACAGCACGGCGTCGGCGAGCGAGATCGCGACCTCGGCCTGCTCGGCGACCTTCGACTCGATGCCCGCGACGTCGACCTCCCAGCCGCCGGTGTCCACGAGCGTGAACCGGCGCCCGGCCCACTCCGCGGGGTAGCTGACGCGGTCGCGGGTGACGCCGGGCTTGTCCTCGACGACGGCCTCGCGGCGCCCGATGATGCGGTTGACGAGCGTCGACTTGCCGACGTTGGGGCGCCCCACCACGGCGAGCACGGGGAGCGGCGCCTCGGGCTCGTAGCCCTCGATCACCTCGCCGTCGGCGTCGAGGAGGACGAGGTCGGTGTCCTCGAGCTCGTAGTCCTCGAGGCCGGCGCGCAGCGCGCGCTCACGCGCCGCGTCGTCCGCCGAGTCCGCGAGGTCCGCAAGGTCCGCGGGCGCCTGGGGCTCCTCGGCCTGCCCGGCGTCGTCGATCTGTCCGGGCGTGCCGGGCTGGGCGGGGTCGGGTGTGGTCATGGCATCCATTCTCCCAGGCCGCGGGCCGGGCTCCGAACCGGCCGCTCCGGCGCGGCGCGCTCGTGCTCCCCGAGCGGTCCTGTTCAGCCTGCGGCGCCGTCCCGCCGCGCGGCCAGGCGCTCGACGACGGCGCGCACGACGTCGTCGGGCACGGGCTCGGCGAGCGGGAACCGCAGCGTGCCCTTGCCGTCCTGGTAGCGCGCGATGCGGCGCGCGAGCTCGTCGTCGACCTCCGGGACGGGGTACAGCGACACGTGGTGCGCCCACCCCGCGAGGTAGACGACGTAGCGGTCGTCGCGCGTGAAGGTCGGGATCCCGTAGCTGATGCGTTCGTCCAGGCCCGGCACCGTCTCGTGCACGAGGGCGCGCAGGTGCGCGACGACCTCGCGCGCGTCCGGGGCGAGCGTCGCGAGGTACTCGTCGACGGTCGTGGGCTTGCCCGGAGCGTCCGTCATCCGCTCTCTCCTCCGCACGTGCTGGTCGGCGTCCGCGACCTCGCGACGGCACGGCCTCCTGGCCGGCTACGCGTGAACCTACCGCGCGGCGGGCGACCCCGCGAGGCGCACGAGCACCACGCCGGCGACGACGAGGACGCCACCCGCGGCCTGCACCAGGGTCGGCACCTCGCCGAGGAGGAGCCAGGCGATGACGACGGCGAACAGCACCTCGGACAGCCCGACGAACGACGCGAGGCGCTCGCCCATGCGCACGGTCGCGGCCACGCCGGAGACGTACGCGAACGCCGTCGCCACGAGCACGACGACGGCGAGCGGCACGTACCAGGGCGCGGACGAGCCGAGCAGCGCGACGTCGACGAACGGCGCGGCGAACGGCAGGACGCCCACGAGGCCGGCCGCGCCCAGGGCGAGCGCCCCGACGCCCAGCCCGGACGCCGCGAGTGCGACGGGCGGCAGGCGGGTCGGGCGCGCGGACAGCACGAAGTACGCCCCCAGGCCCACGGCCGCGCCGAGCGCGAAGAGGAGGCCGATCAGGTCGGGGCGCGCCCCGGCGGGGTCCACGACGAGCACGAGCCCCACGACCGCCACGACGCAGCCCGCGAGCGTGAGCCGCGGCGGGACGTGCCGCGTGCGCAGCCACGCGAGCCCGACGAGCAGCACGGGTGCGAGGTACTCGACGAGCAGCGCGATGCCGACGGGCATGCGCGCGACGGCCGCGAAGTAGCAGAGCTGCGTCCCGGCGACCGCGACCAGGCCGAACCCGAGGACGAGGCGCCACTCCTCGCGCAGCATCCGGTGGCTGCCCCGCAGCGCGACCGCCGCGACCGGGGCGAGGACGAGCGCCGAGCACAGCGCCCGCGCGAAGACGGCCGCTCCCGGCGTCCATCCGGCCTCGAGCAGCGGCTTGACGAACGGGCCGCTCGCGCCGAACGCGAGCGCGGACGCGAGACCGACGAGGATGCCCGTGCCCGGGCGATCGCCCACGACGTGCGCCGTCGTGGGTCCCGCCGGCCCGTCGAGGCGCCCCTCCGGCGACGCGGTCACGGCGCCGCCCGCCGCTCCCGGTTCGGGTCGTCCGTGGGCAGGGCCACGCCCGTCGTGGCGACGGTGTCCGCGACGAGGTCCGCGAGGGCGGTGCGGATGCGCTCGTTCGCGTCCTCGAGCGCCTGCTTGCCGCTCACGCCGGGCGCCCGCTCGACGGCGAACGGCTCGCCGAACCGGACGACCAGCCGGCGACGCAGTCCCGGGATCCGGTTGACGCCTCCCCCGTGCGGCGCGTGCCGAGCACGGCCACCGGCACGACGCGGGCCTTGCCGTTGAGCGCGAGCCACGCGACCCCCGCGCGCGCCGACGTCGCGTCGCCGCGCCCGCGGTTGCCCTCCGGGAACACACCGACCGCGCCGTCCCGGCGCAGCACGCCGAGCCCGGTCGCGAGCGCGCGCCGCCCGCCGCTGCGGTCGACGGGGATCTGGCCCGCCGCGCGCAGGACCCACCCGACCGGCCCGACGAACATCTCCTCCTTGACGAGGACGTGCAACGGGCGGGGGGCGACGCCGAGCACGATCGGCCCGTCGACCACGCCCGTGTGGTTCGCCGCGAGCACGACGGGGCCCTCGGTCGGCACGTTCTCCGAGCCGAGGACCTGGGTCGACCAGACGACCCGCGCGAGGAAGCGGCCGACCCACCGGGACCACGCCGGACCGGCGGGCGAGGGAACCCGTTCCCCCGCAGGCCCCGCCGTCGGGCTCACGAGCCGTGGCGCGGGCCGACCACCCGCCCGGTGACCTGCTCGACGACGGCGAGCACCGCGTCGATCGTCTGCTCGAGGTCGAGCTCGGAGGAGTCGACCGTCACGACCCCGTCCGCCGCGACCTGGAACTGCGAGACGGTCGCGTCGTCGCGGTCCCGGCGCAGCACCTGGTCCTTCGTCGCCTCGACGGCGGCTGCGTCGGCCGTGCCGTGCACGTCGAGCGAGCGGCGCGCCAGGCGAGCCTCCTCGCTCGCGGTGAGCAGGACGCGCGCGTCCGCGTCCGGCGCGACGACCGTCGTGATGTCCCGGCCCTCGGCCACGACGCCACGACCCCCGGCGAACCCGGACGGCGTGCGCTCGGCCTCGATCACCGCGCGCTGGAGGCGCCGCAGCTCCGCGCGGACGTCGAGGTTGGTCGCGACCGCGCTCACGGCCGTGGAGATCTCCGTGGAGCGGATCGCCTCGCCCACGTCGGTGCCGTCCACGTGCACCGTCGGCCCGGAGGGGTCCAGCCCCATGACCAGCGGCATGACGCGCACCGCGTGCGCGACCGCCGTCTGGTCGGCGAGGTCCTCGCCGCGGTGCAGGCACCACCAGGTCGCCGCGCGGTACATGGCGCCCGTGTCGAGGTACGCGAGCCCGAGCCGACGAGCCACGCCCTTGGACACGCTCGACTTGCCGGACCCCGAGGGTCCGTCGATCGCGATGGTCAGCGCGGCGCCCGTCGTGCTCGCGGTGCCCCCCTCCCCCGCGCTCACTGGGCCAGGTCCTTGCGCAGCGACGTGGCACCGTGCAGGTACACGTGCTGGACGGCGGACCGCTCGACGTCGAGGTCGGCGTGCGCCATGAGGCGTACGACGCGCGGGAGCGCGTGCGGTACCGCGATCTCCGTCGCGCACATGAGCGGCACGTCGCCGAGCCCCATCTCGCGCGCCGCGGCCGCCGGGAAGTCGGCGACGAGGTCGGGCGTGCACGTGAAGAGGATCGAGATGAGCGCGTCGGTGTCGACGGCGTTCGCGTCGAGCACCTCCTGGACGAGCTCGCGCGTGCGCTCGAAGAGGTGCTCGCGCTCGTCGACGTCGAGCTGGGTCGCGCCCCGGATCGCCCGGACCGGCATGGGTGGTGCTCCTTCAGTGTGGGACGGCCCGCCTCACGGCGGTCCGTCGGGGTGGTGGTGCGGACTGCGGGCGCGCCTAGAGCCCGACGCCCGCCATGAGGCTGCCGAGCTCGGTCCGGCCGAGGACGCGCGTCGTCCCCGGGCGCAGGTTGCCGAGCGCGATGGGGCCGATGCGTGTGCGCACGAGGCGCGTCACGGGGAAGCCGACCTCCTCGAACATGCGCCGCACGACGCGGTTGCGCCCCGAGTGCAGCACGACCTCGATCATCGTCTGGTCCGCGACCTGGTTGACGACCCGGTACGCGTCGGCACGCACGACCCCGTCCTCGAGCTCGATGCCGTGCAGGAACTTGTTGGCGACGTTGCCCGGCACCTTGCCCCGCACCGTGACGAGGTAGGTCTTGGCGACCTCGTGCGACGGGTGCGCGAGGTGGTTCGCGAGCTCGCCGTCGTTGGTCAGCAGGAGCAGGCCCTCGCTGTCCGCGTCGAGCCGCCCGACGTGGAAGAGTCGCTCGGAGCGGTCCGCGACGAGCTCGGCGATGGACGGGCGACCGTCGGGGTCGTGCATCGTCGAGACGACGCCGCGCGGCTTGTTGAGGGCGAGCGTCACGCGCGACGAGTCGAGCTGGAGCCGCATCCCGTCCACGTGCACGACGGCGCGCTCCGGGTCGATCCGTACGCCCAGCTCGCTCACACGGACGCCGTCGACCTCGACCCGCCCCTGGGTGATGAGCTCCTCGCACGCCCGGCGCGAGCCGAGCCCCGCCGACGCGAGCACCTTCTGGAGGCGCACGCCGTCCTCGACGTGCACGTCACGCTGCGGCTCCGTGGGCTGCCCGCGCCCCGGGCGGCGCGGCCGACCGGCCTGCTGCCCGCCGCGCGACGGCGTGGTGCCGCGCCCCGCGCCCTGGCCAGCCCGGCCGGCGCTCGCGCCGCGGCCCCCGG
>NZ_JNBQ01000051.1 GCF_001019615.1 Cellulosimicrobium funkei | reverse complement strand
GTCAGCACCGTCACGGCGCCGGCCGTTCGGACCGGGACCTGCTGCGCACCGGACGGTGCTCGCGGAGGAGGCCGCCGACCGTCGACGTGCGGTAGCCCTGCGCCGCCAGGCCGTCGAGCAGCGTGACGAGCACCCGCGCACGGTCGAAGCGGGGCAGCTCCTGCCCCGGCTCCAGCGTCTCGGGGTCGGCCCGGTCGTCGTGGAGCAGGACGATCCCGCCGGGGAACACGTCGTGGAGGGCGCGTCGCGCGATGCGGTCCTCGTCGTCGTGCAACCAGTCGTGCGCGTCCCCCGACCAGATGACCAGCTCGAGCCCCAGCCGGCGGATCCCCCGCGCCTGCGCCACGGTGTGCCGCCCGTAGGGAGGGCGGTAGAGCCGCAGCGGCACGCCGGCCACGTCCTCGACGCGCCGCTTGGCGTCGCCGATCCGGCGGACCGCCTCCTCGTCGCCGAGCGTGAGGAGCGACCGGTGGTCCTCGCCGTGCAGCGCGACCTCGTGCCCCTCCGCGACGACCTGCCGCGTCACCTCCGGGTACCGGACCACGTGCTGCCCGAGCACGAAGAACGTGGCTGTCGTGCCCGTGCGCGCCAGGACGTCGAGGAGGCGGGGGGTGTGCTCGGGGTGCGGGCCGTCGTCGTACGTCAGGGCGACGACCCGCTCGGTGGTGTCGACGCAGAACACGCCGAACTCGCGCGCGAGCGCGGGCGGCACGGGGAAGGGCGGGACGGCCCGGGACCGGAAGGTCCCTCCGGCGGGCCGCGGGTCACGGTCGAGAGCGCCCCGCCGGACGAGGACGGGCCACCGGGCGCGGCTCACGGCGCACCCCCGGCGTCGCGGCGACCGTTCACGCCACCACCCCTCTCAGCCGGACACCGAGGCGAGCATATCGACGCCGACGGCACCCGGTCCGCGGCAGCGGGACCGCGGGGTCGCCCGGCCCGGGTGAATTCCCCGCGAACCCGCGGTGACGGCCTGTCGCTGACCTAGGGTTTGGCTGTGGAGCCGACGCCTGCGCTGCCCCCGGGGACGCGCGTCCTCGATCTCGGCGCGCGCGACGGCGCCGTCGCCGCCGACCTTCGCGCCGTCGGCCTCGACCGCTACCTCGGGCTCGCCGACCCCGGGAACCTGGCCGCGGCGCGTCGTACGGCGGGCGACCTCGCGGACCGCCTCCACCCCCTGCCGTCGGCCGACGTGGCGACCCGCTGCTCGACGGACCTGCTGATCCTGCGCGCCGACCACGCGCGCGTCCTGTGGACGGTGCGCGACCTCGGCCACCTGCGGTACCTCGCGGTCGAGCACGGCGCCGGGATCTCGGGGCTGGAGGCGCGCCTGGCCGTCCTCGTCGGCCGGGCGGGCGGTCGCCTCGCCCCGCTCGGCCGGTTCGTCTGGGGTGGGCGTGCCTTCGACCTGTACCGCCTGCCGCCGCCGCACGGCCCGGCGCCCCGGACCTACTTCTCCCCCGTGTGGGGTGCCACCGGCCTCGCGACCCGGCTCAAGGAGGCGGGCCTGCGGTACGCGGTCCTGCGGTGGTTCGAGTCGCTCCCGGTGATCGAGCCCGGCGAGGACCTCGACCTGCTCGTGGCGGACGACGACGTCGACGCGCTGCGGGGGCTGCTCGAGTCCGAGCCGGGGACTATGCCCGTGGACCTCTACAGCGTGTCCGGGCTCACGGCGTCGGACTACCAGGGCGCGGCCTACTATCCCCCCGCCCTCGCCGAGCAGGTCCTCGACCGAGCCGTGGTGCACGAGAGCGGGTTCCTCGTGCCGTCGCCGCAGGACCACCTGCACTCGCTCGCGTACCACGCGGTGTACCACAAGGGCCGCCGCTCGGGCCTGCCCTCGCACGGGCTGGGACCGGCCGAGCCGGCGCCCGAGCACGACTATCCCGCCGAGCTCCGGCGGCTCGCGCGGGCCCTGGGGGTCACGCTCGAGCCGTGGTACGAGGACGTGGACGCGTACCTCGGGTCCGTCGGGTGGCGGCCGCCGACCGACGCGTTGCGGCGGCTGTCGGCCGGGAACGCCTGGGCGCGGGGTCTGCTCGCGTCCGACCACGACGCCCGGCTCGGCGACGCGGAGCTCGCCGTGTTCCTCGTGCGCGAGGCCACCCTCGCCGTCGTCCCGGCGGATCAGGTCGAGGCGGTGCTCGACCGCTTCGGGTTCGACGTGCTCCTGGCGACGGACCTCGACCCCGCGGCCCGGGAGCGCGCGGCCACGGCGCTGCGCGGCGGCAACTGGGGGCGCGGGCCCTTCCCCCGCAGCGGGGGCGAGCCCGTGCGCATGGTCGTCGCGCTCCACTACGCGCCGGAGGAGCCCTACGACTGGCTGCGCGAGCGCTACCCGCACCTGACCAACGCCGAGACGTTCGAGGCGAAGTCGGAGGTCCGCCGGCTCGTCGAGCAGCAGGTGCCGCAGCCCGACCGGTTCAACCCCCTGCACTCGTCGGACAACACCGCCGAGGCGTGGGAGTACCTCGACGTGATCGCGCCCGACGCCGTGGAGACCGTACGGGCCGAGGCCGAGCGTCGTGCCGCGCAGCACGTCGCACCGCCCGGCACGGTCCGCACGCTCAGCGTGGGCCGGCGCGCGCGCGTCGACGTCGTCGCCGGCACGGACGGCCGCCTCGTCGTGCGCAAGACGTTCGCCCCTCCGTTCACCCGGTTCCTCGACCGCGAGCTCACGGCGCTGCGCGAGCTCTCGGGGCGCGTCGCCGCGGTCCCCCCGCTCGTCGCCGCCGGGCCCGACTGGTTCGAGTGCCCCTTCTACGAGGACACCCTGCGCCGTGCGCCGGCTCGTCCGAGGGACCACCTCCTCCCTCTCGCCGTCGTGCGCGACATGGTCGAGGTCCTGCGCGAGCTCCACGGCCTCGGGTACGACCTGGTGGACGCGAAGCCCGGCAACTTCGTCCTCGACCCCGCGCACGGGCTCAAGGTCGTCGACTTCGAGTTCCTCCACCGGTACGACGCCGGACCGCCTCCCTTCGCGCGGGCCGTCGGGCTCGTGGGCCCCGGCCCCGAGTTCGCCGGGGACGTCCCGGTGGGCGAGATGGGCTACGACGCGCGCTGGCTCGCCGCGACGGGCCTGCCGCTCGACGCGCTCGTCGACGGGTCCGTCGTCGCCCAGCACCTCGCCCGGGCGCGGTACCGCCTGCGGCTGGTGACCGTCCTGCCCGGGTCGCCGCCGCGGCGCGTCGCACGCCGGGCGCGCGCGACCGCGCGGCACGCCCGGTGGCTCGCCACCTCCCGGTACACCGAGTGGGCCCGACGTCGTGCCGCGTCCGGGCGCGAGACAGGAGCACGATGACCCTCCCCGACACCGCCGCCCCGTCCCCAGGACCTCGGCACCCCACCGTCACCGTGATCGTGCCCGTGTACAACGACGTCGCGCGCCTGCGGACCTGCCTCACGGCACTCGCCGCCCAGGACTACCCTGCCGACCGGTTCGACGTCGTCGTCGCGGACAACGCGTCGACCGAGGACCTGCGGCCCGCGCTCCCCGCCGGGGACGGACGGTTCACCCTCGTCCTCGAGCCGCGGCGCGGGTCGTACGTCGCACGCAACACGGCCGCTCGACGGGCGACGGGCGAGGTGCTCGCGTTCACCGACGGGGACTGCATCCCGCGCCCGGACTGGCTCTCGCGCGCGGTCGCCGCGCTCACCGCCGACGACCCGCCCGACGCCGTCGGCGGCGACATCAACATCCTCTTCCGCGACGGGTCGCGCCCGACGACCGGCCCCGAACTGTACGAGACGGTCGAGGGCTTCGACCAGGAGCGCTTCGTGACCGTGACGCACTTCGCGGCGACCGCGAACCTCGTCGTCCCGCGCGCGACGTTCGAGCGCGTGGGCGACTTCAACGCGGCGCTGAAGTCGGGCGGCGACCTCGAGTGGGGCCGCCGGCTCCAGGAGCTCGGCGGACGGCTCGACTTCGCCGCGGACGCCGTCGTCGACCACCCGTCGCGACCGTCCTGGCGCGACCTCACGCACAAGACCGTCCGGATCACGCACGGCCTCGTCGACCTCACCGAGAACCCGGAGACCGCGGGCTTCGCGCGCGACAGCTGGCACAACACGAAGCAGACCTTCACGGTGTGGATACGCATCTGGCAGGCGCCCTGGCCCGAGGAGCGGGGCGCGAAGCTGCGGTTCGCCGCGGCGCGCAGCTACGCGGGTCTGCTGGAGCTGGGCGTCCGGGCGCGACGGCGCCTCACCGACCGGGCACGGGCCCGGCGCACCGGGGTGAGCGGGTGACGGACGACGTCGGCGTCACCCGACGCGCGGCGGCGGACCGCCCCTGGCACCACGTGCCCGAGCACGTGCGGCGCACGGTGCGCTCCGCGACGAGCGTCGAGCAGGTGATCGACGCGATGACGGACGCCACGTCGCCCTGGCCCGTCGACCTCCAGCGCCGGCTCCTCCACCCCGCGTCGGGCGGCCCGGCCGTCCTCGTCCCGCGCGTGGGCGGGCACGGCCTCGTCCTGGGTGGCGAGCGGCACGCCCTGGCGCCCGCCCTGCGCTTCCTGGGTCTCGACGTCGCACGGGCCGACTGGGTGGGCGACCGGCTGCGCTTCCAGCAGCTCGCCCACCCGGTGACCGGCGCGGCCGCCGTGCACCTGGACCTCCCCGCCCGACTCCCGTTCCCCGACGCGTCCGTCGACCTCGTCTGGGTCGACCTGGACGAGGTGCTCGCGCTCGTCGGGGTCCGTGGGTCCGTGGGCCTCCTGGGCGAGGTCGAGCGCGTCCTGGCACCCGGCGGGACGGTCGTCGCCGACGTGCGGCACCGCGGACGGCGCACCGTCGACGCGATCCGACGGCGCGCGGCCCCGTCCGCGGGCACGGCCGCGGACGCCGTGCCCGTGCGGCTCCTCCTCGCACGTGCCGGGCTCGTCCCGGCCGGGCGGCACGCCCTCCTGCCGGGCCGCGACGACTGGGACCGCCTCGTCCCGGCTCCGCGGCTGCGGGAGGAGCTCGCCACCACCGACCTCAGGGCCGGGGCACGCCGGGCGGCAGCGCGCGCGCTCCGGGCCCTCGGCGCGTCGGGCGTCCTGGCGCCGGACGCCGTCGTGCTCGCGCGGCGCCGTCGCGACGCCTCGCGGGACGGGACGACGCTGGCCGAGCGGGTGGCGCGGTCACGCCGACCGGTCGTCACCGCGCTGTCGGACGCCCGGGTCGCCGTGCGCGGCGAGAGGTTCGTCAAGGTCCCGCTGTCGGCCGACCAGGAGGAGGCCCTGAGCCGGGAGGTCGCGGCGACGCACGAGGCGGCCGCGTCGGGGTTCCGCACCTTCGTGCTCGACGAGGTCACGACGTCGTCGTACGACGGTGTCCGCGTCGCCGACGCGCCGCTGCTCCGCGCCCGGCCCGTCGCCCTCGACGAGGCCGAGGACGTCCTGGCGCGGGCGTTGCGGGGGCCGACGCCGCCGGACGAGCACCGCCCGCTCCGGACGACGGCCGCCTGGCGGCGTCTCGGGTCCGCTCGGGGCGAGCGGGACTGCGTCGAGATCGGCGCCGCGAGCCTGCGGGACCGCGTCCTGCGGACGTACGGCGCCCTGCTCGTCCCCGTCGGCCCGACCCACGGTGACCTCCACCCGGACAACGTCCTGGTGACCGCCGAGGGCTCGGCGCGCCTCGTCGACTGGAACCGCTTCGAGCCCGACAACCCGCTCGTGCTCGACGCGGCGTACGCGGCGTGCCAGGTCGACCTGGCACGGACGGGGTCGGGGCTGGCCGAGGCCGTCCGACGGCTCGCGGCCGACGAGCTCACCGGCCCGCTCGCGACGATCGCGGCCTCCCGCCGCGGCGACCTCACGCTCGCCCAGGTCGCCGCGCTCGTCGTCCTGGACCGCGTCGTCTCCTACAGCCTCCCGCGCCGCCGGTACAAGCCCTGGACGCTGCCCGGCGTACGCGCGGCCGTCGCCGCGGTCGACCTCCTCGGGGACTGAGGACCCGGGCGGCCTCACGCCCGCGACGTGCGCCGCACACCCGCCCAGGCCCGGCGGACCGGCGCCCCGGGCGCGAACCGGACCGCCCAGGCCACCTCCCCGAACGCGACCGTCGGCCGACGCGTGCGGAGCGCGGAGCGCGCGGCACGGCCGGCGCTCCACCACGCGAACCGCTCGTTGGCGGCGAGCCGGTCGTCGTACGCGTCGACGAGGTCCCGCCGCCCCGCCGCGAGCGCGTCGTCCCGGTGGCGGCGCAGGATCGTCCGCAGGCTCGTCGCGAGATCGCGGTGGGATCGGGTCGTGTTCGTCGAGTGGTGCCGGTAGTCCACGAGCGCGTCGTCGACGAACGCGAACGGTCCTCGCGCCGCGGCCCGGAGGACGAGATCCATGTCCTCGCCCTGCCGGTACCCCGGGTCGAAGCCGCCGACGGCGTCGAACGTCTCCCGACGGATCACGAGGTTCGGGAGCATGACGCCCGGTCCGCGGATCACGGCACGCTGGTCGTCGGCGGCGCGCTGGTCCGCGGCGACGAGCTCGGCGCCGTCGGCGTCGATCGTGCGCATCCCGCAGTAGCTCACCACGACGTCGGGCCGCGCGGCCATGACCTCGGCGTGCCGACGCAGCCGGTCCGGGTGCCAGCGGTCGTCGTCGTCGAGGAACGCGACCAGCTCGCCGGACGTGTGCGCGACCCCGGCGTTGCGCGCCGCGGACACGCCCGCAGGTGCCCGCCGCACCACGCGGGGCCGAGGGGACGCGACGCCCCGCGCCGCGTCCTCGACGATCCGGAGCAGGTCCGCCGGCTCGGGCGAGCCGTCGTCGACCACGACGAGCTCGGCGGCGGGGTACGACTGGGCGAGGACGGACGCGAGCGCCTCCGCGAGGAAGGGCCCGCCGCGGTTCGTCGCGACGACGACGCTCACGCTCGGAAGGACGGTGCCGTCCCCGACCGTCTGCCGGACCTCGCCCACGTCGCTCCTCCGTGTCGTCGCCGTCGCCCCCGTCGTGCCCCTCGACCAGCACGGCGCGCCGTACCTGGCGGCCCGCGGACGGATGGGGTGAAATCGGCGGATTCCCGCGGGATCCGGGGCCTGCTGGGGGACAATCTCCCACATGAAGGTCCTCCGCGTCTCGCACAGCGCCGTGGTCGACGCCTGGCGCGAGCGCGAGCGCGGGCTGCGTGCGCGCGGCGTCGACGTGCGGCTGCTCTCGGCGCGCGCGTGGGACGAGGGCGGCACGACCGTCCGCCTCGTGCCCCGGCCGGGCGAGCCGGTGCGGGGCGTGCGGACGCTCGGGTCGCACCCGGCGCTCTTCGTCTACGACCCGCTCCTCCTGTGGCGCGCGCTCGGGCAGGAGTGGGACGTGCTGGACGTCCACGAGGAGCCCTTCGCGCTCGCGACGGCGGAGGTCCTCCTGCTGCGCCGGCTGCGCGCGGTCGTGTCGCGTCGCCCTGCCCCGCCGTATCTCCTCTACTCGGCGCAGAACCTCGACAAGCGCTACCCGTGGCCGTTCCGGTGGTTCGAGGCGCGCGCGCTCCGCGGCGCCGCGGCCGTGTCGGTCTGCAACGACGAGGCCGGCCGGGTCGTGCGCGCCAAGGGCGCCCGGGGTCTCGTCGAGACGGTCCCGCTGGGCGTCGACCCGGCGGTCTTCGCTCCCGCGCCCGACGACGCGCGCCCGGGAGGCGGTGCGGCCCGCCTCCGCGTGGGGTACGCGGGGCGGCTGGCGGGCCACAAGGGCGTCGACGTGCTCCTCGCGGCGGTCGCGGGCGACGACCGGCTCGACCTCGTCGTCGCGGGCGACGGCCCGGACCGCGCGGCGCTCGAGGAGGCGGCGCGCCCGCTCGGCGGCCGGGTCCGGTTCGTCGGCGCGCTCGCGGGCGACGACCTCGTCGCGTTCTACCGGTCCCTCGACGCGCTCGCCGTCCCGTCGCGCGAGACGCCCGGGTGGGTCGAGCAGTTCGGGCGGGTCGCGGTCGAGGCCATGGCGTGCGGCGTCCCGGTCGTGGCGAGCCGCACGGGCGCGCTGCCCGACGTCGTCGGCGGCGCGGGCCTGCTCGTGGCCCCCGAGGACCCCGCTGCCCTGCGCGCCGCGCTCGCGCGCGTCCGGGACGAGGACGGCCTGGCCGACCGCCTGCGCGCCGCGGGGGCCGGGCGCGCGGCGTCGTGCTCGTGGGCGGAGGTGGCCCGCCGCTACGAGGAGCTCTACCGGACGGCGGTCGACCACGAGCCGGGGCGTGCGCGGAGGCCCGGCGAGGACGCCACGCGGGCGGCGCCGCCCGAGGTCGTCGTCGTCGCCTACGGCTCTCCCGCGATGGTGCGCGACGCGCTCGCCCCGCTCGCCGGGAAGTACCCGATCACGGTCGTCGACAACTCCTCGCTGCCCGAGATCCGGGAGGTCACCGAGCTCGCGGGCGGCCGCTACCTGGACCCCGGACGCAACGGCGGGTTCGCGGCGGGGGTGAACCACGCGCTCGCCCACCGCCAGTCGCCCGGCGCGGACGTCCTGCTCCTCAACCCGGACGCGGTGGTGACGCCCGAGGACGTCCAGACCCTCCACCGCGCGCTGCACTCCGCCCCGGGGATCGCGAGCGTCGGGCCGGAGCAGGTCGACGACGACGGCACGCGGGCGCGCGTGGTCTGGCCGTTCCCGTCCCCGGCGGCCACGTGGATGGAGGCCGTCGGGCTCGCACGGCTGCGCCGGGCCCCGGCGGAGCGCTCGTTCGTCATCGGCTCGGTGCTGCTGCTCAACGCGGCCGCGGTGGACGACGTGGGCGGCTTCGACGAGCGCTTCTTCCTCTACGCGGAGGAGACGGACTGGGCCTACCGCGCCGTGCGCTCCGGGTGGCGGCACGCCGTCGTGCCCGAGGCGCACGCCCTCCACCTCGGCGGCGCGACCAGCAGCGACCCGACCCGTCGGGAGACGCACTTCCACGCGTCGCAGGAGCGCTACCTGCGCAAGCACCACGGCCGCACGGGCTGGGCGCTCGCGCGCGCCGGCGCGGTGGTCGGGGCGGCGGCGCGCTCGGTCGCGCTGCGCGGGGAGGGCCGCGAGCTGGCGCGGCGCCGGCTCCGGCTCTACCTCTCCGGGCCCGTGCGCGCGGAGTCGGCGCTGTGACGCGGCACGCGCCGCTCCTGGCCCGCCGGCCCACCCTCTACCGTGCGCCGCGCGTGCCCGGCGCGATCGTCGCGCGCAGCCGCAGCGTCGCCGCCTGGGTCGCGGGCGGGGCGGTCGTCGTCGCGCTCCTCGCACTCCTCGGCTTCGTCGTGCCGGAGCTCCAGATGGCCGCCGTCGGTGGCGCGCTCGTCGTGCTCGTCGTCGGGCTCACCGCCTACGAGCCGGTGGCCCTGCCGATCCTCGCCATGCCCGCGCTCGTGATCGTCCAGCGCGTCGGCGGCGGCGGCGTCGACCTCTCCCTCAGCGACTTCGCGCTGTTCGGCGCGTTCTGGTTCGCGCTCTTCTTCTCGCCCCGGCCGTTCTCCCGGCCCATGCGCGCGATGCTCTGGCTGTCGTTCGTCTACCAGGTCGCGACGCTCTTCACGGTGCTCGTCAACCCCTTCAGCGCGAACGTCGTCGAGTGGTTCCACGCCTGGCTCTCCGTCGCAGGGGCCCTCGTCCTGGGCTGGGCCGTCGGCCGCTCGGGTCGCGCCCGGCTCGGCCTGACCCTCTTCCTCCTGCCCTGCCTCGCGATCGCGGCGCAGACCTGCCTCGTCGCGCTCCAGCAGCTCGCGGCGGGCAACACGGGGCCGGTGTACATCGAGACGCCCCTCGCGATGCACAAGAACTTCATCGGGTGCGTGCTCGCGTTCGCCGCCCTCACCGCGTACGCGCGCCCGTGGTGGGTCGGCTGGCCGCGCTGGTTCTCGCTCGGCGCGTTCTGGCTGTGCTCGCTCGGCGTGCTCGCCGCGCAGGCGCGGCAGGCCCTCATCGGCCTCGCGATCGGCATCATGCTCATCACGCTGCGAGGCGACCCCGACCGCAAGCGCTCGAAGCTCATCCTGCTCGCCGCGATCCCGGCGATCTACTTCGTCGTGCTCGCGGTGCAGGAGCAGCTCGAGTCCGGGAACCAGTTCAACTCCGCGAACCAGCGGCTCACCTGGTACGCCGACTCGATCGAGGTGTGGCAGCGCAGCCCGTGGGTCGGCATGGGCCTGCGGTGGTGGACCGCGGGAGTCACGGAGTTCGTCTTCCAGCCGCCCAACGTCGAGCTCGAGGTGCTGACGTCCGCCGGGATCGTCGGGCTCGTCGGGTTCCTCGTGCTGTTCCTCGGGGGGATGGTCGTGCTCTGGCGGATCAACCCCCGCTTCGGGACGCTCGCGTTCTCCATGCTCATGATGCGCTTCGTCCAGGGCCAGTTCGACCTCTTCTGGGTGTCCGTCCAGGTGACCGTCCCCTTCGTCATCGTCGGCGTGTGCCTGGGCGCCGAGTCCTACGCCGAGTCGCGCCGGTACGCCCGCCACATGACCGGTCGGGAGCTCCCTCTCGACGAGCTGCGATCCGTACGGGAGATGGCCGAACGATGACCGACCTGCGAATCCTGCAGATCGCCCCGGAGATCGCGCCGGGCAGCGGCGTCGGCGGCGTCGCGCACCACCTGGAGGAGGCCTTCGGGCGCGCCGGGGTCGCGACCTCGCGGTTCACGCTCGCCGACGCGCGCGGTGCGTGGCTCCCGGAGCCGGGGCCGGGCGTCCGGGGCAGGCTGGTGCTCCTCGCGCGGGTCGTGTGGTTCTCCACGGTCGGGACGGTCCTCGCGCGCCGACGGGTCGCCCGCGAGCGCCGAGCGGGTCGCGGCTCAGGGACCGCCCTGGTCTCGATCTGCCACAACGACGTCCTCGCCGGCGACGTGTACGTCAACCACGGCATCCTCCGCGTCGCGATGCGCGCACGTGGCGGCTACGCGTGGCGCATGGCCCGCAACCCCCTGCACCTCTTCACGGCGGCGCGCGACGCGGTGCGGTACCGCGGGCGGTCGCACCGTGTGGTCGTCAACCTCACGCGGTCCGAGCGCGACGCCCTGCGCGGCACGTACCCGCACCTGCGTGCCCGCGCCGTCGTCATCGGCAACGGGGTCGACGTGACCAGGTTCTCGCCGCCGTCGCCGGACGAGCACGCGGCGGCCCGCGCCGCCGCGGGCGTGCCCGTCGACGCGGTCCACGTCGTCTTCGTCGGCCACGAGTTCGACCGCAAGGGCCTCGACCTCGTCCTCACCGCGGCCGCAGACCTCCCCGAGGTCCACGTGAGCGTCGTCGGCGGGACGCCCGACATGCTCGACGACGTCCGAGCGCGGGTCGCCCGCCTCGGGACGACCGACCGCGTGCACCTCGCCGGCCGCGTGCCCGACCCGCGCCCCTGGCTCCACGCCGCCGACGCCCTCGCCCTGCCGAGCGCCTACGAGGCCAACGCGCTCGTCGTGCTCGAGGCGCTCGCGTGCGGCGTCCCGGTCGTCGCGACCCCGGTGGGCTACGCGCCGGACGTCGTCGAGGACGGTGTCACGGGATGGCTCGTCGACCGGTCCGTCGAGGGCGTCCGCAGAGGTCTCGCGGCCGTCGCGGCGCTCGACGACGACACCCGGCGCACGGCCTCCCACGCCTGCCGGTCGACGGCGGAGCGCCACGGCTGGGACGCCGTCGCACGCCGGTACCTCGAGCTCGCGACGGCGCTCGCGACCCCACGATCGGAGCCACGCCCGTGAGGATCCTCCACGCCGTCCGGTCCGACGGCTTCGCCGGGGTCGAGCGGCACGTCGCACGGCTCGCACGCGCGCAGTCGGCCGCGGGCCACGACGTCGCCGTCGTGGGCGGGGCGCCCGACGGCATGCGCGCGACGGTCGACGACCCGGCCGTGCCCCTTGTCCCGGCGGCCTCGACGGGCGACGTCGTGCGGGCGCTGCGGGCGCACGGCGCCGCCGCCGACCTCGTGCACGTGCACATGACGGCGGCCGAGGTCGCCGCCGCCGTGGCGGCCCGGACGACGCGCGGGTTCCCGCCCGTCGTCTCGACGCGTCACTTCGCCCGGCGGCGCGGCACCGGCGCACGCGGCCGGCTCGTCGCCGCCGTCGCGTCGTCGCCCGTCCGGGCGCAGGTCGCCATCAGCCGATACGTCGCCGAGCACGTGGAGGGCGAGAGCGTGGTCGTCCACCCGGGCGTGGACGACCGTCCGGACGGGCTCCTCGCCGAGGGACGCGACGACGTCGTGCTCGTGGTCCAGCGGCTCGAGGCCGAGAAACGCACCGACCTCGCGCTCGAGGCGTTCGCGGCGTCAGGTCTCGCGGCCCGGGGCTGGCGGCTCGAGGTCGCGGGCGACGGCGCGCAGCGGGCGGCGCTCACCGGCCTCGCACGGTCGCTCGGCATCGACGAGGACACGTCGTTCCTCGGGGCGCGCGACGACGTCGACGCCCTCCTGGGGCGCGCCGGCCTGCTCGTCGCGCCGTGCCCCGTCGAAGGGCTGGGCCTGAGCGTCCTCGAGGCGATGGCGAGCGGGCTGCCGGTCGTCGCCTCCGCCGCGGGAGGGCACCGCGAGACGCTCGACGGGATCGACCCGCTCACGCTCTACCCCGCCCTCGACCCGGTCGCCGCAGGCAGATCTCTGGCCGCCCTCGCGGCCGACCCCGCACGCCGCGACGCGTGCGCCGCCGCCGGCCGCGCCGCTCAGCGCGAGCGCTTCACGCCTGCCGCGCAGGTCGCCGGGACGGACGCCGTCTACCGCGCGGTGCTCGCGTGACGGCCGCTGCGGGCGCGGGCGACGTCGTCGTCCTGTCGCTCGAGCGCTGGGACGACGTGTGGCGCCGCAACCAGTACCTCGTCGCGGAGCTGTGCCGCGCCGACCCGACGGCGCGGGTGCTGTTCGTCGAGCCGGCGGCCGACCCGCTGCACCGGCTCAGCCGGCGCGGCGTCCCCCGCCCCGGGCGCGGCCTGCGCGCCGCGCCCGACGCGGACGGGATCGCCGCCGGGCGGGTGCTCCTCCACGAGCCGACCAAGTGGCTCCCCCGCAGGGTCGACGCGCGCGTGGACGCCCGGCTCGCCCGGTCGGTCGAGCGCGCCGTGGCCCGCGCCGGGCTGCGCCGCCCCGTGCTGTGGGTCAACGACCCGTCCGGCGCTGCCGTCGTGCGGCGCGCGGGCTGGCCCGCGCTCTACGACGTCACCGACGACTGGCTCGCCGCCGACCGCTCCGCCGCCGAGCACGCACGCCTCGTCGAGGACGAGGCGACCCTGCTGGAGCGGTGCGCCGAGGTCACGGTGTGCTCCTCGGGCCTGGTCGCGCGCAAGGGGGCGATCCGCGACGTGACGCTCCTGACGAACGGCGTCGACCTCGAGCGCTACCGGCGCGGTTTCGCCCGGCCGGACGACCTCCCCGCCTGCCGGGTCGCGCTCTACGTCGGGACCGTGCACCCCGACCGGTTCGACGTCCCGCTGCTCCTCGCGACGGCCCGCGCGCTGGACGGGAGCGCCCGCGTGGTGCTCGTCGGCCCGGTGGTGGACCTCTCCGCCGCCGAGCACGCCGACCTGGCGCGCGCCGGGGTCGTGCTCCTCGGTCCGCGTCCCTGGACCGCGGTGCCGGCCTACCTGCGCCACGCCGACGTCCTGCTCGTCCCGCACGTCGTCGACGCGTTCACCGACAGCCTGGACCCCATCAAGCTCTACGAGTACCGGGCCGTCGAGCGACCCGTGGTGTCGACCCCGGTGGCAGGGTTCCGGGACGAGCCGGGGGTGCGGGTCGCCGAGGCCGACGGCTTTCCGGCGGCGGTGCTCGCCGCGCTGGACGCCGCCCCGTCACCTGACGCAGGACCACTGCGGACGGACCCGCCCGACGTGCCGACCTGGCGCGGTCAGGCCGCGCTCATGCGCCAGGCGCTCGTCCGGACACGGAGGTCCAGACGTCCGTGAGCACCCGTGCCGTGCGCTCCACGGGGAACCTGCGGAGCGCCGACGTGCGCGCCCGGAGCGCGCGCTCGCGGGCCGCAGCCGGGTCGTGCAGCACGTCGAGGAGCGCCGCCGCGAGCGCGTCGACGTCGCCGGGTGGCACCAGGCGCCCGAGCGCCGGGTCTGGCGCCTCAGGGTCCTCGAGGATCTCCTCGACGCCGCCCGCGCGCGTCGCGACGACGGGGACCCCACGAACCATCGCCTCGACGACGACCTGACCGAACGGCTCGGGCACGGGAGACGCGTGGACGCAGACGGCGGCGCGGTCGAGCTCCGCGCGGGGGTCGGGCACGAAGCCGACGAGGTCGACGTGGTCGTCCAGCCCGAGCCTGGAGATCGCGGCCCGGACCTGCGCCGCGTACTCGTCCGCGCCGAAGGCGGGCTCACCGACGACCCGGAGCCGCGTCGTCGGCACCGCGTCCACGACCGTGCGCAGCGCGTGCACGACTTCGAGCTGGCCCTTGGTCGGGCTGATGCGTCCGACCATCACGACCAGCGGCTCGGGGCGCCCCGCGCGTCCGGCGACCTCCGCGCCTCCGTCCGCCTGCTCGGGGGCGAAGCCGGGGTACGCGACCGCCGTCGTCACGGGCAGCGTCTGCGCCGTCGCCCGCGAGTTCGCGACCACCGCCGCCGGGACCGTGCGCGCCAGCCAGCGCACGACCCGGACGAGCGGTCCCGGCAGATAGTCCGGCGAGATGCGGTCGTGGACGTGCCACACGAGGGGACGACGGGCGAGCGCCGCGGGAACGATCCCCAGGAGGTCGGCCTTGAGGGACGTCGTGTGCACGACGTCGGGCCGCAGCGCCCGGACGCGCCGTGCGAGCCGCCAGAGGAACGGGAGCGTGCGCAGGGCGCCCGTGAGGGTCGAGACGGACAGCCGACCCGCACGCGCGCGGTCGACGGTCGCCACGGCCGGCGCGAGCGCGACGACGTCGACCCGTACGCCTGACTCCTCGAGCCGTGCGCGGAGCGGCCCGTCGGCGAAGAGCAGCGCCCGGACGTCGACCTCGGGCCCGAGCGCCGCGCACGTGCGCACGAGCGCCAGCTCGGCACCGCCGAGCTCCGCCGTGTGGTCGAGGACGAGGACCCGGAGCGGCGCACCGCCCGGGGGCGTCACCACCGGAAGGGGCGCTTGCGCTCGTCGGGCTTGGCGTCGGCATCGGTCTCGTCCGCCGCCGCCGGCTCGACCTTGCTCCACGCCGGGGCGAGCACGGCATGACGCCTGCCCGGGCCCTGGGCTGGGCGGGGCGCCGCGCCCTCGGCCGGCGGCGCGTCGCCGGCGGGAGGCGCGTCGCCGGCGGGAGGCGCGGAGCGCCCCGACGCGTCGTCGACCGCGACCGCGGCGGCGGCGACCGACGCCCGCCGCGTCCCGACCGCACGCTCGCCGTCGTCCGTGGTGCGCTCGCCCCCCGACCGGCGCGAGGGCTCCTGCGCGGACGGCTCCGCGGGGGCGTCGGCCCTCCCGGTCGTCGGCGCAGCGGTCGCGCCGGCCCGGGCACCGTCCTCACCGGGCTCGCGCGCGGTGTCGTCGCCGTACGTCGAGGCGTAGAGCATGCGGCGGTCGCCCGTGACCCCGGTCAGCGCGATGCCCAGGAGCGGGACGTTGCTGACGCGCAGCCGCTCGACCGCCTCCGCGAGCACCGCACGGTCGGTCCGGCCCGCCGAGGCGATGAGGACGACGCCGTTCGCGTAGCCGCCGAGGATCGTCGCGTCCGCGGCGGCCAGGACGGGAGGTGCGTCGACGACGACGACCTCCGCGTGGTCGCGCAGGCTCCGGACGAGCCCTCGCGCCCGCTCCGTGGCGAGGAAGTCCGCCGGGTCCATCTCCTCCTCGGGCACCGGCATGACGCGCAGGTTCGGGACCGCTGTCGGGCGCAGCTCCTGGTCCTGCCCGGCCCAGTCCTCGGGCGCCGGGAGCATGCGGTCGAGCTGGGGGCGCCGCAGGTCTCCGGACAGCGCCACGGTGCGTCGTCCGCTGAGCGCGAAGGACGCCGCGAGGTTCGCGGTGATGAACGAGCGCGGCGCCGACGGGTCGGCCGCCGTGACGACGACGACGGCGTGCTTCATGCCCGCGGTCGAGACCTGCACCGCGGTGCGCAGCTCACGGATGGACTCCGTGAACGGCGTCGCCACCTTGCTCGCGACGGGCAGCGCGTACGTGTGGGCGAACTCCTTCTCCGCCGGGCGCGTGCCGTAGAGCTCGGCGAGGACGGGCGTCTCGGTGAGCCGCGTCGACTCGGCCGCGCTGCGGACGCGGACGTCGAGCCCCCGACGCGCGAACGCGAGCCCGATCCCCGCCACGAGGCCGACGACGAGGGCCAGCGCCAGCACCGTCAGCCGCGAGAGCCCGAGGGGCTCGGCCCCCGTCGCGGGCGCCACGACCTCGCCCGGCACGGCGATGCCGCGCAGCGAGTTGATCTGCACCGTGAGCGCGGAGTAGTCGCCGACGATGATGTCCTGCTCGGCCAGCGCCAGCGGGTCCTCCGGGTCGGCAGCGAGGCGCTGGCGCACGCCCGCGAGCTGCTCGGCGAGCGCCTGGCGCCGGCTCTCGAGCTCGGCGACCTGGTCGGCCTGGATGACGACGAGCTGGGCCACGTAGGCGTCCGCGAACGCGTTCGCGACCTCGACCGACCGGGCCTCCTCGGTCGTCGTGGCCTCGACGGCCACCGTCTTGTTCTCGCCGTCGACGTCGCCGGACACCTGGTCGGCCAGCTCGTCCGCCGCCGCTGCCGGCTCGCCGAGCGCGGCGGCGGCAGCCGCGGCGACCTCGGGCGAGGTGACGTCGTCGGCGTCGGTCGCCACCGTCACCTCGACGAGCGACTCGCCACCCTGCGCGCTCTGCACGCCGTAGAGCTGCACCGTCGCGGTCGCGCGGTACATCGTCTCCTGACGGTCGACGTAGAACAGCGCGCCGGCGACGACGACGAGGACCGCGGCGAGCACGTAGTACTTGCCCGCCCAGATCGTGCGGAGGAACTCCCTGATGGTCATCGCTGTGCTCTCCCCCCACCGGGTCGGCCCGCGCCGACGGTGCGGTCCTGCTGCTCGGCCACGACGCCCCGCAGCCGCTCGACGAACCGCTCACGGCCGAACGTCGCGACGTGCGCCGTGACGGCGCCATCATCCCACGTGCGCCCCGCTGCCACCTCGACGGCCTCGGCCACCAGGTCGGGGCGCGGCGCGTCGAAGAACACGCCGTTGACGCCGTGCACGACCGTGTCGAGGTAGCCGCCGTCGCGCAGCACCACGCTCGGGCGCCCGAACGCCCCGGCCTCGAGCGGCGACAGCCCGTAGTCCTCGTACGACGCCGCGACGAGCGCCGACGCGTTCCGGTAGACCCAGCGCAGCGTCGCGTCGTCGACGCGGCCGAGCAGGTGCACCCTGCCGCCCCCGCGGGCCGCCCGCGCCTCCAACCGGGCACGGTCGGGGCCGTCCCCGACGACGACGAGCTCACGCCCCGTCGCGAGCGCCGCCTCGACGACGACGTCGACGTTCTTGTACGGCAGCAGGCGCGCCACGCACAGGAGGAAGCCGGGGTCCACGCCGGGGAGGGCACGCTCCTCGCCGTCGGGCAGCATCGCCGGGGGCGGCGCGAGCACCTCCGCCTCGATCCCGTACGCGTCGCGGATCGCGCGCTGGGTCACGGTCGAGTTGGCGAGGTAGACGTCCGCGCGCCGCGCGGCGGCGCCGTCCCACCGGCGCAGCGCCGGGGACAGGAGGCCGAGCGCGGCGGCCGCGGCACGTCGTCGGGCCCGGTGCGCGGCGGAGCCCTCCGCCGGCCCCAGGTACCGGTCGCGCTGGTACAGCCACCGGGCCGGGGCGTGGCAGTAGACGACGGTGCGACCCGCCCCCCCGGTAGCCGTGCGCCCAGCCGGTGGACGACGCGAGCAGGACGTCCGCCTCGACGCGCTGGCGGTCGACGGCGGGCGCGAGGAACGGGAGCGCGACCCGGTGGTGCCGCCGCAGGAGCGCGGCCCGGTCGAGCGCGGACGTCCGCAGGTCGAGGGAGCCGAACTCGGGGAACGTGCCGGCCGGGTCGTACAGCGTCGTGTACATCGGCGAGCCGGGGAACGCGTCCGCGAGCAGCAGCGCGACCCGCTCCGCGCCGCCACGCTGGGTCGCGTAGTCGTGCGCGAGCGCGACACCGTGGGTCATCGGTCCTCCCTCGCGAACGCAGGCATTCAGCCTAGGTCGGAGGGACCGCCGGAGGTGGGGGACGAAGGGACCTCACCCGGGTGAAAACGGGCGTCCTGACGCGCCTGACGGCGCTACGCCTTCGTGTGGTACTTCCCCTGGGCGGCGAGCAGGCCGTCGGTGAGCAGCATCTCGACGGCGTCCGCGGCGTCGTCGAGCAGGAACGGGAGCTCCTTGGCCTCGGGCCCCTTGAAGTCCTTGAGCACGAAGTCGGCGGTGTCCTGCCGGCCCGGGGGGCGCCCGACCCCCGCCCGCACCCGCACGTAGTCCTTGGTGCCGAGGGCCTTCGTGATGTCGCGCAGGCCGTTGTGACCGCCCTCGCCGCCGCCGATCTTCAGCTTCACGGCGCCGAACGGGATGTCGACCTCGTCGTGGACCACGACGACGTGGTCCGGGTCGATGCCGTAGTACTTCGCGAGCCCGGACACCGGGCCGCCCGAGACGTTCATGTACGTCGTGGGCTTGGCCAGGACGACGCGCGGACCGGGCCGTCCGCCGGGCAGCATCCCGATGCGGGCCTCCGCGACGGCGGCCTGCGCCCGCGGGTGGCGCGCGAACCGGGCGGCGGCCCGCCCCGCGAGGACGTCGAGGACCATGTGGCCCAGGTTGTGGCGGTTGCCCGCGTACGTCGGCCCGGGGTTGCCGAGCCCGACGACGAGCCACGGCTGGTCGGTCATGTCGTCCCTCGTCCTTCGTCCGGGTCCCGCCCCGGGCGGCACGCCGGCGGGTGGTGGTGCGGTCGTGGTGCGGTCGTGGTGCGGGCGCACGGACGCCCGGCACCGTCACGGTACCGGGCGTCCGACGCGGGTCGTCGTGGCGTCAGCCGACGACGAGGAGGATCACTCCGCCGCGGCCTCGGCGGGGGCGGTCTCCTCGGCGGCCTCGTCCTCGGAGGCCTCGACCTTGGGCTCGCTGACGATGAGGACGTCGGCAGAGGCGTCCGTCACGAGGGTGACGCCCTCCGGCAGCGCGACGTCGCCCGCGTACACGACCGAGCCGGCCTCGAGGCCCTCGACGGAGACCTCGATCGCGTCGGGCAGGCGCGTCGCGTCCGCCTCGACCACGAGGGTGAGCTGCTCGAGCAGGTGGATCGTGCCGGGGACCGACTCGCCCACGACGTGCACCGGCACCTCGACCTCGACCTTCTCGCCCTTCTTCACGATGAGCAGGTCGACGTGCTCGATGACGTTGCGGACCGGCTCGCGCTGGACGTCCTTGGCGATCGCGAGCTGGGCCTTGCCGTCGAGCTCGATCGAGAACAGCGCGTTCGAGTGCTTGAGCGCCATCATCGTCTCGTGACCCGGCAGGGTCACGTGCAGAGGGTCGGTGCCGTGGCCGTAGAGGACCGCGGGAATCTTGCCGGCGCGGCGGACGCGGCGGGCGGCACCCTTGCCGAACTCGGTGCGGGCCTCGGCGGCGAGCTTGATCTCAGACACGTGGATCACTCCTGGAAGAACGTTGCGGGCCGGCCACCAGTGGGGAGCGGTCGGCTGTCCGGACGGTTGAGAGGGCCACCCGGACGGGCGGCTGCGTCGGCGCGGGACGTGTGACGGGCGCGCAGGAGGACGACCGCCCAGTCGATAACGGAGATCCAACAGGTCTGGCTGACACTCGCGGTCCCGCGCCGCCGGTGTGCTCACCGGTCCAGCGCTGCCGCCCGTCAGACGTCCCTCGCCGAGGCAACCTGACTACTGTACCCGGGCTCGGCGCCCCCGCGAAACCCGCGACAGAGCCCTCGGGGGCCGAGGCGGAGCCGAGACCCGCAGCCTCCGCTACTTCCCGGGCGCGGCGTAGAGCTGCGCCACCTCCGCGGCGCTCAGGGCACGGTCGTAGAGCCGCACGCCGTCGATGCGACCCTTCAGCGGACGCGTCCCGTCGGACTCGGCGCCGATGCCCAGCCGGAGGGCGTTGGTGCCGACGGCAGCCGGACCGGGCTTCGACGCCTGCTCGACGCCGTTCACGTAGATCCGCATCCGGGTGCCGTCGTAGGTGCCCACGAGATGCACCCAGGTGCCGTCGGTCGGGTACGGCGTCGTGGTGTCGACGCGGTAGGTGTCCCCGGAGGACGCGTGGTTGAACCGGAGGAACGCCGTCCCGCCGTTCGCCAGACCCAGCTCGTACCCGTCGGTCACCCCCTGGGCGGCCTTCTTGAGCACGTACTGGGTCGCCTTCTGCTCGGGGCGCACCCAGGCCGAGACCGTCATCGCGCCGGCGAGGTCGAGGGCGTCCCGGTCGTCGACGCGCGCGAAGTCGTCGACGCCGTCCAGCCCCAGCGCCGTGCCGCTGAGGCCCGCTGCCCACGTCGCTCCGGAGCGCAGCGACGCCGTCGCGCCGGTGGTCGAACCGTCCGCCGCCGTGGTGCCCTGCCCCTCGTCGAAGCCCCACGCTCCGACCGCCCCCGCCGGGATCGTCGGTCCCGGGTCGGGCGTCGGGTCCGGCGTGGGCGTCGGGTCCGGCGTGGGCGTCGGGTCCGGCGTGGCGTCGGGTCCGGCGTGGCGTCGG
>NZ_JNBQ01000050.1 GCF_001019615.1 Cellulosimicrobium funkei | reverse complement strand
GCCCGCGGGGGCGGGCGTGTCGGAGGTGCTCGGCATGATGGCCGGCATGGTGCCGGTGCAGGGCTCCCCCGGGGGCGGGGGCGCGGGGCCGCGGTCCGGGCACGAGGGGGGCGAGTTCGAGGTGATGTACGTGGTCGACGTCCCGGTGGGCGGCGCGGAGCACCCTGCCCGCGTGGCCGGCGAGGACCCCGCGGAGCTGCTGCGCGCGGAGCTCGCGCGGATCGGCGACTCCGTCGTCGTGGTGGGCGGGCCGGGCGACGACGGCTCGGGCCTCTGGCAGGCGCACGTCCACACCGACGACCCGATGGCCGCGGTCACCGTCGGGCGAGCCACGCTCGCGACCCTGCGGTCCGCGCGGGACGGTCACGAGGTCGGCGCGCCGTCCACGGCGGGGGCCGACGCCGCGCTGCGCCAGGTGCGTGTCCGCCACCTCCCCGGAACCCACGAGCCCGGCCACGTCCCGGACGTCGCCGCCGACGGGGCGCACGACGCCCGGACCGGTGCGTCCGCCGTCGTCGACGCTCCCGGGGTGGTCGCGGTGACCACGGCGCCCGGGCTCGTCGCGGACCTCGCGCGGGCGGGCGCGGTCGTGCTGCTGCGGGAGGCTTCCGGCCCCCCCGACCTGACCGCCCTGCACCGCGTCGCGGTCGACGCCCGTGCGTCGCACGTCGCGCTCCTGCCCGGCGCGGACCTGCGGGAGGACGACGTCGAGTCCCTGCGCGCGACCCTGCGCGACGACGGGATCGAGACGCTCGAGGTGCTGCCCGCCGTGACCGACCTGCACGTCGCGGTGGCGCTCGCCGCCGCGCAGCTCGTGGAGCCCGGCGCCGCGCAGCGGCTCGAGGCGGCCCGGTCGGCGCTCGACGCCGCACGGTGGACCCACCTCGACACCGCGGGCGTGCCGGCCCCGGCGTTGGCGCAGCGGCTGACGGACCTGCTCGAGACCCTCCTCGCGCGCCCCGGTGCGCTCGCCTCGGTGCTCGCCGACGACGACGTGCCGGGCGTGGCCCTCGACGTGCTCGCGGCGCGCGCGACCGAGCGCGGCGCCGAGGTCGTGCTCCTGCGTTCGGGGCGCGACGGCGGCGTCGTCACGCTCGCCGTCGAGGAACCGGAGCCCGTGGACGACGACGTCGAGGTCACCGTGGAGGCCGAGGGATGAGCGACCGCCTGGCCGAGCCGCTCACCCGTGCCGTCGGCACGCGCAGCGCGGGCCCGCTCGCGAAGCTGGGCCTCGAGACCGTGGGGGACCTCCTGCGGCACTACCCACGTCGTTACGGGGACCCGGGGCGTCTCACGGACCTCGGCGGCCTCGCCCTCGGCGAGCACGTGACGATCGTCGCGCAGGTGCGCAGCGCGACGGTCCGGCGCATGCGCAACCGTGCGGGCGCGATCCTCGAGGCGGTCGTGACGGACGGCCCGCAGCAGCTCTCGCTCACGTTCTTCGCCAAGAGCCCCAACGTCCTGCGCTACCACGAGCAGCGGCTCGCTCCGGGGCGGCACGGGCTCTTCACGGGGGTGGTCGGGCTCTACCGGGGCACGCGCCAGCTCACGCACCCGGACTACAAGATCATCGGGGTCGACGACGACGCCGAGGACACGGAGAGCGCCGTGCTCGAGGCGAGCCGGCCCATCCCCATCTACCCCGCGAGCGCGAGCATCCCGAGCTGGAAGATCCAGCCCGCGGTGCGCACCGTGCTCGACCCGCTGCGCGAGGAGGACGTCCCTGACCCGCTCCCGGACGCCGTCCGCGAGCGGCACGGACTCGGGACGCGCCTCGAGGCGCTGCGCGACGTGCACGAGCCCTACGACGAGAAGCAGTGGCGGCGCGGGCGCGACCGGCTGCGGTACGAGGAGGCGTTCGTCCTCCAGGCGGCGCTCGCCCAGCGCCGGGCCCGGGCCGCGGCCGAGCCGGCGACGGCCCGCCCTCCCCGCGGACCGGGGGAGCCGAGCATCCTGGCCGACTTCGACGCCGCCCTCCCGTTCACCTTGACGACGGGTCAGCGCGAGGTCGGGGCGGAGATCGCGACGGACCTCGCGCTCGCGCGGCCCATGCAGCGGCTCCTGCA
The DNA here is from genome assembly GCF_001019615.1 of Cellulosimicrobium funkei. Classification (GTDB taxonomy): domain Bacteria; phylum Actinomycetota; class Actinomycetes; order Actinomycetales; family Cellulomonadaceae; genus Cellulosimicrobium; species Cellulosimicrobium cellulans_E. The sequence continues at coordinate 18,691 of NZ_JNBQ01000050.1, read as the reverse complement.
GGGCGAGGTGGGCTCGGGCAAGACGGTCGTCGCGCTGCGCGCCATGCTCCAGGTGATCGACGCCGGCGGGCAGGCGGCGCTCCTCGCCCCGACCGAGGTGCTCGCCGCACAGCACGCGCGCACCCTGCGCGCGCTGCTCGGACCGCTCGCGGAGGGCGGCTTCCTCGGCGGCGCGGAGCACGGGACGCGCGTCGCGCTCCTCACCGGGTCGCTCGGCGCGGCGGCGCGCAAGGAGGCGCTGCTCGACGCCGCGAGCGGCGCGGCGGGGATCGTCGTCGGCACGCACGCGCTGCTGTCCGAGCACGTGCAGCTCGCCGACCTCGGCCTCGTCGTCGTGGACGAGCAGCACCGGTTCGGCGTCGAGCAGCGCGACGCGCTGCGGGCCAAGGCGCGGACGGCCCCGCACCTCCTCGTCATGACCGCCACCCCGATCCCGCGCACCGTCGCGATGACGGTGTTCGGCGACCTCGAGACGTCGTCGCTCACGGAGATCCCGGCGGGGCGCGCGGGGATCACGACCCACGTCGTGCCCGCAGGCAACGAGGCGTGGATGGAGCGCACCTGGGCGCGCGTGCGCGAGGAGGTCGACGCCGGGCACCGCGCGTACGTGGTGTGCGCGCGCATCCACCCGGACGAGCCGGACGCGGACGGGCCGCCGAAGGGGACCGACGACTTCGACGAGGTGCCCGACTTCCTCCTCGACCCCGAGGCCCCGGACGCGTCGGACCGCGCACCCCTGCGGGCCGTGCTCGAGGTCGCCGAGGAGCTGCGCGCGCACCCGCGTCTCGCGGGGCTCGAGGTCGGGGTGCTGCACGGGCAGATGGCCCCGGCGGACAAGGACGCGGTGATGGCCGACTTCGCCTCGGGCGCGGTCCAGGTGCTCGTCTCGACGACGGTCGTCGAGGTCGGCGTGGACGTCCCCGAGGCCACGGTCATGGTGGTCCTCGACGCGGACCGGTTCGGCATCTCCCAGCTTCACCAGCTCCGGGGGCGCGTCGGGCGCGGGTCCGCGGCCGGGCTGTGCCTGCTCGTCTCGACGGCGCTGCCGGGTACACCCGCCGCGACGCGGGTCGAGACGCTGGCGCGCACGACCGACGGGTTCGAGCTCGCGACCGTCGACCTCGAGCTGCGCAGCGAGGGCGACGTCCTCGGGGCGGCGCAGTCGGGGCGCGCGAGCTCCCTGCGGCTCCTGCGCGTGGTCAAGGACGCGGACGTCATCGAGACCGCGCGCACCGACGCGGCCGCCGTCGTCGCGGACGACCCGGACCTGACCGACCACCCCGCGCTCGCCGAGGCGATCCGCGACCAGCTCGACCCCGAGCGCGAGGAGTTCCTCGAACGAGCGTGAGCGGGCCGCATTCTCCACCGGCCGCTGCGCGAGGTCGTCACGATCCCGCACCACCGCCTCGTGCCTCGAACCCCGCGCGGCGTGTCTAGGCTGGGCGCGTGACGAGGATCGTGGCGGGAACGGTAGGGGGACGCACGCTGCAGGTCCCGCCGCGCGGGACGCGGCCGACGAGCGAGCGCGTCCGCGAGGCGATCTTCTCGCGCCTCGAGCACCTGGGCGTCGTCGACGACGCGCACGTCCTCGACCTCTACGCGGGCTCGGGCGCGCTCGGCCTGGAGGCCGCGAGCCGCGGCGCCGCCGACGTGACGCTCGTCGACTCGGCCCGCGTCGCCGCCGACGTCGCCCGGCGCAACGTCGCGGCCCTCGGTCTGACGACCGTGCGCGTCGTCGCGCAGCCCGCCGAGACGTTCGTCGCCGGCGTGGCCGCGGACGTGGCGCAGCGGGCGGCGGTCGGCGGGGCGGACGGGACGCCGACAGGTCGCGCGGGCCGCGGTCCGTACCACCTCGTGCTCGTCGACCCGCCGTACGACGTCACCGCCGAGGCCCTCGAGCGCGTCCTCGCCCACCTCGCGGTGCCCAGCGTCCTCGACCCGGCCGCCGTCGTCGTCGTCGAGCGCTCGACGCGCACGCCCGAGCCGACCTGGCCGACGGGCTGGGAGGTCGTCGCGCGCAAGGACTACGGCGAGACGACGGTGTACTTCGTCGGTCCCGAGCTCCCCGACGAGACGTAGCGCCGGGGTTCCGCCGGCGCCCCGCCCTGCCGAGCAGGCGGTTCCGGCGCGTCCGGGCCACCTGACACGCCCGGATCGCCTGCTCGCGTGTCGGGACGGTCTGGTCGACGGGCCTCAGGCGGACGGGGCGTGGGCCTCGTCCGGGGCGAGGAGACCGACGGGGACGGTCGCGAGGGCGGCGGGGTCGGCAGGGTCGACGAGCGCGACGCGGTCACCGCTCGCGGCGTCGAGCAGACGGCGGGTCGCGGCGTCGTCCGCCAGGCTGCCCTCGCTCGCCCGCAGGTTCTCCGCGAGGAACGCGCGCAGCGGCGCGGCGGGGACGTCGTCGGCCGCGCCCGGCCCGAGGGGGAACGACACGAGCAGGAGCGCGGGCACGCGCTCGCCGCCGGGGCCGTCGCCGGGCTGGAAGTAGGGGAGCGCGAGGACCCGGGCGCCGAGGCGCGCGTAGAACCGCAGCCGCGCGACGGGGTCGCCGTGCGCCTCGCTGCCGACGTGGTGCGCGGGGTGCTCGACCTCCCCGACGACGAGGAGCGGGTCCAGGGCGCGCCAGTCGGCGAGGGCCGCCGCCACGAGCTGCCCGCCGACCCCGCCGCCGCGCCGGCCGGGTGCTAGGGCGAGGTAGAGGACGAGGAGGACGCGCGCGTCGGGGAACCACTCGCCGACGACGCCGGCGACGACACGACCGGCCTCCACGACCCCGAGGCTGCGCAGGCGTCCGCTCGCGTGGTCGTCGAGGAGCTCGTCGACGTCCACGAGCTCGGCGGGCGGGAACGACGGCGCGAGCACGTCTCGGTGGAGCGAGCGCACGAGCTCGGGCGTCGTGAGCGGGACGACGGCGGGTTCCTCCGGGGCGGTCACGCGGACCATCGTCGCGCGTGACGACGATCCGCGCCCGCCCGGTCGTGCCGCCGGGGTCCGCGCGGCCTCGTGTACTACCGTGACGAGGTGACCACAGCCGTCTGTCCCGGGTCGTTCGACCCGATCACCCTGGGCCACCTCGACATCGTCCGACGTGCCCGCGCGCTCTTCGACGAGGTCGTCGTCGGCGTCGCGCGGAACGCGTCGAAGTCGGCGCTGCTGAGCGTCGACGAGCGGGTCGCGCTGGCCCGTGCGGCGGTCGCCGACGCCGGGCTCGACGGGGTCCGCGTGGAGGTCGTGCCGGGGCTCCTGGTGGACTTCTGCCGGGAGATCGGCGCGGGCGCCGTGGTCAAGGGGCTGCGCGGTGGCGCGGACTTCGACGCGGAGCTGCCGATGGCGCTCATGAACCGGCACCTGGCGGGCGTCGAGACCGTGTTCGTCGCGGGCGACGCCGCGCTCCTGCACGTCGCGTCGTCGCTCGTGAAGGACATCGCGCGCTACGGGGGGCCGGTCGACGACCTGGTCCCCCCGGGGGTCGGGGACGCCGTCCGTGCGGCGCTGGCACGGGTGCAGGGGAGCAGCAGGTGAGCACGACGGGAAGGATCGGGTACGTGAGCGAGCAGCAGGACCGACGGGTGACGCACGAGGACCGCGCGACGGAGGAGGCGCAGGTCGGGCTCAACGCGATCCTCGACGACCTGACGCACCTCGTGGAGTCGGCGCGCGCGATGCCCATGTCCGCGTCGGTGCTGGTGCACAAGGGCGACGCGGTCGCGCTCCTGGACGAGCTGCGCGGCGCGCTGCCCGAGCAGCTCGCGCACGCCGACGAGGTGCTGGCCCAGGCGGACGCCGTGCTCGAGGACGCGCACCGGCAGGCGGAGGAGATCCTCACGACGGCGCGGGCGCGCGCGATCGAGCTCGTCCAGGCGGAGCAGGTCGTGGTCCAGGCGGAGTCGCGGGCCCGGGAGATCGTGGACGAGGCCGACGCGGCGGCGGCCGTGCTCCGGCGCGACGCCGACGACTACTGCGACCGCAGGCTCGCCGACTTCGAGGTCGACCTCGGCAAGCTGCTCGCGCAGGTCCAGGGCGGACGCGCGAAGCTCGCGGACCGCCTCGGGGACCGCGTCGGCGAGCCGGAGGAGTCGCCGTTCCCGGCGACGATGCGCGAGCGCGCCGGGCGCTGATCCCTGCCGGCCGCGACCGAGCCGTGGGCCGTCGGCCCGACGCCGGGATCCCGGCTCTGCGGGCGCGGAGGGCAGGTGGCGGTCGGGCCGTCCCGTGACGTAAGATCGATGTTTGGCTCGGCGCGTCACGCGTCGGCCTGTGCCTGGCAGTCGCCGTCGAGCGGCCGTCGGCCCCCGACCATCGTTGACCATCCGTCCGCGGGCGCCCACGCCCGCGGCCTGGCGATCCTGGAGTCCGCCATCACCGCCGAGAAGACGTCGCCGCTCGTGCTCGACACGCACGAGCTCGGTCGGCGACCCGGGAGCATGCTGACGGTCCGCCGGACCGTGCCTGCGCCGGCCGACCTCGGGACCGCCGTGATCGGCATCCCCGAGGGCAGCGAGCTCGAGCTCGACCTGCGTCTCGAGGCGGTCATGGAGGGCGTGCTCGTCTCGGGCACGGTGTCGGGGCGCGCGGTCGGGGAGTGCGTGCGCTGCCTCGACACGGTCCACGAGGACGTCACGGTGGAGCTCGGGGAGCTCTTCGCCTACCCCGAGCGCGCGAAGGCCGCCCAGGAGTCGGGCGACGACCTGGAGGACGCCGAGGACGTCTACGACCTCGACGGCGACCTCGCAGACATCGAGCCCGCGCTACGGGATTCGGTCGTCACTGCACTACCATTCAGTCCGGTGTGCCGAGCGGACTGCCCGGGGCTGTGCTCCGAGTGCGGGGCGCGTCTGGCGGACGACCCGGGGCACACGCACGAACTTGTCGACCCTCGGTGGTCGGCGCTGGAGAGCATGTTCGACACCTCGAACGTGTCCGACGAGACGAAAGAGAGCTAGCCGTGGCTGTTCCGAAGCGCAAGATGTCGCGCAGCAACACCCGTGCGCGTCGTTCGCAGTGGAAGACGACCGCCGCGAACCTCACCACCTGCCCGCAGTGCAAGGGCGACAAGCTGTCGCACGCGGCGTGCCCGACGTGCGGTACCTACAAGGGCCGCCAGTACGCCGAGGCGCTGCGCACCGAGCACGCAGGCTGAGGCGCGTGGCACCGGCTGCACCGGCATCCGGTCTTCTCGAGAAGCTCGGGGTCCATCTGGACCCCGAGCTTCTCGTGCTTGCGCTCACGCACCGGTCGTTCGCGCACGAGAACGGCGGCATCCCCACGAACGAGCGTCTCGAGTTCCTCGGTGACACGGTCCTGGGCCTCGTCGTCACGGAGACCCTCTACCGCCGCCACCCCGACCTGTCGGAGGGCGAGCTCGCCAAGATGCGTGCCGCGACCGTCTCGCAGAAGTCGCTCGCCGCGATCGCGCGCCGGCTCGGCCTGGGGCAGTACGTGCTCCTCGGCAAGGGCGAGATCCGCACGCGCGGCAACGACAAGGACTCGATCCTGTCCGACACCGTCGAGGCGATCATCGGCGCGGTCTACCTGAGCCACGGGCTCGAGCCCGCACGCGGCCTCGTGCTCCGGCTCGTCGAGCCGACGCTGTCCGCCGCCGCGGGGCTCGGCGCGGGGCTCGACTGGAAGACGTCGCTCCAGGAGGCGGCCGCGGCCGCGGGACTGAGCGCCCCCTCCTACTCGAGCGACGCCGTCGGGCCGGACCACGCGCGCGTCTTCACCTCGTACGTGCACCTCGACGGCCGGCTCTACGGGACCGGCAGCGGCACGGCGAAGAAGTACGCCGAGCAGGAGGCCGCCGAGCGCGCCTACCGCGCCCTGGCGACCGAGCAGGCGGAGACGGCCCCGGCCGACGAGCGCCCGAGGGCAGCGGCGGAGGCCGTCGAGGACGCGGGTGCCTGAGCTGCCCGAGGTCGAGACCGTCCGCGACGGTCTCGACCGCCACGTGCTGGGCGCCCGGGTCGTCGACGTCGAGGTGCTGCGCGACTACAGCGTGCGGCGCCACGACGGCGGCCCCGCGGACTTCCGGGACCAGCTCCTCGGCCAGCGCCTCGACGCGGCGGTGCGCCGCGGCAAGTTCCTCTGGCTCCCGCTGACGCCGGCCGGGTCGACGGACGGGCCGGGCGACGGCCCCGCGGCCGCGCTGCTCGCGCACCTCGGGATGTCCGGCCAGCTCCTGGTGCGCTCGGGGCCGGGCCTCGGCGAGCGGTCGCCCCACCTGCGCGTGCGGCTCGTGCTCGAGCCCGACGGCACCGGTCCGGCGGGCGCGCTCGCGCTCGACTTCGTCGACCAGCGCACGTTCGGGCACCTGTCCGTCCAGGACCTCGTGCCCACGCCCGACGGCGCCCCCGGCGGCCTCGGTTCCGACCTCGCCGCCGTCCCGGGTCCGGTCGTCCACATCGGCCGCGACCTGCTCGACCCCGCCCTGCGGCGCGACGACGTCGTCGACGCGATCCGCCGTCGTCGGACTGGCGTGAAGCGCGCGCTGCTCGACCAGACCGTGGTGTCCGGGGTCGGCAACATCTACGCCGACGAGGCGCTGTGGCGCGCGCGGCTGCACTTCGCGCGCGCCACCGACACGCTGCGCCGCCCGGAGGCGCACCGCCTGCTCGACGCCGCCGCCGAGGTGATGACGGAGGCGCTCGCCCAGGGCGGCACGAGCTTCGACGCGCTCTACGTCAACGTCAACGGGCAGTCCGGCTACTTCTCGCGGTCGCTCGCGGTGTACGGGCAGGAGGGCGAGCCGTGCCCGCGGTGCGGGACGCCGGTGCGCCGTGACGAGTTCATGAACCGCTCGTCCTACACGTGCCCGCGCTGCCAGCCGCGCCCTCGCAACGGCCGCTGGTGACCCGCCCCCGGGCTCCGCTGAGCGCATGAAATAGTCGCGTTCGAGTCGATCGAGCGCGACTATTTCATGCACTCAGCGGGTCAGCGGGGGACGACGTTGCGGAGCTCGCGGCCAGCGCGGATCGCGTCGAGGTTGGCGTTCACGAGGTCCGACGCGTGCTGGGGGCGGTTGCCCGCGACGTGCGGCGTGAGGATCAGCCGGGGTGCGTCCCACAGGGGTGACGTCTCCGGCAGGGGCTCGGTCTCCGTGACGTCGAGCGCGGCACCGCCGAGGCGGCCGTCGCGCAACGCCGTGACGAGCGCGTCCTCGTCGACCGTGGCGCCGCGGCCGACGTTGACGAAGACCGCGTGGTCGGGGAGCTGGTCGATCCGGGCGGCGTCGAACGCGTGGCGGGTCGCATCGAGGGCGGGCAGCAGGGAGACGAGCACGTCGGTCGTCGCGAGCACGTCCGGGAGGTCGTCGTCCGTCACGACGCGGAATCCGTGGCGCTCGCCGCGGCGGCTCGCGACGCCCGTCACCTCGGCGCCCAGGGCCGCGAGCAGCGGCGCGAGGCGCGCCGCGATCGAGCCGAAACCCCAGACCGTCACGCGCGCGCCGTCGAGCGTGTACCGCGCGGCGGTCGCGGGGTCGGCCTGCGCGCGGTTCACGGCGGTGTCCCACCGGTGCTCACGCTGCGCCGTCCCGAGCACGTCGAGCCGCCGGACCGCCGCGAGGACGAGCGCGAGCGCGTGCTCGGCGACCGGGCCGTCGTGCAGGGACCGGCCCGACGTGATCGTCACCCCGGGCCCGAACCCGGCGGCCAGCACCGCGTCCGGACCGGCCGCGAGCGTCTGGACCCAGCGCAGGCGGGTGAGCCGCGCGGCGGCGTCCGCGAGGTTCGCGGGGGTGTTCGCCCACGCCACGAGCACCTCGGCGTCGGCGTCCTCGGGACGCAGCGGCGCCGCGGCGTCGTAGCCGACGACCTCGTCGCCCGGTCCGCCGCGCACGTCGAGGGCGATGGTGCTGGGCACGAGGATCTTCAACGCTGCTCCCGGGGTCGTCCGTGGTGGTCACGGCCCGCCCGGCGCGGGGCGGGCCGCCTCGCGAACGTATCACCGTGCCGTTCGGGTGCCGTTCGAGTGCCCCCGGCGCTCCCACCTGCGCTTCCGCAGGCGCGACCTGGCCCCCGGGGATATGTTCGCGATGTTCCGACGACGCGCCCACCGCGCGCCGTCCCGGTCGGCCCCGCGGGGTCACGGCTTCGGGGGTGGGGATGGGCTCGTCCACGGGTGCGCCGACGCACGCAGAGGTGCGCGCGGCGATCACGGCACGGACGCCGAAGAACTACATCACCTGGCTCACGCTCGCGTTCATGATCACGTCGTCGGTCGCGAGCCTGCGCGCCGCGCCGACGATGGCGGTCTACGGCCTCGCGGCGGTGTTCCTCTACGTCGTCCCGGCGCTCGTGTTCCTGCTGCCGACGTCGCTCGTGTCCGCCGAGCTCGCGTCCGGATGGTCGGGCGGGGTGTACCGGTGGGTCGCGGACGGCGTCTCCAAGCCGCTCGGCTTCCTCGCCATCTGGTGCCAGTTCGCGATGACGATCTTCTACTACCCGAGCCTGCTCGGGTACGTCGCGAGCACGTTCGCGTACGTCATCAACCCGAGCCTCGCGAGCAACGGGTTGTACGTGGCGATCGTCATCGTCGTGCTCTTCTGGACCGGCGTGTGGCTCTCCTCGCAGGGCACCAAGACGGTCGCCGGGCTGTCGAGCTGGGGACTGATCATCGGGACGCTCATCCCGGCGGCGATCCTCGTCGTGCTCGGCATCGTGTTCCTCGCCCAGGGCAACCCGTCGGCCGCGCCGATGGACGCCCAGCACCTGCTCCCGGCCTGGACCGGCCTCGCGTCGCTGGTGCTCATCGTCAACAACTTCCTGTCCTACGCGGGCATGGAGATGAACGCGGTGCACGTCACGAGCCTGCGCAAGCCCTCGACCGAGTTCCCGCGGTCGATGTTCCTCGCGATCGGGCTCGTGCTGCTCATCTTCATCCTCCCGGCCGTCGCGATCAGCTGGGTGATCCCGGCCGACCAGCTCAGCCTCACCGCGGGCGTCATGCAGGCGTTCGACGCGTTCTTCGCCAACTTCGGCGTGAGCTGGCTGACGCCGATCCTCGGCCTCATGCTCATCGCGGCGTCCCTCGGTGGCATGCTCACGTGGCTCGCCGGGCCGTCCAAGGGCCTGCTCACGGTCGCGCGCGAGGAGGGCTACCTCCCGCCGTTCCTCCAGCGCCTCAACAAGCACGGGGTGCAGCAGAACATCCTCGTCACGCAAGGCCTCATCACGACCGGGATCGCGCTCCTCTACGCGTTCATCCCGGACGTCTCGAGCGCCTACTGGATCCTGTCGGTCATCACGACGCAGGTGTACCTCGTCATGTACCTGCTGCTGTTCGTCGCGGCCGTGCGGCTGCGCCGTCGTGCACCCGACCACCCGCGCGGCTACCGCGCCCCGGCGCTCACGCTCCTGTGCGTCGTCGGGTTCTGCGCGTCGGTGGCCGCGATGATCATCGGGTTCGTGCCGCCCGCCCAGTTCTCGAGCGGGAGCGTCGGGGTGTACGTGCTCATCGTCGGCGGCGGTCTCGGCATCATCGGCCTCCTCGTCCCCGCGCTGTTCTACCTCCTGCGCAAGCCGTCCTGGAAGGACCCCGAGGCCGCGGCCATCGCGGCGGCGGACGAGGCGGGGGAGGGGGAGGCAGCATGACCTCGACGCGCCCCGACCACGTCCCCGTGCACGAGCCCGAGCCGGTCTCGTCCAAGCGGTGGGTGACGTACACCGCCGCCGCGCTGCTCCTGGTCGCGCTCGGCGCGGTCATGCTGATCGCCTTCGACAACGTGCGGTCCCACCGCGACGCGCGCGAGGCCGAGCAGAAGGCGGCGGAGCTGCACGACCGCTTCGCCGAGATCGGGATCACGGCCTTCAGCGAGGAGACCATCGCCGACGTCCTGGGCGACGACGGCGGCGGCTTCTGCACCGACCCGGCCGCGCTCGTCGAGGCGACGGCGAACCTCGGCGCCGCGAACGGGGCGGCGGGCCCGGGGCTGCGCCCGTCCGTGCTCGACGAGCGTCGCCTCGCGGGCGACCGGCTCGTCATCGAGGTCTACTGCCCCGACCAGCTCGACGAGTTCGACGCCTACGTCGACTCGCTCGACCTCGACCCCGGCCGCACGACCGAGCCGGGCAGCGACGCCACCGAGGGCGCCGACGGCACCCCGACCGAGGAGGACGCATGAGCCAGCAGGGCACCGGAGCGCGACCCGACGGGGCCGGTCACGTCGAGGAGGTGCGCGCCGCCGTGCGGGACCTCGTGCCCCGCGCGCTCGACGACCTGCGCACGCTCGTCGCCATCCCGTCCGTGGCCGACGAGCGCCTGTTCCCGCGCGCCGACTGCGAGCGCGCCGCGCAGTGGGTCGCCGACGCGTTCCGCGCCGAGGGGATCGACACGCGCCTCGAGGTCACCCCCGACGGGTCGCAGGTCGTGCTCGGGCACCGCCCCGGCCCCGACGGCGCCCCCACCGTGCTGCTCTACGCCCACTACGACGTGCAGCCGCCCCTCGACGACGACGCGTGGACGACGCCGCCGTTCGAGCTCACCGAGCGCGACGGCCGGCTCCACGGGCGTGGGGCCGCCGACTGCAAGGGGAACATCGTCACGCACCTCACCGCGCTGCGTGCCCTGCGCGCGCTCGGCGGCGAGGACTACCCGGTCGGCGTGCGGCTCGTCGTCGAGGGCTCGGAGGAGCAGGGGACGGGCGGCCTCGACCAGTGGGTCGAGGCCAACCCGGGAGCGCTCGCGGCCGACGCGATGCTCATCCAGGACACGGGCAACGCCGAGCTCGGCCTGCCGACGCTCACCGTGACGCTGCGCGGTGCGGCGAACGTCGTCGTGCACGTCGAGGCGCTCGAGGGCGAGATCCACTCGGGCATGTTCGGCGGGGCGGCACCGGACGCGCTCGCCGCGCTCGTCGCGGTGCTGGCGAGCCTGCGTGACGAGAACGGCGACACGACGATCGACGGCGTGCCGGCCGCCGTCGCGCACGGGACGTGGGACGGCGTCGCGTACGACGAGGACCAGTTCCGTCACGACGCGGGCGTGCTCGACGGCGTCCGGCTCGTCGGGACGGGCAGCGTCGCCGACCGGCTCTGGGCACGTCCGGTGGTGACGATCCTCGGGATCGACGCGCCGAGCGTCGTCGGCTCTGCCGCCGCGATCCAGCCCCGCGCCTCGGCCCGGCTCAACCTGCGCGTCCCTCCCGGCTCGGACGCCCAGGAGCTCCAGGACAAGCTCGTCGCACACCTGGAGGCCCACGCCCCGTGGGGGGTGCGGGTGCGCGTGGAGCGCGACGCCGTCGGGCAGCCGTTCGCGGCCCGCACGAGCGGGCACGTGTTCGACACGCTCACGGCGGCGCTCGCGGACGCGTACGGGCGCGAGACGGTGACCGCGGGGCAAGGCGGGTCGATCCCGCTGTGCAACGTGCTCGCCGGGCAGTACCCGGACGCGGAGATCGTGCTCCTCGGCGTCGAGGAGCCGGCGTGCCTCATCCACGCGCCGAACGAGTCGGTCGCGCCGAGCGAGATCGAGAACCTCGCGGTCGGCGAGGCGCTGTTCCTCGCGCGTCTCGGCGAGGGCTGACGCGCCGGCACCGTCCGAGATCGACCCGTCGGTCTCCAGATCGGCCCTCGGAGGGTCGATCTCGACCGTACGGGTCGATCTCGGGGCGACCTCGGTGCTACCGCGGTGCCGGCGCCTCCTGGTCGAGCGCCCACCGGTAGGCGGGGAGACCGAGCAGCTCGGCGTGCGTCCCGCGCGCCACGACACGCGCCGGAGCGTCGCCCGGTGCACCGTCGGGGACACCGAGGAGCAGCACCTCGTCGACGGCCTCGAGCGCGCTGAGCCGGTGCGTCGCGAGCACGACGCCGCGCCGGGCACCTCCGGCCGACGCGCCCGCCGACGCGCCAGCCGGCGCGCGGGTCGTCGCGACGAGGTGCCGCACGAGCGCGTCGGCGCCGGCCGCGTCGAGGTGCTCGGCCGGCTCGTCGAGCAGGAGCAGCGGCGCGGGTGACAACAGCGCCCGCGCGACGAGCAGACGACGACGCTCGCCGCCGGAGACGGTCGTGGCGTCCGGGCCGAGCAGCGTCTCGACGCCGTCCGGCAGCGCGGCGAGCCAGGCGTCCAGGCCCACGTCGTGCAGCGTCGCCGCGGCCTCCTCGGCCGTGACGTCGCCTCGCGCGACGCGCAGGTTCTCCAGCACCGTCGTGTCGAACACGTGCGCGTCCTCGGCGACGAGCACGACGCCGCGCGCCGCGGCCTCGCGGGGGAGCGTGCTCACCCCGGTCCCGTCGAGCGTCACCCGGCCCGCGAGCGCGGGGACGAGCCCGGCGGCGGTCGCGAGCAGCGTCGTCTTGCCGACGCCGGACGGCCCGACGACCGCGACCGCGCGCCCGGGGCGCAGGTCGAGGTCCACCCCCGCCACGACGACGCGCGCCGCGCCCGGCCAGCCCGCCGCGACGTCGTCGAGCGCGAGCGACGCCTGCTCGGGGGACGACGGCTCCGCCGGACCGGAGGCGAACGCGTCCGCGGTGCGGGCCGCCGCGGTGGCGCTCCCCGCGGAGCCGTCGAGGAGCGCGACGACGCGAGCCGCGGCCTGGCGCGAGCGGTGGAGCTGGACGGCGGCGGCGGGCAGGGCGTTCGCGGCCTCGAACACCGCGAGCGGCGTGAGCACGATGACCGACAGCTCCACGGGCGCGAGCGTCCCGGCCGTCACGGCCGGGATGCCGAGCAGGAGCGACGCGAGCACGGCGAGGCCGACCGCGAGCGCGGCGATCCCGGCGGCCACCCCGGCGGGGCGGGCGCTGTCGTCGGTCACGCGTGCGAGGGCGCGGTCCGTCGCGCGCAGGTCGTCGAGGCGCGCGTCGAGACGGCCCGAGACGGCGAGCGGGCCGGACTGCTCGAGGATCTCGAGCGTCGTCGCGGTCATCGCCGCGCGCGTCGTCGCGCCGCGCGCCTCGACCTCGCGCGCCGACCGTGCGGAGAGCCACGGCGCGACGACCGCCGCGAGGAGCAGGCACAGCGCGAGCGCGACGCCCGCGGCGGGCAGGAACGCCCCGACGAGCACCACGGACCCCACGGAGATCGCCAGCGCGACGCCGGCGGGGACGAGCGCGCGCACGACGACGTCGCCCACCGCGTCGACGTCCGCGCCGACCCGGGCGAGCAGGTCGCCGCGCCGCAGCCCGACGAGCGCGGCGGGCGACCCCTCCGCCAGGGCGGTGTAGAGGTTGGCGCGCAGGGCGGCCATGCCGCGCAGCGCGACGTCGTGCGAGGCGAGGCGTTCGAGATAGCGGAAGACGCCGCGCGAGATGCCGAAGGCGCGGACGCCGACGACCGCGACGGACAGCGTGAGGACGGGCGGCATCTGCGAGGCGCGCGCGATGAGCCACGCGGCGACGGCCGCGAGGCCGACGGCGCTCCCGAGCGAGAGCGTGCCGAGCACGACGGCCCACGCGACGCGGCGCCAGCGCACGTCGAGCAGCCCGACGGCGCGCCACAGCGGGTCGTCCGCGAGGCGAGCACGGGGTCCGGTCACGGGCGCCTCCCTTCGACGGACGCGGCGGCAGGAGCGAGGTCGGCCGCGTCCTCGGGTCCGCCGTCCGCGAGAGCCCGGGGGGCGGCGAGCGCCGCCGAGCGGACCCCGACGACGTCGTCGGCGGCGCGGACGAGCGAGGCGCGATGGGCCACGACGACGACCGTCCGGCCCTGGTCGCGGAACGTCCGCACGGCGTCGAGCACCACCTGCTCGCCGCGCGCGTCGAGGTGGGCGGTCGGCTCGTCGAGCACGACGAGCGGGACGCGGGCGGGGTCGCCGAGCAGTGCCGCGGCGAGCGCGACGCGCTGGCGCTGGCCGACGCTCAGGCCGACGCCGCCGCGCCCCACCTCGGTGTCCCACCCGCCGGGCAGCGTCGCGAGCACGGCGTCGAGGCCGGCGGTGCGCGCGGCGCGGTCGAGGTCGGCATCGCTCACGGGCAGGCCGCCGGCGACGACGTCGCGCAGCCGGCCCGGGGCGAGCACCGGGCGCTGGGGGAGCCAGGCGACCTGGGGCCAGAACGTCGCGGGCTCGACGTCGGCCAGGTCGAGCGGCTCCGCACCCGGAGCGGTCAGGGTGACCGTGCCCCGGTCGGGGCGGACGAGGCCGAGGAGGACGAGCGCCGTCGTCGTCTTGCCCGCGCCGCTGGGCCCGGTGAGGGCGACGACGCGGCCCGACGCTCCGAGCCGGAGCTCGAGGTCGAGGTCGGCGGGCGCGAGCACGTCGCGGTCGCCCGCCCGGACGCTCACGCCGCGCAGCGCCAACGTGGTGCCGGAGAGCGCGGGCGCGGGGGTCGTCCCGGGCTCGGGGGCCTCCTCGTCGAGGACCGCGAACGCCTGCTCCGCCGCAGCGATGCCGTCGGTCGAGGCGTGGAAGTGGAGGCCGACCTGGCGCAGCGGCAGGTAGACCTCGGGCGCGAGCACGAGCACCGCGAGCGCGGGCTCGAGCTCCATGCCGCCGTGCACGAGGCGCAGCCCGACCCCCACCGCGACGACCGCCACGGACAGCGTCGTGAGGAGCTCGAGGACCATGCCCGAGAGGAACGCGATGCGCAGCGTTCCCATGGTCGCGCGCCGGTTGGCGTCGCCGAGCGCGCGCACGCGCTTCTCCGGGCCGCGCGCGCGACCGAACGCGAGGAGGGTCGGCAGGCCGGCGAGCAGGTCGAGGACCTGCGCGCCGAGCCGCTGCATGACGACGAGGCGCCGCTCCGACGTCCCGGCGGTGAGCCGCCCGACCAGCACCATGAAGATCGGGACGAGGGGGATCGTCACCGCGATGATCACCGCCGAGACCCAGTCCAGGCCCAGGACGACGGCGAGCGTCGCGGGCGTGACGGTCGCGGCGAGCAGGAGCTGGGGCAGGTAGCGCACCATGTACGGCTCGAGGGCGTCGAGCCCGCGCGTCGCGAGCGTGGCGACCTCGGGTCCGCGCCCGGACGCGAGCCACCGCGGCCCGAGGGCCACGGCGTGCGTGACGACCTGCTCGCGGAGCTCGGCCACGGTCCGGGTCGCGGCGCGCAGCGCGAACCGCTCCTGCGCCCAGGACGTCGCCGCCCGGGCCGCGACGACCCCGGCGAGCAGCCCGACCCGCGGCCCGAGGTCGGCCAGGTCGGCCGTCCCCTGGATCGCCGGCGCGAGGACCGACGCGAGGACGACCGCCTGGGCGACGACCAGGGCCGCCGTGGCGAACCCCAGCACCGCCGTCAGGACGACGTACCCCCGTGCGGCCCGCGCGTGGCGCAGGAGCCGCGGGTCGAGCGGCTTCACGCGTCGCCCGACCCGCCGGTCCCGAGGCTGCGTCCGGCCGAGCCACCGGAGGACGCCCCGCCGAACGCCGCCTCGCGGACCTTCTTGAGCGAGAGCCCGGCGGGCGCGGGGATGTCCTTGGTCGAGAGGCGGCGGCGGAACACCCAGTAGGTCCACGACTGGTAGGCGATGACGAGCGGCGTGAGGATCACCGCGACCCACGTCATCACGGTCAGCGTGTAGTCGGTGGACGACGCGTTGTGGATCGTCAGCGAGTTCGCCGGGTCGACCGCGGGCATGACGTCCGGGTACATCGAGCCGAAGATGAGCACGACGGCCGCGACGATCGTCACGGCGGAGGCGGTGAACGCCCAGCCCTCGGCGCCCCGACGGTTGGCGACGAGCGCCGCGACGAGGCCGCCGGCGGCGAGCACGACGGCCGCCCACGTCCACGGCACGGAGTAGGCCACCTGGGCCCACACGGCCCAGCCGCCCGCGAGCACGAGCGCCGCGACGCCGAAGACCGAGGCGTGCTGACGGGCGCGGGCGCGGATCTCGCCGTCGGTCTTGAGCGCGACGAACACCGAGCCGTGCAGCAGGAACAGGCTCAGCGTGACGAGGCCGCCGAGGAGCGCGAAGGGCGACAGGAGGGAGAAGAACCCGCCGACGAACTGGTGGTCGGCGTCGAGCTGCACGCCCCGCACGAGGTTGGCGAACGCGACCCCCCACAGCACGGCGGGCACCCACGACCCGACCTGGATCGCGACGTCGCAGCGGCGCGCCCAGCCCTCGTCGCGGATCTTGCCGCGGTACTCGAACGCGACGCCGCGCACGATGAGCGCGACGAGGATGAGCAGGAGCGGCAGGTAGAAGCCGGAGAAGAGGGTCGCGTACCACTCGGGGAAGGCGGCGAACGTCGCGCCGCCCGCGGTGAGCAGCCAGACCTCGTTCCCGTCCCACACGGGGCCGATGGAGTTGATGAGGACGCGGCGCTCCTTCTCCCGGTGCTCCTTGTCACCGCGCGGGAGGATCGACAGCAGCATGCCGACCCCGAAGTCGAAGCCCTCGAGCACGAGGTAGCCGGTCCACAGGACCGCGATGAGCACGAACCAGACGACGGCGAGATCCACGGTGGTGTTCTCCTGAGATTCTGGACGGGTCCGGGCGCGTCAGTACGCGAAGGACAGCGGGCGGTCTGCGGCCTCGGTGCCGTCGTCGGGCGGCTCCTGCGCCTCGGGCGACTCGTCGTGCACCACCAGCGGCACGCCCTCGATCGCGTAGCGGCGCATGAGCGTGAACCAGACCGCGGCGAGCGCGCCGTAGACGAGCGTGAACACGATCATCGACGTGAGCACGACGCCGGGGCTCACCACGGTCGACACACCCCGCTCGGTGAGCAGGCGGATCTGGTCGATGCCCGTGGGGTTCGGGGCGACGACCCAGGGTTGGCGGCCCATCTCGGTGAAGATCCAGCCGAACGAGTTCGCGAGGAACGGCATCGGGATGGCGATGAGGCCGACGCGCGCGAACCACACGTTGTCGGTGACGCGGCCCTTGCGGGTGAGCCACAGCGCCATGAGCGCGAGGAGCACGGAGCCGGCGGCCATGCCGATCATGAGCCGGAAGGACCAGTACGTCATCGCGAGGTTCGGCGTGTAGGTGACCGGGTCGCCGGCTGCGGTGACGTCGCCGTAGCGCTCGGTCATCTGCTCCTGGACGTCCTCGACGCCCGGCAGGTAGCTCTCGGGCCCGGAGAAGTGGCCCGTGCCGAGGTACGACGCGAGGCCGGGGATCTCGATGAGGTGCGTGACGTTCTCGCACGAGTTCGACAGGTCGCCGATCGTGAGGATGGAGAACGCGGCGCCCTCCTGCCCCTGGCACAGCGCCTCGGCGGACGACATCTTGCCGGGCTGCTGCTCGTACATGATCTTGCCCTGGATGTCGCCGGAGACGGCGACCCCGAGCCCGCCGACGAGCATGGCGATGACGCCGAGCGTGACGGCCGGGCGGTAGACGTCGCGCGCGAGCTCGACGTTCTCCGCCTTGCGGGTGCGCACGAGGCGCACCATCCACCACGCGGCGATGCCCGTGACGAACGTGCCCGCGGTGAGGAAGGTCGCCGTGATCTGGTGCGGGAACGCCGCCCAGAGAGTGTTGTTCGTGAGGACGGCGCCGATGTCGTTCATCTCGGCGCGCCCGGTCTCGGGGTTGAAGATCGCGCCCACGGGGTGCTGCATCCACGAGTTCGCGGCGAGGATGAAGAACGCGGAGAGGTTGGTCGCGATCGCCACGGCCCAGATGCACGCGAGGTGCACCTTCTTGTTGAGGCGGTCCCAGCCGAAGATCCACAGCCCGAGGAACGTCGACTCGATGAAGAACGCGGCGAGCGCCTCCATCGCGAGCGGGGCGCCGAACACGTCGCCGACGAAGCGCGAGTACTCGCTCCAGTTCATGCCGAACTGGAACTCCTGCACGATGCCCGTCACCACGCCGAGGGCGAAGTTGATGAGCAGGAGCTTGCCGAAGAACTTGGTCAGGCGCAGCCACCGCTCGTTGCCGGTGCGCACCCAGGCCGTCTGCATGATCGCGACGAGCGGCGCCAGCCCGATCGTCAGCGGGACGAAGATGAAGTGGTAGACGGTCGTGATGGCGAACTGCCACCGGGCGAGATCCAGGGCTTCCACGTGCGCTCCTCGGGGGGCCGACGGGTCGGCGGGCTTCAGGGGGGAGGTGCTGAGCTACGACGCCGGTCAGGACGGCCCGGGGGAGGACCGCCCTGCTCTGACGCTAGGCCCAATCTGCCCCATCGGCAGGGCGGGAGATGACGCGAAGTGCTGAAAACACGCCGCTTGTGACTATGTTCACAAGCGCTCGGGACCTTGGTCCCGGTCGGCCGGGACCGGCGCCCCGACGGCCGGTGCGTGTCGCCCGAGTTCGTTCGCGCCCCTGTGCGATACTGGGCGGAGCCGGGTGGGCTCCGCATCGCCCTCCCGACGAGCACGAGATCGCGGCACCAGCGGACCGCGGCAGTCGGAGCGCCGACCGGGGCGAAGGGCCCGGTGACAGGCGCCCGCGCCGCGCACGCGGACCGCGGCCGTGGCCGACGACTTCCGTCGCCGGACGACGCGCTCCGGTGCGCTCGTCACGAGCGACGACCGACCGCCCCGAGGGGCCGCACGGTGCGGGGCGGTCCCTGTGGCAGCAGGAGCACGACGCGTGACGCTCGACAGCACCTCCGACAGCACCCCCTCAGAGTCGACGGCGGACGCCGCCGCGACCCACGACCGGGCCGAGAGCCCGACCACCGCAGGGCGCAAGCCCGCCCGTCGCCGCGCCACCCGCAGCGCGGCGCCGCCCCAGGTGCCGGCCCAGGTGCCGGCCACGCCGGCAGACGGCGCGCCCGCCCCCGCCGACGCGCCCACGGCACCCGCCGACCCGGCGCCGGTCGCCGAGGCGGCGGCTCCCGACGCCG
>NZ_JNBQ01000049.1 GCF_001019615.1 Cellulosimicrobium funkei | reverse complement strand
CGTGCGCGTCCGCCTCGACCTCGCCTACGAGGGAACGGAGTTCGCCGGCTGGGCCCGCCAGCCCGCGCTGCGCACCGTCCAGGGCGCGATCGAGGACGGCCTGGCGACGCTCCTGCGCGGCCCGGCGCCGCGCCTCACCGTCGCGGGGCGCACGGACGCGGGGGTGCACGCGCGCGGGCAGGTCGCGCACGTCGACCTCACGCTTGACCAGTGGGCGGCCCTCCCCGGGCGCTCCGACCGCGCCCCCGGCGACGCACTCGTCGCGCGGCTCGGCGGGGTGCTCCCGGGGGACGTCGTCGTCCACCGCGCGGCGCCCGCGCCCGCGGGCTTCGACGCGCGGTTCTCCGCGCTGCACCGCGCGTACACGTACCGGGTCGCGGACGACCCGACGCGGCGCGACCCGCTGCGGCGGGCGTGGGTCCTGTGGAACCGGCGCCCGCTCGACGTCGCCGCGATGGACGCCGCCGTGCGGCCGCTGCTCGGGGTGCGCGACTTCGCCGCGTTCTGCAAGCCCCGGCCCGGGGCGACGACGATCCGCGAGCTCCAGCACCTGTCGTGGTCGCGGCCGGTCGACGGGCCCGACGCGGGCCTCGTCGTCGCGCACGTCCGCGCGGACGCGTTCTGCCACAACATGGTGCGCGCGCTCGTCGGCGCGTCGCTCGCCGTGGGGGAGGGCCGACGCGGGGTCGACTGGCCCGCGCAGCTCCTCGCGAGCCGCCGTCGCGACGCGGGGGTCCGGCGTCGTCCCCGCCCACGGGCTCGTGCTCGAGGAGGTCACGTACCCGCCCGACGCCGAGCTGGCCGCCCGGGCCGACCGGATCCGCGCGGTCCGGAACGAGGAGGACGTCTGGGACGAGGGCGTGTCGCGCGACCCGGGCTGACCACCGCGGGACTACGCCGTCACGGCTCCTCGACGACGTGCACGGCGGCCTCCTCGGCGCCCGCGGCGCCCCCGGAGATGCCCTCGTCGTCCGCGTAGGTGTCGTTCTGGCGGCCGTCCAGCGCGTCGGGGTCCGCCACGAGGCGGCCCGAGCGGGTCGCGTCCGGTCGGTCGAGCGGGTCCCGGTCCCACTCCTCGGGCTCCTCCTCGGCGAGGCGCTGGTCGAGCGTCTCGCCGTGCACCTCTTCCCACGGCGTCTCGCCGAAGTGGTTGGTGCGGGGGCGGTCGGGCGGGGAGTACCCCTCGTCGAGGACGTCGTCCACGCCGCGGTCGAGCAGCGTGTCCTCGGCCTGGAGCTGGTCGTTGTCGCCCTCGGCGCCGGTCTCCGGGTCCGGGCTGGTGCCGGTGGTGTCTTCGCTCATGCGTCCACAGTGGCACCTCGTGCGGTCGGACGCAGCATCTGCGCGCCGACCTGCACCGACGTGCCGCCGGCGATACCGTGGGACGGGTCGCGTGCGACGCGGCCACCCCCGCGAACGAGCCCGAGAACCGAGGACCACCATGGCCGGCATCGACGACATCCTGTCCACCATCCCGCTCGACCAGCTCGCCGGCCGGCTCGGCGTCGACGAGGCGACGGCGCAGCAGGCCGTGGGCGCGGCCCTCCCCGCCCTGCTGGGCGGGCTCCGGGCGAACGCGCAGGACCCTGCGGGCGCGGCGTCGCTCGGCAAGGCCCTCACGCAGCACGACCCGTCGCTCGTCGAGGGCGGCGTGAACCTCGACGACGTGGACACGGCCGACGGCGAGAAGATCGTCCGCCACGTGTTCGGGTCGAACGAGGAGGCCGTCGTCGCGCAGCTCGCCGACTCGACGGGCGCGCAGCAGGGCCTGCTGTCGAAGGTGCTGCCCGCGCTCGCGCCGATCGCGCTGGCGTTCCTCGCGAAGCAGCTCGGGGGCAAGGACTCCGGCGCGGGGTCCGCCCCGGCGGCGCAGGAGGGCTCGGGCGGCGGACTGGGCGACCTGCTCGGCGGTCTCCTGGGCGGCGGCTCCGGCGGCTCCGGCGGCTCCGGCGGCTCCGGGGGCGGCCTCGGGGACCTGCTGGGCGGCCTGGGCGGCCTCCTCGGGGGCGGCCGGCGCTGAGACCGGGGTCGACGACGGTCGTCCCGCTCGGGGCGCGTCGACGTCGGAGCGGGCGGGCGCGCGCGGAATCCGCGTGACCCGGCGGGTCCGGCCGGGAGACGATGGCCTCGTGGGACACCTCGACCTCAGCGACGTCACGTATCACCTGCCCGACGGGCGCACGCTCCTCGACGGCGTGAGCCTGCGCGTCGCGGACGGCGCGAGGGTCGCGCTCGTCGGGCCGAACGGCGTCGGCAAGTCGACGCTGCTGCGCATCGTCACGGGCGACGTCGCGCCGCACGGCGGGGCGGTCGTGCGCAGCGGGGGCCTCGGCGTCATGCGGCAGGACGTGGGGCGCATCGACGACGACCGCACGGTGCGCGACCTGCTCGTCGAGCTCGCGCCGGCCGCGGTCAAGGAGGCGGCGCTCGAGCTCGCCGCGGCGGAGCACGGCATCATGACGGTCGACGACGAGCCCGCCCAGCTCCGGTACGCCCAGGCGCTCGTCGACTGGGCCGACGTCGGGGGCTACGACGCCGAGGCGGCGTGGGACGAGGTGACCGACGAGGTCCTGTCCGTCCCGTTCGAGAAGGCGCAGTGGCGCGACGTGCGCACGCTGTCCGGCGGCGAGCAGAAGCGCCTGGCGCTCACGGCGCTGCTCCGGGGGCCCGAGGAGGTCCTGCTGCTCGACGAGCCGGACAACCACCTCGACGTGCCGACCAAGCGCTGGCTCGAGGAGCGGCTCGTCGCGTCGCCCAAGACGGTCCTCTACGTCTCGCACGACCGCGAGCTGCTGTCCCGCACCGCGACGCAGGTGGCGACGCTCGAGCCGACGCCGGGCGGCGGGACGGTCTGGGTGCACGGCGGCGGGTTCGCGACCTACGGGCAGGCGCGCGCCGACCGGCGCGAACGGCTCGCCGAGCTCGCGCGGCGCTGGGACGAGGAGCACGCCAAGCTGCGCGAGCTCGTGCAGACGCTCAAGACGAAGGCCGCCTACAACGACGGGCTCGCGAGCCGGTACCAGGCGGCGAAGACGCGCCTGCGCAAGTTCGAGGAGGCGGGCCCCCCGGAGGTGCTCGCGCGCGAGCAGCGCGTCACCGTGCGTCTCGCGGGCGGGCGCACGGCGAAGCGTGCCGTGACGTGCCGGTCGCTCGAGCTCACGGGGCTCATGAAGCCGTTCGACCTCGAGGTGTTCTTCGGCGAGCGCGTCGCGGTGCTGGGCTCCAACGGGTCGGGCAAGTCGCACTTCCTGCGGCTCCTCGCCGCGGGCGGGAGCGACCCCGAGCCCGGGGTGGTGCCCGACCCCGCGACCTCCGACGGCGTCCGGCCCGACCCGGTGGCGCACACGGGTCGCGCGGTGCTCGGCTCGCGCGTGCGGCCCGGCTGGTTCGCCCAGAACCACGACCACCCGGAGCTGCGCGGGAGGACCCTCCTGGAGATCCTCCACCGCGGTGACGGGCACCGGGCCGGCATGGGCCGCGAGGGCGCGAGCCGCGCGCTCGACCGCTACGAGCTCGTCGGGCAGGCGGAGCAGCGCTTCGAGACCCTCTCGGGCGGGCAGCAGGCGCGGTTCCAGATCCTCCTGCTCGAGCTCGACGGCGCGACCCTCCTGCTGCTCGACGAGCCGACGGACAACCTCGACCTGCACTCGGCCGAGGCGCTCGAGGCCGGTCTCGCCGCGTTCCAGGGGACGGTGCTCGCCGTGACGCACGACCGGTGGTTCGCGCGCGGGTTCGACCGCTACCTGGTGTTCCGTGGCGACGGCGAGGTCGTCGAGGCGTCGGAGCCGGTCTGGGACGTCGAGCGCGTGCAGCGGGCGCGCTAGCCGCCGCGTGCCGGGGGCGGGCACCACCGTCCCTATCCTGGTGGGCATGGCCGTCCACAAGATCGTGCTCTTCTACGCCTTCACGCCGCTGCCCGACCCGCGCGCGGTGCAGCTCTGGCAGCGGGCGCTGGGGGAGCGCTGGAACCTCACGGGACGCGTGATCGTCGCGGAGCACGGGATCAACGCGACGCTGGGCGGGACGGTCGAGGACCTCAAGCAGTACGTGAAGACGACCCGGCAGTACCCCGGCTTCGCGGACATCGACGTCAAGTGGTCCGACGGCACGGGCCGGGACTTCCCGCGCCTGTCCGTGAAGGTGCGTCCCGAGCTCGTGGCGTTCGGCGTCCCCGACGAGGTCGTGGTCGACGAGAGCGGCGTCGTGGGAGGCGGCACGCGGCTGAGCCCGCAGGCCCTGCACGACCTCGTGGCCGAGCGGGGCGACGACGTCGTGATGTTCGACGGCCGGAACGCGTTCGAGGCGGAGATCGGACGGTTCCGCGGGGCGGTGGTGCCCGACGTCGCCACGACGCGCGACTTCGTCGCCGAGATCGACTCGGGCCGCTACGACGACCTCAAGCAGCGGCCGGTCGTCACCTACTGCACCGGCGGCGTGCGGTGCGAGGTGCTGTCCGCGCTCCTGACCGCCCGCGGCTTCGAGGAGGTCTACCAGCTCGACGGCGGCGTCGTGCGGTACGGCGAGGCGTTCGGGTCGCAGGGGCTGTGGGAGGGATCCCTCTACGTGTTCGACGAGCGCATGCACGTCGACCTCGGCCCGGGGTCGACCCCGCTCGGCGCGTGCACGGGGTGCGGGGCGGCGACGGCGAAGTACGAGAACTGCGTCGACCCGAGCTGCCGGACGCTGCGCCTGTACTGCCCGGACTGCGTGCACGTCGCGCGCACGACGCGGTGCGAGACGTGCGTGGTCGAGCGCCCGGCCACCGGCCTGTCCACGAGGTCCGCCGCTTTGACCGGTGGCCTGCCCCGCGGGTAGTCTGGTGAGTCGTTGTGCTCATCTCACGACGCCCGTGTCGCTAGCGCGCCCACTCGCTGCCGGCCAAGGAGCGGGTGTCGACCGAGCCCGCCGCGCAACGACCTGCCCTCTCGGCCGCACGCTTCAGCGGCCGAAGAAGACATTCTGAGACAGAAACGAAGGCTACGACCGTGCGTACGTACACCCCGAAGCCCGGCGACGTCCAGCGCGACTGGTACGTCATCGACGCGACCGACGTCGTCCTGGGCCGCCTGGCCACCCACGTGGCCACCCTGCTGCGCGGCAAGCACAAGCCGACCTTCGCTCCGCACGTCGACGGCGGTGACTTCGTCATCGTCATCAACGCCGGCAAGGTCGCCCTGAGCGGCAACAAGCGCGAGCAGAAGATGGCCTACAACCACTCCGGGTACCCGGGTGGTCTGCGTGCCGTCGCCTATGGCGACCTGCTCGACAAGCACCCCGAGCGTGCTGTGGAGCGGGCCGTGCGCGGCATGCTCCCCAAGACCACCCTCGGTCGCGCCCAGTTCGGCAAGCTCAAGGTCTACGCGGGTGCCGAGCACCCGCACGCCGCGCAGCAGCCGAAGCCGTTCGAGATCACCCAGGTCGCGCAGTAATCGCCGCCCAGGCGTAGCGCACAGAGAGACGCGAGGACACCACCCGTGGCCGAGACCACCGTCGACACCGACACCCTGGGCGACGAGACGCCCAGCACCTACACCTCTGAGTCCGCTGCCCCCACGGGCCGTGGCCAGAGCATCACCGCCCCCGGCCAGGCCCTGGGCCGCCGCAAGGAGGCCGTGGCGCGCGTGCGCCTCGTCCCCGGGACCGGGCAGTGGAAGATCAACGGGCGCTCGCTCGAGGACTACTTCCCGAACAAGGTTCACCAGCAGCTCGTGAACTCCCCGCTGAAGCTGGTCGACGTCGAGGGCCGCTTCGACGTCGTCGCCCGCATCAGCGGCGGCGGCACCTCCGGCCAGGCCGGTGCGCTGCGCCTCGGCATCGCGCGTGCGCTCAACGCGATCGACGCCGAGCACAACCGCCCCGCGCTGAAGAAGGCCGGCTTCCTCACTCGCGACGCCCGCGTCGTCGAGCGCAAGAAGGCCGGTCTCAAGAAGGCCCGTAAGGCACCGCAGTACTCCAAGCGCTGATCCGCGCTGTGCGCTCGTCGGCCCCGGTGGACCTCGTCCACCGGGGCCGACGTCGTTTGTGAGGGACGGTGACCAAGCCCCGTCGAGGGCGTGGCAGGGCAGGCGGTCGTACGGTCGACGTACGGCCGGTCGAGGAAGGACTTTCCATGGGACGGCTTTTCGGCACCGACGGGGTGCGCGGGCTGGCGAACGGCAACGTGACGGGCGAGCTCGCGCTCGACCTCGGCGTCGCGGCGGCTCGCGTGCTCGCGAGCGGGCAGGAGGAGGGGCACCGTCCGCGCGCGGTGGTGGGGCGTGACACGCGGGTCTCGGGCGAGTTCCTGGGCGCGGCGCTCATCGCCGGGCTCGCGAGCGCGGGCGTCGACGTGAAGGACGTGGGCGTGCTGCCGACCCCGGCCGTCGCGTACCTGACGAGCACCATGGACGTCGACTTCGGCGTCGTGATCTCGGCCTCGCACAACCCGATGCAGGACAACGGGATCAAGTTCCTCGCGCGCGGGGGCGTCAAGCTCGACGACGCGGTCGAGGACCGGATCGAGAGCCTGCTCGGGCAGGAGTGGCAGCGCCCGACGCACGGCACGGTCGGACGCATCTCGCCCGACCGTGGTCGCGCGGGCGGTGCGTACGTCGAGCACCTCATGGCGAGCATCGGCGCCGACGAGGACCACAAGCCGCTCGCCGGCCTGCGCATCGCGGTCGACTGCGCGAACGGCGCGGCGAGCGACGTCGGCCCCGCGGCGCTGCGTGCGGCCGGCGCGGACGTCGTCGTCATCAACGCGAGCCCCGACGGCCGCAACATCAACGCCGCGTGCGGCTCGAACCACCCGGAGCAGCTCCAGGCCGTCGTCGTGGCGTCCGAGGCGGACTTCGGCGTCGCGTTCGACGGCGACGCCGACCGCTGCATCGCGGTCGACCACGGCGGCACCGTCGTCGACGGCGACCAGATCATGGGCGTCCTCGCGCTCGCGCTCAAGGACGAGGGCGAGCTCCCGCACGACACGCTCGTCGTGACGGTGATGAGCAACCTGGGCCTCCTGCTCGCGATGCGCGACGCCGGGATCACGACCGTCCAGACGGCGGTCGGCGACCGGTACGTCCTCGAGGAGATGCGGGCCCACGGGTACGGGCTCGGGGGCGAGCAGTCGGGGCACATCGTGCTGTCGCGCTACGCGACCACGGGGGACGGCGTGCTCACGGCCCTCCAGCTCGCGGCGCGCGTCCGGGCGACGGGCCAGAAGCTCGCCGACCTGGCGAGCGTCGTGCAGCGCCTGCCGCAGACGCTCCTCAACGTCTCCGGCGTGGACAAGGCGCGCGCGTCGAGCGACGAGACGCTGCTCGCCGCCGTCGCGGACGCGGAGCGGACCCTCGGCGAGACGGGTCGCGTGCTGCTCCGGCCGTCGGGTACCGAGCCGCTCGTGCGCGTCATGGTCGAGGCCGCGACGCAGCAGCAGGCCGACGCCGTCGCCGCCCGGCTCGCGGGCGTCGTGCGGGACCGGCTCGCGCTGTGAGCGCGACGGGGCGGACGACCGGCGTGCGTCAGGGGGTCGACGAGACGCTGCGCGAGCACGTCGTCGCGCTCCTCGACGCGTACGACGACGGCGTCCTGCCGATCGTGCAGGCGGGTCAGCCCGTGCTGCGCACGCCGGCGGTGCCGTACGCCGGGCAGCTCGGCGACGTGCTGCCACGGTTCCTCGAGGCGATGCGCGCGACGATGCACGCGGCGCCCGGGGTGGGCCTCGCGGCGCCGCAGGTCGGGATCGGCCTCGCGGTCGCCGTCGTGGAGGACCCGGGCGCCCCCGACGCGGACGACGAGCGCGAGCGCCCGCCGCTCGCGTTCCGGGTGCTCGTCAACCCGCGGTACGAGGCCGTCGGCGACGAGACCAGGACGTTCTTCGAGGGATGCCTGTCCGTGCACGGCTGGCAGGCGGAGCGGACGCGCGCCCGCTCGGTGCGTCTCACCGGGCAGGACGAGACGGGCGAGCCGTTCGACGACGTGCTCACCGGGTGGGCGGCGCGGATCGTCCAGCACGAGACCGACCACCTGCGCGGCGAGCTGTACGTCGACGGGGCCGACCTGCGCACCCTCTCGTCCACGCTCGGGGTCGCGCGGCTCCCGGGCGCCTCCCGCGAGGCGGGCTGACCGGGCCACGCGGTCCTGAGCGGCGCGGCACGGGAGCGAGCGTCGGCGCGGGAGACTACGGGGGTGGACCCGCTCAGCCGACTCCTCGCCGCGCCGCCCGACCTGCCGGTGGGGCCCCACCTCCCCGAGGTGGTCGCCGCGGTGCGGGCGGCGGGCGCCGTCGTCGTGCAGGCACCGCCCGGCACGGGCAAGACGACCCTCGTGCCGCCGGCCCTCGCCGTCGCTCTGGGGGGCGCCCCGGACCGGCGCGTCGTCGTGACGCAGCCCCGGCGGCTCGCGGCCCGGGCGGCGGCCCGGCGGCTCGCGACGCTGCTCGGCGAGGACCTCGGAGGCACGGTCGGCTACACCGTGCGGGGCGAGTCGCGCACGTCGCGCCGCACCCGGGTCGAGGTCGTCACGACGGGCACGCTCGTCCGCCGGCTCCAGCGCGACCCCGAGCTGCCGGGCGTGGACGGCGTCGTGCTCGACGAGGTGCACGAGCGTCACCTCGACGACGACCTCGCGCTCGCGCTCCTGGCGGACGTGCGCGAGAACCTGCGCGACGACCTCGCGCTCGTCGCGATGTCCGCGACGGTCGAGGCCGGGCGGACCGCCCGGGCGCTCGCCACGGGATCACGGTCGGTGCCGGTCGTCGAGGTCGAGGGCGGGCTCCACCCGGTCGACGTCGTCTGGTGCCCCGGGCGCGGTCCGCGCACCGACGCGCGGGGCACCGCGCCCGCGCTGCTCGACCACGTCGTCGCGACGACGCACCGCGCGCTGCGCGAGCGGACGGGCGACGTCCTCGTGTTCGTCCCCGGCGCGCGCGAGGTGGACACCGTCGCGGGCCTGCTGGCACGCGGGCTGTCCGACGTGGACGTGCGCCCGCTGCACGGCCGCCTGCCCCTGCGCGAGCAGGACCGGGCGCTCGAGCGCGGGCCCCGGCGCCGGGTGGTGGTCTCGACGGCGGTCGCGGAGTCGTCCCTCACCGTCCCGGGCGTGCGGGTCGTCGTGGACGCCGGCCTCGCGCGCGAGCCGCGCACGGACGTGCGGCGGGGACTGCCCGGCCTCGTGACCGTGGCCGTCAGCCGCGCGGGCGCCGAGCAGCGCGCCGGCCGTGCCGGGCGCGAGGGCCCGGGGGCGGTGTACCGGTGCTGGTCGGAGGGCGACCACGCACGGCTCGCGTGGCACCCGGAGCCGGAGATCCGCACGGCCGACCTCACCGGGTTCGCGCTCGAGCTCGCGTGCTGGGGCAGCCCCGACGGCGCGGGGCTCGCGCTGCTGGACCCCCCGCCACCGGCGGCCTGGGCCGCCGCGCGTGACGTGCTGCACGGCCTGGGGGCCGTGGGGGCCGACGGGGTGACGCCGCTCGGGCGCCGCATCGCCGCCGTCCCCGCCGACCCGCGGCGCGCGCGGGCGCTGCTCGACGCCGTCCCCGAGGTGGGGGCGGGGCTCGCCGCGGAGGTCGTGGCGCTGCTCTCGGAGGACGTGCGCGTGCCGGGGGCCGACCTGCCGGCCGCGCTGCGTGCGCTGCGCCGCGGGGGTCCGGGTTCCGGCGCGTGGGCCGCGCAGCGCGACCGGCTCGAGGGGGTGGCGCGGGCCGCCTCGGCCGAGGACGCCGCCGCCACGGGATCGCGCCCGGCCGCACGGGGCAGGCCGGCCGACGACGCCGCCGTCGGGCACGTCGTCGCGCTCGCGCACCCCGACCGGTTGGCCCGCCTGCGGCCGGGCGGCGAGACGTACCTCCTGGTCTCGGGAGCCGGCGCACGGCTGCCGCCGGGTTCGCCCTTGCAGGGCGCGCCGTGGCTCGCGGTGGCGGACGTGGACCGCGCGGCGGGCCGGGCGGACGCCGTCGTGCGGTCCGCCGCGCCCGTCGACGAGGCGACGGCGCGGGCCGCCGCGGCGCCCGAGCTGCGGTCGACCGGTATCGCCGAGTGGTCGGGCGGGCGCGTGCGCGCCGCCCGGGTGACCTCCCTCGGCGCGATCGAGCTCGCGCGCGAGCCGTGGCGCGACCCGCCCGCGGACCTCCTGGCGGCGGCGGTGCGTGACGGGCTGCGCCGGGACGGTCTCGACGGCCTCCCGTGGTCCGACGGCGCGCGCCGGCTGCGCGACCGCCTGCGGTTCCTGCACCGCGTCCTGGGCGACCCGTGGCCCGACGTCGGCGACGAGGCGCTCCTGGACCGCCTGGACGCCTGGCTGGGCCCCGACGTCCCCGCCGTCGCCCGGGGGAAGCGTCCGGACCTCGGGGGTGCGCTGCGCCGTCTGCTGCCGTGGCCGGAGGCGGCGCGCCTCGACGCGCTCGCGCCCGAGCGGCTCGAGGTCCCGAGCGGGTCCCGTGTCGCGGTGGCCTACGACCAGGACCAGCCGGTGCTCGCGGTCCGGCTCCAGGAGACGTTCGGCTGGGCGAGCACGCCGCGCGTCGCGGACGGGCGCGTGCCCGTGCTGCTGCACCTGCTCTCCCCGGCGGGTCGCCCGGCCGCGGTCACGGCCGACCTGGCCTCGTTCTGGGTGCAGGGCTATCCGCAGGTGCGCGCCGAGCTGAGGGGCCGCTACCCCAAGCACGCGTGGCCGCAGGACCCGGGCACCGCCCAGCCGCTGCGGGGGACGCCGCGCCCGCGCCGGCGCGACGCCTGAGCCGGCGGAGGGCCCTGGTCCTCACGACGTACGCTCTCGTCGCGAGAAGTCGTTCGTCGGGATGACGCGTCGTCGGCCGCGGCACGGAAGACTCGTCACCGGGCGCGGCGCTGCCGGGCGGGAATCCTCAGGGGCGAACCGGGGGTTTCCCTGATGGTCGACGTCGTCGCGCTCCGTAGGCTTGTCGTGGCGCAGGACGCCCGACCTGCCGCCGCCGCCAGCCTGGCCTCCCCGCCAGCCGACGAACGAGGACGCCGTTGCCCGACGCCGTGTCGACCTTCCTGGAGAATCTGGAGACCTGGATTCTCGCCCTCGCGGCGTCCGCGTGGATCTACCCCGCGCTGTTCGGCTTCGCGACGATCGACGGGTTCTTCCCGCCCATCCCGAGCGAGTCCGTCGTCATCACGCTCGCGGTGTCCGCCCACGCGACCGGCGAGCCGAACCTGCTGCTCGTGCTCCTGGTCGCCGCGGCGGGCGCGTGGACGGGCGACCAGATCGCGTTCTCGATCGGCCGCGCCATCGGCACCGACCGCGTCCGGTTCCTGCGCTCGCCGCGGGGCCGCAAGGCCGTGGCCTGGGCGGAGCGAGCCCTCGCGCACCGCGGGGCGTCGTTCATCCTCGCCGCACGCTACATCCCCGTCGGCCGCGTCGCGGTGAACATGACGGCCGGCGCCGTGGGCTACCCGCGCCGCCGCTTCATGGCGTTCTCCGGGATCGCGGCCGTCACGTGGGCGGTGTACTCGGTCCTCATCGGGCTCGTCGCCGCCCAGTGGTTGGGCCACGAGCCGCTCCTCGCGATGGTCGTCGGCGTCGTCCTCGGGGTGGCCACCGGCTTCGTCATCGACCGCGTGCTCATGATGCGCGCACGGCACCGGGGCGAGCTCCCGGTGGTGGTCCCCGTGCCCGCGGCGCCGACGACCGGCGACCCGGCCCCGCGGGGCACGAGCGCGGACGCGAACGGCACGCCGGTGGCCGGCACGGAGGTGACCGGCACGGAGGTGACGAGCACCGAGGTGACCGGCACCGACGAGGGCGTGTCGTCCGGGGCGCCGGGGGCGACGCCGTCGGGGAGCACGGGCGGGCCGGGCGCGCCGCGCACTCCGGGCGCGGCACCCCGCGGCTGAGCCGAGCCGCCGCGGGACGGGACCCGGTGACGGGCCTCGCGCGCCACGACGTCGCGCGGGCTCAGAGCTTGCGCAGCCGCACGCGCTGGACGGAGTGGTCCGACCCCTTGGTGAGGACGAGCGTCGCGCGGCCGCGCGTCGGCAGGATGTTCTGCTCGAGGTTCGGGGCGTTGATCGCGTCCCAGATCGACTTCGCCTTCTCGACCGCCTGCTCGTCCGTGAGGTCGGCGTAGCGGCGGAAGTACGACTCGGGCCGGGCGAACGCCGTGCGGCGCAGGGCGAGGAACCGGTCGACGTACCACTGCCGGATGTTGCGCGTACGGGCGTCGACGTAGATCGAGAAGTCGAAGAAGTCGGAGACCGCGACCGTGGACTCGTCGTGCGCGCTCGGCCGGGCCGGCTGGAGGACGTTCAGCCCCTCGACGACGAGCACGTCGGGCTTGCGCACGACCGCCTCCGCCCCGGGCACGATGTCGTACGTGAGGTGGTCGTAGACGGGCGCCTTCACCTCGGCGTGGCCCGCCTTGACCTTGGACAGGAACCGGATGAGCGCGCGGCGGTCGTAGGACTCGGGGAAGCCCTTGCGGTCCATGAGGCCGCGGCGGGCCAGCTCCGCGTTCGGGTAGAGGAAGCCGTCGGTCGTGATGAGCTCCACGCGCGGCGTCTCGGGCCAGCGGGCCAGCATCTCGCGCAGGACGCGTGCGGTCGTGGACTTGCCCACCGCGACCGACCCCGCGACGCCGATGACGTACGGCGTGTTGCCCGTCTCCTCCCGGAGGAACGTCGACGTCGCCTCGTGGAGCCCCGACGTCGCGGTCACGTAGAGGTTGAGCAGGCGCGACAGCGGGCGGTAGACGGCGTCGACCTCCGCGAGGTCGATGGGGTCGCCCAGGCCGCGCAGCCGGGTGACGTCGTCGTCCGTCAGGGGGAGCGGCGTCGACTCCGACAGGCGGCTCCACACCGCGCGGTCGAGGTCGACGTACGGCGAGGACGACGGTGCCGCGAGATGGGCCGGCAGGAGGTCGGACGGGTCGTCGACGGGGAAGGACACCCGCCCGATTCTGCCGGATCCGCGGCGGTGCCGGTGCACGAGGGCCTTCGGGACCGTTTCCGGCCGCGCCGGCGCGGCACGGCGGGTCGGCCTCGGACGCGCCTCCGGACCCGTCCGTCCCTGCGAACGTGCCGGGGCGGTGCTCAGCGTGGAGCGGTCCCCGCCCCGCGCTCCGGGCGCGCCGCGCGACGCCGGCGCGGCGCGGGCTCGACGGCGGGGCCCGGGCCGGCGAGCGCGAGGTCGGGCAGCCGTGTCATGAGGGCGAGCGCGTCGGCCGGGGCGTGCGCGTGGACGTCGTTGTCGAGGTAGACCTCGACGTCGTGACCGGCCTCGCACCAGGTCCGGACGCGCTCGGCCCACGCGTCGAGGACGCGTGGCCGGTAGCCGCTCGTGTACAGCTCCTCGTCGCCGTGGAGCCGCACGTACACGAGGTCGCTCGTGACCGCCTCCACGAGCGGCCAGTGGCCCGCACCGTCCGAGATCGCGAAGGCCACCCGGTGCCGTCGCAGCAGGTCGAGCGCCTCGGCGCTCGCGAACGACTCGTGACGCGGCTCGAGCGCGTGGACCAGCGGACGGTCGGCATCCACGTCGGTCCAGGCGGGTGCGCGCAGGCGGTCGTCGTGGTCGCCCGCGAGCCGGGCGGCCTCGGCCGTCGTCCGGGGCAGGAGGGCGAGGAACTCGTCGAGCAGCGCGGCGTCGAAGGTCGTGCGCGCCGGGAGCTGCCACAGCACGGGCCCGAGGCGGTCGCCGAGGGCGAGGACGCCGCTCGCGAAGAAGTTGGCGAGGGGCGTGCGCACGTCCCGCAGCCGCTTCATGTGGGTGACGAACCGCGGCCCCTTGACCGCGAACGTGAACCCTTCGGGCGTCTGCTCGCGCCACGCGACGAACGACGACGGACGTTGCAGCGAGTAGAACGACCCGTTGAGCTCGACCGCGGGGAACACGGAAGCGACGTGCTCGAGCTCACGACGCTGGGGGAGGCCGGGCGGGTAGAACGGGCCGCGCCAGTCGGCGTACCGCCATCCTGAGAGACCGATGCGAACGGTGGGCACGAGGTCCACCCTCACCGGCACGGGCGCCGTTCGCCCGCGGGGACGACTTTGGCAGCGGACCTCACGAAAAACCGCGGGATCGGGCGGCTCCGGAGTGGCGCACGTCCGTGGCTAGACTCGATCACCATGTGCGGAATCGTGGGCTACGTAGGCCCTGGAACCATGGTCGGAGAGGCCTCGGGGCGACCCCTCGACGTCGCTCTCGAAGGACTCGGCAGGCTCGAGTACCGCGGCTACGACTCGGCCGGGGTCGCGCTCGTCGCGCCCGGGATCGACGCTGTCGCGTTCGCCAAGAAGTCGGGCAAGCTCGCGAACCTCGTCGAGGAGATCGACCTGCACCCGCTCCCCGCGGCGACCGCGTCGATCGGTCACACGCGGTGGGCGACGCACGGCGGCCCGACGGACACCAACGCCCACCCGCACCTCGCGGACGACGACCGCCTCGCGGTCATCCACAACGGGATCGTCGAGAACTTCGCGACGCTCAAGTCCGAGCTGCTCGCCGAGGGTGTGCGGTTCCGGTCGGAGACGGACACCGAGGTCGCGGCGCAGCTCCTGGCCCGCGCCTACCGCGAGACCAAGGACCTCACGCTCGCGATGGGGCAGGTCGCCCGCCGCCTCGAGGGCACGTTCACGCTCCTGGCCGTCCACGCCGACTCGCCCGACACGGTCGTGGGCGCGCGGCACGACTCGCCGCTCGTCGTCGGGATCGGGGAGGGCGAGAACTTCCTCGGCTCGGACGTCGCGGCGTTCATCTCCCACACCAAGGAGGCGCTCGAGCTCGGGCAGGACCAGATCGTCACGATCACGCCGACGTCGGTCGAGGTGACCGACTTCGACGGGAACCCGGCCGAGGCCAAGCGCTACACGGTCGACTGGGACGCGGCCGCCGCGGAGAAGGGCGGCTTCTCGTCCTTCATGGACAAGGAGATCCACGACCAGCCGCACGCCGTCGCGGACACGCTGCTCGGCCGGACGGATTCCTCGGGCAAGCTCGTGCTCGACGACCTGCGCATCGACGAGGCCGTGCTGCGGTCGGTCGACAAGATCATCGTCGTGGCGTGCGGGACCGCCGCGTACTCGGGCCACGTCGCGAAGTACGCGATCGAGCACTGGTGCCGCATCCCGGTCGAGGTCGAGCTCGCGCACGAGTTCCGCTACCGCGACCCGATCGTCGACGAGAAGACGCTCGTCGTGGCCGTGACGCAGTCCGGCGAGACGATGGACACGCTCATGGCCGTGCGCCACGCGCGCGAGCAGGGCGCCAAGGTCATCTCGATCGTCAACACGCACGGCTCGACCATCCCGCGCGAGTCCGACGCCGTGCTCTACACGCACGCCGGGCCGGAGATCGCGGTCGCCTCGACCAAGGCGTTCCTGTCGCAGATCACCGCGGCGTACCTCCTGGGCCTCTACCTCGCGCAGCTGCGCGGGAACAAGTTCCCCGACGAGATCTCGGCGATCCTCGAGGACCTGCGCGACATGCCGCGCAAGATCCAGACGGTGATCGAGCGCGGTGAGTACGTGCGCGCGACCGCCCGGTCGATGAAGGACGCGACGTCGGTCCTGTTCCTCGGCCGGCACGTCGGGTTCCCCGTCGCGCTCGAGGGCGCGCTCAAGCTCAAGGAGCTCGCGTACATCCACGCCGAGGGCTTCGCGGCGGGCGAGCTCAAGCACGGGCCGATCGCGCTCATCGACGAGGGCCAGCCGGTGTTCGTCGTCGTGCCGTCGCCCAAGGGTCGCGAGGGCCTGCACTCGAAGGTCATCTCGAACATCCAGGAGATCCGGGCCCGTGGGGCGCGGACGCTCGTCATCGCGGAGGACGGGGACGACGCCGTGCGCCCCTACGCGGACGAGATCTTCTGGGTCCCCGAGTCGCCGACGCTGCTCTCGCCGCTGCTGGCCGTCGTGCCGCTCCAGATCTTCGCGATGGCTCTCGCGACGGCCAAGGGCCTCGACGTCGACCAGCCGCGCAACCTCGCGAAGTCGGTCACGGTCGAGTAGCCCTCCGCCGCACCGTCGGACGCCCGATCAGGTGGTCCTGGTTCGTCCGGTCTCCCGGACGAGCCAGGACCACCTGCTCGTGGAGGGCCGACGGCCTGGTCGCCGTCGGCCGTAGGGTGGGCGCATGATCAAGGGCGTGGGGATCGACGTCGTGGACGTCGCGCGGTTCATGGAGACCCTCGAGCGGACGCCCCGGCTCCGGGAGAAGCTGTTCACGGACGCCGAGCGCGACCTGCCCCCCGCGTCGCTCGCCGCGCGGTTCGCCGCCAAGGAGGCCATCGCCAAGGCTCTCGGGGCTCCCGCGGGCATGCGCTGGCACGACGCGACGGTGCACCGCGTCGTCGGTGGCCCGCCGGAGGTCGAGATCACGGGCACGGTCGCGGCGCGCGCGGACGCGCTCGGCATCACCGCCTGGCACCTGAGCATCTCCCACGACGCCGGCATCGCCTCGGCCATGGTCGTCGCGGAGGGCTGACCGCCCGCCGCGCTGTGGGTATGAGAAGGGCCCGGTTCTCGGCCGAGAACCGGGCCCTTCTCACGCCCACACGGTGCGGCGGTCAGGACTGGAGGGCGGGGATGACCTGGCGCTGGAAGAGCTCGAGCTGGTCGCGGTCCGTCGCGGCGAACGGGAAGTAGCCGATCGCGTAGCCGAGGCCCTGGTCGCGCAGACCCGTGAGCGTCTCGACGATCTGCTCCGGCGTCCCGACGAGCGGGCCGCCCCGCCACGACGCGACGTTGTCGTCCGCCTTCTCCGGGAACCAGCGCCGCGCGTGCTCCTCGATCCGGTCCAGCCGGTCCGCGACGTCCTGCTCGGTCTCGCCGATGACGACGTTGTAGTTGGCCGAGCGCGTGATCTCGCCGAAGTCGCGGCCGAGGTCGCGGCAGTGCTGCTCGAGCACCGCGGACTTGTGGGCGAAGCCCTCGGGCGAGCCGTCGAAGTTCGTGTACTGGGCGTGCTGCGCCGCGATGCGCAGCGTCTTCTTCTCGCCGCCGCCGGCGATCCACAGGGGGATGCTCGGCTTCGCGCCCTCGCCGTCCACGACGACCCGCTGGAGGGGCTGCGGGTAGCAGAGCGCGCCGTCCACCTGGTAGCGCTGGCCCTCGAACGTGCCCGACGACCCGGTGCGCCACATGCGCGCCATGATCTCGACGCCCTCGTCGAGCGCGCGGAGGCGCTCGCCCGCGCTCGGGAACCCGTACCCGTACGCGCGCCACTCGTGCTCGTACCAGCCCGCGCCGATGCCCATCTCGAGCCGGCCGCCGGAGACGTGGTCGACGGTCGCGGCGACCTTCGCCAGGTACGTCGGGTCCCGGTACGCCATGCACGTGCACATCTGGCCGAGGCGCACGCGCTGCGACGCCGCCGCGAACGCGGCCATGAGCGTCCACGCCTCGTGCGTCGCCTCGGTGCTCGGGGTCGGTGTGGTGTGGAAGTGGTCGTAGACCCACACGCCGTCCCACGCGAACTCGCCGCCCGGCAGGGGCTCGCCCGCCGCGGCGTTGTCGGCGTAGTGCAGGAGGGAGAGCATGGTCTTCCAGTGGTCCTCGGGCGCGACGTCGACGAGGTCGTAGCGCCAGCCCTGGGGGATGAAGAGTCCGAATCGCATGGTCGTCACCCTATGCGGGGCCGCGCGGACGCCCGCCCTGCGCCGTCCGCCGTCTCACCCTGCGGCCGTCCGCGCAGGCGACCGGGGCACGGGGTCGGCAGGATGAGGTCATGATCGAAGCCTGGTCCGCGGCCGACGTGCGTGCCGCCGAGGAGCCCCTGCTCGCGGCGGGAGTCCCGCTCATGGAGCGAGCGTCGTTCGCGCTCGCGACGATCGTCGCGCGGGACCTCGCGCGACGGCGCTCGGTCGCCCTGCCCGACGGCGGGCGCCGGGACGGGCGCGTGACGGGCGCCCGGGCGGTCCTGCTCGTGGGGTCGGGCAACAACGGCGGGGACACCCTCCACGCGGGCGCGTACCTCGCGCGGCGGGGCGTCGAGGTGCTGGCCGTCCTCACCGGCGAGCACGCGCACGCGGGCGGGCTCGCGGCGCTCCGGGACGCGGGCGGGTCCGTCGAGGTGCTCGTCGGCAGTCCCGACGACACGACGCGCGCCGACCGGCCGCACGACCACCTGGACCCGCACGTCGCCGGCCGGGTCGCCGCGCAGGTCGCGCGCGCCGACGTCGTGCTGGACGGCCTCGTCGGCATCGGCGCCCGTGGACCGCTCCGCGGCGTCGCGGCGGACCTCGTGCGACACGTCTCCGCGGTGCTCGACGGCGACGCGCACGCGGGCGGGGAGCCCGGCGGCGACGGCGTGCCCGGGGACGACGGCGGGCGTTCTCCCGGGCCCGGGTCCGGGGCGCGCGGGCGCCCCTGGGTCGTCGGGGTCGACACGCCGAGCGGGGTCGGCGTCGACGACGGCACGGTCCCCGGACCGGTGCTGCGGGCCGACCGCACGGTGACGTTCGGTGCGGCCAAGCCCGGTCTCCTCCTGCCGCCCGCGACGCACCTCGCCGGGCACGGCGCGGTCGTGGACGTCGGGCTGCGCCTGGGCGCCCTGGCCGAGGACGGCGCCGCGCCGCGGCCCGTCGTGCGGCGCCTCGAGCGTGCGGACGTCGCGGCGCGGTGGGTCGCGCCGGGGCCGACCGACCACAAGTACACGCGCGGCGTCGTCGGCGTCGTCGCGGGCACGCCGACCTTCCCGGGCGCGGCGGTGCTCGTCGTGGACGCCGCTGTCCGCACCGGCCCGGGCATGGTCCGCTACCGCGGGCCCGACGACGTCACGCGCGCGGTGCTCGCGGCCCGGCCGGAGGTGGTGCCCGCCGTGGGCCGCGTGCAGTCCTGGGTGCTCGGACCCGGCGTGCCGCCCGTCCCCGGACCGGACGACGACCCCGTGGACGACGGCGGGCAGCACGAGCGGGTCCGGTACGCGCTCGCGGCCGCGACGGGCGAGCTCGCCGCGGACGTCGTGGGGGAGCGGGTGCCCGTGGTGGTCGACGCCGGGGCGCTGTCCCTGCTGCCCGACCGCTGCCCGCCGTCGGTCGTCCTCACCCCGCACGCGGGGGAGCTCGCGACGGTGCTGCGGTCGCGCGGCGACGACGTGACGCGCGCCGACGTGGAGGCCGAGCCGCTGCGGTGGGCGCGGCGCGCGCACGAGGCCACCGGGGCGACGGTGCTGCTCAAGGGGTCGGCGACCGTCGTCGTCGGGCCGGAGGGCGCGTGGTCCCAGGCGGACGCGCCGGCCTGGCTCGCGACGGCGGGGGCGGGGGACGTGCTCGCCGGGATCCTCGGCACGGTGCTGGCGGTGCACGCCGAGCGGGTCGTCCGAGAGCCGGGGCTGGCCGCAGAGCTCGCTGCCGCGGCCGCCGTCGTGCACGGCCTCGCGGCGGAGCGGGCGAACCCGGGCGGCCCGGTCGCGGCGCTGGACGTCGCCGAGGCGGTCCGTGCCGTCGTCGCCGAGCTGCTCGCGGCGCGCTGAGCGCGGGACCCACGCCGGTACCGTGGAGGCGTGGTCCCCCTCCCCGTGCGCGACGGCCTCAACCCGACGCGCCTCGTGCTGCCGCACGACGCCGACAGCGTCGCGCGGTACACGCGCACGCTCGACTACGTGCGCCACCGCTTCCCGGACGACGCCGCGCGCCTGGCGGAGAAGGTCGCGGCGGGCGAGGTGGTCGACGGGCGCGGCCGGCCGGTCGACGCGACCACCCCGTACGAGCCGCGCGGCTTCGTGTTCCTCTACCGGGACCCGCCGGTGGAGCCCGACGTGCCGTTCGAGGTCCGCGTGCTGCACCGCGACCGGGACCTGCTCGTCGTCGACAAGCCGCACTTCCTCGCGACGATCCCGCGCGGGTCGTACGTGGCGCGCTCGGTGCTCGTGCGGCTGCGGCGCGACCTCGACCTGCCCGACCTCAGCCCCGCGCACCGCCTCGACCGCGTGACGGCCGGCGTCCTGCTCCTCACGCTGCGCCCGCAGGTGCGGGGCGCGTACCAGGAGCTCTTCGCGCGGCGCGAGGTGCGCAAGACGTACGAGGCGGTGGCGCCGTGGGACCCGGCGCTGGAGCTGCCGGCGACCGTGCGCAGCCGCATCGTCAAGCGGCGCGGCGTCATGCGCGCCGAGGAGGTCGACGGCGAGCCCAACGCGGAGAGCCGCGTCGACGTGATCGAGGCCGACCCGGCGCGCGGTCTCGCGCGGTACCGGCTGGAGCCGCACAGCGGCAAGACGCACCAGCTGCGGCTGCACATGGCGCGCCTCGGGGTGCCGATCGTGCACGACAACTTCTACCCCGAGCCGTACGACGTCGCGCCGGAGGACTACTCCCGGCCGCTCCAGCTCGTGTCGCGCTCGCTCGCGTTCGTCGACCCGCTCACGGGTCGCGAGCGCCGCTTCGAGACGGACCGGACGCTCGGCGCCTGGTGAGCGGGCCCCGGTGACCCGGCCCGGTGCGCCCGCCGGGCGGACTCGTCACAGGTGGAGCGCGACGCCCGGCGTCGGGACACGCAGGACGTCGGACAGCCCGGCGGCCGCGAACGCTCGCTCGACGTCGGCGACCGACTCGCTGAAGTGCGCCCACCCCTCGGCGTGCAC
This sequence comes from Cellulosimicrobium funkei, assembly GCF_001019615.1. GTDB lineage: Bacteria > Actinomycetota > Actinomycetes > Actinomycetales > Cellulomonadaceae > Cellulosimicrobium > Cellulosimicrobium cellulans_E. The sequence goes on along the minus strand of NZ_JNBQ01000049.1, from coordinate 1,286 downwards.
GGGGACGACGACGCGCGGCCGCAGGAGCCGCGCGACCTCGGCCGCTCCCGCGCCGTCGAGCGTGAGCGCCGCGCCGTCGAGGATCGCGGGGACGCGCGCGGCGCCGGCGTGGACGATCGCGACGTCGACGGGCCCGACGCGGTCGGGGATCTCCGCGACCAGCTCCGGGGCGGCGTTGTCGCCGGACAGGTAGACGCGGGGGAGCCCGTCGCCGTCGAGGACGAACCCCGTGACGTCGCCGAGCACGCGCTCCGCTCCCTCCGGGCCGTGCCGCGCGGGGACGCCGGTCACGCGCAGCGCGCCGCCGTCGGGCCGGCGCAGCACGGTCGCTTCCCAGGGGGCGAGCCCGACGACGCCGGGGACGTCGGGCGCGAGCCGCGCCGCGCCCGCGGGGGTCGTGAGGACGCGCGGGACGTCGGGCAGGAGCGCCCGCCCGCTGAGGTCGAGGTTGTCGACGTGCTGGTCGTGCGAGACGAGCGCGACGTCGAGCGGGCCGAGCGCGTCGGGGGCGACGGCCGGGCCGCGCAGGCGCGTGCTCGTGCCGCCGCCCGGGCGCGGGTAGTCGCGGGGCGCGTCGAACCCGGGGTCGGAGGCGATCGTCAGCCCGCCGAGGCGGAGCAGGAGCGCCGGGCCGCCGACGTGGAGCAGCGTGAGCCCGCCGTCGTCGGGCGTCGTGAGCGCGGTCTCGTCGGGCCGGGGGACGGGGTGCGGTGCGGTGGTCATGGGTCGAGCCTCGCGCGCGGGACCGGGACGCGACAGTGGCCCGCAGGACGATGATCGGTAGGATCAGGCCATGACCGTCGTGGCAGCTCCCGTCGCGGGCGTCGTGGAGCCCCTGCGGGACCGCGTGCCCGCCCGCGAACCCTCCGGACGACCCGAGCGCGTCGCGGTCGTGGCGTTCGACGGCATCAGCCCGTTCCACCTGGCCGTCCCCAGCCTCGTCCTCGGCTCCGACGCGCTCACCGGGGGCGCGGGACCCGCGTACGACGTCGTGGTGTGCGCGCCGACGCCCGGTCGCCTCGCGACGTCGGCAGGCTTCGCGCTCCACGTCGACCACGGGCTCGAGGCGATCGAGGACGCGGCGACCGTCGTGCTGCCGAGCTGGCACCCCGACGTCGAGCCGCCGCCAGCGCTCCTGGCCGCGGTGAGGGCCGCGCACGCGCGCGGCGCCCGCGTCGTGGGGCTGTGCCTGGGCGCGTTCCTCGTGGCGGCGAGCGGCGTGGCGGACGGGCGCGAGGTCGCGACGCACTGGCGCGCGGCCGAGCGGCTCGCCCAGGACCACCCGG
>NZ_JNBQ01000048.1 GCF_001019615.1 Cellulosimicrobium funkei | reverse complement strand
GGGGGCCGGCGCTCGTCCACAGGCGAGCGCCGGCCCCTTCCGCGTGCCCAGGCCGATGGGGCACGGTGTGCGCATGCCGCCCACTCCTCGCACCGTCCCGCCCGCACCCGCACCCGCACCCGGCTCGACGCTCACGCGGCTCCTCGCGCCCCGCGTCACGGACCTGGGACTGCTCGTCGTGCCGGCGGACGTCGGTGGGCACGCCGCCTTCCAGGACCTCGTGCGGTCGGGTGCGCTCCGCCGCCTCTGGGGCGACGTCGCCGCGCCCGCGCTCGTCCCGGACACACCGACCCTCCGCGCGCTCGCCGTCCGCGACCTCGTCCCGCAGGGGACCGTCCTCGCCGGGAGCGCCGCGGCCTGGGTGCTCTGCGGATCGCCCGCACCGCGCGTGCTCGACGTCGTGTACACGCCGGGCCGGCACCGTCCCGCACCGCTCGCGGGCCGGGCGCCGCGCCAGTCGCACGTGCTGCGCGACGACCGGACCCTGGTCGCGGGGGTGCTGGTGACGTCGGTCGTGCGGACCGCCCTCGACGTCGCGACGCGGTGCGAGCCCGACGAGGCGCTGAGGACCCTTCGCCGGCTGCGTGACGTCTGCGGGCTCGAGCCCCGGCTCGCGGTCCGCTCGCTCGAGCTGCGCCACCGGTGGGCCGAGCGCCCGCGGGCGCGGCACACCCTCGCGCTCCTGCTCGCCGGGGAGGACGAGCCGGTCTAGGTTGGTCGGCATGGCCGCAGCCACGACACCTCCCGTGGAGCTCGACGTCCGTGGCCGGACCGTGCGCGTCACGAGCCCGGACCGCGTCGTCTTCCCCGCGCGAGGGGTGACCAAGCTCGACGTCGTGCAGTACTTCCTCAGCGTCGGGGACGGGATCCTCGGCGCTCTGGTGGACCGTCCGACGACGCTCGAACGCTGGCCCAAGGGCGTGTTCGAGGGGGCGCGGATGAGCACCCGCACCGACAACACCGGCGACGCGTTCTACCAGAAGCGCATCCCCAAGGGCGCGCCCGACTACGTGCGCACCGCACGCATCGCCTTCCCGAGCGGGCGGACCGCCGACGAGGTGTGCCCGACCGAGCTCGCCGTCGTCGCGTGGGCCGCAAACTTGGGGACCCTGACGTTCCACCCGTGGCCCGTGCGAGGCGAGGACGTCGAGGCCGTGGACCAGCTCCGCATCGACCTCGACCCCCAGCCCGGGACCGACTTCGACGACGCCGTGCGCGTCGCGCCGCACCTGCGCGAGGTGCTCGACGAGCTGGGCCTCCCCGGGTACCCGAAGACGTCGGGCGGTCGCGGCATCCACGTCTTCGTGCCGATCGCGCCCGAGTGGGACTTCGTCGCGGCGCGTCGCGCGACGATCGCGATCGGTCGCGAGCTCGAGCGCCGCCTTCCCGAGCAGGTCACCACCAAGTGGTGGAAGGAGGAGCGCGGCGCCAAGATCTTCGTCGACTACAACCAGATGGCGCGCGACCGCACCATCGCCTCGGCGTACTCGATCCGTTCCAACCAGCGCGCGACGGTGTCCGCTCCGCTGCGCTGGGAGGAGCTCGGTGACGTCCACCCGGACGACTTCGACGTGCTGTCGATGCCCGCGCGCTTCGCCGAGGTCGGCGACCTCTTCGCGCCGCTGCGCGCCGACCGTGACGACCCGGGGGCGTCGCTCGAGCCCGCCCTGGAGCTGTCCCGCCGCGACGAGGCCGAGCACGGGCTCGGCGACCTGCCCTATCCCCCGGAGTACCCGAAGATGCCGGGCGAGCCCAAGCGCGTGCAGCCGAGCAAGGACCGCGACCGGCCCCGCGCCTAGCGGCCGGCCGTCCGCGCTCGGCGCCGGCCGCAGCGCGACCCGCGCGTCAGACGACGCCCGGAGCGCCCGGGAGGATGTCGGTGAGGTCGTAGCGCACGGGCTCCTCGAGCTGGTCGTAGGTGCACGACGACGGGTCTCGGTCGTCGCGCCAGCGCCGGAACTGCGCCGTGTGCCGGAACCGCGTGCCCTCCATGTGGTCGTACGCCACCTCCAGCACGCGCTCGACGCGCAGCGGCGTGAACGACAGGTCCTTGCCGGAGCTCCACCGCGACACCGCACCCGGCATCCGCTCGCCGGTGGGGTTCTCCCATCCCGACCACGGGTGCGCGTCGGCCTCCGGCGTGCCCGGCTCGACGACCAGCGGGGCGAGCTCGGTCACGAGCGCGGCCCGGCGTGCCGCCGGGAAGGACGCGGCGACGCCCACGAACTGGAGCTGGCCGCCGTCGTCGTACAGCCCGAGCAGGAGCGACCCGAGCAGCGGCTTCGCGGGCGTCGACGTCTTGTGCAGGCGGTAGCCCGCGAGCACGACGTCCGCCTCGCGCCCGTGCTTGATCTTGAGCATCGCGCGCTTGTTGGGCTGGTACGTCCCGTCGAGCGGCTTCGCGACGACACCGTCGAGCCCCGCGCCCTCGAAGGTGTCGAACCACTCGCGTGCGACCGCCACGTCACGGGTGCGGGGGGTGGCGTGCACGGCGGGGCCGTCGAGCCCGAGCGAGTCCAGCACCTCGTGGCGGCGCGCCAGCGGCTCGCCCGTGAGGTCGTCATCGTCCAGGGCGAGCACGTCGAACACGACGAGCGCGGCGGGCGTCTGCTCGGCGAGCAGGCGCACCCGCGAGGCCGCGGGGTGGATCCGCTGCTGGAGCACCTCGAACTCGAGGCGCCCGTCCCGGGCGACGACGATCTCCCCGTCGACCACGCAGCGGGGCGGGAGGGCCGCGCGCACCGCCTCGACGACCTCCGGGAAGTAGCGCTCCATCGGCCGCGCGTTGCGGCTGTCGAGACGCACCTCGTCGCCGTCGCGATACACGATCGCGCGGAACCCGTCCCACTTCGGCTCGTAGACGTACCCGCCGTCCACCGCGTCGGGCTCGGGCACGTCGGGCACGGACTTCGCGAGCATGGGCAGCACGGGAGGCATGACGGGCAGGTCCATGTGCCGATGCTGCCACCGGCCGCAGCGTGCGGCACGACGACACGTCCGGGTACCCGGCACGGCCGCTCGCGCGGCGCGAGCGCGACGGGTCAGGCGGGGAGCTGCGTCGCCTCGGCGGCCTTCGTCCCGGTGATGCGGTAGACGTCGAACACGCCGTCGACCTTGCGGACCGCGCTGAGCACCTGCGCCAGGTGCGCCGGCTCGGCCATCTCGAAGACGAAGCGGGACATCGCGACGCGGTCGTTCGACGTCGACACGGTCGCCGAGAGGATGTTCACGTGGTTGTCCGACAGCACGCGCGTGACGTCGGAGAGCAGGCGCGCCCGGTCGAGCGCCTCGACCTGGATCTGGACCAGGAACATCGCGTTGCTGCCCGTGGTCCACGAGACGTCGACGATGCGCTCGGGCTGGTTGCGCAGCCCGACGACGTTGCCGCAGTCCGCGCGGTGGACGCTCACGCCCTGGCCGCGCGTGATGAAGCCGATGATCTCGTCGCCCGGGACAGGGGTACAGCACTTGGCGAGCTTGACCCAGATGTCGTCGACGCCCTTGACCATGACGCCGGGGTCCCCCGTGCGCACGCGGCGCGCGGTGTGCCCGGGGCGCGCGGTCTCCGCGACGTCCTCGACCGTGCCCTCCTCGCCGCCCATCGCCTGGACGAGCTTGGAGACGACGTTCGCCGCCGACACCTGGCCCTCGCCGATCGCGGCGTAGAGCGCCGTGACGTCGGCGAAGCGGAGCTCGTTGGCGAGCGCGACGAGCGACTCGTGCGACAGCAGGCGCTGGATCGGCAGGTTCTGCTTGCGCATCGCCTTGGCGATCGCGTCCTTGCCGTGCTCGACCGCCTCCTCGCGGCGCTCCTTGGAGAACCACTGGCGGATCTTGTTGCGGGCGCGGGGGCTCTTGACGAACGCGAGCCAGTCCCGGCTCGGGCCCGCGTTCTCGGACTTCGAGGTGAGGACGTCGACCGAGTCGCCGTTCTCGAGCGTCGAGTCGAGCGGGACGAGCCGCCCGTTGACGCGCGCACCCATGGTCCGGTGCCCGACCTCGGTGTGCACGGCGTAGGCGAAGTCGACCGGGGTCGAGCCGGCGGGCAGCGCCATGACGTCGCCCTTGGGCGTGAAGACGTAGACCTCCGCGCCGCCGATCTCGAAGCGCAGCGAGTCGAGGAACTCCGCGGGGTCCGCCGTCTCACGCTGCCAGTCCACGAGCTGGCGCAGCCACCGCATGTCGTTCGCCGCGGTGTCGTCCTTCGCGGTCTTGCCGCCCGACTTCGCGGTCTCCTTGTACTTCCAGTGCGCCGCGACGCCGTACTCCGCACGCCGGTGCATCTCGTGCGTGCGGATCTGGATCTCGACGGGCTTGCCGCCGGGACCGATGACCGTCGTGTGCAGCGACTGGTACATGTTGAACTTCGGCATCGCGATGTAGTCCTTGAACCGCCCGGGCACGGGGTTCCACCGCGCGTGCAGCGCGCCGAGCGCCGCGTAGCAGTCCCGGACGCTGTCCACGAGGACGCGCGCACCGACGAGGTCGTAGATCTCCGCGAAGTCGTGCCCGCGCACGATCATCTTCTGGTAGATCGAGTAGTAGTGCTTGGGCCGCCCGGTGACGGTCGCCTTGATCTTCGCGCTGCGCAGGTCGGCCGTGACCTGCTCGCGCACGACCGCGAGGTACTCCTCGCGCGCGGGCGCGCGCTCGGCCACGAGGTGCACGATCTCGTCGTAGACCTTGGGGTACAGGGCCTGGAAAGACAGGTCCTCGAGCTCCCACTTGATCGTGTTCATGCCGAGGCGGTGCGCGAGCGGCGCATAGATCTCGAGCGTCTCGCGCGCCTTGCGGCCCGCTGACGACGACGAGACGTACTTCCAGGTGCGCGCGTTGTGCAGCCGGTCGGCGAGCTTGATGACGAGCACGCGGATGTCGCGCGCCATGGCGACCACCATCTTGCGCACCGTCTCGGCCTGCGCGGCATCCCCGTACGTCACCTTGTCCAGCTTGGTCACGCCGTCGACGAGCATGGCGATCTCCTCGCCGTACTCCTCGGTGAGCTGCGCGAGCGAGTAGTCGGTGTCCTCCACCGTGTCGTGCAGCAGCGCGGCGGCGAGCGTCGACCCGTCGAAGCCGAGTTCGGCGAGGATCGTCGCGACGGCGACGGGGTGGGTGATGTACGGGTCGCCGCTCTTGCGCAGCTGCCCCCGGTGGGCGCGCTCCGCGGTCTCGTAGGCACGCTCGATGACCGTGAGGTCGGTGCGGGGGTGGTTGGTGCGGACGGCCTGGAGCACCGGCTCGAGCGCCGGGCTGCCGGCGTTCGGCCGGGCGCCGAAGCGCACGAGGCGCGACCGCACCCCACGCCCGCCGGAACCGCCCTGCCCCGGGGTCGGCTGCGCGCCCGCCTTCTCCGGGGCGCGCGACGTCCGGGTGTTCTCGCTCATGCGCGCCTCCTTCCGCAGGCCGGCGATCGCCGACACCGTGTCGACGACCAGCCGAGACGACCGGAGTGGCAATCCTACGACTCGACGTGGACCAGAGTGGTCACGTCGCGGCCCGCGAGCCGCTCGCGGCCACCCAGGCCCTCGAGCTCCATGAGGAACGCGAGGCCGACGACGACGCCTCCCCCGCGCTCGACGAGCTCGGCGCCCGCAGCCGCCGTGCCCCCGGTCGCGAGCACGTCGTCCACCACGAGAACACGCGCACCGGTCGGCAGTGTTCCCGAGCGCAGCTCGATCGTCGCCGTGCCGTACTCGAGGTCGTACGTCACGGCGTCGGTGGGCGGCGGCAGCTTGCCCGCCTTGCGCAGCGGCACGAAGCCGACGCCCAGGTGCGTCGCGAGGGGGGCGCCGACCAGGAAGCCCCGCGCCTCCATGCCCGCGACGAGGTCGATGCCGCCCGCCGCACGCGCCACGTCCCCGAGCGCCTCGACGACGTGACCGAAGGCCTCGCCGTCGGCGAGGAGCCCGGTGATGTCGCGGAAGGTGATGCCGGGCCCAGGGTAGTCGGGCACGGCGCGGACGAGCTCGAGCACGCGGGACGCCCGCTGCGCGCCGAGACCGGCGAGGCCGACGGCCCTCAGGCCGTCCACCTCGCCGGTCGGCGTGTGGTGCTGGTCCGTCATCGGGGACGACGGCGGCGCGGCTGCGCCTTGTTGCCCAGGTGCTCGCCCGGCTGGAGCTGGCGGTGACCCGCCCCGACGCCGGCTGCCGCGAGCGCGGCGTCCTCGTCGTCGCCCGCCGCCTCGACGCGCTCGGCCCGCAGCGCGAGCACCTTCGCCGTGTGGTCCCGGATCGGCTTCTCGCGCTCGCGCAGGGCGACCTCGAGGGGGGTGGCGAGGTAGACCGACGAGTACGCTCCCACGGCCATGCCGACGAACAGCGCGAGCGCGATGTCGCGCAGTGTGCCGGCACCGAGGAGGAACGCACCGATGAAGAGGATGCCCGCGACCGGGAGCAGCGCGACGATCGAGGTGTTGATCGAGCGCACGAGCGTCTGGTTGATCGCGAGGTTCGCCCGCTCGGCGTAGGTGCTCCGCGTCTGGTCGAGGACGCCCGCGGTGTTCTCCCGCACCTTGTCGAACACCACGACCGTGTCGTAGATCGAGTACGCGAGGATCGTCAGGAGCCCGATCACGGTCGCCGGGGTGATCTCCCAGCCGATGAGCGCGTAGATGCCGACCGTGACGACCAGGTCGTGGAACAGCGCGATGACCGCGGCGAGCGCCATGCGCCAGTTCCGGAAGTAGACCGTCATGACCAGGCTGACGAGCAGCAGGAACACGACGAGGCCGACGACCGCCTTCTGGGACACGTCCTTGCCCCAGGTCGGGCCGATGTAGGAGCTCGTCACCTCGCCCGTCGAGACGCCGTAGGCGTCGGCGAGCTCCGTGGCGACCTGCTCGACCTGCTCGTTGCTGAGCTCGGCGGTCTGGATCCTGACCGTGCTGGAGCCCACCGAGGTGACGCGCGGGACCTCCTCGGGCGCGACCGCCGCGACAGCGTCGAGCGCCGGCTGCTGCGACGTGTCGGACACGCCGGAGACCGTGAACTCGGACCCGCCGCGGAACTCGATCCCGAGGTTGAGGCCACCACCCGCCATGCGGATGCCGATGACCCCGAGCGAGAGGACGACCAGGACGATCGCCACCAGGAAGTAGCCGCGTCGCTTCGCGACGATGGCGTAGGACCGACGGCCCGTGTACAGGTCGTTGCCCCACTGGGCGAAACCGCTGGCCATCAGTGCTTCTCCTCGTTCTCGTCGCCCGCCGCGTCAGCGGAAGGAGACCCGTCGTCGCCGGACGCCGCGGCGGCGCGCCGTTCGGCCGCCCGGCGTTCAGCGATGGTCATGCGCGGCCCGTCGGCGCGGCCCACGCCGGCGCCGACGGTCTCCCGTACCGGCGCCGCACGCGTGGGCTCGGGGGCGTCCGTCACCGGCGCGTCCTCGGGCTCCGCGCCCGCGACCGGCGCGGCCTCGCTGGTGGTCGCGCCGACGACGCGACCACGGCCCGCGTACCGCGCGGTCCGCACGCCCAGGCGCCGGGGGTCGAGGCCCGAGGCCGGGTGGCCGTTCGCGAAGAACTTCGTCCGGGCGAGCAGCTGCATCAGCGGGTGCGTGAAGAGGAACACCACGACGAGGTCGACGAGCGTCGTCAGACCGAGCGTGAAGGCGAAGCCGCGCACACCGCCGACCGCCAGGTAGTACAGGACGATCGCGGCAACGAAGTTCACGGCATCCGAGGCGAGGATCGTGCGGCGCGCGCGCTGCCAGCCCTTCTCGACCGCAGAGTTCAGAGTCCGGCCGTCGCGCAGCTCGTCGCGGATGCGTTCGAAGTACACGATGAACGAGTCTGCGGTGATGCCGATCGCCACGATGAGTCCCGCGACGCCGGCGAGCGACAGCCGGTACCCGATCGTCCACGACAGGACCGAGATGACGCCGAACGTGATGACGGCGGCGATACCGAGCGACGCGACGGTCACGAGCCCGAGCATCCGGTACTGGAAGAGCGAGTAGATGACGACGAGCAGCATGCCGATCGCGCCCGCGAGGAGGCCCTTCTCGAGCTGCTCGGAGCCGAGCGTCGCGGAGATCTGCTCCTGGCTCTGCACCTCGAACGTGAGGGGCAGCGAGCCGAAGTTGAGCTGGTTCGCGAGCGTCGCCGCGCTGTCGCGCGTGAAGCTCCCGGAGATCTCGGCCTTGCCGTCCGGGATGGCGACCTGCGACACCGGCGCCGAGATGACCAGGCCGTCGAGCACCATCGCGAACTGGTTCTGCGGAGCCGGGAGCGACGTGAGGCGGGTCGTGACGTCGCGGAACGCCTGGGTGCCCTCGCCGTCGAACTCGATGTTGACGACCCACTCGTTCGTGACGACGCCGTTCTGGCCGACCCGCAGGCCGGAGTTGGCGTTCGAGATGTCCGTGCCCTCGATCTCGACGGGACCGAGGATGTACTTGGCGGAGCCGTCGTCGGCGCACGCGACGAACGCGGAGTCCGTCGGACCGCTGTCGCCGCCGACGAGGTTCTCCGGGAGCGTGCAGTCGAGCGCGTCGAACTGCTCCTGCAGCTCGGGCGTGATCTGGGCCAGGTCGCTCGGGTTCTCCGGTCGCGTCGCCTCGTCGGCCGGGTCGGACGCGGTGTCTTCCGCAGGAGCGTCCGTCGCCTCGTCGGCGGCCGGGTCGCCCGTCTCCTCGGTGGCCGCGTCGCCGGACTCGGCGGCGTCCGCGGACTCCGTCGCGTCAGGTGCGTCCTCTGCCCCGGCGTCCTCACCCGCAGCCGCGTCGGTCGCCTCGTCGGCCGGCGTCGCGGTCGGCATCCCCACGGTCAGCACGGGCCGGAAGCGCATCTGCGCCGACGTGCTGACGAGGTCGATCGTCTCCTGCGACGGCTGCCCGGGAATCCCGACGACGATGTTGTTCTGACCCTGGCTCGTGATCTCCGCCTCGGAGACACCCTGCGCGTCGATGCGCTGGCGGATGACGTTGATCGCCTGGTTGATGTCCTCGGCCGTCGGCTGCGAGCCGTCGGTGGTGACGGGCTGCAGGATGATCTGCGTGCCACCCTCGAGATCGAGCGCGAGGCCCGGGGTCAGGCTCGCCCCGCCCGGGTTGTCCTCGGTCTTCGGGTCGAGCTTCGTGCCCGCGAAGAGGGACCCGAAGAGGACGACGATGAGGATTCCCAGGGTGACGAGGGTCCGTACGGGCCTCGCTCGTGTGCTGCTGGTGGCCAACTGTCCGTCTCTTCTCGTGCGTGTGCGGTGGGCCTCGCGGCCCACCGCGTCAGACCGGTCGCGGCAGCGACCGGCATAAGGTCACTTGGTATCGGTGCCGTCGTCCCGGCGCCCGCGGTCCTTCTCCGACCCGTCGTCGGTCAGACCGGACAGGTCGTCGGGGACGACGAGGTCGTCGACGTCCCCCTTCGACGTGCTGGGGTCGGCGTTCGCGCTGCCGTAGGCCGCCGCGGTCTCCGACGTCTCGTCGGTCTCCGTCTCCTCGGCCTCGACCGGAGGCTCGACGAGCTTCGCGATGGCCGCGCGCAGCCACCGGGACTGGTTGCCCGGCGTGGACTCGATCGTGATGACGTCAGCGTCCTCGTCGACGTCGACGATCGTGCCGAACATGCCCGAGCCCGTCATCACCTCCTGCCCGGGGGCGAGGGTCGCCCGGAAGTTCTGGGCCTCGCGCTGCTGCTTGCGGGTGCGGCTGGTCATGAGGAACATCGCACCCGCCGCGAGGGCGAGGATGAGGATGAAGCTGATATCCATGACGGAGTCTCGTGTCCTGTTCTGTGCGGGATCTGCGCGCAGTCTAGGCGTGCGCGCACGGTTCACCAACGAGCCGTCTCGCCGCGGAGTTCCGCCCGCTCGGGTCCCGACCATTCTAGGACCACGTTCGGCGCGCCTGTGACCGCCGTCACGGGGCCCTGCCGCGAGGCCCGCACGGCCGGGCCGTCAGGCGTCGAACAGGGTGCCGCCCTCGCGCGGCGGGGTGAGCCCGAGGTGCGCCCACGCGGCCGGCGTCGCGACACGCCCCCGGGGCGTCCGCCCGATCAGCCCCTCGCGCACCAGGTACGGCTCGGCGACCGTCTCGACCGTCTCGGCCTCCTCGCCGACCGTCACGGCGAGCGTCGTCAGCCCGACCGGCCCGCCGTTGAACCGCGTGCACAGCGCCGTGAGGACCGCCCGGTCGAGGCGGTCGAGGCCGATGGGGTCCACCTCGTAGACCTCGAGCGCCGCCCGCGCGGCCGCGAGGTCCATGCTCCCGTCGCCGCGGACCTGCGCCCAGTCGCGCACGCGACGCAGCAGGCGGTTGGCGATGCGGGGCGTGCCGCGCGAGCGGCCCGCGATCTCGCGCGCGGCGTCCGGGTCGAGCGCCACGCCCAGCAGCCCGGCGGACCGGGAGAGCACGCGCTCGAGCTCGTCGCTCGAGTAGAAGTCGAGGTGCCCGGTGAAGCCGAAGCGGTCGCGCAGCGGCGCGGGCAGCAGCCCCGCGCGCGTCGTGGCGCCGACCGCCGTGAACGGGGGCAACGAGAGCGGGATCGCGCTCGCGCCCGCGCCCTTGCCCACGACGACGTCGACCCGGAAGTCCTCCATCGCCATGTAGAGGAGCTCCTCCGCCGGCCGTGCGAGGCGGTGGATCTCGTCGATGAAGAGGACCTCGCCCTCCTCGAGCGAGGAGAGCACGGCCGCCAGGTCGCCCGCGTGCTGGATCGCCGGGCCGGACGTCACGCGCAGCGAGGTCCCGAGCTCGGCGGCGATGATCATGGCGAGCGTCGTCTTGCCGAGCCCGGGCGGCCCGGACAGGAGCACGTGGTCCGGCGAGCTCCCGCGGGCGAGCGCGGCCTGGAGCACGAGCGAGAGCTGGTCGCGCACGATCGCCTGCCCGACGAACTCCTCGAGCCGGCGCGGACGCAGCGCAGCCTCGGCGGCGCGCTCGAGGTCGTCGGCACCCGCCGCGACGATCCGCTCGGACGAAAACGTCCCGTCCCCGCCGAACCCGTCCACGCCCACCTGGTCGAAGTTCGCCATGGTCAGCCCCTCGGTCCGCCGAGGACGCGCAGCGCGGCGCGCAGCGCACCGGCCACGTCGGGCGCCTCGACGACGTCGACACCGGCCTCCGCGAGCACGGTGGAGACGGCGTCGTCCGCGGCCTTGAGGTTCCAGCCGAGGCCCACGAGCGCCTCGACCACCTGGTCGCGTCGGTCCTCGACCTGACGCGGCCCGGTCCCGACGGCCGTCGCGCCGGCCTCGGGGGCGTCGGCACCGGTGGGCGGCCCGAGCTTGTCGCCCAGCTCGAGCGCGATCCGCTGCGCGCCCTTGTTCCCGATGCCGGGGACGCGCACGAGGGCCGCGATGTCGGCGCCGGCCACGGCACGGCGCAGGGCGTCGGGCGTGTGCACGGCGAGCATCGCGAGCGCGAGCCGCGGCCCGACGCCGCTGACGTTCTGCACGGTCTCGAAGACGCTGCGCTCGTCGTCGTCGGCGAACCCGTAGAGGGTGAAGGAGTCCTCGCGGACCACGAGGCTCGTCGCGAGCCGGGCGTCCTCGCCGACCCGCAGACCCGCGAGCGTGGCGGGCGTGGCGTGCACGAGGTAGCCCACTCCCCCGACCTCGAGCACGGTGCGGTCGAGCTGGACGCTCGCCACGACTCCGCTCAGCGACGCGATCACCCAGGCTCCTCTCCCGGTCGGCAGCGCCGACCTGGTCCGATGGTCGACCGGCCCGACGACCTCGGGGCGGCAGCGAGGAGTGCGTCGAACACCCGTACGACCGCGGTCACTCTAGCAAGGTGCGCCCACGCCCCGGTCGACCGACACGGGAGCCGTCAGCGCGGCGACCGCCGCCCCTTCGCCGCGTGCTCCGCCGCGGCCCAGGCGCGCTGCGCCGGGGTCAGCTCGTGCCGCTCGCCGCCCTGGAGCGCACCCGACGGCCGCCACAGGTGGCAGATGGCGAGCGCGAGCGCGTCAGCCGCGTCCGCGGGCTTCGGCGGCTCCGCGAGCCCCAGGATGCTCGCGACCATGCGCTGGACCTGCTCCTTGCCGGCGCGCCCGCTCCCCGTGACCGCGGCCTTGACCTCGGACGGCGTGTGCAGCGCCACGGGGACGCCCCGCTTCGCCGCCCCGACCATCGCGAGACCCGCGGCCTGAGCCGTGCCCATCACGGTCCCGACGTTGTGCTGGGCGAAGACCCGCTCCACCGCGACGACGTCCGGCACGTGCTCGTCGAACCACGCGTCGAGCCGCTCCGCGATCCGCAGGAGCCGCAGGTCCACGCTGAGGTCCGGATCCGTCCGGATGACGCCCACGGCCACGAGCTCGGCCCGCCGCCCCCGCGCGGAGTCCACCACCCCGACACCGCACCGGGTCAGCCCAGGATCCACTCCGAGAACGCGCACCCCGCTACCCTCCCACGAGCCGACGACGGGACGTCGCCGCCTCGCGGGAACGCGGCGAGGTGAGCCGACACCGGCGGGGTGGGTGGGACGCGCGCGGTCGTGGCGGGCCTGGCGGGAGCCGCGAGGGACGAGAGGCGGATGGTAGACCGCGCGCGTCCCACCCACCCCGCACCCAGGGCGACCAGATCGTCACCTCGGGCGACCCCAGCGGTCAGTCGTCGTTCTCGAGCTCCCCCATGACCTCGTCCGACGCGTCGAAGTTCGCGTAGACGTTCTGCACGTCGTCGCTGTCCTCGAGCGCGTCGATGAGGCGCAGGATCTTGCGCGCGCCCTCGGCGTCGACCTCGACCTCCATGGACGGGTGCCAGATCGAGTCGGCGGAGTCGTACTCGATCCCTGCCTCCTGGATCGCGCTGCGCACGGCGACGAGGTCGCTCGCCTCGGACAGCACCTCGATGACCTCGCCGGAGTCGGTGACCTCCTCGGCGCCCGCCTCGAGCGCGGCGAGCATGACGTCGTCCTCGGTCACGCCGTCCGCCTTCGGCACGACGACGAGGCCCTTGCGCGAGAAGAGGTAGGACACGGAGCCCGGGTCGGCGAGGTTGCCGCCGTTGCGGCTGAACGCGAGGCGGACCTCGGAGGCCGCCCGGTTCTTGTTGTCGGTGAGGCACTCGACCAGGACGGCGATCCCGTTGGGGCCGTAGCCCTCGTACATGATCGTCTGGTAGTCGACAGCGTCGGCACCCGTGCCGGACCCGCGCTTGACGGCGCGGTCGATGTTGTCGTTGGGGACCGACGACTTCTTCGCCTTCTGGATGGCGTCGAACAGCGTCGGGTTGCCCGCGGGGTCACCGCCGCCCGTGCGCGCCGCGACCTCGATGTTCTTGATGAGCTTCGCGAAGAGCTTGCCGCGCTTGGCGTCGATGGCCGCCTTCTTGTGCTTGGTCGTGGCCCACTTGGAATGCCCTGACATGCGTTCCTACCCCTTCGCGATTCTGACGAACAGCTCGTGCACGCGCGCGTCCCCGGAGATCTCCGGGTGGAACGAGGTGGCGAGCAGCGATCCCTGCTGGACTGCGACGATCCTACCGGCGGCGGCCGCGGGGATGCCGGGCGCCTCGTGGTCGGGGATGCGCGCGAGCACCTCGACCCCCGGGCCGACCTCCTCGACCCACGGCGCGCGGATGAACACCGCGTGCACGGCGCCCGCCCTCTCGGCGCCGGCGCGGCCGCCGTCCTGCGGGGCGAGACCCGCGAACGCGAGGTCGGTCTCGAACGAGTCGACCTGGCGGCCGAACGCGTTGCGCCGGACCGTCACGTCGAGCCCGCCGAGGGTCCGCTGGTCCGCGGTCCCGCCGAGGATGCGGTCGGCGAGCAGGATCATGCCGGCGCACGAGCCGTAGACCGGCAGGCCCTCGGCGATGCGGGCGCGCAGCGGCTCGTCGAGCTCGAAGATGCGCAGGAGCTTGTCGATGGTCGTCGACTCACCCCCGGGGAGCACCAGCCCGTCGACCGCGGCGAGCTCCTCGGGACGCCGTACGCCGACCGTGCGCGCACCCGCGGCCTCGAGCGCGGCGCGGTGCTCGCGCACGTCGCCCTGAAGGGCCAGGACTCCGATCGTGATCGTCACGAACGGGAATGATACGTCCGTCTGCGCCCGGGCCCCGTCCCGGGCTGTTGCTAGCCTCGCCGTCGTGACCACTGCGCCCGGCACCGGACCCACACCGCCCTACCCTGCCCCGCCGCCGTCCGGCTACCCCGGGCCCTCGACCCCGTACCCCGGCCTCCCGCCGCGTCCGCCGCGGAGCACGCGCGGCGGGACGGTTCTCATCGTGGTCGGCGCGGTCCTGCTCGTGGTCGCGCTCGTCGCGGGCGTCCTCGGTGTGACGACCTTCGTGCGGGCGCTGCCCACCGGCGTGGTCGACGGCACCGGCGCCCCGGGCTCGGCCGCCCTCGCTTCCGGCGACGTGCCGGGCGAGGCGGAAGTCCCCGTGTCGGGCGGCCAGCCCTACAGCGTGTGGGCGGTCGTGCCGATCGGAGCCGAGGGCTTCGACACCGACGACGTCACCGTCTCGTGCCCGGGCGGCGACCTCGAGGTGCGCGCGCCGTCCGTCTCGGGGAGCTCCGGCTTCGGCTCGCACGAGGCGACGACCGTCGCCGAGGTGACCTCGCCGTCGGCCCAGACCTGCACGGTGTCCGTCGCGCAGGGGGACGCCTCGCCCGGGGCGACGTTCGTCGTCACCGACGGGTGGAGGTTCGGCGAGTTCTTCGCGACCGTCGGCGGCACGATCCTGCTGTGGTTCGTCGCGATCGGCGGGGTGCTGCTGGGCCTGGGGCTCCTCGTCGGCGGGATCGTGTGGCGCGTCGTCGCGCGCCGGCCGTAGCGGTCGCGCATCCCTCCGCGGAGGGTCCGCCGCGGAGGGCTCAGTCCTCGCGCGCGATCCCCAGGTGGTGCGTCACGCCGTCCCACCCGCCCAGCAGGGGGGTGACGAGGTCCGGCAGGCCCTCCGGGAAGACCTCGATCTCGACGCCGCGCAGGTCGTCGAGCGACCACCACCGCATCTCGTCGACGACGTCGAGCTCGACGTCGGTCCACCCGTCCCGGCTCAGCGTCCCCGCGTCCCCGCCATCGCCCGAGGCGTCGTCGACGCGCGCGAGGAAGAGCACCTCGTCCTGGCGGCAGTGCTGGCGGTAGAAGTCGAAGATCGCGCTGCGCGTGTAGACCGGCCCGACGAGCGCGCCCGGGTCGAGCAGGATCCCCGTCTCCTCGCGGACCTCGCGCAGCGCGGCGTCGCGGTCGCTCTCACCGGGGTCGACGCCCCCGCCGATGGTGAACCACCACGAGCGCTCCGGCTGGTCGACGTCGTGCCCGCGGGCGAGGAGGATCCGGTCGGCGTCGTCCAGGAGCAGGACGCGCGCGCCCCGGCGGAAGTAGAGCCCGTCGTCCCCGAGGACCCAGTCGGGACCCAGGGACGACGGCGCTCCGGCGGCCTCGGCCACGACGGCTCAGCCGTCCGTCGCCGGCACGACGACGGACGGCTGCGCCGTGGGAAGCTCTGTCACCAGCCGCGCTCGGCGAGGCGGTGCGGCACGGGGATGTCGTCGACGTTGATGCCGACCATCGCCTCGCCCAGACCGCGCGAGACCTTCGCGATCACGTCGGGGTCGTCGTAGAACGTCGTCGCCTTGACGATCGCGGCGGCGCGCTGCTCCGGGTTGCCGGACTTGAAGATGCCCGAGCCGACGAACACGCCCTCGGCCCCGAGCTGCATCATCATCGCGGCGTCGGCCGGCGTCGCGATGCCGCCGGCGGTGAACATGACGACGGGCAGCTTGCCCGTCGCGGCGACCTCCTTGACGAGCTCGTACGGCGCCTGGAGCTCCTTGGCCGCGACGAAGAGCTCGTCCTCCTGGAGCGAGGTGAGGCGGCGGATCTCGGCGCGGATGGTGCGCATGTGCGTCGTCGCGTTGGAGACGTCGCCGGTGCCGGCCTCGCCCTTCGAGCGGATCATCGCCGCGCCCTCGGTGATGCGGCGCAGCGCCTCGCCGAGGTTCGTCGCCCCGCACACGAACGGGACGGTGAACTGCCACTTGTCGATGTGGTTGGCATAGTCGGCCGGGGTGAGCACCTCGGACTCGTCGACGTAGTCCACGCCGAGCGACTGGAGCACCTGCGCCTCGACGAAGTGGCCGATGCGGGCCTTCGCCATGACCGGGATCGAGACGGCCTCGATGATGCCGTCGATCATGTCGGGGTCGGACATGCGCGAGACGCCGCCCTGCGCGCGGATGTCCGCGGGCACCCGCTCGAGGGCCATGACCGCGACCGCGCCGGCGTCCTCGGCGATCTTCGCCTGCTCGGGCGTGACGACGTCCATGATGACGCCGCCCTTGAGCATCTCGGCCATCCCGCGCTTGACCTTGGCGGTGCCGACGGCGCCGGCGCCCTCCGCGGTCGCGGCGCCCGGGGCGCTCTCGGCAGGGACGTTCTGGTCGGCCACGTTGGTCACCGGTACCTCACACCTTCAGGTCAGGGGAACGTCGCGCGCACGCGCACGGACGCCGTCGAACAGGCTCGACGGCACATGCTCCCACGCGCTCCCATCCTATCGCCGGGGCGTCCACCCGAACCCAGCCCCGAGCCCGCGCGCGGAGCGCCGCCGGCCGCCCGCGGAGGGTCAGCCCGGCGTGCCCGCCGACGCGGCGGGGCGCACGAGGACGTCGGGCGCGGCGTCGTCGAGCTCGACCGTCGCGGGCATCGGCGCGTGCCCGGCGAGGTGGAACAGCCGCACCCACCACTTGCGCCGCACGCGCTGCGCCTGGGCGACGGCCTCGTTGTGGAACCGGCGCGCGAGCTGCGCGCGGTACCACGCGGCGGAGAGCGTGCCGAGCAGCTCGTCGCCGACAGGCCCGGACCGCAGCTCGGCGACGTCGTCGGCGTCCTCGAGGGCCGAGCGCAGCGTGGCCGTGAGGTCGCTCTCGGCGAGGGCGCGCGACTCGGCCATGCCGCCCAGCAGCCGCCGGGGGCGCGGTCCCCCGGACGCCGCCAGGCCGGGCACCTGGTCGGCGAGCCGGCTCGTGTCGTCGTCGTCGTCGAGGACGGCGTGCGCGGCCTCGGCGACGAGGATCGAGCTGGCCGGGTCGAGCTCGCCGGAGGCGGCCAGGTCGACGGCGGCCGACGCGCGGCGCACGAGCTGCGCGTCCAGCGCCAGGCGCGAGGCCATCACCTTGCGGTGCAGCCGGTCGAGCCGCGATGCGGCGACCCACAGGAGCCACGCCACCAGCGCCGCGACCACGAGGACGAGGACGGTGATCTCGGACCAGGTCACGGGCGGCCTCCCTCGTCGTCGCGCGCCCGGCCCAGGAGGCGTCCGCCCCGGCGCGAGCGCGGGTCCTCGTGGACCGGGATGACCGCCTCGGACGCCGCGAGCACGGTCTCGTAGACGGCGAGCACCTGGGCGGTCACGGCGGACCAGTCGAAGCGGCGGACGAACTCGCTCGCCCGGGCACGGTAGGCGTCGCGCCGCGGCGGGTCGGCGAGCACGTCGAGCACGGCCGCGGCGAGCGCGTCCGGGTCGCCCACCGCGAACAGCGCCCCGGCCGCGCCGTCGTCGAGCACGCGCCGGAAGGCGCCGAGGTCGCTCGCGACCACGCAGGCGCCGGCGCTCATCGCCTCGACGAGCACGATGCCGAAGCTCTCGCCCCCGGTCTGCGGCGCGATGTAGAGGTCGACGGACGCGAGCATGCTCGCCTTGTCCTCGTCGCTCACGCCCCCGAGGAACTCGACGGACGCGGCGTGCTCCCCCAGCGCCTCGATCGCGGCCTCGCGGCCGTCGTCGCCGCGACCCGCGACGAGGAAGCGTGCGCCGGGGACCTTCGCGAGGATCGCCGGGATCGCCGCGGCGAGCACGGGCAGGCCCTTGCGCGGCTCGTCCAGGCGGCCGAGGAAGCCGATGGTCGGCGCGTCGGGCGTGCCCTGCCACGCGGGGTTCGCGGGCGCGGACTCGAACGTGTCGACGTACACCCCGTTGGGGATGACGACCGCGTCCCCGCCGAGATGGTCGACGAGCGTGCGCCGCGCGTCCTCCGAGACGGCGATGCGGGCGTCGATCTTCTCCAGGCTCTGCCGGACGAGCGGGTACGCGACCTGGAGCGCGCGCGAGCGCACGATCGAGGTGTGGAACGTCCCGACGATCGGGCCCTGGGCGATCCACAGCGCGACCATGCTCAGCGACGGGTTCACGGGCTCGTGGATGTGGAGCACGTCGAACCGGCCCGCCTCGAGCCAGCGCCGGACCCGGCCCGCGGTGCGCGGGCCGAACGTCACGCGCGCGACCGACCCGTTGTACCGGACCGGGACCGCGCCCCCGGCGGGCGTCAGGTAGTCCGGCACGGGCGTGTCGTCGTCGGCGGGGGCGAGGACGGAGACCTCGTGGCCCTGCGCCATGAGCGCCTCGGCGAGGTCGCGGACGTGGAACTGGACCCCGCCCGGGGCGTCGAAGGAGTAGGGGCACACGATGCCCACGCGCAGGCTCATGCGGCCCGCTCCGCGTCCGGCTCGCCCGCGGCGGCCCGGGTCCGGGCGTAGCGCGCGGGGTCGAGGTCGTCGACGAACACCTTCTGGAGCATGTGCCAGTCCTCGGGGTGCTCGCGGATCGCGACGCTCAGCGCGTCCACCCAGCCCTGGGTCGCGAGCGCGACCTGCTCGGAGCGCGGGACGTCCCGCGCGATCTCCACGCGCGGGAAGAAGCGGATGACGAGGCCCCACGGCGAGCCCGCCGCGCGGCGTCGCGCGCCCCGCAGCCGCTCGTAGTAGATACCGGCCGGGACCAGCGGCGTCCCGGTGCTCACGGCGAGCGCCGCGGGGCCGGCGGCGACGCGCGCGCGCTGGCCGAACAGGTCGACCTCCACGCCGCGGTGGGTGAGGTCGCGGTCGGCGAGCAGCGGGATGATCTTTCCCGGCCGGCTCGCGCCGCGGACGAGGTCGCGGAAGACGTCGCCGTCGCCGAGCGCGAGGATCTCCAGCCCGATCGAGTTCCGGAACGCGAGGAACTCCTCGAACAGCTCGTCGGGCTTCAGCCGCTCCGCGACGGTGAGCACGGGCGCGATGTTCGGGGTCGCGTACGCGCCCGCCAGGTCCCAGTTGCCCTGGTGCGACAGCGCGAGCACCGGGCTCCGGTCGCCGTCGAGGTGCGGCGCGAGGTTGTCGAGCCCGACGACCCGGACCCGCGCGCGTACGCGCTCCGGCGTCCAGGCGGGCAGGGTGAACGCCTCGCGGTAGTACCGCATGTACGAGCGCATGCCCGCGCGCGAGAGCCGGCGCAGCGCGCGCGGCGAGAGCTCGGGGCGCACCCGGGCGAGGTTGCGCTCGAGCTGGCGCACTCCCCCGCCGTGCAGGAGCCAGGTCACGTCGGCGATCGCGCTGAACAGCCCGCGCAGGACCGGTTCGGGGACCTTGCGCGCGTTGCGCCAGGCGAACGTGAACGCCTTGCCGGCGTCGAGGGCCATCAGCGACCGTCCTCCTTCTCCTCGGGGCGCGTGGTCACGAGCGCGAGCGCCTGGCGACGCACGGTGGCCACGCGTTGCACGACCGTGACGGCGCTCGCAAGGGCGAGCAGCCCCAGCACGACGACGAGCACGACGGGCGGCACGCCCAGCCCCACGATCCCGGCGGCCACGAGCGCGGCGACGAGCCGGTCGGCGCGCTCGGCGATCCCGACCTGCGCCGTCATGCCGACGCTCTCGGCGCGGGCGCGCGCGTACGGGACGACCGCGCCGAGCGCGAGGCACGCGAGCGCGACGCCGGTCCCCCAGGCGGCGAGGTCGGGCGTGAGTCGCGGGTCGTCGGCCCGCACGAACCACAGCGTGAGGCCCACGAACACGGCGGCGTCGGCGAGCCGGTCGAGCGTCGAGTCGAGGAACGCGCCCCAGGGTCCCGACCGGCCCTCGCGGCGCGCCATGACGCCGTCGAGCACGTCGGCGAAGGCGCAGACCATGACGACCATGACGCCCGCGAACAGGTGGCCCGTCGGGAAGAGCCACAGGGCGCCGACGACGACGCCGACGGTCCCGGTGATCGTCACCGCGTCCGGGCTCACGCCGAGGCGGAGCAGCAGCGCGGCGAGCGGGGTGAACAGGCGGGTCGTGAGCGCGCGCAGGCGTCCGAACATCAGGCGGTTCCCTCCGCGGGGACGTCGGGTCGAGCGGGCGGCCACGCCGCGGCGAGCCGCGCCCGCGTGTCCGCGAGCAGCTCGGGCACGGCCTTGGTCTGCGCGACGATCGGCAGGAAGTTCGCGTCGCCCGACCAGCGCGGCACGACGTGCTGGTGCAGGTGGGCGGCGATGCCGGCCCCGGCGACCGCGCCCTGGTTCATGCCGAGGTTGAACCCGTCGGGCGCCGACACGGCGCGCACGACCCGCATCGCGGTCTGCGTGAGGTGCGCGACCTCGACCGTCTCCGCGTCGGTGAGGTCCGTGTAGTCGGACACGTGGCGGTAGGGCACGACCATGAGGTGGCCTGGGTTGTACGGGTAGAGGTTGAGCACGACGTACGCGGCCTCGCCGCGCGCGACGATCAGCCCGTCCTCGTCCGACCGGTCCGGGATGCGGCAGAACGGGCACTGGCCGCGCGAGTCGTCCGCGGGCTTGTCCTGCCCGCCGATGTACACCATCCGGTGCGGCGTCCAGAGCCGGTCGAGGCCGTCGTCGAACCGCGGGTGGGTGTCCGGGAGCTCCACGCTCGCCTCGTCGGCAGGGTCGGGGGCGCCGCCCGGCGCGGCCGCGTCGGCCGCGCCGGGCGACCCCGTGCGCTCGTCGCTCACGCGCCGTCAGACCTGGACGCGGTCGCGGACGGCGGTGACGATGCGCTCGACCGCCTCGGCGACGGGCACGCCGTTGTCCTGACGGCCGTCGCGGTACCGGAACGACACGGCGCCCGCCTCGGCGTCCTCGCCGCCCGCGATGAGCACGAACGGCACCTTGCGCGTGCTCGCGTTGCGGATCTTCTTGCCGAACCGGTCGTCGGAGTAGTCGACCTCCGCGCGGATCCCCTGGGCCTTGAGCTGCGCGACGACGTCGGCCACGTAGTCGTTGAACGGCTCCGCGACCGGGACCGCGACGACCTGGACGGGCGCGAGCCACGCCGGGAACGCGCCCGCGTAGTGCTCCACGAGGATCCCGAAGAACCGCTCGATCGAGCCGAACAGCGCGCGGTGGATCATGACCGGACGCTGGCGCGTGCCGTCGGACGCCGTGTACTCGAGCTCGAACAGCTCCGGCTCGAAGAAGTCGAGCTGGATCGTCGAGAGCTGCCACGTGCGGCCGATCGCGTCCTTCGCCTGGACCGAGATCTTGGGGCCGTAGAACGCCGCGCCGCCCGGGTCGGCGACGAGCTCGAGGCCCGACTCCGACGCGACCTGGCGCAGGATCTCGGTCGCCTCCTCCCACGTCGCGTCGTCCCCGACCGACTTCTCCGGGTCGCGCGTCGACAGCTCGAGGTAGAAGTCCTCGAGGCCGTAGTCGCGCAGGAGGTCGAGGACGAACGTCAGCGTCGAGGACAGCTCGTCCTTCATCTGCTCGCGCGTGCAGTAGATGTGCGCGTCGTCCTGCGTGAAACCGCGCGCACGGGTCAGGCCGTGCACGACGCCCGACTTCTCGTACCGGTACACCGTGCCGAACTCGAACAGGCGCAGCGGCAGCTCCCGGTACGAGCGACCCCGGGAGTTGAACACGAGGTTGTGCATCGGGCAGTTCATCGGCTTGAGGTAGTAGTCCTGGCCGGCGCGCTTGACGTTGCCCTCGTCGTCGAGCTCCTCGTCGAGGTGCATGGGCGGGTACATGCCGTCCGCGTACCAGTCGAGGTGGCGCGACGTCTGGAAGAGGTTCGCCTTGGTGATGTGCGGCGTGCTGACGAACGAGTAGCCCGCCTCCACGTGCCGCTTGCGCGAGTACTCCTCCATCTCCATGCGGATCGTCGCGCCGTTCGGGTGGAACACGGGCAGGCCGGAGCCGATCTCCTCCGGGAAGGAGAACAGGTCGAGCTCGTTGCCGAGGCGGCGGTGGTCGCGGCGCTCGGCCTCCGCGAGGCGGTCGAGGTACGCCTTGAGCTCGTCCTTCGTCGGCCACGCCGTGCCGTAGATGCGCTGGAGCTGGGGGTTTTTCTCGCTGCCGCGCCAGTAGGCCGCGGCCGAGCGCATGAGCTGGTAGCCGTTCCCGATCAGGCGCGTGCTCGGCAGGTGCGGGCCGCGGCACAGGTCCTTCCAGACCACCGTCTCGCTCTCGCGCCCGGCGCCGCGCACGTTGTCGTAGATCGTCAGCTCGCCGCCGCCGACCTCGACGCTCGCACCCTCGGTGTCGTCGGCCGCGCCGCCCTTGAGCCCGATGAGCTCGAGCTTGTACGGCTCGTGGGCCAGCTCGGCGCGCGCCTCGTCCTCCGTCACGACCCGGCGGCGGAAGGTCTGGCCCTCCCGGATGATCCGGGACATCGCCTTGTCGAGGGCCTTGAGGTCCTCGGGCGTGAACGGCGTCGCGACGTCGAAGTCGTAGTAGAAGCCGTCCGTGATGGGCGGGCCGATGCCGAGCTTCGCGTCGGGGTTGACCTGCTGGACGGCCTGGGCGAGCACGTGCGCGGCCGAGTGCCGCAGCACCGCGAGGCCGTCGGGCGAGTCGATGGTCACGCCCTCGACCACGTCGCCGTCGGCGACCGGGGTGTCGAGGTCCTTGAGGACGCCGTTGACGCGGATCACGACGACGTCGCGACGGGCGGCGAACAGGTCCGTGCCCGTCGTGCCCGTCGTCACCGTGGTCTCCTCGGCGTCGAGGGTGATGGTGAGGGGTGACGAGACGACGTCAGACACGTCCGTGCTCCGATCTGCTGGCGGGAGGCGCGCGGCGCGCGCCCGGTCGAGGTCCTGCGGCCGGCGGGCCCTGCCCGACAGCACGAAGGGCGCCGTCGTGGACGGCGCCCCTCGATCGTACCGACCCGCAGGTCAGTCGTTGGCCTCCTTGGCCTTCTCGGCCAGGGTGTCGACGTGCTGGTCGACCGAGTCGGGCGCGACGGACTTGATCTGCTCCGCGACGTCGTCGATCCGGTCGTCGGTGAGGAACTCCTTCGCCTTGCCGAGAAGGTCGCCGAGGCCGCCCTCGCTCTTCGGTGTCTGCTCGCTCATGCCGGCTCCCTCGAGGATGCTCCGCGCGCGTCCCGCGCCGGGCGCCGGACCGTTCCCGCGCCCGTCCGGAACGCTACCCGCCCCCGCGGCGCCACGCGACGCGAGCCGCGACGTCGTGCGCCCGCGCCGCGCCGCGCCGCCACGTGCCGCGGCCTGTCACAATCGTCGCCATGGACGACGACGTGGCACCCGGCGAGCGGACGGCGCGGGTCTTCCGTCGCCGGCTCAACGAGCTCTTCGCACGCGGGCGCGGCGGGCGACCCGTGACCAACCGCGAGGCCGCCCAGTGGATGACCGAACGCGGGTACTCGATCAACGAGGCGTACCTCAGCGCGCTGCGGGGCGGGCACCGCTCCTCGCCGAGCCTGCGCGTCGTCGAGGGCATCGCCGCGTTCTTCCACGTGAGCACGGGCAGCCTCGTCGACCCCGAGGAGGACCCGGACGACAGCTTGCGGGCCGCGCTCGCCGACGAGGGCGTCGAGCAGTTCGCGCTGCGCGCCCAGGGGCTGTCACCGGAGAACGTCCGCGCGATCATCGAGATCGTGGACCGCGTACGGCGCCTGGAGCACCTCCCGCCCGTGACCCCGCCCGTCCCGGACGGCGACCGTGGATGACCTGCTGCGCGCCGCGGGCCTGGACCGTGCCCGCAGCGTCGAGGAGGCGTGCCGCCTGGTCGCGGCGGTGCGCGGCCGTCCCCTCGAGGTCGTCGAGGGTGACCTCGGCCCCGGAGTGACCGGGCTCTGGCTCGCCTTCCCGGAGCGCGACCTCGTCCTCGTGGACGCCCGCCAGACCCTGCCCGGCCCGCACCGCGACCACGTCGTCGCGCACGAGCTGGTCCACGTCCTCGACGCGGCGGCCACGGCGGGCGCGCCCCGCGTCGGCGCGTGCCGCGACGGGTACGAGGACCCCGACGAGCTGCGCGTCGAGCGCCTCGCGAGCGAGCTCATGATCTCGATCGCCTCGCACGGGAGCTCCGCGAGCCGGCTCACGTCCCTGGAGCTGTACCGGTGAGCCACATGCTCGACCTCCTCGCCGCGGCGCTCTTCGCCACCGCGGCGGCGTGGACCGGCCTGCGCGCCCGCACGCGCGCGGACGCGGCCCTCCCCCTCGGCCTGGGCTTCGTCGCCGTCGCCTGCGCGCTGCGGGTCCCGCTGGTGGCGGACCTGCTCAAGGAGCACGCACCCGCGGGGACGCACGAGGTCGCCAAGCACGTCGCGCTGGTCACCGGCTGCCTCTTCGTGGGCGTGTGGGCGTACAGCGCCACCACCGGCCGGGCACCGCGCACCCGGTACGTGGCGCTCGCGGCCACGGGCGTCGGGGCCGCCATGGTGGTGCTCGCCACGGCGAGCGGCCCCTGGACGACCCACGACCTCGACGCGCAGGTCCACGACCGTCCGCTCATGTGGGGCTACTGGGCGCTCTACTACGGGACGTTCGTGACGGCGACCGCGACCTTCGCCGTCTCCTGCCTGCGCACCCGCTCACGACGGCCGCTCCGGCTGCGCTGGGGCATGGACGTGGCCGGGGCGGGCGCCGTCGTCGCGGTCGCGTGGGCCGTCGTGAGCTTCGTGGCGATGGTGCAGCACGAGCCGGGCAGCACCGAGCCGTACCTGGTCCTCGGCCTGCGGACCCGGTACCTCGTGCTCGTGGCGACGGTCCTGCTCACCGTCGGCATCGTGGGCCAGCTCGCGTCGTCCGCGGCCTTCGCGCGCGAGCGCCGCCGCGACCTCGGGCACCTCCACACGTTCCTCCGCGCGGTCGTGGGCGACGGCGGTCTGCGGGGGTCGAGCGCCGCCGTGGACGAGTACCACCGGACCATCGAGATCTTCGACGGCCTCACCACGCTCGCCCTCCACTCGCGCCGGGACGACGTGGACCACGTGCGGATCGCAGTCCCGGGGAGCCCGCGGGAGGTGATCCTCGCCTACCAGCTCCAGGTCGCCGCGATCCGCAGGACCCGGGGCGACGCGCCGAGCCTCGACCCCGACGACTGGTCCGGCCTGCTCGCGGACGACGACGCGCTGCGTCGGCTGGGACGCGCGCTGCGCGACCGGACGAACCGGGAGGGGACGACCCGCGTCCTCGCGGGCGTCTGAGACGGGCCGCCGTGGCTCGACGCCAAGCTCCCCCTGCGCGCTTGGCCCCGCGCCGAGCCTCGGCCGGCGGGCCTCAACCTACAGACAGACGACCTACGACGCAACATGCCTCTCAGTTGAAATCTCAACGTTTCCGGCGCTGCGCGCGTCCTCGGCCACAGCTCCTGGGAGCGGACCCGTGAGGTAGCCCTGGATCGTCGGCCCGACCGCCCGGACCACGGTCTCGGCGGGGGCCCCCGCGAGCGGCTCGACCCGGAGCACGTACCGCGCGACGACGAGCCCGGCGAGCTGGCTCGCCATGAGCGCACCACGCCACGCGGCCCGGTGCGGGTCCGGCTCGCTCCGCGCCACCGTGGGCCGCACGACCCGGGCCAGCACGAACTCGCGCAGCATCCGCGCGGCTCGCTCGGAGCTCGTCGCCGAGCGCAGGAGCGCGAGCGCGACCCGCCCGCGCGGCGAGTCCCAGGCGCGCAGGAGCGTGCGGACGACGTGCTCGCCCAGGCGCGCCACGTCGTCGGGCGCGCCGTCGAGGAGGAGCTCCTGCGGGTCGAAGGGCACGTCGACGGCGGCCTGGAAGAGCCTCTCCTTCGTCCCGAACCAGTGGTGGACCATCGCGGCGTCGACCCCCGCCCGGGTGGCGATGTCGCGGACCGTCGCGCGGTCGTAGCCGTGCTCCGCGAACGCGTCCCGTGCGGCGGACAGGATGTCGGAGCGCGTGTCCGAGCGGCCCGGGCGTCGCCCTCGCCGCCCGCTCACGCCGCACCCGCCGGGGTCGCCGACGCGCGGTCCACGAGCACCATGGTCTCCTCGAGCGTCGCGGGCACGACGTCGCACGTCGCGGCGACGCCCGCCGCGGCGAGCGCGTGCCGGACCGTCGCGGGCGGCGTCCCCGCCACGCGCGCCGCGCGGCCGTCGAGCATGACGGGCAGGCCTGCGGCGTCGAGCGCCGCGAACGCCGCCTGCCAGGCCCGGGACCGCACGACGACCGCCTCCCGGCCGCCCACGACGTCGGCGACCGTGCCCGACGCCACGGAGCGCCCGCGCGACAGGACGTGCAGGCGGTCGCACTGCTCGGCCTCCTGGAGGTGGTGCGTCGTCACGAGGACGCCGACGCCCGCGTCGGCCTGCGCGTGGATCGCGTCCCACGCGCGCGCCCGCGCGAGCGGGTCGACACCGGACGTCGGCTCGTCGAGGACGAGGAGACGCGGCGCGTGCAGCAGGGCGCAGTGGAACGCGA
>NZ_JNBQ01000047.1 GCF_001019615.1 Cellulosimicrobium funkei | reverse complement strand
ACCGCCGTGCTCGGCGACGCGGCGCTCCGGGCGTACGCGATCGCCTGACAGCGGCGTCCGGCCCGCGGTCCTGACCGACGGTCTCCGACCGGCCGTCAGGCCGCGACGCCGAGGGCGGCCTCGAGCGCCTGGTCCATCGCGGTGAGCGGGGCCACCTTGCCGGTCATGAGGCGCACCTGCTCGGCCGCCTGGTGCAGGAGCATGCGCTCGCCGCCCACGACGATGCCGCCCGCCGTGTCCCACGCCACGGAGAGCGCCGTGGGACGGGGGTCGTAGACGACGTCGAGCAGCACGCCCGCGACCGGCGCGGCCGCCTGTGCCAGCGCCTCCGCGACCGGGTCGGCCGCGCGCGACGGAAGGGTCGCGACGACGACGTCGGCCTGCCCGAGGCGATCGACGAGCGCCGAGGACGACGCGTCGAGGATCTCGAACCGCGGCTCGACGCCCATGCGGTGCGCGGCGCGCTGGAGCGTGCCGGTCCGCCCGAGCGAGCGCACCAGGACCGTCGGCGCGGTGCAGCCGAGCTCGGCGAGGGCGGCCAGCGTGGAGGCGGCCGTCGCGCCCGCGCCGAGCACGACGGCGGTCCTCGCGTCCCGCTCCCCCAGTCCCTCGCGGAGCGCGGCGACGAGCCCGTGCACGTCGGTGTTCGTCCCTACGAACGTGGGACGCCGGCCGCCCGTGGGCTGCACGACGAGCGTGTTCACGGCGCCCACGACGTTCGCGAGCGGGTCGACGTGATCGAGCAGCGGGATCACCGCGTGCTTGAGCGGCATGGTCAGGCTGAGACCCGCCCACGACGCGTCGAGCCCGTTGACCAGCGCCGGGAGCTGCTCCTCGGTCGTGTCGATCGCCTCGTACGTCCAGCCGTCGAGGCCGAGGGCGTCGTACGCGGCCCGGTGCAGCACCGGGGACAGCGAGTGCGCGACGGGGTGGCCGAGGACGGCCGCCCGCCGCGGCGCGCGCCTCGCGCTCACCCGCCGTTCTCCGCGACCCACTGCCGGTACTCCTGCTTGAACTGCTCGAACTCCGCGTACTTGTCCGTGAACTTCGTCTCGCCGGTCTCCAGGTTGACCGTGACGTACCAGAGCCACGGGCCGGCGGGGGCGTTCATGACCGCCTCCACGCTCTCCCGGCTGGGGCTCCCGATCGGGGTCGGGGGCAGGCCCTGGTGGACGCGCGACGCATAGGGCAGGTCGGGGTTCTGGAACTCCTCGCTCGTGATCTGGTTGGCCGGCTTGCCGAGCCCGTAGACGTCGATCGCGTCCATGCCGAGCGGCATGCCGTCCTCGATGCGGTTGTAGATCACGCGCGCGACCATCCCCCGCTGCTCCGCGTTCTTGCCCTCCCACTCGACGATCGACGCCATCGTGAGCACCTCCTGGAAGCGCTCCGGCGGGACACCGAGGTCGGCGAGCTCGCTCGTGGTCTGGCTCACCATGCTCTGGATGATGCCCGTGGCGTTGACATCTCCGGGCTCGAGGACGTACGTCGTCGGGTAGAGCCAGCCCTCGTAGTTGCCGTTGGCCTCGGCCGGCAGGCCCGTCGCGGCGGTGTCGGCCATGGCGGCCTCGAAGTCGGCGACCGGGATGTCCGTCACGGAGGACGCCTTCTCGAGGATCTGCTTGACCGTGTAGCCCTCGGGAATGGTGATCTTCGTCTCGACGCGCGAGTCGTTCGCGACGAGGCGCGCGACGGCGTCCTTGGCAGGCATTCCGAGAAGGAGGGTGTGGGTGCCCGGCTGGATCTTCCCCGCGTTGGGGTTCTCCTCGAACGCCTTGGCGAACGCCGCCGAGCTGGCGACGACGCCCGCCTCGGTCAGCACCGCGCCCATGTCGCGGCCGGTCGAGCCGGGCTCGATGACCACGTCGACGGGGTCGGTGCCCGGGCCCTCGAAGTCCTTGGCCTCGAGCGGGTTGTCGAACCCGAAGAGGTCGGAGGCGTTGTTGAGCAGGAGGTACCCCGCACCGCCCACCACGAGGAGGGAGACGAGCAGCACCACGAGGGCGCGGCGGCGCCGGCGCTGGCGTCGCTTCTTCGCCGCACGGCGGGCACGCTGCTCCGAGCGCGACGAGCGCGCGGGCTGCTGCTCGCCCTGGACGGCGGGCCGTTCGAACAGGTCGGTCACGGTCGGTGGTCTCCTGTCGGGTCTACAGGTTCTCCGGCGCGCGCCCCCGCGCCCCGCTCGGCGTCGAGAGCGGATTGCAGAATGATAACGGCGGCGGCCTGGTCGACGACGCTGCGGTGCTTCTTGCCGGCGCGTCCCGACGCGTGCAGTGCCTGGTGGGCGCTGACGGTCGACATCCGCTCGTCGACGAGGTGCACCGGCACCGGTGCGACGACGCGTGCCACCCGTCCAGCGTACGCCCGCGCGCCCTGGGCGGCGGCACCCTCGCTCCCGGAGAGGTGGCGAGGGAGGCCCACGTAGACCACGCGTGCCCCGCGCTCCTCGACCTCGGCCGCGATCCGTGCGATGTCCGACGGGACCGCGGCGCCGGTGCGCGTGTCGCGCGCGAGCGTCTCGACCGGGGTCGCCACGAGCCCGTCGGGGTCGCTCGCCGCGAGCCCGACGCGCACGCTGCCGACGTCGACGGCGAGGCGCGCCCCCCGCGTGAGGGGGGCGCGCTCGTCGTCACCGGGCAGCCGGGGGACGCCTGTCACGCGGCGACCGCGGCGCCGTCGCGCACGGCCTGGAGCGCGGCGGGCAGCGCGGACACGTCCGTCCCGCCGCCCTGGGCCATGTCGTCCTTGCCGCCGCCACCACCGCCGAGCGTCTGGGCGGCCGCCTTGGCGAGCACGCCCGCGCGCAGGCCGGCGGCCCGGGCCGACGCGTTGGTCACGACGACCACCTGCGGGCGGCCCTTCGCGACGCCGCCGACGGCGACGACCGCGGGCTCGGACTCGCCGAGGCGGCCGCGCACGTCGAGCGCGAGCGCGCGGAGGTCGTCCGCGGAGGCGACCTCGCCGGCATCGTGCACGACGACGCGCGTGCCGCCCGCGAGCTCCGCGCCCGCGGCGAGCGTGCCGGCCACCGCGAGGAGCTGGCCCTGCCGGAGCTGCGCGAGCTCCTTCTCGGCGTCGCGCAGACGGGACACGAGCGCGCCCACGCGGTCCGGCAGCTCCTCGGTCCGCACGTTGAGCAGACCGGTGAGCTGACCCACGAGCGCGTGCTCCTTGGCCTGGAACCCGTACGCGCCGTCGCCGACGAGCGCGTCGACGCGCCGCACGCCCGAGCCGATCGACGACTCGCCGAGCAGCGTCACCAGGCCGAGCTGGCCCGTCTGCTGCACGTGCGTGCCCGCGCACAGCTCGCGCGACCAGTCGCCGCCGATCGACACCACGCGGACGACGTCGCCGTACTTCTCGCCGAACAGCGCCATCGCGCCCAGGGCGCGCGCCTCGGTGATCGGCATGAGCTGGTCCGTGACCTCGAGGTTCTCCTGGAGCTGGGTGTTGACCCGCTCCTCGATCTCCGACAGGGCACCCGCGGGCACGGCCGACGAGCGACGGAAGTCGAACCGGATGCGGCTCGGCGCGTTCTCCGACCCGGCCTGGGTCGCGTCCTTGCCGAGCGACTCCTGGAGGGCCTTGTGGATCATGTGCGTCGCCGAGTGGGCGCGGCTGATCGCCTTGCGGCGGTCCCGGTCGATCGTCGCGGTGCCGGGGTCGCCGAGCGCCGCGGTCCCCTCGACGAGGCGGCCGCGGTGCACCGACAGGCCCTTGATCGGGCGCTGGACGTCGTCGACCTCGATGGTCGCGCCGCCGTCGAGCACGATCGTGCCGTGGTCGGCGAGCTGGCCGCCGGCCTCCGCGTAGAACGGCGTGCGGTCGAGCACGACCTCGACGTCGGCGGGCGCGGTCGCGGCGGGCGCGGGCACGCCGTCGACGAGCAGCCCGGCCACGCGCACGGCGGCCGAGGACTCGGTGTAGCCGAGGAACTCCACCGGCGCGGAGAGCTCGCCCGCGAGCGACTCGTAGGCGGCCGTGTCCACCCCGCCCGAGCGCTTGGCGAGCGCGTCGGCGCGGGCGCGCTGACGCTGCTCGGTCATGAGCGCGCGGAACGCCTTCTCGTCGACCTGGACGCCCTGCTCGGCGGCCATCTCGAGCGTGAGGTCGATCGGGAAGCCGTACGTGTCGTGCAGGGCGAACGCCTGGTCGCCGCCGAGCAGCGGCACCCCGCCCGTCTCCGCGGCGGCCTTGGCCTTGGTGACGGCCGTGTCCAGGATCGTCGTCCCCGAGGTGAGGGTGCGGCGGAACGCGTCCTCCTCGGTGTAGGCGACGGTCGAGATGCGCTCGAAGTCGGTCGCGACCTCCGGGTACGACGGCGCCATCGCGTCGCGGCTCACCGGGAGCAGCGCCGGCATCGCGCGGTCCTCCACGCCCAGCAGACGCATCGCGCGCACGGAGCGGCGCAGCAGGCGGCGCAGCACGTAGCCGCGGCCCTCGTTGGACGGGCGCACGCCGTCGCTCATGATCATGAGGGCCGAGCGGACGTGGTCGGCCACGACGCGCATGCGCACGTCGTCCTCCTGGTTCGCACCGTAGCGCCTGCCCGAGAGCGCCTCGGCGGCCGCGATGACGGGGAACACCTCGTCGATCTCGTAGAGGTTGTCCTTGCCCTGGAGCAGGTAGGCGACGCGCTCCAGGCCCATCCCCGTGTCGATGTTCTTGCGCGCGAGCTCCGAGACGATCCGGAACTCCTCCTTCGACTTCACGTCGTCGATCGCGTACTGCATGAACACGAGGTTCCAGATCTCGAGGTAGCGGTCCTCGTCGACGACGGGGCCACCCTCCTGACCGAACTCCGGGCCGCGGTCGATGTAGATCTCCGAGCACGGGCCGGCGGGACCGGGCTGGCCCGTGGACCAGTAGTTGTCCTTCTTGCCGCGCGCCTGGATGCGCTCGTCCGGCAGGCCGGCGATCCGCTTCCAGAGCTGCCGCGCCTCGTCGTCGTCGTGGTAGACGGTCACCCAGACGGTCTCCGGGTCGAACCCGTACTTGCCCTCCTCGCGCGAGCCCGTGACGAGGTCCCAGGCGTAGGTGATCGCGCCTTCCTTGAAGTAGTCACCGAAGGAGAAGTTGCCGTTCATCTGGAAGAACGTGCCGTGGCGGGTCGTCTTGCCGACCTCGTCGATGTCGAGCGTGCGCACGCACTTCTGGACGCTCGTCGCACGGTCCCACGGCGGGGTCTGCTCGCCCGTCATGTACGGGATGAACGGGACCATGCCCGCGATGGTGAACAGCGTGGACGGGTCCGGGGAGACGAGCGACGCCGAGGGCACGACGGTGTGGTCGCGGTCGGCGAAGTAGTCGAGCCAGCGCTTGCGGATCTCGGCGGTGCGCATGATGTCCTTCGGGCAGTCGGTGGGTCGTGCGGGGTGCTTGCTGTGGGTCGCGGCGGCCGGGCCGCGCGTCCTAGAAGGAGTAACCGAGGAGGTCCTCGACGTCGTCCGTGTCGTCGAACGGGCTGGGGTCTCCCGCGGCCGGGCGCGCGTGGCGGCCGGCCGCGCGGCGCGCTCGGACGACGTCCGGGTCCTCCTGGCCCTCGGCGAGGAGCGCCGCCATGAGCTCCTGCTCGCGCGCGTCGCGCGCGAGCGTGAACTCGGTGCGGAAGTCGCGGGCGATCTCCACGACCTTCTCGCCCAGGCCGTTGACCTGCTCCGTCGCCTGGTCCACGAGCGACGCGGGCGCGTACCGCGCGAGGATCTTCTTGCCGCGGACGACGACCACGACCGTGATCGCGACCCCGACGCCGACCCAGAAGACGCGGCGCATCAGCGCGACCCCTCGGCACGCCCGGCGCCGTCCGAAGGACGGCGTCGGCCGAACGAGCGGGCGGCCGCCTGGCGCACGCCGTAGGTGAACGCGGCGACCTTGACCAGCGGGGCGCCGAACGTCGCGGCGTACAGCCCCGTGAGCGCCGAGACGTTCTCGCTCACCTGGGCGGCCGACGTCGTGATCGTGTCGACCTTGACGAGCTGGCTGTTGGTCG
Organism: Cellulosimicrobium funkei; assembly: GCF_001019615.1. Lineage (GTDB taxonomy): Bacteria > Actinomycetota > Actinomycetes > Actinomycetales > Cellulomonadaceae > Cellulosimicrobium > Cellulosimicrobium cellulans_E. The sequence goes on along the minus strand of NZ_JNBQ01000047.1, from coordinate 22,818 downwards.
TGGCGACGGTCGTCGCGGCCTCGTCGAGGATCGGGACCGAGTGGTCCGTGACCTCCTTGATGCTCGCGCGCGCCTCGTCGAGCACGCGGCCGAGCTTGAGGAGCGGCACCGCGAGCAGGCCGACGAGCAGCACGAACGCGATGGCTGCGATGAGGCCGGCCACGTCTCCCAGGGACATTCTTCCTCCAGTGCCAGTCAGGGTGCGTCGTGCACGGACGTCGCGCGTCGTGCGCGGGACGGTCCACCTCGTCGCGGGGTCCTCGCGGACGTGCCCACGACTCCGCGAAACACTACCCGCACCAGGGCGGGGACCGCCGTCGGGCACGACACGACGAGGCGTCGCCGCGGTGCGGCGTGCGCACCGGTCCGGACGCACGAACGCCTCGCTCGCCGACGAAGCGGTGAGCGAGGCGTCCGGAGCGAGGGTCAGCGAGCGTAGTACTCGACGACGAGCTGGACCTCGCACTGCACGGGGACCTCGGCGCGCTTCGGGCGACGCGTGAGGATCGCGCTCAGCTTCTCGAGCTGGACGTCCAGGTAGCCCGGGACGGCCGGCAGGACGTCGCGGTGCGCGCCCGCGGCCGCGACCTGGAACGGCGTCGTCGCCTGGCTCTTCGGCTTGACCTGGAGGGTCTGGCCGGGCTTCACGCGGAACGACGGGCGGTCCACGATCTTGCCGTCGACGAGGATGTGGCGGTGCGTGACCGCCTGGCGCGCCTGGAGGATGGTGCGGGCGAAGCCGGCGCGCAGCACGAGCGCGTCGAGGCGGGTCTCGAGGTTCTCGACGAGCGCCTCACCGGTCAGACCCTTGTCCTTGCGGGCCTCCTCGTACGCACGCGCGAGCTGCTTCTCGCGGAGCATGTACTGGGCGCGCAGACGCTGCTTCTCACGGAGACGGACCGCGTAGTCCGACTCAGTGCGGCGGCGGGCGCGGCCGTGCTCACCCGGGGGGTACGGGCGCTTCTCGAAGTGCTTGACGGCCTTCGGGGTGAGGGCGATGCCCAGGGCGCGGCTCAGGCGGACCTGGCGGCGCGAGCGCTTGACAGACGTCACAGCGGTATCTCATTCCTGTCGTGTGTGTACTGACGTCACACCTGGTCCCGAGAGGTCGGGTCCGGGTGCGGGACCAGCCGATGGACCACGCGCCTCTCCGAGGGGAGAGACGGCGGGTCGGGGCCGAGGTCCCAGGTGGTCGCCGTGAAGGCAACCTGAGAAGTCTACCGCACCCCCGAGGTGGCGATCCCCGGCAGGTCAGCGCACCGGCTCGTCCTGCGCCAGGATGTCCCGGATCCGCCCGAGGCGGTCGGAGACCTGGCGCTCGTAGCCGCGGTCGGTCGGCGTGTAGTACCGCGACCCGACGAGGGTGTCGGGGAGGTACTGCTGCGCCGCGACGCCGTGGGGCGCGTCGTGCGCGTACCGGTAGCCGGTGCCGTGCCCGAGCTGCTTCGCGCCCGGGTAGTGCGCGTCGCGCAGGTGCGTCGGGACGGACCCGGCCTTCCCGGCGCGCACGTCCGCGAGCGCCGCGTCGATCCCGAGGTAGGCGGCGTTGGACTTGGGCGCGGTCGCGAGGTGCACGACGGCCTCCGCGAGGACGATCCGCCCCTCGGGCATGCCGACGAGCTGGACGGCCTGGGCGGCGGCGACGGCGGTCTGGAGCGCAGACGGGTCGGCCATGCCGACGTCCTCCGCGGCCGCGATGACGATGCGCCGGGCGATGAAGCGCGGGTCCTCCCCCGCCGCGATCATGCGCGCGAGGTAGTGCAGGGAGGCGTCGACGTCGGAGCCGCGCATCGACTTGATGAACGCGGACACGACGTCGTAGTGCTGGTCGCCGTCGCGGTCGTAGCGCACGGCGGCGACGTCGACGGCGCGCTCGACGGCCTCGAGGTCGACGCTCACGGGGCCGGACGACGCGCGGTCCGTCCCGGGCTCGCCGTCCCCGTCGGCAGCCGCGTCCTCCGAGGCTGCCGCGGCGACCGGGACCGGGGCGTCCGAGAGCGCGGCGCCGGCCGCCGCCTCGAGCACGGTGAGCGCCTTGCGCGCGTCGCCGCCCGCGAGGCGCACGAGGTGGTCCTCCGCCTCGTCGGTGAGCGCGACGAGGCCGGCGAGCCCCCGGTCGTCGGCGACGGCGCGGCGCACGAGGGCGCGGACGTCGTCGTCCCCGAGCGGCTGGAGCGTGAGCAGGAGCGAGCGGGAGAGCAGGGGCGAGTTGACGGAGAAGCTCGGGTTCTCGGTGGTCGCCGCGACGAGCGTGACCCAGCGGTTCTCGACGCTCGGCAGGAGCGCGTCCTGCTGGGACTTGGAGAAGCGGTGCACCTCGTCGATGAACAGGACGGTCTCGTCGCCGCCGGTCGCGAGGCGGCGGCGGGCGTCCTCGACGACGGTGCGCACGTCCTTGACCCCCGCGGTGACGGCGGAGAGCTCGACGAAGCGGCGGCCGGACGCGGTCGCGATGAGGTAGGCGAGCGTCGTCTTGCCGGTGCCGGGCGGGCCCCAGAGGATGACGGAGCCGGGCGCGGCACGGCCGCCGGACGCGTCCGACTCGATGAGTCGCCGCAGGGGCGAGCCGGGGACGAGCAGGTGCGCCTGGCCCGCGACCTCGTCGAGGGCGGCGGGACGCATGCGCACGGCGAGCGGGGCCCCCGGTCCGGGTCGCGGCGTGCCCTGCGCGCCGGAGGTGGCGGCGCCGAAGAGGTCGCCGCCGAACAGATCACCGGTGGACATGCCCCGAGCCTACGCACCGCCGCCCACGCTCCCGGACGCCGTCGGTGTGGGGAGGTCGGGTGAGCGTCGTCCACAGCGTCGCGAGGGATCTGACACGCGGCGCGGGCGGATGGGATGCTGGCGCTCGTGTTCTCGAGCCTCGGTCGTCGTGTCGCCCGTCATCCCCGTCTCACGGTCGTCGTGTGGGTCGTGCTCACCGGGCTCGGCTTCGCGCTCGCGCTGTTCGGCGTGCACGGCGAGAGCGTGTTCGACCGGGTGACCACGGGGGCGCCCTCCATCCCCGGGTCGGACAGCGAGCGCGCGACCGAGATCCTCGCCGAGAACGACGAGGGCGGCCCGGAGATCACGCTGCTGGTGAGCGATGTCGACCCGGCGGACGCGCAGGTCGTGGAGGCCATGACCGAGGTGAACGCGGACCTCGTCGCGATCGAGGGCGTGGACACGGTCATCAACCCGTACGTGATCCCCGGCGGCGTGGAGGACCCGGCCGCGCAGTCGCTCGTCGCGAGCGACGGGGACGGGTTCCTCACCGTGGTGACGCTGCGCACGGACCTCGACGCCGAGCGCACGGACGCCGTGGCCGAGCGCGTCGTCGAGCAGCTCGACGCGGTGCCCGGCGTCCTCGCGGAGGCCGCGCCCGACGCCGCCGGGGAGGCGACGGGGCTCGTCGGGTCGAACGCGCTCATCGTCGACGCCATCACGGGCCAGGTGGAGGAGGACCTCACGACCGGTGAGAAGTTCGCCCTGCCGGTCGCGCTGCTCATCATGGTGCTCGTCTTCGGCGGGTTCCTCGCGGCCGCGATGCCGATGGCGGGGGCCGTCGCCTCCATCGGGACGGGGCTCGGCGTGCTGCTGGGCCTCACGTACGTGCTCGACGTCGACGCGTCCGTGGTCAACGTCGTCACCCTGCTCGGGCTCGGGCTCTCGATCGACTACGGGCTGCTCGTCGTCTCTCGGTTCCGGGAGGAGCTGCACCGCCTCATCGAGGCCGGCGACGACCCGGCGTTGCGGCGACGCCGCGGGGACGGCGTGGTCCACGCGGCGCTCGTGCGCACGATGGAGACGGCGGGCCGCACCGTCGCGTTCTCCGCGCTCACCGTCGCGATCTCGATCGCCGGGCTCATGGTGTTCCGCCCGGACATCCTGCGGTCCGTCGGCGCCGGCGGCCTCGGTGTCGTCCTCGTCGCCGTCGCGACGGCGCTCACGCTCGTCCCCGCGCTGCTCGCGTTCTCGGGCCGCCGCCTCGCGAAGCCCGGCGTCCTCGGCCGCGTCCCCGGCCTGCGCCGCGTGCTCGCCCGGACCGCGGACGTGCAGTCCGACGAGGGCGCGTTCTCCCGGCTCGCGGCGCGCGTGCAGCGTCACCCGGTGTGGGTGCTGCTGACGACGGTCGTCGTGCTCGTCGTCCTCGCCCTGCCCGTCCTCGGGCTGCACATGCGCAACTCCGGCATCGAGCTGCTCCCCCAGGGCTCCCCACAACGCGAGTTCGTCGACGAGCTCGCCGCGCAGTACCCCTCGAGCGAGAGCGCCCAGGTGGTGGCCGTGGTCGACGCGAGCGTCGAGGAGGCGCAGGCGTGGGCGGACGAGGTCGCCGGGCTGGACGGCGTCACGAGCGTCGACCCCGCGGCACCGCTCGGCGACTACGCCGTCGTGGGCGTGCACGTCGACGCGGACGACGCCGGCGGGCCGGAGGCGGTGTCGGTCGTGCGCGAGGTGCGGGCGACCGACAGCGCCTTCGACGTGTGGGTCACCGGGCAGGCGGCCGGCCAGGTCGACTTCCTCGACGCGCTCGGTGAGCGCGTGTGGTGGGCCGTCGGCATCGTCGTGGGCGCGACGCTCGCGCTGCTGTTCCTCATGACGGGGTCCGTCGTGGTGCCGGTCAAGGCGCTCCTCACGAACGCGCTCTCGCTCGCGGCCTCGCTCGGCGTGCTCGTCTGGGTGTTCCAGGACGGGCACCTCGAGGGCCTGCTCGACTTCTCCTCGGTCGGGGGGATCGAGACGTACGTGGTCGCGCTCGTCGTCGCCTTCGCGTTCGGCCTCGCCATGGACTACGAGGTGTTCCTGCTGGCGCGCGTCAAGGAGCTCTACGACGCCGGGCACCCCAACGACGAGGCGGTGCGCCTGGGGCTCCAGCGCTCCGGCCGGATCATCACGTCCGCGGCGGCGATCATCATCGTCGTGTTCGCGGGCTTCGTCTTCGGAGACCTCCTCGTCATCAAGGAGGTCGGGTTCGCGCTCGCCGTCGCGGTGCTCATCGACGCGACGATCGTCCGCCTGCTCCTGGTCCCCGCGACGATGACGCTGCTCGGCCGGTTCAACTGGTGGGCACCCCGCCCGCTGCGCTGGGTGCACCGCAAGCTCGCGATCACGCACTGAGATCACCCGCCCGGAAGAGGCCCTGTCGGGTGTCGTTCGTGCGCGGGCACCGCCACCTGCGGTTACGGTGGTCGGCAGCACACCGGTCACACGGGGGGAGACGGATGGCGGACGACAACCGCACCGCGGTCATCGTCGAGGACGACGCGGAGATCCGTGAACTCCTCCAGACGGTGCTCGGACAGGCGGGATTCACGACCGAGGCGGCGGCGACAGGCGTCGAGGGCGTCGAGCTCGTCCGGCGTACCGACCCTGTGGTGACGACCCTCGACGTCAGCCTCCCGGACATCGACGGGTTCGAGGTATGCCGTCGCATCCGCCGCGTGTCGGACACGTACGTGGTCATGCTCACGGCGCGCACCGACGAGATCGACACGCTCCTGGGTCTCGACGCCGGCGCGGACGACTACCAGACCAAGCCGTTCCGGCCGCGCGAGCTGCGCGCCCGCATCGAGGCTCTCCTGCGGCGACCACGCCACGGCACGCCCGCGGAGGGCGTGGACCGGCCGCGCACGGCCCCGCCGCCCGGCGAGCCGGATCTCGTCGGCGCGGACGGCCTCCTTCTCGACGTGCCGCGGCGGACCGCCACGGTCGACGGCTCGGCGGTCCACCTCACGCGCAGCGAGTACGACATCCTCGGCGCGCTCGTCGAGGCGTCGGGCCGTGTCGTGAGCCGGAACGAGCTCGTCCGCGTCCTGTGGGGAGAGGAGTACGACGCCGGCACCTACGTCACGGACGCCGACCGCCGCAGCGTGGAGGTCCACGTCGCCAACCTCCGCCGCAAGCTCGGCGACGGCCCGACGACGCCGCGATGGATCCGCACGGTACGAGGGGTCGGCTACCGCTTCGACCCGATGGGCTGACCGAGCGTCGTCGGCGGGTCGCTCAGCAGCCAGGTCACCTCCTCGAGCACGGTGCGGGCGACGGCACGCAGCTCGTCGAGCGCCCGGCGCTCGTCCGCGACGCGGCGCACACCGCTCCGGTCGAGAACGCGCGTGACCGCCGCGGCCACCTCTTCGGCACCCACCATGAGCGACGTGGACCGCACCGTCAGGAGCATGCGGCGCGCCTCCCCCTCGTCACCGCGGGCCAGCGCGGCGGCCGCAGCCTCGATCCGCGGGACGAGGAGATCCCGGTAGGCCACGAAGAAGCGTCGGACCGCCTGCGCGTCCCCGTCGAGGTCGTCCGCGAGCGCCGTCCAGGCCCTGCGCAGGTCGTCCTTCACGCGACGAGTCCGTGATGGCGCCGCACCAGCCGGCGCAGCATGAAGACGGTCTGGGCGATGGTGACGATCCCGAGGACCGGCCACCCGACGGCCAGCACCGAGGACCGGGCGTCCGGCGGGAGGATCGTCCAGGCCCAGAGCACGAAGACCAGCCCGACGAGGGCGACGAGCAAGGGGCTCAGGAACGCCCAGCCGCTTCCGCGCTCCGCCTTCGCCTGCGCCGCCCAGTTGTCCGTCCGCGACCGCGCGAGGAACTTCGCCCACGCGCGCGCGAAGTGCCCGACCCGGATCCACATGTAGAGCTCCGCGGGCACGAGGGTGGCCGCGAACAGCACGTCGCGCCACGTGCGGTCCTTGATCGAGAGGGCGGTCCGTACGTTCAGGGCCACGGCGACGACCGGCGGGACGAGCCAGACCGGCGAGAACTCGAAGGCGTGGAAGCTCAGCGCTCCGGCGACGAGCAGGCCGAAGAGGAGGCGCGTGACGGCGTTGACGAGCATGCCGACGTTCTCCATCCACCGCAGGCGCAGGTGGGGATGGAAGGGCTGGCCCCGCGTGTCGCCGCGCTGCCCGGGCCACATCAGGTCGATGGCACCGTAGTTCCACTTGACCTGCTGGCCGTCGAGCGCCCGGAGCGTGGTCATGCCGCCGACGGTGGCACGCGCGGTCGCGGAGATCTTCGTCGAGTATCCGAGGGACTTGATCTGCAGGCTGAGGAGGGAGTCCTCGACCTCCGAGTCGGAGACCCAGGGGTGGCGCTGGTGGTGGGCGCGCATCACGGCGTCGAGAGCGGACATCCGGAAGAGGGACGCCTGGCCGCCGAGGACGGCCATGTTCCGGCCGCGCAGCAGGTTCTGCATGTTGAACGCGGCGAACTGGGCGCGCTGCCCGGTGAGCAGGAACCGGGCGACCGCGCCGCGCGGAGACACGTTGTCCACGGTGTAGATGGCCGAGATCCCGCCGATGCGGGGGTCGGAGGCCATCTCGGCCTCGAGCCGCTCGACGGCGTCCTTGGCCATGACGGTGTCGCCGTCCACGCCGAGCAGGTAGTCCGCGCCCTGGACAAGGCGGAATCCGTAGTTGAGCGCACCGACCTTCTTGTCGGGGAGGGCGCCGAGGTCGTGGACGTAGACGCGCGTCGTCTGCTCCACGCCACGGCGTCGCACTGTGCGCTCGCCGGCGAGCTTCGACGCCTTGGCGAAGGTGCGGTCGCTGGTGTTGTTGACGACCACGTGCACCGCGTCCGGGACGCGGGTCTGGCGCAGGAGGCCCTTGAGGACCGCCTTGATCGTCGAACCCTCGTTGTACGCGGGGATGACAGCGCCGATCGTCGAGCGGCGCACCGGCTCGTGCACGACGAGGTCGTCCGGGGTGAAGTGGTAGCGGTCGAGCTCCTTGCCGAGCGGCGCGGGCTGGCCGACGCCGGCCGGAGGCCGGTCGGTCATCAGTGCGGTCATCATGGCCTCGTGTGTCGGGAGGGATCTACGAGACCGACTCTGCGCGTCCCGACGCGACGCAGGCGCCGCGTCGACGCAGCGGAACCTCAGGATCGGCTCAAGATCTGCCACGACGACGAGGGCGACCACGACCACCCACGGGCCTGGACGCGCCGAGGGCGTGCCCCCGGACGGGTGGCACGCCCTCGGCAGAGACCGGGGTCAGGCGTCGTCGCGCTCCTGGCCGTCGCGGGCCGGGGATGCGGGCTCCGCGTCGACGCCCGCCTCCTTGCGCTGCTCGGGCGTGATCGGCGCCGGGGCCTGCGTGAGCGGGTCGAACCCGCCACCCGACTTCGGGAACGCGATGACGTCGCGGATCGAGTCCGACTTCGTCAGCAGCGCGACGATGCGGTCCCAGCCGAACGCGATCCCGCCGTGCGGCGGCGCGCCGAACTTGAACGCGTCGAGGAGGAAGCCGAACTTCTCCTGAGCCTCCTCGGGCCCGATGCCCATGACGTCGAACACGCGCTCCTGCACGTCGCGGCGGTGGATACGGATCGAGCCGCCGCCGATCTCGTTGCCGTTGCACACGATGTCGTACGCGTAGGCGAGCGCCTCGCCCGGGTTCTGCTCGAACGTGTCGACCCAGTCGGGGGTGGGCGACGTGAACGCGTGGTGCACGGCGGTCCAGGCCGAGTGACCGAGGTCGACGTCGTCGTCCTCGCCCGTCGGCTTGAACAGCGGCGCGTCGACGATCCAGACGAACGCCCAGGCGTCCTCGTCGATGGCACCCGTGCGCTTCGCGATCTCCTGGCGCGCGGCACCGAGCAGCGCGCGCGAGTCCGACGTCTTGCCCGCGGCGAAGAACACCGCGTCGCCCGGCTGCGCGCCGGTCGCGTCACGCAGGCCCTCGCGCTCGGCGTCGGACAGGTTCTTGGCGACCGGACCGGCGAGCGTCCCGTCCTCCTGGAACGTGACGTACGCGAGCCCGCGGGCGCCGCGCTGCTTGGCCCACTCCTGCCAGGCGTCGAACTGGCGGCGCGGCTGCGAGGCCCCGCCCGCCATGACGACGGCGCCCACGTACTCCGCCTGGAACACGCGGAACGGCGTGTCCTTGAAGTAGTCCGTGAGCTCGACGAGGGGGTTGCCGAAGCGCAGGTCGGGCTTGTCCGACCCGTAGAGGCGCATGGCGTCGTGGAACGTCATGCGCGGGATCGGCGTCGGGATCGTGTACCCGATCAGCTCCCACAGCGCGACGAGGATCTTCTCCGCGAGGGCGATGACGTCGTCCTGCTCGACGAAGCTCATCTCGACGTCGAGCTGCGTGAACTCGGGCTGGCGGTCGGCGCGGAAGTCCTCGTCGCGGTAGCAGCGTGCGATCTGGTAGTAGCGCTCCATGCCCGCGACCATGAGCAGCTGCTTGAAGAGCTGCGGCGACTGCGGCAGCGCGTACCAGGAACCGGGCGCGAGGCGCGCGGGCACGAGGAAGTCGCGCGCGCCCTCGGGCGTCGAGCGCGTGAGGGTCGGCGTCTCAATCTCGACGAACTCCTCGGCGTCGAGCACGCGGCGCGCGGCCTGGTTGACCTTGGCGCGCAGGCGCAGCGCGTGCGCGGGGGCGGGACGGCGCAGGTCGAGGTAACGGTGCTTGAGACGCGCCTCCTCGCCGATCGTCTCGGTGTCCGCGAGCGCCGTGGAGACCTGGAACGGCAGCGCCTCGGACGTGTTGAGCACGACGACGTCGCTCGCGACGACCTCGATCTCGCCCGTCGGCAGGGACGGGTTCTCGTTGCCGTCGGGGCGGCGCGAGACCTCGCCGGTCACCTGGAGGACGAACTCGTTGCGCAGCGGGTGCGCGACGGCCTCGTCGCGGATGACGACCTGGGCGATCCCGGAGGCGTCCCGCAGGTCGATGAAGGCGACGCCGCCGTGATCGCGCCGACGGTCGACCCAGCCCGTGAGGGTGACGGTCTGACCGGTGTGCTCGGCCCGCAGTGAGCCGGCCGTTCGGGTGCGCAGCACGGAGGGTTCCTTCCAGGTGGGCGGTGGGGGTCGCGCTCCCGGGGGCGGGCGCGCGTCCGGACGAGTCTAGTGCGGGCGGGCGGGCGGCTCGACCGGATACCGTGGCGGTGCCGCCGCGCCGCCAGGGCGCCGACCGCGTCGCGCGTCCGGGCCGGCGCACCGGCGTGCGCCGATCGGCCCGCCGTCCGCACGAGGAGGGTGACCCCGTGGCACGCACCATCGCGACGAACCGGCGCGTCGAGCGCGACGAGCTCGAGCAGTTCCTGCGGTCCCGGCACGACGGCGTCCTGGTCACGACGCGCGCCGACGGCCGACCCCAGCTCAGCCCGGTGACGTACGGGGTCGACGACGCGGGCCGGATCGTGGTGTCGACGTACCCGGAGCGCGCGAAGGCCGTCAACGTGCGCCGCGACCCGCGCGCGTCGCTGCTCTCGCTGGGCGAGCGCTTCTCCGACCCGTGGGTGCAGGTCGACGGCGAGGCCGAGGTGATCGACCTGCCCGAGTCCGTCGAGCCGCTCGTCGACTACTACCGATCCATCAGCGGGGAGCACCCCGACTGGGACGAGTACCGCGCCGCGATGGTCACGCAGGGCAAGTCGCTCGTGCGCCTGACGATCACGCGCTGGGGCCCGGTCGCGACGGGCGGGTTCCCGGCACGCCTCGCGGAGGCCTGACGAGCTCGTCGAGCAGCCATCTCGTGCTGACATCGACCGCGAACCACGTGGACGGGCGCTCCACGTCCAGCACCGACCAGGCGACGGCGGCGTGCACGACGCACTCCTCCCCGGGCTCCAGCCCCGGAAGACTCCAGAAGACTCCCCGTGCCCGGTCGAGGGCTCCGGTGCTCACCAGCCCGTCGTTCTCCCACTCGGCCGTGCCGGGCCGGTACGGCACGCACGCCCACCAGCGCGCGAGCAGGTCGGCGGATCGGGACCGCAGCCGCAGCGACTCCTCGTCGTCACCGCCGATCGTCAGCTCCGTCGTGCCGTCGTCGATCGAGACGGCGCACAGGTACTGCCCCTCGTCGGCCGCCGCAGAGCACGAGGCGGGGACCTGGTCGAGCCCGGCGCTGAGCCGGAACGGGGCGAGGCGACCGCGAGCGCGCACGTGCCAGACCGCGCCCCATGCCGCGAGGAGCGGCGGGTAGCCCTCGGGGACGGTCCCGTCGAACGGGCCGCAGACGAGGCGGACGTCGGCGATCTCGCCGGCGCTGCGCACGGCACGAGCGCCAGGGCTCAGGGGCTCTGGCTCCGCGCCCACGTCGCCGAGAGGCAGCCCTTCGGTGTGGAACCGGACGGCCCCGAACGGAGTCGCTACCGACGGCCATCGCGGCCGAGGCGCGTGGTCGGGGCCTCCGCGCGGGCTCTCGTCCGGACTGCTCACGCCGCGAGCGTAGGGTGCGACGCGTGACGGTGAAGGCGAACGTGACCCTGTGCGTCCTGCTGTGGCCCACGGAGGGCAACGCCGACCTGTTGCGCGAGTACGAGGACGACGTCCTCGCGCTGGTGCCGGTCTACGGCGGCCGCGTGCTGTCGCGCGTGCGCGCACTGCCCGGCCAGGACGCGGCGCTGCCGACCGAGGTCCAGGTCATCGAGATGCCCGACGACGACGCGCTCGCCGCGTACCTGGCCGACCCCGCCCGCGTGGCGCTGGCCGACGTCCGGGACCGGGTCGTGGCACGGACGGACATCGTCCGGGTCGGTGCCGTCCCGCACGGCGACCGGACCTCCTGAGCCGCGCACAGGGCGCGCCATGGGTAGCGGCGTCGCCCGGTCGGCGTCTCGCGTGGCCCTCCACGCCGGGTCAGAACAGGACCTGCTCCACTCCCCCGCCGACGACGTCCAGGCCCCCGCCGTCGACCGGCATGCCCGCGAGGGCGCCGTCGTGACCGGGCCCGTCGGGCTCCGGGGACGTCCCCGCGAGGCTCCCGGCCGGGTAGGCGCCGTCCGTCGGCGGCCCCGCATCATGGTGACGGTCGCCGAGACCGCCGAGCTCGCCCCGGCGGTAGCGACCCTCGACGCCCGCGGGACCGCGGTGCCCGGAGACCGCGAAGCCGCGCGCCTCGAGCATCGGGCGCACGCGGTCCCACAGCCACGACCGGTAGGCCTTCGAGGCGTACGTGCCGCGCGCGTAGACGCGCTCGTACCCGGGCACGAGCTGCGGGTGCTCGCGCGCGAGCCAGCCCATGTACCACTCGCGCGTGCCGGGCTTGAGGTGCAGGGGCAGGACGGTGACGCCCGTCGCGCCGGCGTCCTTCACCGCGTCGAGCAGGTCGGTGAGCGCGCGGGTCGAGTCGGTCAGCCAGGGCAGCACGGGCGCGACCATGACCCCGCACGGGAGCCCCGCCTCGCGGACGGCCCGGATGAGGTCGAGCCGGGCGCGGGGCGACGGGGTGCCCGGCTCGACGCTCGCCTGGAGCGCCGGGTCGAGGAGCGCGAGCGAGACGCCGATCCCGACCTCGACGCGCGAGGCGGCGTCGACGAGCAGCGGCAGGTCGCGGCGCAGCAGCGTCCCCTTGGTGAGGACGGACAGCGGCGTGCCGGACCCTGCGAGGGCGTCGATGATGCCGGGCATGAGCCGGTAGCGGCCCTCGGCCCGCTGGTAGGGGTCGGTGTTGGTCCCGAGCGCGACCGCCTCGCGGCCCCACGACCGCCGGCCGAGCTCGGCGCGCAGCACGTCGTCGACGTTGACCTTGACCACGACCTCGCGGTCGAAGTCCTCGCCCGCGTCCAGGTCCAGGTACTCGTGGGTGGGCCGCGCGAAGCAGTTGTGGCTCACGACCCCCGCCGCGACGAAGTCGCGCGTGCCGGTCGTGATGTCGACGAGCTCGGTCTCCTTCCCCGGCCCGTCGAGGGCTTCCAGCGAGTCGACGCGCAGTGCGTCGCCGCCGGTGACGTCGCGCCCCTCGAGCGCGGCACCCTCGTGAGCGAGCGCCGCGGCGCCCGGGCCGACGAGCACGTCGCCGAGCGCGAGGTGGGCGCGGCGGCCCGGGCCGCCGACGACGTGGCGCCAGCCGCGCTCCGTGAGGAACCGATGGTCGCCGCTCGCGACGAGCCGCGTGCCGTCCGCGAGGGTCACGCGGTACGCGCGCTTGCGGGTGGTCCAGCGGTCGAGCACACGCGTGCGTACGTACCGCCGGTACGCGCCGTGCGGCGCGGTCCCCAGGATCTCGTCGCCGACACGCAGCTCGCCGATCGGGCGCTGGGTGCCGTCGGCCAGGAGCACGGGGGTCGACGGGGCGAGGCAGTAGGAGCACGCATGGCTGCAGCCCCGGTACGGGTTGACCGTCCAGCGGAACGGCATGCGCGACATCGCCGGGACCCTGGACAGCGCGCTCTTGGCAGTCACCTCGTGGAACGTGATCCCCGCGAACTCGGGCGTGCGCACGCTGCGCACGAGGCCGACGCGCTCCAGCCCGGGGAGCGCGCCGTCGTCCGCGCCGAGCGCCTGTCCGTCCCATCTCACCCGGATATTCGAACAGGTGTTCGATCGCGAGTCAAGGTCGCCGAGGTCGGGCGTGCGCCGCTCGGTCGGCGTCCGGAGCGGCCCACGCCGTGAGGAGCCCCAGGTTCGCGAGCGGGACGTGGTGACCGGTCCCGCACCGTCCCGCGGGCTGAGACACCGGGATTGTCGAGAGCGCACGGAGGCCCTAGGGTCGGGGCCGAACGCCCCCGGGGAGCGCACGAGCGCTGAGAGTGCAGGCCGGACACCCGTCCCTCCTGCAGACCCGTGGAACCTGATCTGGTTCGTACCAGCGAAGGGAGCAGGGCCGACGTCACCGTCCCCTGCGCGCTCGTGCCCGCGCGCCCCGCGCCCGGGCCGTGCGTGCGGGCCGAGGCGGTGGCGTGCCGTCGTGCACCCTTCGCCCCGGGGGCCCGACGGAGGGATCCGCATGGCCGAGCCCCGCACCACCCCGCAGCAGACGACCCCGAGCGCCGCCCCCGGGGCGGCCGTCGGGACGACCGACGACCCGACCACCGGGACGACGGGACGCGCGCGCCCGGCGACGCCCCGGCGTGCCGTGCGCCGCCGGGGCCTGACCCTGCACGAGACGGTGCTCATCGCCGTCCTCGGGGTCGTCTTCGGGTTCGTGTACTGGGCGTTCGTGCAGCTCTGGGCCCCCTTGCAGCTCGCGATGGGCCCGCTCGCGGACCTCGCCGCGAACGTCCTCGCGGGCGCGTGGATCGTCGTCGGACCGCTGGCCACGTACATCGTGCGCAAGCCGGGCGTCGGCATCCTCGCCGAGACCCTGGCCGCGCTCGTCGAGGTCGTCTTCCTCGCCTCCCCCGCCGGGCCGCTCCTGCTCCTCGTGGGCCTGGTCCAGGGCCTCGGCGCCGAGCTGCCGTTCGCGCTCACGCGCTACCGCCGGTTCGGCTGGTGGGTGTTCGTCGCGTGCGGCGTGAGCGCCGCGCTCGTCACGTTCGCCTTCAACGCCGTGCGCTTCGGCTGGCTCGGGCAGGACTACGCGATGCTCCGGCTGGGGGTCCAGGTCGTGTCGTGCGTCGTGCTGTGCGGCCTCACGGCCCGCCTCCTGGGTGACGCGCTCGCCCGCACCGGCGCCCTCGACGCCTTCGCGATCGGCGCGGCCCGCCGTGGCTGAGCGCGCCGCCTCCGGCACGCCCGAGGCCGCCCCGCCCGACGCCGTCACGGCCGACGACCTGACCGTGCACCTCGCGCACGACGGCGCCCGGGTGCTCGACGACGTCGACGTCTCCGTCCCGGCCGGGACCAGCCTGCTGGTGCTCGGCCCGTCCGGGTGCGGCAAGTCGACCTTCCTGCGCGCGCTCGTCGGCGTCGTCCCGCACACGCTCCCGGGCACCGTCGCGGGCGGGCTGCGCGTGGCCGGGCTCGACCCGCGCGACGTGCCGCCGCCCGTGCTCGCCGCCCGCGTGGGCCTCGTCCAGCAGCGGCCCGGCGACCAGCTCTGCCTGGCACGCGTGGACGAGGAGCTGCGGTTCGCGCTCGAGAACCGCGGCGCCGATCCCCGCACCATGGACGACCGCGCGGCCAGCGCGCTCGCCGCGGTCGGCGCCGCGCACCTGCACGACCGCCCGACCCACGCCCTGTCGGGCGGCGAGGCGCAGCGCGTCGCGGTCGCCGCTGCGCTCGTCGCCGACCCGGAGCTCGTCGTCCTCGACGAGCCCACCGCGCTCCTGGACCCCGCCGCCGCCCACGAGGTCGGGTCGCTCGTCGCCGGCCTCGCCCGGACACCCGGGCCCGACGGCGAGGGGGCGCCCGCCAGGCTCCCCCACCGCTCCGTCGTGCTCGTCGAGCACCGCCTGGACGACCTGGGGGCGCTCCCCGGCGCCACCCTGGTGCTGGACCGTGAGGGCCGGGTCGTCGCGCACGGCCCCACGCACCGCGTCCTGCGCGAGCACCCGCGCGACCTCGCCGACCTGGGGTGCTGGCTGCCGCTCGCTGTCCGCCTGGAACAGGCGGGCGCCCCCGGGCCGCTCGGCTCGCCCGAGACCGACGACTGGCTGGTCGACCTCGTGCGAGCCTCGCCCGTGCGCTCGACGACCACGCACCGGCCTCTGGACGCGACCCCGGCAGCAGCGCGCCCGGTCGTGCTCCGGGCGCGCGGGCTCGCCGTCCACCGGGGCGGCCTCGGCGCGGGACGCACCCGCCGGGGCGAGCGCCCCGTCGTGCGCGACGTCGACCTCGACGTCCGCGCGGGCGAGGTGCTCGCCGTCGTCGGGCCCAACGGGGGCGGCAAGTCGACGCTCCTGCGCGGCCTGGCGGGGCTCGAGCGCACCACGGGCGAGGTCGCGACCGCGACGGGCGATCCCGTCGCGATGGTCTTCCAGGACCCCGAGCACCAGCTCGTCGCGCGCACCGTGCGCGAGGAGGTCGCCTGGTCGGCGCGGCTCGCCCGCCTCGACGACGTCGACGCACGCGTCGCCCGGACCCTCGCCGCGTTCGGGCTCGCGCACCTCGCCGACGCCAACCCGTACCGGCTCTCGGGCGGCGAGCAGCGGCGCCTGTCTCTCGCGACGGCGACCGTGCTCGACCCGCCGGTCCTCCTCGCCGACGAACCGACGTTCGGCCTGGACCGTGCCCAGGCCCACGCGGCCGTCCGCGTGCTGCGGGGGCGTGCCGACGCGGGTGGCGCCGTGGTCGTCGTCTCGCACGACCTCTCGCTCGTCGCGGCGGTCGCCGACCGGGTGGCCGTGATCGTGGACGGCGCGCTCGCCACGGTCGCGGAGCCGTCCACGGTCCTCGCCGACGACGCGCTGTGCGCGCTCGCGGGCCTGCGCCGCCCACCGCTGCTCGACTGGTGGGCACGGACCGGCCGTGCGCGCGGCGTCGACCCGGGCGCGCTCGTGCGAGCGCTCGACACCGCGTGCGACGCCGTCGCGCGCGACGGAGGGTCGGGCGCCCCGGAGCCCGGGTCGCTCGTCCCCGCGGAGGTGGCCCCGTGACCGCACGCTCTCCGTCCGTCCTCGAACTCTGGAACCCGACGGTGAAGCTCGCCACCGTGCTCCTCCTGTCCACCGGCGCGCTGCTCGTCACCGACCCGGTCACCCCTGCGACGGCCTGGCTGCTGACGGTCGCAGCCCTGCTCGCGCTCGGTCGTGTGCCGGTGCGCACGCTCGCGCTGGCCCACGTCCCGTTCGGGGTCTTCGCGTCGAGCCTCCTCGTCGTCAACGTCGTCACCCGGCCGGGCGGCGACGACGTCGTGCTCGGGCCGCTCACGGTCGGCGCGGACGGGCTCACGATCGGTGCCGCGCTCGCCCTGCGCACGCTGTTCGTCGGGGCGCTGTCGCTCGTGCTCGTCCTCACGACCGACCCCGTGCGCCTCATGACGAGCCTGCACGAGCACGCCCGCCTCCCGGCGACCTGGACGTTCGCGGTGCTCGCCGCGCACCGGCTCCTCGTCGAGCTTCCCGACGCCTGGCACACGATCCGCTGCGCCCAGGCGGTGCGCGACCCGCGGCGACGTCGCGGCCGTCTCCCTCGCTCCCCGCGGTCGCTGGGCGCGGCAGCCTTCGCCCTCCTCGTCGGGGCGGTGCGCCGGTCCGAGCGGCTGACGGTCGCGCTCGAGTCGCGCGGCTTGGGCTCGGGCCCCCGGACGACGTCGCGCCCCGTGCCCCTGGGCGTGCCGGACGTCGTCGCGGCGGGCGCGGTGCTCGCCCTCGCCGGGGCGCTCGTCGCGGTCGGGGTGGTAGCGGGGTGGCTCAGGGGGATCGGCGCGCTCACCGCCTGAGGACGCCGCGGCGGGCGGACCCGGACCGCCTCAGGCGGGCTCGACCACCGCTCCCTCGACCGGGACCCCGAGTGCGACCGTGCCCGTCCGGCCGTCGCGGCCGTGCTCGCGGTAGTCGCGGAACGCCAGCGGCAGGCCGTGCGCGACGTGGGCGTCTGGACCGTCCATGACCTGGACGTGCACGTGCGGCTGCGTCGAGTTGCCCGAGTTCCCGCACCGGCCCACCACGTCGCCCGTCGTCAGCCGCTGTCCCGGACGCACCGCGACCGACCCACGCCGCAGGTGGGCGAGCACCACGAAGACCCCCGGCGCGTCGAGCGCGAGCACCACGTGGTTGCCCGCGAGCGCCGCGCCGCCCGCGCGTGCCCGGGACGCCTGCGTGAGCGCGTAGCCCAGCAGCGCGGACGGCGAGCGTCGGGCCTCGTGGTCGGGCTCGCCGTCGTGCACCGCGACGACGGCCCCGGGGGCGGGGGCGAGGACGGGCAGGCCGAACGCGAGGAACCGCTCCGGCGGCTCGGTGCCCAGGGCGGTGCGCCAGTCACGCACGTCCGCGGTGCGGCGGCCGCGGACCGCGACGAAGTCGATCGCGTACGTCGTGGCGAACAGGTGCGTCCCGTGGCTCGGGACGCGGCGTGCGGGACTGTTCTGCACGAGCCAGGTCCCGGTGAAGGGCAGCGCGAGCTCGACCGGTCCGGCCACGTGGCCTCCCCTCGCGCCGGGCGTGCGGACCACCGCCGTTCGGTCAGCCGGCCGCCGGCACCACGCGCGGGAAGCGGTCCTCGGCCGGCGGCTCCCACGTCGCGGGGTCGGCGTCCACCTGCTCGCCCGAGCGGATGTCCTTGACCTGGTCCGGCGAGCGCGTCCCGTCCTCCTCGAGGCGCCCCGGGAACCAGACGAACGGGATCCCGCGCCGGTCGGCGTAGCGGATCTGCTTGCCGAACTTGGCGGCGGCCGGCGCGACCTCGACCGGGACGCCCCGTGACCGCAGGGCAGACGCGACGGCGTCGGACGCGTCGCGCGTCTCCTCGCTCGTCACCGCGACGACGACGGCGCTCGGCACGGAGCGCGTCGCCCGGACCAGGCCCGCGGACAGCAGTCGCGAGACGAGGCGGGACACGCCGATCGACAGGCCGACGCCGGGATAGGTGTTCGCGCCGTCGGACGCGAGCGTGTCGTAGCGGCCGCCCGAGCAGATCGACCCGAGCTGCTCGTGACCCACGAGCACGGTCTCGTAGACGGAGCCCGTGTAGTAGTCGAGCCCGCGCGCGATCTTGAGGTCCGCGACGACGACGCCCGGTGCGCGCACGCTCGCGGCCTCGATCAGGGCGCCGAGCTCGCCGAGCCCGGTCTCGAGCAGGTCGCTCTCCACGCCGTGCCGGGACGCGAGCGCCCGCACGCGGTCGACGACGCCCGTGTCGCTGCCGCTGATCGCGGCGAGCGCGAGGCAGGCCTCGGCCTGCTCGGTCGTGGTGCCCGCCTCCGAGACGAGGAGCGCCGCCACCTTCTCGGGGCCGATCTTGTCGAGCTTGTCGATCTGACGCAGCACCTCGTCCACGGCGTCGATCCCCAGGCCGCGGTAGAAGCCCTCGGCGACGCGGCGGTTGTTCACCAGGACGCGGACCGCGGGGACGCCGATGTCGCGCAGCGCGCCGAGCGCCTCCGCCATGACGAGCGGCAGCTCGACCTCGTAGTGGTAGGGCAGCTCGCCCGCGCCGACGACGTCGATGTCCGCCTGGGTGAACTCCCGGAAGCGCCCGTCCTGGGGGCGCTCGCCGCGCCACACCTTCTGGATCTGGTAGCGCTTGAAGGGGAAGGCGAGGTGCCCGGCGTTCTCGAGCACGTAGCGCGCGAAGGGGACGGTGAGGTCGAAGTGCAGGCCGAGCTGCTTGTCGCCCCTGCTCGCGCCCTCCGTCTCTCCGGCCTCCTCCTGGAGGCGGCGAAGGACGTACACCTCCTTGGACGTCTCGCCCTTGCGCAGGAGCTGGTCGAGCGGCTCGACCGCGCGCGTCTCGATCCCGCCGAACCCGTGCAGCTCGAACACCCGGCGCAGGGTGTCGAGGACGTGCTGCTCGACGATCCGGCCGTCGGGGAGCCATTCGGGGAAACCGGAGAGGGGTGTGGGCCTGGCCATGGGTCAGATCTTCCCAGACACCGGCACGGAGGTCCGCATCGTCCGCCCGACGGACGCGCGCGCCCGGGGCGTGTCAGCCCGCGAGGAACGGGTTGGTCGCGAGCTCGCGCGCGACGGTGGTGGCGGGGCCGTGCCCTGGCAGCACGTCCCACGCGGGGTCGAGGCGCCCGACGACGTCGCGCAGCGTGCGGGCCATCGTCGCGCCGTCCCCGCCCGGCAGGTCCGTGCGACCGACGGACCCCGCGAAGAGGACGTCGCCGCTGAGCACGATCCCCGCGCCCGGCTCGCCCACGAGGTAGAGGGTCGACCCCTCGGTGTGGCCCGGTGCGCCGACCGCGCGCAGCACGACGTCGCCCCAGCGCAGCTCCCCCTCCTCGCCCGCGGCGAGGTCGAACGTCTCCACGCGCGCGGGCTCGCGGTAGTCCCCCGGACGGGCCCCGGCCGCGGCGAGCGCCGCGCCGAGCGGACCGGAGACGAGCGAGCGCTCGCCCCGGTCGCCGGTGGGCGAACCGTGCTCGAGGCTGCCGAACGGGTCGGCGAGCCGGTACGCGTCAGCGACGTGCAGGACGACGGGCACGTCGAACCGGTCGGCGAGCACCGCCGCGTCCCAGGTGTGGTCCACGTGCCCGTGGGTCGCGAGCACGGCCCGCGGCACGAGGCCGGCCGACGCGACGTGGGCGGCGACGTCGTCGGCGGTCCCCGCGCCCGGGTCGACCACCACGCAGTCGCCGCTCGGCGCGCTCACGACCGTGCAGTTGGTCCCGAAGACGGGCGCGACCACGACGTGCAGGGTCATCGCGAGGGCGCCCGACGCGTCGTCGGGCGGGGGCGACGGCGTCGTGCCGGAAGGTCGGTCCACGCGCCCGAGGGTAGCCCGCGGGGCGTCAGCGGGTCGCCGTCCGCGTGCTCGGGACCTGCGGGGCACCCGGCCGGTCGATACCGGACCGTGACCTGCGCACGGCAAATCCACCCGCCACCAGGGCGCTCGGTGCCTAGACTGTCCCCTACCGACCGCGGCCGCACCGGGGTCGACCGTGCGCGCCACGACGGCGCCGGACGAAGGAGCTGGGGTGTCGACGAAGAGTCGCGAGCGCGAGCAGGCGCGCCGTCGCGAGGAGAAGTGGGACCGTCACGTGGCCCAGCTCCGCGCGAAGCGCCAGCGGACCTGGTCGATCGTCGGCGTCGTCGCGGCGCTCGTGGTGATCGGCGTCGCCGTGTGGTGGGCGCTGTCCGCCACCCAGGCGCCGGGGACCGACGCAGGCGGCGACGGCACCGCGCCGTCCGCCTCCGGCGAGCACACGCTGCCTCCCGCCTCCGCCGCCGAGGGGCGCGACTGGACCTCGACGCTCACCACGAGCGCCGGCGACCTCACGCTCACGCTCGACGGCGCGGCGGCCCCGCAGGCCGTCGCGAGCTTCGTCTCCCTCGCGGAGTCCGGGTACTTCGACGGCACCTCGTGCCACCGCCTCACCACGTCGGGCATCTACGTGCTCCAGTGCGGCGACCCGACCGGCACGGGCACGGGCGACCCCGGCTACTCGTTCGGCCCCATCGAGAACGCCCCGTCCGACGACGTCTACCCGGCCGGGACCGTCGCCATGGCCCGCCAGGGCGGCGACGGCGAGTCGATGGGCTCCCAGTTCTTCCTCGTCTACGAGGACTCGACCATCCCGTCCGACGCGGCGGGTGGTTACACGGTGTTCGGCACCATCACGTCCGGCCTGGACGTCGTCCAGGCAGTCGCTGACGCGGGGACGCAGGACGGATCCGGCGACGGGTCCCCCGCCACCCCGGTCACCATCGAAGGAGTTGAGACCCAGTGAGCGATCCCGCCAAGGACCAGGCGAGCGCACCGGCACCGGAGCCCGCGGAGGCGAGCGAGACCGGACGGGTCGACGCGACAGACGTGGAGCCGACGGACGCCCCCGCCGCCACCGACGCGGCCGACGGGACCGCCGGCGCGACCGAGACCCCGGCCCCCGCTGACGAGGAGCCCACGGACGAGCCCGCCGCCGAGCAGCAGCCCGACGTCCCGGCCGAGCAGGCGACGGACGAGACCGCGACGGACACCGCGACGAGCGCGGAGGAGACCGCTCCGGACGTCGCCGAGCCCGTCACCGACGACGCGCCGGCGGCCGAGCCGACCGACGCGCCGACCGCCGAGGCGCAGGACTCCGAGACGCCCGCGACCGACGACCCGGCACCCGCGACGGACGCCGTCGCCGAGACGGCGGCCGTCGCCGAGGAGACCGTCGCCGAGGCCGAGGCCCCGGCGGCGCCGAAGCCCGCCGCACCGCGACCGGGCCCCCGCCCCAAGCCGTCCGCCGTGCCTCACCCGCCGCGCAAGCCCGCCCCGGCAGCCGCGGGCGCCCCGGCCGCTGCGGCGTCCGTGCCCGAGGTGCCCGCGGTCCCGGCGCTCTCCGACGACTCCGCGGCCGCGAAGGCCGCGGCCGAGTTCGGTCGCGTGGACGAGGACGGCACGGTCTACGTCCGCGAGAGCGCGGGCGAGCGCTCCGTGGGTCAGTTCCCCGGTGTCGACGCCGAGGAGGCGCTCGCGCTGTACGTGCGGCGCTACCTCGACCTCCAGGCGAAGGTCGCGCTCTTCGAGGCGCGCCTGACGAGCACCGACCTCTCGGTCAAGGAGATCGACCAGACGATCGCCCGGCTGACCGAGGAGACCGCCGAGCCGTCCGCGGTCGGCGACCTCGACGGCCTGCGCGCGCAGGTCGAGTCGCTGCGCGGAGCCGCGGCCGAGCGCCGCGGCCAGCTCGAGGCGGAGCGCGCCGCCGCCAAGGCGGCCGCTCTCGAGGCCCGGACCGAGATCATCGAGGCGGCCGAGAAGATCGCCGCGACCGACCCGAGCCGCATGCAGTGGCGGCCCGCCGGCGAGGAGCTGCGCGGCCTGCTCGACCGCTGGAAGGAGGCGCAGCGCTCCGGCCCGCGCATCGACCGGGCGAGCGAGGAGGCGCTCTGGAAGCGGTTCAGCCACGCGCGGACCGCGTTCGACCGCGAGCGCCGGCACTACTTCGCCGAGCTCGAGCAGCGCAACGCCTCCGCCAAGTCGGCCAAGGAGAAGCTCGTCGCCGAGGCCGAGGCGCTGTCGTCCAGCACCGACTGGGGACCGACGGCGGGCGCGTACCGCGACCTCATGGCGCGCTGGAAGGCCGCGGGTCGCGCGAGCCGCAAGGACGACGACGCGCTGTGGGCCCGGTTCCGCGCCGCGCAGGACACGTTCTTCCAGGCCCGTGACGCGGTGAACTCGGCCACCGACGCCGAGTACGCCGCCAACCTCGAGGTCAAGGAGGCGCTGCTGGCCGAGGCGGAGAAGCTCGTCCCGGTCAAGGACCTCGGTGCGGCCAAGGCCGCGCTGCGCGACCTCCAGGAGCGCTGGGAGGAGGCCGGGCGCGTGCCCCGCGGCGACCTGCAGCGCGTCGAGGGCCGCCTGCGCGCCGTCGAGAACGCCGTCCGCGACGCCGAGCAGGCGCAGTGGACGCGGACCAACCCTGAGACGCGGGCGCGCGCCGAGGGCGCCGCGGCGCAGCTCGAGTCCGCGATCGAGGGGCTCGAGGCGGACCTCGCGGCCGCGCAGGGCCGCGGCGACGCACGCGCGGTCAAGGATCTCGAGACCGCGCTGACCGCGCGTCGTGCGTGGCTCGAGCAGGTCGTGCGCGCGGCGGAGGACTCGCGCGGCTGACGCCGCCGT
>NZ_JNBQ01000046.1 GCF_001019615.1 Cellulosimicrobium funkei | reverse complement strand
GGGCCTGGACGCGAAGGTCCAGGCCGCGCAGGACGCGCTCGACGCCGCGGCGGCCCGCGTGCGCGACGACGAGCACGTGCACCTCGTGCTCCCCGACCCCGACGTGCCGCGTGGCCGCCGCCTCGCCGAGCTGCACGGGACGAACCGGACGGTCGTCGTGCAGGGGCCCGAGCGCGTCGCGCTCGTCGGCGCGAACGGGACCGGCAAGACGACGCTCCTGGAGAACCTGCTCGCCGGTCGCGCACCGGAGCCCGGTCGGGCCGGCGGCGTGCTGCTCACCGACCGCGTCGGCTACCTGCCCCAGCGGCTGGACGGGCTCGACGACGCCCGGAGCGCGCTCGAGAACGTGCGCGACGGGGCGCCCGGCGCGGCCCCGGGCACGATCCGCAACCAGCTCGCGCGCCTGCTGCTGCGCGGGTCGAGCGTGGACCGCCCGGTGTCGACATTGTCGGGCGGAGAACGGTTCCGCGTCTCGCTCGCGCGGCTCCTGCTCGCCGACCCGCCCACCCAGCTCCTGGTGCTCGACGAGCCGACGAACAACCTCGACGTGCGCAGCGTGGACCGGCTCGTCGAGGCCCTGTCCGGCTACGCCGGCGCGCTGCTCGTCGTCAGCCACGACGACGGCTTCCTCGCCCGCCTCGGCGTCGACGTCGTCCTCGAGCTGGACGCCGCGGGCGCCCTCCACGAGGTCGCGCCACCGCGTCGCTGACACACCGGGCGGCGCCCCGGTCACCGCCGGGGCGCCGTCAGGTCAGGTCAGGTCGGGCGCGTCCCGCACGACCGCGGCCATCGCAGCCGTCGCAGCGGCGTCGGCGTCGGCGTACGGCCAGCCCGGGCTCGCGGCGCGCGCGTGGTCGTTGAGCGCGCCCAGCACGTCCAGCGCCCGCGCACCCACCGCACGGGCCTGCGGCGTGAGGCCGCCGCGGATCTTGAGCTGACCGAGCACGATCGCGACCTGCGCCCGCGCCTCCGCCGCGAGCGCCGCCTCGTCGAGCGCGCCGGAGCGGAGCCCGTCGGACGCGGCCTGGCGCCCAGCCGACCAGACGTCCTCCGGTACCCCGAGGTCCCACGCCGCGAGGAGCCCGTCGACGAACGCGGGCAGCGCGTCGTCGCGGCCCTCGGCCGCGTACCACTCCTCGAGGTCCCGCAGCGCGTCGTGCCCGGAGTCGTTGCCGAACGGCGAGAAGTCCTCGCCCTCGTCGTAGAACGGCTCGGGGGCGAGGGACACGAACGCGGGGTGGCTCGTCGTGGGAGACAGGCCCTCGTCGCGGTCGTCGAGGTAGAGCGTCATGGAGGCGACCCTAGACCCGTGCCTGACCCGTCGTCGCGCCGCCCGGACGTCAGTCCCGGTTCCACCGCTCGAGCTTGGACGGGCTGAGCACGACCCATGCCTCGGCGACCCGGCCGGACCGCACCGCGACGCTCACGACGCCCGTCACGACGCCGTCCTGGCGCACCACGAGGCCGGCGACGCCGTTCACCGAGCGCGCCGCCACCTCGACACCCGGACCGGGGCGCAGCACGCGGCACAGCGCGCGCGCCGTCTCGTCGACGCCCTCGACCTTCCCGGGCGTCGCGGCGGCGCTGCCCGCCGCGTCGACCCACAGGGTCGCCGCCGGGTCCAGCAGTCCGCGCACGGCGTCCCGGTCGCCGGCCGCGGTCGCGCGCAGGAGCGCCTCGACGACGCGGTCGTGCGCGGCGCGGTCGGCCTCGCGCCGTGCCACCGCCCTGTCTCGCTGGGGCATGCCGGGCCTACGCGGAGACGGCCGCGAGCTTCTGCGGATTCATCATCCACAGCACGCGGTCGATGCCGTCGGTCGTGGCGCGGACCGTGAGCACGGCGAAGAGCTCCCCGTCGCGCGAGAGCTTGACGGCCGGGTGCCCGTTGACGTCGGCGGACTCGACCTCGACGCCCGCCCAGAAGCGCTCGGCGAACGCGTGGTGGTACTTCGCGACGCGCGGGCGCCCGACGACCGGGAACTTCGACGCGCGGACCGCTCCCCCGCCGTCGGAGTAGGAGATCACGTCCTCGGCGAAGAGCTGCTCCAGCAGCGCGACGTCGCCCGCCTTGGCCGCGGCGACGAAGGCCGTGAGCAGACGGCGCTGGGCCTCCGGGGCGACGGGCGCGCGGCGCTCCTCGCCGAGATGGCGGCGCGCCCGGCTCACGAGCTGGCGCACGCTGGCCTGGGAGTGCCCGATGATCTCCGCGATCTGCTCGTACGGGTAGTCGAACGCCTCGCGCAGCACGTACGCCGCGCGCTCGGTCGGGGTGAGCTTCTCGAGGAGCATGAGCAGCGCGACCTCGAGCGCCTCGCCCCGCTCGGCCCCGAGCGTCGGGTCGGCGCTCGTGTCCACGGGCTCGGGCAGCCACGGGCCGATGTACGTCTCGCGGCGCACGCGCGCGGACTGCGCGACGTTGATCGCGAGCCGCGTCACGGTCGTCGTGAGGAACGCGTCCGGGTTGCGCACGGTCGAGCGGTCGTACGTCTGCCAGCGCACCCACGCGTCCTGGAGCACGTCGTCGGCCTCGGCCGCGCTGCCCAGGATCCGGTACGCGATCCCGAACAGCCTGCGCCGCGCCGCGCTGAACTGCTGCTCCGCCGTCGTCAGGTCCGCCGCTCGCTCGTCCACGCCCGCCATCCTCGCCCGCCCTCGTGCCGCCGTCACCCCCGGCCGGTCGGCCGGGCGCTCTCCCCCACCCGACCGAACAGCGCGGCGATCTGTGACACGGCACGACGAACGCGACGCGCACGGGTCCGGCGGCGGGTGGGACCAGCCGCGATCTGCTGGGCGCCTACCCCGTGAAGGGCCGCCTGAAACCCGGTGCTCCCGCTCTTACCTCACGACTCGACCGGACCCGTCCGACGCGCGTCGTCCTGCTGCACCCCGTTCGACCGCGCGAGCGCCCGGCCTGTGACACGACGTGGGCGGAACCCGAGTCCTGCGTGCGTTCTTCGTGGTGCCCCGGGCCGCGGGTTCCCAGGCTGGAGGGGCAGGGGATCCATCGCACCGAAGGAGAGAAGACCATGAGCGAACCCGTCCTGGAACCGGAGGCGCAGGCGTTCGCCGACGCCGTCGCGGCGCCCCCGTTCGTCGACGAGCTCGGCCCCGAGCGTGCCCGCAAGGTCCTCGACGACCTGCAGGCGCAGCTCATCGAGATGGCCCAGGTCGAGGAGACCTGGGTGACCGTCCCCGCGGGCGACGGATCGGTCCGCGTCCGCGTGGTCACGCCACGCGGCACGACCGGGACGCGGCCCGTCGTGCTCTACCTGCACGGCGGCGGCTGGGTGCTCGGCGACGCCGGCACGCACGACCGCCTCGTGCGCGAGCTCGCGGTCGGCGCCCGCGCGGCGGTCGCGTTCGTCGAGTACGACCGCTCACCCGAGGCGCGCTACCCGGTCGCGCTCGAGCAGGGCTACGCGGTGGCCCGGTGGATCACGACGCAGGGCGCCGCGCTCGGCCTCGACGCGTCACGCCTCGCGGTCGCGGGCGACTCGGTGGGCGGCAACCTCACGGCAGCGCTCACGCTGCTCGCCAAGCAGCGGGGCGACGTGACGTTCGTCCACCAGTCGCTGTACTACCCCGTGACCGACGCCGCGCAGGACACGGCGAGCTACCGCGAGTTCAAGGACGGCCCGCACCTCACGGCGCGGGCCATGGCGTGGTTCTGGGACAGCTACCTGCCCGACGTCGACCGCAGGTCCGAGATCACCGCGTCGCCGCTGCGCGCCTCCCTCGACGACCTCGCCGGGCTCCCGCCCGCGTTCGTGGTCGTCGACGAGAACGACGTCCTGCGCGACGAGGGCGAGGCGTACGCGCGCAGGCTGCTCCAGGCCGGCGTGCCCACGACGAGCCTGCGCTACAACGGCACGATCCACGACTTCATGATGCTCAACCCGCTGCGCCCGACCCGTGCCGCCACGGCCGCCGTCGAGCAGGCGGTCCACGTGCTGCGCACCGCGCTCGGCACCCTCTGACCGGCCACAGAGCCGCGCCCCGTACCGACAGCTCCACCGAGAGAAGGAAGAACCCATGTCCACCACGAAGCCCATCGTCCTCCTGGTCCACGGCGCGTTCGCCGGCTCCGACAGCTGGGACGGCGTCGTCGAGCGCCTCCTCGCGCAGTCGGTCGACGTCGTCGCGATCGCCAACCCGCTGCGCTCCGTCACGGGCGACGCCGAGTACGTCCGCGACGTCGTCGCGGCGATCGGCCGCCCCGTCGTCCTCGTCGGGCACTCGTACGGCGGCATCGTCGTCACCGGTGCCGCCGCGGGCGTCGACGCCGTCAAGGCGCTCGTCTACGTCGGGGCGTTCGCGCCCGACGCCGGCGAGTCCGCGCTCCAGCTCTCGGGCAAGTTCCCCGGCAGCACGCTCGGCGAGACCCTGATCGGCTACCCGCTCACGAGCGGCGGGAACGAGCTGCGGATCCGCGGCGACGCGTTCCCGTCGCAGTTCGCGCACGACGTCCCGGTCGAGCGCGCCGTCGTCATGGCCGCCGAGCAGCGTCCCGTCACCGAGCTCGCGCTGAGCGAGGGCCTGCCCGGCGCCGAGGCGGCCTGGCGTCAGGTCCCGTCGTGGTTCGTCTACGGCGAGGAGGACAAGAACATCCCCGCCGAGCTCCAGCGCTTCATGGCCGAGCGGGCCGGGGCGCGCGCGAGCACCGCCGTCGCGGGCGCGTCCCACGCGCTGTCGGTCTCGCGTCCCGCGGAGGTCGCGGCGACGATCATCGACGCGGTCGCCGCCGTCTCCTGACGGTCCGACCCGTGCGGCCCCCGTCGCCCCGGCGACGGGGGCCGCTGTCGTCCCCGCCCCGCACCAGCGCGCCCGCGGCCCGCGCCGCGGCGAGGCCCTCCGCGTCGCCCGAGCCCTCGAAGAGCTCGACGGCCCGGGCCAGGTCGGCGCGCGCACCCGCGTGGTCGTCCTGCGCGCGGCGGGCATGGGCCCGGAACACGTGCATGTGCGCGGCCGACGGGCGGGCGCCCTGCGCCAGGAAGCCCGTGATCGCCTCGTCCGCGACGCGGCGCGTGGTCGCCCAGTCCTGCCGGTCGAGGCTGATGCGCGCGATCGTGCCGAGCGCGTGCAGGGCGGTGAACTCGGCGACCTGCCCACGCGGTGCGGTGCGGGGGTCGCGCACGAGCGCGACGACGTCGCGCAGGTGGGCGATCGCCTCGTCCGCGCGTCCCAGAGCGGCGAGCCCCTGCGCCCGCTGGAACAGCGCCTGCGGCAGCCCCTCGCGGTCGTCCGCGCGCCGGAAGAGCGCGATCGCGTCCTCCGACGCGACGACGCTGCGCGCGTGGTCGCCCGCGGAGCTCGCGCACCAGCCGACGTAGTAGGCGGCCCACGCGCGCAGGTCCGGTTCGCCGACCCGCTCGGCGACCTCGCGCCCACGCTCGGCTGCGGCCGTGCCCGCGGCGACGTCGCCCCGGCAGTGGACCTGGGCCCACGCGAGGTAGCCGAGGTGAGTCGCGAGGAGCGCGTCGTCGCCGAGCGCCGCGGCCGCCTCGGCCGACGCCGCGTAGACCTCGTGCCAGTGACCCCAGTAGGGCCACAGGTCCGAGAACCAGTGCAGGGCCTCGGCGACCTCGACCACGACGCGGTGGTCGCCGCCCCGGCCCGCACGGCCCAGGGCCGCGAACCACGCCACCGCCTCGTCGGTGAGCCAGGCGCGGGCCTCCTCGCCCGTCGCCAGCCCGACGACGTCCTCGGTGTCCGCGGACCCGTCGCCCAGGACGTCGGGCTCGAACCACCGGCCCGCCCGGACGGCGGTGCGCAGGAGCCACGCGTCCGCCGCGGCGCGCACGTCGGCGCGGACCTCGGCGGGCTCGGCGTCCACGAGCGCGCGCTGCGCGTAGAGGCGCAGCAGGTCGTGCAGCGCGTACCGGTCGTGCTCGGCCGGGCGCACGAGGCTGAGCGACACGAGCTCGTCGAGCAGCTCCTCGGTCGTCCAGACCGGCTCCTGCGCGAGCGTCGCGGCCAGCCCGGCGCCGACGTCGCGCCCGTCGGTGAGCGCGAGGCGACGGAACAGCCGCTGCGCGGCCGGTCCGAGCTGGTCGAACGAGAGGTCGATCGCGGCGCGCACCGAGAGGTCGCCGGCGGCCAGGACGTCGAGGCGACGGTCCGCGACCGCGAGGCGGGAGGCCAGCGCGTCCACCGTCCAGGTCGCCCGGCTCGCGAGCCGGTTGGCCGCGATGCGCAGCGCGAGCGGGACGTCGTCGCACAGCTCGGCGAGGCGCGCGAGGTCGGCCGTGGACGCCTGCTGCTCGGGGACGATCCGCGCGAGCAGGGCGCGCGAGTCGCCGGAGCTCAGCCGCTCGAGGTCGACGCGCACGACGTCCTCCAGGCCCTCGAGGCGTCGTCGGCTCGTCACGAGCACCGCGGCGGGGCCCGTCGACGGGAGCACGGCGCGCACCTGCGCCTCGTCGTGCGCGTCGTCGAGCACCACGAGGACGCGCCGGCCCGCGAGGAGGGCCCGCAGCCGGGCCGGGTCGTCGCTGCCCCGGGTGCCCGTCCCGACGAGCGCCTGGACGAGCCGGGAGACCACGGCGCCCTGGCGCACGGCATCGGGCGCGGTCCCCGCGAGCTCGAGGAAGAGCTGGTCGTCGAACTCGGCCTGCAGCCGCTGCGCGGCGCGCACCGCGAGGCTCGTCTTGCCGTACCCCGGCGGTCCGGTGACGACCACGACGGGCGGCGGCGCGCCCGGAGCGGCGCGCAGCGCGCGCGTCACGCGGTCGAGCTCCGCGGCGCGGCCGGTGAAGTCGGCCGTACCCCGCGGCAGCGGCAGCCGCCACCCGGGCTCCGGTCGCGCCCGGCGCCGCCCCTCGCGCGCGGCGCGCAGGACGGCCGCCCGGTCCCGCTCGTCGAGACCGAGCGCGTCGACGACGGCCAGCATCGTCCGGTGCTGAGGTCCCCGGGCCGCGCCCCGTTCGATGTCGCTGAGGGCCCGGTCGCTGACGCCCGAGAGCTCGGAGAGCCGCTCCAGGGTCAGGTCGGCGGCGAGCCGGAGCCGGCGCAGCGTCGGGCCGAGTGCTTCCGTGTCCATGCGCGCCTCGCCGTCGTCCCGCAGGGGTGTCCCGTCGTCGCGCCGGGCGGGCGGCCCCGCGCGTCCTCGCGCGTCCTCGTGCGAGGACGCGGGTCGGGACGCCCGCCCGGCGAGCAGGGCCGAGGTCTCTCGGCCGGTCCGTCCGCTAGCGCGTCGCCACGGACTGCTGCTGGCGCCAGTCCGCGAGCCGGGTGGCGCCGAGCACCGCGCCGTCGCCCGGGACGAGCGAGCCCTCGGACAACGGCGCGCCGAAGTACCGGGCCTCCGGGTCGGCGACGACCTCGCGCGGGTCGTCCAGCGACGCGAGCGTGGTCCGGACGAGCTCGTCGAGCCGGTAGACCTCGGGCCCCGCGACCTCGACGATGCCGCGCACCGGCGCGCCCGTGGCGACGTCCGCGACGGCGACGGCCACGTCGGAGGCGGCGATCGGCTGGAACAGGACCGGCGCGAGGTGCACGACGCCGTCCTGGGTGGCGCCGTCCGTGATCGACTTGAGGAACTCGAAGAACTGCGTCGCGTGCACGATCGAGTACGGCACCGGCGAGCCCGTGATGAGCTCCTCCTGGGCGATCTTCGCGCGGAAGTACCCGCTCTCGGTCAGGGACTGCGTCCCCACGACGGAGAGCGCGACGTGGTGGCGGACGCCGGCCTTCTCCTCGGCCGCCAGGAGGTTGCCCGTCGAGGTGCGGAAGAAGTCGAGGACCGCCTGGTCCTCGAACGAGGGCGAGTTCGAGACGTCGACGACGACGTCCGCGCCCTCCAGCACCTCCGCGACGCCCTCCCCGGTGAGGATGTTGACGCCCGAGTTGGGCGAGGCGGGCACGGCCTCGTGGCCGCGGTCCCGCAGCACGGTGACGAGCTTCGAGCCGATGAGCCCCGTACCGCCGATCACGACGATCTTCATGGTGTCCTCCTGTCGCTGCGTGCGGCGCGTGCCGCCCTGTCACCCCTGTCGACCGGACACCCGCGCCGCGTGTGACACGTCCCCCGGGGCCGTCCCCGGCGGCAATCTGCTCGATCCCCGTCCGGGACGCGTGCCAGGGTGATGCCCATGGCAGACACCACCGACGTCCGTCCGGACGCCCTCGACCGGGTCGCCTGGCCCGTGACGACCCCGCGCCTCGTGCTGCGCCGCGCCCGGCCCGAGGACGCGGACTCCCTCTTCGCCTACCGCAGCCTGCCCGCCGTGGACCGCTGGCTCACGCAGCGGTTCACCGCCGCCGAGGAGTGGCGCGAGCACCACGCCGATCCCGGCCGGCTCGCCACGACGCTCGTCGTCGAGCACGACGGCGAGGTCGTCGGCGACCTCTACCTCGCGGTGCGCGACGGCTGGGGCCAGCGCGACGTCGTCGACCGTCCCCGCCCGGACGAGGCGGAGATCGGCTGGGCGCTCTCGCCGTCGCAACAGGGGCGCGGGTACGCGACGGAGGCCGTCCGGGGCCTTCTCCGCGTGTGCTTCGAGGACCTGGGCCTGCGGCGGGTCGTCGCGAACGCGTTCCTCGCGAACGAGCCGTCGTGGCGGCTCATGGAGCGCGTCGGCATGCGTCGCGAGGGCGTGGGCGTGCGCGACTCGCTGCACCGCGACCTCGGCTGGGTCGACGGCGTGACGTACGCGCTGCTGGCCGACGAGCGGCGCGCCGGTGCGTGACCCTCGCGCGACGCCACGGCCCACGCGGGCCGCACGACCGACACCTTCTCCGCCGTCGACCTGTTCCCCAGGTCCGGCACGCACGCGTCGCCGCGCACCGTCCGCGACGCTCCCGCGGCCCGGCACGACTACGTCGCGCTCGACCGCGTCGCGCGCCACATCGCGACGACGTCCCGGACGGGGTAGCGCAGGTAGGTCCGCTGCGGCCGCGTGCCTCGCACCAGCGCGTCCGTGCCGCCGTCGCAGTACACGACCTGGCCGGTGGTCGAGCGGTTCTCCGCGGAGGCCAGGTGAGCGAGCAGGTGCGCGACGGGCGCGACCGGTCCGGGGGCGCCGAGCGGCTGCGGGAGCGCCGTCTCCAGGAGCGCCCGGTCACGCTCCCACGTGGCCAGGACGGCCTCCGTCGCGACGACGCCCGGCGCGACGGCGTTGAGGACGATCCCCGCACCGGCCCACTCCTCGCGCACGGCCGTCGTCCGCACCCAGTGGTTCAGGGCGGTCTTGCTCGACCGGTACAGCTGGCTCCCCCGCCGCGCCCTGACCAGCTGCCGGGCGGTCGCGAGCGCCCGCTCCTCGTCGCCCCGCGCGCAGGCGCGGACCAGAGCCCCGCTGCCCCGGTGGAGCGTCGAGGAGGACGACACGACCACGGCCGCCGGTGCGGAGGACGCGGCGAGCGCGGGCCGGAGGCCGTCGAGCACCTCGACCGTGCCGAAGTAGTTCAGGGCGACGGCCTCCGGTCGCGGGGCGCCGGACCCCGCGACCGCGACCACGGCGTCGAGCCGGTCGTCCGTCCGCCGACGGACCTGCTCGACGAGCGCGGCGCGGCCGTCCGGGGTCGTGAGGTCGGCGCGGACGTCGACGCCCTCGCCCACGCCGCACGCGACGACGTCGGCCGTGCGCGCGAGCAGCCGGGCGACCTCCCGCCCGAGGCCGGAGTCCGCTCCGGTGACGACGTAGCGACGCGGGTGGCTGTGCTCCATGGGCCCACCCTGCCACAAGCTGCAGATCTGCATACTTGCCCGGGCGCGGCTAAGCTCCTCGCGTGACGAGCGAGAACGGCCACGACGCCCGGCGACGGCGCACCCACGAGGCGATCCTGGCGAGCGCCGCGCGCCTGTTCGAGGCTCAGGGTTTCGGCGGGACGACCGTGGCGGAGGTCGCGCGCGCGGCGAACGTCTCCGAGCGGACGTTCTACCTGCACTTCCCCACCAAGGAGGACCTCCTCTTCGACCACGTGCACGGGTTCACGGAGCTCGCGTGGCGCGTCGCGGAGGAGTCGCGCGCGCCGTCGGCCGCCGCCCGGGTCGACGCCGCGGTGCGGACGCTCGTCGACGCCGCGACGTCGGACGACGCCCTGGTCGCCCAGGCGCGTGCGCGCGCGGCCCTGGGCGCGAGCGGGCGCGTGCCGGCCTCGCTCACCCTCCGGCTCGCGACCCTCGTCGCCGGGCTCGCGGACCGCGTCGCGCGCGGGACGGCGAGCCCGCTGCGCGACGTCGCACCGATGGTCGGCGCCGCGGTGGGCGCGGTCGGGGCCGCGGGGCAGGTCCTCGCCCGGCAGACCGACGACCCCGCGGCCCTGCGCGAGGGGATGCTCGCGGCGCTGGACGCCGCGCTCGTCGGCTTCCGGTCCTGAGCCGACCGCCGTGTCGGCGCCACCGGCTACGGTCGCCCCGAGCGCCGTCGCACCGGGACGTCGCACCCGACCGGACGGAGCCCCCGCATGCCCGTGACCGCAGACGACCTCGACGCCGCGACCGCGAGCGTGGCCCGGGCGCTGGGACCCGTGGCCTCGCGGACGTGGGACGACGCCCCGGGGACGGGGACGTGGGACGCCTGGCACACCGCCGAGCACCTCGGTGACACGCTCGTGTCGTTCGCCGCCCAGCTCGTCGCGCGACCTGCGTCGCGCTTCGTCCGGTTCATGGCCGTGGCCGACGAGGACGCGACCGCGGACGGCGTCCTCGAGATGGCGATCACCGGGTCGGGGCTCCTGGCGGCGGTCCTCCGCACGAGCGGGCCCGACGTGCGCGCGTTCCACCCGAGCGGCGTCGCGGACGCGGAGGGCTTCGCGGGCATGGGCTGCGTCGAGGTCCTCGTGCACGGCGAGGACGTCGCGCGCGGCCTGGGGGTCGAGGTCGACCCCCCGCCGGACGTCTGCGCGCGGGTGCTCGCGCGGATGTTCCCGCACGTCGCGCGCGAGGTCAGGGACGTGGACCCCTGGGACGCGCTGCGCTGGGCCACGCACCGCCTCGAGCTCGCGGGGCTGCCCTCGCAGGCCGACTGGCAGTGGCGCACGGCCCCCTGACGTGCCCCCCGCGGGCGTGCGAGCGGCCCGCTCCCGGGTCACGCTGAGACTCCGCCGCACCACCGTCCGAGGAGTCGTCGATGCCCGGCACCTCCGCCCCCGGGGCGGCCCCCACGAGCTCCGTCCACGCACGGGCCAGGCTGGTCCCGGGCGACGTGGTGCGCGCCGCGGCGGCGGTGAGCGTGGTCGCTGCGGTGGGCCTCGACGGCGTCGCGACGGCGCTCTTCCTGCTGGTCCTGGGCGGCACCATGGTGCCGCGCGCGCTCGGCCTCACCGCTCCCCTGGACGTCGCGTTCAGCGCCACGCTCCTCGCCTCGGCCTGGGCCGCGCAGCTCGAGTGGTACCGCGCCGTGCCCTGGCTCGACCTCCCCGTCCACGCCGCCTGCACCGGTCTCGTCGCCGCCGTCGCGTACGTCGCCCTCGTCCGCACGGGGATGCTCGCCGACCCCGGCACGCTGCGTCCCGGACGTGCCCGGGCGGGCGTCCTCGTCGTGACCGCCGGCCTGGGCGCGATGCTCGCGATCCTGTGGGAGCTCGGCGAGTGGGCCGGGCACACGTACCTCGACGACCGCATCGGCGTGGGCTACGACGACACCGTGACCGACCTCGCCGCGGGGCTGCTCGGCGCGGTCGTCGCGGGGCTCCTCGTGCCCGGCAGCCTCCGGCGCGGGTCGACGCCATGACCCGCCCCACCGTGTCGGTCGTCGTCCCGGTCCGGGACGACGCCGACGCGCTCGACCGGTGCCTCGCGCTGCTCGCCCGGCAGACGGTCGCACCGCTCGAGGTCGTGGTCGTCGACAACGCCTCGAGCGACGACTCGGCGCTCGTCGCGCGCCGCTGGGGCGCGGTCGTCGTGCGCGAGGAGCGCGTGGGCATCCCCGCCGCGGCCGCGGCCGGGTACGACGCGGCGCGCGGCGACGTCATCGCCCGGCTCGACGCGGACTCGCGCCCGGACGCCGGCTGGGTGCAGCGGGTCGTGGACCGCATGGCCGACGACCCCTCGCTCGACGCCATGACCGGCACCGGGACGTTCGACGACCTGCCGCGTGGCGCGCGCACCGCCGTCGCGATCGCCTACCTCGGGGCGTACTACGTCCTGTGCCACCTCGCGCTCGGGCACACCGCGCTGTGGGGGTCGTGCATGGCGCTGCGCAGCACGGCCTGGGCGGCGGTGCGCGACGGCGTCGTGCGCGACGACCCGGAGGTGCACGACGACCTGGACCTCTCCTTCCGTCTCGGGCCGCGGCGGCGCACCGTCCTCGTCCGGTCGTGGCGCGTCGGGGTCTCGGCGCGGTCGCTGCGGGGACGCCGCCAGCGGCGTCGCCGGCTCGACCGCGCGTGGCGCACGCTGCGCGTCAACTGGTCGGTCGCGCCACCGTGGGAGCGGTGGCGCGACCGCTGGCGCTGACCCGGCTCACCCGGTGCTGCTCCGCCACGCGCGCCGGCGCGGCGCCCCCACGCCGTCCTCGCGGTCGAGCCGCGCGAGGAGGCCTGCGAGCGCCGCGGCGATCGGCTGCCCGGTCGCGTACTCCACGAACAGCCACTGGCCGGCCGGGTTGATCTCGAGGAAGACGTAGTCGCCCTCCGGAGTCCGACGCAGGTCGACCGCCCCGTACCAGAGGCCGAGCACGTCCATGAGCCGCAGCAGGGCTGCGGCCACGTGCTCGGGAAGGTCGTGGGCCGTCGTCGGGCAGTGGTGGGTGTCGACACGGAAGTCGTAGGCGTACCCGGACTCCTCGGTCCGCAGCTCGGCCGCGAAGAGCTGCGTGCCGACGATCGTCACGCGCACGTCCGACCCCGCGACGGCCTCCTGGAAGATGACCGGCGCGTACCGCACGCTCTCGAGGAGGTCGAGGTCCGCCTCGCGCACCGGGCGGGTCTCGCGCCACGTCGCGGGCGTGCCGCTGAACGGCTTGAAGATGACCGGACCCGGCTCGCGGCGCAGGAACTCGCGGGCTCGCGCCGGGTCGTTGGTCATGCACGTGCGCGGGACGCGCAGCCCGAGCCGCGCGGCGACCTGGAGCTGCCACATCTTGCGGGAGCCGGCCTCGTCGCGGTCCGGGTCGTTCACCCAGGTGGCGCCGAGGCACGACCACAGGCCCGACACCGCGGCGGCGATCTCCCCGTGGGCGAACCCGCGGTCCTGGGGCGAGCGGACGTCGTCGTGCAGGGCGAAGGGCTGCGGGCGACGCCACCACACGGCCCGCAGCTGCGTCGCGTCGACGGCGCTCACGCCCTCGGCGCTCGTGTCGACCCAGTCGGCCCGCCACCCGGCCGCGTCCTGCGTCGAGGTGAGCGACACCGACCGTGGGGCGTGACCGGTGTCGAGGAGGACGTGCGGCGCGCCGAGCGCGTCCAGGTGGCGGACGACCTCCGTGGTGTGGAGGTCGTCCGCGTGGGACACGATGCCGATCATCGCGTCACTGTTCGGCCTGGAGCTGGGTCAGGGCCGCCTCGACGGCCTCGAGCGTCGCCCGTGCCTCGGCGACAGCCTCGACCAGCGCGCCGACGACGTCGACGGGCTCCCCCGCGTCCTCCTCGTCCACGAGGGACTCGGCGCCCTGGACGAACGGCCGGGCCCCGGCGAGCGCGCCCGCCTGGACGAGCCGCCCGATCGCGGGGTTCACCACCGGGTCGAACAGGTCGCCGGGGTCGAGGATCCCTTCCTGGAGCGTGTCGCCAGGTCCGGTGCCGACGTCTCCTGCGAACCCGGTGGCGACCGGGTTGTCGGCGGCGAACCGGGTGTCGGCCTGGAAGATCGAGTCCAGCGCCCGCGGCGTGCCGCCCTGGTCCCGGAGGAACGACGTCCCGATCTGGTCGGCGACCGTGTGGGAGTCGGCCTGCCGGATCGTGAGCACGTCGACGGCCCGTGCGGTGTCGGCCGCGCGGAGCGTGCCGACCTGGTCGGCGGCCTTGACGGTCGCGATGACGTCCTGCGCCAGGGACGTGAACCCGTCGTCGGCGGTCGCGGTGCGCGCCCCCTGCGGCAAGGCCTGGAGCGTGGGCGACACGGCCCTGATGCCCACGATCGCGGTGCCGAAGTTGGAGCCGGTGCCCGCGGCGTTGCAGCCGCCGTTGGTGTGCACGCCGACGAGCTCGCCCGCGGGCCCGAGGATGCCGGACCCGGAGTTGCCGCCGAGCGT
Organism: Cellulosimicrobium funkei; assembly: GCF_001019615.1. Taxonomy (GTDB): domain Bacteria; phylum Actinomycetota; class Actinomycetes; order Actinomycetales; family Cellulomonadaceae; genus Cellulosimicrobium; species Cellulosimicrobium cellulans_E. The sequence goes on along the minus strand of NZ_JNBQ01000046.1, from coordinate 14,874 downwards.
GTCGATGTCGTCGTAGCGGATCTGGTTTGTCGTCACGGTGGTCGCGGGGCCGGCCTCGACCCGCTTCGGCATCCCCGCGGGGTGGCCGATGATCGCGAGCATGTCCCCGACGCCCGGGTTGGCGGTCGCGACGGCCGTGAACCCGTAGGTGCTCCCCGGATTCCCGCCCACGCGGACGATCGCCATGTCCAGACCGCCCAGGCGGTACTCGACGAGCGCGACGATCGGGAAGCTCACCTCGGTGCGCAGCACGCCGCTCGCGTCCACCTGGTAGAGCACGTTGATGTGCATGCTCGTCGCGATCTGCTGCGGCGTCACGACCTGCATCGAGCCGTTCTGGCGAGGCAGGACCCACCCGTCGGCGCTCTGGTCGAACAGGTGCCCGCACGTGAGCACGAGGTCCGGGGCGATGAGCGTGCCGCTGCCCCACCGCACGCCGTCGACGTTCCCGGGGTTGGTGAAGACGCCGCCGAGCCCGGTGTTCCACTGCACCTGCACGGCCTGCTTCTGGTGGGCGCTCACGTACGCCTGGGTGACGCCCAGCGTGCCGTCGTACTGCTCGACGGGCTGGGAGTCGTCGGTGGCGCCGCAGATGGACTCGAGCATCTCGGCGTAGGTGGGCTCGTCGCCCGCGATGGACTCGAGCGTGAGCGGTATGCGCTCGGGCAGCGGCGGGTAGAGCGCGTCGACGGTGTCGGGCGTCTCCGGCACCTCGCGCCGGCTCGGCTTCTTCGGTGCCGACTTCCTGGTTCCAGCCATGGGGTCCCCCCTCGGTTCGGTCCCCTGCACCTGGAGAGAGGCGGGCACGAGCGCGCCCGGACGGGGACGGAGCGGTTGAACTGCGCGGGCAGGCCACGGCTGCGGCCGGAGCGCCCCTGCGACGGCGAGGGCGCCCCGGCCCGTGGGTCAGCGGCTCGCGGCGACGTCGAGCACCCAGGTCACGCCGAACCGGTCCGTGAGCATCCCGTACAGGGGCGCCCAGTCGGACGACGCGAGCGGCGCGACGACGCTCGCGCCGTCGACGAGCGCGTCCCAGTAGTCGCGGACCTCCTCGACGTCGTCGCCGCGCACCGAGACGAAGAACGGCGCCTCGCCGGGGCTCCAGGGTCGTCCCGCGGGGACGTCGTAGGCCATGACGCGGAAGCCGCTCGGCGCGCTGACCTGGCCCCAGACGACGAGGTCGGCCTCGGCCGGGTCCGGGGCCTGGCCCAGGTCGCCGTACGTGGTGAGGACGAGGTCGCCGCCGAACACCGCGCGGTAGTGCTCGAGCGCGGCGCGGGCGTCGCCGCGGAAGTTGAGGTGGGGGGTGGTCTGGACGGACATGGCGTCTCCTCCGGGTCGGTCGTCCGGGCCCGCGGTCGCGGCGCCCGTCGGTCCCGGACGTCGCCCGGGCTCGTGCCACCACCCTCTCGGCCTATCAGGGCGAGGAGTGTCCGCATGGTGCGCGAGCATGGGCGCATGACCGAGACGTCGCGCCGGACCCTCCTGCTGCTGTCGCTCCTCCAGGCGCGCCCCGACCGCACCGGTCCCGAGCTCGCCCGGCGGCTCGGCGTCGACCCGCGCACGGTGCGCCGCGACGTCGAGCGCCTGCGCGACCTCGGCTACCGCGTCGTCGCGACGCGCGGGCGCGACGGCGGCTACCGCCTCGACGCCGGCACCGAGCTCCCGCCCCTGCTGTTCGACGACGAGCAGGTCGTCGCGCTGACCGTCGCGCTGCGCACCGTCGCGGCGAGCGGGCCGGGCGACGCGATCGAGGAGGCGGCCGTGCGGGCGCTCGCGACCGTGCGCCAGGTGCTGCCCGCGCGGCTGCGCCACCGGGTCGACGCCGTCGACGTCGTCCCGGTCCCCGGCGGCACCGGGCGACCGGCGCCGTCGGTCGACGTCGACACCCTGCTCGCCGTGAGCACCGCGGTGCGCCGGCGCGAGGTGCTGCGCCTCGACTATGCGCCACCCGTCGCCACCACCGAGGCGGGAGCCGAAACCGGGGGCGTGAACGGGCCGGGGACGGGCCGTGCCGCGACGGCGCCGCGGCGCGTGGAGCCGCACCACGTCGTCGTGCGTGCCGGACGCTGGTACCTCGTCGCGTGGGACCTCGACCGCGCGGACTGGCGCACCTTCCGCCTCGACCGCACGACGCCCCGCGAACCCACAGGGCCGCGCTTCGTGCGCCGCGAGCTCCCGGGCGGTGACGTGGCCGGGTTCGTCGCGGCCCGCTTCGCCGGGTCGACGCCGCCCTCCGGGTCCGTGCCGACCGGAGGAGCGACGCCGACCGGAGGAGAGTCAGGTTGGCCGTGCCGCGGGTGGGTCGAGCTCGCCGCGCCGGCCCGGGCCGTCGTCCCGTTCGTGGAGGACGGCGCGGTCGAGGTGCTCGGGCCCGACCGCTGCCGGATTGCGTTGGGCTCGTGGTCCTGGGTCGCGCTCGCCGCGCGGGTCGCCGCGTTCGACGCGGACGTGCTCGCGGCGGGGCCGGCCGAGCTCGTCGCGGCGTGCGGGACCGTCGCCGGTCGGCTGGGACGGCGTGCGACCGGGGGCGGCCGTAGCGTGGAGCGTCCCGTCCCCGGCAGAACGGACCGGTCATGACCACCCCCGTGCGGCACGACGTGCTCGTCCTCGGCGGCGGCAACGCCGGGCTCTCGCTCGCGGGACGCCTGCGCCGCGACGGCTGCCCCGACGTCGCGGTCGTGGACCCCCGGACCACCCACCAGTACCGGCCGCTGCTCTCCTACGTCGCCTCCGGCATGGCGACGCTCGACGACCTCACCCGGCCCCAGGACGACGTCGTGCCCGACGGCGTCCACCGGTACGTCGACCGCGTCGTCGCGGTCGACCCCGCGCGATCCCTCGTGCACCTCGCGGGCGGGCGCACGCTCGGGTACGCGGACCTCGCGGTGTGCCCGGGCTCGGAGGTCGACTGGGACGCGGTGCCCGGGGCCGAGCAGGCCGTGCGCACGTCGTTCGCCGCGACGAGCTACCTGCCCGACCTCGCGTCCAAGACCTGGGACCTGCTGTCGTCGCTCACCGCGGGCCGCGTGGTGTTCGCGGTCTCCTCCCGGCACGTGCCGTGCTTCCCCGTGGCGCTCAAGCCGCTGTTCGTGGCCGCGGACCACTGGCGCCGCACCGGCGTCCTGGACGCGATCGAGATCGACCTCGCCGTCGAGTCGCCGCGGCTCGTGGACGACCCGCGCGCCGAGCCCGCCCTGCGCGACGCCGCCCGGCGCTTCGGCGTCCAGGTGCGCACCGGCACGACGCTGGTGTCCGTCGACGCCGCGCACCGTACGGTCCGGCTGCGCGGGCCGCACGGGACCGACGAGCTCGGCTACGACGCGCTGTACGTCGCGCCGCCGCACCGCGCTCCCGCGTGGGTCGCCGAGAGCGGGCTCGCGACGCCGGAGAGCGACGGGTTCGTCGCCGTCGACCCCGAGACGCTGCAGCACGTCACTTTCCCTCGCGTCTGGGGCCTCGGGGACGCGGCCGCGGTCGACGCGATGCCGTCGGGCGGCGCGCTGCGCCGGCAGGTGCCCGTCGTGGCGCGCAACATCACCGCGCGCCGCCGCGGCACGCCGATGCAGCGGTACGACGGCTACTCCGTCGCGCCGGTCACGACGTCGCGCGCCGAGCTGCTCCTCGCCGAGTTCGACCGCGAGCGCCGGCCCGACCCCGGGTTCCGGTTCGTGGACCTCGCGCGCCCGCGCCGCAGCCTGCTGCTGTTCGACCGGTACGTGCAGCCGACGATCTACTGGCGGCGGCTGCTCCAGGGCAAGGTGGGCTGACCCGGCACCTGGATCGGCACGGCGCGGCGCAGCACGAAGAAGAAGGGCCGCTCCATGCCGCGGGCCTCCATGAGGCCGAGCAGGGTGTCGCCGTCGACGGCACGGAACACGTCCTCGACGGGGAGCGCGTCGTAGGTCATGGCGGCGGTCGCCGCGCCGCGGTGCACGACGGTCCGCAGCCGCGCCCGGGGGCGCCGCGTCCGCGCGAGCGGCAGCAGCGCGCGCACGACCCGCGCGACGCCGGGCCGCCGCAGGAGCGGGGCGCACCGCAGCACGAGAGGGAGCGGCACGAACGCGGGGTCGACGGCGAACGGGCCACCCCGGGGGCCGGCGAACACGAGCGGGTGCGCGTCGCGCACGCCGTCGAACCGCTTGCCGACCCACCCCAGTGCCTCCAGCACGCCGTCGAGCGGGTGGCCGGTGGGCAGCCCGGCGCCGCGCCACCGACCGGCGATCGCGTCGACGTCCGCGGGCGGCAGCGTGTCGAAGAACGCGAGCGCGTCGGCCGTGGTGGTGCCACGCCGGAGCCCGGCCAGCTCGCCGAGCCGGGGGCGTGCTGCGAGGGGGTCGTTCGGTGCGGCCATGCGCTCCTCCTCGTCGGGAGCGAAGGTGGGCGACGTCGCTTCCGATCCTCGCGCGCGGCGGCGCCTCGCGCGGCCCGGCACGACCCCGGCCGGCCGGTGCTACGACGACGCGGGTGCGCCGTCGACGGTCTCGTGCCGTTTCTGGCGCGCGAACCGCGCCGGGAGGTCCGGCCCGTCCCACACCTGGATCGCGCGCCAGATCGAGGCCGCGATCGGGACGGCGAGCACGGCTCCGGTGAGGCCCGCGAGCACGGTGCCCGCGGTCAGCGCGACGAGGATCACGAGCGGGTGGAGCCGCAGCGTGCGGCCCATGACGACGGGCTGGAGCAGGTCGCCCTCGAGCTGGTTGACCGCGATGACGATCGCGACCACGATGAGCGCCTCGACCGGCCCGACGGCCACGAGCGCGACGAGCGCGCACAGGATGCCGGCGAGCGTCGCGCCGACGAGCGGGATGAACGCGAGCAGGAACACGAGCACCGAGAGCGGGATGACGAGCGGGACCCCGACGATCGCGAGACCAATGCCGATGGCGACGGCGTCGACCGCCGCGACGATCGCCGTCCCGCGGACGTAGCCGCCGAGCGTGCGGACCGTCGTCTCGCCGATCCGCTGCCCCCGCTCGTACCGGGCGCCCTCGAACGGGCGCAGCAGGAACTCCCAGATCGCCGGGCCGTCCTTGAGGAAGAAGAACAGCACGACGACCATGACGAAGAACCCGGCGACGAAGTCGACCGTCTGCGAGGCGCCCGCGAGCGCTCCGGCGCCCACGGCGTCGGACTGGAGCAGGCCGACGAGCGAGTCGCGCACCGACGCGATCTGCTCCTCGGTGATCTGGAACGGCAGATCCTGCACGTAGGCCTGGAGCTCGTCGAACCCGTCGATCGCCTGGTCGCGCAGCTCGGGCCACTGGTTGACGACCGCCGCGACGACCAGCCACACGACCACCCCGAGCACGGCGACCAGGGCGAGCAGCGCGACGACCGTCGCGAGGAACGACGGCACGCCCTTGCGCCGCAGCAGGCTCACGAGCGGGGAGATCGCCGCGGCGAGGACGAGCGCGATGAGCACGGGGATGACGATGAGCGTCAGCCGCGTGACCGCGAACACCGCGACGGCGACGAGAGCGACGATCGCGAGGACCTGGACCGAGCGCGTGCCCGCGCGCCCGACGCCGTCCGACCACAGCGCGGAGACGCCCGACGGATGCGACGGCGGACGGGAGGCGCGGACGTCGGGTGTGCCCGGGTCGGCCGCCAGGGTGTCGCGGTCCGTCTCGTCGCGCGACGCCACGGCTCCCGCTCCCTCCGCCTCGGCGCGCTCGCCCGTCCGCTTCCCCGACCGCCGTCTGCCCAGCCCCATCCCGACTCCCTCTCGCCGCACGTGACGGTCAGGCTTTCACGATCGCGACTCACCCGCCGGGTGCCGGCACCGCAGGCTCCGTAGAGTGCGTCGCATGGCATCCCGCATCAGCGAGCTGGTCCTCGACTGCGCCGACCCGGAGCTGCTCGCCCGGTTCTGGTGCGACGTCCTCGGCTACGTCGAGCTCGACCGGGAGGGCGACGGCTCGATCGAGATCGGCCCGCCCGAGGTCGGGTTCGGCGGCCCCCAGCCCACCCTGATCCTCAGCCCGAGCACGGACCCGCGGGCGGGCAAGCTCCCGCTGCACCTCGACGTCAACCCCACCGACCGCGACCAGGACGCCGAGCTCGAGCGGCTCCTCGCCCTCGGGGCGCGACCCGCCGACGTCGGGCAGACGGGCGACGAGCCGTGGCACGTGCTCGCCGACCCCGAGGGGAACGAGTTCTGCCTGCTGCGCCGGCGCCTCGAACCCTGACGTCGAGGGCCTGACGTCGAGGGCCTGCCGTCACGCCGTGGCGCGCACGGGCCGGTACCGCACGGCGAGCGCTCCCGACCGGAACGGGGTGCGGTCCACGAGCTCGAGCGGGATGCGCTCGTGCAGGCCGGCGAGCAACGTCGGCCCGTGCCCGGCGAGGACCGGCTGCACCACGAGCTCGTACTCGTCGATCAGTCCCAGGTCCGCCAGTGCCAGCGGCAGGTTCACGCCACCCACCCACAGGCCCTCGCCCGGCTCGTCCTTGAGCCGCTGCACCGCCTCCCCGAGGTCGCCCCGCACGAGCTCGGCGTTCCAGTCGACGTCGCTCAACGTGCTCGACACGACGTACTTCTTCGCGCGGTCGATGGCCTCGGCGAAGGGAACCTCCCACTCGTCCATCCAGTCGGGCCACACGCCCGACGCGGGCCTGCGCCACGCCGACTCCATCATCTGGTAGGTCACCCGCCCGAACAGGAGCGCGTCGGAGCGCTCCATCTCGGCGGTCCAGTAGCGCATCGACTCCTCGTCCGGGGGAAGCCCGGCCTCGTGGTGGCAGCAGCCGTCGAGCGTGAGGTTGATCGAGTAGCGCAGCGGTCTCATCTCGTCGATCTCCCTTGATACGCGATTGCCCGGACCAGACTCAGACCACCGCCGACCCGCTTTCTCATCGGCGCCCCGCGGCACCGCCGCCCACGAGGTCCTGCGTCCCGACGACGCCGAGCAGCCGGATCTTCTCCGCCGCCTCCGTGCCCGGCGCCGCCGTGAGCACGAGGAGCACCTGGAGCTGGTCCTCGGTGGCCAGCGCCTGGCAGTCCACCTCGATCTCCCCCACCACCGGGTGCACGAGCGTCTTGTGGTCCACGAACCGGCGCGCGACCTCCTGCCGCTCCCACAGCGCCGCGAACTCCGGGCTCGTGCGCCGCAGGACGCGCACGAGCTCGCCCGCGCGCGACGACGGGCCCAGCACCGCGACGGCGGAGCGCAGGCTCGCCACGAGCGCCCGACCCTGCCGGTCCCGGTCGTCCGCCGGGTAGATCGCGCGCGCCGTCTCGGCGTGGGCGAACCACCGGTAGATCTCGCTGCGGTCCCAGCCCGAGTACGCCGTCGCGTCGCCGTAGAGAGCGCGGGCCAGGTCGTTCTGCGCGAGCGTCTCCCCCAGCGGGTTGAGGATGAGGGCCGGGGTGTCGCCCAGACGGTCGAGCACGCGCTGCAGCGCGGGCGCCACGTGCCCCGGGTCGGTCGCCCGGTCGGGCACCCCGTGCCCGGCGACCCGGTAGAGGTAGTCGCGCTCGTCGTCGGACAGGCGCAGCGCCCGCGCGATCGACGCGAGCATCTGTGTGCTCGGTTGCGGCCCGCGCTGCTGCTCCAGGCGCGTGTAGTAGTCCGTGGACATCAGCGCGAGCTGCGCCACCTCCTCGCGGCGCAGGCCCGGTGCCCGACGGCGCAGCCCGGCCGGGAGGCCCACGTCACCCGGCTGCAGCGCCTCTCGGCGACGGCGGAGGAAGTCGGCGAGCGCGGCACGGTCCATGCGCCCATCGTCCGGGGTGCGACGCGCCCGTGCCAGGGATCGCCGGTCCCCCGATGACCGGACTCTGCCGCGGCGCTCGCCGCGCGCCCAGGATCGAGGCATGGACCTCACGAACAGCACCGTCTTCATCCCCGGCGCGACGAGCGGCATCGGGCTGGCGCTCGCGGTCGCACTGCAGGAGCAGGGCAGCACCGTCGTCGTCGGCGGGCGCCGCACCGACCTCCTGGAGCGGATCGCCGCCGAGCACCCCGGCCTCGACACCGTGCGCATCGACACGACCGACCCCGAGAGCATCGCGTCGGCCGCCAAGGAGGTGCTCGACCGCCACCCCGACCTCGACACGCTCGTCACGATGGCCGGTATCATGCGCGCAGAGGACTGGCACCACCCCGAGGGCTTCCTCGACACCGCCGAGCAGATCGTCACGACCAACGTGCTCGGCCCGATCCGGCTCATCGGCGCGTTCGTCGAGCACCTGCAGACCCGACCGCACGCGACCATCGTCACGGTGTCGTCCGGGCTGGCGTTCGCGCCGCTCGCGGTCACGCCGACGTACGACGCGTCCAAGGCGGCGATCCACATGCTCAGCGAGGCGGTGCGCCTCCAGCTCGCGGACACGAGCGTCGACGTCGTCGAGCTCGTCCCGCCGTCCGTCGCGACCGACCTCATGCCGGGCCAGCGCGAGAGCGCGTTCGCCATGCCGCTCGACGGTTTCGTCACGGAGGTCGTCGACCTGCTGCGGACGCAGCCGGACGCACACGAGATCCTCGTGGAGCGCGTGAAGTTCCTCCGGTTCGGCGAGGCGCGCGGCGACTACGACGAGGTCGTGCGCGTGCTCAACGCGGCGGACCCGCACGGCCGCTGAGCCGCGGGACGTCCGGCGTGCGGGCCCGGGTGTCCTGCCGCGGCGGCGTCGGACGCGGCTGGCTAGAACAACGGCCAGGGGACGGCGGGCATGTCGCCCTCGGGCGCGGGGAACCGTGCCGTGCGGAGGAGTCGGTCGCAGCGCTCGGCGAGGGCCGCCACCTCGTCGGGCGCGAGAAAGCCTCGGAGCCGGTGGTCGAGATCGCCGTCGGTGCCGGACGTCGTGCCAGTACCCGTGGCGAAGCCGGCCCCGACGCCGGCGCGCACGCGCTCGACGCCCGCGAGCTCGTCGTCGTCCAGGCGCTCGCCGAGCCAGCCCCAGAGCACCGTCCGCAGCTTGGGCTCGACGTGGAACGTGACGCCGTGGTCGACGCCCAGGCGCCGCCCGTCGGGCAGCGGCAGCACGTGCCCGCCCTTGCGGTCGGCGTTGTTCACGACCGCGTCGAACACGGCCATGCGCCGCAGCGACGGCGAGTCCTCGTGGACGACGCTCACCGGGCGCTCGTCCTCGTCGACGCCCTCCAGCACGGTCCGCACGCCGTCGCGCGGCACCTCGTCGGTGGGCACGACGTCGACGGGCGACTGGGCCGCGTCCACGTCCTGCCAGAGCTGCACCATGCCCGGGCCGAGCGGCCCGTCACGCAGCCACGTGCGCGGGACGATCCCCCAGCCCAGCGCCTCCGAGACGAGGTACGCGGCCACCTCCCGGCCCGCCAGCGTGCCGTCGGGGAAGTCCCACAGCGGCTTCTCCCCCGCGACCGGCTTGTACACGACCGGGACCTCTCCGATCCGGGCCAGGAACGTCGCGTTCGACGCCGCGCGGATGCGTCCGACGACCTCGAGCGCCGCGGTGTCTCGTGCCGCGGTGTCTCGTGACGTGGCGTCGAGCGGCGCCGCGTCGACGTCGTCGTGCGGGGACGTCACGCCTCGTCGGGCGGCACGCACTCGTGCCCGTCGGGGTCGATCGGCCGCCCGCACCGGGTGCAGATCGGGCGCCCCGCCTGCACGACGGCGCGCGTGCGCTGGGCGAAGGCGCGCGCCGTCCCCACCGGCATGCGGATGAGGAACGACTCCGCGGGCTCGGGCTCGTCCGCGTCGGGGTCGAGGTCGTCGTCCTCGTCCACGAACGGGAACGCCTCGACGACCACCTCCGCCGTGCGCGGGTCCCAGCTCAGCCGCATCGACCCCGCGCGGAACTCCTCCTCGACGGGAAGGTCCAACGGGTCGTCGTCGACGAGCTCGGCCGGCACGTCGACGGGGACGCTGTACCGGTTGTCGGGCGCCTCCATCAGCTCGTCGAGCAGGCGCTGGATCGTGTCAGCGAGGACGGCGGACTGCTCCTTCTCGAGGGCGACGCTCGTCGTCCGGGTGCCCGTGCGGGCCTGGAGGTAGAAGGTGCGGGAGCCGGGCATCCCGACGGTCCCCACGACGACGCGGTCGGGCCAGTCGTGCTCGTGGACGAGAGTGGGCATGCCCTCACTCTACGAGCGCTCGGCCCGTCCGCGCCGGGCGGCCACGGGTCGGACGTCAGGACGGCGGAAGGTCGCTCAGGTCGTCAGGTCGAACCGGGCCCGCGCCGCCCCCGACCGGCGCGTCGCCGACCGGCGCCGCCGCGCCTAGCCACGAGAGGTCGCCGGCGTCGGTGTTCACGGCCACGACCTCCGGGCGGTGCGGCCCGTACCGGACGATCGAGATCGACGCCGGCCCGACGACGATCCGCTGGAACAGGTCCAGATGCACGCCCAGCGCGTCCGCGAGAACCGACTTCATCACGTCCCCGTGGGAGACCGCCGCCCACACCGCGTCGGCGCCGTGCAGCGCCGCCACCTCGGCGTCGTGCCGTCGGACGGCCTCGACGCCCCGGGACTGCATCGCGGCCAGCGACTCACCGCCCGGGAACACGGCCGCCGAGGGCTGCGTCTGTACGACGGACCACAGCGGTTCCGTGGCCAGGTCCTTCAGCGAGCGCCCCTGCCACTGCCCGTAGTCGCACTCGGTGATGCCCTGCTCGGTGACGGACTCCGGCGCGGCCGCCTGGTGGTCGAGCAGCGCTTGCGCGGTCAGCCGGCACCGCTCGAGCGGGCTCGCCACGACGCGGGCGAGCGGGACTCCCGCGACCCGCCCAGCGGCGCGGGCCGCCTGGTCACGGCCCAGGGCGTCCAGCGCGACCCCCTCCGCCCGACCGGCGAGGATGCCGCTCGCGTTCGCAGTCGTGCGGCCATGTCGGACGAGGAGGACGGTCGGCATGCCCCGAGCCTAGGTGCGCGCACCGTCCCGTGCGGACGTCGTCCCGGCGACACGCGGGTCTCAGGCCGCGAGCGCCAGCGCGACAACGGCCACCCCGAGCACGGCGTCGAGCGCGCAGCAGAATGCCGCGAGGGACGCCGAGACGACGCGACGCGTGCGCAGGTGGTGGACGTCCCACGCGGCGTGGGCGAGCAGCCCGGCACCGACGAGCAGCCCAGCCCACGGCTGGCCGAGCACGGCGACGGCCGCCGCGACGCCCACGACGACGACCATCACCGTGGCCTGGAGCGGCAGCCCCCAGGCCGGGCGGGCGGCTCCGCGCACGAGGCTGTAGACCGCCAGCACGACAACGACCCCGAGCATCGCCCAGAATGGGTCGAAGCCCGGCACGGCGAAGCCGACACCGATGAGCACGAACGTGAGCCCGAACAGCGGCCACGCGGCGCCGCGCCGCCCGAGCGCCGCGGCGCCGAGGTAGACGAACGCGGCGGCGGTCAGCACGAGCGAGGACTGAGCGGTGTCGGAGAAGCCGACCCACGCGGCCACGGCGAGGGCACCGCCGAAGAGCGCACCGGTCGCGACGGGCCACCACGCCGCGGGCCGGGCGAACGCATGTCCCGTGGTGCGCTCCGGGGCGTGGTCCGCGGTGGTCATCGCGGCACCTCGTCCGGGACGGCGGGCACCGGCGTGCCGGGCGGGGTGAACGCGGCGAGTACCGTCGCGGTGATGGTCGTCGCCGCGTCATCGGCCGCGAGCCGGCCCGCGTCGATCTCCTCCGCGGCACCATGCATCGCCCGGTGCAGGGTGCCGACCAGCCAGGACGCCGGCAAGTCTGCCCGGAACACCCCGTCGGCACGACCCCGCTCGACGAGCCGCTCGACCCGAGACGCCGGCCGCTCGTGCAGTGCGAGCACCCGCTCGGGCCCGAGTGCCTCCGTCGCCGCGGTGAGGAGCGAGCCCACCTGCACGACCGTCAGCCAGCTCTGCCTCACGAGCCGTGCCAGCGCGTCGCGCGCGTCGCCGGACAGGTCAACGGCGTCGAGCGCCGCGTCACCCTCCTCGATCGCGCGCGCGACGACCGCCTCGACCAGCACGGCACGGTTCTCGAAGTGCCCATAGAGGGTGACCCTGCCGACTCCCGCGGACCGCGCGATCTCGGCGACGCTCGCGTCCGGGTCGCGGCTCAGGCACACCGCCGCCGCGTCGAGGATCACCTGGACGTTGCGTCGCGCGTCGGCGCGCTGGGATTGCTGGGTGACGCCGGGCATGTCGGCCTCTGTAGTCGAACACCACTGTACGAGTTACAAGACCGACTCCGCCGCAAGTTCGTGGCCGAGTCAAGGATGCGGCGCGGGCGAGCAGCGCGCCGGTGCGGGTCAGCCGATCACGCGGACGGACAGGCCCTGCGACGAGAACGCCGTGGCACGCTCTCGCAGGCCAGATACGTCACGTCCATCGCCACGCCCAGCGCGGGATAGACGAGGAAGCGCACCGTCGTCCACGTCGTGCCGACGTCGGCGAGCGGCACGAGGTCCGTCACCGAAACTCCCGCGGCGTAGCGCTGAGTCCACGAGCCATTGAAGTGGGCGGCTGGTGTGTGCACTACCTCGACACTGAGCGCGCTGACGACCAACATTCCCGTCGGGCACGAAGCGTCCAGCACGCCACCTCCCGGCGTGGCTGCGGAAACCAGATCGACGCCCAGCGCGCTAAGTCGTGCGTGCGATCGGTCAGGATCGATTACCGCCCGGCCTCGGTCTCGACCGCGCTCCGGCGATGTGCCTTGCCTCAGGTATCACGAGAAGGCCCGGCTTAGCGAACTCGTACTCGATCCAGCCCCAGAGCCAGAGGACCGCGAGCACCACGCAGAGGGACGCCAGGGCCCGATCTTCGTAGGCGGCGTAGGAGCCCCCGAGAATTCCGATCCCGAGCAGGAACGCGTTGACACAGACCAGGCCTGCCGTGAGCTGGAACAGGATGCGCCCCTTCGGTCCGTTCACCTGGAGCTTCGGGCCTCGTCCCCGCAGGCGTAGAAGCAAACGCACGAGCATCCACCCGAAGAGCAGAAGGCCCCCCAGCCCGACGAGGACCAGCGTCACGCGAACGTCCAGCGCCTCGTATCGCGCCTCGCGCCACTCCAGGGTCGTCTCCATCGAGCCCATCCCATCTCGTCCCCATACCCTGGCTCACGGTCATCGGGAGCGGGAGTCACGCGCGGCGGGCGCGCTGCACGGCAGCGTACCGGTGGTCATCGTCATCCAACGACGAGGCATGTGCACCGGAGATACCAAAGGTGGGCACCCCCACCCCCGAACGACGAAGGGCCGCACCTACGAAATGTAGGTCCGGCCCTTCCAATGTCATGCAACATCACACTGTCGGGCTGACAGGATTTGAACCTGCGACCCCCTGACCCCCAGTCAGGTGCGCTACCAAGCTGCGCCACAGCCCGTGGCTGGATCACCAGGCGTAACACTCGACCTAACATCGTGCGTCCCGGCCCCGTGAAGCCTCGGATACTCTACCCCATCCGCGACGCCGCCAGCGCACCGTTTGCCCCGGTCGTGGCTGTGCGGTCGGTCTCGTCAGCAGCGCCCGAGGTGGCGTCCCGCTCCCCCGTCGGCAGGTGGGCGCGCCACGCGCTGGCGACGACCGCCAGGCAGACCGCGGCAATGACCAGCCCGCCGAGGAACATCTGCGCGTACGTCCACCGCACGGACAGCGCCGCGAGCGCCACGGGCACGCAGAACCCGACGTACGTCAGCGAGTAGTACACGGCCGTGAGTCCGGCAAGGTCGTCGGGCGTCGCGATGCGCTGCACCTCGCTGAGCCCGGCGACGAGCGCGAGGCCATAGCCCGCGCCGAGCACCATGGCAGCCACGAGCGCGGTCGGCAGGTCGAGCCGCGCCGACGCGTAAGCGCCGAAGCCCATCCCGACGACGACGATCGACATCGCCACCACGGACGCCCGCGCGCTGTGGCGGGTGTCGATGAGCCGTCCGAGCACCTGGATCCCGACCCCACAGCCGAGGCCGAGCACGGTCATGAGCCCGGAGAACGCGATGGGCGCGCTGCCCGCGCTCGCCGACACGAGCCCGGGCAGCACCGCGTAGGCACTGCCCGCGCACCCGAACACCCACGGCGCCACCGGCACGACGACGCGCAGGAACCGCCGGTGCGCGACGGCCGGCACACGCAGGTCGTCGCGCAGCCGACCCCGCTCGCTGCCCGACGAACCCGCACGGGCACGCGTCTCCGGCACCCCCAGAACCCACACCCCCGCGGCGACGGCCAGCAGGCCGTGCAGCAGGTAGGCCGTGTGCGTGGGCCAGGGCGCCCACTGCGCAAGCACCGCCGCGACGCCCGCCCCGACGAGGAACCCCAGCGTGAGGGCGAGGCCGGCACGCCGGGCGCCAGAGCCGCCGTCGGGGTCGCCGGACGTGCGGACGGCCGCGTCGCTGAGCTCCTTGACCCACGTGGTCCCGACGGCCATGACGAGCCCGAGCGCGACGCCGCACAGCACGCGGCCCGTGGCGAGCAGCGCCGCGGACGACTCCCCCACGGCGAGCACGAGCGACCCGACGAGCGCGATCGGCGCGGCGGGCAGCAGCAGCGGTCGGCGCCCGTACCGGTCGGACAGCGGCCCGCCGAGCAGGAGCGCGGGGACGATGCCGAGCACGTACGCGGCGAGCAGCGCGTCGACGGTCACGGCTGAGAAGTGCCCGACCTCCCGGTACATGACGAGCAGCGGCGTGAACTCGTTACCGCCCCACGCGACGGCGAACATCACCGCCGCGACGGCGAGCCACGCCCGCGGCCCGACGGCGGCGCTCGCCCCGCGAGCGGACGCGGCGGTCTCACCCTCGGTCGCCACCGAGGTCGACCCGGAGGTCACCGCGCTCACAGACCCGCCCTCGCGTCCTCGAGGTGTCGCTGGATGCGGCGCTTATAGGTACGGGTGTCGCGCACCTCGAGCGCGTCGACGAGGGCGCGGTGGCCCGCGACGAACGTTGCGGCCCGGCGCGGGTCCCACCGCACGCTGTG
>NZ_JNBQ01000045.1 GCF_001019615.1 Cellulosimicrobium funkei | reverse complement strand
GCCCGACGACGCGCCGCGGGTCTCGCTGCGCCCGGGCGAGCGCGCCGCGTGGGTCGGGCGCGCGAGCGGCGGGCCGATGGTGCTCGTCGCCATGGGCGCGATCGTCCTCACCACGGTCCTGGCGCTCGTCCTGCGCGAGTGGGCGCTCCTCCTCGTGCCCGTGGTCCTGGGGCTGCTGCTCGCCGCGATGATGTCGTGGGTCGTGCGCGTCGACGAGGGCGGGCTCTCGGTCCGGTCGACGCTCGGGTTCCCCCGCACGCGCGTCCCGACCGACGAGGTCGTGCGAGCCGACGTCGCCGACGTCTCGCCGATGCGCGACTTCGGCGGCTGGGGCTGGCGCGCCGGTCGGGACGGCGCCGTGGGCATCGTCGTGCGTGCCGGCGAGTCGCTGCGCGTCGAGCGCACGGGCGGCCGCGCGCTCGTGGTCACGGTCGACGACGCCGGGACCGCCGCGGCGCTCCTCAACACCCTCGCCGACCGAGCGCGCCGGATCGGCTAGTCTGGAGCCGGGCGGTACCCGAGACTCCGCGTACCGGATACCCCCTGCCCGGCGCGCGACCGGGTACCGCCCGCACCCCGACCCCGCGCACGACGCCCCGGCACGACGCCGGCGCCCGGTGCGCGGGCGCACCCGTACGACGACCCTCGACGAGGAGGAGCCCGCATGCGTCTCGGCATCCACACCGGCTACTGGTCCGCCGGTCCCCCGGACGGCATCGAGGACGCGATCGTCGCGGCGGACCGTCTCGGCGTCGACTCCGTGTGGACCGCGGAGGCCTACGGCTCCGACGCCTTCACGCCGCTCGCGTGGTGGGGCTCGCGCACGTCCCGGATCCGGCTCGGGACCGCCGTCGCGCAGCTCTCCGCCCGCACCCCGACCGCCACCGCGATGGCCGCGCTGACGATGGACCACCTCTCGGGCGGCCGGTTCGTCCTCGGGCTCGGCGTCTCGGGCCCGCAGGTCGTCGAGGGCTGGTACGGCCAGCCGTACGCCCGCCCGCTCGCCCGCACGCGCGAGTACGTGCAGGTCGTGCGCGACGTCCTGCGCCGCGAGGCACCCGTCACGTCGGCCGGTCCGCACTACCCGCTCCCCCTGCCCGACGGCACGGGCCTGGGCAAGCCGCTGCGCTCGACCGTGCACCCGCTGCGGGCGGACCTGCCGATCCACCTCGCCGCGGAGGGTCCCAAGAACATCGCGCTCGCGGCGGAGATCGCCGACGGGTGGCTCCCGCTCTTCTACTCGCCCCGCATGGACGCGACGTTCCGCGAGCTCCTCGCCGACGGCTTCGCGCGTCGTGCCTCGGAGCGCTCGCCCGAGTCCGCGTTCGAGGTGAGCGCGACCGTCCCCGTCGTCGTGCGCGAGCACGTCGAGCAGGCCGCGGACCAGGTGCGGCCCTTCCTCGCGCTGTACGTCGGCGGCATGGGGGCCAAGGGCGCGAACTTCCACCGGGACGCGCTCGACCGCCTCGGGTACGCCGAGGCGTGCGACGAGATCCAGGCGCACTACCTCGCCGGGCGCAAGGACCTCGCGGCCGCCGCCGTCCCGACGGCGATGGTCGAGGACGTCGCGCTCGTCGGGCCGCCGGAGAAGATCGCGCGGGACCTCGCCGCGTGGCGCGACACCGCCGTGACGACGCTCCTCGTCCAGGGCGACGCGACGGCCGTGCAGACGCTCGCCCCGCTCCTCGCGCCCCGACCCCCTCGCTGAGTGCCGGGCATCCGTCGTCCCGCGCTCGCTCGGACGACGGACGCCCCGCGCTCAACGGTCGGGGGTGTCGTCCTCGGGGAACCAGACCGCGCGGCGCAGGTCGACGCGGCGGCCGTCGCGCGACAGGGGGCACCCCTCGGCGCGCAGCTCCGTGAGCGCCGCGTCGAGGTGGTGCGCGGGCGGCGAGCCCGCCGCGTTGACCACGCGCCACCACGGGACCGGCGCACCGTCGTCGTCCACGCCGGACGACCCCGCGAGGACCTGCCCGACCTGGCGCGGGCCACCGCGGTGCAGCGTCTCGGCGACGATCTCCGCGACGAGCCCGTACGTCATGGCGCGCGCCGGCGGGATGCGCCGGACGAGCGCGAGGACGGCGCCCGCGTACTCGGCGGCGAGCGCCGTGCGGTCCGTGCCGGCGTCGCCGACCGGGGTCCGGTCCGCGGTCGAGCCTCCCGTGCGTCGTGCCATGGGTCCCGACCCTAGTCGCCGCATTTGTCCTGGCGCGACGCGTGCCGACCCAGGAGGATCGGGGCCATGAGCGACCACCGCCCCGCGCGCCTCCCCGACGGCTACGAGCTCGTCCCCCTCTCGGCGTCCGACCTCCGCGACGTGCTGGAGCTGGACACCACGACGTTCCCGTCCCCGGTCGAGGTCGACGAGCTCGTCGACCTCCCGTTCCCGCTCACGTGGGAGCGCACGCTCGGCGTGACGGTCGAGCACGAGGACGACGACGCGCCGCCCGTCGACGGCGCACGTCCCGTGCGTCGCGAGCTCGTCGGGATGCACGCCTCGTACCCGTTCGCGCGCTTCCCCGTCCCCGGGGCGACCGCCCCGGTCGCCGGCCTCACGTGGGTGGGCGTCCACCCCGGGCACCGCCGCCGCGGGGTCCTCTCGGCCATGATCGACACGCACCTCGCGCGGTGCCGCGAGCGCGGCGAGCCCGTGTCGGCGCTCTTCGCGGCGGAGGCGGCCATCTACGGGCGCTTCGGCTACGGCAAGGCCGCCGACGACGTCCGCCTCACCGTGCCGCGCGGCGCCGCGCTGCGCGACGTCCCCGGTGCCGAGCGCCACACCGTGCGCATCGAGCGGGCCGACCGCGAGCGCCACGGCGCGCTGGTCGCCGCGCTCCACGAGCGGGCGGGCGCCGACGCGACCGGCCAGGGCGCCGGGATCAACCGGCCCGGCTGGGCGACGCGCGAGACGCCCGAGCTCCAGGCGACGTTCTGGGACGACGCGAAGGTGTGGCGCAAGGACCGCGAGCCCACGCGCATCGCGATCGTCGAGCTCGACGGCGAGCCGCGCGGGTACGCACGGTTCCACCGCAAGCTCTCCTGGGAGGTCACCGGGCCGCGCGGGCCGGTGAGCACGGGCGAGGTCGTCGCGCTGGACGCCGCGGCGGCACGCGCGCTGTGGGGCGTCCTCACCGACCTCGACCTCACCCACGAGGTGACGCCCTTCATGCTGCCGGTCGACGACGTCGTCACGAGCCTCCTCGTGGACCCGCGCTCCGCGTCGCCGCGCCTCGCGGACAACCTCTGGGTGCGCGTCGTGGACGTGCCGGCCGCGCTCGCCGTGCGGCGCTACGCGGCGGACGTGGACGTCGTCCTGCACGTGACGGACGAGCGCCTGCCGCACAACGCGGGCCGCTGGCGGCTGCGTGCCGGGGCCTTCGGGGACGCGACGGTCGAGCGCACCGAGGACGCGGCGGACCTGTCGCTGGACGTGCGCGAGCTCGGCGCCGTCTACCTCGGCGGGACGTCGCTCGCGGCCCTCGGCGCCGCGGGTCTCGTCACCGAGCACTCCCCCGGCGCCCTCGCCCGTGCGGGCGCGGCGTTCGACTGGCCGGTCGCCCCGGTGTGCAGCTGGGTCTTCTGAGGCTCACGCCTGGCAGACGCCGCACCAGTAGAGGTTCCGGCCGGCGAGCTCCTTGAGCAGCACGGGCGTGCCGCACACGCGGCACGGCAGCCCGTCGCGGTGGTAGACGTAGAACGCCTCGTCCGCGGGGACCGCGTCGGGCGCGTCGTCGGTGTTCTGCCGCACGCGGCGGCGCCCGGACGGCGCCTCGACGACGTCGGCCGTGGGGCCTGCGGCGTCCCGGTCCTCGGGTCGGGTCGTGACGATCGCTCCCGTCCGGGTGCCGTCGCGCATGAGGACGACGAGGTCGTCCCACAGGGCGCGCAGGTCCTCGGCGGGCACGTCACGACCGGGGCGCATCGGGTCGAGCCGCGCGCGGAACAGGGACTCCGCGCGGTAGATGTTGCCGACGCCGGCGACGACGTCCTGGTTCATGAGGAGCAGCCCGACGGCGCTGCGCGAGCGCCGCACGGCGGCGACGAACTCCTCGCGCGGGTCGCCCTCGCCAGCCGCGGCGTCGCGGATCGGGTCGGGCCCGAGCCGGTCCTCGACCGCCCGCTTCTCCTCCCCCGTGACCACCTCGCACGCCGTCGGCCCGGTGAGGTCGGCGACGGCGTGCGCCCCCACGAGCCGCACGCGCACCGCGCCACGGGGCGGCGGGGGCGACCACGCGTCGTCGGGACCGGGCTCAGGCGCACCCGGCCCCGCCGGGACCGTCTCGCGCTCCCCGATGCGGCGCCGCGGGGCACCGATCGCGTGCACGACGGCGGTGCTGCCGTCGCCCGCGAACGTCCAGGCGCCGTAGAGGCCGAGGTGGACGCGGAGCCAGCGCACGTCGTCGGGTCGCCCGGCGGTCCCCTGACCGAGGAGCGTCGGGTCGGCGAACCCGAGGAAGAGCTGCTTGCCCCACGCCTCGCTCGCGACGAGGACCTGTCCGTCGAGCACGGCCGCGCCCGCGGCGAACCGGCCCTGCGGGCTGCTCACCGCGAGCGTCTCACCCGTGAAGAGCTCGCCGAACGCGCGCGCGAGCCGGTGGACGGTGTGCCCCTCGGGCACGTCAGGCGGAGGTGCCGCGCGTCGCCTCGTACGCCGCGAGCTGGTCGATCCGGCGCTGGTGGCGCGGGTCGCCGCTGAACGGCTCGGCGAGGAACGCGTCGACGAGCTCGACGGCCTCGTCGACCGAGTGCTGGCGCGCACCCACCGCGACGACGTTCGCGTCGTTGTGCTGGCGGCCGAGGCGTGCGGTCTCGAGGTTCCACGCGAGCGCGGCCCGCACCCCGACGACCTTGTTGGCCGCGATCTGCTCCCCGTTGCCCGACCCGCCGATCACGACGCCGAGCGAGCCCGGCTCGGCGGCGACCGCCTCGCCCGCCGCGAAGCAGAACGACGGGTAGTCGTCCTGCGCGTCGTAGGTGTGGGCCCCGTGGTCGACGACGTCGTGCCCCGCGGCCTCGAGGTGCTCGACGAGATGGGTCTTGAGCTCGTAGCCGGCGTGGTCCGCGGCGAGGTGAACGCGCATGGGCCCATCATGCCCCAGCGAGGCACCGGGACGTCGGGGGGAGGCCGTAGCCTGAGACGCATGACACAGACCTCCCCGACGTCCACGCCCGCGTCCTCGTCCGGCACGACCGGCACCGTCGGCACCGAGCGGTCCGGCATCGACCTGGACGCGCTGGACCCCGCCGTCCGGCCGCAGGACGACCTGTACCGCCACGTCAACGGGCGCTGGCTCGCGACGCACGAGATCCCCGCCGACCGCGCCATGGACGGCGCGTTCCGCGCGCTGCACGACCAGGCCGAGGTCCACGTGCGCGAGATCATCACGGACCTCGGCGAGCAGGTGGCGTCGGGAGCCGAGGACGTCGGCGCCGACGCGGCGAAGGTCGGCGCGCTCTACGCGAGCTTCATGGACACCGACCGGATCGAGGCGCTCGGCACCACCCCGCTCCAGACCGACCTCGCGCTGATCGCGGCCGCGACGACGCAGGCCGAGCTCACCGGCACGCTCGGCGCGCTCCAGCGCACCGGGGGCGCGGGCGCCGTCGGCTTCTGGGTGGACAACGACGCAAAGGACCCCGAGCGGTACGTCGCCTACCTCTTCCAGTCCGGGCTCGGGCTGCCCGACGAGGCGTACTACCGGGAGGACCAGTACGCGCCGGTGCGCGAGAAGTACGTGCCGCACGTCGCGCGCATGCTCGCCCTCGCGGGCGTCACGGCCGAGACGTGGGGCGCGACGCCCGAGGACGCGGCCGCCCGCATCCTGACGCTCGAGACCCGGCTCGCGGCGAAGCACTGGGACGTCGTGCGCGACCGCGACGCCGACCTCACGTACAACCCCCGCACGCTCGCCGCCCTCGCCGACGAGGCGCCCGGGTTCGACTGGCGCGCCTGGGTCCTCGCGCTCGGCGCCCCGCAGGGCTCGCTGGACGACGTCGTCGTGCGCGAGCCGGACTTCGCGGCCGGCTTCGCCGAGCTGTGGGCGAGCGAGCCGCTCGAGGACTGGAAGCTCTGGATGGTGTACCACCTGGTCACCGCCCGCGCGCCGTACCTCACGGACGAGGTCGTCGAGGCCAACTTCGACTTCTACGGGCGCACGCTGTCGGGCGCGCAGGAGGTGCGCGAGCGCTGGAAGCGCGGCGTCTCCGTCGTCGAGGGTGCGCTCGGTGAGGCCGTGGGCGCGCAGTACGTGGCCCGGCACTTCCCGCCCGCGCACAAGGCGCGCATGGAGGAGCTCGTCGCCTACCTCGTCGCCGCGTACCGCGAGTCGATCACCACGCTCGAGTGGATGACGGAGGAGACCAAGGAGAAGGCGCTCGCCAAGCTCGAGGCCTTCACCCCCAAGATCGGCTACCCGGTGAAGTGGCGCGACTACTCCGCGCTCGTCGTCGAGGCGGACGACCTCGTCGGCAACGTCCGCCGCGCCCACGCGTTCGAGCAGGACCGCGAGCTCGGCAAGATCGGCAAGCCGCTGGACCGCGACGAGTGGTTCATGACGCCGCAGACCGTCAACGCGTACTACAACCCCGGCATGAACGAGATCGTCTTCCCCGCGGCGATCCTCCAGCCCCCGTTCTTCGACCCCGAGGCCGAGGACGCGGTGAACTACGGCGGCATCGGCGCCGTGATCGGGCACGAGATCGGGCACGGCTTCGACGACCAGGGCTCCAAGTACGACGGCGCCGGGCGGCTCGAGGACTGGTGGACGACGACGGACCGCGAGGAGTTCGAGAAGCGCACCAAGGCGCTCATCGCCCAGTACGACGCCTTCCGTCCCGCCCAGCTCGGCGAGGACGGGCCGCACGTCAACGGCGCGCTGACGATCGGCGAGAACATCGGCGACCTCGGCGGCCTGTCGATCGCGCTCAAGGCCTACCGGATCGCGCTCGGCCGCCCGCTCGACGAGGCGCCCGTCGTCGACGGGCTCACGGGGATCGAGCGCGTGTTCCTCGGCTGGGCGCAGGTCTGGCAGTCCAAGGGCCGGGACGAGGAGGTCGTGCGCCGCATCGCGACCGACCCGCACTCCCCCAACGAGTTCCGCTGCAACGGCGTGGTCCGCAACGTCGACGAGTTCTACGCGGCCTACGACGTGCAGCCGGGCGACGCGCTGTACCTCGCCCCCGAGGAGCGCGTGCGCATCTGGTGACGTGAGGGAGCACGAAGGGCCCGCGGCGGTTCACCCGCCGCGGGCCCTTCGTGCGTGCCGGGACCGTCCGGTCTCTCGCTCGCTCGGAGCCGGTCTCGGCGGCTCAGAGCGTCCGGATGCCGGCGCGGGCGATCGTGAACCCCTTGCCCGTCGCGTCGTCGCGGCACGTCATGCCTGTCTCCGCGCTGTCGCACGTGAACGGGCCGACCGTCTTGGACGTCCCGTAGTCCAGGACCGCGGTGCCACCCGGAGCGGGCTGCGGCTGCTCGGCCGCCGGGACGCAGGGCTGCTCCACGCTGCCGTCGGCGCCGAGGACGACCTTGTAGCCGACCGTGCCGTCGCAGCCCGCCACGGGCGCCGGCTGGGTGCCGAGCTGGGCGATCACGCACGTCGCACTGAGATCGGTGACCTCGCACGTGATGTTGAGGGACTCCGACGCGAACGTCTCGGCCACGGTGGGCTCGGCGGGCGGCGCCTCCTCGGTCCCCTCCGTGGCGGTCGCGGAAGGGGGCGGGGTCGCTCCGCCCGCGGGATCGTCGTCGCCTCCGCCCCCGAGCAGCGAGATCGCGAAGACGATCGCGCCGATGACCAGCAGCGCGTCGACCACGATGAACGCGATCCACCCGGGGCTCAGCCGGTCCGACCGGCGGCCACCGCCGCCGTTGCTCCCGCCGCGCCCGGCGGGCGGTCGGGGCGTCGCGCCCGAGGAGCCCGCGCCGGCCGCCGCGCCGGGCGACGCCGCGGACGCCGCCACCGAGGCCGGCGGGTGGTAGGCAGGCTGCGGCTGCTGGGGCGCGGCCGAGGCGTAGCCCGCCGGCACCCCGGGGTCGTACGACGGAGCGCCGTACGCGCTCGTCGGCGCGTAGCCGGTCGGCGCGGCGTCCGCGTAGACCGGTCGGCTCGCTGCGGTCCCGACGGGAGCGGCGACACCGAACCCGTTCTGCTCGGTCGCGTAGCGCACCCGCTGCGGGGGCACCGGGGCGGGCACCGCGGGCTGGGCCGCGGTCGGGAGCTCCGTGATCGGCGTGACGTGCTGGACGGTCGTCGGCTGGAACGACGACGCGACGACGGTCGGCTGCCCGTCCGCGGGCGTGGCGCGGGGCGCCTGGGTCGTCGGCCCGCTCGTGGGCGCGAACGACGGCGGGACGACCGCCGCGGCGCTCGTCACCGGGCCGGCGAACGCCTGGGTCGGCTGGGCGTCGTCCCTCCCGACCGCGCGCCCCGGCACGCCGCCAGGGGGCGGCGGCGGTGGTGGCACGGGTGCGTTCGGGGACATGCGGCTCCTCGCGGGCTCCTCGTCGGACTCACCCGGCACGACCGGGCGGCGGGCGCTCCTGACACCGCCCGCAACCTGACGAAGCATGGCACGAGGCACCCGTGCGGGTCGAACCCCGCCGACGGCCGGACGGTCCCGTCGGCGGGGTTCCCGAGCCTGACCGGGTCAGTCGAAGACCGGGCCCTGGGTCCGCGTGCGCTTGATCTCGAAGAAGCCGGGGGTGCTGGCGACGAGCACGCACCCGTCCCACAGCCGACCTGCGGCCTCGCCCTTCGGGGCGGGCGTCACGACCGGGCCGAAGAACGCGGTGTCGCCGAACGCGACGACCGGGGTGCCGACGTCCTCGCCGACGCGCCCGATCCCCTCGGCGTGCGACGCGCGGAGCTGCTCGTCGTAGGCGTCGGAGCTCGCGGCCTCCGCGAGCGACGCGGGCAGGCCCACCTCCGCGAGCGCCTCGAGCAGCACCGCGTCGTAGTCCGTGCGGCCGCCCGGGTGCAGGCGCGTCCCGATCGCGTCGTAGAGCGGCTTGACGACCTCCTCGCCGTGCTCGACGCGCGCGGCGGTGACCACGCGCACCGGGCCCCACGCCTTCTCCATGAGCTCGCGGTACTCCTCCGGCAGGTCCCGACCCTCGTTGAGCACGGCGAGGCTCATGACGTGCCAGCGGACGGTGACGTCGCGCACCTGCTCGACCTCGCCCATCCAGCGGCTCGTCATCCACGCCCACGGGCACACGGGGTCGAACCAGAAGTCGGCGACGCGCACGGCGTCCTCGGTCGCGGTGGTGTCGGACGTCGCGGTGAGGGTCACGGGACGGGTCTCCTTCGTCGTGGGCGGCGCCCGGTGGACCCGGGTCGCCGGAGTGGCAGGGCGGCGCGCGCGGACGGCCGACGGCGTCGCCCACCCAGTCTCGACACCGGGCGGGCGCAGCGTATTCCCGGACGGTAATCCCGGGGGCGGGCGCGGGCACCCGTGGGATGATCGTCCGTGGCCCACAGGCCGCCGTCGAGGCCGCCCGGCCCGACCCCGAGACCGAGGAGATGCAGTGCCCGGAGAGAACCTCACCCGCGCCGAGGCGAGCGAGCGCGCGGCGATCGTCGACGTCCAGTCCTACGAGGTCGACCTCGACCTCACGACGGGGGCGACGACGTTCGCGTCGACGACCGTGGTGCGGTTCACCGCGACCGAGGGGGCGAGCACCTTCGTCGACCTCGTCGCCCCGACGGTGCGCGAGGTCGTGCTCAACGGGCGCTCCCTCGACCCGGCGGAGGTCTTCGCGGACTCGCGGATCACGCTCGAGGGCCTGGCGGCCGACAACGAGCTCCGCGTCGTCGCCGACTGCGCGTACACGAACACCGGCGAGGGCCTGCACCGGTTCGTCGACCCGGTCGACGGCGAGGTCTACCTCTACACCCAGTTCGAGGTGCCGGACTCACGCCGCGTGTTCGCCGTCTTCGAGCAGCCCGACCTCAAGGCGACGTTCGCGTTCACCGTCACGGCCCCCGCGGCGTGGCAGGTCGTGAGCAACCAGCCGACGCCGGCGCCCGAGGCGCTCGGCGCGAAGGCCGACCCGACCGGTACCGGCGCCGGCGACGTGGAGGTCGCGCGCTGGGCGTTCGAGCCCACGCCGCGCATCTCGTCGTACATCACCGCGCTCGTCGCGGGCCCGTACGTCGTGGAGCGCAGCGAGCTCACGTCGTCCGACGGCCGCACGATCCCGCTCGGGGTCTTCTGCCGCGCGTCGCTCGCGGACCACATGGACGCCGACTACGTCTTCGACAAGACGCGTGAGGGCTTCGCGTTCTTCGAGTCCGCGTTCGAGCACCCGTACCCGTTCGACAAGTACGACCAGCTCTTCGTGCCCGAGTACAACATGGGCGCGATGGAGAACGCCGGGTGCGTGACGTTCACCGAGACCTACGTCTTCCGCTCCAAGGTCACCGACGCCGTCAAGGAGCGCCGCGTCGTGACGATCCTCCACGAGCTCGCGCACATGTGGTTCGGCGACCTCGTGACCATGAAGTGGTGGAACGACCTGTGGCTCAACGAGTCGTTCGCGGAGTACGCCTCCACCCTCGCGACCGCCGAGGCCACCGAGTGGCACGAGGCCTGGACGACGTTCGCCGCGATGGAGAAGTCGTGGGCGTACCGCCAGGACCAGCTTCCCTCGACGCACCCGATCGTCGCGACGATCAACGACCTCGAGGACGTCTTCGTCAACTTCGACGGCATCACGTACGCCAAGGGCGCGTCCGTGCTCAAGCAGCTCGTCGCGTGGGTCGGCAAGGAGCAGTTCCTCGCGGGCGTCGCCGCGTACTTCCGCAAGCACGCCTGGGGCAACACCGAGCTGCGCGACCTGCTCGTCGAGCTCGAGGCGACGAGCGGCCGCGACCTCACGCAGTGGTCCGCGCTGTGGCTCGAGACGGCCGGCGTGAACACGCTGCGCCCCGAGTTCGAGCTCGACGCGCACGGGCGCTTCACGACCTTCGCCGTCCTGCAGTCCGCTGCCGCGGACCACCCGACGCTGCGTCCCCACCGTCTCGGCATCGGCCTCTACGACCTCGTGGACGGCGTCCTCACCCGAGTCCACCGCGTCGAGGTCGACGTCGACGGCGCCCGCACCGAGATCCCCGAGCTCCTCGGGCTCGACCGCCCGCAGCTCGTCCTGCTCAACGACGACGACCTCGCCTACGCGAAGATCCGCCTCGACGACGCGTCGCTCCAGGTGGCCACCGAGCACCTCGCCGACCTGGCGGACCCGCTGGCCCGCTCGCTCGTCTGGGGTTCCGCGTGGGACGCGACGCGCGACGGCGAGACGCCGGCCGGCGACTACGTGCAGCTCGTGCTCGGCAACATCGCGCGCGAGACCGAGTCGACGACGATCCGCACGACGCTCAACCAGCTCGCGCTCGCCGCGAAGACGTACGTCGCGCCCGAGCGCCGGGACGAGACCCTCGCGCACGTCGGAGACGTGCTCTGGTCGCTCGCGCAGGACGCCGCGCCCGCGTCCGACCTGCAGTTCCAGCTGGTCAAGTTCTTCGCGCACCTCGCCTCCACCCCCGCGCACGGCGAGGCGCTGCGGTCGCTGCTCGACGGGTCGGCCGCCCTCGACGGGCTCGAGATCGACACCGACCTGCGCTGGGAGATCCTCGAGGGCCTGGTCCTGCTCGACCTCGCGGACGACGCCGAGATCGAGGCGACCCTCGCCGCCGACTCGACGGCGACCGGCCAGCAGTCCGCCGCCCGCGCCCGTGCGACGGTGCCCACCGCCGAGGCCAAGCGCGCGGCGTTCGACCGCCTCGTCGGCTCGGACGACGCGCCCAACGCGATCGTCCGCGCCACGACGCTCGGCTTCCAGCACGTCAACGACCCCGAGTCTCTCGCGCCCCTCGTAGGCGCGTACTTCGACGCGCTGCTGCCGCTGTGGGACCAGCGGTCGTACCACATCGCCGAGGCGCTGGTCACCGGGCTCTACCCGGCGCCGCTCGCGAGCACCGTCCTGCGCGACGCGACCCAGGAGTGGCTCGACGCGAACGCCGACGCCGCCCCCGCGCTGCGTCGCCTCGTCGTCGAGAACCTCGCGGGCGTCGAGCGCGCCCTCGCCGCCCAGGCCGCCGACGCCTGACCTCACCCGCCCGAGGCGCCGGGGCCGCTCCCACGACGGAGCGGCCCGGCGCTCCCCACTGCGTCTCGAACCCGGGGGCCGGGGTCCACGACTCGCGGTCGACCTCGAGCCCGCGAGGTCGGCCCCGCGACGGGGCGCGTCCCGTCCCTCCGCTCGCCGAGGTACAACCGTGGTCGGCCCAGCGAGAACCCCGCCCGCCGAGGTAGAACGCGGGTCCGCCGAAGCAGAGTTGCAGTCCGTCGAAGCAGAACCGTGGTCGTGCGCGACGGCGCTCGCTCGCCTGTCGCGGTCGGGTCGTCAACGGCAGCCGGCCCCCAGGGCGGCGTCGAGCTCGAGACGTCGCGGTCGACCAGGTGACCCGGCCGGTCACCCAGGCGCGCTGAAGGCCGGACCGGAGACTGTGGACGTGTCACGTACGTGGCATGGCCGCGTACGGCACCGAACCAGGATGCGCGTAAACCGTCTGCCCGCGCGGGGCTGCGCGCGACCACGCGCCTTCTCTTGCCGAGCCGTGTGACTACGGCTCGTCGGACGGTCGGGAAGGGCGACAACCACATGATCGGCGGAGCACGACGTTCGGCCCGTCACGACGACGCGCCCAGGCACGGAACAATGCTGTGCCGCGAAAGCCAGACGCATGACGCACGACGCACGACGCACGACGCATCCCACCAGGCGGGCGGTCGCCGAGGCGGGCAAAGACCAGGGTGAGACGACGCCGGGCGGGGTGGGTGGTGGTGCCGCGTCGTGGCGGGCCTGGCGGGAGCCGCGAGGAACGAGCGGCGGATGGTAGACGCGGCACCACCACCCACCCCGCCCACCCAGGGCGACCACACGCCGTCGAGCAGGATGACCACGGCTCTACCTCACCGAACCAGGGTTCTACCTCAGCCCACCACGGTTCTCCCTCGGCGACCCAGGGCTCTCCCTCGGGTGAAGGGGTTCGACTGGGCGGACGTCCCTCGGCGCGTCAGAGGGCGTCGTTCATGGCCTTCGCGAGGGAGCGCAGGCGGGCGGAGTCGAAGAGGTCCTCCAGGAGGACGACGTTGCCCGACGAGTCGCCGAGGGGCACCTTCCAGTTGGGGTACTCCTGGTCCGTTCCGGGCTGGTTCTGGGAGCGGCGCTCCCCCACGGCGTCGGCGAGCGAGACGCCGAGCAGGACGGCGGGCGTGGCGCGGACCAGGCGGTGCAGGGCCTCGACGAGCTCGCGCTCGGACGGGTCGTCGCCGACGAGCCCCCGCTCGCGCAGGAACGCGACCATGGCGTCGCGCTCGGCACGGGCGGCGCGACGCACGTCGGCGACATCCTCGGTGAGGACGCCGAGCCGGTCGCGCAGCTCGACGTGCTCGCCCGCGAGGTAGCCGGCGGACGGCGGCAGGTCGTGGGTCGTGACGGTGGCGAGCGCGAGCCGGCGGTAGTCCTCCGGGGGCAGCGGCGAGCCGTCGCCCGCCTTCTCGAACCAGAGCACGGACGTCCCGAGCACGCCGCGGTCGGCGAGGTAGTCGCGCACCCAGGGCTCGAACACGCCGAGGTCCTCCCCGATGACGATCGCCCCGGCGCGGTGGGCCTCGAGGCACAGGATGCCGATGAGGGCCTCGTGGTCGTAGCGGACGTAGGCGCCGGCGTCGGCGCGCGCCCCCCCAGGGATCCACCACAGGCGGAAGAGCCCGATGACGTGGTCGATGCGGATCGCGCCCGCGTGCCGCAGGACGGTGCGCAGCATGTCGCGGTAGGGCGCGTACCCGGCGCGCGCGAGGGCGCGCGGGTGCCACGGCGGCTGGGACCAGTTCTGTCCCTGCTGGTTGTACATGTCCGGCGGCGCGCCGACGGAGACGCCGGTCGCGAGCACGCCGCGGTGCGCCCACACGTCGGCGCCCTCGGGGTGCACGCCGACCGCGAGGTCGTGCATGATCCCGACGGACATGCCCGCCTCGCGCGCGGTGCGCTGGGCGGCCCGGAGCTGCTCGTCGGCGACCCACTGGAGCCAGCAGTAGAACTCGACCCGGTCGGCGAGCTGGTCGCGCAGCGCGGCGACGGTCGGCCCGTGCGGGTCGTACGCGCCGGGCGGCCAGTCGCGGTCGCCGTAGTGGTCGGCGAGCGCGCACCAGGTCGCGAAGTCCTCGAGCCCACGTCCCTGCTCGGCGCGGAACGCGTCGAGCGACGCCTGGCGCGCGGTCGACCGAGGAGCCGCGAAGACGACCTCGAGCGCGGCCTTCTTGGCGTCCCAGGCGGCGTCGCGGTCGATCGGTCCGGGGTCGGTGTCGAGGTCGCGCACCGGGTCGAACGCCCACTCGACGAGCGAGCGGTCCGCGGCCGACAGGTAGCCCGTCTCCCGGATGTCCTCGACCCGGACGTAGAGCGGGTTGACGAAGCGCCGGCTCGTCGGCAGGTAGGGCGACGGCGTCATCGGCGTGCGCGGCTCGGCGGCGTGCAGCGGGTTGACGAGCACGAAGTCGGCCCCGGCCTCGCGCGCGGACAGCCAGGCGAGGTCGGCGAGGTCGGAGAGGTCGCCGACACCCCACGAGGCGCGCGAGCGCACCGAGTAGAGCTGGGCCATGAAGCCCCACGCGCGGCGCTCGACGACCGCGGCGGGGAGCTCGAGGCGCTGCGGCGTCACGACGAGCGTCGCGCGGGCCTGCGTCCCGTCGCTCTCGGCGTGCAGGTCGTGCCACCCGAGGGGCAGGTCGGCGGGCACCTCGAACGTCGCGCGCCCCACGCGCCGGCCGTCGACCGTGCGCGGCTCGACGAACACGTCGAGCTGGCCCAGGTCGCGGCGCTCGCGCGCGGCCCGTGCCGCGTGCTGCCCGGTCGGCTGGCCACCGTGGCGCGACGGCTCGGCCTCGAGCTCGACCCACACCTCGACGGCGGACCCGTCGGCGACGTGCACGGGGAGCGGGACGGCGTCGCCCTGCCGCACGACGACGGTCGGCGGCAGCATCTGGCGCCACGCGTCGTCGCGCGAGTGCTCGAGGCTCACCGCCACCTTCTCGGGCGACGAGGCCGGGACACCGAGGGCCTCGAGCACGGCGACGAGCGTCGAGGCGCGGACCTGGCGGCGCGTCCCGTCGAAGTCCCAGAAGTCGGACGCGACGCCGTGGGCGTCGGCCAGCTGCACCAACGGCTCGGGCAGGTCCGTCTGCGGGGGTTCGCTCACGCCTGCATCCTGCCAGAACGCGGGCCCGCGAGCAGCGCGTTCGCCCGGCGCGCCCAGGGACCGCCCACCTCGCCCGGGTACCCTGCGCTCATGTCCCACCCCCTTCTCGCCCCCGTCCTGCGCCTGCCCGCGGACGTCCCGGAAGAGGTCCGCAACGGCTTCGACCCCGGCAACCCCGACGACTGGTTCGAGTGGTTCGTCGGGGTCCCGCTGCGGGTCCTCCTCATCATCGGTATCGGAGCGATCGCGCTCGCGCTCGTGCGCCGCCTCATCCGCAGGATCACCGAGCACATCGCCGACGGGACGCCCGCCCTGCGCAGCAAGCGTCTGCGGGGTGTGGCCGAGTCCGGGGTCGGCAGCGTCCTGCTGCGCGCGAACCCGCTCGCGTCCGCGCGACGGGCCCAGCGCGCGCGGACGGTGGGCTCGGTGCTGCGGTCCGTCGCCAACATCGTCATCGGGGCGACGATCGTGCTCCTCGTGCTCACGGAGCTGGGCGTGAACATCGCGCCGTTCCTCGCCTCGGCGGGCATCGCGGGCGTCGCGCTCGGCTTCGGCGCGCAGAGCCTCGTCAAGGACTTCCTGTCCGGGACGTTCATGCTGCTCGAGGACCAGTACGGCGTCGGCGACACCGTCGACTTCGGCGAGGTGACGGGCACCGTCGAGGAGGTCGCGCTGCGCGTCACCAAGGTGCGCGACGGCAACGGGACCCTGTGGTTCGTGCGCAACGGGGAGATCCTGCGCACAGGGAACAAGACCCAGGAGTGGGGCCGCGCCGTGGTCGACGTGCGCGTCGCGTACTGGGCGGACGTCGAGGCGGTGCGCGCGGCGCTGCTCGCCGCGGCCGAGGACGTCGGCGCCGACCCCGTGCTCGGCACGTACTTCCTGGAGCCCCCGGAGGTCACGGGCATCGAGTCGATGACGGCGGAGGCGCTGCTGCTCAAGGTGCAGGTCAAGACGCAGGCCGCGATGCAGTGGGAGGTGGCGCGCGCCCTGCGCACCCGGGTCCGGCAGGGGTTGTCCGACGCGCGGATCCCCCTCGCGGGGGCGCAGCAGGTGGTCGTCCTCGACCACTCGCCGTCCGTACCGGACGACCGGCCCGACGACGGTGCCGGCACCTCGGGGCGGGACGAGCAGGCAGCGCGCGACCGCCGGGGCGCCGCGGCGGCGGCCGTCGTGCAGGACCGCACCGGCGGCGCGGCCGGACCGACCGCCTGAGCCGGGTGGCGCCGTCGGGCACGCGGACCGACGGCGCCGGCCCTCCGCTCCGGAGGGCCGCAAGGGTCAGCGCAGGCCGTCGAGCTCCGCGGCGAGGTTGTCGGCCTCCGGACCGACGATGACCTGGACGACGCGGCCCGAGCGCACGACGCCGAACGCGCCGGTCGCCTTGAGGCGCGCCTCGTCGACGAGCTGCGGGTCGGTCACCTCCACGCGCAGGCGCGTGATGCACGGCTCCAGGTCGACCACGTTGCCCTGGCCCCCGAGGGCCTCGAGGATCTGCTGTGCCTTCTGGTCCGAGGGGGTGCTCATCGAAAGTGTCTCCTGAGGCGAGTCGCGGGTGGGATCCGCGCGGGGGATCCGGGGTGTCGGGGTGCCGTGCACCTGGGATCAGCCTAGTCTCCTCGCGAGGTTGTCACCGGATCGACGCCGACCTGCAACCACGGCGCAACAGACCTGTGCCGCGGGCGTGCGACGGTCAGGACGGTGGCGGGCACGCGTGCGCACCGGCCCGGGCACCCGGGTCGCACGCCCGAGGCGGACAGGAGCGAGGGTCGTGACGGGCGGAGTTCAGGACGAGGCACGGCAGGTCATCACGGGCATCGGCGTGTGCCCCGGGACGGTGGTCGGACCGGTGGTGCTCATGCCGGAGCCGATCGCGGAGCCCGCTCCCGGGCTCCGGATGGGACCGCGCGAGGACCACGAGGCGCAGGCCCGGCGCGTCGACGCCGCGGCCGCGCAGGTCGCCGCCGACCTCCAGCGCGCGGCGGACGCCGCCGACGGCGAGACGCGCGACGTGCTCGAGGCGACGGCGGCCATGGCCGGCGACCCCACCCTGGCCGCCGACGCGCGGCGACGCGTCCTCGAGGAGCACCTGGTGCCCGAGCGCGCCGTGTGGGAGGCCGCGGAGGAGGTCGTGCGGCAGTTCACCGAGCTCGGCGGGTACTTCGCCGAGCGCGCTCGTGACGTCGCCGACGTGCGCGACCGGCTCGTCGCGGCGCTCACGGACCGCCCCGCGCCCGGCGTGCCGGAGCACGCGGAGCCGTTCGTGCTCGTGGCGCCCGACCTCGCTCCGTCGGCCACCGCCGCCCTCGACCCCGCGCGCGTGCTCGCGATCGTCACCGACGGCGCCGGGCCGACGTCGCACACCGCGATCGTGGCGAACGCCAAGGGCATCCCCGCGGTCGTCGCGGCGACCGGGGCGAGCGCCGCGCTCGCGCCGGAGGACGTCGTCCTCGTCGACGGCGCCGCCGGGACCGTGGTCGTGCACCCGTCCGACGAGCAGGTGGCCGCGGCGCGGGCGCGCTCGCTGCGGGTGCGCACGTTCGACGGCACCGGCCGCACGCGCGACGGGCACCGCGTGCAGCTCCTCGCGAACGTCGGCGACCCCGCGGGCGCGGCGCCCGCCGCCGCGGCGGGCGCGGAGGGCGTGGGGCTGTTCCGCTCCGAGTTCTGCTTCCTCGACCGCGAGCAGCCCCCGACCGTCGAGGAGCAGGTGACGGCCTACCGCACGGTGTTCCGCGAGTTCGGCGGGCGCA
Organism: Cellulosimicrobium funkei; assembly: GCF_001019615.1. Lineage (GTDB taxonomy): Bacteria > Actinomycetota > Actinomycetes > Actinomycetales > Cellulomonadaceae > Cellulosimicrobium > Cellulosimicrobium cellulans_E. Next base: position 11,600 of record NZ_JNBQ01000045.1, on the reverse strand, counting down.
AGGTCGTCATCCGCACGCTCGACTCGGGAGCGGACAAGCCGCTGCACTTCCTCACCGTCGACGACGAGGAGAACCCCGCGCTCGGCGTGCGCGGGCTGCGCACGGCCGCGCGCTGGCCGGAGCTGCTCGAGCAGCAGCTCGACGCGATCGCGCAGGCCGCCGCCGCGGAGGAGGCCGAGGTGTGGGTCATGGCACCGATGGTCTCGACGGTGGGCGAGACCGAGTGGTTCGTCGAACGCTGCCGCGCCCATGGCCTCGACGTCGCGGGCGTCATGGTCGAGGTCCCGAGCGCCGCGCTGCTCGCAGGACCGATCCTCGCGCGCGCCGCCTTCGCCTCGATCGGCACGAACGACCTCACGCAGTACACGATGGCGGCCGACCGCCTCCTGGGCTCGCTCGCGGAGCTGAGCGACCCGTGGCAGCCGGCGGTGCTGCGGCTCGTCGAGGCGACGTGCGCCGGCGGCGCGCAGCAGGGCCGACCCGTGGGCGTGTGCGGCGAGGCGGCCTCGCAGCCCGTGCTCGCCGTCGTGCTCGTGGGCCTCGGGGTGTCGTCGCTGTCCATGACGGCCCGGGCGATCCCCGACGTCGCCGTGCTCCTGCGCGAGGTGGACCTCGACGAGTGCCGACGCCTCGCGCGGCTCGCGGTCGAGGCCGAGAGCGCGGCCGAGGCCCGCGCCGTCGTCCGCGAGAACCTGCCGGTGCTCGCCGAGCTCGGCCTCTGACGTGGACGGCGCGGCGCTCGTCGCCGTGAGCGCGGCGCGACGCGCGGTGTGACGTGCGCCCCGGTCCCCCGTGCTCCGGCGGGACAGGGCCGCGCCCGGTGCGATGATGGGCCGGTGACGACCGAGCCCACCCCCCGCCCGACGCTGCCCGTCGCCGGCCTGTCGAACGGCACGACGACCGGCCCGTCGACCGGACCCGGGACCGACGCCACGCCGGTGCGTCCGAGCCGCACGTTCTACGACGAGGTCGGCGGCCACGAGACGTTCGTGCGCCTCGTCGACGCGTTCTACGAGGGCGTCGCGGACGACCCGGTCATGCGGCCCATGTACCCCGAGCAGGACCTCGGTCCGGCGCGCTGGCGCCTCACCGCGTTCCTCGAGCAGTACTGGGGCGGCCCGACGACGTACAGCGAACAGCGCGGGCACCCGCGCCTGCGGATGCGGCACGCCCCGTTCAAGGTCAACCCCGAGGCGCGCGACCGCTGGCTCGCCCACATGCGCGCCGCCGTCGACACCCTCGACCTGGCGCCGATCCAGGAGGCGACGCTGTGGGACTATCTGGAGCGCGCGGCGCACTCGCTCCTCAACACCTTCGAGGACTGACCGACCCGCCGCCCGAGCGAAGGAGCCCCCACCCGTGACCCCCGAGCCCACGCCGCCGTCGTCCTCCTCGACCTCCCCCGGCCCGACGTCGGACGCCGCCCCGCGCGAGAAGGTCCCCAACCCGCTGAGCCACCTCCTCGACGTGCTGCGCCTCGAGCGCGTCGGCGACGGTGACGGGTCGGCCGCCGACCCCGAGCACTTCCGCGGCGAGAGCGTGCACCAGCCGACGGGCCGGGTCTACGGCGGCCAGGTGCTCGCGCAGGCCGTCCTCGCCGCGGGGCGCACCGTCCCCGACGGGCGTCTTCCCCACTCGCTGCACGGCTACTTCCTGCGGCCCGGGGGTCTCGACGTGCCGATCGACTTCGCGGTCGAGCGGCTGCGCGACGGGCGCTCGTTCAGCGCGCGCCGCACGCACGCGATCCAGCACGGCAAGCCGATCCTGTCGATGATCGCCTCGTTCCAGGAGGACCAGGGCGGCATCGAGCACTCGTCGCCGATGCCCGACGCTCCCGCCCCGGAGGAGGTGCCGTCCGCGCTCGACGTGCTCGGCGACATCGACCACCCGATCGCGCGCTTCTGGTCGCACCACTCGGCGTTCGAGCTGCGGCACGTGGGCGGCTCGCTCTACCTCGGTCCCGACCACGAGCCCAAGGACCACCAGATGGTGTGGATGCGGGCGCGCGGCGACGTCGGGGACGACCAGCTGCTGCACCGCGCGCTCATGGCGTACGCGTGCGACCAGGTGATGCTCGAGCCGATCCTGCGGCAGTCGGGCACGAGCTGGGTCACGCCCGACCTGTCGATCGCGAGCCTCGACCACGCGATGTGGTGGCACCGCGACGCGCGCGTCGACGAGTGGCTGCTCTACGTGCAGTCGGCGTCGAGCGCCCAGGGCGGTCGCGGGCTCGGCGCGGCGCGCGTGTTCGCGCAGGACGGGACGCTCGTCGCGTCCATCGCGCAGGAGGGCATGGTCCGCCTCCCGGCGCTGTGAGCACCGGGAGGCGGACCGCCCTCACCGCGGTTGTCAGCCGGGTGTCAGCCCGGTGTCAGCCGCACGCGACCGTCGGGGACGACGGCGGCGCGCCCGTGCCGATGAACCCGAACGACGTGCTCCCGCCGGCGGCGAGCGTGCCGTTCCAGCCGACGTTCGTCGCGGTCAGGACGCTCCCGCTCACGCTCGTCGTCGCGTTCCAGGCCTGGGACAGGCCGCCGGGCGCGAGGTCGAGCGACACGGTCCAGCCCGAGACCCCGGACGGCCCGGCCGTGACCGTGACCTCGCCCTGGTACCCGCCCTGCCACGACCCGCGCGTCGCGTAGGTCGCGGTGCACGCACCGGGCTCCGGCCCGCCGTCGTCCGCGAGCGTCGTCGCCTCGGCGGCGAGGGACACGGGCGAGATGTTCCCCGCCGCGTCGCGTGCCCGCACCGTGTACCGGTACGTGGTCTCGGGCGCGAGGTCCTCGTCGGTGTACGAGGTGCCCGACGCCGTGCCGACCTTCACCCCGTCGCGCAGGACGTCGTAGCCCACGACGCGCACGTCGTCGGTCGACGCCGTCCACGACAGCGACGCCGTCGTGGCCGTGGTGCCCGTCACGGCGAGACCGGCGGGCGTCGTCGGCGGCTCGGTGTCCGGCTCGGTCGGGACGTCCTCGCCGAACAGGCGGTCGTAGTCGGCGAGCGCCGTCGCGACGGCGGTCTGGGCCCAGAACCGGTGGTAGGTGAACTCCGGCGCGGGCCCGCCGTCGAGGTGCGCCTGGACCTTCGACCACTGCGGGTCGTCGAGGTAGAACGAGCGCAGGTCGAGGAACGACACGCCCGGCTCGATCACGTCGCCGTTCGGCATGGTCCCCGACCACCCGGCCGGCACGTACGTCCCGCCGCCCGTGGTCGACGTGAGGACGTCGTCGAAGCGGGCGTAGTCCCCGCGCGTCTCGGTCGTCGCGACGCCGATCGGGTCGCTGTTCTGCTCCCAGATCGCGTCGAGCAGGTCGCGTGCGACCTGCTGCGCCGCGTCGTGCTGCGGCCCCTCGCCCCCGGCCGCGTAGTACATGAGCGAGCGGGCGAGCGCGCCGGCGACGCCGACGTCCTGGCCGTAGCCCGTCACCTCGACGCTCAGGCCCGCGTTCTCCCCCGGGTTCTCGGGGTCCCAGTCGTCCGGCTGGCCCGACCACGCGAGGTTGGACGGGATCTGCCAGGAGTCGTCCGTGACCGTGACGTGGTCGATCACCCACGGCACCCACCTGTCGAGGATCTCCTCGGCGCGCTCGTCGCCCGTCTCCTCGTAGAGCTGCGCGATCCGCTCGATGCCCCAGCCCTGCATGCCCATCCACGAGTTGGAGGGCGGGTCGTGGTAGACGGGCGCCTCGGTGTACGCCATGCCGTAGAACGTCGCGACGTCGTCGGGGCGGTCGGCGTAGTGGCCGTCCCAGGAGTTCGTGCTGCCGCCCGCGATGCCGCCCTCGGGCGACTGGAGCCACTGGAAGAGCTCGATCTGCCGGTCGAGGCTCGTGCCCCAGTCGTCGCTCGCGGTGGGCGACGCCGGCTGGAGCGCGGGGTCGTTCGCGAGCGCCCAGGCCGCCATCGGGTTCTGGTACCCGAAGTGCGCGTGGCTCGAGCCGATGCGCCAGGCCCACGGGCCGGACGTGTCGAGCGCCCCGCCCCACGCGTAGTACCAGGACAGCAGGTAGTGCGCGCTGCTCCGGCCCGACCCCGCGGCGCACGACGTGGACTCGCAGCCCGGCGTCTTGAAGTACTTGTCGAACAGCGCGTAGCGCAGGTAGTCGCCCATCTTCGAGGCCTTGCCGACCGTGTCTGCCACGGCCTCGGGCTGGCCCTGCTCGGTCGCGAACTTGTTCGCCCAGTAGGCCGCCTCGACCGCGCGCGCGTCGGCGTCGGGCGCGTTGGTGTACTTCCACTGCTTCGCGTACGACGCGTCGCCCGTGAAGAGGTCGAGGTAGCCGTTCCTCCCGCCGAAGCTGAAGTCGTCGATCGACGGCTGGGGCACGGTCTCCCAGACGGACTCCTGCGGGCCGCGCTGGAACGTGTTGATGTACGACGTGCCCTCGTGGTCCGGCCCGAGCAGCGTCGAGGAGCCGGGTGCGGCGCCGAACCCGTAGACGTTGTCGACGTCGGCGAGCCAGTGCATGCCGTAGACCTCGGGCGTGCCGTAGGTCGAGCGCAGCTCGGCCGCGATCGGGTCGGAGCCGACGGAGACCGACGTGTCGAGCTGCGAGGGGTACCGGCTCGGGTGGTTGAACTCCGGCGCGTACGTCGCGGGCTTGGCCGGGTTGTACGCCCCGTTGGTGGGCTGGTTCTCCGTGGTGGGGATCATGTACGCCTCGAGCGTGTCCCACGCGTGGTTGAACGGCTCCCAGTCGCCGGTCACCTGGCCGTACGACGTCTCGAGCCACAGCCAGAAGGAGTACGCCTCCGACGTCGTCTCGTGCCCGTAGTCCGGCGCCTCGACCATGAGCGTCTCGACCGCGTGGTACGGGATGCCCTGCGGGGAGAAGTAGCCGTTCGCGGGGTCGTGGATCTTCGCGTACAGCTCCAGGAAGCGCTGCGTGTACTCGCCGTCGACGAGCGCCGCGGCCGTCCCCGCCGTCGTGGACCGGGGCTCCGCGGGGTCGGCGCTCGCCGGGGGGACGGTGGCGAGCGCCGCGAGCGCGACGCCGACGGCGAGCGCGGCCGCCGTCGTGCGCCGTCCCCGTGCGGCTCGCGCGTGCGGGGCGGTGGGTGGTGGCGCTGCGCGCCGGGACGTGCGTGGCATCGTGCTCCCTCTCGTCGTCGAGCCCCGCGGCGGCGGTCGCGGGGGCGCCGCCGTCGGCTCCCCCACCCCCACGGGTCGATCGACTCTCGGCGGCCGCGACCGGCCGTCACAACGCACGAAACGTTTCGGACGGCGCCGACCACGGCACGACGGCCTCGTGCGCGCGGGCCCGTCGGCGCGCGAGAGCCACCCCGGCCCGCCGCAGCACCTCGAGCGCGTCCGGCGCGCCGGTGACGTCGCCGAGGTGCTCGACGACGGCGGACCCGCAGGCCCCCGCCGCACGGACCGCGGCGTGGCGGGCCGCGTCGTCGGACACCCCGTCGAGGAGCACCACGAGGTCGGTCGGCGCCAGCGCGCACAGCGAGCAGGCCGGGCCCAGCGCACCGCGGAGGCGGTGGATCGTGGGGACCGGCGGCGGCACCTCGAGCCCGACGGCCAGGACGTGCGCGCCGTACCCCTCGACCCGCCCACCGCGCGCGATCGCCTGCTCGAGGCGGTCCACGAACAGGGTCCGGTGCAGCACGCCCGAGTCGGGGTCGACGAGCGCGCGCTCGCGCAGCTCGCTGCGGTACCGCTCGACGTCGGACAGGACGGCGAGGGCGCCGACCATGCGGGCCGGGCGCCCGCCGGCGTCGGGCACGGTCACCGCGCGGCCGCGGACCCGCACGTGCTCGCCGTCGGCGCACCGGAGGCGGTGCTCGACGTCGAGCGGCTCGGTCGTGCCCGCGAGCTGCGCGGCGACGGCCGCGTGCACGGCCTGCACGTCGTCCGGGTGCACGCGGCCCAGCCACTCCTCGGGGTCGTCCCGCAGGTCGGCCACGTCGCAGCCCACGATGCGGGCCCACGCCGGCGACCAGCGCACGACGCCCGTCTCGACGTCCCAGTCCCACGTGCCGTCGTGGGACGCGATCGACACGAGCGCGGCGCGCTCGGCCCCCGCCTCAACCTCGAGAGCCAGCTCGCGGACGCGGTCCGCGGCGTCGGCGAGCGCGTGCTGCTGCTCACGCAGCGAGCTGACCAGGGTCTCCCGGTCGAGCGCGACGGCGAGCATCGCCGCCCAGTGGTTGTACCGCTCGCGGGTGCTCGTCGTCCGCGTGTCCACGAGGCCGCCCACGACCAGGAAGCCCCAGTCGGAGCGTCCGAACGCGACGGGCGCGACGACCGTGAGCGACCGCGGGTCGAGGAGCTCGCGCGGCGGGAACTGCGCGGTCGGCAGGACCGTCCCCACGAGCCGCTCGACGGCCGTCCCCCCCGCCACGCACGCCGACGACCCGCAGCACGCGGCGCCCGGAGCCGTCGTCGGAGTCCTCCCACAGCGCGAGGGCCGCCGTCCCGCCCACCCCGCGGGGGAGCCAGTCGAGGCGGCGCAGCTCCGCTTCGTCGCAGCGCAGCAGGCCGAGGTCGACCTCGTAGAGGTCCACCAGGTCCTGCTCGAGCCGTCCCGTGCGCGCGACCGCCCCGTGCGCGCACCCGCGCGCCACGGCGACGACCACCTCGGCCGCGGTCGCCCGGACCGCCTCGGCGCGCGCGGCGGCGGAGCTCGCCGGGGGGTCCCGGTGGGTGCCGCGCGACAGGACGGTCCGGCCGAGCTGGGACGCGCGCGCGCCCGGGCGTCGCCGCCGGACGTCGCGCACGAGGGCGGCGACCTCGGTCTCCAGGGCGGGCACGATCTGCTCGAGCGCCTCCTGCGACGGCCGCAGGGCCGCCGTCCGGTCCGCGAGCGAGCGCAGCGCCGCGGCCGGCGGGACGGCGCCCGTCTCCGCGGCGCCCCGGAGCAGGTGCCGGAGCACGAGGAGCCACGCCTCGACCGGGGCGGGGCGCTGGCCGCCGTCCGGCCCGCGTCGGCGCAGGACGCCGCGCGCGTCCGACCGTTCGAGGACGGAGGCGAAGACGACGCGGGCGACGTCGTCGAGGGGCCGGTCCGGGTCGGCGGGCGCCGGCACGACCGCGGACCGGGCGGCCGGGGCGCCGATGAGCTCGCCCTGCGTGCCCTCGAGGCACCCGCACGACTCGCGCCGGATGAGGGCCGCACGCCCCAGCCGGTTCTCCCGGCCGACGCTCTCGCCCCGGGCCTGCGCGACGAGCAGCTCCGCCACCCGCTCGCCGACCTGGTCGTGCAGGGGGTCGACCGTCGACAGCCGGGGACGGGAACGCGCGCCCGAGTCGGCATGGTCGAACCCCACGACCGCCTGCTCCGCGGGCAGCTCGAACCCGCTGGCCTGCAGGCCGCGCATGAAGCCGATGGCGTTGCGGTCGGTGGCGGCGAGCGTCGCCGTCGTCGGCAGGCCCCGGGACGCGAGCCGCCGCGCGACGGCCTCCGCGCTCGCCTCCTGGTTGTCGCGCGTGCGGTACACCCACGACGGCGACCACGCGAGGTCGTGCGCGCCCAGCGCCGCGCGGTAGGCGTCGTAGCGCTCGAGCGTGTCGCGCTGCTCGGTGTTGCCGACGAAGCCGATGCGCTGGTGGCCGTGCTCGACGAGGTGGTCGACGGCGGCGCGGACGCCGCCCGCGTTGTCGGGCGACACCGCGGGAGCGCGCAGCCCGTCGGCGCGCACCCCGAGGAGCACGAGCGGGATGCCCGACGCGTCCAGCTCGCGCAGCTCCGCGTCCGCGAGCGCGGTCGTCATGACGACGAACCCGTCGAACGAGGAGCGGCCGAGCAGCGGCCGGCGCCCTGGGGGACCCGGGAACTCGTCGCGGTCGAGGTCCGCCGGGTAGGTCTGGAGGGCGACCACCCGGTGCCCGTGCGCCCGCAGGACCCGGGCGATCCCCGCCAGGGACCGCCCGAAGTAGAAGCCTCCGACCACGGGGCACAGCACACCGAACGTCAGGTGCTCCCCCGCCTGTCTCGGGCGCCTCGTCGCGTCCGTCGACATCCTCGTCACCGTCCCCGTCACGTCATCGTCACCGAGTCCTGATAGGCATCATGCACCCAAACCGGGCACAGTGTGGGAGCGTGACCACCAACTCTCCCGGCGGAGCGCCCTCGCCACGCCCCGCCCGCCCGGCCGAACGACGCATCACGATCACCGACGTCGCGCGCGCGGCGGGGGTGTCGATCGCCGTCGTCTCCTACGCCCTCAACGGCCGCCCCGGCGTGTCCGAGCGCACACGACGGCACGTCCTGCGCACCGCTGCCGACCTCGGCTGGCGCCCGAGCGCGGCCGCCCGCTCGCTGCGCACCAGCGCCCGGAGCGTGGCGCTCCAGGTCGTGCACGCGGCGGAGGGGGCGGCCGGACCCGCTCGCGCCCTGGCACTCGCCGCCGGCATGCGCGCCGTCCTCGCGGAGCACGACCTCGCTCTCGGCCTCGAGGTCACCGACGACCGCGACGAGGGCGCCCGGGAGCTCGAGACGGGCTGGTCCGAGCGGCGGCACGCCGCGTACGTCGTGGTCGACGCCCACGCGCGCGACCCCCGGACCCGGGTCGCGCGCGAGGCGGCGATCCCGTTCGTCGAGGTCGCTCCCGGCCCGCCCGGCCCCGCCGCCCCGGGCGTGCGGACCTGGTTCGCGGGCGACGCGGACGCCCGCGCGGCCCGCTACCTCGTCGAGCTCGGGCACCGCCGGATCGCGGTCCTCGTCTCGGACGCGCAGGACGAGGTGGCGCGCACCCTGGTCGCGGCGACCCACGACGCGGGTGGCCCGGAGGCCCGGGTCGACGTCGTCGAGTGCCGCACGTGGGAGGAGACGCGCTCGCGCGCAGCACGGCTGGTCGCGCACGACGCGCGCCCCACCGCCGTGCTCACCGACACGGACGTCGCCGCGCTCGCCGTGCTCGAGGCCGGGCGGAGCCAGGGGCTCGAGGTGCCGTGGGACCTGTCCGTGCTCTCCGGCGAGGACTCCGCGACGTGCCGCCTCGTGGCCCCGGCGCTCACCGCCGTGCACCGGCCGTTCCAGCGGCTCGGCGCGCACGTCGCGGACGTCGTCGTCGCGCGGCTCGGTCTCGGGCGCCCGGTAGCGCGCCCCGACGCCGACCCGGCCGCGACCCGTCCGGCCGTCGACCGCGAGCGCCCCGCCGCGCGCCTCCTCCTGCGCGGGACGACGGCGCCACCGCGGGGCGCCTAAACGTTTCAGTCGGTGGCCGACGACGGCCCCGGTTCGTCACGTTGTCCCCGCCGGGCAGAGCCGCCCGGTGCGCGGACCCGTCCGCGCCCCCGGACCCTTGGAGGACCACGTGCCATCCCGATCCAGCCGACCGCGCAGGGGCGCGGCCGTCGCCGCGTCGCTCGCGCTGCTCGCCGCCCCGCTGGTCGCGACCGCCGCGCCGGCGAGCGCTGCCGAACCACGCGTGAGCAACCCGTTCGCCGGTGCCACGCAGTACGTCAACGACTTCTGGTCCGCCAACGTCGAGGCCGCCGCCGACCGCGCGGGCGGCGACCTCGGGTCCCGCATGCGGGCGATCGCCGAGGAGCCCACCGCGGTCTGGATGGACCGCATCAGCGCGATCGAGGGCAACGCCGACGGCCCGGGCCTGCGGCACCACCTCGACGCCGCGGTCGAGCAGAAGCAGCCCGGCGTGCCCATGGTCTTCAACCTCGTGATCTACGACCTGCCCGGCCGCGACTGCTACGCGCTCGCGTCCAACGGCGAGCTCAAGCCGAACGCCACGGACATGGCGCGGTACAAGGCCGAGTACATCGACGTCATCGCCGACATCCTGGACGACCCCGCCTACGAGGACCTGCGCGTCGTCGCGACGATCGAGCCGGACTCGCTGCCGAACCTCATCACGAACATCAGCACGCCCGACTGCCAGGCGTCCGCGCCGTACTACCGCGAGGGCGTGAAGTACGCGCTGGACGCGCTCCACGACGTCGGCAACGTGTACTCCTACATCGACGCGGCGCACGCGGGCTGGCTCGGCTGGCCGAGCAACGCGGGCCCGGCGGCGAAGCTCTTCAAGGAGGTCGTGCTCTCCACCGAGGCGGGCTACGCGTCCGTGACCGGCTTCGTGACGAACACCGCCAACTCGACCCCGCTGCACGAGCCGTTCCTCGAGGACGTCCAGCTCGGCAGCACGCCCGTGCGCTCGGCCTCCTTCTACGAGTGGAACGCCGACTTCGACGAGGCCGACTGGACGGCGCACCTCTACGACCTGCTGGTCGCCGAGGGCTTCCCGACGTCGATCGGCATGCTCGTCGACACGTCGCGCAACGGCTGGGGCGGCGAGGACCGCCCGACGGCGGTGAGCACGTCGACGAACCTCAACACCTACGTGGACGAGTCGCGCGTCGACAAGCGCATCCACCGCGGCGCGTGGTGCAACCCGGCGGGCGCAGGCATCGGCGAGCGCCCGCAGGCCTCGCCCGCGGGCTTCCCGGAGTCGCACCTGCACGCGTACGTGTGGGTCAAGCCTCCGGGCGAGTCCGACGGCGCGTCGTCCGACATCCCGAACGACCAGGGCAAGCGGTTCGACCGCATGTGCGACCCGACGTTCGTCTCGCCGAAGCTCGCCAACCAGCTCACCGGCGCGCTCCCCGACGCCCCGCTCGCGGGCCAGTGGTTCGAGTCCCAGTTCCGGATGCTCGTGGAGAACGCCTACCCGGCCATCGAGGCCGACGGGAGCGGCGGCCCCGCGGACACGACCCCGCCGTCGGTCCCGACGGGCCTCACGGCCGGGACGACCACGACGACGTCGGCGAGCGTGAGCTGGACCGCGTCCACCGACGACCGTGGCGTGACGGGCTACACCGTGCTCGTCGACGGCACCGCCGTGGGCACGACGGCCACGACCTCGTTCACGGTCACCGGTCTCGACGCGGGCACGTCCTACGCCGTGACCGTCCGGGCGCGCGACGCCGCGGGCAACGTCTCGGCCGCGTCCGCCCCGCTCACCGTGACCACGGACGAGGACGGCGGCCCGGGCGGCGACGACCAGGCGCCGTCCGCCCCGACCGGGCTGCGCGTCTCGGGCGTGACGGCCTCCACCGTCGCGCTCGCGTGGAACGCGTCCACCGACGACACCGGCGTGACCGGCTACCGCGTGTTCCGTGACGGGGCGCAGGTCGCCCAGGTGACCACGACGTCGTTCACCGACACGGGGCTCGCGGCCGGCACGGCGCACGTCTACGCGGTGCGCGCGGTCGACGCCGCGGGCAACGTGTCCGCGACGTCGGGCACCGTGACCGGCACGACGGCACCGGGCGGCGGCACCCCCGGCGCCTGCACGGTCGCGTACACCGCGAGCTCGTGGAACACCGGGTTCACGGGGTCGCTGCGGATCACGAACGACTCCGCCGCCGCCCTCCAGGGCTGGACCCTGACGTTCGCCTTCGCGAACGGCCAGACGATCACCCAGGGCTGGTCCGCGCAGTACGCGCAGTCCGGCTCGACCGTCACCGTGACCCCCGCCGCGTGGAACACCACGCTCGGCGCGGGCGCGAGCGTCGAGGTCGGCTTCAACGGTTCCCACACCGGGACCAACACCGAGCCGACGTCCTTCACCCTGAACGGCGCCACCTGCACGGTCGCCTGACCTGACGCCGACGGCCGGGGCGCGTGCGCCCCGGC
>NZ_JNBQ01000044.1 GCF_001019615.1 Cellulosimicrobium funkei | reverse complement strand
GACGAGCCCGCCGGCCCCGGCGGCGGCGAGCGCGCCGCTCCCGGCCGCTGCGCCGCCGGCAGCGGCTGCCGCCCCGCCGACGGAAGCCGCGCCGGCCCCGACCGCGCCGCCGGCTCCTCCGGCTGCGCCTGCCGCGGCGCCGGCACCACCGACGACGCCGGTCCCGGCAGCGCTCGTCCCGGCGGCACCCGCGCCCCCGCCCGCACCTGCTCCGGCGCCCGCGCCGCCCGACCCCCCGGCGGCGCCGGACCCGCCCGCGGATCCCGCGCCACCGCTCGACGCACCCTGGAGGGCGGCACCGACGCCGCCGGCGACGGCCGCGCCGCCGGACGTCGGGAGCGCCGTCCCGACGAGACCGAGCGCGCCCACGCCGAGGACCAGCGGCGCGATGACGGCGCGCATGCCGTGCGACACGTCGCCCAGCTCGAGCACGAGCGCGCGGCACTCGCCGCAGCCGTCGAGGTGGGACTCCACGCGCGCGGTCTCGCGCTTGGCGAGCCCGCCGCGCACGTACGAGCCGAGGAGCGCGTTGACCGCGCGACACTCCTCGGCGGGGACGGACGTCAGGTGCTGCTGGAGGTATGCCTGGCGCAGCCCCTCGCGCGCCCGGTAGGCGAGCGCGGAGACGCCGTTCGCGGTGAGGCCGAGGATCGGCGCGATGTCCGCCGGTGAGAGGTTCTCGACCTCCGTGTACCAGAGGACGGCGCGCCAGCGCTCGGGGAGGTCCTGGTAGGCGCGAGTGACCGTCGAGCGCTCGAACCCCTCGAGCGTCGGGTCCTCGGTGGACGCCATGGGGCCGAACGCGGTCTCGAACGTGCGCTCGTCGTCGGTCGGCTGGGTGCGCCGAGCACCGTTGACGAGGTCGTAGGAGAGGCGCCGGACGACGGTGAAGAGATACGCGCGGAAGGTGACGTCGGGGCCGCCCCCGCCCTGGAGCACGGACAGCGTGCGGGCGAACGCGTCGGAGACGACGTCGTCGGCGTCGGCCGTGGACCGGACGTACTGGCGCGCGACCGTGCGGGCCGCGGCGGCGTGGCGCTCGTACAGCACCCCGTAGGCGCTGGTGTCGCCCTCGCGCACGGCCGTGATGAGCTCGGCGTCGCTGAACGCCTCGCTCCACACCCGTTCCTGCGCCTGCGTCATGTCACCCGCCCCGGAGACCGCCCCGCTCCGAGGCGTACAGCGGCCATAGTAGACGCCCGTCCAACTTCGGGGCAGGGGGCTTCCGACGACAGAACGGTAACGGCCGGAGTCCTCCCCTTTCGCCCGATTTCACCCCGGACGCGGCGTCCCGGAAACTCGTTCGTCGACCCGCGTCATGAATCGGCTGCTCGCCCGTCTCATCTACATGGACCACCTCCACGGGTACACCGTGCCCGCTCCCGACGCCGTGCGCGAGCGCTGGCGTCGGGCGAGCGCCGAGAGCGTCTGGCTGCGACCGGGCGACTGGTACCACCCTGCCGTGGACGCCCTCGTCGAGGCGCTGTGCGAGGAGCGGGACGGGACGCCGGCCGCCGAGCGGCTCGGCCGCGTGCGGGCCGAGGCGGGCGTCGGGATCGGCGAGGCCATCGACGACGTGGTGTGCCTGTACCGGGCGCACGACCGCGAGCCCGCGACCGACCTGCTCCGCGCGGTCGCGGTCGGGTGGTCCGACGGCTACGAGGCGACCCCCGTGACGCCCGAGGTCATGGACCCCGAGTCCGGTCTCGCGACCTCCCAGTACCTGGTCCAACGGCTCCGGGAGACGTACGGCGTCGCACAGCGCGCGGGGGTCGACGCCGCAGCGTCGCACGGCCTGCTCGTCGTGGACGTCGCGCTCGACCACCTGACCGGGTGGCAGCGCTTCGCCCGGTCGGCGGCGATGGGCCGCGCGCTCACGCACACGTTCGGCGACGGCCATCCCATGGCGTCCCTCGGCAACGGGCTCTTCGTCGTGCTCGGGGAGCGCGGCGCCGACGACGACACCCTGCGCACCGTGCTCCGGCACAACATCGAGCGCACGGGCCTCGCGCTGGGGGTGACGGCGATCCTGCGCCGACCTCCGCGCGTCTGGCTCGAACCGCTCCCCCGCACCCACTCCGCCGCCGTCCAGCTCCTCGACGCGCTCCAGCGCTGACCGCACGACGACGCCCCGGCCACGCGGGCGAGCGCGTGGCCGGGGCGTTCCGTGTCGGGGGGCGACTGCGGTCGGCGTCAGCGCGGGGTGAAGGTGAGGCAGTCGGCCTTGTCCTCGCCGGACGCGCCGGCGCCCACGCGGATCGACGGGGCCGAGCACTCGAGCGAGGAGTTGTGGACGCACTCGGTGCGCTGGCAGGCCCCGACGTGCGCGAGCACCTTCTCGAGACCGCCCTTGGTCCCCAGCGGGATGAAGGTCGCGCACTCGGCGTCGCCCGCGTGACCGGCGATGGTCACCGCGCCGGCGTGGCACCCGTGGTCGTGGTTGTACCCGCAGCCGTCGATGGAACACTCGACGACCTGGGGCATCTCCGTGAGGCTGCTCATCGCGATCTCCTGTTCTCCGAGGACCCGTGGGGGGCCGGGCTTCCGTGTCCACGGTATTCCGGGAATTCCACGGTGTATAGCAAGGAAGGCCTTGCTAAGAAATGCAGGAATAGCACGGAATTAGCGCACGGCATTCTTGCAAAAATGCGTGACCAGGGACGACGCCGGGGCCCTCGTCAGGAGGGCAGGAGAGGCGTAGCGTCGGCTCATGGCCCCCTCGCTCGGCGCGCCGCTGTTCTCGGGTGCCGACGCCGACCTGTACGCGGTCGGCGCCGACCGCGTCCTGCGACGCTCGCGCTCGGGGGCGGACACGGTCGGCACCGCCGAGGTCATGCGGCACGTACGCGCCGCGGGCTTCCCCGCCCCGCGCGTCCACGCCGCCACGGACGGCGACCTCACCATGGAGCTGCTGCGCGGGCCGACGCTCCTCCAGTCGATCCTCGGCGGCCGGACGTCGCTCGCCGGATCGGCCCGGATCCTCGTCGCGCTGCACGACGCGCTCCACGCGGTCCCGCCCCCGGCGCCGGACGAGCCCGCGTACGCGGCGCTCACCGCGCCGTCCTTCGCAGCCCTCGACGCACCCGCCGCCGGGTCGCCGTGCGTCGTACACCTCGACCTGCACCCGGCGAACGTCGTGCTCACCGCCGACGGCCCGGCCGTCCTGCACTGGACGAACGCCCGGCTCGGGCCGGCCGGGCTCGACCTCGCCGTGACCGCCGTCGTCCTCGCGGAGGTCGCCGCCGACGAGGACGACGAGCTCGCGCCGGGCGCGCGGGTCCTGCTGGACGCGTTCCTCCACCTCGCCGACCCGGTGCTCCTGCGGCACCTCGACGCCGCCGCACGGACCCGCGCCGCGGACCCGGGCCTCGACCCCTCGGAGGTCGCGCTCGTCCCCGCCGCCGTGGCGCTCGTCGCGCGCGAGGCCCGCCGGAGCTGAGACCCGGGCGGGACAGCCGGGGTCAGGACCTCGCGTCGTCGGGACGGGGCCGCCAGATGACGAGCGCGCGCGCCTCGCCGTGCTCGACGAGCGTCTCGCGCAGCGCCTCCTCGACCCCGCGGCGCACGCTGCGCCCGCGCGGCACGACGACGACGTCGCCGCTCGCCGCGGCCGCGAACACGCGGCCGCCCGGCTCGACGCGCGCCGAGAGCGCCTCGATACGGCGCTCCAACCGCTCGACCTGCGACTCCAGCGCGAGGATGCGCTGGATGCCCGCGAGGTTGATGCCCTCGTCGTGGCTGAGCCGCTGCACCTCGAGCAGCTTCGCGACGTCGCGCAGCGAGTAGCGCCGTCCCCGGCCCGCGGTGCGGCGCGGCACCACGAGGCCGAGGCGGTCGTACTGACGCAGCGTCTGCGGGTGCATCCCCGCGAGCGCCGCGGCCTGGGAGATGACGAGGACGGGGGCGTCCTGGTCGACGTCGCTGCCGGGAGCCCGTCCGGCGGCGCTCCGCGCGTCGTCGCCGACCGACGGATGATCCTGGTAGGCCATCACGGCCTCCCTCACTCCGCGGCCTGGCGGACCAGGTCGGCGCGCACGTCCTGGCCGTCCGTCTCGGCGGCGAACGCCTCGACCGCCTCGCGCGCGGCCTTCGAGAGCTTCTGCGGCACCGCGACCTGGACGGTGACGAGCAGGTCGCCGGTCGCCTTCGCGGTCTGCACGCCGCGGCCCTTGACGCGCAGCGTGCGGCCCGACGGCGTCCCGGCCGGGACCTTGACCTTGACCGACGTCCCGTCGAGCGTGGGCACGCTGATGGTCGCCCCGAGCGCGGCCTCGGCGAACGTCACGGGGACGGTCGCGCGGAGGTTGGTGCCGTCGAGGGAGAAGACGGGGTGCGGGGTGACGTGCACGGTGACGACGAGGTCGCCGTCGGGACCGCCGGCCATGCCCGGGCGGCCCTTGCCGCGCAGCCGGATCTTCTGGCCGTCGCGCACGCCCGGCGGGATGCGGGTGGTGACGTTGCGGCCGTCGACCGTGAACGTCACGGTCGAGCCCTCGACCGCCTGGCGGAACGGGAGGGTCGTGGCCGCGGCGACGTCCGCACCGGCCCGCGGACGAGGACCGCCGCCGAACTGCTGCGCGCCCGCGCCGCCGAACATCGAGCCGAGGATGTCCTCGAACCCACCACCCTGGCCACCGGTCGAGTACCGGACCCGGGTGCCGCCTGGACCCCCGCCGCCGAACATGCCGCCGAACACGTCCTCGAAGCCCGCTCCCCCGGCACCGCCGGGGCCCGCGGAGAAGCGCGCGCCCCCGCCCGCCATCGCCCGGATCGCGTCGTACTGCTCGCGCTCCTTGGGGTCCGACAGCACGGCGTACGCCTCGCCGATCTCCTTGAACTTCGCCTCGGCGCTCGCGTCACCCTGGTTCTGGTCGGGGTGGTACTTGCGCGCGAGCTTGCGGTAGGCCTTCTTGATCGCGGCGTCGTCAGCGTCCTTGGGGACGCCGAGCGCGGCGTAGAAGTCCTTCTCCATCCAGTCCTGTCCGGTCACGGCGCCTCCCTCCTGTCGGTGGTCGTGGTCCTGGTCCTTCGTGTCGTCGCTGCTGTCTGTCGGTCTGCTGCTGGTGATCCTCGCGTGCCCGACGGCGGAGCGCACCTCCGCGCAGGAGGTGCGCCCGAGCCGTCGGGGCACGTGAGGGCTCGGTGGTCCGCCCTACTGGGGGCCGACGACCGAGACGCGCGCGGCGCGCACGACCCGGTCCCCGATCCGGTAACCCGGCTCGATGACGAGGTTCACCGTGGTGACGGTGGCCTCGGGGTCGGGCTGGTGCATGAGCGCCTCGTGGACGGTGGGGTCGAACTCGTCCCCGACCGCGCCGTAGCGCTCGATCCCGAACTTCTCGAGCGACGCGTCGAGCTTGTCGGAGATCGCCGCGAACGGCCCCGTCAGCTCGCCGTGCTGCCGCGCGCGGTCGATGTCGTCGAGGACCGGGAGGAGCGCGGTGAGCACGTCCTCGATCCCCTTCGTGCGCGCGGCCTCCTGGTCGCGCAGCGACCGGTTGCGGTAGTTCGTGAAGCTGGCCCGCTCGCGCTGGAGCGCGTCGAGGTGCTCGGCCGCCTCGGCCTTCGCGGCCAGGACGGCCGCGTCGACCTCGGCCTCGTCCGACGGCTCGAAGTCGAGGCCCGCGAGCGGGTCCGTCTCCGCGTCGTCACCGGCCGACCCGGCCGCGGCCTCGCCCGAGGGGCGGGGCTGGGCGGTCTCCGGGTCGACCTTGCGCTTGTCGGTGAACTGGAACGGCTTGTCCTCGGGGCCCTGGCCGGGCTCGCGCCCGGCCTGCTCCTCGGGGCCCCGGTCCTCGGGGGACGTCACTTCTTGTCGTCCTCGTCGTCCACGATCTCGGCGTCGACGACGTCCTCGTCCGGAGCCGACGTCGCACCCGCAGCGGCGGTGGCGTCGTCCTGCGCGGCGCCGGGGTTGCCGGCGGCCTGCTCCTGCTCGGCCGAGGCGTAGAGCGCCTGGCCGATCTTCTGCGAGGACGCGACGAGCTTCTCGTGCGCGGTCTTCACGGCGTCGGCGTCCTCGCCCTCGAGCGCGGACTTGACCGACGCGATGTCGGCCTCGACCTCGGTGACGACGTCGGCCGGGAGCTTCTCCTTGTTCTCGGAGACGAGCTTCTCGGTCGAGTACACGAACGCCTCGGCCTGGTTGCGGGTCTCCGCCTCCTCGCGACGCTTCTTGTCCTCGGCCGCGTGCTCCTCGGCCTCCTTGACCATGCGGTCGATGTCCTCCTTGGGCAGCGCCGAGCCGCCCGTGATGGTCATCTTCTGCTCCTTGCCGGTACCGCGGTCCTTGGCGCCGACGTGGACGATGCCGTTCGCGTCGATGTCGAAGGTGACCTCGATCTGCGGCACGCCGCGCGGGGCCGGCGCGATGCCGGTGAGCTCGAACGTGCCGAGCGGCTTGTTGTCGCGCGCGAACTCGCGCTCGCCCTGGAACACCTGGATGAGCACCGACGGCTGGTTGTCCTCGGCCGTCGAGAAGATCTCGCTGCGCTTGGTCGGGATGGCCGTGTTGCGCTCGATGAGCTTGGTCATCACGCCGCCCTTGGTCTCGATGCCGAGGGACAGCGGGGTCACGTCGATGAGCAGGACGTCCTTGCGGTCGCCCGAGATGACGCCGGCCTGGAGGGCCGCGCCGACGGCGACGACCTCGTCCGGGTTGACGCCCTTGTTGGGCTCCTTGCCGCCCGTGAGCTCCTTGACGACGTCGGTCACGGCCGGCATGCGGGTGGAGCCACCCACGAGCACGACGTGGTCGATGTCGGAGACGGAGACGCCCGCGTCGGAGATGACCTTGTGGAACGGAGCCTTCGTCCGGTCGAGCAGGTCCTGCGTCATCTGCTGGAACTGGGCGCGCGTGAGCTTCTCGTCCAGGTGGATGGGGCCGTTCTCGCTCATCGAGAGGTACTGCATCGAGATGGTGGTGCTCGTCGCGGACGAGAGCTCCTTCTTCGCCTGCTCGGCGGCCTCGCGCAGGCGCTGGAGCGCGATCTTGTCCTTCGACAGGTCGACGCCCGAGCTGTTCTTCACCTGCTTGATGAGGTGCTCGACGATGCGCTGGTCCCAGTCGTCGCCACCCAGGCGGTTGTCGCCCGAGGTCGCGCGGACCTGGATCGTGGAGAAGTCGTCCTCGTCCTTGCCGACCTCGAGGAGCGAGACGTCGAACGTGCCGCCACCCAGGTCGAAGACGAGGATGAGCTCGTCCTCCTTGCCCTTCTCCAGGCCGTACGCGAGCGCGGCCGCGGTGGGCTCGTTGACGATGCGCGTCACGTTGAGGCCCGCGATCTGCCCCGCGTCCTTGGTCGCCTGGCGCTCGGCGTCGTTGAAGTACGCCGGGACGGTGACGACCGCGTCGGTGACGGGCTCGCCCAGGTACTCCTCGGCGTCGCGCTTGAGCTTGCCCAGGATGCGCGCGGAGATCTCCTGCGCGGTGTACTTCTTGTCGTCGATCTCCACCGACCAGTCGGTGCCCATGTGGCGCTTCACCGAGCTGATGGTGCGGTCGACGTTCGTGACCGCCTGACGCTTGGCGACCTCGCCGACGAGGACCTCGCCGGTCTTGGAGAAGGCGACCACCGACGGCGTCGTGCGCGACCCCTCGGCGTTCGCGATGACGGTGGGCTCTCCGCCCTCGAGGACGGCGACCACCGAGTTGGTGGTGCCGAGGTCGATCCCGACTGCTCGTGCCATGTGTGCTGCCTCCGTTGTGGATGGGGTGCCCGACGGCGCACGCGCGCCCGGACACACCGGGTTGAGTCTGCTTCACTCAAGGTAGGCACGCGGTGCGCTCGCGCGCAAGCCCGCTCGCCAGAACTTGAGTCCACCAGGCTCAACCTTCACTCAGGGCGAACTATTCCCGGCTCGTGGCGGCCGCCCGCGACCGTGCCCGCTGGCGCTCACGGTGGAGCGCGTAGCTCTCCCGCCAGTCCGGGGCGAGGGCCATGTCGCGTCGGCGGACCTCGTCGACCGACAGCTCGACGGGGAAGCCCCAGGTGTCCGCGAGCACGAACAGGTCGTCCCCCGTGACCGTCGTGCCCCGGAGCTTCTCGAGCTCCCGGAGCCCGCGGTGCACCGTGCGACGGAAGCGCGACTCCTCGTCACGGACGACCGCGCTCAGCTCCTCGCGCTGCTCGACCAGGCCCGGGTAGGTGTCGCCGTACGCCTCGGCCACGACGGCGACGAGGTCGTCGGCGAAGCGGTCGTCCAGGCCGAGATGGAGGGCGTGCACGACCGCCCGGCGGACGAGCCGCCTCAGGACGTACCCTGTGTGCCTTGTTGCCCGGGCGTACCCCGTCGGCGGCGAGGAACGTCGCGGCACGCACGTGGTCGGCGATGACGCGGAACGGGCGCGGGTCGCCCTCGTACGGGCGACCGCTGAGCGCCTCGAGGCGGTCGACCAGCGGGCGCAGGAGGCTCACGTCGAACACGTCGGGGGTCGCCAGCGCGGCCGCGGCGATGCGTTCGAGCCCGCCCCCGAAGTCGATGCTCGGCTCGTCGAGGGGGACGAACCCCTCGCTCGTGCGGCGGTAGCGCATGAACACCTGGTTGCCGATCTCGACGAACCGTCCGCCCTCGCTCGCGGGGTGCGGCTCACCGGTCGACGGGTCGTGGTGCTCGGGGCCGAGGTCGTAGAAGACCTCCGAGTCCGGCCCGCAGGGGTCGCCGACGGGCGTGCCGTCCAGGCCGCCTCCCCGGCTCCACCAGTTCTCCTCGGCGTCGTAGAGGAAGACGCGACCGCCGCGCATCCCGTCGCGGTCGCCGTCGGCACGGGACCCCACGTCCACGAGCGGTGCCGCGATCCCGTGCTCCGCGAACACGGTGACCCAGGCTCGTGCGGCCTCGTCGTCACGAGGGATCCCGTGCTCGGGCGACCCGCGGAAGCACGTGACGTACAGCCGCTCGAGGTCGACGCCGACGTGCGCGAGGAGCTCGGCGAACCAGCGGACCTGCTGCTCCACGTCGGCCGACCCCAGGCTCCAGTTGCCCAGCATCTCGAAGAAGGTCGTGTGCCGCCGGTCCCCGACCTCGTCGATGTCCTGCGCCCGCACGCACGGCTGCGAGTCGACCAGGAGGGGTCCGGCGTCGTGCTCCCGGTCGCCCAGCAGGTAGGGCATCAGCGGCTGCACCCCGGCGCCCGTGAACAGCGTCGTCGGATCCTCGCGCAGCACCAGGGGCGCTCGCTCGATCACGGCGTGCCCTCGTGCGGCGAAGAACTCGAGGTAGGCCGAGCGGATCTCCTGGGCGTTCATCTCGTCGACCCTAGGGACCGCGTCCGCCACCTTCCAGGGCAATACACCGCCCCGGAGGGCCTCCCAGCCCTACAGCAGCTCGACGTCGTCGGCCTGCGGCCCGCGGTCGCTCTGGCGGATCCTGAACCGGACCCGGTCGCCCTCCTCGAGGAACGACTCGTCCCGCAGGACGGAGACGTGCACGAACAGGTCCTCGCCCCCGGCGTCAGGCGTGATGAAGCCGAAGCCACGGTCCTCGTCGTAGCGCGCGACGGTGCCCTCCCCCGCGCGCGCGGGCTTGCCCGACGCGGGTCGGCCCGCGCCCGCTGGACGGCCCGGACGACCGCGGTCCGCTCCCGGCCGCGCACCCCCCGAGCCGCGGACGAGCTGCACGTTGCGAGCGTTCGGCCCCTTGTCGCCCGCGACGACGTCGTAGGTCACGCGCGCCCCCTCGGCGAGCTCGGACAGCCCGCGGCCGAGCGCGCTGACGTGGACGAAGACGTCGTCGCCGCCGCCGTCGGGGACGACGAAGCCGAAGCCCTTGACGTCGTCGTACCAGGACACCGTGCCGTCCGCGCCGTCGGACGCCGGACGCGCGGCCTCCGCCCCGAGCGGCAGCAGGTGGTCCGCCTGCGGACCCTTCTCCCCCTCGACGACGAGGAACGCGACCCGCTGGCCCTCGGAGACCACGCCGCCCCCGACGATGGCCGAGCTGTGCAGGAAGATCTGGGCGCTGTCGCCGTCGGGCGTGACGAAGCCGTACCCCTTGGTCGGCTCGTACCAGGCGACGGTGCCGAGCCTGCCCAAGGGCGCGTCGGCAGCCCGGTCGCCCGTGACACGGACGCTGCGCGCCTGCGGGCCGCGGTCGCCCTCGCCCACCTCGAACTCGACGACCTGCCCCTCGCGGAGCTGCTTCGGCCCGTCGTCGCCGACGATCTCGGACGCGTGGACGAACAGGTCCTCCGCCTCGTTCCCGAGGTCGATGAAGCCGAACCCTCGGTCGGCGTCGAACCATCGGACAGTTCCCTGGGGCACGGAGTACTCCTCGTCTTGGCAGGCAGTGCTGTCGTCCATTGTCCCCCAGGTCTCGACGCCCACCGCGAGCAGCACTTGACGAACGCCACCGGGTGCGGGTTCATAAGGAGTGCATCGTTAAGTTCCCTGAGAGTTTGATTCGACCCTGCAACGGAGCAGACATGAACAGACTTCGCACCGCCGCCGCGGCACTGGCCGTAGCCCTCGTCTCCAGCCTCACCCTGACCGCCGCCCCCGCCTCCGCCGAGGAGGTGCTGGTCAACGGAGGCTTCGAGTCGGGCACGCTCAGCCCCTGGACCTGCTCGGGATCGTCCGGAGCCGTCGTCTCCACCCCCGTGCGGACGGGGACCAAGGCGCTGCAGGGGACCCCCGCGGGTCTCGACAACGCGCGCTGCACGCAGTCCGTCCCGACCGTCGCCGGCACCCCGTACACCCTCTCCGCCTGGGTGCGCGGCAGCTACGTCTACCTGGGGGTCGACGGCGGCACCTCGACCTGGACCCCGAGCGCGACGGACTGGACCCGCCTCACGGTGACGTTCACCGCCGCGAGCAGCACCACGCAGGTCTACCTCCACGGCTGGTACGGCACCGGCGCCTACCAGGCGGACGACCTCTCGCTCCAGGGCGCGGGCGGCCCGCCGCCCGTCGTCCCGGGCACGCCGGGCACACCCGTCGCCGGGACGGTGACCTCGACGTCGGCGGCCCTCTCGTGGGGCGCGTCGTCCGGCACGGTGACGGGCTACCGCGTCTACGAGGGCAGCACGGTCGTGGCGACGTCGACGGGCACGTCGGCCACCGTCTCCGGGCTCGCCGCGTGCACCCCGCACACCTACGCGGTCGCGGCCTACAACACCGCGGGCGAGTCGCCTCGCTCCGGGAGCGTCACGGTCACGACGGCCGGGTGCGGGACGGGCGTCCCCGGCGCGCCCACCGCCCTGCGCGTCGCGACGACCGCCGACACCTCGCTCGGCCTCGCCTGGGCCGCCTCGACGGGGACCGTCACCGGCTACCGCGTCTACGAGGGCACAGCCCTGCGGGCGACCGTCACCGGGACGAGCGCGACGCTGACCGGGCTCGCGGCCTGCTCGAGCCACACCTACACGGTGCGTGCCTACAACGCGACGGGCGAGTCCCCGCCGGCCACCGTCACGGGCTCCACGAGCGGCTGCCAGACCGGCGCGCTGCCGAAGCACCTGCTCACGGGGTACTGGCAGAACTTCGTCAACGGGGCCACGCCGCTGCGGCTGTCGGCCGTCCCGACGTCGTACGACCTGGTCGCGGTCGCGTTCGCGGACGCCGTCCCGAGCACGCCCGGTGCCGTCACGTTCGGCGTCGACCCCGGCCTGTCCACCGCGCTGGGCGGCTACACGAACGACCAGCTCCGGGCCGACGTCGCGACGCTGCACTCGCGGGGCCAGCACGTGATCCTGTCCGTGGGCGGCGAGAAGGGCACAGTGTCGGTCGGCAGCTCCGCCGCGGCGTCGGCCTTCGCGACCAGCGTGATCGGGCTCATCGACTCGTACGGGTTCGACGGCGTCGACATCGACCTGGAGAACGGGGTCAACCCGACGTACATGGCGCAGGCGCTGCGCCAGGTCCGGGCGGCCGTCGGGCCGGACCTCATCATCACGATGGCGCCGCAGACCATCGACATGCAGTCGACGGGGAGCTCCTACTTCCGGCTCGCGCTCGACATCAAGGACATCCTCACGATCGTCCACACGCAGTACTACAACTCCGGCACGATGCTCGGCTGCGACCAGATGCAGGCGTACGGGCAGGGCACGGTGAACTTCCTCACCGCGCTGTCGTGCATCCAGCTCCAGAGCGAGCTGCGGCCGGACCAGGTCGCGCTCGGCCTGCCGGCGACGACCCAGGCGGCGGGCGGCGGGTACGTGAACCCGTCGGTCGTGAACGACGCCCTGAGCTGCCTCGCCGCGGGCACCCGCTGCGGGAGCTTCGTGCCGCCCGCGCGCTGGCCCGACATCCGCGGGGCGATGACCTGGTCCATCAACTGGGACGCGAGCAACGGGTACGCGTTCGCACGCTCGGTGGACGCCCACCTGGCCGGCATGCCGTAGCCGCACCGTCCTCGGACGAGACGTGAGAAGTGGCCCCCCGGTGCGTGTCCCCGGGGGGCCACTTCTCCCGTCTCGCGGCCCTGAGGGCTACGCCTTCACCGGCTCCGGCTCCTCGTCGACGGAAGGCTCCTCGCCGGGGTTCGATCCGTCCTCCGCGGACGGCTCCGCGCCCGGCGCCCGCTCGTCGTCCGCGGGTGCTCCGTCCTCAGCGGGCGCGACGCCCTCAGCGGGCGTCGCGTCGTCGGTGGACGTCGAGCCGTCCGGCCGGTCTCCGTCGACGGCGGGCTCGCCTTCGGGCCGCGCGCGACGTCGTGCGCGGCGCCGGACGAGCAGCACCACCACGCCGGCGAGCGCCACGACGACGAGGAGGACGCTGCCGGTCCCGAGCCAGGGCGCGGCAGCGGCCCGGGACGACGCGTCGCCGGCCGCGGCCGCGGCGTCGTCCAGCCGGCCGTCGTCGAGCGCGGCGCGGGCGTCCGCCGCGGAGCCGTCGACGTCCAGGAGCAGCTGGCCGAGGTCCGCGAGCGGGCCGCCGGCCGCGGCGGCGGCGACCGCGTCGCCCACCGACCCGACGACCTCGACCGCGCGCGGCAGCGTGGTCGCGAGCGCCGCGTACTCCTCGGCGCTCCGGGCGCCCTCGTACTGCTCGCGCACGGCGGCCGGGTCCGGCAGCCCCGCGGCCCGGGCGGCCTCCTGCACCTGCCCGGCGTCCGCGGCGGCGTCGGGACCGATCGCGGTGCGGGCCGCCTCGGCGTCCCCGAACGCCCAGTCCGTCATCGCGGCGCGCAGGCCGGCGGGTGGCGACCACGCGCCGTCCGCCGCGTCGAGCGCCGCGTACGCCTCGCGGGCAGGGGCCCGCGCGTCGAGCAGGGCGGTCTCGTCCGCGTCGGCGACCCACGTCCGGTACGTCGCCTCGGCACCGGCCACGCCGCCGCGCACCTCCACGAGGTCGAGGAGACGACGGCCGTCCGTCAGGCCCGGGTGGTCGAGGGTGCCGGGCGCGTCGTAGGCGCTCTCGCCCGCGTACGCCGCCGCGACCAACGGTCCGAGGACGTCGTCGTCCAGACCACCGACGAGCTCCGTCATCGCGGTCCACGACGCGGCGTAGGCGTACTCCTCGGCGGCGCCCGCGCCGTCGTCGAGGTCGACCTCGTCCCAGGCGACGAGCGGGACGGCGTCCGCCGCGTCGCGCGCGGGCGCGGGCCGCTGCTCCGCCGGGCCCCCGGTCTCGGCGGCCACGCGCTGCCCCACCACCTCGGCCAGCCCCTCGTACACCCACCGGTCCGCGAACCGGTCGCCGGCGAGCCACGCGTGCGAGAGCTCGTGGAACAGGAGCCCGGCGTCGAGGTCCTCCGGGATGACGACCTCCCAGGAGGCCGAGTCGAACCACGCGTACCCGAGCACCCCGGGCGACACGTCCTCGCGGATCCGCTCCAGGCTGCCCGGCCACGGCATCCCCACCGCGCGTTCCAGGGCGGGCATGCCGGCCACCACCTGCTCCTCGACGAAGCCGCTCCACTCGGTGTCGCCCGGGAAGCTCTCCAGCACGAGCTCGTTGCCGCCGACGTCGACGCTCGTCTCGTCGGCCTGCGCGGGGTCGCGCAGCGAGACGAAGGCCCAGGTGCCGTAGTCGTCCGTGCTCTCGGTCGCGCGGTGGGTGCGGGTCTCCCCCTCGAGGATCGGCTCGAACCCGTCCCACGTGCTGTCGAAGTCCATCGACGTCGGGGTGGCGATCTCGACGGTGACCTGCCCCGGGTCGCCCGCCGCGTTCACGGCGAACGTCGCGTAGCCGGGCCCGACGCGCGTGTACCCCTCCGAGCGGATCGGCTCGCCCGGGATCGTGTAGGACCACTCGACGGTCCGCTCGCGACCGTAGTTCAGCGGGGAGAACGACACCCCGGCGATGCGGGTCGACGGGTCCTCGGTGGGCTCGAGGGTGACCGGGAGCGTGGCCCCGCCGCTCGTGGCGGTGACGTCGGTCGCGCCCGCCGGGACAGGGATCCCGTACGCGTCCCAGTAGTAGACGTACTGTGCGCTGGCCGGCTGCTCGTTGCGGATCGTCGTCGTGACCGTCACGCGGACGGGGCCCGAGCCGTCGACCTCGTACCGCGTGCGAGAGGTCTCCGACAACCCGTCGTCCGTGTCCGCGAACGCGGTCGTCGGCGCGCCGAGGACGACGGCGCACACGAGCGCGACCCCCGACCCGGCACGCAACGTCCGCCCTGCGCGACGCACCCGTCCTCCGACCACCCCTGCACCGCCGTCCTCGCCGTAGCGGACAGCCCGTCTCCCCGTGCGACGGGTCCGGTCGACGACGACCGGGAACGGGACACCGGCGGGAACTGTACCCGTTCGCGGACGGCGCGCCGACCACTCCCTGGGACGGGCACCGACACCTTCCGGACACCTTGTCCTGGCACGCTGTCCGGGTGACCACCACCCCGGGCCAGCCCTCGCTCGTGCGACGCCTCGGCACGGCGGACGCCGTCGTCGTCGGGCTCGCGTCGATGATCGGCGCGGGCGTGTTCTCCGCGTTCGCCCCGGCGGCCGCCGCCGCGGGCGCGGGGCTGCTCGTCGGGTTGGGTCTGGCGGCGGTCGTCGCGTACGCGAACGCGACGTCGTCGGCCCAGCTCGCGGCGCAGCACCCCACGTCGGGCGGCACGTACGTGTACGGGCGCGAGCACCTCGGCCCCTGGTGCGGGTACGTCGCCGGGTGGGGGTTCGTCGTCGGGAAGACGGCGAGCTGCGCGGCCATGGCACTCGTGCTCGCGGCCTACGCCGCGCCACCCGGGTGGGAGCGGCCCGTCGCCGCCGCGGCGGTCGTGCTGCTCACGGCCGTGGGCTACCGGGGCGTGACGCGGACGGCACGCCTCGCCCGGGTGATCGTCGCGGTGGCGCTCCTCGCGATCGCGACGGCCGTCGTCGCGAGCCTCGCCGGGACAGCACCGCGCTGGTCGGCGGTGCTCGACGCCGGCGGCGCGCACAGCGGCTGGTACGGCGTCCTCCAGTCCGCCGGGCTGATGTTCTTCGCGTTCGCGGGGTACGCGCGCGTCGCGACGCTGGGCGAGGAGGTGCGCGACCCGCGCCGCACGATCCCGCGCGCGGTCCTCGTGTCGCTCGGGGCCGTCGTCGTGCTCTACGCGGTCGTCGCGGTGGTCCTGCTCGCGGTGCTGGGGCCGGACGGGCTCGCGGCGTCCGGGGCGCCGCTCGCCGACGCGGTCGCGGCCGGGTCGTGGGCGTGGGCCGGCCCGGTGGTGAGCGTCGGTGCCGTCGCCGCGAGCGCCGGCGCCCTCCTCGCCCTGCTCGCGGGCGTGAGCCGTACGGGGCTCGCGATGGCGCGCACGGGCGACCTGCCCGGGTGGTTCGCGGCCGTGCACCCCGTGCACCGGGTGCCGCACC
Source organism: Cellulosimicrobium funkei (assembly GCF_001019615.1). Lineage (GTDB taxonomy): Bacteria > Actinomycetota > Actinomycetes > Actinomycetales > Cellulomonadaceae > Cellulosimicrobium > Cellulosimicrobium cellulans_E. The sequence continues at coordinate 14,308 of NZ_JNBQ01000044.1, read as the reverse complement.
GGGCCGAGCTCGCCGTCGGGGCGGTCGTCGTGGTGCTCGTGCTCACGACGGACCTGCGGGGCGCGATCGGGTTCTCGTCGTTCGGCGTGCTCGTGTACTACCTCGTCGCGAACCTGTCGGCGCTGCGCCAGACCGCCCCGCACCGCCTGTACCCGCGCGCGCTGCAGGTGCTGGGCGCGCTGGGGTGCGTCACGCTCGTCGCCACGCTCCCGCTCGCGAGCGTCGCGGCGGGGACGGCGGTGCTGGCGGCAGGCGTCGCCCTCCGAGCGGTTCGCGTCCGATCCTGACCGCGAGATCGGCCCGCCCGTCGCCAGATCGACCTCCCGAGGGTCGATCTCGGACGCACGGGTCGATCTGGTGGCGCGGAGGGCCAGTTCTCGTCACGCGGCCCGGTCGAACCAGTCGAGCGCGAGCGCTGCGACGGCCTCGGGCGCGTCGTCGGTGATGAAGTGCGCGGCGCCCTCCACCCACGCGAACTCGATGCGGTCGGCGTAGCGCTCCGGACGGCGGCAGATGCGCCCCATGAGCTCCTCGGTGGTGGGACGGTCGAGCCGGCCGTAGACGACGAGGGTCGACACCGTGAGCCGCCGACGCCGGTAGGCCCCCCGCATGATCCGCAGCGCCTCGGGCAGGATCATCCGGCGGGTGAGCGGTCGCACCGCGGCGTCGACCTCGGGCCGGCGCAACGGGGCGAGGTGCGTGTCGACCGTCGCCGCGGACATCGGCCGGGCGGCGTACCGCGCGGAGAACGTCCCGCGCAGCGAGGCTCCCGGCCGGTGCCAGATGAACGGCGGCAGGTGCTGGAAGGCCGGCAGCAGCCGCGGGCTGAAGGTGAAGAAGCCCGGCGGGACGGAGAGCTGCACGGCGGTGCGGACGCGCTCGGGGTGGTCGTAGCAGAGCTGCATCGCCGTGATGGCGCCCATGTCGTGCGAGACGAGGTCGGCGCGCTCGACGCCGAGGGCGTCGAGCAGGGCGACCAGGTCGTGGAGCCGGGTCTCGCGCTCGATCCGCGGGTCGTCCGCGGCGGTCCACCCGGCGCCACGCAGGTCCGGGCACAGGACGCGGTGGCCCGCGGCGGCGAGCACCGGGGCGACCTCGTGCCACTGCCACCAGTGCTCGGGGAAGCCGTGCAGCAGCACGACCGGGTCGCCGGTGCCGACGGTCGCGACGTGGGTGCGCAGGCCGGGTGTCTCGACCACGAGGTGGTCGAATCCCGGTGCGTCCGGGAGCGGGGGCGACCAGGCCCGGGCGTCGGCGGGGCGGGTGGTGCGGGGCTGGCGCGTAGTCATGGCGACTCCTTCGTGCGGCCGGACTACTATGTTCATAGTAGACCCGCCGAGAGAGGGAGTCCATGGCCTCAGGTACCCGAGAACGAGCGCTGGACGCGGCCGTGGAGGTGCTCGGAGCGGACGGCGTGCGCGCCCTGAGCCACGCGCGGGTCGACCGGCGGGCCGGCCTCCCTCCCGGGTCGACGTCGAACTGGTTCCGGACCCGCCGCGCCCTCCTCGCCGGCGTCGTCGACCGGATCGCCGAGCAGGAGCGCGCCGACTTCGACCCGGGCGCGCTGCCCGCGATCACGGGCGTCGACGCGCTCGTCGACGGCCTGTGCGCCATGACCGAGGCGCAGTCCGGGCCGTTCGCCGCGCGGACCCGGGCGCGGTACGCCCTCTTCCTCGAGCTCTCCGGCGACCCCGAGCTCGGCGAGCCTCTGCGGGAGCAGCGCCGCGCGTTCGAGCAGTGGACGGAGCGGATCGTGGCCGCCGTCGGCATCGCCGACCCCGTCCCGGCCACCCGGGCCCTCATGGCCCTCGGCGACGGGCTGCTCCTGCACCGGCTCACCGTCGACCCCGGCCTCGACCTGCGCCCCGCCATCGAGCGCGCAGTGCGCGCCCTCGCGGGGTCGTGACCCGGCGTCGTCGCGCTTCCCCGCCGCGAGATCGACCCGAGCGGCCGAGATCGACCCTCAGGAGGTCGATCTGGCGGCGGGCAGGTCGATCTCGGCGTCAGGCCTCGGGCTCCGGGGGTGCGCCCGTGGCGTCGTCGGACTCGACGACGCGCGACGACTCGCCCTCGTCCCCGCGCTCGGGCAGGCCGCGCTCGTCGGGGGCGTAGTAGCGGCCGGTGTAGCGCGGGCGCAGGAAGTTCTCGGTCGTGAGCACCGCGTCCACCTCCTCCGGCGTGAGCAGGCCGCGCGCCACGACGACGTCGCGCACGGAGGCGCCGGTCCGCGCGGCCTCGGCGCCCACGAGGTCGCCGTTGCGGTACCCGATGATCTCGTTGAGGTACGTGACGATGCCGATCGAGTCGAGCACGTGGCGGCGGCACACCTCGACGTTCGCCGTGATGCCCGTGACGCACTTGGTGCGCAGCGCGACGCACGCGTTGGTGAGCAGGCGCAGCGACTCGAACATGGCCTGCGCGAGCCCCGGCTCCATGACGTTGAGCTGGAGCTGGCCCGCCTCGGCCGCGTGGGTGATCGTCACGTCGTTGCCCATGACCTTGAAGCACACCTGGTTGACGACCTCGGGGATCACGGGGTTCACCTTGGCGGGCATGATCGACGACCCGGCCTGGAGCTCGGGCAGGTTGATCTCGCCGAGCCCCGCGCGCGGCCCGGACGAGAGCAGGCGCAGGTCGTTGCAGATCTTCGACAGCTTCGCCGCGAGCCGCTTGAGGGCGGAGTGCACCGCGAGGTAGGCGCCGTTGTCGTACGTCGCCTCCACGAGGTTCTCGGCCGGGACCGTCGGGAGCCCGCTCACCTCGGCGAGGCGTCGCGTCGCGACCTTCGGGTACCCGGGCGGCGTGTTGAGCCCGGTGCCGATCGCCGTCGCGCCGAGGTTGACCTCGAGCAACAGCTCGCCCGCGACCTCGAGGCGCCGGATCTCCTCGCCGACGTTCACCGCGAAACCCGCGAACTCCTGGCCGAGGCTCATGGGGACCGCGTCCTGGAGCTGGGTGCGGCCCATCTTCAGGACGTCGGCGAACTCCGACGCCTTCTCGTCGAACGCGCGCTCGAGCCGCCGGACCTCGCCCTGGAGCGCGCCGACGAGCTCGTGCACCGCGAGCCGGAAGCCCGTGGGGTAGGCGTCGTTGGTCGACTGCGACCGGTTGACGTGGTCGTTGGGGTTGATGACGTCGTAGCGGCCCTTCTCGAACCCGGCGAGCTCGAGCGCCAGGTTGGCCACGACCTCGTTGGTGTTCATGTTGACGCTCGTGCCCGCGCCGCCCTGGAAGACGTCCACGGGGAACTGGTCGAGGCACCGCCCGTGGTCGAGGATCTGGTCGCACGCGGCGACGATCGCGTCGGCGACGTCGCGCTGGATCGTCCGCAGCTCGCGGTTCGCGAGCGCCGACGCCTTCTTGACCAGGACCATGCCCCGGACCATCTCGGGGACGTCGCTCACCGTCGTCCCGGAGATCCGGAAGTTCTCCATCGCCCGCACCGTGTGGACGCCGTAGTAGGCGTCCGCCGGGACCTCCTTCGGCCCCAGCAGGTCCACCTCGGTGCGCGTCCGTTCGCTCGACATGCCCCGACCGTAGCCCCGCCGGACCGTCCCGCACGCGGGGCGGCCGCCTCAGCCCACGGGCTCGTAGGCGAACCGCTCCACGCGCACGACGGACGCCGTCGGCCGGCCCTCGCTCGTCGCGTGCACCCCGAGCCAGAGCCCGAGGAACCCGCCCGCCGCGGCGCTGTCGAGCGTGCGGCCGTCCACCGTCGCGACGAGCTCGAGCGAGCCACCGGGCTCGTCCCTCGCCGGACCGGCGACGAGCCCGTAGTCCTGCCCGCGCACGCGCAGCCCGACGACGACCGGCTCCCCGGGCGCGGCGCTCGCCGTGGTCTCCCCGACCACCTCGTCCGTGCCGCCACGCCGGTGCACGGCCACGACGCGCCGCGAGTCCCCGGGCCCGCCGTCGACGAGCAGGCGCACGTGGTCCCGCTCCGACTGGCGCACGACGACGCCCGCCTGCTCTCCCGCGACCTCCGGCACGCGGAGCGTGACCGTCACGTCGACGTCGCGGTGCTGCTGGCGCACCCCGAGGAAGGCCGGCACGGTGCGTTCGGCGAGCGTCGCCGGGCGCACGGGCAGGTCCCAGCCCTCGCCCGCCGGGGTCGCCACGTCCCGGGGCAGGGCCCGCACCGCGCACCAGCGCGGGTCGTCGGGGCCGACGACGCCGCTCGCCCCGCCCTGGATCGCCGGCCGGGCCGCCGTGCTCGCGAACGGGACCTCCACGGCGTCGGGCACGCGCCCCTCGCCGGGGGCGAGGACGGGCCAGCCGTCCTCCCACACGACGGGGACGAGGAACGTCTCGCGCCCGAGCGGGTAGTGGTAGCCGCCGTAGACGCGCATGGCGAGCAGCACGGCCCACCACGAGCCGTCGGGCGCCTCGACGAGGTCGGCGTGGCCCACGCCGACGACGTCGACACCCCGCCCGAGGTGGCGGTGCGTGAGGACCGGGTTGGCCTTGTTGCCCTCGTACGGTCCGGTGACCGAGGAGGCCCGCGCGACGGACACCGCGTGGTGGAAGTCCGTGCCGCCCTCGGCGGCGAGCAGGTAGTACGTGCCGTCGACCTTGTACAGGTGCGGCCCCTCGGCCCACACCGCACCGCGCACGGCGCCCGTCCACACGACGTGCTCCGGGCCGACGAGCGTGAGCGTCGCGAGGTCGAGCTCGCGCACCCAGACCTCGGTCTGGTGGAACCACTCCGGCTCGGCCGCGAGCCGGGTCCCGTGCAGCCACGCGCGGCCGTCGTCGTCGAAGAAGATCGACGGGTCGATGCCGGCGACCCGCTCGCCGTCCTCGTCGCGCAGCCACACCGGGTCGGACCACGGCCCGGCAGGGTCGGTCGCGGTCATGACGAAGTTGCCGCCGCGGGAGTCGTCCTCCGGGTCCACGAGCGTGCACACGAGCCAGAACGTGCCGTCGTGGTGGCGCAGCGTCGGCGCGTACAGGCCGCCCGACGAGCGGACGCCGTCGTAGTCGAGCTGGCCGGACCGGTCGACGACGTCCCCGACGTGCTCCCACGTCGCGAGGTCACGGCTGCGCAGCACGGGCAGGCCGGGCAGGTACTCGAACGTCGAGGTGACGAGGTAGAAGTCGTCGCCGACGCGGCAGATCGACGGGTCGGGGAAGCAGCCGGGCAGGATCGGGTTCGGGACGAGGGTCATGCGCGCTCCCCCGCCTCGACCCGCTCGGAGACCTCGACCGCGACGAGCCGCTCGTCCGCGGCCGTGACCTCGTGCACCGGCCCTGTGACGGCGAGCGTCGCGCGCGCGGTCGCCGCGCCGGGGACGACCCGGCGCTCGGCCGGCGCGGACTCGTTGACGATCGCGCCGCCGGTCGTCGACCCGAGGTCGCCGGTGCCGGGCGCGGCGTCGACCGCGCCCGCGTGCGCCCCGACCCACACCTCGACGTCGCCCGGCTCGACCACGCGCACGAGGCGACGGTCGGAGAACGCGAGGCGCGTCGTCGGGACGCGGAAGGTCACGCGGCGCGACTCGCCCGCGCCCAGGTCGACGCGCGCGTACCCGAGGAGCTGCGCGACGGGTCGCGGCACGGAGCCCACGACGTCGCGCGCGTAGAGCTGCACGACGTCCGTCCCGGCCACCGCACCCGTGTTGGTCACGGTGACCGCGGCGCGGAACGTCCCGCCCGCCGCGACGCTCGCGTCGACCTCGAGGTCCGCGTACGCGAACTGCGTGTACGACAGCCCGAACCCGAACGGCCGCACCGGCGTCGGGTCGGTGGACGTCACGTCGGACGGCCCGCCGAGCACCGGGTGGAGGTACGAGTAGGGCTGCGCGCCGCCCGCGCGGGGCAGCGACACGGGCAGGCGGCCCGACGGGTTCACCGCGCCCACGAGCACGTCCGCGACGGCGCGCCCGCCCTCCTCGCCGGGGAAGAAGCCCTGCACGACGGCGGCCGGGCGACCGGCCGTCGCACCGTCCGTCCCCGCGTCGTCCCCCAGCGCCCAGCCGATCGCGTACGGGCGACCGGTGAGCAGCACCAGCACCACGGGCGTCCCGGTGGCGACGACCTCCTCGACGAGCCGCCGCTGCACGCCCGGGAGCTCGAGCGACTCGACGTCGTTGCCCTCGCCGACCGTGCCGCGCCCGAACAGGCCCGCCTCGTCGCCGACGACGACCACGGCGACGTCCGCGGCGCGCGCGGCGTCCACCGCCCCGGCGATCCCCGACACGTCGTCGTCGTCGACCGCGCAGCCGACGGCGTGCGTCACCTCGGCTCCGGTCGGGGCGAGCGCGTCGCGCAGCGACTCCAGGACGGTCGGCAGCGCGATGCCCGCCGGGGTGCCGGGGTGGTGCGCGAGCACGTGGTTGACGAACGAGTAGCAGCCCATGAGCGCCTCGGACGAGTCCGCGTTGGGCCCGACGACGGCGACCCGGCGCGGGGCGGTCGCCGTGCCGTCAGCGCTGTCGCGGTGCCCGCGCACGAGCGGCAGCACGCCGTCGTTCGCGAGGAGCACGAGCGACTCCTGCGCGAGGCGGCGCGCGGTCGCCCGCTGCCGCGGGGTGTCGAGGTCGACGGCCGTCGGCGGCTCGTCGGCGTACGCGGCCGGGTCGAGCAGGCCGAGCTCCTCCTTCTGGTTGAGGAGGCGCAGGACGGCGCGGTCGACCCACGCCTCGTCGAGCGCGCCGGAGCGCACGCGTTCCGCGAGCGGCGCGAGGTAGGCGTCTCCCGTGGGCAGCTCGACGTCGAGGCCGGCCTCGAGCGCCTGCGCCGCGGCCTCCCCGCGGTCGGCCGCGACACGGTGCATGACCTCGAGGAACGCGACGCCGAAGTAGTCGGCGACCACGACGCCGTCGAACCCCCAGCGCTCGCGCAGGATCTCGGTGAGGTACTCCGTGCTGCCGTGCAGCGGCACGCCGTCGACGTCGACGTACGACGCCATGACCGACCGGGCGCCGCCGTCGCGCACGGCCATCTCGAACGGCGGGAGGTAGACGTCCGCGAGCTCGCGCGGCCCCGCGCTCACGGGCGCGTGGTTGCGGCCGGCGCGCGAGCCCGAGTACCCGACGAAGTGCTTGAGCGTCGCGTGCACGCCCGCGTCCTGGAGGCCGCGCACGTACGCCGTGCCGACCGTGCCCACGAGGTACGGGTCCTCGCCCACGCACTCGTCGACCCGGCCCCAGCGGGGGTCGCGCACGACGTCGAGCACGGGCGCGAGGCCCTGGTGCACGCCGAGCGCGCGCATCGACTCGCCGACCTCGCGCGCCATCTCCTCGACCAGCGCCGGGTCGAACGACGCGCCCCACGCGAGCGGCGTCGGGTACGTCGCGGCCTGCCACGCGGCGAGTCCCGTGAGGCACTCCTCGTGCACGATCGCGGGGATCCCGAGACGCGTCTCGGCCTTCAGGCGGCGCTGCTCCGCCCACAGCCACGCGGCGCGCTCCGCGGGCTCGACGGGCCGCGTGCCGTAGACGCGCGTGTAGTGCCCCATGCCGTGCCGCGTGATCTCGGCGAGGCGGCCGCCGTCCTGCTGGCCCGCCGTCATCTCCGACTGCATCGGGGCGACGGTGCCGTTCTGGTCGAGCCAGTAGCCCACGAGCTGCGCGAGCTTCTCGTCGAGCGTCATGCGGGCGTGCAGCGCGCGCACGCGCTCCGAGACCGTGGGCGGCTGCGGGGGTGCCGGGCGCGGGCTGCGCGGCGCCTGGGCTGCCGGCTCCGGGGAGCCGGTGGGTGCCGTCGGGACGGCAGGGACGACGTCGGTCACGGGACCGTTCTCCTTCGATGGGTGGCCCTGCCCCGCGCGCGGCGCGGGGCAGGGACGGGGTGCGCGGACGGGCGGGCGGTCAGCCCTTCACGGCTCCGGAGAGACCGCCGACGATGCGCCGCTCGAACAGCGAGAAGAAGACGAGCGCGGGGATCATCGACAGGGAGGTGAAGGCGAGCACGCGGGCGGTGTCCACGGAGTACTGCGACGCGAACGCCTGCACGCCCAGCGGGAGCGTGTACGACGTCTCGTCGTTGAGGATGAAGAGCGGGAGCATGTAGCTGTTCCAGCTCGCGACGAACGCGAGGATCCCCACGGTGATGACGCCCGGCAGGGACAGCGGCACGACCATGCGGAAGAAGAACCCGAGCCGGCTCGCCCCGTCGATCGACGCCGCCTCCTCGATCTCGCGCGGGATGGCGCGCAGGAACGGGACGAGGATGATGACGGTCGTCGGGAGGGCGAACGCGATCTGCGGCAGCACCAGGCCGCCCACCGAGTTCATCAGCCCGAGCGAGCGGATCATGATGTACAGCGGGGTGATCGCGACGGTCATGGGGAACATGAGGCCCGCGGCGAACAGCGCGTACAGCGCCCCGCGCCCGGCGAACGAGTAGCGCGCGATGACGTAGCTCGCCATGAGGCCGAGGACGACGACCCCGAGGGTCGTGAGGAGCCCGGCCACGAGCGAGTTCCCGAGCTGCTGCCAGAACAGCGAGCTCGTCAGGACGCTGACGTAGTTCTCGACCTGCCACGGGTCGGGCAGGCCCGACGGGTCGGCCGTGATCTGCGCGTTCGTGCGGAACCCGCCGATCACGATGTACGCGATCGGGGCGAGGCACACGCCCACGAGCAGCCACGCGACGACGTACGTCAGCGGACCGCCCCGGCCGATGCCGGAGCCGCGCGGCTCCTTCGGGGTCTGGACGCCGGCGGCACGCTCGGGCGCGGGTGCGGCGGTGACGGTGGCCATCACTTCTTCCCTTCCGTGATCGCGCCCTCGGTGTCACGGCGCAGGACGTACCGCTGGTAGACGAGCGCCACCGCGAGCGAGATGAGGAACAGCACCACGGCGACCGCGCTGCCGTACCCGTAGTTCCCCGCGTTGCGGCCGTTCGCCACCATGTAGGTCGCCATGGTCGACGTCCCCGCCGTCGAGGCCACGTACTGGCCCCAGATGATGTAGACGAGGTCGAAGAGCTGGAGCGAGCCGATGATCGACAGGAACGCCCAGATGCGGACGGTCGGGCCGAGCAGCGGGAGCGTCACGTAGCGCTGCGTCTTCCAGTACGACGCGCCGTCGATCGCGGCCGCCTCGCCCAGCTCGTCGGGGATGCCCTGGAGTCCCGCGAGGAAGAGGATCACGGCGAAGCCGATGTACTTCCACGTGATGATGAGCAGCAGGGTCCAGATCGCGACGTCCGGGTCGGCGAGCCAGTCGACCGTGAGGAACCCGAGGCCGATGCGTTCCAGCAGGTCGTTCACGGCGCCCGTCGTCGCGAGCATGAGGCTGAAGCCCGTCCCGACGATCACCTCGGACACCACGTACGGCACGAACACGAGCACGCGGATCACCGAGCGGCCGCGGATGCGCCGGTTGAGCATGAGCGCCACGACCACGGCGACCGGGCCCTGGAGCACGAGCGACATGATGACGATGAACGCGTTGTGCCCCAGCGCCGCGAGGAACTCGGGGTCGCGGAAGATGATGAGGTAGTTGTCGAACCCGACGAACTCCGTCGGCGGCCCGAAGCCCTTCCACTTGAAGAACCCGTAGTACGCGGCCATCACCACGGGGACGATGACGAAGGTCAGGAAGACGACGAGCGCGGGCCCGGCGAGCACCGCGATCTCGGCTCGCTGCGCCCAACGGCCGCCGCGCGGGGGGCGCCGCGCGGCGACCGGGGCGACCGGGGGCGGCGTGACGCCGCCCCCGGCCCTGTCCTCGGGCGTCGTCGTGCTCGGCGAGATCTCGCCCTGGGACACGTTCATGGAAGTGGTTACTCCTTGGCGGCCGCGTCGTTGACCGCGGTGACGATGTCCTCGGGCGTGCCCTGGCCGGCGAGCAGGTTGACGACGGCCGTGTTCAGGGCGTTGCCGATGTTCTGGCCGTAGAGCGTGTCGAGCCAGACGGAGACGTACGGCGCCTCGTTGTACGCCTCGAGGATCGAGACGAGGGCCGGGTCGACGACCGCGCCCTGCGCCTCCTTGCTCGCGGGCAGCGTCTGGAACGCGGTGGCGTAGGCCTCCTGCGACTCCTTCGACATGGCGAAGTTGAGGAAGTCGGCGCACGCGTCCGGGGCGTCCACGTAGCACGAGTAGCCGTCGACGCCGCCCATCATCGCGCCGGGCTCGCCGTCACCGCCCTCGACCTCGGGGAACGGGAACCACTGGAGGTCGGGCAGGGGCTGCTCGTCCGGCGTGAGGGACGCGATGACGCCCGGGTCCCACGCACCCATGAGCTCCATCGACGCCTGGTGGTTCGCGAGCAGTCCGGCCGACGAGCCGGCGCCCTGCTGCGCGGACGTGGTGAGGAAGCCCTCGTTGAACGGCTCGGTCGCCGCGAACTCCTCGAGCGCGTTGCCGGCGTCGAGCCAGCACGGGTCGTCGAAGGTGCGCGTCTGGGCGGCCTCGTTCATCGCGTCCTGGGAGCAGTACCGGAGCGCGAAGAAGTAGTACCAGTGCGCGGCGGGCCACGCGTCCTTGGCACCGAGCGCGATGGGCGCGATGCCCACGGCCTTGAGCTTCTCGGTCGCCGCCTCGAGGTCCGAGATCGTCCCCGGGGTCTCGGTGATGCCGGCCTGGTCGAACAGGTCGGTGCTGTAGAACATGCCGCCGGGCAGGATCGACACCGGCATGCCGTAGACCTTCCCGTCGACCGAGAGCGCGCTCAGCGACCCGCCGACCGCCTCCTCGACCGCCGGGTCGATGAGGTCGGTCAGGTCCTTGACCTGGCCCGCCTCGACGACGTCCGCGAGCTTGCCGCCGCCGCGCGCCATGAAGATGTCGGGCGCGTCACCCGAGTTCAGGGCGGTCTGGAGCTTGCCGTCCATGTCCTCGTTCTGGATGGACTGGATCGTGATCTTCACGCCGGGGTTCTCGTCCTCGAACGCCGCGGCCGTCTCCTTCCAGTAGTCCATGCCGGGGCCGGTCGTGGAGTTGTGCCAGAAGGTCATCGAGACCGAGCCGTCGTCCGAGCCGGAGTCGCCTCCGCCTCCGCAGGCCGAGAGCACGAGCGTGCCCGCCATCGCGACGGCGGTCGCCGCCAGGAGCTTCCGAGACTTCATCGTTCCGTCCTCTTCGTCGAGTCGCACAGGGCGCACGCTGCCTCGAGCGCGCCGGGCTGCCGCCGCGTCGGGGCCGCCACGGCGACTCTCGCAAACGGAGGGGCTGCGTGTCAATCGTTATCGATAACGTTTTACATACGATGCGTCGCAAGCTGCCTGGCGGCGCGGGCGCCACCGTGCGGACACGGTCTCGCGACGTGGCCGCGGACCAGGACGAGCGCTCGGCGGTGCGCCGCCGAGGCACCGCGGCACGGGCTACTGTCTCCCCATGCGCTCCACGGGAAGAGTCACGATCGGCGACGTCGCGCGCACCGCCGGCGTCTCGGTCGCGACGGTCTCCAAGGTGATCAACGGCCGCTACGGCGTCGCCCTCGAGACCTCCCGGCACGTCCAGGAGGTCATCGACCAGCTCGGGTACGAGTCGTCGATCGTCGCGCGCAGCCTGCGCAGCAGCCGCACGAACGTCATCGGCATCCTCGTCGCCGAGTTCGAGCCGTTCTCGACCGAGCTGCTCAAGGGCATCTCCGAGGCCGTCGACGGGACGGGCTACGAGCTGCTCGCCTACTCCGGAGGGCTGCGCCGCGACGACCGCGTCGGCTGGGAGCAGCGCTACCTCTCCCGGCTCGGCGGCACCCTCATCGACGGCGCCATCCTCGTCACGCCGACCGTCGTCGCGCCGGGCAACTCGATCCCCGTCGTCGCCGTCGACCCGCACCGCGGCCCCTCCGGCCCGCCCACCGTGGACTCCGACAACCTCGCCGGCGCGCGCGCCGCGACCGAGCACCTGCTCTCCCTCGGCCACCGCCGCATCGGGTTCCTCGCCGGGCGGCCCGACCTCGAGTCCGCGCGCCTGCGCGAGCAGGGCTACCGCGAGGCGCTCGCCGACGCCGGCGTCCCGTTCGACCCCGACCTCGTCCGCGTCGGCGGCTACCGCCCCGACCTCGCCGACTCCCCCGCGCACGAGCTGCTCTCGCTCCCCGAGCGCCCCACCGCGATCTTCGCCGCGAACGACCTGTCGGCCATCCGCACCATGGAGGTCGCCGCGGAGCTCGGCCTGCGCGTGCCCGACGACGTCTCCGTCGTCGGGTTCGACAACGTCCCCGAGTCCGCGCTCACCAACCCGCCGCTGACGACCGTCGACCAGCCGATCCACCGCATGGGCGCCGAGGCCCTGCGCCTCATCGTCGACCTCGTCGAGGGCAACACCCGCGAACCCCACGTCCGCCTCCCCACGACCCTCGTCGTCCGCGGCACCACCCGCCCCCTCTGACCGGGGTGGGTCGACGCCGGGCGGGGCGCCGGCGAGGCTGGAATCCTGGGCACCTCCCCGACGTTATGTCAGCAGTACCACTGCCGACAGACCTTGAGGAGGTCGCATGGCCCGCCTCGCACGCCGCGTCCAGGTCGAGAACGACTACGGCGAGATCCTGCACTACGAGCGCCACACCGGCGGCGGCCTCGTGTCGCCGCACGCCCGTGTCCCCGAGTCCGTCCCCGTCGGGTCGGGCACGTACGTCGAGAAGGGGGCCGTCGTCGGGCACGGCTGTCAGCTCGGCGACGGGAGCTGGATCGACCGGGACGTCGTCCTCGGCCGTGACGTCCGCATCGGCGACAACGTGCGCCTCGCCCCCGAGACCCGAGTCGGCGACCGTGCCCGCGTGGGCAGCGGCGCGCGCGTCGGGCGGCGCGTGCTCGTCGAGCCGGGCGCCGTCGTCCCGCCGGACGAGATCGTGCCCGACGACGCCACCGTGCGCCGTCGGGGCGGCGTCCGGTCGGGGTACGACGTCGCCGCCTGACGACGCGCAGACGCCCACCCCTCTCGCCTCGCCCCCGACGCGCCGAACGCTTCGTCCCGCACGTCGAACCCGGGGTTGTCGGCGCATCTTGTGCCGAGCATCCCCGGGTTCGGCGCGCCGTCCCCGTGACCCCGGATCGGCGGCGCGGGCGGTGGACGCCTTTTCCCCGCGGCGGTCGGGTGCGTAGCCTTACCGCCCGTGACCTACCCGCCGCACGGCCCCGCCGTCCCTCCGCCGCACCCGCAGCAGACGCCGGTGCCCCCGCACCCGCAGGGCCCGGCGGGCGCCGCGGTGCCGCTCGACCCGCGCGCGGTCCTGGAGGGTCGCCCGCCGGGCCGGGCGCGCGTCGGCGTCATCGTGACGATCGCGGTCGCGAGCCTGTGCCTGCTCGTCGGTCTCGTGCTCGCGGCGCTGTCCGGGGTCGGGACGTTCACGGTCGGCCTCCTGCTGGCGCTCGTGCCGCTCGGCATCTGGGTGCCGGTCGTGCTCGCGCTCGACCGTCTCGAGCCGGAGCCGCCGAGCGCGCTCGTCGTGGCGTTCCTGTGGGGCGCGGGCATCGCGACCCTCGTCGCGGGGATCCTCAACACGCTCGGGCTCGAGCTGCTCACCGCGCCGCTGTTCGGCGAGGAGGTGGGCTGGTACGTCGTCGCGTCGTTCGGGGCCCCGTTCGTCGAGGAGATCCTCAAGGGCGCGGTGCTGTTCGGGATGCTGTGGTTCCGTCGGCACGAGATCGACGGCTGGACCGACGGCGTCATCTACGCGGCGATGGTCGCGCTCGGGTTCGCGGCGGTCGAGAACGTCACCTACTTCATCATGGCCGCGCAGGACGGCACGCTCGGCCCGACGTTCGTGCTCCGCGCGCTCGTCACTCCCCTGCTGCACCCGCTGTGCACCGCGCTCACGGGGCTCGGCGTCGCGAGCGCGGCCACGAGCCCGCCGGGCCCGCGCCGCGTCCTCGCGCCGATCGGCGGCCTCGCGGCGGCGATCGCGCTCCACATGCTGTGGAACGCCTCGACCGGCTTCGGGACGCTCGCGCTCGGGGTCGCCTATCTCGCGGGGCTCGGCGTCCTGGTCACGCTGATCGTGCTGCTCGTCCGGGACCGGCGGCGCACGGTCGCGACGATCCAGCGACAGCTCGTCCCGTACGTCCCGACGGGCCTGGTCACGCCCGCGGACCTCACGATGCTCTCGACGCTCGCGTCCCGACGCCAGGCGCGGGACTGGGCTCGCCGCACGGGCGGCGCCGGCGCCGCCCACGCCATGCGCGACTACCAGCAGGCGGCGACGGAGCTCGCGCTGCTCCACGACCGCGTCGCGCGCGGCGCGGTCGAGACGTGGCGCGTCGAGGGGCAGCGCCGCGCGCTGCTCCAGCTCATGCTCACGGCGCGCCAGGCGTTCCTCGTCCGGACGCCGCAGCCGCCGCCCGCGCCGTGGTCGCCGGGCACGCCGTCCGGTTTCACGTCCGACGCCTGGGTTCCCGGGCAGGGCGCGCA
>NZ_JNBQ01000043.1 GCF_001019615.1 Cellulosimicrobium funkei | reverse complement strand
ACCGTCGGGGTCGGTGTCGTTGGCCAGGGCCGCGACCGAGACCGTGCGCCCGGGCCGGACCGTGATCTCGTCGTCCACCGCGACGGGGGGCTGGTTGGTCTCGCCCGGACGCGCGATCCCCACGCGCACGGTGCCGGTCGCCGTCGCGCCGCGCGCGTCCAGCACGGTGTACGTGAATACGTCGAGCCCGCTCGCGTTCTTCGACGCGGTGTAGAGCAGGGAGCCGGCCTCGACCTGAGCCGTGCCCTTCGAGGGGGGCGACGCCACGCCCGAGACCTGGACGGAGTCGCCGTCGGGGTCGATCCCGTCAAGCGGGACGTCCACACGCACGCTCGAGCCCGACAGGACGCGGGCGTCGATCTCACGGGGCTGCGGTGGTGCGTTGTCCTCGCCGTCACGGATGCGGATCGTGACCTGGGCGGAGTCCTCCTGCCCGTTGACGTCCCGCACGCGGTAGATCGCGTACGCGGTCCCGGCCTCGGGACCGGCCTTGAACCGCAGCGTGTCCTCCGAGACGAACGCCTCCCCCAGCGCGGGGTCCACGTCCTGCTCGAGCTCGGGCTGCAGGAACAGCTCCAGCCCGTCGGGGTGGGTGTCGTTCTTCAGCACCGGGACCGTCACCACGTCCCCCGCGTGCACCGTGACCTCGTCCGCCGCCGCCTGCGGCGGCTGCAACCGCGTCGGCGCCGGCACGGGCACCACCCGCACCTCGCCGGTGGCCGTCTCCGTGCCGTTCGACACGGTGTACGTGACGGTGACGGGACCGTCGAGCCGGCGCAGCTCGGTGATGCGCAGCATCTGGTGCGCGAGCACGGCGACCGACACGCCCGCGTCGGCGGGCACGCGCACGGACTGGACCACGAGGACGCCCCCGGCGGGGTCGGTGTCGTTGGCCAGCACGTCGACCAGGGTCGACCCGCCCGCCGGCAGCAGCGCCGTGTCGGTCACCACGATCGGGGCGCCCTCGGCCTCCGACGGCGGCAGCACGTCCACGCGCACCAGACCCGTCGTCACGTTCGGACCGTCCGTCACCTGGTACGTCAGGTCGTACGACCGCGGCTCCATCGACAGGAAGGTGAACGTGCCGGCGTCGGGATTCGTGGTGATCTGGGCCGGCGCGGACTCCGACACCGACACCAGACGCAGCTCGTCGTCGTTCGGGTCGGAGTCGTTGCGCAACGGCTCGACCGTCACCGGCTGACCCGCCGGCACCACCACGTGGTCGTTCACCGCGACCGGCGGCTGCGGCCCCGGCACGACGTCCACCAGCAGCTTGCCCTCGAACACCCCGCCCTGCCCGTCCGCGACGGTGACCGTGACGATCTTGCGGCCGGTGGAGCCGCCGCCGTCGCGGAACTCGACCGTCCCGTCGGGACGCGAGCGCACGTCGTCACCCGCGACCGTCGCCGCGGCCGAGGCGAGATAGAGGTCGTCCCCGTCCGGGTCCTTGAAGTACGGCAACACCTTGATCGTGGCCCGACCGCCCTGCCCGACCCGCAGCACCGGGTCACCCGTCTGCTCCGGCGCCGCGTTCTCCCCCCACGGCGACACCTTCAGGGTGACGCCGGCCTCGGCCACGCCCCCGCGCCCGTCCGAGACGGAGTACCGGAAAGACTCCGTACCGGTCGCGCCGTCCGGCACCACGGCCTGCACGGCAGCTCCGCCCATGATCTGCTGCACCGTGATCCCGTCCGGGCCGTCGCCCGCGACGGACGCCGTCATCACGTCCCCGTCGGGGTCCACGTCGTTGCCCAGCACCGGCAGGATCGTCGTACGCCCCGGACGCACCCCGAACGAGTCGTCCTTGGGCTGCGGCGGCTTGTTCGGCTGGGACCGGTCCGCGATGAACTGGTCCACCTGCTCCGGGTTCGTCAGCTCCGCGTCGGACTCCTCGCCCTCGGCCTCCTCCGGCATCTGGACGTCCCAGTCGTCGACCTTCTGGTACTCGTCCGCCGCCATCCACAACGTCCCCGCCGCGAGATCGTTCAGCACGATCACCTGCCGGTTCACCCGGTACTCGAGCCGCGCCTGAGGATCGATCCCCTCCAGGCGGGTGTCCAGGTCGCGATCGGTGCCCTCGCAGTCACGGATCACCTGACCCGTCGAGGCCCACGCGCCGTAGGTGCACGCACCGAGCTGCACCGGCGCACCCGGTCGTCCCTCGGCCGCCCGTCGCAGGGCGTCGCCGCCCTTCAGCGGCTGCGTCACCAGACCCGTGGTCGTCGCCACGACGACGTTCTGCGAGCCGGCCGACGGCTGCTGCAGGCGCGCCTCCGCGCCGTCCTCCAGGGCGACCGTCTTCCCGCCCGGCAGGACCAGCTGCGACGCGGACCGGTCCAGCACCACGGGCTCGTCGCCCACCGCGGTCACCTCGACCTCGGCACCCTTGCCCACCGGGAGCGCGGTGGACGACGCCTCGCCGTCCACGGTGCCCCTGGACGTCGTCGCCACCGTCCACAACGTCCCCGTCGAGGGGATCGCCGCGAACACCGTCCCGTCCTGCGCGACGGCGACGTCACCCCCGCCGTCCACCTCGACCGTGGGGTCGAGCTCCTCCGCGTCGAACGACGCG
This sequence comes from Cellulosimicrobium funkei, assembly GCF_001019615.1. GTDB lineage: Bacteria > Actinomycetota > Actinomycetes > Actinomycetales > Cellulomonadaceae > Cellulosimicrobium > Cellulosimicrobium cellulans_E. The sequence continues at coordinate 27,668 of NZ_JNBQ01000043.1, read as the reverse complement.
ACGCCGTCGAACGGCAGCACCCACAGCCGGCCCTCCTCGCCGTCGAGGATGGCGGTCGTCGCACCTCCGGACACCACCAGGGCGTCGGGCGGCAGACGGAGCTGCCCGTCCAGCTTGAGGTGCGCGACGCTCACCGGCGACGCCGTCCCGGTCCCCGAGTCCTCGAGGAGCACCCGCCCGGCGTCCTGCTGCACGTCGAACGACGCGCTGCCCGCGTTCAGGGTCCCGTCCACCGCCTGCGAGGCGGAGTTGAACCGACCCAGCAGCCCGGCCGACGTCTTCGTCACCCACACGCCCGAGTCGTTCAGGTCCACGTCCGCCGTGGCCTCGCCCTCGTAGAGGAACGCCATCCCCACCAGCGCCGTCGAGAACACCGACACGGTCGTCACCGACGCGACGGTGCGGCGGTGCTCGTGCAGACGCGCCAGGAAACCCACAGGTCCTCCGAGGAGTTGGATCGGGAGACGATCGGTCCCCTTCTCCAGCCCCCTCGATCTCGCACTTTCCAGGCGGCCCCACCGATCGCGCACTCGAGGATAGCGGGCGACAGGGTGAAATCCGACACCCGTTCCATGGGGAGCACTCCCCACCCTCCCGCCTGCGACGCCGCGTCACAGCGGCCATCGCGGCGGACCGACGCGACGTCCCGGCAGGTCAACCCGGTGACGGAGGCAACGATGCGACCCGACCGCGTCGGCGTGCCGGGCGACCGGCCACCGGACGAAAGATCACCCCTCCGCGAGCCCGTCAGGCGGCTCGGTCGGCGAGCGCCTCCGCGAAGGATCGCAGCGCGTCGGTGACCGGGCCCGCGGGGAGCGCGTCGAGCTCCTCCACGGCGGAACGGGCCCAGCGCACCGCCAGCGCCCGCGTCTCCCCGAGCACCTCGTGGCGTCGCAGCGCGGCCACGGCCGCGGCGAGCGCGGCGTCGTCCGTCAGGTCGGAGTCGAGCAGCTCGACGAGCCCGGCGTCCGCCTCGCTCGCGGTCCCGTTCGCGATGCGGGCACGCAGCAGCAGGACCGGCATGGTCGGCACCTTCTCGCGCAGGTCCGTGCCCGGGGTCTTGCCCGACTCGTCGCCCGACGACGCCAGGTCGAGCACGTCGTCGGCGAGCTGGAACGCGACCCCGAGCTTCTCCCCGTAGGCCGCGACCGTGTCGACGACGGCCGTCGGGCACCCCGCGAACATGGCACCGAGCCGCGCGGACGTCGACAGGAGCGAGGCCGTCTTGTCGGCGAGCACCTCGAGATAGTGCTCGACGGGGTCGTCGCCCTCCCCCGGACCGATCGTCTCGTGCAGCTGTCCCAGGCACAGCCGCTCGAACGTCTTCGCCTGGATCAGGACGGCCTCCGGCCCGAGCGCCGCGACGGTCGACGCCGCGCGGGCGAAGAGCAGGTCGCCGACCATGATGGCGACCGAGTTCCCCCACACGGCGTGCGCGGACGGGGCCCCTCGGCGCACCGGGGCAGAGTCCATGACGTCGTCGTGGTACAGCGACGCGAGGTGCGTGAGCTCGACGACGACCGCGGACTCCACGACCTCCGGGCGCGTCCCGTCCCCGAGCTCCGCGGCGAGCAGCGTGAGCAGCGGCCGCAGGCGCTTGCCCCCCGCGTTGACGAGATGGCGGGACGCGGTGTCGGCGAGCGGGTCGGCGTGCGCGACGGCGTCGCGCAGCCGAGCCTCGACCCCGGCGAGCCGCTCGGTGAGGGCGTCCGCGAGCTCGGGGTCCGAGATCGGGATCGCGGTGGTCGTCACGGGCGCGGTCCGATCACGCGGGCCGCGGGGCCCGGCGGGCGCGGGCGGCACGGAAGGCACAGAGGTCACGGGACGAACTTAACCGCCTCGGCCGCCAGATCGAGAACCGGGGACGGGAACACACCGAGAAGGAGCACCCCGAGCGCGCACACGGCGATCGCGATCGTCGTCGGGCCGGTCGACCGGACGACGGTCACGCCCGGCCCCTCGAGCGCGGCGCCGTCGTCGTCCGCCCCGCCCGCAGGCCCCCCGGAGGGCGCGGTGAAGAACATCAGCACGATGATGCGGACGTAGAAGAACACCGCGACGGCCGACGCGAGGACGCCGACCACGGCGAGCACCCACGTCGAGCCGCCGCCCTGGCCGTCGGGCCCGGCGATGGCCGCGCCGAACGCGGTGAACTTCGCCACGAAGCCCGCCGTGAGCGGGATGCCCGCCATGGAGAGGAGGAAGAGGGAGAACACGCCCGCGAGCCACGGGCTCCGGCGTCCGAGCCCCGCCCACTGGGCGAGGTGCGTCGCCTCGCCGAGGACGGCGACCGGCTGCTCCGTGGCCCCGCCCGTCGCGTTGTCCGCGTCGCCGCCCGTCGCGTCGGTCCCTGCCGCCCCGGCACCCACCGCCACGGGCACGCGCTCGCGCACCGGGGCGGTCTCGCGCACCAGCGTGACGACGGCGAACGCGCCGACCGTCGCGAGGCCGTAGACGAGCAGGTAGAAGACGGTGGCCCGCAGCGAGAGCTGCGAGAACCCGACGACGCCGACGAGGATGAAGCCCGCGTGCGCGATCGACGAGTAGGCGAGCAGGCGCTTGACGTCGGTCTGCACGGCACCGACGACGGTGCCGACGACCATGGTGAGCAGCGTGACGATCCACAGCGCGACGAAGAGGTCCTCGCGCGTGGCGAGGGACGACTGCGCGAGGCCGAGGCTCACGACGTACAGGACGCGCAGCAGCGCGCCGAACGCGGCCGCCTTGGTGCACGCGGCCATGAAGCCGGTGATCGGCGTCGGGGCGCCCTGGTAGACGTCGGGGGTCCACGCGTGGAACGGCGCGGCGCCGATCTTGAAGAGCAGGCCCGCGAGGATGAGCAGGACGCCGACGACGACGAGACCGGGCATGGTCGCGAGCGGCCCCTCGGGCGTCGCGAGCGACTGGTACACCTCGACGAGGTCGACCGAGCCGGCGAAGCCGTAGACGAGCGCGACGCCGAACACGAACAGGGCGGACGCGAACGCGCCGAGGAGGAAGTACTTGAACGACGCCTCCTGCGACAGGAGACGACGCCGACGCGCCATCGCCGAGAGCACGTAGAGCGGGAGCGAGAGCACCTCGAGCGCGACGAACATCACGAGGAGGTTGCCGGTCGCGGGGAAGATCATCATGCCGCCGACGGCGAAGAGCACGAGCGGGTAGACCTCGGTCTGCTCGAGGCCCTTGCGCCGCGTGAGGTCCTCGTACGGCGAGCCGGGCACCGCCGCCGCGGACGGCGCGAACGCGTCCTGGCCGGTCGACGTCTTGTCGGCGATCACGAGGATCGCCAGGAACGCGAGCAGGACGACGATCCCCTGGACCGCGAGCCCGAACGGGTCGATCACCATCGACCCACCGAGCACCCGCACCCCGTAGGGCGCGCCGTCGCTCCCCTGCACGGCCGGGTCGCGCCACAGCACGACGACGAGCGCGAACGCCGCGGCCGTCGCGAGGAGCGCGAGGACGACCTGCGTCGTGCGCCGCACGCGCGCCGGGACGAAGGCCTCGATCAGCACGCCGACGACGCCGGCGCCCAGCACGACGAGGATCGGGGCGAGGTAGAGCCAGTCGACCGTGGGGGCCACGAAGGAGTCGTTCACGACTCGCTCCCTTCGTCGGTGCTACGGGTGAGGGACGACCCCTGGCTCTCGAAGGCGACCAGCTCGGTCCCCTCGGCGAACGGGTCGGAGCGCGGCGGGTCCTCGACGCCGGCCACCGCGAGGTCGGACAGGGTGACCTCCGCGGGCTCGCGCACGAGGTCGAGCGCGGGCGCCGGGTAGAAGCCGAGGACGAGGAGGACGACGATCAGCGGCGCGACGACCCACTTCTCGCGCGCGCCGAGGTCGGGAAGCTGGTCGAGCCCCTCGCGGGTGCCGCCGGTGAAGATCCGCTGGTAGGTCAGCAGCACGTAGAGCGCGGCGAGCACGACGCCGAGCACCGCGACGAGCGCGGCCCACGGGCTGCGCGCGAACGTGCCGACGAGCACCATGATCTCGCTGACGAACGTCGACAGGCCGGGCAGCGAGAGCGCGGAGAGGCCCGCCACGAGGAACGTCCCCGCGAGCACGGGGACGACCTTCTGGAGGCCGCCGTAGTCCGCGATGCGCTGCGAGCGCTCCGGGTGCCGGGCGATGAGGAAGCCCGCCAGGAGGAACAGCGCACCGGTCGAGATGCCGTGGTTGACCATGTACAGCGACGACCCGGACACGCTGAGCGACGTGAACGCGAAGATGCCGAGCACGATGAACCCGAAGTGCGACACCGACGTGTAGGCGATGAGTCGCATGAGATCGCTCTGGCCGATCGCCATGAGCGCGCCGTAGAGGATCGAGACGACCGCCAGGACGATCACGACGGGGGCCGCCCACGCGCTCGCGTGCGGGAAGAGCGGGAGGCACAGCGTGAGCATCCCGAACGTGCCGACCTTGTCCAGCACGCCCACGAGGAGCGTGGAAGTGCCCGCGGGCGCGTGCTGCGCGGCGTCGGGCAGCCAGGTGTGGACGGGGAAGAGCGGCGCCTTGATGGCGAACGCGAGGAAGAAACCGAGGAACAGCAGCCGCTCGGTGGTGACCGGCATCGGGTTCTCGGCGAAGTACCCCACGAGGTTCGACGTGAGGAACGCGTCCTCGGGGCGCGCGCCCGTCGTCGGGTCGATCGGCACCTGCACGTACAGCGCGATGACGGCCGCGAGCATGATCAGACCGCCCGCGAGCGAGAACAGCAGGAACTTCACCGCGGCGTAGCGCCGCCGCGCCCCGACGCCGAACCCGCCGATCATGAAGTAGACCGGGATGAGCATCGCCTCGAACAGCACGTAGAAGAGGAACACGTCGCGTGCGACGAACACCGCGACCATGAACGCCTCGAGCAGCAGCACGAGCGCGAGGTAGTGGCGCAGGCGGCGGACGTCGCCGTCCTGCTCCTTCCACGCGGCGAGCACGACGAGCGGGACCAGCAGCACCGAGAGCGCGACGAGCGCGAGCGCGACGCCGTCGGCACCGACCGCGTAGCTCGCGCCGATCTGCGGGATCCAGCGGTACGTCTCGGTGAGCTGGTGCGTGCCGGCGGCGGACGTGTCGAACGCGGTGAAGGCGCCGACGACCAGGACCAGCTCGACGAGCGCGGCGCCGAGGGCGATGCCGCGCACGGTGCGCAGCGCTCCCGCGCCGACGCCGCGCGTGCGAGCGGAGGCCGTGAGCCACACCGCCGCGGCGCCGACGAGCGGCCACGCGACGAGCAGGGACAGCCAGGGGACGGAGGTGGTCATGGGTGTCTCCCTCTCAGCTCGCGGAGCCGGTGGTCAGGGCGAGGACGACCGCGACGATCACCACGAGGCCGCCGAGCATCGTCGCGCCGTACGAGCGCACGTAGCCGTTCTGCCACCCGCGCAGCCACTCCCCGACCCGGCCGACCAGGCCGGCGAGGCCCATCCAGCCGCCGTCGACCATCTCCTTGTCGGCGTAGACGAGCGAGCGCGTGAGGTACTGGCCGGGCCGCATGAACACGGTCTCGTTGACGTCGTCCTGGTACAGGTCGCGCCGGGCGGCGCGCGTGAGCACGGAGCCCCGCGGCGCACGGACCGGGACGCTCGACATCGCGTACTGCCGCCAGGCGAGGGCCGCGCCGGCGAGGACGAGCAGGAGCGTCAGGGTGATGAGCGACCACACCGGCAGGACCGGCTCGTGGTGCTCGGCGTGCCCGGTGACCGGCTCGAGCCACGTGACGAACCGCGAGCCCGCGGCGAGGATGCCGCCCAGCGCGACCGACCCGACCGCGAGGACGATCATCGGCCACGTCATGAGGCGCGGGGACTCGTGGGGGTGCTGGACCGGTCCGTCCTGCGGGCCGAGCCCGTCGGCGGAGCCGCTGCCGTCGTTCCAGCGGCGGCGCCCGGAGAACGTCATGAAGAACAGGCGCGACATGTAGAACGCGGTGATCCCGGCGCCGACCAGCGCGACGCCGCCGAAGACCCACGCCCGCCACGGCTCGCCGTCGACGGGGACGAACGCGGCCTCGATGATCTTGTCCTTGCTCCAGAAGCCGGAGAACGGCGGGATGCCGAGGATCGCGAGCCAGCCCATCATGAACGTGATCCACGTGACCTTCATGTACCGCGCGAGCCCGCCGAACCGGCGCATGTCGACCTGGTCGTCCATGCCGTGCATGACCGAGCCCGCGCCGAGGAACATCCCGGCCTTGAAGAAGCCGTGCGTCACGAGGTGGAAGATCGCGAACGCGTACCCGATCGGCCCGAGCCCGGCGGCGAGGATCATGTACCCGATCTGCGACATGGTCGACGCCGCGAGCGCCTTCTTGATGTCGTCCTTGGCGCAGCCGACGATCGCCCCGAAGAGCAGCGTCACCGCGCCGACGATCACGACGACGAGCTGCGCGGTGGGCGCGCCCTCGAAGATCGGGGCCGACCGGACGACGAGGTAGACGCCCGCCGTGACCATGGTGGCCGCGTGGATGAGGGCGGAGACCGGCGTCGGGCCGGCCATCGCGTCGCCGAGCCAGGCCTGGAGCGGGAACTGCGCCGACTTGCCGCACGCGGCGAGCAGGAGCGCGATGCTCGTGGCGGTGAGGAGCGCGGTCGACGCCTCGGGCGCCTGCGCGAACACCGTCGTGAAGTCGACCGCGCCGAACGTCGCGAACATGAGCATGAGCGCGACGATCAGGCCGATGTCGCCCACGCGGTTCATGACGAACGCCTTCTTGGCCGCGACCGCGTACGCGCGGTTGTGGTTCCAGAACCCGATGAGCAGGTACGACGCCAGACCCACGCCCTCCCAGCCGACGAACAGCAGCAGGTAGGAGTCCGCGAGGACGAGCACGAGCATCGCCGCGACGAACAGGTTGAGGTAGGCGAAGAACCGGCGTCGGTCGCGGTCGTGCGCCATGTAGGCGACCGCGTAGACGTGGATGAGCGTGCCGACGAACGTCACGAGGAGCACGAACGTCAGGGACAGCGGGTCGATCCGCAGCCCCATCGCCAGGTCGAGGCCGCCGGAGACGATCCAGTCGCCGATGCGGAAGTCGACCACGCGCTCGTCGACGGGCAGCCCGAGCATCACGAGGAAGAGGACCAGGCCCACCACGAACGCGGCTCCCGACATGAGCACGCCGAACCACGCGCCCCAGCGGTCGCTGCGGCGCCCGGCGAGCAGGAGGACGGCCGCCCCGAGGAGCGGGAGCAGCACCAGGAACGGTGCCGCGAGAAACGCGCCCGGCACGGTCTCGGACGCGGGCACGACGTCGGTCGCGGCCAGCAGTCCGCTCGCCGTGGGCAGGGCGGGAAGGAGCGTCGTCATCGGTGCCGGCCCCTCAGCTCTTGAGCAGGTTGACGTCGTCGACCGAGGCGGACCGACGGGTGCGGAAGATGGACACGATGATCGCGAGGCCGACGACGACCTCCGCCGCCGCGACGACCATGACGAAGAAGGCGAGCACCTGCCCCGTCACGTCGCCGTGCATCCGGGCGAAGGTCACGAACGCGAGGTTCGTCGCGTTGAGCATGAGCTCGATGCCCATGAACACGATGATCGCGTTGCGTCGCAGCAGCACGGTCGCGGCGCCGATCGAGAAGAGGATCGCCGCGAGCACGAGGTAGTTGGTGAGCTCCATCAGTCCTCTCCTCGCTCGGTCCCGCGAGCTTCACCGGGGACCCGGGACCGGCCCGGGTCGTCGGGCCCGGAGACCTCCCCCGCGGGCGCCTCGCCCTCGGGCTGGTCGGCGGTCGCGGTCTGCACCGTGCGCTCGTTCGCGTCCTGGGCCCGCAGTGCGGGCAGCGCCCGCAGCGGCTCGTGCTCGACGAGCACCTCGCGCTCGGCCTCAAGAATCGTCCCGGCCGACCGCTCCTGGCCGCGGATGCGCAGGATGCGGGAGACCGACTCCTCGATGGGCCGGCCCTGCGCGTCGAGCGCCGGGGTGTCCATGGCGTTGTTCTGCGCGTACACGCCGGGGGCGGCGAGCGGCGTGAGCCGACCGCCCGCGGGCAGCGCCGCGACCTTCGCGTCGGCCTGCTCGCGCTGACCCACCTTCGGGGTGAGCCGGCGCCGGTGCGTGAGCACGAGCGCCGAGACCGCGGCGGTGATGAGCAGGATGCCCACCACCTCCATCGCGAACACGTAGTCCGCGAAGAGCACGCGCGCGAGCGCGACCGGGTTGGTGGCCGCGTTGGCGAGCTCGAGGCCCACCGACGGCGGGAACGTCGCCTGCGCGACCACGCCCACCAGCACGACGCCGAGCCCGAGCCCGAGGAGCACGCCGACCCAGCGCTGACCGCGGATCGTCTCCACGAGCGAGTCCGACGCGTCGACCCCGACGAGCATGAGCACGAAGAGGAAGAGCATCATGACGGCGCCCGTGTACACGACCACCTGGACGACGCCGAGGAACGACGCCTCCTGCGCGATGTAGAGGATCGCGAGGTCGACCATGACGAACATGACCGCGATGGCGGCGTGCACCGCCTTGCGGGCGAAGAGGAGCGAGAGCGCCGCGAGGACCATGAGGGGGGCGAGGACCCAGAAGAGGACCGCCTCGCCGCCGCTCGCGGTCACCGGGCGGCCTTCCGGGCCGACGCGCCGGCGGACCGCCCGGAGGTCGGCGTGACCCGCCGGACCTCCGGCGGCGGCCCCGTGGGCTCCGGCGGGAGGGTCGGGTCGTCCGGCCGGTGCTCGCGCACCCACTCCACCTGCTCGGCCACCGGGCCGCTCACCTCCCCGCGGTAGTACTCGGTGTCCGAGGTCCCGGGCACCATCGGGTGCGGCGTGGCGAGCATCCGCTCCTGGAGCGGCGCGAGCAGGTCCTGCTTCTCCCAGATCATGCCCTCGCGCGTCGGGCCGGCGAGCTCGTACTCGTTGGTCATCGTCAGGGCGCGCGTCGGGCAGGCCTCGATGCACAGGCCGCAGAAGATGCAGCGCAGGTAGTTGATCTGGTAGACGCGCCCGTACCGCTCGCCCGGCGACATGTGGCCGCCGTCCGGCAGGTCCGCGTTGTCCGCGCCCTCGACGTAGATCGCGTCCGCGGGGCACGCCCACGCGCACAGCTCGCACCCGATGCACTTCTCGAGGCCGTCGGGGTACCGGTTGAGCTGGTGCCGACCGTGATAGCGCCGCTTCGTGGGCACCTTCTGGCGCGGGTACTGCTCGGTGACCGTCGGGCGGAACATCGAGGAGAACGTGACGCCGAAGCCCGCGACGGGAGCGAGCGCCTCGCGCAGCCCCTTCGCCTGGGGGCGCCGGACCTCGTACTCGCCGGGCCGGGTCGGCTTCTGCTCGTCAGCCACGGTCGACCTCCTTGTCGTGGGGCGTGCCAGATGACCCGGACGTCCCGGGCGAGCCCACGTCGTCGGGCACGAGGGCGCGACGGCGCGGCGAGGGCGGGAGCGACTGCCCGGGCAGCGGCGGGACGGGGAACCCGCCCGCGAACGCGTCGAACGGCTCGGGACCGGTTCCCGCGGCGCGGGTCGTCGCGCCGGGTGGCGCCTTCTTCTCGGGCCAGAACCACACGACGACCACCACCACGAGGGCGAGCGCGACGGCGATGCCGACGAAGACGCGCAGGTCGACGTCGAGGAACTGGCGCACGGCCTGCGCGACGGCGAGGAGCACGAGCCACGCGAGCGCGAACGGGATGAGGACCTTCCAGCCGAACCGCATGAACTGGTCGTAACGCAGGCGCAGCAGCGTGCCGCGGACCCACACGAAGAAGAACATGACGGCCCAGACCTTGACGAGGAACCAGAGGATGGGCCACCAGCCCTCGTTGAACATCCCGTCGTTGATCGCCGAGAGCGGCCACGGCGCGCGCCACCCGCCGAGGAACAGCGTCGTCGCGACCGCGGAGACGTTGAGCATGTTGATGTACTCCGCGAGGAAGAACCACGCGAACTTCATCGACGAGTACTCAGTCATGTACCCGGACACGAGCTCGCCCTCGGCCTCGGGGAGGTCGAACGGGAGGCGGTTCGTCTCGCCGACCATCGAGATGACGTAGATGACGAACGCCGGCAGGAGCGGGAGGAACCACCAGAGCTGCGTCTGCGAGTCGACGATGCGCGACGTCGACATCGACCCCGCCATGAGGAAGACGGAGACGAGCGAGAGGCCCATCGCGAGCTCGTAGCTGATGACCTGCGCGGTCGAGCGGACCGAGCCGAGCAGCGGGTACGTCGACCCCGACGACCAACCGCCGAGCACGATCCCGTACACGCCGAGCGACGCGCACGCGAGGATGTACAGCGTCGCGACCGGGAAGTCGGTGAGCTGGGCGGGCGTCACGTAGTCCGTGAACGGGATCTGCACCTCGGGCCCGAACGGGATGACCGCGAACACGAGGAGCGCGCAGAACACGGAGATCATCGGCGCCAGCAGGTAGACGAACTTGTCCGCCGCCTTGACGGTGATGTCCTCCTTGAGCAGGAGCTTCATCGCGTCGGCGAGCGACTGGAGCAGGCCGAACGGGCCGTGCCAGTTGGGGCCGGGCCGCACCTGCATGCGCGCCACGACCTTGCGCTCGAACCAGATCGCGAACAGCACGCTCGTCAGCAGGAACACGAGGATGAGGACGGCCTTGACCAGGTACGTCCACCCGTTGTCCTGCGAGAAGTTCGCCGTGATCCCGGGCACGCCCGGCGTCTCGGTGGCGAGCGCGTGGATCACGTGGACGCCGCTCATGCGCCCTCCCCTCCGTCGGTGCTCACGGTCTCGAGGCGGACGACGTCGCCCGGCACCGCGCCGAGCGTCGCGTGCACGGACGAGCCCGGCGAGCGCAGGGGCAGCCACACCACGTGGTCGACCATGTCCGTCACCACGACCGGGAGCGTGATCGCGCCCCGGTCCGTGGAGACGCGCACGACGTCGCCGTCGAACACGTCGGCCGCGGCCGCGGTCGCCGCGGACAGCCGCGCCACGGGGCGCTTCGCCGTCCCGGCGAGGTAGCGCTCGCCGTCCTGGCCGCGCGCGTCGTCGAGCAGGAGCCGCCAGCCCGCGAGGACCGCGGTCCCGGGCGCGACGGCGGGCGGCTCCGTGGTCTCGACGTCAGGCGCGGCGGCGCGCGCGCCGTCCCACGCGCCGTCGCCCACGAGCTGGTCGAGCTCGGCACGCACCGCGTCCACGGTGCCGAGGCCGAGGCTCACGCCCGCCGCGTCGGCGAGCGCGTCGAGCACGCGGTGGTCCGTCATCGCCGTCGAGGCGAGCGCCGCCGGGAAGGGACGCACGCGGCCCTCCCAGCTCACGTACGCGCCCTCGCGCTCGACGGGCGGGGCGACGGGGAGCACGACGTCCGCGAGCTCGGTCACCGCCGAGCGCCGCACCTCGAGCGAGACGACGACGCCGGCCGCCTCGAGCGCGCGGCGCGCGTGCGCCGGGTCGGGGAGGTCGTCGAGCTCGAGCCCGCCCACGAGCGCGCCCGCGAGCTGACCGACCGACAGCGCGTCGAGCATCTCCCCGACGTCGCGACCCGCCGTCGCGGGGAGGCCGGTCGGCTGGTCGTCCGTCGCGGCCACGCCCCAGACGGTGGCGACGTCGACGCGAGCCGCGGCGTCCGCGACCGGGCGTCCGCCCGGCAGGAGGTTCGGCAGGGTGCCGGCCTCGACGCCGCCGCGCTCGCCGGCGCGGCGCGGGACCCACGCGAGGCGTGCGCCCGTCGCCGCGACCGCGCGCAGCAGCGCGCTGTACCCGCCGCGCGTCGCGGCGAGCCGCTCGCCGACGAGGATCACGGCGCCCGGCGCCCGGAGCGCGTCGCTGACCTCGGCGAGGAGGTCGATGCCCTCGGCCTCGTCGAGCGTGCGGACCTGGTCGCCCGCGGCGATGCCGTCGAGCCACTCCGCCTCGGTGCCCGGCGCGGCCGGGAGGAGCGTCCCGTGCATGCGCTGCACGCCGCGCGACGCGAACGGCGCGACGGAGAACACGCGGACGCCGTGCCGCAGCGCCCCCTTGCGCAGGCGCAGGAACGTCACGCCCGCCTCCTCCTCGGCCTCGAGGCCGACGAGCAGCACGGCGGGCGCCTTCTCGAGGTCGGTGAACGTCACCCCGCCGGCGTGGCCGACGGCACGCCCTGCGACGGCGTGCGCGAGGAAGGCCGCCTCCTCGGCGCTGTGGGCGCGGGCGCGGTGGTCGACGTCGTTGGTGCGCAGCCAGGTGCGCGCGAGCTTCGCGTAGGCGTACGCGTCCTCGACCGTGAGGCGCCCGCCCGGCAGGACGGCCACGCCCCCGGCGTCGCGCGCCCGCGTCAGGGCGTCCGCGGCGACCTCGAGCGCCTCGGCCCACGAGGCGGGGCGCAGCTCGCCGCGCGTCACCGTCCCGTCCGGGGCGACCTCGCGGTCGCGCACGAGCGGGTGCGTCAGGCGGTCCGGCGCGGACTGCCACGTGAACGCGAAGCGGTCGCGGTCGGTGATCCACTCCTCGTTGACCAGCGGGTCCTCGCCCGCGAGGCGGCGGAGCACCACGCCGCGACGGTGGTCGACGCGGATCGCGGAGCCCGACGAGTCGTGCTCGGAGACGCCGGGGGTCGAGACCAGGTCGAACGGGCGCGAGCGGAACCGGTACGCCGCGCCCGTGAGCGCGCCCACCGGGCAGATCTGCACCGTGTTGCCGGAGAAGTACGACGCGAACGGCAGGCCCGACTCGTCCTCGAGCGCGAGCCCGACCGGGCGGTCGCCAGGCGCCTGACCCGCGGGCGGCGCGAAGTCCAGCACCGCCTCGTCGAAGCGCCCGATCTGCTGCGCGGCGCCGCGCTTCTGCAGGTCGATGAACACGTCGCCCGCGATCTCCTGCGAGAAGCGCGTGCACCGCTGGCACAGGACGCAGCGCTCGCGGTCGAGCAGGATCGTCGTCGAGACCGCGATCGGCTTGGGGAACGTGCGCTTGACGTCGACGAACCGGCTCGTCGCGCGGCCGTTGCTCATCGCCTGGTTCTGGAGCGGGCACTCGCCGCCCTTGTCGCACACCGGGCAGTCGAGCGGGTGGTTGATGAGCAGCAGCTCCATGATCCCGTGCTGCGCCTTGTCGGCCACCGGGCTCGTGCGCTGGGTCTTGACCACCATGCCGGGGGTTGCCTCGAGCGTGCACGACGCCTGCGGCTTCGGCATGGGCCGGACGTTGCCCTCGCGGTCCGGCGTCGCCACCTCGACGAGGCACTGGCGGCACGCGCCCGCGGGCTCCAGCAGCGGGTGGTCGCAGAACCGCGGGATCTGGATCCCGATCTGCTCGGCCGCGCGGATCACGAGCGTGCCCTTCGGCACCGACATCTCGACGTCGTCGATCGTGAACGTCACGTGGTCCGCGGGGACCGGGGGCTTGGCCGCGCCACCCGCGGGGACGGCCGCTGAGCCGGTGCCCGGGGCGGGGGTCGTGGTCGTCATCAGTGCACTCCTGCCGTCAGGACGCGGGCCGGGCGGGGCGTGTAGTCGAAGAGGGCCGAGGCCGACGGGTCGAACGGGCAGCGGTGCTCCGCGATGTGCGCCTCGTACTCGTCGCGGAAGAGCTCGATGCTGCTCGTCACGGGCGACGTGGCGCCGTCGCCGAGCGCGCAGAACGCGCGGCCCAGGATGTTGTCGCACGTGTCGAGGAGCAGGTCGAGGTCGGACTCCGTGCCCTGGCCCGCCTCGATGCGCGCCAGGACCTGCTTCATCCAGTACGTGCCCTCGCGGCACGGCGTGCACTTGCCGCACGACTCGTGCGCGTAGAAGTCCGTCCACCGGCTCACGGCGCGCACGACGCACGTCGTCTCGTCGAAGAGCTGGAGCGCACGCGTGCCGAGCATCGAGCCCGCCGCCGCGACCGACTCGTAGTCGAGGGGCGTGTCGAGGTGGGCGTCCGTGAACAGCGGCGTCGACGAGCCGCCCGGCGTCCAGAACTTCAGCGCCTTGCCGCCGCGCATCCCGCCCGCGAGGTCGAGGAGCTCGCGCAGCGTCGTGCCGAGCGGCGCCTCGTACTGGCCGGGGCGCGTCACGTGACCGGACAGGGAGAACAGGCCGAACCCTGCCGAGCGCTCCGTGCCCATCGACGTGAACCAGTCCGCGCCGCGCGCGACGATCGACGGCACGCTCGCGATGGACTCCACGTTGTTGACGACCGTCGGGCGCGCGTACAGGCCCGCGACCGCGGGGAACGGCGGCTTGAGCCGCGGCTGCCCGCGCCGTCCCTCGAGCGAGTCGAGCAGCGCCGTCTCCTCGCCGCAGATGTACGCGCCCGCACCGGCGTGGACCGTGACGTCGAGGTCGAACCCCGAGCCCTGGACGTTCTTGCCCAGATAGCCGGCCTCGTACGCCTCCTCGACCGCGCGCAGCAGCCGGCGGTACACGTGGAGCACCTCGCCACGCACGTAGATGAACGCGTGGTCGCACCCGATCGCGTACGACGTGATCGCGACGCCCTCGACGAGCGCCTGCGGGCTCGCGAGCATGAGCGGGATGTCCTTGCACGTGCCCGGCTCGGACTCGTCCGCGTTGACCACGAGGTAGCGCGGGCCGCCGTCGGGCGCGGGCAGGAAGCCCCACTTCATGCCCGTCGGGAAGCCCGCGCCGCCGCGGCCGCGCAGGCCCGACGCCTTGACCGTCGCGACGACGTCCGCCGGGTCCTGGGCGAGCGCCGCGCGCAGGCCCTCGTAGCCGCCGCGGTCCACGTAGGACGCCAGCGTCCAGGACCGGTCCGCGTCCCACGTGTCCGACAGGACGGGGGTCAGCGGGTCCGGGGTCGGTCGGGCCACGGTGCCCTGCTGCTCGCTCATGCGTCCGCTCCCTTCGACGGGTCGGGCTTGGTGCCAGGAGACTCGGCCTTGCCGCCGGGGTCGACGTCGGCGTCGGTCGTCGGCTTCCGCTCGGCGCTCGACTGCTCGCCGCCGGTGACGGGCTTCTCCGGGGCGCCCGTGCCCGCGCCGGCGTCCGGCCCGCCTGCCGACGTGGTGGGTGCGGTCCAGCCCTGCTCACGCGCGAGGCGGAGGCCGGCGAGGGTCGGCTCGCCGGCGCCGACGCCCTCGTCCGCGCGGCCGTCGGGGAAGCCCGCGAGGACCCGGCTCATCTGCTTGAAGGTGCACACGCTCGCGGCGCCGCGCGTCGGGGCGACGGCCTCGCCCGCACGGAGGCGGTCGACGACGTCGGTCGCCGAGCCGGGCGTCTGGTTGTCGAAGAACTCCCAGTTGACCATCATGACCGGCGCGTAGTCGCAGGCCGCGTTGCACTCCACGCGCTCGAGCGTGATCGCGCCGTCCTCGGTCGTCTCGTCGTGCCCGACGCCGAGGTGGTCCGACAGCTCGTCGAAGATCGCGTCGCCGCCCATGATCGCGCACAGCGTGTTCGTGCAGACGCCCACGGTGTACGTCCCGTTGGGGTGGCGCTTGTACTGCGTGTAGAACGTCGCGACGGCCGAGACCTCGGCCGCGGTGAGGCCGAGCTGCTCCGCGCAGAACAGGATGCCGTCGCGCGAGACGTAGCCGTCCTCGGACTGCACGAGGTGCAGCATCGGCAGCAGCGCCGACCGGGACTCGGGGTAGCGGGCGACGATCTGCGCGGCGTCGGCGGCGAGGCGAGCCGTCGTCTCCGCGTCGTACCCGGGGCGCGGCCCGCCGGCGGGCGTGCCGTTCGTCGCAGGTCCGGCGTCGATGGTCATCGGTCCACCCCTCCCAGCACGGGGTCCAGGGAGGCGACGGCGACCACGACGTCGGCCACCTGGCCGCCCTCGCACATCGCCGCCACGGCCTGGAGGTTGTTGAACGACGGGTCGCGGAAGTGCGCCCGGTAGGGGCGCGTGCCGCCGTCGGAGACGAGGTGCACCCCGAGCTCGCCGCGCGGGTGCTCCACGGTCTGCCACGCCTGCCCCACCGGGACGCGGAAGCCCTCGGTGACGAGCTTGAAGTGGTGGATCAGGGCCTCCATGGAGGTGCCCATGATCTCCTTGATGTGCTCGAGCGAGTTGCCCTGGCCGTCGCTCCCGATCGCGAGCTGCGCCGGCCACGCGATCTTGCGGTCGCCCACCATGACGGGCTGCCCGGCCGTCCTCTCGAGGCGCTCGAGGCACTGCTCGACGATGTGCAGCGACTGGTAGCACTCCTCGAGCCGCAGCACGACGCGGTCGTAGCAGTCGGCGCCGGTCGCGGTCGGGACGTCGAAGTCGTACGTCTCGTAGCCGCAGTACGGGTCGGACTTGCGCACGTCGTACGGGTGGCCCGTGGAGCGCAGCACCGGCCCGGTGACGCCGAGCGCCATGCAGCCCGCGAGGCTGAGGTGCCCGACGCCGACGAGGCGGCCCTTGAAGATCGGGTTGGCGAGCATGAGGTCGCCGAGCTGGCCGAGGTACCGCCGGATGAGCGGGTCGGCCGCGCGCACCTGCTCGACGAGGTCCGGCGGGACGTCCTGCGCGACGCCACCGGGGCGCACGTACGCGTTGTTCATGCGCAGGCCCGTCACGGCCTCGAAGATCCGCAGGATCTCCTCGCGCGCGGTGAACGCGATGGTCATGACGGTCGTCGCGCCCATCTCGTTGCCGCCGGTGCCCAGGCACACGAGGTGGGACGCGATCCGGTTGAGCTCCATCATGAGCACCCGGATGACGCTGGCCCGCTCGGGCACGTCGTCCGTGATGCCGAGCAGCTTCTCGACCGCGAGGCAGTACGCCGTCTCCTGGAACAGCGGCGCGAGGTAGTCCATGCGGGTGCAGAACGTGACGCCCTGCGTCCACGTCCGGTACTCCATGTTCTTCTCGATGCCGGTGTGCAGGTAGCCGATGCCGCAGCGCGCCTCGGTGACCGTCTCGCCGTCGATCTCGAGCATGAGGCGGAGCACGCCGTGCGTGGACGGGTGCTGCGGGCCCATGTTGACGACGATGCGCTCCTCGCCGAGCGCGGCCGCAGCGACGGCGCTCTCCGCGATGTCGGCCCAGTCGCCGCCCGACGCCTCGAAGCTCGGGACGCCGTCGTCGAAGTCGCCGACGGGCGGGCGGGTCGAGTGCGGGGCGGCGCCGGGGGCGCCGGTGGTGTGCGTGCTCACGAGTACGACCTCCTCGTGTCGGGCGGGGGCACGGTCGCGCCCTTGTACTCGACGGGGATCCCGCCGAGCGGGTAGTCCTTGCGCTGCGGGTGGCCCGGCCAGTCGTCGGGCATCTCGATGCGCGCGAGCGACGGGTGGCCGTCGAAGACGATGCCGAAGAAGTCCCACGTCTCGCGCTCGTGCCAGTCGTTCGTCGGGTAGACGGACGTCGTGGTCGGCACGTGCGGGTCGGCGTCGGGCACCGACACCTCGAGGCGCAGACGACGTCCGTGCGTGATCGACGTGAGGTGGTACACGGCGTGCAGCTCGCGGCCGACGTCGTGCGGGAAGTGCACGCCGCTCACGCCCAGGCTCAGCTCGAACCGCAGGTCCTGGTCGTCGCGCAGCGCGCGGCACACGTCGACGAGGTGGTCGCGGTGCACGTGGATCGTCAGCTCGGCGTGCGCGCCGGGCGGGTCCACCACGACGCGCTCCACCGCGGCCTCGAACCGCGTGCCGCCCTCGGCGAGCACCTCCGCGAGGACGTCGACGACCTCGTCGAACCAGCCGCCGTACGGCCGCGGGCTCGCCCCGGGCATCGCGACGGGCTGGACGAGCCCCCCGTAGCCGGACGTGTCGCCCGAGCCGTGGACGCCGAACATGCCCTCGCGCACCTCGACGACCTCGAGCGTGCGCGGAGCGCTCGCCCCCGTCACGAGGTCGCCGGACCGCGGGCCGTTGACCTCCTCGGGCTGCGGCACGGGCGTGCCGCCGCCCGTCTTCTCGTCCGTCACCGCAGCAGCCCCTTCATCTGGAACGTGGGCGTCGCCTCGAGCGCCGCCGCCTCGGCGGCGCGCGCCGCCTCCTTGCGGTTCACGCCGAGCGGCTCGTGCTGGATCTGGTCGTGCAGCGCGAGGATCGCGTTGATGAGCATCTCCGGCCGCGGCGGGCAGCCCGGGAGGTAGATGTCCACGGGCACGATGTGGTCGACGCCCTGCACGATCGCGTAGTTGTTGAACATGCCGCCGCTGGACGCGCACACGCCCATCGACAGCACCCACTTGGGCTCGCTCATCTGGTCGTAGACCTGCCGCACGACCGGCGCCATCTTCTGGCTCACGCGCCCGGCCACGATCATGAGGTCCGCCTGGCGCGGGGAGGCCCGGAAGACCTCCATGCCGAAGCGCGAGAGGTCGAACCGCGAGGCGCCGGCGGCCATCATCTCGATCGCGCAGCACGCCAGTCCGAACGTCACGGGCCAGAGCGACGCCTTGCGCAGGTACCCCGCGAGGTCCTCGATCGTGGTCAGCAAGAAGCCCGAGGGAGCTTCCTCGATCCCCATGGTGTTCTCCTAGTTCTCTCGCCGGTGCCCGCTGGCGCGGACGGTCGGTCGCCCGCTCAGTCCCACTCGAGACCACCCCGGCGCCACTCGTAGACGAACGGGACGGTGATGAGCGCGAGGAACGCGAGCATCGCGACGAGGCCGAAGGTCGCGAGCGTCGCGAAGTCGACCGCCCACGGGTAGAGGAAGACGACCTCGATGTCGAAGACGATGAACGTCATGGCGACGAGGTAGTACTTGATCGGGAAGCGCCCGCCGCCGATCGCGTGGGGCGTGGGCTCGATGCCGCACTCGTAGGCGTCGAGCTTGGCGCGGTTGTAGCGCTTGGGGCCGATGACCGCGCTCGCGGCCACGCCGCCGAGAGCCAGCACGGCGGCCACGCCCATGAGGACGAGAAGCGGAACGTACGGGTTGGTCATCGCGTACTCCTCGAGTGGGGGCTCGGGACGGGAACGCCCGAGCGGTGCCCGGGAAGACCTGTGGGTGGTGCGAGTGCCCGCGTCGTTGCGGGCCCACCTCGGGGGCTCATGACGAGGGCACCACCCTCGTCAGCCCCGCGATGACGCGGTCGACCCAGTCGCCGCCGCGGGGCTCGTAGCAGTCGGACAGGAGCTTGAGGACGAACCGCATGACGACCGGGCGCGGGAGCCCGTAGCGCGTGCAGAGCCGCATGATCTCGGGGTGCTCGATGAGCTTCACGAAGTACCGGCCGAGCGTGTAGTAGCCACCGAGCTCGCGGCGCATGATCCGCGGGTACGTCTGGAGCGCGCGCTCGCGGCCGCCGTCGGTGAGCCGCACGCGCGACTGGGCGACGACGTCGGCCGCCGCCCGCCCGGCCTGCATCGCGTAGGCGATGCCCTCGCCGTTGAACGGGCTGACCATGCCGCCCGAGTCGCCCACGAGCAGCACGCCGCGCGTGTAGAGCGGGGACCGGTTGAAGCCCATGGGGAGCGCCGCGCCGCGCACGGGGGCGAGCTGGTTCTCCTCGGTGAACTCCCACTCCGCGGGCGCGTTGCGCATCCACGTGGCGAAGAGGTCCTTGTAGTCGACGTTCGCCGCGGACTGGCGCGCCGGCGTCGAGCTCACCGAGCCGAGCCCGACGTTCGCCGTGCCGTCCCCGAGCGAGAAGATCCAGCCGTAGCCGGGCAGCAGGTTGGACTCGCGCGGCTTGCCGTCCCACAGCTCGAGGTGGGACTCCATCCACGGGTCGTCGTGGCGCGGGGTGCGGAAGTACGTGCGGACGGCGACGCCGATCGGGCGGTCCTCGCGCCGCGCGAGGCCGAGCGCGAGCGCGAAGCGCGACGAGACGCCGTCGGCCGCGACGACGACGGGCGCGCGGTAGGTGACCTCGTCGCCCGCGCGCCGACCCTTGTCGTCCACGGGCCGGGCGGTGACGCCGACGACGCGCCCGGTGCGCTCGTCGAGCACGGGGCCCGTGACCGCGGTGCGCTCGAGGAGCTTGGCCCCCGTGCGCTGGGCGTGCTCGGCGAGCGTGCGGTCGAACGAGTGGCGGGCACGGGCCATGCCGTAGCTCGGGTACGACGCGAGGTCGGGCCACGCGAGCTCCCACGAGCGGCCGCTCGCGACGACGCGCAGGCCCTGGTTCCGGATCCAGCCGTCCTCGGCGCGCGTCGGCACGCCCATGCGCACGAGCTCGGCGACCGCGCGCGGCGTCAGGCCGTCGCCGCAGATCTTGTCGCGCGGGAACGACGACTTCTCCAGCAGCAGGACGCTCAGCCCGGCGGCGGCGCAGTAGTGGGCCGCCGCGGAGCCGGCCGGACCCGCGCCCACGACGATGACGTCGGCGTCGTCGAGCCTCGCGCCCACCGTGCTCACCTCACCGTCCGGTCGTCGGGACACCTCGTGGTGGTCCACCGTCACCCGGGTCGGGACACGGCGCACCCACTGTCCTTGTGAAGTCGGTCACAATGGACATCGCCACTCTAGTCACTCCCGGCGCGGGATGTGTAGCAAGGCGACCCTTCCCTGGGAGATCCTGTGACGAAGGTCCTCCCCCGCGACGACTCCCGACCCTGTGGCTCGGGACCGCCGGGCAAGGGGGCCGGAGCGGCGATGGCCTAGGGCGTGTCTCCCTAGTCGCGCAGCCCCGATGCTGCAGAGTGTGCGGTCGTGGAACGTGGTCGGGAGTTGTCGGACGAGCAGTGGGCAGTGATCGGCCCGTTGATGCCGAAGGTGTCGGGCCGCTCGCGTCCGTGGCGGGATCATCGTCAGGTCGTAGAGGGGATCGTTCACCGGTATCGGACCGGGGTCGCGTGGCGTGATCTTCCCGAGCGGTTCGGCCCGTGGCAGACCGCGTGGAAGCGCCATGCGCGGTTCTCGCGCGACGGGACGTGGGACAAGATCCTGGCGGCCTTGCAGGCTCGCGCGGACGCGAACGGAGTTATCGACTGGCGGGTGAGCGTGGACTCCACGATCAACCGGGCGCACCAGCACGCCGCCACGTTGCCGCGGACCACGGGGGGCACTGGCGAATCACAAGAATCCGGAACGGCGAGAACCGGCTGACCACGCCTTGGGTCGCTCTCGGGGCGGGTTGTCGACGAAGATCCACGCCGCGGTCGACGGCGACGGGCGACCGCTCGCGGTGCTCGTGGGACCGGGCCAGGGCGGTGACGCGCCGATGTGTCTGCCGCTGTTGGACGCGATCCGGGTCCCTCGGGCAGGGGCGGGACGCCCGCGCACCACTCCCGACGCCGTGTTGGGCGACAAGGCGTACTCTTCGCGCGCGATCCGGTCAGAGCTGCGCCGGCGCGGCATCGTCGCGGTCATCCCCGAGCCGCGTGACCAGCAGGCCCACCGTCGCCGACGCGGGTCACGCGGTGGTCGGCCCGTGACCTATGACCGCGTCACCTACCGGGGCCGCAACACGGTCGAGCGGTTCTTCAACCGCATCAAGCAGTGGAGAGCACTCGCGACCCGCTACGACAAGCACGCGCTCGTCTACCGCGGTGGCGCCGTTCTCACAGCGATCCTGCTCTGGCTTCCCTGACTAACTCGTACCTGGGCCCAGTCTCGACGTTCGTCACAGTCCAACGGCACGGGGAGCGCCCATCGAGTCGCTGCCGAGTTCACGGTCGTCGCTCTGTAGGAGCAACGCCATCGTGGCGCCAGCCTCGGCCGCGCCGCGCGCCTGGGTGACAAAGATGTCCATCAAGGCCGGAGCGAAGTCAGGCAGTGCCGCGGCGAAGCGGTCGAACCCGAGGAACACCAGCGCCAGGCCCGCCGCCGACGGCTGCCAGCCATACTCCCGTGCGACAACGTCTGAAAGGCAGTCGTTCAGCGCATCGAGATTCCGGCCGTAGTAGGCGGGAAAGTCCAACGCCACTGCGATACCGCGATGCACTTCCGGGCCCGTCGACCAGGAACCAGCATCAAGGACCACTACCTGAAGCCCTCGGGCAGTGAGCTCCTCCACAGCCCCATCGAGTTCTGAACGCCGAGAGAACACCGTCACCGGGAGACTCGCCAAGGGTTCACGAGCATGACCTGCCGATGGGACCGCTCCAGACGAGGACTTGCTCACCCACGAGATGCTACGCAGCTGGCGTCTTGGGAGACACGCCCTAGCCTCCCCGCGCTGCCCCAGGTCGCGCGGCGAGCTGCCGGCTCGCGTCGCCGCAGGTCAGCGACCTCCGGACGACGCCGCCCGCGTTCGTCCGAGCCGAGCGAGCACCACACCGGCCGCGGCCGCGAGTGCCGCGGCGGTCGCGAGCCACCACCCGTCGACCCCGGTGCGCGCCAGCCCGGGACCGGTCGACGGGGGCTCCTCCCCCGCTGCGGGAGGCGGGGCGGGGTCCGTGACGCCCACGAGGTGCACCGTCTCCAGCACTCCGGAGACCGCGCGGCGCGTGGACGACGGCGCGTCCGCCGACATCGCGACGCTCACCTCGACCCGGCCCGCCTCGCCCGGGTCGAGGACGGGCCCCTCCCAGGTCGCGGTGACCGGTGCGGCGCCGTCCAGCCGGACGTCGAGCCACGCGCCGAGCCCCGTCCGCGGAGCCGTCGGGTCGACGTCGGGCGCGAGGTCGACGAGGACGCGCGCCGCCGTCGGGCCGTCGTTACGGACCCACAGGTGGCGCGCGACGGTCGTCCCCGGCACGACGAGCGCGTCCGACCCGAAGAGGGACGCGGACAGCCCGGGTGCCCACGTGGTGCCGTCGACGCTCAGCCGGAGGGCGTCCTCGTCCCCCTTCGCCGGACCCGTCGAGGTGCCCGTCGACGCACCTGTCGGCGCGCCGGCCGTCGCCCCGACGGCCACCGGTCCCGGCCCGGCGAGCACGACCGCGAGCAGCACCCCGGCGAGCGCGCGTCGTGCCCTTCGTCCCGGCACCCTGCTCACGGGGTCACCGCCGTGGGCCTCCGGCGCCGGGAGCGCTCGCGCAGTCCCGCCGCGACCTGCCAGGCGCCCCACCCCAGGAGCGCGGCCGCCGCGACGACGGCGACGGTGCGGCGCGCGTCGCCCGACACCGCGGAGCTCACCCACCCGAGCAGCGGGACCGCGTAGACGACCGTGCCGCGGACCTGCACGGGGCGGACGGGCTCCGGGTCGGGCGCGGCGTTGGCGTCGCCCTGCGTCGTGAGGACCCGCTCGTCGTCGGCCCCGACCCCGACGGCGACGACCCGGTGGGTGACGACCTCGGGCCGGCCCGAGGCGAGCTGGTACGTGACCACGTCACCCGGCGCGACGCGCTCGACGTCGACCGGCCGCACGACGACCATCGTCCCGGGCGGGTAGGTCGGCCGCATCGACCCGGTGAGCACCGTGTACGGCGTCGCCCCCAGGGCGAGCGGCACGACGACCCCGACGAGCGCGAGCGCGACGGCGCACCCGAGCGCAAGCACGCCGAGCACCCGGGCGAGCGGCCCCCGCTCTCTCGCTCCGCGCTCGCGGTGCCGACCGCCCCGCTCAGCCACAGGAGACCCCCGACAGACCGGTGCCCGCGACGAGCGCACCGCGTACCGGCACCGCGTTGCCCGGCACCGAGACCCACCCCGAGGAGTGCACGGACTGGACGCTGACCTGCAGGGTCGTACCGCCCAGCAGCAGGTCGAGGATCGACTGCAGGAGCCCGCCGAGCAGCGACTCGGTGATGACGAGCTGCGTCGCCGTGGTCTCGGTGGTCGTCGACTGCCCGCCCCCCGCGATCGTGACGCGGTAGCGGGCGGGGGCGGGCGTCGGTGCCGTCCACCGCACGGTCGCGCTCCGCGCGAGGTTGGTGCCCATCGTCGTGCACGTCGTCCCGGTCGGCGCGGGGACCGTCGCCGCCGACACCGTCGTCCACAGCGATCCGCTCGCGGTCCACCACGCCACCGCCGGCCCGCCCACGAGCGCGAGCGCCACGGCCAGCACCGCCGCGACGCGGAGTCTGGCGCCGCGCGTCACGACGGCCTGCTCTCGAGCGTGACCGTCACGGCGACCTGGGCGCTCTGGCCCTGCCAGGAGCCCGGGCTCCCCGCGGGCAGCGTGTAGCGGACGCACACCTGCGTCGTCGCGCCCCGCGCGTAGGTCTGCGGGCTGAGCGTCCCGGCGGCCAGGGCCGTCCCCGTGCAGGTCGTCCCGGGGTAGAACGCGACGGTCGGCCGCACGACGCCGTCGTACGCGACCGCGAGCCGGTAGCGCCACGTCCCGTCGCCCGTGTGGTGGACGGCGATCACGCCGTCGCGCGACTGGCCGGGGAACATGCCCGCGAGGTCGGGGAACGTCTGCCACGACGTCTCGACGCCGAACGAGCCCGACCGCACCTCGGCGCCGCTGACCGTCTGCGACGCCGACCAGGTCGCCCACGCCGCGCCCGCCGAGAGCGGGAGCGCGGCGAGCGCGAGCACGACGGCGGCACGCGCGACGGTCCGGTGGCCGCCCAGGACGCGGCCCGCACCCTGGTCCGGGGCCGGACCGGGCGACCGTGCGCGGCGGGAGCGGACGATGCCCACCGCGGGCCTGTCAGAGGTGCTGCTCGAGCGTGAACGTCAGGCTCGAGAGGTTCACCACGGAGCTCGTCGCGACCTGGTCGGGCGTGGCCGCGTCGAACGTCAGCGTGACGTCGGCGTCGACCGCCGGGTACGCGGCCGTCGACGGCGCGACCTCGTACGTCCCGTCACCGTTGGCGGTGGCCCACGCCGGCGGGCCGTCGAGCACGAACGCCACGTCGAGCGCGTCGACGAGCGCCGGGTCGCCCGTGAGCGTGTCCGTGCCCGAGACCGCGAGGGTCGGCTGGAGCGAGTCGCCGATCGCGGTCACCGTGATCGGCTGGCTGAGCGCCAGCACGTCGCCCGGGACGATCCGGACCGCCGTCACGTCCGCGACCGTCGTCCCGTTGAGCGTCCAGGCCGCGGTGCCCAGCGCGAGGTCCAGGTCACCGGAGCTGATGTCCCCCGCCTCGGCGACGGCCTGCGAGTCGGACCACAGCGCGTAGGTCCCGGCCCCTCCGAGGAGGAGGAGCGCCCCCGCCCCGATCGCCAGCGCTCCCTTGGTCAGGCGTTCCATGTCGTGCCCCCGTCATGCCGCGCGCGGGCCCCCGTTGGCCGCGCTCGTCCCTCGACGGTAGGTCGGGCACGGCGGACCGTCCTGCCCAGCCGTCGGGCGGGCCGGGTGAATTCGGCGTCGGCCGCGGAGACGACGGCGACGGCGTCAGGCGGGTCGCGTGCCCCGGTGGAGCGCGACGATCCCGCCGGAGAGGTTGCGGTAAGCGACCTTCTCCCAGCCCGCGCGGAGCAGGAGCCGGCCGAGCCCGACCTGGTCGGGCCAGGCCGCGATGGACTCCGCGAGGTACTCGTACGAGCCGCCCTCGCGCGTCACCGCGGCGGCGATGCGCGGCAGCGCCTGCACGAGGTACTCCTGGTAGACGACGCGGAACGGGGCCCACGTCGGGGTCGAGAACTCACAGATCACGACCCGTCCGCCCGGGCGGACGACGCGCAGCATCTCGCGCAGCGCGCCCTCGGTGTCGACGACGTTGCGCAGCCCGAACGAGATCGTCACGGCGTCGAACGTGCCGTCCGCGAACGGCAGGCGCGTCGCGTCACCGGCGACGAACGGCAGGTCGGGCCGGCGCTCCTTGCCGACCTGGAGCATGCCGAACGAGAAGTCGCACGGCACGACGCGCACCCCGTCGTCGGCGAACGGCTCGGAGGACGTCCCGGTCCCGGCCGCGAGGTCGAGGACCTTCTCCCCCGGCAGCGCGCCGACCGCACGGACCGTCGCCCGGCGCCAGGCACGGTCCTGGCCGAGCGACAGGAGGTCGTTCGTCAGGTCGTAGCGCGAGGCGATCCCGTCGAACATCGACGCGACCTCGGAGGGCTTCTTGTCCAGGTTGGCACGGGGCATGCCGCCCATGCTTCCACGTCCCCGCACCGCAGGGCGCACCCGCGTGCGCGGCTTACGCTGGGAGGCGATGACTGCAGAACCGTCGGCCACGGCCGCACAGCCCCACCCTCTGGTCGTGAGGACCACCCGGATCCCCGACCTGCCCGGCGGTCTGGACGCCCTCGTCGACCTCCTGCCCGACGCGCGGCCCCTCGCCTGGGTGCGCCGCGGCGACGGGATCGTGGGCTGGGGCGAGGCGCTGCGCCTCGAGACGTGGGGCCCCGGCCGGTTCGCCGACGCGGAGGCCGCGTGGCACGAGACGCTCGCGCGCGCCGTCGTGCGGGACGAGGTGGGGCTGCCCGGGACGGGACCGGTCGCGTTCGGCTCGTTCGCGTTCGACGACTCCGCCCCCGGCGACGACGCCCACGACCCGGTCCGCGCGGGCGGCGTGCTCGTCGTGCCGCGCGTCGTCGTCGGCCGGCGCGACGGGCAGTCGTGGCTCACGACCGTCGACACCGCGGGATCGCTCTCGTCCTCCCCGACCGACGCGCTGCGCCGCACGCCCCGCGCGCCCGTCACGTCGCCCGGCGAGGTGGCGTGGCACGACGGCGCGCTGCGGGTCGACGACTGGGCAGCCGTCGTGGCGGAGGGGGTCGAGCGCATCCGCTCGGGCGCGCTCGAGAAGGTGGTCCTGGCGCGCGACGTCGTCGCGCACACCGCCGAGCCCGTGGACCCGCGCTGGCTGCTCTCCCGGCTCGCCTCGGCGTACGAGGCGTGCTGGACGTTCTCCGTCGACGGCCTCGTGGGTGCGACGCCCGAGCTCCTGGTCCGCAGCGAGAAGGGGCTCGTCACGTCGCGCGTGCTCGCGGGGACGATCCGCCGCGGCGGGCTGTCCGACGACGAGGCGCTCCTCCGGGCGGCCCAGCTCGCCCGGTCGTCGAAGGACCTCGAGGAGCACGAGTACGCCGTGCGGTCCGTCGCGCAGGCGCTCGCCCCGTTCTGCTCGTCGATGAACGTGCCCGACGCGCCGTTCGTGCTGCACCTGCCGAACGTCATGCACCTCGCGTCGGACGTGACCGCGGTCCTCGCGCGCGGTGCCGTCTCCCCGGGCTCGCCGGGTGGGGCGGCGGGGCCGACGAGCCTCGCGCTCGCCGCGGCCCTGCACCCGTCGGCGGCCGTGTGCGGCACGCCGACGAGCGTCGCGCGCGAGCTGATCCGCGAGATCGAGGGCATGGACCGCGGCCGGTACGCCGGGCCGGTCGGGTGGCTCGGCGCGGACGGCGACGGCGAGTGGGGCATCGCGCTGCGCTCGGCCGAGCTCTCGGCCGCCGACCCCCGGTCGGTGCGGCTGTTCGCGGGGTGCGGGATCGTCGCCGCGTCCGACCCGACGGCGGAGGTCGCCGAGTCGGAGGCGAAGCTCGAGCCGATGCGCTACGCCCTCGGCGGGTCCTGACGGCGCACCGGCCGAGCGCCGGGGTGCCGAACGTCACCCACGCCGACTCCCGACCGCCACCCGGGACGCCCCGACCGGGGCGCGACCGCGCTGCTAGGTTCGGGAGGTGTCCGAATCCTCCCAGATCTCCGTCTCCCGCCCCAGCGTCCCGTCCGGCGTGCTCGTCCGCCGGGCCGTCGTCGCGGACCGTGACGACGTGTGGCCGCTCGTCCTCGAGCTGCCCCGCCACGACCCCGAGCGCGAGGCGTTCGAGCGGTCCTTCGGGCCCCTGCTCGCCGCGCTCGACACGTACTTCGCGGTGGCGGAGCTGCCCGACCGCGGCGTCGTGGGGTACCTGCTCGCGAACCGGCACCTGACCTTCGCGTCCAGCGGCGTCGTCTGCCGGGTCGAGGAGGTCGCCGTCCTCCCGTCGCACCGACGCCAGGGCATCGGCCGCCTCCTCCTCGAGAGCGCCGAGGAGTGGGCGGCCGAGGTGGGCGCGCGCCGCGTCGGCCTCGCCTCCGGTCTCTCCAAGGAGTTCTACGTCTCCGGCGGCTACGCCGAGACCGCCGGCTTCTTCACCAAGCGCGTGGAGGCGGCG
>NZ_JNBQ01000042.1 GCF_001019615.1 Cellulosimicrobium funkei | reverse complement strand
GCCGCGTCTACCATCCGCCGCTCGTTCCTCGCGGCTCCCGCCAGGCCCGCCACGACGCGGCACCACCACCCACCCGCCCGGCGTCGTCTTGCCCTGGTCGTCGCTCACCCGGGCGACTGCCCGCGGTGTCGGGTGCCCCGCGTCGCATCGCACCGCGCCGTGCGGTTCCGCCCGGACGGTCGCGCGGGTCGGGCGTCGTGCGGTACGCGGGCCGGACTAGCGGGTGTGCTCGCGGAGCCAGGCGAGCTGGCGGGCGAAGCGGTAGGCCTGGCCGCCCTCGTGCTCGTTGAAGCGGTAGACGTCGATCGCGCGGTCGACGTCCCCGGCACCCGCGTCGGCGGCCCAGCCGTTGTAGGCCGCGTACACCGTGGACGGCGGGCAGACCGGGTCCATGAGGGCGACCGAGAACAGGGCGGGGGCGGTCGCGCGGCGGGCGAGGCTCGCGCCGTCGAGGTAGGAGAGGGTGCGGAACACGGCGTCCTCGTGCTCGCGGTGGACGGCGAGGTAGCGCGTGATCTCCGAGTAGGGCGGACGGTCGGTGATCTCGACCGCGCGGCGGTAGTGGGTGAGGAACGGCACGTCGGGCATGGCGGCGACGAGGCCCTCGGTGAGGCCGGCGACGGCGATGGTCAGGCCGCCGCCCTGGCTCACCCCGGTCACGGCGACGCGGTCGGGGTCGATGCCGTCGACCGTCCGCACGGCGTCGACCGCCCGCACGGCGTCGGTGATGACGCGGCGGTAGTAGTGCTCGCGCGGGTCGAGGATGCCGCGCGTCAGGAAGCCGGGGGTGGCCGGGCCCGATCCCACCGGGTCGGGCGTGTCGCCTCCCGCGCCCCAGCCGCTGCCCTGGCCGCGCGTGTCGACGACGAGGTGCGCGTAGCCCGCGCTCGCCCACAGCAGGTGCTCGTGGGGCAGGCCGCGGCCGCCCCCGTATCCCAGGTACTCGACCACGGCGGTGAGCGGTGGGCCGTCCCCGGCGGCCGCCGCGTGCGCGGCTGCGGCGGGCCGCACGAGCCAGGCCTTGACCGGCTGGGCGTCGAAGCCCGGGAACGTGACGTCGTCCACCACGACGGTCTCCAGGCCGGCGTCGACGCGCTCCAGACGGACCGTCTCGGCGAGGTTCCCGCCGGCGGCGCGGGACCCGTCCAGGGTGCGCGCCCAGAACGCGTCGAGGTCGGCGGGCTCGTCGAGCGCGGGCGCGTAGGCCTCGAGCTCATCGAGGGGCAGGTCGAAGAGCGGCACGGTGGCGATCCTCCGGGGTGCGCATAAGTCTGATGTCGGACATCGATGTCGGGTCGGGACGACTCTAGCGCCGCCGCGAGGACGCTCGGGCCACGCTAATAATGCGCATGATCCCTTTGACCGGCGCGGGGCTGGTGCGGCGAGACTGCCACCAGCCGCCGCCGCGCGCGCGGCGCCCGGTCGGCGACGAGGCCGCCGGTGAGGAACCGATGGAGGTCCCCTGTGAGAACCCGAGCACCAGCACCCCGCCGGAGACGCCGCGTCGCGACGGCGGCGGTCGTCGCCCTGGCCGCGATGGTGGCAGCCGGCGCGGTCGCCCCCGCCGTGGCCGCGCCGTCGCCGACAGCCCTCGCCCCGGCGCCGGTGGGCGCGACGGCGGCCGACGCCCCGTCCGCGTCCGACCTCCCGATCTTCGAGTACCGCGGCGTGATCACCGACAAGGAGTCGATGATCTACAACCCGACGGACGAGTTCATCTTCCCGAGCGTCTTCCACGCGGGCGCCTACCTCGACGACGCGTTGGGGGAGTGGTACCTGTACTACGCCCCGCACGACTCCCCGGGCGGGATCTCGCTCATGTACGCCGACTCGCTCGAGGGCCCGTGGACGGAGTACGCGCACAACCCGATCGTCGCGAACGAGTGGCTGCCCTTCTACGAGCGCGTCTCGCACGTCTCGTCGCCCGACGTCCTGTGGGACGACGCGGCCGACGAGGTGCTGCTGTACTTCCACGGCGAGAACTCGACGACCCGGTGGGCGACGTCGAACGACGGCGTGACGTTCGACGACTCCGGGGTCGCGGTCACCAACGCCGACGGCGGTGCCGGGACCACCGAGACGTCGTACGCGCGCGTCGTCGAGCACCCCGACCCAGCGTCGGGCTACCGCTTCGCGATGACGTACATGCAGAACCGGACCGACAACATCCGGCGCATCAAGGTGGCCGAGTCGGTCGACGGCAAGGCCTGGGACGTGCGGCCCGACCCGCTCGTCGTGCCCGACGCCGCGACCGGCACGAACGTGTCCGGCGGCAACCTGTGGGAGTGGGAGGGCCAGCTCTACGTGGTCTACCACGGCTCCACGGGCATCACGTTCGCCCGCACGCTCGACCCGACGATGACCCAGGTCGGGCCGCGGTGGGAGCTCCACAGGGCCAGCAGTGTCGGTGAGGACACCGGCCGGGTGGCCGCGCCCGAGATCGTGACCGACGGCGACGAGACCTACCTCTTCTACGAGTCCGGCGACCGGCTGGGCGCGACGATCGCGTGGGCGCAGCGCGACCCCGACGCCGTCCGGCCGCCCGAGCCGGGCCAGGACCCCGACCCGCTGCGCGAGCAGTGCAGCGGCGCCGCGTCGGACGAGTTCGACGGCACGACCCTCGACCCCGCGCGGTGGTCCGTCGTCCGCGCGGGCACCGCTCGCCACGAGCTCGTGGACGGCGCGCTGCGCGTCCCGGCGTACCCGACCGGCGTCGCGGGCGCCTCGCTGCCGCTCCAGGCGGTCCCCGACGGGCCCTGGGAGGTCACGACGGCCGTCTCCGTCTCCCCGACCGAGCGCTTCCAGCAGGGCGGCCTGCTCCTGTACCGCGACGACGCGAACTACGCGAAGCTCGACCTCGTGCACGGCTCGCTCGGCCCGCGCGTCGAGTTCATCTGGCGCCAGAACGGCACCGACCGCAACACGGGGTTCGACTCGGTCGTCCCGCCGGCAGGACTCGGTGAGACCTTCTGGCTGCGCCTCGCGAGCGACGGGAGCGCCGTGCAGGCGTCGGTGTCGGTCGACGGCGTCGAGTTCGCGCCCTGGGGTCGCACCGTGGACGTCGCGGCGCTCGGTGCGACGGGTGTCGGGCCGTTCGCGATGCGCGGCTCCGCGACGCCGCCGGAGATCGTGGCGTCGTTCGACTGGTTCCGGTGGACCCCGACCGCCGAGGAGGCGGCCGCGTGCGACGACGACGCGCCCGTTGTCGAGGTGCAGGCCGTGACGCGCTGCCTCGCGGGCCGCGCGTACGTCGCGGTGACCGCGCGCAACGAGGGGGAGGCCGCGACGACGGTCCGGCTCGTGACGCCGTTCGGCGAGCGCACTGTGGCGGACGTCGAGCCCGGGCGCAGCGCCTACCAGTCCTTCGCGACGCGGGCGACGTCGGTCGAGGCCGGGGAGGCGAGGGTCGACGTCGCCGGGGCCGACGGTGTCCAGCACGGCTCGACCTCGGCGACCTACGACGCGCTGACCTGCGGATAGCGCGACACGCACGGGCGGCACAGCGGGCCCAGGGGCGCACCTCCGAGGTGCGTCCCTGGGCCCGTCGTGCATCCTCCGGCAGTCGCCCGCCGGGGCGGCGGTGACCGGCGCGTCGCCGATTATGCGGATCACCGGCGGCGGACCGAGGCGCGGACTGCCAGCGTTCGCGACGTAATAATGCGTATTACTGCGTTGACCCGCACGCGCCGCTCTGGCGAGACTCCTCGCACGTCATCGACGACGTGATCGAGGAGGATCCATGCCGAGGCACCGCATCACCCAGGCCGACGTCGCCGCCATGGCGGGCGTCAGCCAGGCGACGGTCTCGTTCGTGCTGAACGACAGCACGCCCGCCGGGGTGCGGATCAGCGAGGAGACCCGTCAGCGCGTGCTCGACGCGATCCGCATCACGGGCTACTCGGCGAACCCCGTGGCCCAGCGCCTCGCGGGCGGGCACAACCAGATCCTGGGCGTCTTCACCTACGAGGCGACGTTCCCGCGCGCCGGCCGGGACTTCTACGGCCCGTTCCTGGTCGGCATCGAGCACGCGGCCGAGAAGCTGGGCATCGACATCCTGCTCTTCACGAGCGCGCGCGTCGTCGACGGCCGGCGCCGGCTCACGCGCGACGGCTGGCAGCGCCTCGGGATCGCCGACGGCTGCCTCCTGCTCGGCCAGCACGAGGACCGCGGCGAGCTCCAGCACCTGCTCGACACGAACTACCCGTTCGTCTTCATCGGGAAGCGCGGGAGCGACGGCGGGCGCCTGCCCTACGTCGGCGCCGACTACGTCGCGGCGACGGCGCGCCAGGTCGAGCGTCTCGTCGAGCTCGGGCACGAGCGCATCGGCTACGTCGGGCCGCGCGGCACCGACCAGCCGACGCTCGACCGCGTCGACGCCTACCGCGCCACGATGAAGGCGCACGGGCTCACCGTGCGCTTCGTCGAGCTCGACGACGTCCCGGCCACGGCCGCGGAGATCGTCGACCAGCGCCTCACGGCCGTCGTCGTCGCCCCGGAGAACTACCCCGAGGAGCTCGTCGACGAGCTCGAGGGGCGCGGGGTCCGCGTGCCCGACGACGTCTCCTTCCTCCTCCTGGGCCAGCCGCACCACGGGCGTCCGGGCGGGCGCCGGTGGTCCGGGTTCTCGATCCCGCGCGAGGAGATGGGGGCGCGCGCCCTCGTCCTGCTCTCGCGCCTCGTCGCCGAGTCCGGCTCGGGCCGCTCCGACCGCAAGGCCGCGCGCGCCGCCCGGGTCCCCGAGGACGAGCTGCACCAGCTCCTCGAGTGCGTCGACGTCGACGGCGAGACCGTCGCCGCGCCACCGCCCGCGCCACCCCCGGCCGCCAGACCGTCCCTGCAGACCTCAGAGCACCAGAGCACCAGAGAAACGGAACCAGCGTGACCCATCCAGACCTCCAGGCAGACGTCCTCGTCGTCGGCGGCGGGCTCGGCGGCGTGGCCGCCGCGCTCGCGGCCGCGGAGCGGGGCGCCCGCGTCGTCCTCACCGAGGAGCACCCGTGGATCGGCGGGCAGCTCACGTCCCAGGCGGTGCCGCCGGACGAGAGCGCGTGGGTCGAGCGGTTCGGCGTGACCGCGCGCTACCGCGCGCTGCGCGACGGCATCCGCGACGTGTACCGCCGCTCGTACCCGCTGACGGACGCCGCGCGCTCGTGGGACGCCCTCAACCCCGGCGCGGGCTGGGTCTCCAAGCTGTGCCACGAGCCGCGCGTCGCGGTCGGGGTGCTCGAGGAGATGCTCGCCCCGTGGCGGTCCGCGGGCCGCATCCGTCTGCTGGAGCGCGTGCGCCCGACGGCGGCCACCACCGACGGCGACCGCGTCACCTCCGTGACGCTCACCCCGGTCAGCCCGGGCGACGGTACGGGCGCCGACGAGGTCGTGACGGTCCACGCCGCGTTCGTCGTCGACGCGACCGAGACGGGCGAGCTCCTGCCCCTGACGGGCACGGAGTACGTCACGGGCTTCGAGTCGAACCGTGAGACGGGGGAGCCGAGCGCTCCCGACGAGGCGCAGCCGGACAACGTGCAGGCGCTGAGCGTGTGCTTCGCCGTCGAGCACGTGGACGGCGACCACACGATCGACCGGCCCGAGCGCTACGACTTCTGGAGCACGTACACACCGGGCCCGTGGAACGGGCGGCGCATGCTGTCGTGGGAGGCGCCGAACCCGCGCACGCTCGCGATGGACGTGCGGTCCTTCACGCCGAACCCGGGCGACGACGCGCGCGCCGTGGACGCCGACCAGTCGAAGAACCCGGGCGACGGCAACCTGTGGACGTTCCGGCGCATCGCGGCGCGCGACCTGTTCGCGCCCGGCCACTACGCGAGCGACCTGTGCCTCGTGAACTGGCCGAGCATCGACTACTTCCTCGCGCCGGTGCTCGACGTGCCGCGCGACGTGGAGGAGGCGCGGATCGCCGACGCCCGGCAGCTCAGCCTCTCGATGCTCTACTGGATGCAGACCGAGGCGCCCCGCCCCGACGGCGGGACGGGGTTCCCCGGACTGCGCCTGCGACCGGACGTCATGGGCTCGGCCGACGGCCTCGCCCAGGCGGCCTACCACCGCGAGTCCCGCCGCCTGCGCGCGGTGACGACGGTGACGGAGAACGACGTCTCGTACGCCGTGCGCGGGGACCGGGGCGCGACGCGCTACGACGACTCGGTCGGCGTCGGCATGTACCGCATCGACCTGCACCCCTCGACGGGCGGCGACACGTACATCGACGTCGCGTCGACCCCGTTCGAGATCCCGCTCGGCGCGCTCCTCCCGCAGCGCGTGACCAACCTGCTCGCGGCCAACAAGAACATCGGCACGACGCACATCACCAACGGCTGCTACCGCCTGCACCCGGTCGAGTGGAACATCGGCGAGGCCGCCGGCCACCTCGCGGCCCACTGCCTCGCGACCGGGCGCACGCCGCACGCCGTCCAGTCCAAGGCCGACCTGCTCGCCGACTACCAGGACGAGCTCGTCCGGGCCGGCGTCGAGCTGCGCTGGCCCGCCGAGGCGCACCCCTACTGACGCGGGCCCCGCCCGCACCGACACGGCCACCCTCAGTCCGAAGGAGAACTGATGACCCCCCTGACCCCCCGCCGCGCACCCCGCCCGGCCCGCATCCGACACCGCCTCGGGAGCGCACCCCTGGCCGCAGGCGGCGTCGCGCTCGCCCTCGTCCTCACCGCGTGCTCCGGCGGCGGCGACGACGTCGCCGGCGAGCCGAGCACGCCGAGCGAGCCCGTCGAGCTGCGCATGACCGTCTGGACGGCCGACGAGACGCAGCTCGCGCAGTTCCAGGAGATCGCCGACGCGTACGTCGCGGAGAACCCCGACCTCGTCTCGGGCGTGACGTTCGAGACGATCCCGTTCGAGGACTACACGACGTCGCTCACGACGCAGCTCGCGGGCGGCAACGCCCCGGACCTCGCGTGGATCCTCGAGAGCTACGCGCCCGAGTTCGTCGCGAGCGGCGCGCTCGTGGACGTCGCCCCCAAGCTCCAGGAGACCGAGGGGTACGAGTACGACGACCTCCTGGACTCCTCGCTCGCGCTGTGGGAGAAGGACGGCGGCCTCTACGCCTACCCGTTCTCCAACTCGCCGTTCGCGATGTTCGTCAACACCGACCAGGTCGCCGCCGCGGGCCAGCCGAACCCGGCCGACCTCGTCGCTTCCGGGGACTGGACCTACGACCAGGCCCGCGACATCTCGGCGGCCGCCGCCGCGGCGTCGGGCAAGCAGGGCCTCGTGGTGCGCGACTTCGACTTCAAGGTGTGGGAGAACCTGTCGACCGTCTGGGACGGCTGGGACGCGGCGCCGTGGAACGAGGACGGCACGCAGTGCACGTTCACCGACCCGGAGATGGTCGACGCGCTCACGTGGATCCACGACGCGACGTTCGTGGACAAGGCGATGCCCGGTCCGGGCACGACGGCCGACTTCTTCGCGGGCGACGCCGCGATGACGATCACGCAGATCAGCCGCGCGTCCGCGCTCGACGACTCGTTCGCGTGGGACGTCGTGCCGCTCCCGGCCGGTCCCGCGGGTCAGCAGAACGTCATCGGCCAGGCGGGCATCGGCGTCTTCGCGGCGGGCGAGCACCCGGACGTCGCCGCCGACTTCCTCGCGTGGTTCACCAACCCGGAGAACGCCGAGACGCTCGCCGCGTACTTCCCGCCGCCGCGCGAGTCGCTCCTGAACGCGGAGACGCTCGGCGCGGCGAACCCGAAGCTCAGCGAGACCCAGCTCCAGGCGGTCGTGGTCGACGGCATCCAGGGCGCGGTGACCAAGCCGTCGCACCAGAACTTCGCCAAGCTGCAGGACACGGTGCGGGCCCAGCTCGACGCGCTGTGGACCGCGGACGCCGACGTCGAGGGCGTGCTCGCCGACACGTGCGCGGCGATCCAGCCCCTGCTCGGGGACTGAGCGTGGCGTCCTCCGCACTCGCACGACGGGACGCGGCCGTGGG
Organism: Cellulosimicrobium funkei; assembly: GCF_001019615.1. GTDB lineage: Bacteria > Actinomycetota > Actinomycetes > Actinomycetales > Cellulomonadaceae > Cellulosimicrobium > Cellulosimicrobium cellulans_E. The sequence goes on along the minus strand of NZ_JNBQ01000042.1, from coordinate 24,012 downwards.
GTACACCATGGTCGCGCCCGCCGTGCTCGGCGCGCTCGCGTTCGTCGTCGCACCGCTGGTCGCCGTGGTCTGGTACTCGCTGCACGAGTGGAACGTCCTCGCGAACACGTTCACGTTCGCGGGTGCCGACAACTACGAGCGCATGCTCTCCGACCCCGGCCTGCGCGACTCGCTGCTGGCGAGCCTGTGGTTCTCGGTCGGGCTCGTGGTCCTCAACATCTCGCTCGCCCTGCTGCTCGCGGTGCTGCTCAACCAGAAGCTCCCGGGCACCACGACGTTCCGGACGTTCTTCTTCTCACCGGTGGTCGTGTCGCTCGTCGCGTGGACGATCGTGTGGAGCTTCCTGCTCCAGGCCGACGGCGGGATCAACGGCTTCCTGTCGCTCCTCGGCGTCGAGGGCCCGAACTGGTTGCGGGGCGAGACGACGGCCATGATCTCGGTGATCGTCGTCCAGGTGTTCAAGAACGTCGGCCTCAACATGATCCTGTTCCTCGCGGCGCTGCAGGGGGTGCCGGAGGAGGTCCAGGAGGCCGCGCGCATCGACGGCGCGGGCGCGTGGCGGCGCTTCCGGTCGATCACGCTCCCGCTGATCAGCCCGACCCTCCTGCTCGTCTCGATCCTCACGATCGTCGGCTCGCTCGAGGTCTTCGCGCAGATCGCCGTGCTCACGGGCGGCGGGCCGGGCAGCTCGACCACGGTGCTCGTCTACTACCTGTACCAGCAGGCGTTCCGCTTCAACGACTTCGGCTACGCGAGCGCGATCTCCGTCCTGCTGTTCGTCATCGTCCTCGTCCTGACACTCGTGCAGTGGCAGACGCGCAAGAGGTGGGTCTTCCATGAAGTCTGACGTGATGCCCGGCCCGGCCACGCTCCCGGGTGCGGAGGGCGACGCGGCCCGGCCCGCGGCGTCGGGCAGGGGCGGCGAGGGCCCGGACGGGTCGCGGCCCGCGCCCGCGCGCCGTGACCGCGCCGCGCGCTCGCGGCGCCGGTGGGGACGCTGGGCGCTCGTGGCGCTGCTCGTCGTGCTCAGCGTGCCCTTCGTGTTCCCCACGTGGTGGATGGCGACGTCGAGCCTCAAGCCCATGAGCGAGATCCTGCGGGCCGTGCCGACGCTGTGGCCGCAGGACCCGTCGTTCGCGGCGTACGGGGAGGTGTTCCGGCTGCAGCCGTTCGCGCAGCAGTACTGGAACAGCCTCTACATCGCGGCGCTGGTGACCGTCGGGACGATCCTCGTGTCGTCGATGGCCGGGTACGCGTTCGCGCGCATCCGGTTCCCCGGGGCGAACGCGCTGTTCCTGCTCGTGCTCGTCGGGCTGCTCGTGCCGTCGGAGGTGACGATCGTCCCGCTGTTCCGGATGGTCAACTCGCTCGGTCTCATCGACACGCACTGGCCGCTCGTGGTCATCCCGATCCTCGGGGCGCCGAGCGTGCTCGCGACGTTCATCATGCGCCAGTTCTTCCTCGGCCTCCCGGGCGAGCTCGAGGAGGCGGGGCGCATGGACGGCCTCGGGCGGTGGGGGATCTTCTGGCGGATCGCGTTCCCGCTGTCGCGCTCGGCGATCTCGGCCGTCGCGATCTTCACGTTCCTCAAGTCGTGGAACCTGTACCTCGAGCCGATCGTGTACCTGTCCAGCAAGGACCGGTTCACGCTCCCGCAGGCGCTCACGCAGTACGTCGACGCCTACGGCGGCCCGATGTGGAACGTCCAGCTCGCGGCGACGACGCTCACGGTCCTGCCGGTCCTCGCGGTGTTCCTCGTCGCCCAGAAGCAGTTCGTCCAGGGCCTGGCCCACTCGGGCCTCAAGGGCTGACCGCCCGTCCCGTGAGTGCATGAAATAGTCGCGAGATCCTCCCGGATCGGCGACTATTTCCTGCACTCACGGGGGGCGGCCTAGGCTCGTGCGTGTGGCTCATCTTCTCGGCGCCGACGGCATCTCGCTGACCGTCGGCACCCGCACCCTGCTCGACGACGTCTCTCTCGGCCTCGACGACGGCGACCGCGTCGGCATCGTCGGCCCCAACGGCGCCGGCAAGTCGACGCTCCTGCGTCTCCTGGCGGGCACGCAGCAGCCCGACGGCGGCCGCGTCACCCGGGTGGGCGGGCTGCGGGTGGGGCTGCTCGACCAGCGCGACGACGTCGGCACCGGCGCGACGATCCGCGACCTCGTGCACGGCGACGCCGCGACGCACGCGTGGGCGTCGGACGCGAGCATCCGCACCGTGCACGCCGGCCTGCTGGCCGACCTCGACCTCGACGCCCCCGCGGACACGCTGTCCGGCGGGCAGCGGCGCCGCGTCGCGCTCGCGGCGCTGCTCGTCGCCGACCACGACGTGCTGTTCCTCGACGAGCCGACGAACCACCTCGACGTCGAGGGCGTCGCGTGGCTCGCCGCGCACCTGGGCGACCGGTTCGCGCGCCCGGGCGCGAAGGGTGCGCTCGTCGTGGTGACCCACGACCGCTGGTTCCTCGACGCCGTCTGCTCGCGCATGTGGGAGGTGCGCGGCGACGGCTCCGGCGCGGTCGAGGGGTACGAGGGCGGGTACGCCGCCTACGTGCTCGCGCGTGCCGAGCGCCAGCGCACCGCGGCCGTCGCCGCGGAGAAGCGCGACAACCTGCTGCGCAAGGAGCTCGCGTGGCTGCGCCGCGGGGCGCCCGCGCGCACGTCGAAGCCGAAGTTCCGGCTCGACGCCGCCGCGGCGCTCATCGCCGACGTGCCGCCCCCGCGCGACACGCTCGAGCTCACGCGCACGGCGACCAAGCGGCTCGGCAAGGACGTGCTCGATCTGGAGGACGTGACCGTCGCGGTCCCGCGGCGCGGCGCGGCCGGCGAGGACGCGGGCGAGCGCGTGCTGCTCGACGACGTCACGTGGCGCCTCGGGCCCGGCGACCGCTACGGCGTCGTCGGGGTCAACGGCGCCGGAAAGACGACGCTGCTCGCCCTCCTCGCCGGGCGGCGCGAGCCCGACGCGGGCCGGGTCAAGCGCGGCAAGACGGTCCACGTCGCCGAGCTGTCCCAGGACGTCGGCGAGCTCGACGACATCGCCGGGTCGCGCGTCATCCAGGTGATCGAGGACGAGAAGCGGTCGGTCGTCGTGGACGGCAAGGAGCTCACCGCGTCGCAGCTCGTCGAGCGCCTCGGGTTCACGCGCGAGCGGTCGCAGACCCTCGTGCGCGACCTCTCGGGCGGCGAGCGGCGCCGCCTCCAGCTGCTGCGCCTCCTCGTCGCCGAGCCCAACGTGCTCCTGCTCGACGAGCCGACGAACGACCTCGACACCGACACGCTCGCCGCGCTCGAGGACCTGCTCGACGGCTGGCCCGGCACGCTCGTCGTCGTGTCGCACGACCGCTACCTGCTGGAGCGCGTCGCGGACCGTCAGGTCGCGCTGCTCGGGGACGGCAAGGTGCGCGACCTGCCGGGCGGCGTCGAGCAGTACCTGGAGCTCCGGCGCGCGGCGCTCGCGGGGGCGGGAGCGTCGTCGAGCGGCTTCGCGCCCGCGGCGGGATCGGGGGCCGACGGCGGTGCGGAGGGCGCGTCGGACGCGGTCGCCCCGGCCGGGCCGAGCGCCGCCGAGGTGCGCGCCGCGAAGAAGGAGATCAACCGCATCGAGCGCCGGCTGTCGAAGATCGCCGAGGTCGAGGGTCGCCTGCACGAGAAGATCGCGGCGAACGCGACGGACTTCACCGCGGTCGCGGAGCTCGACGCCGAGCTGCGCACGCTCGCGGCCGAGAAGGACGAGCTGGAGGCGGCCTGGCTCGAGGCGGCCGAGGTCGCCGGGTGACCGCCTCCCCGCAGGGCGTGCGCGTCGGGGTCTCGGCACGCGGTGTCGAGGTCGACGACGGGCAGGGCGGCGTCCTCGCGCCCTGGACCGACGTGCACCGGGTGACCGCCTTCGCGCTCGACGCGGTGGTGAGCACGGTGCGCTACGTGTCGTTCGACCTCGTGAACGGGCACAGCGTCGAGGTGGACGACGCCGCGCCCGAGTGGGACGAGGTGGTCGCCGCGCTCCCGGACGTCGCGGAGCTCGCGGTGCCCGACCTGCCGGCAGCGCTCGGCGCGCTGCTGCCGGGCGGCGACGTGCTCGTCCTCGCGACGCCCGGCCGCCCGCGCTGACGCAGGGAGCCGGCGGGTCCCGGAGCGGTGCTGTCCGGGTCAGCGGCGCAGGAAGCCCATGCGGTCGTCGGGGTCGACGCGTTCGAGGATCGCGCCCGCGATCTCGTCGAGCTGGCCGACCTGCTCGGGGCTGAGCGCGTCGATCACGTGGTCCCGGACGGTGGCGACGTGGCCCGGCGCGGTCGCGACGACCTTGGCCCACCCGGCGTCGGTCAGGTGCGCGTTGGTGGCGCGCCGGTCCTCGGGGCACGGGACGCGCTCGACGAGCCCGCGCTTCTCGAGCCGGGCCACGACGTGGGAGAGCCGGGGGAGCGTCGCGTTGGTGGCGCCTGCCAGGTCGGTCATGCGCAGCGTGCGGTCGCGGGCCTCGGAGAGCATGGCGAGCACGTAGTACTCGAAGTGGCTGAGGTCGGCGTCGCGCCGGAGCTGGGTGTCGAGGACGCCCGGCAGCAGCTCCACGACCGCCACGAGCCGCTTCCACGCGTCGAGCTGCTGGTCGTCGAGCCAGCGGGGTTCTGTCGTCATCGGGCCTCCTCCGGTGTGACCATCGTAATAGTTGACGCTACAAGTTTAGCGTCGTATCGTGATGGTTGTAGCAACAACCAATAGCCGACCGGGCGGCCGGCGCAGGAAGGGAAGCCACCATGAGCAGCATCACCATCATCGGCGCGGGCAACATGGGCACCGCGATCGCCGGGCTCGCGCTCGCCGCGGGCAGCGAGGTGCAGGTCCTCACGCGCGAGGCGACCGACCTCGACCCTCGTGTCTCGGCAGGGACCGTCGGCGACGAGCTCAAGGGCGACGTCGTCGTCCTCGCCCTCCCGTACGGGGCCGTGGCGGAGGTCGTCGACCTCTACGCCGACCGCCTCGACGGCAAGGTCGTCGTCGACATCACCAACCCCCTCGACTTCGCGACCTTCGACTCCCTCGTCGTGCCCGACGGCTCGTCGGCCGCGGCGCAGGTCCAGCAGCGCGTGCCCGGCGCGCGCGTGCTCAAGGCGTTCAACACGAACTTCGCCGCGACCCTCGCCTCCGGGCAGGTCGGCCCGCTCCCGACGACGGTCCTCGTCGCGGGCGACGACGCGGACGCCAAGGCCGCGCTCGCCGGCGCCGTGTCCGGAGTGCGCGTGGTCGACGCGGGCTCGCTGAAGCGCGCGCACGAGCTCGAGGCCCTCGGCTTCCTCCAGCTCACGCTCGCCGCGGGGGAGAAGACGTCCTGGACGACGGGCTTCGCGCTCGCCGAGTGACGCGTCCTTCTTCCGTGCGACGGCGGCCGGCCACCCTCGGGGTGACCGGCCGCCGTCGTGCGTCGGGGGAGTCAGCCGTGTGCCTTCTCCACGGCCGCTCGCGCCGTCTCGCGCTCCGCCTTCTCCGCCTCGCGCAGAGCCTTCTCGAGCTCGCGCACCTTCTTCTGCGCCTCGCGGACACGGCGCTCGGCGTCGCGCCGCTTGAGCGTCGCCTTCTTCACCTTCGGGTTCTTGACGTGCACGGCCACCTCGACCGGGGCGACGGCGTCGAGCGGGTCGGTCTCCGCGCCGGTGCTGTGAGGGGCGCCCTCGTCGTCGGACCTGCCGTCCGAGGCGGAGGTGTCCCGTCCCGCCCCCGGGGCACCGGCGGCCCGCGCGTCGACGTACACCGCGATCCCGTCGAGGACGCGCTCGAGACCCCAGGCGGTGTCGTCGATCTCGCCCTCCTGCGCGTACGTCCCCGCCTCCACGAGCGGGCGCAGGTAGGGGAAGCGCACCTCGTCGACGAGGTCGCGCAACGCTCCGGCCCAGCCGCCGCCCAGGACGGTCTCGTCGCCGCCGGCCGCGGTGACCGCGCGCGCCAGGTCCGTCTGGAGGCGGGCGGCGTTCCGCGCGTACCCGCTCACGAGCAGGATGACGGACATCTTCTCCTCGTCGTCGAGCGGCGTGGAGCGCAGGGCGCGCAGCCCGCTGTCCGCCCCGCGCAGGTTGTTGGGCGTGAGGGGCGCGCCGGTCACCGGGATGTCGAGGAACCACGGGTGGGACGCGAACACCGCCATGGTGAACTGCGCCCACTCGCGCAGCTCCGCGCGCCAGTCGGCGGGCTCGTGCGCCGGCGGGTACTCGACGTCGAGCGCGGCCTCCTGCATGAGGAGCAGCAGGTCGTCCTTGCTCGTCACGTACCGGTAGAGCGACATCGTCGTGAAGCCGAGGCTCTGCGCGACCTTCGCCATCGAGACCGCCGCGAGCCCGTCGGCGTCGGCGATCTCGATCGCCGCCTCGACGATCCGCTCGATGCTCAGCTCGCGCTTCGGCGCGCGCTCGGGACGTTCGGCGACGCCCCACGCGAGCGCGAGCCGGGGCGGGAGGTCGGGTGCGTCCGTCATGCCCACATCATCCCCGAGGTCGTGCGCCGAGCGCGGTCCCGTGTCCGGCCGCACGCTTGTCGACGGGGGTCAGCGGGCGGTCCGCCGGCGGTAGAGCACGGAGCCGGCGGCGCAGCTCACGACGAGGAAGCCCACGAGCCACGCGACGGCCGTGAGGGCCGTCGTCGCGTCGGGCGCCCCGGCGAGGAGCCCGCGGAACGTCTCGATGATCGGCGTGAACGGCTGGTTCTCGGCGAACCCGTGCAGCCACGACGGCATGGTGTCGATCGGGACGAACCCCGAGCTGAGGTAGGGCACGAAGAGGAAGATGAAGTTCACCGACTGGGACGCCTCGACGCTCAGGACCAGCCCGAGCGCGACGCTGACCCACGTGAACGTGAGCACCGCGAGGACGGCGAACGCGACGAGCCCGAGCCAGTCGCCGAGGCCGGCGTCGGGCCGGAAGCCGAGAGCGAGCGCGACGCCCACGACGACGACGGCGGACGCGAGGTTCCGCACCACGCTCGCCACGACGTGGCCCCACAGGGCGGACGGGCCGAAGATCGGGAGCGTCTTGAACCGGTCGATCGTCCCCGACGTCATGTCCTGCGCGACCCCCACCGCGGCCGTGGCCGAGCCGAACCCGAGGCACATGACGAGCACGCCCGGCACGACGTAGTCGATGTAGTCGTCCCCGCCGATCGCGCCGCCGAAGATGACGACGAACACGAGCATGATCATCACGGGCAGCACGAACGCGGTGATGAGCCCGTCGACGCTACGGAGCTGGCGGCGCGTCTCGCGCGCGACCATCGTGCGCACGTCGCGCGCGGCCGTCGCGGGCGTCTGCCGGGCCCGCGCGGCGTCGCGCGGCGGGCGCGCCGGGGAGGTCGTGAGCGTGGGCGTGGTGGCGCTCATCGGGCGCCCTCCTTCCGGGTCAGCGCGAGGAAGACGTCGTCGAGCGTGGGCTTGACGACGCTGACCCCGACGACGGCGAGGTCGTGGGAGTCGGCGGCCGCGAGCACGTCGCGGATCGTGCGGACGGGGTCGTCGCTCGGCGCGGTGAGAGACAGGTCCTTGTCGTCCGTGGTCGTGCGGGCGAGCCCCAGCGTCGGCGCGAGCCCGACGGCGGCCGCGAGGCTCGCGGGGTCGTCGAACGCGACGCGCACGTGGTCGCCCGCGACGAGCGCCTTGAGCTCGGCCGCCGTGCCGCGCGCGGCGACGCGGCCGTCGTGCAGGACGGCGATCGTGTCGGCGAGGCGGTCGGCCTCCTCCAGGTACTGGGTCGTCAGCAGGACCGTCGTCCCGTCGGCGGCCAGGCCCCGCACGACGTCCCAGAGCTGGGCCCGTGACGCCGGGTCAAGCCCCGTCGTCGGCTCGTCGAGGACGAGGACCGCGGGGTCGGCGACCAGGCTGATCGCGAGGTCGAGGCGGCGACGCATTCCGCCCGAGAAGGTCCCGACGCGGCGGTCGGCGGCGTCGACGAGGTCGAAGCGGGCGAGGAGCTCGTCCGCGCGTCGACGCACCGTGCGCCGGGGGAGATGGGCGAGCTCGCCCATCATGACGAGGTTCTCGCGGCCCGTCTGGAACTCGTCCACCGACGCGTACTGGCCCGTGAGCGCGATCGTCTCGCGCACCCGCGCCGCGTCGTGCACGACGTCCGCCCCCGCGACGCGGGCCGTGCCGCCGTCGGGCCGCACGAGGGTCGTGAGGATGTTGACGGTCGTGGTCTTGCCGGCGCCGTTGGGTCCGAGCAGCGCGAAGATCTCGCCGCGGCGCACGGTCAGGTCGACGCCGCGCAGGACGGCGTGGTCGCCGTAGGACTTCTCGAGCCCCTGCACGGCGATCATCGGTTCGGTCATCGCCTTCTCCTTCGTCGGTCCCGTGCCGTGTGCGGCGCACACGAGTGTGTATCGCGTAAACAACGTGTACACCATAAACAGCCAGGCGTGGACGGTCAAGCGTCGAGCGCCGCCGAGGTAGAGCCCTGGTCGCGCGAGGTAGAGCCGAGGTCCCGCGAGGTAGAGGCGTGGTCCCGCGAGACAGGGCGTGGTCGCGGCCGGGGTCCGCTATCCCGTGCGGTGGCGGGGAGGGCCGGTGAGAGCGAGCCCGATCGCGGTCATCACGACGAGGGCCCCGAGCACGACGGCGACCGGCGTCGTCCACGTGCCCGTCGCCGTCCGGAGCGCGCCGGCGACGGTCGGCGCGACCGCCGCGAGGCAGTACCCCACGGACTGCACGGTCGCCGACGCCTGGCGGCCGCGGCGGACGGTCGGGAAGCGCTGCGCGACGAGCGTGAAGATGACGACGAAGTTCGCCGCCTGCGCCACGCCGGCCGCCGACGCCCAGACCGCCCACAGGTCAGGCGCGACGAGCAGCCCGACGGGCAGCGTGAGCCACAGGACGGCGATGCCCACGAAGCTCTGGCGCATCGAGAACCGGCGCGCAGCGAGCGGCACCGCGAGCCCGCCGACGATCGCGAAGCCCTGGAACAGCGACGCCGCCCCGCCCGACGCCGACCTCGGGATCCCGGCCAGGTCCTCCAGGATGAGCGGCAGCCAGGCCGTGAGCGCGTAGAAGCTCGACGACTGGAGCGCGAACATCGCGCACAGCCACCACGTGAACGGCGTCGCCAGGACGTGGCGCTCGCGGGAAGCGGCGGGGTCGGTGCCGGTGACGCCCTCCGCCGCCGCGGCGGCGAGGTCGCCGGGGGCGGGGGAGGCGTCCTTGTCCGAGCCGCCGGCGTCGGCCGGTGCGTGCCCCGCCCCGTCGGCGGCCGCCGTCGTGCCCGACGCCGTCCCGCTCGTCCGGCCCGTCGTCGTCCGTCGCGTCCGGCTCGCCTCGCGCGGGACGGCGCGGAGCCACCACACGAGCGCGACCACCGCGAGGACGGACCAGGAGGCCAGCGCCCAGCGCCACCCGACGGCGTCGGCCAGGGGAGCGGTGAGCGCCGTGGTCGCGACGGTCCCCACGTTGATCGCGGCCGTGTACAGGCCCGTCACCGTCGCGACGTGCCCGGGGAAGTCGCGCTGCGCGATCATCGGGACGGCGAGGTTGGCCGTCGTGATGCCGAGCCCGAGCAGCACCGTCCCGGCGAACGTGCCCGCGGCGCCGAGGGCGGCGACGTCGGCCGAGCGCAGCAGGGTGCCGGCGAGGACCAGCGCGAGGGCGACGGCGATCGCCGTGCGCAGCGACGACCGCCCCAGCAGCCCCGCGACCGCGGGCGTCGCCACGGCGAAGCAGAGCACGGGGATGCCCGTGAGCAGGCCCGCGGCCGCCGCCGTGAGGTGCAGGTCCGCCGCGACGTCCGCGACGACCGGGGGCAGCGCCGTGAGCGGCGCGCGCAGGTTGACCGCGACGAGCAGCACCGCGACGAGCAGCACGCCGTCGATCCCGCCCCGGAAGGTGCTCGGGCGGGGCGGCCGGGACGGCGGCATCGGGCGGTGACCTCCGGGTGCGGGCGCGTGCGACGCCGCCGGCCGGTCAGCCGGGCCGTCGGTCAGTCGTCGAACTGTCCTACGACTGTACGCAGGAGCGCCGCGAGCGCAGGGCGGCCGCCCGGCTCGAGCGCGTCGAGGATGCGGGCCTCCACCGCGAGCAGGTCGGTCATCGCCGTGTCGACGCGCTCCAGGCCCTCGGCCGTGAGCTCGACGAGCACGCCGCGACGGTCGTCGGGGGAACGGCGGCGTACGACGAGCCCTTGCTCCTCCAGCCGGTCGATGCGGTTCGTCATGGTCCCGCTCGTCACGAGCGTCTGCGTCACGAGGGCGCCGGGGGACAGGCGGTACGGCTCGCCGGCCCGCCGCAGCGCGGACAGGACGTCGAACTCCCAGGTCTCCAGGTGCCCGCGCGCGAACGCCGTGCGGCGCGCACGGTCGAGGTGCCGCGCGAGGCGGTCCACGCGTGAGAAGACGGTGAGCGGCTCGACGTCGAGGTCGGGCCGCTCGCGCTGCCACGCCGCGACGATGCGGTCGACCTCGTCCTCGTGCTGCTGGTCCATGACGCGAGGGTACTCGACGTGTCTCGACATCAAGACTCTTGACGCCCGCCACACATCCGGCCGAGAGCTCTACCTCGCGCGACCACGGCTACCTCGCGCGACCCCGGTTCTCTCTCGCGTGGCGCCGGGTCAGGCGGTGCGCAGGGCGTCCTTGAGCTTGACGCGGGCGCCGGTGCGCAGGACCGCGTTGGAGTAGATCTTCGCCGCGAGCCAGACGAGCACCGGGATGACGGCGAGGGAGAGACCCAGGGCGAGCAGCGCCTCCCAGGTCTCGGCGCTGCCGAGCGCGATGCGCACGGGCATGAGGAGCGGCGAGCACAGCGGGACGTACGACAGCCACACGACGAGCGGGTTGTCCGGGGCCCACGGCGCGACGGAGACGCCCACGATGTACGGCACGATCATGAGGAACGTGACGGGGGTCGTGACGGCGCCGACGTCCTCCTGGCGCGAGACGAGCGCGCCGAGGCCGGCCATCAGCAGCGCGTAGCTGACGAAGCCCACGACGAACCACACGAGAGCCCAGACGGCCGCGGTGCCGAGGTCGATCGTCGACGTGTCGACCAGGCCGAGGCCGAGCGCGGTCCCGACGCCCGCGAGCACGACGAGCGCGACCTGTCCCAGTCCGACGAGGCCGATGCCGAGCACCTTCCCCGCCATGAGCTGCCACGGGCGGACCGTCGAGAGCAGCAGTTCGACGACCCTGCTCGTCTTCTCCTCCACGACGCCCTGCGCGATGAGCTGGCCGCTGATCATGATGGCCATGAAGAGCAGGATCCCGGTGACGAGCCCGGTGACGTAGCGGGTCGGGTCGAACTCGCTGGGTTCGCCGATCGTGCGGACGGTCGGCTCGGCCGTCGCGATGTCGCCCGCGACCTGCGCGGGGTCGCCGCCGAGGTCCGCGACGGCGTCGGACAGCGCGGTCTGCTGGGCGAGGGTCGTGAAGACGGCGGTCAGGCCGGACGAGAGCTCGGTGTCCACGACGACGGTCGGAGCGTCGGCCGTCCCGGTCACCAGCGCGTCGAGGTCGCCGTCGCGCACCTGGGCCTCGCCCGCGGCGTCGTCCGCGACGTCGGCGGTCTCGACCTCGGTCCCGAGCGTGCTGCCCGTGGCCTCGATCGCCTCGGCGAGCGACGCGGTCTGCGGCGTGACGCCGACCCGCTCGGCGGTCGGCCCGGACGAGCTCGCGGCGTTGAGCACGACCCCGCCGAGCACGACCGCGCCGACGAGGATGACGGTCAGCCAGACGAACGACTTCGAGCGGAGCCGCGTCATGATCTCGCGGCTCGCGACGAGGCGGATCGCGCCCCAGGACGTCAACGAGGTCCCCGTGCTCATGCCCCCGCCTCCACGGTCTCGGCGGCCGCGGCGGCCGGCTTCTCCTCGGCGCTCACGACGTCGCGGTACAGCTCGGTGAGGGACGGCCGCACGAGCGAGAACTCGTGCACCGGCCCGGCGGCGAGCGCCGCGCGCAGCACGGCCTGCTCGCGACCGCTGGTCCCGTCGACGGCTCCGTCGCCGGCGACCCCGGCGCCTGGGGTGAGCTCCACGACCGTGCGCGACCCCTCGAGGCTGACCGCCCGCGCGTCGGGCACGGCGCCGATCCAGCCCGCCCCGGGTGGCCCGTCCACGACCCATCTCTCCGTCTCGGTCCGGCGGAGCTCGTCGATCGTGCCGACCTCGACCATCGCACCGTCCTTGATGATCCCGACCCGGTCGCACAGGCGCTCCACGAGGTCGAGCTGGTGCGAGGAGAAGACGACGGGGACGCCCGCCTCGGCGCGGTCGCGCAGGACGCCGCTCATGACGTCGACGGCGACGGGGTCGAGCCCGCTGAACGGCTCGTCGAGCACGAGCAGCTCGGGGTCGTGGGTGAGCGCCGCCGCGAGCTGGACGCGTTGCTGGTTGCCGAGCGAGAGCTTCTGGACCTCGTCGCCGCGGCGCGCCTCGACGCCGAGCGTCGTGGTCCACCGCTCCATCGCGGCGGAGGCGTCAGCGGCGGACAGCCCGTGCAGCCGGGCGAGGTAGACGAGCTGCTCGCCCACCTTCATGCGCGGGTAGAGCCCGCGCTCCTCGGGCATGTACCCGATGCGGCGTCGCGCCGCGAGGTCGATCGGACGGCCGTCCCACCGCACCTCGCCGCCGTCGGCGGCGAGCACGCCGAGGACGATGCGCATGGTCGTCGTCTTGCCGGCCCCGTTGGAGCCGACGAAGCCGAAGATCTCCCCGGCGCGCACGTCGAACGACGTCCCGCGCAGGGCGCGCACGTCGCCGTAGGTCTTGGTCAGCGAGTCGATCTCGAGTGTCGCCATGCGCCCACACAACCATGCGCCGGTGCGCAGGGCACGGGACAGATGTCACGTCCTGCCCGACCCTGGCGGCGGGGAGGATCGTCCTCCGACCGGGGCTCAGCCGCGGTGCTCGTCGCGCACCGGGGGCAGCGGAGAGCGCGCGGCGCGCACCGTGAGGCGGAGCATCGCGGCGGTCGCGTGGTCGACGTCGGCGACGTCGTCGCGCCGGACGGCGTCGAGCGCGACCCAGAGGAGCTCGCGCGCGAGCGCGGCCTCGCGCTCGTCGAGGCGGCCGGAGATCGACTCGACGGCGCTCATCGCGACGAGCACGCGCATGCCCGCCGACGTGGGCGGGGCGACGCGCACGCGTCGGATCTCGACGGCGTCGCGCAGGGCCCGGCGCTCGACGCGCGAGAGCCGGGGACCGGCCACCCGCAGGAGCGCGTGCGTCAGCAGGGCGGCCGTGACACCGAGGACCGCGGCGACGACGACCAGGGCGACGGGCGCCAGGGCGTGCCCCACGAGGAGCGCGGCGAGCGCCGTCGCCACGCCCGCGACGAGCCCCAGGCGCACGCCGTCGACCGACGCGTGCCACTCGGCGTGGCGCCGCACGCGGTCGAGCTCGCGCGGCGTCAGGCCGGGGACGAGCACGTCGGTGCGCTGGACGATGCGGTCCGGCGCTCCGGCGACGGGGCCCTGGAGGCAGCGCGCCGTCGTCCAGGTCGAGTACCCCCAGACCGTGGGACGGATCTCGTCCTGGCGGTCCTCGTGCGTGCGGTCGGTGGACCGGTCGTGCCCGTGCATGAAGTGCCCCGCTTCGTCGGTCTCGTGCTTCCGCAAGGAGAGACGGGTCCGCCCTGGCCCCATGACGCGGATTCTGGGAAGTTTCCCGGGGCGACCGGTGGACGGACGCGTCAGGACGCCGTCACGACCTGGGCGTCGTGATGAGGTGCGGGCGCTTCTCCATGTCCGCGAGGCCGTTCCACGCGAGGTTGACGAGGTGCGCCGCGACCTCGGTCTTCTTGGGCGAGCGCGCGTCGAGCCAGTACTGCCCGGTGAGGGCGACCATGCCGACGAGCATCTGCGCGTAGATGGGCGCGACCTTGGGGTCGAGCCCGCGCGTGCGGAACTGGTTCGCCAGCAGGTGCTCCACCTGCGTCGCGACGTCGCCGATGAGGCTCGAGAACGTGCCGGTGGCCTGGGCGACGGGAGAGTCGCGCACGAGGATGCGGAACCCGTCCTCGGACGCCTCGATGTAGGACAGGAGTGCGAGCGCGGTGCGCTCGAGGAGGACCTTCGGGTGACCGCCCTCGTCGAGCGCTCCCGACAGCGCCGCGGTGAGCGCCTGCACCTCGCGGTCCACGACGACGGCGTAGATGCCCTCCTTGCCGCCGAAGTGCTCGTACACGACTGGCTTGGACACCTCGGCGCGCGCGGCGATCTCCTCGACGCTCGTGCCCTCGAACCCCTTCTCGGCGAACAGCCGCCGGCTGACCGCGAGCAGCTGCTCGCGCCGCTGGCTCGCGGTCATGCGGGATCGGGGGGTGCGTCTGGGCTCGGCCACGGGGTCCATCATGCCGTGCACCCGCCGCTGTGCCCCGCGTGCGCTCGCGCGCGGGTGTGGCGCAGGCAACTGTCGCGGTGGGCGGAGACCAGGGTGCGGACGGGACGAGACGGGCACGACCGGCGTCGGGCACGGGGACCGACCTGGCAGACTGTTCCCGGACCCACCCCGCCCGCCGTGGCCCGGGAGACGTACCGGAGCACGGCGACGGGCAGGTGACGGGCACAGCCGTCGCCGGGTCCGATCCGCCTTGGTGTAATCGGCAGCACAAGGGTTTTTGGTGCCCTTGGTCCAGGTTCGAGTCCTGGGGGCGGAGCTCGTGCCACCGATCCCGAGGGGAACACCCATGGAAGCTCAGCAGGGAACCGACTCGACCGTCGCCCCCGCTGCCGTGATCGTCCTCGCCGCAGGCGAGGGCACGCGGATGAAGTCGTCCACCCCCAAGATGCTGCACACGCTCGCGGGCCGCAGCCTGCTCGGGCACGTGCTCGTCGCGGCGCGCTCGCTCGACCCGGCGCTGCTCGCCGTCGTCGTGCGGCACGAGCGCGACCGCGTCGCCGAGCACGCGGTGTCGGTCGACCCGGACGCCGTCGTCGTGGACCAGGACGAGATCCCCGGGACGGGCCGAGCCGTGCAGTGCGCGCTCGCCGCGCTCGACGCGAAGGCCCACGCGCAGGCGCTCCTGCACGGCGTGCCCGACGGCGAGGAGGGGCGCGGCGCCGGCGACGGGCTCGAGGGGCCCGTGGTCGTGACCGCGGGCGACACCCCCCTGCTCGACGGCGGCACGCTGGGCCAGCTCCTCGCCGCGCACGTCGTGGACGGCAACGCGGTGACGATGCTGACGACGGAGCTCGAGGACGCGACGGGCTACGGGCGCGTCGTGCGCGACGGCTCGGGGGACGTGCAGCGCATCGTCGAGCACAAGGACGCGTCGGCCGACGAGCGCGCGATCCGTGAGATCAACGCGTCGATCTACGTGTTCGACGCCGCGGTCCTGCGCCGCGGGCTGGGCACGCTCGGCCGTGACAACGCGCAGGGCGAGGTGTACCTCACGGACGTCGTCGCGGCAGCGCGCGCCGAGGGCGGCACGGTCCGCGCGCTCGTCTCGGCGGACCCGACGATCGTCGAGGGCGTCAACGACCGCGTGCAGCTCGCGACGCTGCGCGCGGAGCTCAACCGCCGGATCCTCGAGGACTGGATGCGCGAGGGCGTGACCGTCGTCGACCCGGCCACCACGTGGGTCGACGTCGACGTCGAGCTCGCGCGCGACGTCACCCTGCTCCCGGGCACGCAGCTCCACGGCGCGACGGTCGTCGCCGAGGGCGCGACGATCGGCCCGGACACGACGCTCACGGACACCGAGGTCGGCGCCGGCGCGACGGTGACCCGCACGCACGGCAGCCTCGCGGTGCTGGGCGCGGGGACGTCCGTCGGGCCGTTCGCCTACCTGCGCCCGGGCACCGTGCTGGGCGCGAAGGGGAAGATCGGCACGTTCGTCGAGACGAAGAACGCGGAGATCGGCGAGGGTTCCAAGATCCCGCACCTGTCCTACGTGGGCGACGCGACGATCGGCGAGCACACGAACATCGGCGCCGCGTCGGTCACCGTCAACTACGACGGCGTCCACAAGCACCGCACGGTGATCGGGTCGCACGCGCGGACGGGCGCGGACAACATGTTCGTCGCCCCCGTGAGCGTCGGCGACGGTGCCTACACCGCGGCCGGCTCCGTCATCCGCCGCGACGTGCCCGCGGGCGCGCTCGGCGTGAGCGGCGGGCAGCAGCGCAACATCGAGGGCTGGGTCGAGCGTCGTCGCCCGGGCACGGCCGCGGCCGACGCCGCGGGCGCCGCGCGCGCGAGCGACCCCGAGGCCCCGCCGCTCGGCGCGCAGGCCCAGGCGCAGCTCGCGGACCAGAGCGCCGCGGCGACCGCCGAGCGCCCGACCCCGCCGCCGCCCGGCCCGGAGCTCGAGCACACGCTCGAGGCGCTGCGTGGCGGTCGCTCCGCGACCACGGCAGACTGACCGCGTCCGGCCGAGACCTCCTCAGACCCACCCCGCACCCGGAAACACCACCGAAGGAACCCACTGGTATGAGCAGCACGATCGCCGGAAACGGGGAGAAGTCCCTCGTCCTCGCCTCGGGGCGCGCGCACCCCGAGCTGGCCAACGACGTCGCGCGGGAGCTGGGCATCGACCTGCTGCCCACGACCGCGTACGACTTCGCGAACGGCGAGATCTACGTCCGGTTCGGCGAGTCGGTGCGCGGCGCCGACGTCTTCATCCTCCAGAGCCACACCGCGCCGATCAACCAGTGGATCATGGAGCAGCTGCTCATGGTCGACGCCGCGAAGCGCGCCTCGGCCCGCACCATCACGGTGGTCCAGCCGTTCTACGGCTACGCCCGCCAGGACAAGAAGCACCGTGGCCGCGAGCCGATCTCGGCCCGCCTCATGTCCGACCTGTTCACCGCGGCGGGTGCCGACCGCCTCATGAGCGTCGACCTGCACGCCGCGCAGACGCAGGGCTTCTTCGACGGCCCCGTCGACCACCTGTGGGCGATGCCGATCCTCACGGACTACGTCCGCACGCGCGTCGACACGTCGAACGTCACGGTCGTCTCGCCCGACGCCGGCCGCATCCGCGTCGCCGAGCAGTGGGCGGCGAAGCTCGGCGGCGGGCCGCTCGCGTTCGTGCACAAGACGCGCGACGTCACGCGCCCGAACCAGGCCGTCGCCAACCGCGTCGTCGGCGACGTCGAGGGCCGCGACTGCGTGCTCGTCGACGACCTCATCGACACCGGCGGCACGATCGCCGAGGCGGTGCGCGTCATCCTCGCCGCGGGTGCGCGGTCGGTCATCGTGGCCGCGACGCACGGCGTGCTGTCCGACCCGGCGGCGCAGCGCCTCTCGGAGTGCGGGGCCAGCGAGGTCGTCATCACGGACACGCTGCCCATCGCCGCGGAGAAGCAGTTCCCGCAGCTCACCGTGCTCTCCATCGCGCCGCTCGTGGCGCGCGCCATCCGCGAGGTGTTCGACGACGGGTCGGTCACCTCGCTCTTCGACGGCAACAGCTGACAGGAGGGGCCGTGGGCGGCTCGGGAGTGACGACCACCGGACAGGGGGCGGTGACCGCGGCGCCGGACGTCGCGGTCGTCGAGCTGGGCGCGGAGTCGAGCGCGCCCGGCGTCCAGGAGGCCCTCGACCGCGCGAACACGGGGCTCGCCGCGGCGCGCGACGCGCTCGTCGCGGCGGGCGTCGACGCCGCGGACGTGCGCACGTCGCAGACGTCGACGTGGACCGAGCAGCGCGACGACGGCCCGCGCACGACCGCGCGGCTCACGCTGCGCGCGACGGTGCGCGACGTCGCGGCGTGCGGGGAGATCGTCCGCGCCGCGCTCGACGCGGCCGGGCCCGTCGCGCGCCTCGACTCGACGAGCCTCGCCGTCGGCGACCCCGGCCCGCTCGCCGTGGCGGCGCGCGACGCCGCGTTCGCCGACGCGCGCTCGCGCGCCGAGCAGTACGCGCGGCTGGCCGGACGCTCGCTCGGCCCGGTCGTGGAGGTCCGCGAGGACGCGGGCGGGCCCGGTCCGATGCCGCGCCTCATGGCGGCCAAGGCGGCGAGCGACGCGCTCGTCGTCGAGCCCGGCACGCAGGAGGTCCGCGCGAGCGTGACGGTGCGCTGGGAGCTCGCGGACTGACGACCCGCTCCGCGCGACCGTGCGCGGCGCACGGGACGCTCGTGACAAAAGGCAGGGGTCCTGGGCCGAGGCGCGCCCTAGCGTGGTGGCCATGCTCATCCTCGAGGACTACCTGCTGCTCACGCTCGACGACGTGACCGGGAAGGCCGTCGTGGACGCCTCGTACCGCGAGCAGGTCGCCGCGGGGGCGCTCCTCGTCGAGCTGGCGCTCCTGGGTCGCGCCGACCTCGCGGGTGACGGCGACGGCGGGCGCGTCGGCCGGATCGTCGTGCGGGACCCGTCCCCGACGGGCAACGCGCTGCTCGACGAGGCTCTCGACGTCGTGCGGTCGCGCGAGGGGTCGACGCCCAAGGCGCTCGTGGCGCCCCTCGCGAAGCTCAAGCCGGCGTCCCGCGCGGTCGGGTCGCTCGCCGAGCGCGGCGTCCTGCGCCGCGAGGAGGGGCGCGTGCTCGGGATCTTCCCCACCACGCGCTGGCCGGCCGCCGACACCCGGCACGAGGACGGCGTGCGCGCCGACCTGTGGCGCGTCCTGGTCGACGGCGGCGCGCCGGACCAGCGCACCGCCGCCCTGGTGGCGATCCTCGCCGCGACCGGGCAGGCGGGCCGCGTGCTGGCCGCCGGCGACGGCCGTGGAGCCCCGGCCGTCGCCGACGGCGGAGCCGACCTGTCCGGGTCGCGCCGTCGCGCCGTCGACGCGCGTGCGAAGGAGATCGCGCGGCAGAGCTGGGCGAGCGAGGCGGTGCGCGCCTACGTGGAGGAGGTCACCGCGGTGATCCTCGTCGGCGCCACGGTCGCCGCGACGGCAGCGGCGACGAGCTGAGGGTCGCCGGTCGGCGCACCGCTCCCGCGACCGGCGTCAGGGCCGGCCGAGCGCTCGGTACGTCCAGCCGGCGTCGCGCCAGACCGCCGGGTCGAGCGCGTTGCGCCCGTCCAGGACGCGCCGGTGCGCGACGTGCTCGCCCAGCGCGCGAGGGTCGAGGTCGCGGTACTCGCGCCACTCCGTGAGCAGCACGACGACGTCGGCCTCCTGCGCGGCCTCCTCGACGGTCGCCGCGAACTTCAGCTCCGGTGCGGTGCGCCGCGCGTTCTCCACCGCGCGGGGGTCCGTGACGACGACGTGCGCACCCTGGAGGTGCATCTGCATCGCGACGTTGAGCGCGGGGGAGTCCCGCGTGTCGTCGCTGTCCGGCTTGAACGCGGCGCCGAGGACGGCGACGTTGCGACCGACGATCGACCCGCCGCACACCTCGCGTGCGAGGTCGACCATCCGTACGCGGCGCCGCATGTTGATGGAGTCGACCTCCCGCAGGAACGACAGCGCCTGGTCGACGCCCAGCTCGCCCGCCCGGGCCATGAACGCGCGGATGTCCTTGGGCAGGCACCCGCCGCCGAACCCCAGACCGGCGTTGAGGAAGCTGCGCCCGATGCGGGCGTCGTGCCCGATCGCGTCGGCGAGGACCGTGACGTCGCCCCCGGTGGCCTCGCACAGCTCGGCCATGGCGTTGATGAACGAGATCTTCGTCGCGAGGAACGAGTTCGCCGCGACCTTGACGAGCTCGGCCGTCGCGAAGTCGGTGACGACCTTCGGCGTGCCGTCCGCGAGGACGCTCGCGTACACCTCGTCGAGGACGCCCTCCGAGGTGCCGTCGTCCCCGGGCTCGACGCCGTACACGAGGCGGTCCGGGTGGAGCGTGTCCTGGACGGCGTGACCCTCGCGGAGGAACTCCGGGTTCCACACGAGGCGCGCCCCGGGCTGGGCCTCGCGGACGCGCGCGGCGAGCCGCGCGGCGGTCCCCACCGGGACGGTGGACTTGCCGACCACGAGGTCGCCGGGGGCCAGGTGCGGCAGGAGGGACTCGACCGCGGCGTCGACGTAGCGCAGGTCCGCGGCGTACTCGCCCTGCCGCTGCGGCGTGCCGACGCAGACGAAGTGGACCCGCGCCCCGGCCGCCCGGGACACGTCCGTCGTGAAGGACAAC
Source organism: Cellulosimicrobium funkei (assembly GCF_001019615.1). Lineage (GTDB taxonomy): Bacteria > Actinomycetota > Actinomycetes > Actinomycetales > Cellulomonadaceae > Cellulosimicrobium > Cellulosimicrobium cellulans_E. Next base: position 4,036 of record NZ_JNBQ01000042.1, on the reverse strand, counting down.
CGGCCGCTGCCGACCTCCTGCTCGAGGAGGCGGGGCAGTCCGGGCTCGAAGAACGGGGCCTCGCCCGCGGTGAGCGCGGTGACCTTGTCGGCGTCGACGTCCACGCCGACGACGTCGTGCCCGAGGGACGCCATGCTCGCCGCGTGCACGGCACCGAGGTACCCGCAACCGACCACCGAGATGCGCATCGAAGGTCCTCCGTAGGAGACGGTCTGGGTGTCGGCCCACGCTACTCCGCCCGCCGCGCCGGACGGCCGGCTCGTGGGGGTGAAATGACGGACACGGGGCACCAAGCGGTCGTGCCGGACGCCCGCGGCGGGTGAACTTCCGGGCGGGAGGTCGCCCTCGTGGCCCCGGGAGTGGTTCGATTCGCCTGAGGGTGCGTGCAGGGGGCGGCGGTCACGCGGTGTCGCCGCAGTCTCGACGAGCACACGCGAGAAGCAGGACGCACCACATGCCGCACACACAGGAGCCTCGACCGTCCGGGGTCACGCGTCGGCGATGGGTCGTCGCGACGGCCGGCGCGGTGGCGGGTGCGCTCGCGCTCGTGGGCATCGGGGCGGCGCTCCCCGGGATCCCCGGCGGTGCCGGGACCTCGCAGCTCACCGACGTCGTCGGCGACGCCGAGGCCGAGAGCGTCGCGATCGGCGGCGCCGTCGGCCAGGAGGTCGCGGCGAACTTCGACCCCGAGCAGTCCGGCCCCGAGGGACCGGACGCGTCCGCCTCGTCGATGTGGTGGCGGTGGACGGCCCCGACGAGCGGTCCCATCACGTTCTCGACGCACGGCAGCGAGCTCGACACCGTGCTCACGGTCTACCCGGGCACGGCGACGAACCCCCCCGTCGCGACGAACGACGACGAGGGCGACGTCCGGACCTCGTCGGTGACCTTCGACGCGACCGCGGGCGAGGAGTACCTCGTCGAGGTCTCCGCCAAGTCGCCCGACCCCGGGCTGCTGACCCTGTCGTGGCAGCCGCCCGCACCGGCGGCCGCCGCGCTCCCGGAGGAGCCCGCCGCGGCGGCGGTCACGTCCACCGGCATCCCCCTCACGGGGAACACGGGCGAGAAGCCCCAGTCGAAGCTCTGGTCGGCGGGCGGCACGTGGTGGGCGGTGCTCGCCTCGGCCAGCACGTCGCCCGCGGGCACGTGGGTCTGGCGGTACGACGCGGTCGCCAAGACGTGGACGAACGTCACGCGCATCTCCGAGCGGACGGACGTGCGCGCGGACGTCAAGGCCGTGGGCGACGTCGCGCACGTGCTGCTCCACGGGCCGACCACGACCCTCGTCTCGATCCAGCGGGACCCGCAGTCGAACACCTACGTCCCGTGGGCCTCGCGCGCCGGCGCGACGGCCGTCTCCCTGCCCGGCAGCGAGACCGCGACCATCGACATCGACTCGACCGGCCGCATGTGGGTCGCCTGGGACACGGCGAGCCAGGTGCAGGTGCGCTGGAGCGACGCGCCCTACGCCTCGTTCTCGGCACCGGTCACGGTCGCGTCGGGGATCACGGACGACGACATCGCCGTCGTCACCGCGATGCCGGGCAAGAAGGTCGGCGTGCTGTGGTCCAACCAGAACACCCAGAGGTTCGGGTTCCGGACGCACGTGGACGGCGCGCCCCCCTCGACGTGGACGGCCGACGAGGTCCCCGCGGCCGGGTCCGCGCTCCCGGTCGGCGGTGGCATGGCGGACGACCACCTCAACGTCGCCGTGGCCGACGACGGGACGTTCTACGCGGCCGTCAAGACGTCGTACAACACCGCGGACAACACGGTCATCGGGCTCCTGGTCCGTCACCCCGACGGCACCTGGGACCCGCTGCGCGAGGTCGACCGGATCGGCACGCGCGGCGTCGTCGTCGTCGACGACGTCACCGACCGTCTCCGCGTCGTGTACACGCGGAGCACCAACCTCGACGACATCCTCGTGAAGGAGACCTCCCGGCTCTCTCCCGACTTCTCCGGAGCGGCCGAGACGGTGCTCGACGGCTCGTGGAACAACGCCACCGCGACCAAGTCGAACGTCCCCGGCGAGGTGCTGGTGATGGCGGCCTCCGCCACGACGGCGCGCGCGGCGCGCCTCGCCTGGACGCCTGCCGGCGCCCCGACGGCGCAGGACTCGACGGTCGCGACGACGGCGGGCGGCACGGTCGCCGGGAGGCTCGGCGCGCAGGCGACGACCGACGACCCGCTCACGTTCCAGATCGTCACGCCGCCCACGGCGGGCACCCTGACGGCGTTCGACCCCGCCACGGGCGCGTTCACCTACCGTGCGGGAGCTGCGAGCGGGCTCGACTCGTTCACGTTCCGCGTGGGCAGCGGCGGGCTGTGGTCGGCTCCTGCCACCGTGGGCGTGCGCGTCTCCTCCGCGGACGGTCTGGTCGGCGCCTGGAACCTCGACGAGGGCCAGGGGCTCGTGACCGCCGACTCCTCCGGGTGGGGCAACGGCGGGACGCTCGTCGGAGGTTCCTCGTGGGTCCCGGGCGTCACCGGCTCCGCCGTGCGGTCGGACGGCGCCACCGGCCTCGTCCGGGTCCCGGACTCCGCCGCGCTCGACGTCAGCACCGCTCTCACGGTCGCCGCCTGGGTGCGCCCCGAGCAGGCCGCGACCCAGTACGTCGTGAAGAAGGCGACGAACGACGCCGCGGACGGGTTCGAGCTGGCGCTCGCGAGCAACGGCAAGCCCTTCCTGCGCCTCAACGAGGACAGCTCGGGCGACACCTACCGGGTGAACGCGACGTCCTCCTACCCCACGAACGGCACCTGGGTGCACCTCGTCGGGACGTACGACGGGACGCGCATGCGGATCTACGTGAACGGCGTCGAGCAGGCGTCGAAGGCGGGCCCCGCGAGCATCGGCACGAACGCGTCACCCCTGGGCATCGGCGCCGAGGGCAGCGGCTACCGGCCCGTCAAGGGTGCGGTCGACGGGGTCCGCCTGTACGACCGGGCGCTGTCGGCGGCCGAGGTGACGACCCTGTTCCAGGGCGGGACGACGCAGCCCACGCCGGCCCCCGTCGCGCAGGACGTCGCGGTCACGACGGCGCTGGGCCAGCCGGTCTCCGGCACGCTCGCGGCCACGGTGCCCCAGGGCGCGACGCCGCAGTTCCAGGTCGTCACGCCGCCGACGCGTGGGACGGTCGCGCTGACGAGCACGTCCACCGGCGCGTTCACCTACACGCCGGGCGCCTCCGCGGGCGCCGACTCCTTCACCTTCCGGGTCGGTGCGGGCGGGCAGTGGTCCGCGCCGGCGACGGTCCGGGTGGCCGTGACGTCCCCGGACGGGCTCGTCGGTGCGTGGGACCTCGACGAGGGTCAGGGGCTCGCGACGGCGGACGCCTCGGGCTGGGCGAACAGCGGTTCGCTGGTCGGCGCGGCCACCTGGGTCCCCGGCCGGAGCGGGACCGCGGTGCGGTCCGACGGGGTGACCGGCTACGTCCGCGTGCCCGACGCGTCGACGCTCGACCTCACGACGCGGATGACGGTGGCCGCGTGGGTACGGCCGGAGCAGCTCGCGACCCAGTACGTCGTGAAGAAGGCCGCGCAGGGGACGACCGACGGGTACGAGCTCGGTCTCGCGAGCGGGGGCAAGCCGTTCCTGCGGCTCAACCACGCGTCGTCGGGGGACACGTACCGGGTCGACGCCACCTCGACGTACCCGACGGACGGCACGTGGGTGCACCTGGTCGGGACGTACGACGGGACGCGCATGCGGATCTACGTGAACGGGGTCGAGCAGGGCTCGAAGGCCGGTCCGGCGAGCATCGGGACGAGCTCGCTCCCGCTGGGCATCGGGGCCGAGCCCAACGGCACGCGGCCCACCAAGGGCGCCGTGGACTCCGTGCGGCTGTACGACCGCGCACTCACCGGCGCCGAGGTCGCGGCGCTCTACTCCGGGGCGAGCAGCTCGGTGCCCGCCCCGGACCCGACGCCGACCCCGGACCCGACTCCGACGCCGACCCCGGACCCGACGCCCACCCCGGACCCGACTCCGACGCCGGACCCGACGCCCACGCCGGACCCGACCCGACGCCGG
>NZ_JNBQ01000041.1 GCF_001019615.1 Cellulosimicrobium funkei | reverse complement strand
GCCTCCGACCTCGTTCCCGAGGCCCTTGCGCGGGGCGTTTCCTTCGTTCTGAATCCTACCAGACCCGGCTGTTCGTCCCGGACCGGTGAAAACCGGATTTCCGTTCAGAAATGTACCTGATCCAGACACCCTCACCGTACTCACGGCGCAGCACTGTGCTCCGAGAATCTGGTGGGAGTTTCGCCCGGGGGACCAGCCACTTCGCATCTGCTCCGAGAAGCTGTGCCGTGGTGTCTGTTCCTCCCTGCCGGGCGACCTCGAGAACATTACGGGGTCCGGAGGCAGGAGGTCAACTCGCGCCGTCGTGACCCGGACCACTCCCCCTCGCGACGTCCCGCCGCGAGGCGCGCACCCCCTCGTCCGGCGCCCCGCGCTCTGGCAGCAGGCCGGCCGCAGCGGGCGCGGCCGCTGCCGTCGCCCGCGCCGCGAGACGGGCCACCGCGGCCCGCAGGTCGTCCGGTCCGACCACGGTGAACGGCGCGTCGAAGATGCCGAACCACCCGGCGAGCCCGCCCCACGACCAGGAACCCGCGGTCAGGCGGCACCGCCCCTCGCTCACGGCCTCCACGAGTGCGTCCGTTCCGGCCCATGCCGCCACGACGGCGGCGTCCAGCTCGAGCTCGACCGTCCCCCGTACCGGCATCACAGGCTGCGTGAACCGCTCGGCGACGAACGTCGCCACGTCCGGGGCGGGCAGCGCCCGACGCTCGAACCGTGCTCCGACACCCTCGCGCGGGGCCATCCGGTCGATCCGGAAGGTCCTCCAGTCGTCCCGGTCGAGGTCCCACGCGACGAGATACCACCGCCCGCCCCACGTGACGACGTGGTGCGGCTCCGCGCGGCGCGGCGCACGGAACCCCTCCCCCGGCTCCTGGCCCGGCGCACGGAGCACCTCGCCCGTCCCGCCGTCGTAGTCGAACCGCAGCACGCGGCGCTCGGCGGCCGCCGAGCCGACCGACACGAGCACGTCGGCCCGGACGGCGGGCAGGGCCCGCTCCGTGCGGCCCGGCACGGCCGTCACCTCCAGCGCGTCGATGCGCGTGCGCAGGCGGGCGGGCATGACCTGACGGATCGTCGCGAGCGCGCGCGCCGCGGCGTCCTCCACCCCGGGGAGCGTCCCGGTGCGCAGCGCGATCGCGACCGCGACCGCCTGCTCGTCGTCGAAGAGGAGCGGCGGGACGTCCGCGCCGGCGTCGAGGCGGTACCCGCCGTCGGGACCCTTCGTCGCGCGCACCGGGTAGCCGAGCTCGCGCAAGCGGTCGACGTCGCGCCGCACGGTGCGCGGGCTCACGTCGAGCCGCTCGGCCAGCGCGGCACCCGGCCAGTCCCGGCGCGCCTGGAGCAGCGAGAGCAGTCGGAGCAGTCGTCCTGAGGTCTCGAGCATGACCTCAGCGTCGCACGGAGTAGAGGACCGTAGCTGGCCTCTACCCGTGGCAACGTCGCTCTCGACGCACGAAGCACACCCAGGAGGAGCCACCGTGATCCGCACCAGAGCACTGACCAAGGACTTCGCCGTCGGGCGCGACGCGAGCGCCACGGTGCACGCCGTGCGCGGCATCGACCTCGACGTCGCACCCGGCGAGCTCGTCGCCGTCCTCGGCCCCAACGGCGCCGGCAAGACGACCACGCTCCGCATGCTCACCACGCTCATCCGCCCCACGTCGGGCACGGCCACGGTCGCGGGGCACGACGTCGTCGCCGAGCCCGACGCCGTCCGGCACCGCATCGGCTACGTCGGGCAGGGCAACGGTGCGGGTCACGCGCAGCGCGCCGTCGACGAGCTGGCGAGCCAGGGCCGCATCCACGGACTGGACCGGCGCACCGCGCGCCGCCGCGCCGACGAGCTCCTCGACTCCCTCGAGCTCGCGTCCTACGGCGCGCGCAAGGTGTCCGACCTGTCCGGCGGGCAGCGTCGCCGGCTCGACGTCGCGATGGGACTCGTGCACGCGCCGTCGCTGCTGTTCCTCGACGAGCCGTCGACCGGCCTCGACCCGCACAACCGGGCGAACCTGTGGGACCACGTCCTGCGCATGCGCGAGGACTCGCTCGCGGCCACGGGCGAGCCCATGACGATCGTCCTCACGACGCACTACCTCGACGAGGCCGACACCATGGCCGAGCGCGTGGTCGTCGTCGACCACGGCCAGGTCATCGCCGACGACACCGCGGAGAACCTCAAGGCGGACCTCGCCGGGGACCGCGTCGTCGTCACGCTCGCGCCCCCGCAGGGGCCGGCGCACGGCGACGCGGCACGGCTCGTCGCGCTCGCCCGCCGGGTCGAAGGGTTCCGGGAGGCGACCCGCACACCTGACGGCGCGCCCGCCGTCGGGCACGACGCCGCGCCCGCTCTCGAGGTGCGCGCCGAGCGCGGCGACGCCTACCTGCCCCGCCTGCTCCGCGCCGCCGACGCGGACGGCATCGCCGTCGAGACGGCGCAGGTGCACCGGCCCACGCTCGACGACGTGTTCCTCGCGCTCACCGGCCGCAGCCTGCGCGAGGCCGGCGCCGCGACCCCGACCGCCACCCCCGCCGAGGGCACCAGCCCCACCGAGAGGACCGCAGCATGAGCACCGTCGACATCGCCCGCACCACCGTCGCCCCGCATCCGGCCCCCGCCCGCCCCCGCGCACGCCGCGGGCTCGCCGCCTTCGCGCGCGACACCGGGATCGTGCTCGTCCGCGAGCTGCGGCCCGTCGTGCACGACCCGTTCTCCGTGCTGTTCGGGCTCGTCCAGCCGGTCGTCTTCCTCGCGCTGTTCGGACCCCTGCTCGTCGGGTCGCTCGGCGGCACGACGACCGGTCAGGAGGTCCTGGGCGGCAACGTCTGGCAGTGGTTCGTCCCGTCGATCCTCGTCATGACGACCCTCTTCGGGACGACCACGACCGGGGCGAACCTGCTCGTCGAGCTGCAGACCGGCGCGCACGAGCGCATGCTCGTCGCCCCGCTCTCGCGCGCCTCGCTGCTCGTGGGCCGCGCGCTCAAGGAGATGGTCCCGATCGTCGCGCAGTCGGTCGTCGTGGTGCTCGTCATGCTCCCGTTCGGGTTCGAGCTCCACCCCGCCGGCGCCGTCGTCGGGCTCGCGCTGCTCGCCGTGTTCGGCGTCGGGATCGGTTCGCTCAGCTACGCGCTCGCCCTCGCGGTGCGCAAGCAGGACTGGATGTTCTGGGTCGTGCAGCAGACCCTGATCTTCCCGCTCATGATCCTGTCCGGCATGCTCCTCCCGCTCGAGACCGGGCCCCGCTGGATGCAGGTCGCGTCCGACGTCAACCCGCTCCGGTACGTCGTCGACGCCGAGCGCGCCCTGTTCGCCGGCGACCTCTCCGCCTCGGCCGTCGCGTGGGGCTGGGTCGCCGCCGTCGTGACGGCCGCCGTCGGCCTCGCCGTCGGGATCCGCACCATGGTGCGCTCGACGGACTGACCGACCGCGCGCGTCAGGCCCGGGCCAGCTCCACGGCCCGGGCCACCGCGCTGCCCGGGCTCGTCAGGACGGGGACCGGGAGGTCGGCGAGCAATCCGGCCGCCGGCGCCATGCTGGCCTGCGCGAGCACGACGACGTCCGCGCCCCGACGCGAGACGGCGTCCCGCACCGCGTCCTCGACGCCCCGGTGGTACGCGCCCAGGTCCCCGGCCTCGAAGTCCGCCCACGCGCCCGAGCAGACCACGGGTTCGAGCTCGACGACCGTCCCCGCGCGCCCGGCCGCGTCGGCGAGGAGGTCCGTCGTCGGGCCGAGCGTCGACGCGAGCGCCACCACGACGGCGACCCGGCCGCCGTCGCGCACCGCCACCTCCGCGAGCGGCCGGTCCACCCGCACCACGGGCACCCCGGGTCCGCCGACCTCCTCCGCGACCGGCCCGAGCGTCGAGCACGTGCACACCACCACCGACGCCCCCGCCGCGACGAGCGCGTCGACGTGCGCCCGGACCCGCTCACCCGTCCGCGCGCCCGCCCGCGCGTCGTCCAGGAGCGGTACGTCGACGCGGTGCACGTGCCCCTCGCCCGGCGCGACCTCCTCCACCAGCGCACCGAACGTCGCGACGTGCACGTCCGCCGTGTGCAGGAACCCGATCACGTGCGCCTCCGATCGTGGTGGTTCACGTGCTCAGGGGCACGCGGGCGGCGGACCCGAGCGAGCGACGTGACTCAGGCGTGGTGCTCGCGGAAGGCGTCGGTGAGGGTGGGGCCGTCCTCGGCGCCGAGGCGCCAGACGCTCCAGCCGTCGGCCGTGTGGGTGCCCGACACGGCGACGGCGGCGAGGTCGGGGTGGCGGAACCGCGCGCCGTCGGACAGCTCGATGTAGCCGTCTGGCTGGAGGACCGCCTCGAAGCGCTGGCCGCGGCGCGGCCGGGACCACACGAGCTCGCGGGGCGCGCCGAACGCGCGCGCGAGCGCGACGAGGTCGGGGTCGTCGTCGGGACCGAGCGGCGCGTCCGCGGGGGGCGGGGGCGGCACGGGGACGACGTCGCGGCTCGCGGACGCGCGCGCGGGCGTCGGGTCGAGGTCGACGGGCGGGTGGTACGACAGCGGGTCGTACGGCTGCTCGCGCGACGGGCTGCGCTGCTCGCCGTACTCGTGGGTGAGGTACGACTCGCGCGTCCGGATCGACTCCCGGGTGCGGATCGACTCGCGCGTGAGGATCGACGTGCGCGGGGTCGACGGCTCGTCCCCGGCCTCGACGGGTCGCCGGTCGGCCCAGCCGGCGGACGCGGGCTCGGGCACGGTCCGCGCGGTGAGCGGGTCGTCGAGGGGGACGAAGTCCAGGACGGGCGGCTCGGCGCGCGACGGCTCCGACGGCACGGCGACCGGGGCCAGCGCGGCGAGGGGGCCGGTCTCGTCCGCCGAGGTGGGAGCGATCGCGGAGCCGGCGCGCGGCTCGAGCTCGGCGGCCCGACGGCGCTCGGCCCGGGACTGCGCGGCCTGCCGCGTCACCACGGGAAACTTGCCGGTCAGGGCTCGGCCCACGGCGACGCCGTCCGCGAAGTCGGAACCGGGGGCGACGGCGCGGCCCCGACGGGGCTCGGGCGCCGCGGGTGGTGCGGGGTTGTCGCGCGTCATCGCGAGCGGGGACACGTCGACGAAGCGGCGGCCGTCCGCGCCGTGCACGACGCCGAGACGCAGGACCGAGACCGGGGACCCGGGCTGCCGCAGGAAGTCGAGCGCGTCCTGGATGCCCGGCGCGGCGCTCGAGCAGATGACGATGAGGCGGGCGCCGGTCGCCCGGGCGGTCGCCTGGGAGCGCGTGAGCGGGACGTTGTCGTAGAAGGCGGCCACGTCCTGCTGGAACCGCGAGGCACCGCCCGTGTAGCGGGCGGCGAGCTCGGCGCGCGTGAGGCGCCCGGCCCGGCCGGCGTGGTTGAGCGCCGCGGTGAGGGCGTCCTCCGTGAGCTCCGCGGTGACCTCGATGACGACCGGGAGGCCGGCGGCATCGAGCGCGAGGAGGTGGGGCTCGTCGTCGGACGTGCCCTGCGCGACGGGGAAGATCTGCTCGCCCAGCAGCCCCTCGATGTTCCCGTCCACGACCCGCTGCGCGTCGGTCCCGAACGCTCCTGCCGGCTGGGGCGGCTGGACCAGTACGGGACGCTCGGCGTCCACCTCGAAGAGGGGCATCGGGAGATCTCCTGCGGCAGCGGAACGCGACCTGGGCGGGGGCGTTTGCGCCATAGCCTACGTCGCCGGTCAAGTCCCGCGAACCGGTCGAACCGTCCTCACGAGACACCGCAGGTCAGGCGTGCCCGGTCTCCTCCGACTCGGCCGCGAGGCGCTCCTCGACCCGCTCGACCTTCCCGGTGAGCTCCCCCGTGCGTCCCGGACGGATGTCGGCCTTGATGACGAGCGAGACCCGATGGCCGCCCGCGCCGACGGCCTCGGTCGCGCGCTGGATAACGGGCATGACGGCGTCCCAGTCGCCCTCGATCTCGGTGAACATCGCGGTGGTGCGGTTGGGCAGGCCCGACTCGCGGACGATGCGGACGGCCTCGGCGACGGAGTCCGCGACGGACTCGCCGGCACCGAGCGGGGCGACGGAGAAGGCGAAGACGGCCATGGGCCCATCGTGGCACGGGTGCGGCGCACGAACCGCGGCGGGACCGGACGGGCCCGCGCGCGAGGTCCGGGAGAGGGCCGCCGGGACTCCCCCGCCCCGACGTAGGCTCGTCGTCGTGACAGCAGAACACCGCACCGACCGCGTGACCGTGCTCGCGGGCGGGGTCGGCGGGGCACGCCTCGCGCACGGCCTGGACCTCGCTGGAGCCGACCTCACGGTCGTCGTCAACGTCGCGGACGACGTCGAGCTCCACGGGCTGTGGATCTCGCCCGACCTCGACACCGTGACGTACACCCTCGCCGGGCTCGCGGACGAGGAGCGCGGCTGGGGCGTGGTCGGCGAGACGTACGCGGCGCTGGAGGCGATGGGCCGGCTCGGCGAGGACACGTGGTTCACGCTCGGCGACCGCGACCTCGCGACGCACGTCGTGCGGACAGCCGGGCTGCGCGCGGGGTCGTCGCTGACCGACGTGACCGCGCGGCTCACGACCGCGCTCGGCGTCCGGGCGCGCGTGCTGCCCGTGAGCGACGACCGCGTCGCGACGCTCGTCGACACGCCCGCGGGGCGCCTCGGGTTCCAGGAGTACTTCGTGGGGCGCCGGCACGCGGACGACGTGCTGGGACTCGTCTACGACGGCATCGAGGCCGCGCGCCCGGCGCCCGGAGTGCTCGACGCGGTGACCGGCGCCGACGTCGTCGTGGTCGCGCCGTCGAACCCGTTCCTGTCGGTGGAGCCGGTGCTGGGCGTCGCGGGCGTGCGGGACGCGCTCGCCGGGACGTCCGCGCGCCGCGTCGCGGTGAGCCCGATCGTCGGCGGTCGCGCGATCAAGGGACCCGCCGCGCAGATCCTCACGACGCTCGGGCACGAGGTCTCGGCGCTCGGCGTCGCGCGCCTGTACGTCGGGCTCGTCGACGTCATGGTGATCGACGACCACGACGCCCACCTCGCCGACGACGTGCGGGCGCTGGGGCTGGAGGTCGTCGTCACCGACACCGTCATGGGCGGCGCCGCGGGCCGCGAGCGTCTCGCGCGCACGCTGCTCGCGTCGGCGGGGATCGCTCGTGGGTGACCTCGTGCCGCCCGACGGCGGCGCTCACCACGGTGGGCCGGGCCGCCCGGCGCGCGTGGTCGCCGTCGTGCCGTTGCGCGACGGGTCGTCGGGGAAGTCGCGGCTCGCGCACGTCCTCGACCCCGCCTCGCGCAGCAGGTTGATCGCCGTGCTCGCGCGGCACGTCGTGGGGACGCTGCTCGCGAGCGACGGCGTCGAGCGCGTGGTCGTGGTGACGTCGGACCCGCGGTTCACCTGGCGGGCGCTGCGGGAGGTCGTGGTGGACGCGTCCGCCGACGCGGCGCACGCCACCGGGTCCGACGGTCTCCCCCTGCTGACCGCCGACGCGGACCGGCTGCGCATCGTGCTCCAGCCCGTGGACCGGCCGGGGCTGGACGCGGCGGTCGACCTCGGCCGCGAGATAGCGTCGGAGGACGCGGCGACCCGGGGTCCGGTGCGGCTGCTCGTGGCGCACGCCGACCTCCCCGCGCTCACGCCCGTCGACGTGGAGGCGTTGCTCGCCGAGGACGCCCCGGTCGTCGTCGCGACGGACCGCCGGGGCGCCGGCACGAACCTGCTCGCCCTCGAGGTCCCGGCTTCCGCGGGGTTCCGGTTCCGGTTCGGGCCGGACAGCCGTGCGGCCCACGTCGCGGAGGCCGAGCGCCTCGGGCTGCGGGCCGTCGTCGTACAGCGGCCCGGGACCGCGGTCGACCTCGACACCGTGGAGGACTGGGGCGAGCTGCCCGCGGACGCGCGCGCCGCCGTCGGGCTGCACGTCCCGGCGCTGCGCGACCACGACGCCTGAGCCTTCCGAGGACCGGCCGCTACGACGGCCAGGTGCCGAGGACCTCGACGGGCGCGACGAGGCCGACGCGCACGTCGGCGAGGAGGTGCTGCCACGCGCCCTCGTCGAACGGCGCGGGGCAGTCCAGCGCGAGCACGACGGACTGCGTGGTCGTGCTGCCGTCGAAGGCGGGCACGGCGACGACGCGCGCGGCACCCCGTACCCGCAGCGGTCCCCGCGGAGACTCGACGGTCCAGTCCTGCGCGACGGCGTTGACGCCCTGGACGGCCCCGCCGTCGGAGCCGACCGGCAGCAGGACGTCGCGCGTCGCGCCGTCCGGGTCGCCGCCGTCCGCGGTGACCGTCTCCGCGAGCAGGGCGGCGGAGGCGTCGCGCGGGCCTGCCGTCGGTGTCCCCGGGTCGCCGGTCCCCCGGGCCGACAGGACGCACCCCCCGCTCGCTCCGACGACCTGCCATCCGGCACGCGCGACGAGCGGTGCTGCGGCAGCCGCGCCGCCCAGGCTCGTGATCTCGGGGGCAGGCTCTGACGAGCCGCCACCCGGCCCGGCGGAGGAGCCGGCCGTCGGGTCGCCCAGGCCTTCCGGGGCTCCCGGCGCGGCGTCGGGGTCCGCCGTGGTGGTCGGGCCGTCGCTCGAGCCCCCACCGGGCGCCTCCCCCGTCCGCGTCGCGGAGGGCCCGCTCGTCGGCCCCTCAGGCGTCGGGCTCCCCGTGCAGGCACCGGCACCGAGGACGCCGACCACGAGGCCCGCGACGAGCGCACCGGCGCGCAGGCCCGCCCGCGTCACGGTCGTTCTCCCCAGCGGCCGCGGTGCACGACGTCGTCGAGCGGCTTGCGCGAGCGACGCCGCGGCGAGCCCGTGGTCGCTCTGTCCGCGGGATGCCCGACGGCGACGACCCCGGTCGGCGCGTACGCGTCGGGGATGTCGAACGCCGCGCGCAGCCGCGCGACCTCGCCGGGCGCGACGCCGAAGAAGCACGCGCCGAGCCCCTCGTCGACGGCGGTCTGGAGCATGAGCAGCGCCGCCATCCCCGCGTCGACGTGCCAGTACGGCACGGCCCAGCGGTTCTCGTCGCGGTCGGCCCAGCCCTTGTCGTCCTCGGCGTACCGGTCGAGGTAGACGTCCTTCGACGTGAGGACCACGACGAGCACGGGCGCGGTGCGCATCCCGGCGAGCCACGCGCTCATGCTCCGCTCGGGCTGCTCGGGCGAGCTCGCGGACCAGAAGCGCGCGACGTCGTCGGGCTCGGTGAGCACGAGGAACGACCACCCCTGCGCGAACCCCGCGCTCGGCGCGCGGACCGCGTTGCGCACGAGGCGGTCGACCGCCTCCGGCGCGACCGGCTCGTCGGTGAACCGGCGCACCATGCGTCGACGTCGGACGACGTCCTGGAACTCCACGCGGCCCCCTCGGCACGGTCCGGCAGCAGGTCCCCGCACCCTACCCGGCGACGCGCCGAGCCATCCGCAGCTCGGCGAGGCGCGGGTCGCTCGGGAGGGGCTTGGTCGCACCGGTCGGCGCGAAGCCGGTGCGCTCGTAGAGCCGCAGCGCCCGGTCGTTCGTCGCGGTCACCCAGAGCGCGAGCGTCCGCGCCCCGAGCTCGGCGGCGAGCGCGTCGGCGGAACGCAGGAGCGCCGCCGCGACGCCGGTGCCCCGCGCGCCCGGGTCGACCCACACGGACACGAGCTCGGCCACGGTCGGGTCGTCGGGCGAGGGGACGACCGCGGCGACGCCGACCACCGGACCGGGCGACCGGTCGCCCTCGGCCAGGGTGCCGTCGTCGGGCGTGCCGTCGTCGAGCACCGTCCGCGCGAGGAGCGTGCGGCCCTGCGCCGCGCGCTCGTGCCAGACGTCGTCGGGAAGGGCGACCTCGCGCGCGAGCGTCGAGCCGAACGCGGACGGCGCGTCCGCGAGCGCGCGCAGGCGGACGTCCCGGAGGTCGCGCCAGTCGTCCGGCCGGACGCGTACGACGGTGGTGGGCACGGCCCCATGGTGGCAGCCCGGCCCGTCGCCGAGGCGTCGGGCCGGGCGGACACGCGGGCTCAGGCGGCGTCGAGGCGGGCGCGCAGCTCCGGGTCGAGCTCGAGGTCGGCAGCACCCAGGAGCTCGTCGAGCTGCTCGAGCGTGCTGGGCCCGATGATCGGGACCACCGGGTGCTCGCCGCCGAGGAGCCACGCGAGCACGACCTGGTTCGGCGTCGCGCCGAGCTCGCCCGCGACCTCGTGCAGGAGGCGGATGCGCTCGCGCGTGGTCGGGTGGTCGAACCCGTCCCACAGCGGCTTGTCGCGGCGGACGTACGCGCCCTGGAGGATCGGCGAGTAGGCGGTGACGGCGAGCGGGGGGCGCCCGTCGACGCCGGTGGACGCCGCGTAGTCGAGCAGCTCGTACGACGCCCAGTTGTGCCGGCCGACCTCCGGCGTCGGGTAGGCGTAGGTGTAGTTCTGCTGGACGAGCCCGTAGGGCGCGATGCCCTGGCGCAGCGCCTCCTCCCGCGCCTCGACGACGCGCCACAGCGCGACGTTCGAGATGCCCGTGATGCCGACGACGCCCTCGGCCTGGAGCTTGCCGAACGCGCCGACGGTCTCGGCGATCGCCGTGTCGTGGTCGTCGACGTGCCCGTAGAGCACGTCCACGTGGTCGACGCCGAGGTGGCGCAGGCTCTCGTGCGCCTCGTACGCGACGACGTCGGCGCCCAGGCCCTGGAAGTTCGTGGGCTCGGCGTTCTGGAGCGGCAGGGCGGGGTCCTTCTTCGCCGCGCCGAGCTTGGTCGCGATGCGGACGTCGTCGCGCACGCCACGGCTCGCGAGCCAGCGGCCGAGCAGGTCCTCGCTGTCACGACCGTGGCCGCCGGCCCAGAAGCTGTAGTTGTTCGCCGTGTCGAGGAACGTGCCGCCCGCCTCGAGGTAGCGGTCGAGGATCGCGAACGACGTGTCCTCGTCGACGAGCGTGCCCATGTTCATCGTGCCGAGGCAGAGGGTCGACACGTCGAAGGAGGTGCGCCCGTCGCCGATGGTGCGGTACCGCATGGTGGTCTCCCGAGGTTCGTGGTGGACCCGAGTGGTCCGAGGTGGACCGTGGTCCGGATGACGTGCTCCACGCTATGGAGAGATCGGCACGGGTGTACGGTCCGATTCCATGGGGCTTGACCAGACCAATTCACTGCGGACACGTTCGGGCACGACGGCGGAGCTCGCCTGGGAGGCCCTGCTCGACCTGGGGACGGGGCCGGGGTCGCGCGTCGAGCGGCTCGAGCGCGCGGTCCGGGACGCGGTGCACACCGGCCGCGTCCCGGTCGGGGCGGCTCTGCCACCGAGCCGCCAGCTCGCCGAGGCGCTCGGGGTGTCGCGGTGGGTCGTCACGGAGGCCTACGGCCAGCTCGTCGCCGAGGGCTTCCTCGACGCACGCACCGGCTCGGCGACACGCGTCTCCGCCGCAGCCGGCAGCAGACCCGCGCCCACGCTCGTGGACCCTGGACAGCCCGGCACCGGCCGGACGTACGCCGCGCGGGCCCGGTTCGACCTCGCTCCGGGCGTGCCCGACCTGCGCCACGTCCCGCGCGACGCGTGGCTGCGGGCGGCACGGGAGGCGCTCGGCACGTCCGGGGGCACGGCGTCGAACGACGACCTCGGCCAGCCCTCCCCCGCCGGGCACCCGCACGCGCGGGCCGTCGTCGCCGACCACCTGCGCCGGGCCCGCGTCGTCGCCGGGGCGGACGACGCCGTCGTGCTCACGCGCGGCGCGACCGACGGGATGGCGCGCGTCGCCGCGGCGCTCGTCGAGGCGGGCCACACGCACCTGCTCGTCGAGGACCCGAGCTGGTCGGTGCTGCGCGACGTCGCCGGCCGCGTCGGCCTCACCCCCGTCCCCGTCCCCGTGGACGACGCGGGCGCGGACGTCGAGGCGCTCGTCGCGGCGTCGCGGCGGACGGGGGCCCGCGCGGCGTTGCTCACGCCCGCGCACCAGTTCCCCACCGGCGCCGCGCTGGCGCCCGAGCGGCGCGAGGCGGTCCTCGCGTGGGCCTGTGCCGTCGACGGCGTCGTGGTCGAGGACGACTACGACGCCGAGTTCCGCTACGACCGCCGGCCCGTCGCCGCGCTCCAGCAGCTCGATCCCGAGCGCGTGGTCCTGCTGGGGTCGGTGAGCAAGACGATGAGCCCGGCGTTCGGCGTCGGGTGGATGGTCGTGCCCGCACGCTGGCGGGAGTCGGTGGTGCGCGCCGCCTCCCCCGCGCACGGCGCGGCGGCCGCCCCTTCCACGGTCGACCAGCTCACCTTCGCGAGGTTCGTCGCCTCGGGCGGGTACGACCGGCACCTGCGCGGAGCGCGCAGCCGGTACCGCCGTCGTCGCGACGCCGTGCTCGACGCCCTCGCCCGCGAGCTGCCGGACGCCGCGGTGAGCGGCATCGCGGCAGGCATGCACGCGCTCCTCTCCCTGCCGAGCGCACCGGACGACCCCGCTCCCGACGCCGCGCACGTCGTGCGCGAGGCCGCGCGGCGCGAGGTGACGGTCGTCGACCTGCGCCGCTACCAGGTCCGCCCCGCCGACCGGTCCACGACCCTCGTGCTCGGGTACGGCAACCTCGCCGACGCCCGCGTCGGCGAGGCCGTCGCGCGCCTCGCCGACGCGGTCCGCAGCGCCCGCGGGACCGGCGTCAGCCCTTCAGGACGGTGACGAGCGCGCCGAGCGGCGGCGGGAGGTCGCGCGCCCGGCGCTCGTCCACCCACGCACCCCGCACGACCTCGCTCCAGGCCGGCTCGGCACGGCATCGTGCGGCGATGCGACCGGCAAGGTCGGGCCGCCCGACGACCGCCTCCTCGACCAGCCCGGCCCCGAGCCTCGTGACGAGGCGCTCGTCCTCGCTCGCGACAGCCTGCGCGACGAGCGCGTCGAGCAGCGGCAACGGATCGGCGTCGTGCTCGACGCAGCTCCGCACCTCTTCCGAGACGCCGACCTCTGCCTCCGCCCGCAGGCGCTCGGCCCGTGTGCCCTCGGTCAGCAGGAGCCAGCCGAGGTAGCGGCGAGCGAGGACCTCGGGGTGCGACATGCGATCGATGCTGCCACGCCGAGCCGCGAGGTCACTCGTGGTGGGACAGGAGGCTGAACTCGGCGAGCAGCTCGCCGATCTCGGTGGCGTCGACCTTCTTCTGGAGCCGGTCGCGCAGGATCCGCGGCCCGGGGATGTCGAGCTCTTCACCGTCGCGCAGGGCGCTCACCGCGGCGAGCAGCTTGCGGACGTCGTAGGTGCTGTTGAAGACCTCGGGGACGCCGCGCTCCAGGTCGAGGAGCTGGTAGGCCGCCTCCATGCCGGTGCGCACGGAGTACTCGGTGGTGAAGATCGTGTCCCGCGTCGTCTCGGCGAACTGGCCGATGAACGCGAAGTTCCGCGCCCCGTCGGGCACGACCTGCGGCCGGTCGCCCGCGTGCCGGGGCATGAAGAACGCCGTGACGTACGGCATCATCACCGGCACGCAGCTCGCGGCCTCGGCGGCGAGGGTCGGGATGTCGGCCTCGGGGACGCCGAGGTGGTACAGCCACTCCTGCGTGATCTCCTCGCCCGTGCACTCCTGGAGCGACTTCTTCACGTAGTCGCCCGGGGTGTCCACGAACAGCCCGTAGACCCACACGACGATCTCGTCCGGCGACTGCGCCTTGAAGTGCGGCTGCCGGTTCACCGTCCAGCTCATGAGCCACGCCGAGTCGCGCGCGGTGACGATGCCGCCCGTGACGACCTTGCCGCTGAACGGGTCGCGCTGGCAGATGCGCTCGATGTACTCGGGGATGCGCCGGTCGAGCGTCGTGACGGTCGCGGACTGCCACTTGGTGCGCGGGATGTCGGTGCTGAACACGTCGGGCCGGCCGAACGCCGGGTCCTTCGCGGCGACGCGCCGCCACAGGTCCCACGCGGGCGCCGGCCCGGTGTCCAGGCGAGCCGGGGTGTGCTGGTCGCCGTTGTCGGAGTTCTCGGTGAGCGACCCGATGGTCGCGATGACGAGGTCGTCCTCGCCGAGGTCGATCGTCTGCTCGACGGCGGCCCCGCCGGTCCCGTGGCCCGCCCCGTGGTCGAGCAGGTGCAGCCGCGTCGCGACCTTGCGGTCCGGCGCGAGCTCGAAGTCGACGTCGGTGACCTCGACGTGGAACCGGAACGTGACGCCCTGGTCCATGAGCCAGCGCGTGAGCGGCAGGACCATCGACTCGTACTGGTTGTACTTGGTGAACTTCAGCGCCGAGAGGTCCGGCAGGCCGCCGACGTGGTGGATGAACCGGTGCAGGTAGAGCTTGAACTCGAGCGCGCTGTGCCACTCCTGGAACGCGAACATCGTGCGCCAGTAGAGCCAGAACTGGCTGTCGAGGAAGTGCCTCGACATGACGTCCTCGATCGACTTGCCCTCCATGTCCTCGCGGCGGGCGAGGAAGATCTTCGTGACCTCCTTCTGCGCCTTCTCGTCGAGGCGGAACAGGTTGTCGAACCGCGCGTCCTTGCCGCGGTCCTCGGTGACGCGCTGGAGCGAGAAGTTCGGGTCGTCCTTGTTGAGCCAGTAGAACTCGTCGAGCACCGAGACGCCCTCGGTCTCGATCGACGGCACGGAGCGGAACAGGTCCCACAGGCACTCCATGTGGTCCTCGAGCTCGCGCCCGCCGCGGATCACGAACCCGCGCCGCGGCTCCTTGATGCCGTCGAGCGCGCCGCCGGGCAGCCGGAGCCGCTCGTAGACCGTGATCCTCTCGCCGGGGACCTGGCCGTCGCGGACGAGGAAGCCCGCCGCCGAGAGCGAGGCGAGCCCCGCCCCCACGAGATGGACGGACCCGATCCGGTCCGTCCGCTCCGGCTTGCGCGGCCGCGCGAACGCCTCGTAGTTGCCGCTCGAGTAGTACATGCCACTCCCTCTCACCGCCGACGACAGGAAAGGAGCGCCGCCCGCGGTGGCGCTCCCCTGCCATGCTCACGCCGGGCCCCACGGACCGCACCTCGGTGCACGAACGTGCAGCGCACGGCAAGACCGGGCCGGGTCGGGACACGAGCAGGGCATGGAGACGACGCCGCGCCGCAGCCCCCGCCCGTCCGCGACGACGGCGGCGCTCGCCCTGGGCGGGCTGCTCGCCGTCTCGTCCGGAGCGGCCGCGTGCGCGCCCGCAGCCCCGCCCGCAGGCGTACCGTGGCCGGTCGCCGGGCTGTCGGACGCGCGGGACCGGTGGGCCGCGGCGGGGTACGACGACTACGCGTTCACGCTCACGTCGTCGTGCGGCGAGCGCGCCCTCGTCGGGGACTTCGACGTCGAGGTCGCAGGCGGCGAGGTGCTCGCGGTCTCCGCGAGCCTCGCGCACCTGGAGATGACCCCCGAGTCCTACGTCGAGAGCGGGGGCCGCACGATCGACGGGTTCCTCGACCTCGTCGACGAGCGCCACGACGTCGTCACCGACGTCGCGTTCGACGACGAGCTGGGCTACCCGACGTCGCTCACGCTCGACCCGGTGCCGCGCGCGATCGACGACGAGGAGTGCTACGCGATCACGGACGTGCACCCCGCGCGCGGCTGACGGCCGCCCCGGGCGAGCGCGCGCCGTCGGGCACGCCGGCCGCCCGCGACGCTCAGAGCCGCTCGGCGAGCAGCTCGACGAGGGCCTTGCCCTGCACACCGGCGAGGTCGTCGGCCTGCGTGCGGCACGAGAACCCGTCCGCGAGGTACACGTCGCCGGGGGCGGCGTCGCGCAGCGCGGGCAGGAGCGCGTTCTCCGCGACGGCGACCGACGTCTCGTAGTGGCCCTTCTGCATGCCGAAGTTGCCCGCGAGGCCGCAGCAGCCGGCGAGGACCTTGATCGTCGCGCCCGCGTCGCGCAGGAGCCGCTCGTCCGCGGCGAAGCCCATCACCGAGTGCTGGTGGCAGTGCGGCTGCACGACGGCGGTGACGTCCGACAGGTCCGGCACGCGCCACCCGGACTCGCGCCCCGGGGCGGTGTCGACCGACGTGAGGAGCTCCGCGAGCGTCCGCGTCGCCGCGGAGACGGCCTGGGCGCGCGGGTCGTCGGGGAACAGGTCCACGAGGTCGGAGCGCAGCACGGCGGTGCACGAGGGCTCGAGCCCCATGATCGGGATGCCGTTCACGGCGTACGGGCCGAGCACGGACAGGAGGTTCTCCAGGCGCTTGCGCGCGCCGTCGAGCTGGCCCGTGCTGATCCACGTGAGGCCGCAGCACGCCTGCTCGTCCGGGACGACGACGTCGTACCCGGCCGCGGTGAGCACCTTGACGGCCGCCTGCGGCACGCCCGGCGACATGTTGTCGCTGAACGAGTCGGTCCACAGCACGACCTTGGGGCGCTCGTCGCGCACGGGGTGGCCGGGCCGCTCGCCGATGCGCAGGCCGGGCACGCCCTGGGTCGCGCCGCCGCGCTTCCACCACGTGCGGAACGGCACCTCGGCGAACGTCGTCATCGAGCGGCGCGTGTCCATGCCGCCCGCCCACAGGACCGTCTTCGCGAGCGGTCGGAACCCGAGCAGCTTGTTGGCCAGGCGCGGCATCCCCGTCGCGAGCCGCGCCCAGATCGGGAGCCAGCCGAGCGAGTAGTGGTCGACCGGGCGCAGCTTGCCGCGGTACGTCCGGTAGAGGACCTCGGACTTGTACTGCGCCATGTCGACGCCCGCGGGGCAGTCGCTCGAGCACGCCTTGCAGGACAGGCACAGGTCGAGCGAGTCGCGCACCTCCGGCGCCGCGAGCCCGCCGACGAGCGTCCCGTTCACGGCCTCCTGGAGCACGCGGGCGCGGGCGCGCGTGACGTCCTTCTCGTCCTTGGTCGCCTGGTACGACGGGCACATGAACCCGCCCGCGGCGCTGGTGTCCGCGCGGCACTTGCCGACGCCGACGCAGCGATGCACGGCCTGGGTCATGTCGCCGTGGTCGTGCGCGAACGAGAAGCCCTGGTAGCCGGCGCGGCGTGAGATCTTGGTGACCTTCGCGGGCGCGGCCGTGCTCGTCCCGGGCGTCCCCGACGCGCCGACCTTCGACAGCAGCGGGTGCGCGTGCGGGCGGCGCAGGTCGTCGTCGACCGCGCTCGGGCGCACGACGACGCCCGGGTTCATCACGTCCCGCGGGTCGAACAGCGCCTTGAACTGCTCCATGAGCGCGATCGCCTCGGGGCTGTACATGACCGGGAGCAGCTCCGAGCGTGCGCGGCCGTCGCCGTGCTCGCCCGAGAGCGAGCCGCCGTACTTCGCGACGAGCTCGGCCGCCTCCAGCATGAACGTGCGCAGCACCGACCCCGACGCCTCGAGCGGGATGTCGATGCGCAGGTGCACGCACCCGTCGCCGAAGTGCCCGTACGGCAGGCCGTCGACGCCGTAGCGCGCCATGAGCGCGTCGAGGTCGCGCAGGTAGTCGCCCAGCTTCTCCGGCGGGACGGCGGAGTCCTCCCAGCCCGGCCACGCCTGCTCGCCCGCGGGCGTGCGTCCGGCCAGCCCCGCGCCGTCGGCCCGGATCTGCCACATCTTGGTCGCCTCGGGTCCCGCGGGCAGGATCATCGTGGCCTCGCTGCCCGACGCCGCGACGATCGCCTCCGCGTTCGCCATCGCCTCCTCGGGGGTGGCGCCCCCGACCTCGACCATGAGCCAGCCGGCGCCCGGCGGCAGCGGCGGGACGGACGCGTCGCCCTTGGCGCGACGCACGACGTCGACGAGCCGCGCGTCGAGGCCCTCGACCGCGAGCGGGCTGAGGTTCAGGAAGGTCGGGACGTCGTCGGCCGCGGACGGCATGTCCGGGTAGCCCAGCACGACGAGCGTCGGCTTCGACGGCACCGGCACCAGGCGGACCGTCGCCTCGAGGATCGTCACGAGCGTGCCCTCGGTGCCGACGAGCGCCTTCGCGAGGTCTGACCCGTTCTCCGGCAGCAGGTGCTCGAGCGAGTACCCCGACACCTGGCGCCCGAACCGCCCGAACTCCGTGCGGATCAGCGCGAGGTTCTCGCGGACGAGCTCCGCGAGCCCGGGGACCGCTGCGAACGTCGGGTCGCCCTTGCCCGCGGTGAAGCGGCGGCCGTGGCCGTCGACGACGTCGAGCTCGATCACGTTGTCGACCGTGCGCCCGTACGCGACGGCGTGCGGCCCGCACGCGTTGTTCCCGATCATGCCGCCGAGCGTCGCGCGGTTCTGCGTCGACGGGTCCGGCCCGAACCGCAGCCCGTGCGGCGCGGCCTGCTGCTGGAGCGCCGACATCACGACGCCCGGCTCGATGCGCGCCGTGCGCGCCTCCGGGTCGACGTCGAGCACGCGGTTCACGTGCCGCGTGAAGTCCAGGACCACGCCCGGCCCGATCGAGTTCCCCGCGACCGACGTCCCGGCGCCGCGTGCCGTGACCGGCACCTCGAGCTCGCGCAGCACGTCGAGCGCGGCGACGACGTCGTCCGCGTCCTGCGGATACACGACGGCCTCGGGCACGACGCGATAGTTCGACGCGTCCGTCGAGTACTCGGCCCGGCGCCGCGTGGAGGAGTCCACCCCGCCGCGCACGACCGTGCGCAGCGCCTCGGCGAGCGCCGTGCGCGCGACGTCGGCCGCGCGTTCGGCCTCGCGGAGAGCGGCCGCGCGCTCCGCCTCCGGCGACGTCGTCGCGCGGGAGCCGGACCGCCGCGAACCGTTCCCGTCGTGCTGCGGGGCAGGGGTCGGGGTGGCGTCGATCTCAGCGGACACGTCGCGATTCTCGCACCCTCGCGCCCCGACCTCCGCGACCGTCCGCCCCCTGACAGCCGATCTGCCGAGGTAGAGCCCTTGTTGATCGAGGTAGAGGCCTGGTCCGTCGAGGTAGAAGGGTGGTCCGCCGACGTCGAGGCCTGGTCCGCCGACGTCGAGGCCTGGTCATGCCGGACGGCGCGTGGTCCCCTAACACGGCCGAGGTTGCGGCCGGCATGGGCCCCTGCTGCCCGACGGCGGCCGGTCGCCCACCGCGGGCGGGTCGCCACCCGCCGTGAGCGAACGACGCCGCGGGCAGTCCGCCCAGGTGAGCGAAGACCACGGTGAGACGACGCCGGGCGGGGTGGGTGGTGGTGCCGCGTCGTGGCGGGCCTGGACGAGGGATCGTCCGGAGTGAGCTTGCGAACGCAGGACGATCCCGACCGAATACACGGGAGCGACGCGAGGAACGAGCGGCGCGGATGGTAGACGCGGCACCACCACCCACCCCGACCACCCAGGGCGACCACGCGCCGTCGGGCACGAGAACCACGCCTCTACCTCGGCAGACCACGGCTCTACCTCGGCGGACCTGGGCTCTGTCTCGTGGGTCAGAGGACGAGCTCCGGCTGGAGCTTCTTGATCGTCCAGACGCGCTGCTTGCGGGCCGCGACGGTCGTCAGCGCGAGGGCGGTGACCAGAACGACGACGAGCACCGTGACGTCGCGCGTCACCGTCGCCATGTTCCCGCCGTACAGGAGCTGGCGCAGTCCCTCGACGGCGTAGGTCATGGGCAGGAACTGGTGCATCGAGCGCAGCGGCTGCGGGATGGTCTGCCACGGGAACGTGCCGCCCGCGGTGACGAGCTGGACGAGCATGAGCACGAGCCCGAGGAACTGGCCGGCCGCGCCGAGCCAGACGTTGAGCGCCTGGAGGATCGCGACGAACGTCGCGGACACCAGCACGAGGAACAGCGCGGTCCCGACGCCGTGCACCGGGTCGATGTCGAGCGCGAACTTGGTCACGGTGAACATGGCCGCGACCTGCACGACGCCGATCGCGGCCGGGGTGAGCCACCCGCCCAGGGCGGTGGCCAGGCCGGACCGCCCGGCGGCGAGGGCGCGCGACGACAGCGGGCGCACGAGGAGGAACAGCACGTAGGCGCCGATCCACGTCGCGAGCGAGAGGAAGAACGGCGCGAGGCCGCCGCCGTAGGTGCCGGCGGAGGAGAGCGCCTCGTTCTCGACGGAGACGGGGTTGCCGATGGTCTCGGCCGTGTCCTGGCGCGTCTGCTCGTCGAGGTCCGGCACCTGCCCGAGGCCCTCGGCGAGCCCGTCGCGGAGCTGCGTGACGCCGTCGACGAGCTCGCCCGACCCGTCGCGCAGCTGCGACGTCCCGTCCGCGAGGGAGGTCGCGCCGTCGGACACCTGGCGCGTGCCGTCGGCGAGCTGCGAGACGCCGTCCACGAGCTGCGGGGTCGCGGCGGCGAGCTGCCCGGTGCCGTCGGCGAGGCGGTCCGCGCCGTCGGCGGCGCTCGCGATGCCGGAGGTCAGCTGGGGCGTCGCGGCCGCGAGCCGCGCCGCGCCGTCGGACACCTGGCGCGAGCCGTCGGCGAGCTGGTCGAGCTTCCCGGACGCCGCGGTCACCTGGTCGACGGCGCCCTGGACCTGCTCGCGCTGCTGGTCGAGCACGGGCGCGACCTGCGACCGCACCTGGTCGGCCGTCGCCTGGTCGATGACGCCGTCGGCGACGAGCTGGTCGAGCTGCGCGTCGACGTCGCCGCGGATCGCGTCGAGCGTCGGGAGCACCTGGCCCGCCGCGTCGGCGGCCTGCTGCCCGTACTGCGCGACCTGCGCGTTCCCGTCCGCGACCTGCGCGGCGCCGTCGGCGAGCTGCTGGGTCTGGGCGGGCAGGGACGACGTCGCACCCCGGAGCGTGCCGAGCCCGGACGCGAGCGACTCGGCGCCGTCGTCGAGTTGCCCGACGGCGTCCGCGAGCGTCCCGGTGCTCGCGTCGAGGCGCTCGGCGCCGTCGGCGGCCTGGCCGGCACCGTCGGCGAGCGTGTGCGCGCCGTCGTCGGCGGTGACGAGTCCGTCGCGCAGCTGCGTCGCGCCGTCGAGGAGCTGGTCCGCGCCGTCGACGGCGTCCGCGAGATTGGTGTGGATGGAGGCGAAGCCGCGTAGGAACGTGTCCGCGGCCTCGGTGCCGACCTGCTCGGCGATCGAGTCGCGCACCTTGCCGACGATCTGGTCCGCGATGGTGCGCGCGAGGTAGTTGTTCGCGTCGTTGGTGATGAGGGTGAGGCTCGCCTGCTGGGGCTCGAACTCGCCCGCGGACGCGAGGTCGGCGGAGAACGTCGGGCCGATGACGAGCGCGGCGTCGTACCGCCCCGACCGCACGCCGTACTCGGCGTCGACCTGGCTCGTCTCGACCCACCCGAAGCCGCCGTCGTCGAGGAGCTGCTCGGCGACGTCGCGGCCGAAGTGGCGCTCCGTCGTCGCTCCCGTCTGGGCGTCGGTGGTCGTGGTGCCCTCGTCGAGCACCACGAGCGCGGCCGGGATCTGGTCGAGCTTGTCGTACGGGTCGTGGTTCGCGAACAGGTACAGCCCGGCGTAGAGCGTGGGGATGAGCGCCATCGCGAGGATGGCGAGGCGCGGCAGCGTGCCCGCGGCGAGGCGGCGCAGCTCGGACAGCCCGAGGCGGATCGCGGTCATCGGCCCTCCTCGGGGTCGTTCTCGGCAGCGGCGGGTGCCTCGACCGGGTCCGGGTCGGGCGGCGGGGTGGGGCGGGTGCGGAGCACGACGACGGGCGGCTCGTGGATCGAGGCGCCGCGGGCCGGGGGCAGGTCGACGCCGAGGTCGCGGGCCGACGCGCGCGTGCACTGGACGAGGACGCCGTAGCCCGCGGCGGCGAGGGACTGCGCGACCTCCCACCAGCCCGACGGCTCGCCCCCGTGGCGGTCGGGGAGGGTGAGCACGAGGAAGCGGACGTCGGGGTCCTCGGCCGCGAGCGCCGCGAGCAGCGCCGTGCGCACGACCCCGGGGACCTGGTCGAGGCGCCGCGCGCGGTCGGCAGTGAGCGAGTGGTCGGCGAGCCAGCGCGTCACGTCGGAGGGCAGCGACCGTCGCCCGGCGAGCGCGAGGCCCTCGGCGACGACGTCGGACACGGTGAGCGCGTCGTCGGGCTCGCTGATGCCGGGGACGTCGACGACGGCGGTCACGTCGCGCAGGGTCGCGGCGGCGCCGCGGGACGCGCGCCCGGCGCGGCGCGACGGCGTGCTCGCCGGCAGGAGCCGGACCTCGCCCGCGGACGGGTCGAACCGTCCCGTGGCGACGAGCGCGAGGGCGGTGTGCCCGTGCCCGGGCTCGCCCGCGACGAGCACGCTCTCGCCCGTGGACCAGGCGAGGTCCATCGGCTCGAGCATCGGCTCGCGCCGCCCGTCGACGCGGACGTCCGTCAGCGTGATCTGCATCCCGGCTCTTCCCTCTCGTGGGTCCCCGGTCCTCACCGAGGACGCCGTTGACTCACGGTCAACAACGCTACGCCTCTTGTTGACTCGCGGTCAACAACGGCGTACAACGGATGTCATGCCCCGCACGCCCGCCCCCTCCGTCGATCCCCCGCCCCCCGCCGACGCGGCGGGCCAGCCGCACGGCTCGCGCCGCCGCCGCGAGCCCGCCGACCGCCGTCGCGAGCTGCTCGACGCCGCCGCGCAGCAGGCCGACGAGCACGGCCTGGACTCGCTCACGCCCGCGGCCGTCGCCGCGCGCGCGGGGGCGTCCAAGGCGCTCGTCTTCCACTACTTCGGGTCCACCGCCGGGCTGCGCCGGGCCGTCGCGCTCGAGGCCGTGGCGGGGCTCGAGGCGGCGACCGTCGCACCGGACGATCGTCCCCTCGTGGAGCGCCCGGCGCTCGCCGTCGCGTCGTTCCTCGACGCGGTCGAGGCCCGGCGCCTCGTCTGGCAGGACCTCTGGCGGGGCGCTCTCGGCGAGGACGACGCGACGCAGGACGCGCTCGCGCGCGTCCGCGAGGGCCTCGTCGCCCGCCTCACCTCGACGGTCACCGCGACGACGGCCGGCCCGCCCCTGGACTCGCCGCGCCTGCGGCTCATCGCGGCGGGCTGGGTCGCGCTCGTCGAGAACGTCACCGCCGCGTGGCTCGGCGGCAGCGACCTGTCCCGTGCGGAGATCGAGCGGCTCGTCCTCGCGAGCACCGTCGTCCTCGTGCCCGAGCTCCCCGAGCCCGCGCGGGGTGCCGTCCTCGCCATCGCCCGGGCGAACTCGGGCGCGGCGGGCTAGCGTCGGGAGAGCGGCCGCCGAACACGGACACCCGGCGGCGCGGACGAGGTCGGGAGGCAGCGCATGCGCGTGGTGGTCGTCGGGGCGAGCGGGAACGTCGGCACGGCGGTGCTGCGCCGGCTCGCGGCCGAACCCGTCGTGACGTCCCTCGTGGCGGTCGCGCGACGCGTGCCGCGCGCCGACGGCTCCAGCACCGTGCGCGCCCCGCACGACGCGGCGACGTGGCGGTACGCGGACGTCGCGGCGCCCGACGCGGACGAGCGGCTCGACGCCGCGTTCGCCGGGGCGGACGTCGTCGTGCACCTCGCGTGGGCGATCCAGCCGAGCCACGACCGCAAGCGTCTGCGCCGCGTCAACGTCGAGGGCACGCGGCGCGTGGTCGAGGCCGCGCAGCGCGCCGGGGTCGCGCACCTCGTCGCCGCGTCGTCGGTCGGCGCCTACTCGCCCGCCCCGTACGCGGGCGACTCGCGCGACACCCCGGTCAACGAGGGCTGGCCCGTCGAGGGCGTGCCCGGATCGTCGTACTCCGAGGACAAGGCGGCCGTGGAGTCGCTCCTCGACGACGTCGACCGCCACAGCGGGATCGTCGTCTCGCGCGTGCGCTCGGCCCTGGTGTTCCAGCGCGACGCCGCCTCCGAGATCACGCGGTACTTCCTCGGACCGATCGGCACGCGCGTGCTCCGCCGGGCGCCCCTGCCCACCGTCCCGCTGCCCGACGGCCTGCGGCTCCAGGTGGTGCACGCCGAGGACGTCGCCGAGGCGTACGCGCGCATCGTGGTGGGCCGCCACCCGGGGCCGTTCAACGTCGCCCACCCGACGGTGCTCACGCCGCAGGACGTGGCGGACGTCGTCGCGGACGGCTCGCTGCGCACCGTCCCCTACGGCACGGCGCGGACGGCGGTCGCGGCCGCGTGGCGGGCCCGCCTGGTGCCGGTCGGCGAGGGCTGGCTCGACATGGCGATGCGCGTCCCCGTGCTGGACACGAGCCTCGCCGGGGAGCTCCTGCGGTGGCACCCCGCCCACGGCGCGAAGGACACGCTCGCCGAGCTCGTCGACGGTATCCGCGACGGCGCCGGCACCTCGACCCCGCCGCTCCTCCCCCGCTGAACTCACCCGGGCTGCGCCCCGAGCGTCGCCGAGCACGACATGAGGGTCGCTATCCCACGGATAACGACCCTCATGTCGTGCTCGGCGCGCGGGTGTGCGTGCGTCAGCTCTCGAGCGTGGCGTCCAGCGTGATCGTCGGGACGCTCGCGAGCGCCTTCGACACGGGGCACGTCGCCTTGGCCGTCTCGGCCGCCTGCTGGAACCCGGCCTCGTCGATGCCCTCGACCTCGCCGCGGACCGTGAGCGCGATCGTCGGGATCTGGAAGCCGCCGGCGGGGTCCGGCGCGAGCGTGACCTCGGCGGTCACCTCGAGCGAGACGGGCGTGGCACCGGCCTCGGCGAGCACCGCCGAGAACTGCATGGCGTAGCAGGACGAGTGCGCCGCGGCGATGAGCTCCTCGGGGCTCGTGACGCCGCCCGCGTCGTCCGCGGCGCGGCGCGGGAACGAGACGTCGTACGTGCCGACCTTCGAGCTCGACAGCTCGACCTGGCCCTGACCGTCCTGCAGTCCACCGTTCCAGGCGGTACGAGCGATACGCGTGGGCATGCGAGATCTCCTTCGACGTCGGGGTGCCCGGGAGGGACCGGGCTCGTCCCGACCGTAACGCCTCGACGGCCCGCCTGCCGCCGAGCGCGGCGCACGTCACAGTGCCGTCACGGCCGCCGGCGGTCCGCGGCACGCCCGTAGAGTGAGCGCCCGTGAGCGTCGAGGAGATCCTGGGGTTCGTCACGGGGGCCGCGTGCGTGTGGCTCGCGGTGCGGCAGAACGTGTGGACGTTCCCCGTCGGGCTGGCCAACAACGTCGTGTTCCTCGTGCTGTTCACCGGCGCGGGCCTCTACGCGAACGCGGGGCTCCAGGTCGTGTACCTCGTGCTCGGCGCGCTCGGCTGGTACTGGTGGCTCCGGGGCGGCACCGACCGGGGACGGCTCGTCGTGCACCGCACGCCGCGCGCGGCGTGGGTGGTCGGGCTGGTCGCCGCCGCGGCGACCACGGCGGCGCTCGTCGCCGTCCTCACCACCTGGACCGACTCCGCAGTGCCGTTCTGGGACGCCCTCACGACG
This sequence comes from Cellulosimicrobium funkei, assembly GCF_001019615.1. Taxonomy (GTDB): domain Bacteria; phylum Actinomycetota; class Actinomycetes; order Actinomycetales; family Cellulomonadaceae; genus Cellulosimicrobium; species Cellulosimicrobium cellulans_E. The sequence continues at coordinate 7,818 of NZ_JNBQ01000041.1, read as the reverse complement.
TCGTCGAGCCTGCTCGCGCAGACGATGCTCGGGCGCAAGTGGATCGGCAACTGGTGGGTGTGGATCGCCACGGACGTGGTGCTCGTCGGGCTCTACGCGAGCCAGGGCCTGTGGCTCACCGCCGCGCTCTACGTGGGGTTCGTCGCGCTGTGCGTGCAGGGCCTGCGCGAGTGGTCGGCGGCACGGCGCGACCCCGGCGCCGAGCCGGCCGCGGGCACCGCGGAACCGCGAGCCGTCGGCCCGGCCCCTGTGCCCGACGGCGTGGAGCAGGCCCGGTGACCCGGCTCGCCCACGGCCTCGTGATCGGCAAGTTCTACCCGCCGCACGCCGGCCACGTGCACCTCGTCCGCACCGCGCTCGCGCGCTGCGAGCGCGTCACCGTCCAGGTGCTCGCCTCGACGAGCGAGTCGATCCCCGCCGCGCTGCGCGCCGAGTGGCTGCGGGCCGAGGTGCCCGGTGCGCGCGTCGTGCACGGGCTCGACGACGCCCCCGTCGACTACGCGGACCCGCACGCGTGGGACGAGCACGTCAAGGTCATGCGGTCGTTGCTCGACCCGGACGACCCTCCGGTCGACGCGGTGCTCACGTCCGACCGGTACGGCGTCGAGCTCGCGCGGCGGTTCGACGCGACGTGGGTCCAGGTCGACCCCGACCGCCGCCACCTGCCCGTGTCCGGCTCCGCGGTCCGCGCCGACCCCGCCGCGCACTGGTGGGCGCTGCCCGCCCCGGTCCGGTCCTGGTACGTGCGGCGCGTCGTCGTGCTGGGTGCCGAGTCCACGGGCTCGACGACCCTCGCGACCGACCTCGCCGCCCACCTCGGCCTCGATCCCGTGCTCGAGTTCGGGCGCGAGTGGTCCGAGGTCCGGCCCGGCGGCCTCGCCGCACCGTGGCACACCGCCGAGTTCGACCTCGTCGCGCGCGAGCAGGCCCGCCGCGAGGACGACGGCGCCGCCGTGTCGCCCGTGCCGCTCCTCGTGTGCGACACCGACGTGCTCGCCACGACCCTGTGGCACGAGCGCTACGTGGGGCACCGCTCCCCCACCGTCGAGGCGCTCGCCGCCGCCCGCCGCCCCGACCTCTACGTCCTCACCGGCGACGAGATCCCGTTCGTCCAGGACGGCCTGCGCGACGGCGAGCACGTGCGCCACGCGATGCAGGACCGGTTCCGCGAGGTCCTCGCCGCGACCGGACCGCGCCTGGCGGACCCGGCCGACGTCGTGCGGCACCTCGGGCCCGCCGAGCTCCCGACGCCTGACGGCGCCCACCCCGGCGTCCCGTGGTTCGAGGTGCGCGGCGACCGGGCGAGCCGGCTCGCCCAGGCCCTGGCCGCCGTCGGGCCGCTGCTCGCGACGCCGCGCCACGTCGCCGACCCGCTCCCCCAGGCCGGCACCGACGCCTTCTGATCCTCGGCCCCGCCCCGGCGAGCCTCGCAGACCCGGCACGGACGTCCCCACGACCCGCGGACGACGGTGGCAGGATCGGCCCGTGACCGATCTCGAGCACGTGTCCTCCGCGCCGACCCGGCCGCAGCCCGCGGGGCAGGCCGCGCGCGACCCGTTCGCCCTGGGCGTCGACGACCTGTTCGGCACGCCCGTCGCCGAGGCGGGCCCCGACGGCGGCGCGGCCCCGAGCGGCCTGCCGCTCGACGAGAAGCTGCGCCAGGCGTACTTCTGGGTCGTCAACCACGCGATCATCAGCCCGCACTACGACGTCGAGTTCGCGGCGCCCGGCGCGCGGGAGACGAGCTTCCGCCTCGGCGACTCGAAGGCGCTGCTCACGCTGCCGAGCGACCAGTCGTACTCGAGCTTCGTGCTGCTGCCGCTCCTGACGTTCGCCGTGCGCGGGCGGTGCCTCATGATCGGCGGGCCGGGGCGCGGGAAGACCGCGAGCGCCGTGCTCATGGGAGTCCTGGCGGGCTACCCGGTGCGCGAGGTGCGCCGCGCGATGCAGCACGGGCACCCGCAGCTCACGGTGTCGGACCTGTTCGGCACCCCGCTGCCCAAGGACCTCGTGCAGGCGGACAGCCTCGCGGACGTGGACGTCGCGTGGCGCTCGTGGCTGGGCATGCGCGTGAAGATCGTCGACGAGTACAACCGCATCCCGACGCGCACGCAGTCGGCGCTGCTCACGGTGCTCGCGGACGGGTACGTCGAGGTCTACGACCAGGTCTACGAGACGGGCGACGCCGCCTGGTACCTCACGGCGAACGACGACGCGGGCGGCGGCACGTACCAGGTGGTGGACGCGCTGCGGGACCGCATCGACGTCGTCGTGCACGCGCTGCCGTTCAACAACCGCTTCCTCGGCGACCTCGTGGCCCGGGCGGAGCGGCGCGTGCGCCCGGAGGAGAACGTGCCGCCGGAGATCGTGTTCGACGCCGCCGAGCACGACGCGCTGCACGCCGCGATCCTCGCCGTGCCGTTCCCCGAGCCGGTGCGCCGTCGCCTCGAGTTCTTCGCGAGCCAGCTCGAGGTGCTGGAGCGCGCGGGCTGGCAGTTCGAGTACCGGACCAAGGACACGGCGCGGGTCGCGGGCGTGGACCCGCACCTCGTGGCGACGGCGGACACGGGCCGCGACCGCCTGGGCGACGTGGGCGCGCAGACGCTCAACGGCCTGTCGGTGCGCGCGCTCCAGTCGCTCGTCGCGTACGCGAAGGCGATGGCGTACTTCCGCGGGGACGCCGAGGTGGAGCTCGCGGACCTGCGCGCGGTGCTCCCGTTCGTCCTGCACGACAAGCTGCTCCCCGACCTGCAGTCGGCACCGTTCGACGACCGCGAGCGGGAGCCGCTGCGCTCGGACCGCGTGTCCTGGATCCGCGACCTGTTCGACACGGCGTGCCGGCAGTACGACGCCGCGGGCCTCGACGACCAGGACGACGTGGGGACGGTCCTCGCGGACGTCGCGGCCGGGTTCGAGGGGCTGCCCGAGGCAGACGTGCTGCGCCGGCTCGCCCGGATCGAGCAGGTCCTCGCGTCGTGGGAGAAGCACGCCAAGCTCCACGGCCACGTGTACGAGGACGCGCTCGCGCTCAAGTACGCCCACCAGCGGTACACGAACTACCTCGCGTGGCTGCGCTGGAGCGGCGCGTGACCGGGGTCGCCACCGGTCCTTCCCCGGGGCCGCGCGAGGTCGCGCCGACCGCGTTCTCGTCCCGCGCGCTGGCGGCGCGCGAGCGCTACGACGCGGCGCTCGCCCGCGCCCTCGCGCTCGGCGCGGACCGGGACGTGCTCGCCGAGGCGGTGCGCGAGGCGGCCGTCGCGGCGGACCCGCTCGCCGGCCCGCTCGGGGCCGACGCCTTCGCGGCGACGTGCGACGCGCTCGTCGACGCGGTCGCGCGGCTCGTGGCGGCGCGGCGCTGGCGCGTCGGCGGTCCGGAGCGGCACGCCGTCCTCGACCTGGTGCCGCGCCTGGGGCCGTGGCTCGCTGCGGCGCCCGCCGTCACGGTCACGGCCGTCGTCGACGGCGCGCGTGCCGTCGGCGGCGGCCCGGGGTCGCGGGGGGACGTCGCCGGCTGGGCGGCGCGCGTCGTGGCCGCCGCCGCGGCGTCGCCCGCCGCAGCTCCGGGTGCGCCGGCGGCCGGCACCGTCCGGGGGGCGGTGCTCGTCGCCGCGTGGCGCAGCGGCCTCGTGCGCTACCGGGACGCGGCGCTCGACGCCGCGCGCTCGCTCCCGGCGCAGGTCGCGCGGGCCGCGCTCTCGCTCCCGGTGACCGGCGCGGACGCGCAGACCGGTCCCGCCGAACTGCGGGCCGTGCTCGACCGCCACGCCGCGGACCCGTGGTGGTGGCCCGCCTCCCCGCAGAGCGACGAGCCGGGCGGCACGAGGTGGGTCCGCCTGCCGGGTGCTCCCGGACCCGCCCGGGTCCTGGGGCGGTTCGGCGGCTTCCGCGGGTTCGGCGGCCCGTGGCGGTCGCCCGCGCTGGTCGTCGGTGCCGACGCGCGCCACCCGGGCGTGCGCTGGGTGCTGCTCTCGACCGGCGACGGGCCGCGGGCCGGCGACGCCGCCGCGACCGGCGACGAGACGGTCGAGTGGACGCTCGTCGCCGACGTCCACGGCGCGTTCGTCGCGCGCGCGCCGGGCGCCGGCGACCACGCGACGGGCACGGTCACCCCGCCGGGGCCCGACGCCGTCGACCAGGGCCTCCACGGGTCGGACCACGGTCCCGCCAGCACGCGTGCGACCGCACCGGCCCCTGACGACGTCCTGAGCGACGTGAGCGGCGCCGCGGTGGTCGAGACGCCGTCGGGCCGGCTCGCGCTGCTGAGCCGGACCGGCTCGTACGACGTCCTCCTCGTGCGGTGGCCCCGGTGAGCGCCGCGGCACCGGACCGCCCCGGCGCGCCGCCCGACCTCGGGGCGCTGCGCGAGCGGTGGCACGCCGCGTGGCCCGAGGCGCTCGCGGCCTGGGGGCGGTTCACGCGCCTGGGCGCCCCGACGCTGCACGGCCCCGGCACCGCCCCGGAAGGGGTCGGGTCGTTCGCGTGGTTCTCGACGACGCGCGTGAGCGTCCACGTGGACCTCGCCGAGGTCGTGGAGCTGGGCATCGAGGACCACGCGGTCGCGGTCCTCGCGCACGAGGTGGGGCACCACGTGCTCTCCCCCGGCGACCTCACGACGAGCGCCCTCCTCGTCGCTCGCACGCGCGCCGGGCTCGTGGACCAGGACCAGCTCGCGCCGCTCACCGCCAACCTGTGGAGCGACCTGCTCATCAACGACCGCCTCCAGCGCCGCGCCGGGATCGACCTCGCCGGGCTGTGGCGCGCGCTGGGGCCGGGGACGAGCACCGTCATGCAGACGGTGCTGCGCGCGGACGAGATCCTCTGGGGCCTGCCACGCGGCGACCTCACGTCGTCCGACGTCCCGGTGGCCGAGCGTGAGGCGACGCTCGTGGCGCGGCTCGTGCGCGCCTACGCGGACGACCCCGTCGGCGGCGCCGCGGGGTTCGCCGCGCTGCTGCGCACGCTGCTCGCGTCGGAGGCGGGGTCGCGGGCTACCGCGCAGGACACGCGCCGCCGGGCACGCCCCGAGCACGGTGACCGCGAGGCCCGCCGGCGCCACCTCCGGCGTCGGCGGTCCACGCTGCCCCAGGTGGTCTGCGGCCAGGACGAGGTGGCCGGGGCGGTCCCGGGCGGGCTCGCGACCGACCCGCGCGCCGTCGAGCCCGTGCGCCACCCCGCGCTCGACCCGCGCGTCGTCGGGGACCTCGGGCTGGGCGCGGACGACGACCCCCCGGCGCGACCGGACACCGCGCAGCAGGTCCCCGGGTCGGACGGGGAGGGCGCGCACGACGCGACCGGCCAGGCGCTCGCACCGGCGGACTACGACGCGACGCTCCGGCTGCTCGGGCTCACGACGGACGCTGCGGCGTCGGCCCGACGCTGGTACCGCGAGCACGCCGCGCCCCTGCTCGTCCCGTTCCCCGTGCGCGAGCACGTGCGCGCCACGGAACCGCTGCTCGGCGCGCACGAGCAGTGGGACGTGGGCGACGAGCTGAGCGAGGTGGACTGGACGGGGACGCTGCTGCGCTCGCCCGTCGTCGTACCGGGGTTCACGACCGTGCGCCGGTCGGTCGACGAGGACACGGGCGACGAGCCCGACCGCGTGCCCGTCGACCTCGACCTCTACCTCGACTCGTCCGGCTCCATGCCCGACCCGACGCGGCGGGTCGCGCCGATCGCGCTCGCCGGGGCCGTCCTCGCGCTCTCGGCCCTGCGCGCCGGCGCCCGTGTGCAGGCGACGACGTGGAGCGGGCCGCGGCAGGTCGCCGGGACGGACGGGTTCGTGCGCGACGAGGACCGCGTGCTCGACGCGGTCGTCGCGCACTTCGGTGGCTCGACGTCGTTCCCGGTCCCGCTCCTGGAGCGCACGCACCTCGGCGACCCGGCGACCGGAGCCCCGCCGACCCGCACGCGCCCGTGCCACGTCGCCGTCATCTCCGACGACGGCGTCGTCTCGATGTTCGACGACGTCGTCCGGATCCGGTGGGGCGCTCGCCCCGACGCCGAGCTGGTCGCGCCGCACGAGGGCACCGCGGCGCGCGCCGTCGCGGCCGCCGGGGGCGGGGGCACGCTCGTGCTGGACGTCCCGGCGAAGGGCGCCGAGACGGTACGGGAGTACGCGGTGGGCTACCGGGTCCACGCCGTGCAGACCCAAGGGGACCTCGTCGCGTTCGCCCGCGCCTTCGCGCGCGAGCTGTGGGGCGCCTCGACCGGCGCCCCGGCGAGCACCTCGACGAGGAGCGCGACAGCGAGCAGCCGACCGGAAGGAGCCCGTCGTGGCCGATGACCTCACCCGCCCCACGGTCGAGGGCCCCGCGCTCGCCGACGTCGTGCACCGCCTGGCCGACACGCCCCCGGACGTGCTGGACCACCCCGTGGTCGTGGCCGCCGCGCTCGTCGGCGACACCGCGGACCTCCTCGCCGGCGGCGGCGCGGTCGGCGTGCTGCGCGGCCCGCAGCGCGCCGCCGTCGAGGCGCTGTGCACCCACGCCCCGTACGCGGCGCTCGCCGGGACGGTCTGCTGGCTCCTGCGCGACGAGCACCTGCTCGCCGCATCCGCGTTCCGGGCCGCCGCGACGCCGGGCGCGCTCGTCCGGGTCGTCGAGCAGGCCGTGCCCGCCCTGGCGCTGCTGCGGACGCCGGACGACTGGCTGCACGCGCCCACGGCGCGCGAGGAGCTGGCCCGCGCCGTGCTGCGCGAGCTCGGGCTGCGGCCCGCGGGCGAGAGCCCCGAGGTGGCCCAGGACCGGTGGACCGCCGTGAGCACGGCGGAGCAGCGCCGGATCGCTCACGAGATGGCGCAGGAGGCGCGGCGGGCCGAGCAGCTCGCGCGCGAGCTCGCGGAGAAGCGCGCCAAGGAGGCCGCCGCGCAGTACGCGAACTACTAGCGAGACTCGTGACGAGGACTCCATGACGACACCCGACGACGCCCCCGACCTCACGCTCGACGAGTACGCCCCCGGCTCGGCGGTCGCGCTCACCGACGCGGAGCGCTGGCCCACGCTCGACGACGCCGGCCGCGCCGCGCTCGACGCCGTGCGGGACCACCCCGCCGCCCCCGCCTGGGTCCACGTCACCGGCGACCGGCTGCTCCCCGACGACCTGCCCGTGCTCGACGAGGTCGCGGCCCGCCTCGCCGCCGGCGACCCCGACGCCCGTGCCGACACCCGCGCCGCGTACCGGGGCGCGCCGCCCGCCACCGCGGACGGGTCGCCGCCCGCACCGCCCGCGTGGGTGGGTGCCCTCATCGACCGGGCGCACGCCGTCGTGCCGCGGTACCGCCGGGCGCGCGACCGCGGCGAGAGCCGAGCCGGGTCACCGCTCACCGCGGTCCCGCCCGTCACGCGCGACGACCTGCGACACGACGTGGCGTCGTTCGTCCCGGTGGACGTGCCGCTCGGCCGCGTGCTCGAGGGCACGAGCTCCGGCAGCACGGGCGCGGCGGTCCGCGTGCCGCTGCACCCCGTCGCCGTCGCGGCGGACCTCGTGCTCCTGCAGCATCTCGTCGCGTCGGCGGGCGCCACGTGGGAGCCCGTCCCCGGCCGCCTCGGTCTGGTGAACCTGGTGGACCAGCGCGACGCCTTCACGTACGCGTCGGCGATGACCGGGTTCCGGCGCGGTCCCGGTGTCGCCGCCCCGAGCATGGCGCGCGTGAACCTCGACCCCGGCGCCTGGAGGCACCCCGGCGACCGCGCGGCGTTCCTCGCGGCGCAGGACCCGCAGGTGGTGTCGAGCTCGCCGCTGCCGCTCCTCGCGCTGGCCCGCCTCGCGGAGGAGCAGGGCCTCGCCCTGCACCCGGTCGGGCTCGTCAGCGGGGCCGCG
>NZ_JNBQ01000040.1 GCF_001019615.1 Cellulosimicrobium funkei | reverse complement strand
GCCCGTCGACGAGGACGACGCACACGCGCGTCGGCGCGCGGCAGGTCGAGGGCTGCGCGCGCCGCCTCGCTCCCGATGCCCGTGGCGGTCGTGAACCGGACGCCGAGCGCGCCGGCGGCCCCCGGGAGCACGGCGGCGAGGCCGCCGAGCCCGAGGTCGGGCGCGAGGAGGCCCGCCGGGAGCGCCGGGGTGGCAGGGGCCTCGTCCGTGCGTGCCTCGCTCACCGGGCGCTGTGCCTCGCGGTGGCGCGCGAGAGGGCGCGCGCGAAGTCGACCGCGGCACGCACGGCGTCACGACCCTCCGCCTCGGCGCTCACGCGGACGACGACGTCGTCCGGCGTGATCTGCCCCGTGAGCCCGTGGTCGGCGTCGCAGCTCGGGTCCGCGCAGCCCGCGGGCTCGAGGTCGACGCGCGAGACCGCGCCCCAGCCGAGGGCGAGCGTCACCTCGAGCGGCGCGGTGCCCGCGCGGTGCTCGTGCGGCTCGGCCACGACGTGCGTGAGCGAGACGGACCGGACCTCGGCCAGCGGCACCGACTCGGTCGTGGCGGCCGCGGACGCGGAGGGGTTCTCGCTGTCGGCGGGGTGGTCGTCGACGTGCGCCGTGACGAGCCGCGTGGGCGTCAGCACGAGCACGGTGAGGTGACGCCGTACCTCCGACGCGTCGAACGTCGTCTCCGGGAGCACGAGGTGCGAGACGATCTCCTCCCCCGCGACCGCGAGGTCGAGGACGTCCGCGACGAGCTCCGGGTAGTAGCCGGCGCGGTGGAGCTGGGTCGTCAGGTCGGTCCAGGCGTTCGAGGTTGCTGAGGGCACCCGCGCATTCTCCCATCCGGCGGCCGGGCGCGGCCACCCGCCGTCGCGGCCTGTGGACGCACCGGCGCGCGTCAGCCGGGCAGCGCGCGGCGCAGCGCGTCGGCACGCTGGGCGTCGGCGAGCGTGACGCGCGCGCTGAGGACGGCCGCCTCGTGCTCGGAGACGACCACCGGGTAGAGCTCGAGGCTGCGCACCTCCGGGAGGTCGTCCGCGAGCACGGACACGCGCGCCAGGACGTCCTCGAGCGCGGCGGTGGCCACGACGTGCGTGCCCATGTACCCGAAGAGCCGCGGGGCGGCCCGCACCGAGCGCACCATGGCGGCGACGTCGACGTCGGTGAGCGGCGGCACCCCGTACGCGACGTCGCCCAGGAGGTCGACCGCGTCTCCCGCGAGGCCGAACGACACGACGGGGCCGAAGAGCTGGTCCTCCGTCGAGCGGACCACGCACGCGACGCCCGCGTCGGCCATCGCCTGCACCTCGAACGGCTGGTCGGCCGCGCCCGGCAGCACGGCCGCGAGCGCCTCGCGCATCTGCGCGACGTCGGACCGCAGCTCCGTCTCGTCCGCGATGTCGAGGCGCACGCCGCCGAGGTCCGCGCGGTGGCGCAGCCCGGCCGCCGTGCTCTTGAGCGCCACGGGCCAGCCGACGTCGCGCGCCGCCTCGACCGCCTCGTCGGCGGTGCGGACCCGGCGTGCGGGCCACAGGCGCACGCCGTAGCACGCGAGCAGGTCGGCGGTCGTCGCGGGGTCGAGGTCGACGGCGTCCCGGCCCGCCAGCGCGCCCTCGACGAGGGCGCGGGCGCGGCTCGCGTCGACGCCCGCGGGGCGCACCGGCGTCCCGTGGTCCGCCTCGCGCCAGCGGGCGTAGCGCACGACGGCGCCGAGCGCGGCGACCGCGTCCTCGGGGGTGGAGTAGGCGGGGACCCGCAGGAGCGCGTCGGACGCCCCGCCGTCGGGCGCGTCCGGGGCCGGGGCCGAGAGCTCGTCGGTGAGGCCGTGGAGCCCCAGCATGCTCGCGACGGTCGTCCGGCCCGTGCGGGCCGCCGCGAGCGCCACGGCGCGGGAGACGTCCCCACGGCGCGGGTGCACCACGGGGACCTGGACCACCACGACGACGTCGCACGCGTCGGGCGCGTAGAGCGCGTCGACCGTGGCGGCGAGCTCGGCCGTCGACGCGTCCTCGGGCAGGAAGTCCGACCGCGCGACGACGAGACCGGCCGACGACGACGCCTCCGCGACGAGCGCGGCGAGCGACGCCGAGCTGGCGAGGATGCCGACGCGGCGCCCGCGCGGGAGCGGCTGGTGCGCGAGGAGCTGGGCGATGTCGATCATGTGGTGCGTGTTCTCGGCCCGGATCACGCCCGACTGGCGCAGCATCTCCTCGAGCGTGCGCCGCGGCGCGCGGGTCGAGCGCACGGCGTGACCCGGCGGCACGACCTGGCCGGAGCGCCCGGCCGTGACGACCACGACAGGTTTGACCGACGCGAGCCGCCGCGCGATGCGCGAGAACTTGCGCGGGTTGCCGATCGACTCGAGGTACAGGCAGACCACCTGCGTCGCGGCGTCGTCCTGCCAGTACTGCATGAGGTCGTTGCCCGACACGTCCGCACGGTGGCCCGCGGAGAGGAACGACGACACGCCCAGCCCGCGCCGCGCCGTCGTCGCGAGCAGCGTCACGGCCATGGGCGCCGACTGGCTGAACAGGCCCACGACGCCGGGCAGCGGCAGGTCCTCGGCGAGCGTCGCCGCGAGCGCGGGCCGCTCGCGGGTCTCGCCCGTGCGCAGCAGGCCGTAGCTCGCGGGCCCGACGACGCGCAGGCCCGCCGTGTGCGCGACGCGCAGGAGCTCACGCTGGAGCGCGAGCCCGTCCGGCCCGGTCTCGGCGAACCCGGCGGAGAGGACGACGACGCCGCGCACCTCGAGGCGCGCGAGCTGGCGGACCGCGTCGATGGCGGCGGGGGGCGGCAGGGCGACGACCGCGAGGTCCACGGGGCCAGGGACCTCGGCGAGGGTCGCGTGCGCGCGGGGTGCCGCCCCGCCGTCAGGCTCGTCCCCGCCGGCGCCCACGACGTGGACGGTCACGTCCGGGCTGCGCACGAGCGCCGCCAGGGCGCGGTGCGCGAGGACGCGGTCGAGGGGTGCGCCGGCCTGGTCCGGCCCGTCGCCGGGCGGCACGCCGGGTCCCACGAGCACGACGCTCGTCGCGCCGAGCAGCCCCTGCATGCTCCGCGCCTCCGCGCGGTGCTCGCGGTCGGCCATGACGGCCCTCGACCGTTCCGTGGGGTCGAGGTCGACGCTCACCTGGACGAAACCGTCGTCCATCTGCTGGCGCACGTCGTACCCGGCCTCGCGGAAGACGGCGAGCATCTTGCCGTTCTGGGGCAGGACCTCGGCGGTGAAGCGCCGCACGCCGCGCTCGCGCGCCGCCGCGGCGACGTGCTCGAGCAGCACCGACCCCAGCCCTCGGCCCTGCGCCGAGTCGGCGATGTTGAAGGCGACCTCCGCCTCGCTCGTGCCCGTGCGGTCGAAGCGCGCGACGCCGATGATGTCCTCCTGCGCCTCGCCCGCCCCCGCGTCCGGCGTCCCGACGTCCGCGCCGTCGCGCGGGCGGACCGCGACGAGCGCGACGCGGTCGACGTGGTCCACGCGCGTGAACCGTTCCAGGTCGCGCTCCGAGAGCCGCTCCATGGGGGCGAAGAAGCGCAGGTAGGTCGAGCGCTCGGACTGGCCCACGTGGAACCGTTGCAACGCGTCGGCGTCCTCGGGGCGGATGGGGCGCACGTGCGTCGTCGTCCCGTCGCGCAGGACGACGTCCGCCTCCCACTCCACCGGGTACCGGTCCGGGCCCTGCCCGGCTGCGCCGCCGTCGCTCACGTCCTCAGGCTATGCGGTCCGCAGCGCGGTGCGCCTGCGCCACCCCGGCCCGACCTGGGAGGACAATGGTCCCTGGACAGCATCGCGACCCGGCGTGTCGGACGGTTGGCGTACCCTCGCGTGCGGCACGCAACCGCAGCACGTCACCGCCGGCGCACGCCGGCACAGATCCCGCGCCCTCCCGGCGCACCGAACGGCAGGAGCCCGCAGGCCCATGGCGCGCAAGTCCTCGACCCCCTCGCTCGACCCGGCCGAGGTGAACGAGAAGATCGTCGACGTCGACGTCCAGGCGGAGATGGAGACGTCGTTCCTCGAGTACGCCTACTCCGTCATCTACTCCCGCGCCCTGCCCGACGCGCGCGACGGCCTCAAGCCCGTGCAGCGCCGCATCCTCTACATGATGGCCGACATGGGGCTGCGCCCCGACCGCGCCCACGTGAAGTCGGCGCGCGTCGTCGGCGAGGTCATGGGGAAGCTGCACCCGCACGGCGACGCGGCGATCTACGACGCGCTCGTGCGCCTCTCGCAGGACTTCTCGCTGCGGCTCCCGCTCGTCGACGGGCACGGCAACTTCGGCACGCTCGACGACGGCCCCGCCGCCTCCCGGTACACCGAGGCGCGCCTCGCTCCCCCGTCGCTCGCGATGACGGCCGGGCTCGACGAGGACGTCGTCGACTTCGTGCCGAACTACGACAACAAGCTCCAGCAGCCGGACGTGCTCCCGGCGGCGATCCCGAACCTCCTGGTCAACGGTGCGTCGGGCATCGCGGTCGGCATGGCCACCAACATGGCGCCGCACAACCTCGTCGAGGTCGTCGCCGCGGCGCGCCACCTCGTCGCGCACCCGGACGCCGACCTCGAGGCGCTCATGCGGTTCGTCCCCGGTCCCGACCTGCCGACGGGCGGCAAGATCGTCGGGCTCGACGGCGTGCGCGACGCCTACCGCACGGGCCGCGGCACGTTCCGCACGCGCGCGACCGCCCGGGTCGAGAACCTCACTCCGCGCCGCAAGGGCATCGTCATCACCGAGCTGCCCTACCTCGTCGGCCCGGAGAAGGTGATCGAGAAGATCGCCGAGGGCGTCAAGACCAAGAAGATCCAGGGCATCACGGCCGCGACCGACCTCACGGACCGCGAGCACGGGCTGCGGATCGTCGTCGAGGTGAAGACGGGCTTCAACCCCGAGGCGGTGCTCGAGCAGCTCTACAAGTTCACGCCGCTCGAGGACTCGTTCGGCATGAACAACGTCGCCCTCGTCGACGGGCAGCCGCGCACGCTCGGCCTGCGCGAGATGCTCACGGTGTGGGTGAACCACCGGATCGACGTGGTCCGTCGACGCTCGGCCTACCGGCTGCGCAAGCGGTCCGAGCGGCTGCACCTCGTGGACGGTCTGCTCATCGCCATCGTCGACATCGACGAGGTGATCCAGGTGATCCGCTCGTCCGACGACACCGCGACCGCCCGCGGACGCCTCCAGACCGTGTTCGACCTGTCCGAGCCGCAGGCCGAGTACATCCTCGAGCTCCAGCTGCGCCGCCTCACGAAGTTCTCCCGCATCGAGCTCGAGAAGGAGCAGGAGACCCTGCGCCGCGAGATCGAGGAGCTCCAGGAGATCCTCGGCAGCGACGCGAGGCTCCGGGCCGTGGTCTCGGGCGAGATGGCGGACGTCGCCAAGACGTACGGCACCCCGCGCCGCACCATCCTCCTGGAGTCCGCGGGTGCCGCGCCGACCACGACCGCGGCCGTGCCGCTCGAGGTCGCGGACACGCCCTGCTGGGCGCTCTTCTCCGCGACGGGCCTGCTGGCCCGCACGAGCGACGAGACCGAGCCCGCGCGCACCGGGCCCCGCGCGGCCCACGACGTGCTGCGCGCCGTCGTGCGCACGACGGCGCGCGGCGAGGTCGGCCTGGTGACGAGCCGCGGGCGCATGGTCCGCGTGTCCGTGCTCGACCTGCCCGCGCTGCCGCCGACCGACAGCGCGCCGAGCCTGTCGGGCGGCGTGCCGCTCAGCGAGGTCGTCGGGCTCGAGCCGGGCGAGGAGGCGGTGACGATCGCCTCGCTCGACGCCGACGCTCCCCCGCTCGCGCTCGGCACGGCGCAGGGCGTCGTGAAGCGCGTCATCCCGGGCGACGTGCCGAACAACCGCGACGACTGGGAGGTCATCGGCCTCAAGGACGGCGACACCGTCGTCGGCGCGGCGCCCGCGACCGACGCGGACGAGGTCGTGTTCGTCAGCTCCGACGCGTCGCTCCTGCACTTCGACGCGTCCGCCGTGCGACCGCAGGGGCGCGCGGCCGGCGGCATGGCCGGGATCCGGCTCGCGGACGGCCACCGCGTCGCGTTCTTCGGCGTCGTGCCGGCCGACGTGCGCGACCTCGGGGTCGTCGTCACCGTCGCCGGGTCCTCGGGCGCCCTCGCGGGCACCCAGACCGGGGCCGGCAAGGTCACGCCGTACGAGCTCTACCCCGGCAAGGGCCGCGGCACCGGCGGCGTCCGGGCGCAGCGGTTCCTCAAGGGCGAGGACGCGCTGATCCTCGCGTGGGTCGGGCAGGGTCCCGCGCGTGCGACCGGTTCCGGCGGCCAGGCCGTCGACCTGCCCGAGGTCGACCAGCGCCGCGACGGGTCGGGCACGCCGCTCGCCTCGCCGGTCACGGCCGTCGGGTAGCCCGCGCCCGGCGGCTGCGGCTAGCGGCCGGGCGCCCCGAGCGGCCGTTCGAGGTCGTCCGCCCTTGCGAGTGCCCGCGATGGGCGCAGGCTCGAGGTATGGCTGGGAACCAGGGGGGCGCCGTCCGGACGCCTCGCGACGCGGACGGGGCCACGGGTCCCGTCGACTACCACGCCGTCTTCTCCGTGCTCACCGCGCCCAAGGCGGTGCTGTCTCCCGACCTCACGGTGCTCGACGCCAACGAGTCGCTGCTGCGCACGATCGACCTGCCCGCGAGCGCCGTCGTCGGCCGCCGTTACCTCGACGTGTTCCCCGCCCACGGCCCCGACGGCAGTTCCGTGGAGCGGGTCGTCCGGTCGCTCGAGCGCGTCGCGCGCACGGGCAGGCTCGAGATGATCGGCCCGCACCGGTACGACCTGCGCCGCTCCGACGGCGGGTGGACCGAGCGCTGGTGGATCACGACCAACCTCCCCGTCCTCGACGCCGGCGGGCGCGTGTCGGCCGTGGTGCACCGCGCGGAGGACGTGACGAGCGTCGTGCTCGCGCGCGGGCTCGCGGCGCCGGAGACCAGCCGCGGCGAGGTGACGGCGTGTCCCGACGAGATGTCGCTCGTCGACCGGGCGCTGCTCCTCGGCTCGTCGGTCGACCGCTACGCGGAGGTCATCACGCGCGAGCGGCGTGCCGCGCTCGCGCTCCAGGACTCGGTCCTCACGCCCCCTCCCGACATCCCGGGCCTGACGATCGACGTGCGCTACCGGCCCGCCGTCCCCGAGGTGCACCTCGGCGGTGACTGGTACGACGCCTTCGCGCACCCCGACGGCGACACGACCGTCGTGGTCGGCGACGTCACCGGTCACGACGTCGCCGCCGCAGCGCACATGGGCCACCTGCGCGGTGTCCTGCGCTCCGTCGCCTTCGCGACCGACGCCGGCCCCGCCGCCGCCCTCGACGCCGCCGAGGCGACCGCCGAGGGGCTCGGGCTCCAGGCCCTGGCGACGGTCGCCGTCGCGCGGATCGGGGCACCCGGACCGGGCGGTCGGCGAGGGCTCTGCTGGGCGAGCGCCGGGCACGTTCCACCCGTCGTGCGGCGTGCCGACGGCACCGCCCACCTGCTCGAGGCGCGCCCCGCGCCGATGCTCGGCATCGGCCTCGGCGGCGGCCGGGCGGAGCACGAGGCCTCTCTCGGCCCGGGCGACGCCCTCGTGCTCTACACCGACGGGCTCGTCGAGCGCCGGGACCGCTCGCTGCGCGACGTGCTCGACGAGCTCCCCGCCCGCGTCGAGGCGCTCGGCGACGTGCCGCCGCACGAGCTGCTCGACGCGCTCCTGGCGGACCTCGTGCCCCACGGCGCGCAGGACGACGTCGCCATGGTCCTCGTGCACGTCGACGCCGTCGCGGACGGCCGTCCTGACCCCGACGAGGGGCCTCCCGCCGATCTCTGAGCCTGACCGTCCGTCCCCCGGAGCGGTGCCGGCGCATGGGGGCGCGGTGGAGGCAGGTACTGCCAGACCCCTGTTGGAGCGGGACTCCCAGCCGGCTGCCGACCCGGTGTCGAATGGTCACGACCACAGATCCCTCGGCAACGGAGAACTCCTTGAAGGCCACCGTCATCTACGGCGCGGGCGACGTCCGCGTCGAGACCCGCCCCGACCCGACGATCGTCGAGCCGACCGACGCCATCGTGCGCGCGGTCCGCGCGTGCGTCTGCGGCTCCGACCTGCACCCCTACCGCTCCATGGCGCACACCGACCAGGGAGTCCCCATCGGGCACGAGCTCCTCGGCGTCGTCGAGGAGACCGGGGCGGCCGTCACGACGGTCCGCCCGGGCGACCTCGTCATCGCGCCGTTCGCGTGGTCGGACAACACGTGCCCCGTGTGCCGCGACGGGTTCCAGACCGCCTGCCCCCACGGCGGCTTCTACGGCAACCCCGGCGACGTGGGCGGCCAGCAGGCCGAGCTCGCGCGCATCCCGCTCGCCGACGGCAGCCTCGTCGCCGTGCCGGACGTCGACGAGACGAGCCCGCTCCTGCCGTCGCTGCTCACGCTCTCGGACGTGTATCTCACCGGCTACCACGCGGCGCACATGGCGCGCGTGTCCGCGCGGACGACCGTCACCGTGATCGGCGACGGCGCGGTCGGGCTGTCCGCCGTGCTCGCCGCGCGGCAGATGGGCGCCGAGCGCATCATCCTCATGGGCCGCCACACGGCACGGACCGACCTGGGGCGCGAGTGGGGCGCGACCGACGTCGTCGCCGAGCGCGGCGCCGAGGGGATCCAGCGGGTCCTGGACCTCACCGGCGGCCTGGGCACCCACGTCGTGCTCGAGGCCGTCGGGCACATGCCCGCCTACGAGCAGTCCTACGGCGTCGTGCGTGCCGGGGGCGTGATCAGCCGGGTCGGCGTCCCGCAGTACGACGACGCGCCGGTCGGCTTCGCGTCGCTGTTCGGCCGCAACATCACGCTCACCGGCGGGCCCGCGCCCGTCCGCGCGTACCTCGAGGACGCGATCCCGCAGGTGCTCCGCGGGGATATCGACCCGGGCCGGGTGTTCGACAAGACCGTCGCGATCGACGACATCGCCGAGGGCTACGCCGCGATGGACCGCCGCGAGTCCCTCAAGACGCTCGTCGCGTTCTGAGCCGTGTCCTGATCGGAGGAGAGACCATGAGCACCGAGAGGCAGCCGACGACGCCGACCGTGAAGGGACCCGCCGCGTGGTTCACCGGCGACGTCTGGTTCAACGCCTACTACGCGGGCACGGAGCCGTCCCGGTCGCGCCTGAACCTCGTGCGCTTCGCCCCCGGGGCGCACACCGCGTGGCACCGGCACGCCGTCGGGCAGACCCTGCACGTCACCGAGGGGTTCGGCTACGTGCAGTCGCGGGGCGAGGAGGTCGTCGAGCTCCGGCCGGGCGACACCGTCTACACGCCTCCGGGCGAGTGGCACTGGCACGGCGCGAGGGGCGACAGCTTCCTGTGCCACCTCGCGCTGTGGGAGGCGCCCGCACCGGGCGCCGACGAGCCGGAGACGACGTGGGGCGACCTCCTCACGCCCGAGGAGTACCCGGGCTGACATGACCGCGCGGGCGGGCGCGAGACCCTCCCGCCCGCGCGACCCGCCGTCGTCCCGACGTACCGTGAAAGACGTGGAGGCCATGGACAACCGCTCCGAGGTGCGCGAGTTCCTCATGAGCCGCCGAGCCCGGGTGACGCCCGAGCAGGCCGGCATCGAGACGTTCGGCGGCCGCCGCCGGGTCGAGGGCCTGCGGCGCGACGAGGTCGCCCGGCTCGCGGGCGTGAGCGTGGACTACTACACGCGGCTCGAGCGCGGGAACCTGCGGGGCGTGTCCGACGTCGTGCTCGAGTCCGTCGCGCGCGCCCTGCTGCTCGACGCGGCCGAGCGCGAGCACCTGCTCGACCTCGCGCGCACCGCGAACCCCGTCGGCGCCCGCCCGCAGCGCGGCCACGGCGACACGCCGGTGCGCCCCGAGCTGCAGTACCTGCTCGACGCGATCACCACGGCGCCCGCGTTCATCCAGAACAACCGCATGGACCTCGTCGCCGCGAACGCGCTCGGGTACGCGATGTACGCGCCGATGGTCGCGGGCTCCGCGGGCCCGGCCAACTTCTCACGGCACATCTTCCTCGACCCCGCGTCGCACGACTTCTACCCCGACTGGGACCGCGCAGCCTGGACGAACGTCACGATCCTGCGGCGCGAGGCCGGCCGCAGCCCGCACGACCGGCGCCTCCAGGCCCTCGTGGGCGAGCTCTCGACGCGGAGCGAGCGGTTCCGCGAGCTGTGGGCGTCCCACGACGTGCGCCGGCACTACGCCGGGCAGAAGACGTTCCGCCACCCCGTCGTCGGGGACCTCGAGCTGCACTACCAGACGCTCGAGCTGCACGGCGACCCCGGGCTCGGCATGACCGTGTACACCGCGACGCCGGGCTCACCGACCGAGGAGTCGCTGCACCTGCTCGCGTCGTGGGCGGCCACCGAGGCCGCGGCCACCACGCAGGCCGGCACCGACTGAGAGGGACCCATGGACCTGGACGACCTGCTGGCCGAGCTCGACGCCGGACGGACGATCCCCGGCGGCTCGCCGCTGCACGCCGTCATGCACCGCACGAGCCAGGAGGCGCTGCGCATCGCCGGCGAGCTCAACGGCGTCTACCGCTCGCCGGAGCGCGTCCGCGAGCTGCTCGCAGAGCTGACGGGCAGGCCCGTGCACGAGTCCGTGACCCTCTTCCCGCCCTTCACGGCCGACTTCGGCAAGAACCTCACCCTCGGCCGGGACGTCTTCATCAACTCCGGCTGCCGGTTCCAGGACCAGGGCGGCATCGTCGTCGGTGACGGCTGCCTCATCGGTCACAACGCCGTCCTCACGACGCTCGACCACGACCTCGACCCCGCCCGACGCGCCGACCTGCACCCCGCGCGCGTCGTCCTCGGCCGCAACGTGTGGCTCGGCGCGAACGTGACCGTCCTCCCGGGCGTCACCGTCGGGGACGACGCCGTCGTCGGGGCCGGCTCCGTCGTCACCCGGGACGTCCCCGCCCGCACCGTCGTCGTCGGCACGCCCGCGCGCGTCGTCCGCTCGCTCGACGCCTGAGCCTCGGCTCAGCAGGAACCGGCTCAGCAGGAACCGGCTCAGCCGGGACCGGCGAACGTCACGTCGACGCCCACGCGGCGCCGCCCTTCTCCTCGACGGGCACCGCTGCGGCGCGCTCCCGCCGGAGCACGCCGAGGACGAGGAGCACCTGCCCGACGACGTAGGTGAGCATCACCCAGAAACCGTGGGCGGGCAGGGCGTACCAGGGCGCGAACGCGTTCAGAGCGATGAGCGCGTCGGACACGAGGAACACCGCGCCGCCGACGGCCGCGAGGCGGTCGACGCCCGTCGCCGTCACGGCCATCAGGACGAGGCACGCGCCATAGACGACCACCGGGACGAGCAGCGACCCGGCTCCGGGCGCGCACGCGACGACGAGAGCGACGAAGGCCAGCAGGTACGGGGCGAGCGCGAGCGGGCGGCGTAGCACGGAGCCCGCGCGGTAGGGCCAGAACGCGAGCGTGTACGTCACCTGGGCGCACAGGAAGAACCCCACCATGACGAGGAACGCGGCGTCCCCGTCGGCGAGGTCGGGGGCGGTGTCGCCCATCCAGGAGAAGACGAGCGCGACGAGCGTGAGGCGGACCAGCCGCGAGCGCCGGGCCTGTCCGTCGCCGTCGCGCCGTCGCGACGCGAGCCACAGGCAGACCGCGAGGACGGGCATGAGGAACCACTGCGACGTGTCGGCGAGCGCCGAGGCGCCCGCGAGCTGCGCGGCGAGGTGGACGAGGGTGAGCAGGGCGAGCGCGCCCCACGCGACGATCATGGGCGAGGGAACTCCTTCGGTCGTTCACCGGCGTCCTTGCCGGCGGTGGCCGATCCTAACGCCCGGGAACCACCGCGAACGACCTCGTGAGGCCGGTGCGTGCGCGCCCGACCGCGCCGCTCACGAGGTCGCCCCCGGTCCGCTCTCGCGGGCCGGGCTCGCCACGTCCGCGACGAGGACGCGCCCGTCGCGCACCTGCGCCGCGAAGACCGCCAGCGGCCTGCGGTCCTTGCCCCCGGCGTCGAGCACCTCGCCGGTGTCGACGTCCCACACCTGCTTGAGCATGGGGGTGGTGACCGTGTCGACGTCGCGCTCCGCGCCGTCGTCGCCGGTGACGCGATGCGTGCCGACGAGGCCGCGCGACATGACGTTGGCGCCCGAGTACGGGTCCCGCTGCTGGACGGCGCGCACGGTGCCGTCGGCGAGCCGGAAGACGGCGACCTGGGTGTCGCCCAGGAGCGCGCCGGCCCCGCGCTCCGGGTCGAGGTCGTCGAGCGCGCAGATGTCGACGAACGTGCTCATCGGGCGTCCTCCAGCTCAACGCGGGCGGCGAGGAGCGCGACGTCGCGAGCGGCGCGCGGGTCGGGGTAGGCGACGGCGTCGCCCTCGTCCGCGGGACGGACCTGGCCGCGCTCGGGGACGAACGCGAGGTCGCCGTCGATCGCCTCGGGCGCGTTGACGAACGGCGTGAACTTGCGCAGCTTGGCGGGGTCGGCGAGCGTCGCGCCCCACTCGTCCTCGTAGTCGCGCACGTGCTCGGCCATCGCGGCCTCGAGCTGGTCCGCGATCCCGAGCGAGTCCTCGACGACGACGCGCCGCAGCTCCTCGAGCCCGCCCGCGCGCTCCGCGACCCACGGCGCCGTGCGCTGGAGGCGGTCGGCCTCCTGGACGTAGAGCATGAGGAACCGGTCGACGTAGCGGACCAGCGTCTCGTCGTCGAGGTCCTCGGCGAGCAGCTGGGCGTGCGCGGGCTGCGCGCCGCCGTTGCCGCCGACGTAGAGGTTCCAGCCCTTGTGCGTCGCGATGATGCCGACGTCCTTGCCGCGCGCCTCGGCGCACTCGCGCGCGCAGCCCGAGACCCCGAACTTGATCTTGTGCGGCGAGCGCAGCCCGCGGTAGCGCAGCTCGAGCCGCACCGCCATGGCTGACGAGTCCTGCACGCCGAACCGGCACCACGTGCGGCCCACGCACGTCTTCACCGTGCGCAGCGACTTTCCGTACGCGTGCCCGGACTCGAAGCCCACGGCCGTCAGGCGCCGCCAGATCTCCGGGAGCTGGTCGAGCCGCGCGCCGAACATCGCCAGCCGCTGGCCGCCGGTCACGCGCACGTAGAGCCCGAAGTCGTCCGCGACCCTCGCGAACTCCAGGAGCTGGTCCGCGCGCACCTCTCCCCCGGGCATGCGCGGGATCACCGAGTACGTGCCGTTCTTCTGCAGGTTCGCCATGACGTGGTCGTTGGTGTCCTGCAGCGCGGCCTGCTCGCCCTCGAGCACGTGGCCGCGGCGCAGCGTCGAGAGGATCGACGCGACCGTCGGGCGGCAGACGGCGCAGCCGCGGCCCGTCCCGTGCGCCGCGACGATCTCGGAGAACGTGCGCAGCCCTTCCTCGCGCACGAGCCGGTACAGCGCCGCCCGGGACATCGCGAAGTGCTCGCACAGCGCGTCCGAGACCGCGACGCCCGCCCGGGACAGCTCGGCGTTGAGCAGCTTGGTGAGCGCCGGGACGCACGACCCGCACACCGTGCCGGCCGTCGTGCACTCCTTGACCTGCCCGACCGTCCGGCAGCCGTGCTCGGTGACCGCAGAGCGGACCGTCCCGGCGTCGACGTTGTTGCACGAGCAGACGACGGCCTCGTCGGGCAGCTCGGTGTCGGCCAGGCCCTCGCCGTCGGGCGCGATGACGGCCGCGGGGTCGGCGCCGAGCGGGCGGCCCAGCAGCGGCCGCAGCGCGGAGTAGAGCTCGATGTCGCCGACGAACACGCCGCCCAGCAGCGTCGTCGCGTCGTCCGAGAGAACGAGCTTGCGGTACCGGCGGTGGATCGGGTCGACGAACGACACCTCGAGCGCACCAGCGCTCACCGCGTTGACGTCGCCGAACGACGCCGCCTCGACGCCCACGCCCTTGAGCTGGGTGCCGTCGTCGGCGCGGCGGTGCACGCGCTCGCCGCCCAGGAAGCGGTCGACGACGACGTCCGCCATGTCGTTCCCCGGCGCCACCAGCCCCGCGCACACGCCGTCGACCGAGGCGCACTCGCCGATCGCCCACACGCCCGGGTCCGAGGTCTGGCACGCCTCGCCGACGACGACGCCGCCACGCTCGCCGATGGCCAGACCCGCCTCGCGCGCCACCCGGTCGCGCGGACGGATGCCCACGGAGAAGACCACGACGTCCGTCGGCAGGGCGGAGCCGTCGGTGAGCTCGACGGAGCCCACGGACCCGTCGCCCGCGGGCAGGAACCGCTGCGCGCCCGCGCCGGTGCGGACCGTGACACCGAGGTCCTCGATGAGCAGGCGCAGCATCTCGCCGCCGCCCTGGTCGAGCTGGACGCTCATGAGCCGGTCGGCGAACTCCACGACCGTGGCCTCGGCGCCCAGGCGCTGGAGCGCCGCGGCGGCTTCGAGGCCCAGCACGCCACCGCCGACGACGACGCCGCGCACCGCCCGGCCCAGCGTCCGCTCGCGCAGGCGCACCCACTCGGCCAGCCGCTCGACGTCGTCGAGCGTGCGGTAGGTGAAAAGGCCCGGCAGGTCCGTGCCCTCCGCGCGCGGCGTCCACGCCCACGAGCCCGTCGCGAGCACCGCGCGGTCGTAGTGGACCTGGCGGCCCGAGCGCGTGGTCACGACGCTCGCCGCGCGGTCGAGCGACGCGACGGCGTCGCCGGTGACGAGCGTGACGCGCGGGTCGTCCCACACGGCGCGGTCCAGGCTGAGCGCCTCCGCGTCGCGGGCGTCGAACCACTCCGACAGGTGCACGCGGTCGTACGGCTCGTGCGGCTCGTCGCCGATCACCGTGAGCGACCAGCCGCCCTCGGGGTCGCGCGAGCGCAGGCTCGCGACGAGGCGGTGCGCCGTCATGCCGGCACCGACGACGACGATCCGGTCGCCGTCCAGGGGACCGCCGGCGGCGTGAGCGACCGCGTCCGACGGGGAGTGAGAGAGGGAGGCCACGGGGAGCACTTTCGAGAGGCGGGGGCTGCGTCGAGGCCCCGGTCCGGGTGCGACCGGTGCCCTGCTCCCGACCCTAGGGGAGGTGGTCTGACCACATCAGCCGTCTGGGACCAAGGTCCCCAGTACCCGCATCGAAGGCCATCACGTGCGCGCTCCAGCGCGGTGAGGACGGCACGACGCCGCGCCCCCCGGGACGGGGACGCGGCGTCGTGAGGTAGGCGCGTCGGACGTCGACCACGGTGGCCGGACGACCGAGCGCGACCCCGTGCGTCAGGCGTTCGCGAGCTCGCGGTCCTCGTCCGCCACGGGCCGCTGGTCCTCGTAGCGGCGCACGACGCGGCTCACGGTGGATCGCGACGCCGAGACCATCTGGGCGATCTCGCGCTGGTTCATGCCCTGGCGGGCGAGCTCGACGATGCGGCGGTCGCGCTCCGCGGTCGGGTCCTCGCCGAGCGAGGCGTCGTCCGCCTCGGTCGCCGCGGCCTGCGCGCCGTTCGTGCCGCCGACGAGGTCGAAGACCTCGACGCGCCGCGTGTGGCCCGTCACGGCGGGGGGCTCCACGACCGGTGCCGCACTGTCCTCCTCCGGGGCCGGCTGGTCCCAGGGGAGCGGACGCCCGAACAGCTCCTTCACCCGCGCCTCGAGGTCGGGGAGCGCCTCGAACGCCGTCTCGGGCACGTAGGGCTTCTCGTCGTTCGCCTCGCGCGGCTCGGTCTCCGGCTCCGTCTCCGGCTCGACGTCCCGCTCGACGGCGGGCGCCTCGGCCGGCGCGACGGCGGCCGGGCTCTCCTGGCTCGGCTCGGCGGCCGGGAGGTCCCTGACCTGCTCGAGAGACGTCGGGGTCTGCGTGCTGGCCTCGGTGTCGCGCGCGGACTCCAGCGCGAGCGTCTCCCTGCGGTGCGTCTCGACGAGCCCCTCGGCGGGCGTGGCGGTCCGGGGGACGACGACTGCCGCCGCCTCGGTCGACCCCGCGGCCTCGGCCGAACCCCGTGCGGTGCCGCGCTTCACCGAGCTCGCACCGATGAGGTCGAGCCGGTTGCCGTGGCGCTCCGCGGCCTCCAGGCGGTCGACCCAGACCTGCATGCGGCGCTCGAAGTCCTCGACCGTGAGCAGCTTGAGCGCGGCGTCACGGGCGGCGCGCTGCCGCTCGTGCGCAGCGCGGACCTTCCGCAGGTCCCCGGACGAGCCCGCGCTGTCGGCGCGGGCGTCCCGCCACTGCTCCAGGGCCGAGACGTAGCCGTGGACGCGGAGCTCCCGACGACGCTCCTCGAGCGTGTGGCCCGTCACCATGTGCCGCTCCCCCACGAGGGCGAGGTGCCACATCAGCGCGGCCACCAGCGGCGGCACGAACCGGAACACCACCATGTACGGGGTGCTCGCCGTCGGGACGGCGATCTCGTGCAGCGCGGCGAACAGACCCGACGTGCCCGAGAGCACCCAGGTGAGCGCGAGGAGGACGCCGTAGGGGCGACCCTCGAGCGCCGCGTTGCGCGCCATGAGCGCCACGGCGACGAGGCTGATCTCGAGGAAGCCCGCGAGCCCGTACGCCTCGAGCGGCGACATGTGCGCCACCTCGAGACCGAACAGGACCATGCCGCTGTACGCCAGCGCGGTGGCGATCGTCGCCGCGATGACCACGGCGACCATCGGGAGGTGCCGGCCGCGATAGCGCACCTGCCGCGGGGAACCGCCCGCGCCGGTCTGGTCCTGCTGTGTCACGTCATCCTCCGAAAAGTGGTGTGGGCGCACATATCCCAACACTCAGGACAGTCCTCGTCAACGCACCGGAAGGATCGCAATCGGATCGTGAGCAGCGGCGGTCCGGAGCGGCACGTCCGCGGGCCGGGGCCTGCGGGTCGAACGTCCGGGGACAGCACGACGCCGCGCCCCCGAGGGGACGCGGCGTCGTGGGCGGACGCGAGGGATCGTCAGACGTTGAAGCCCAGCGCGCGGAGCTGCTCCTTGCCGTCGGTCGTGATCTTCTCCGGGCCCCACGGCGGCATCCAGACCCAGTTGACGCGGAAGCCGTCGACGAGACCCTCGAGGGCCTGCGCGGACTGGTCCTCGATGACGTCGGTGAGCGGGCACGCCGCGGACGTGAGGGTCATGTCGATGACGGCGTGGTTGTTCTGGTCGATCTGGATGCCGTAGACGAGGCCGAGGTCGACGACGTTGATGCCGAGCTCGGGGTCGATGACGTCGCGCATCGCCTCTTCGACGTCGGCGACGTTCGGCGGGCTGGGCGTGACGCCCTCGGCGGGCGCGCCGGTCTCGGTGGTCATCGGTTCTCCTCCGTCGTTCCCCGCGCGGCGAGCGCCGCGTCGGAAGCCATTGCGGTTGATGCGTCGCCCAGCGTGCTCAGGGCGCCCGAGGTGACGAGCGAGTCGCGCAGCGCGGCCCAGCCGAGCAGGGCGCACTTGATACGCGCAGGGTAGCGCGACACGCCCGTGAACACCGTGGCGTCGCCGAGCTCGTCCTCCGCGGCCTCGTCGAGGCCCTTGCCGCGCGAGCCCATGAGCTCGCGGAAGACCTCGCCCAGGTGCTCGGCCTCGGTCACGGGCCGGCCGGACACGAGGTCGGTGAGCACGGACAGCGAGGCCTGCGAGATGCTGCAGCCCTGCCCCTCCCAGCTCACGCGGTCGATCGTGTCGCCGGCGAGCTCGACGCGCAGCGTCACCTCGTCGCCGCACGTGGGGTTCACCTGGTGCGACTGGCCGCTCGCGGCGCCGTCGGTCACCTCGACCAGGCCCCGGCCGTGCGGGGTCTTCGCGTGGTCGAGGATGACCTGCTGGTACATCTGCTCGATCGAGCTCATCGGGTCCTCTCTCAGTCCACCGAGAAGAACGCGCGCACACCGGCCAATGCTTCCCGGAACGCGTCGACGTCCTCGCGCGTGGTGTACACCGACGCGGACGCGCGCGCGGTCGCGGCGATGCCGAAGCGGCGGTGCAGTGGCTGGGCGCAGTGGTGACCGACGCGCACGGCGATGCCGGCGTCGTCGAGCACCTGGCCGACGTCGTGCGCGTGCACGCCGTCCACGACGAACGACACGACGGCGAGCCGGTCCTCGGGCTCGCGCGGGCCGATGATCCGCACGCCCGGGATCTCCCCGATGCGCAGCAGCTCGGCCGCGAGCTCGTGCTCGTGCGCCGCGACGCCGTCCATGCCCAGCTCGTGCAGGTACTTCGCGGCGGCGCCGAAACCGACGACCTGCGCGACGGCCTGCGTGCCCGCCTCGAAGCGCTGCGGCGGCGCCATGTACGACGACTCGGTCATCGTGACGACCTCGATCATCGACCCACCGGTCGTCACGGGCGGCAGCGCCTCGAGCAGCTCGCGCCGCCCGTACAGCACGCCCACGCCCGTGGGGCCGAGCATCTTGTGCGCCGAGAACGCGGCGAAGTCGACGCCGAGCGCGGGCAGGTCCACCGGCAGGTGCGGCACGGACTGGCACGCGTCGAGCACGGTGAGCGCCCCGACCTCGCGCGCGCGGGCCACGATCGGCTCGACGGGCGTGATCGCGCCGGTCACGTTCGACACGTGCGCGAACGCGACGACCCGCGTCCGCTCCGTGATGACCGTCGCGGCGTCCTCGACGCGCACGCGCCCGTCGTCGTCCACCTCGAACCAGCGCAGGACGGCGCCCGTGCGGGCGGCGAGCTCCTGCCACGGCACGATGTTCGCGTGGTGCTCCGCCTCCGTGATGACGATCTCGTCGCCCGGCGCGAGCGCGAAGCGGCGGGCCGCCTCTCCCCCGCGGCCGAGCGTCGCGTTCGAGATCCCGTACGCGACGAGGTTGATCGCGGCCGTCGCGCCGGAGGTCCAGACGATCTCGCCCGGACGTGCCCCGACGAACGCCGCGACGTCCGCGCGGGCGTCCTCGAACGCCTCGGTCGCCTCCTCGGCGAGCTGGTGCGCGCCGCGGTGCACGGCCGCGTTGCGCTCCTCGTAGAAGTCGACCTCGGTGTCGAGGACGACCTGCGGCTTCTGCGACGTCGCCGCGGAGTCGAGGTAGACGAGCGGACGACCACCGCGCACGGTGCGCTCGAGCAGCGGGAAGTCCGCCCGCACGGCGGCGAGCTCGGTCGCCGTCAGGGGGGAGCTGTGCGCGGTGGTCGTCATGGTCGTCTCCTCAGAGGTGGTGCTGCCGCTCAGGCCGAGGCGGCCGAGGCGGACTCGACGGCGCCCGAGAGGTAGCGGTCGTAGCCCTCCTCCTCCAGGCGGTCGGCCAGCTCCGGGCCACCCTCCTCGGCGACCTTGCCGTCGACGAAGACGTGGACGAAGTCCGGCTTGATGTAGCGCAGGATGCGCGTGTAGTGCGTGATGAGCAGGATGCCCGCGTCGGTCGCGCCGTGGACGCGGTTGACGCCCTCGGACACGATGCGCAGCGCGTCGACGTCGAGGCCCGAGTCGGTCTCGTCGAGGACGGCGAACTTCGGCTTGAGGAGCTCCATCTGGAGGATCTCGTGGCGCTTCTTCTCGCCACCGGAGAAGCCCTCGTTGACCGAGCGCTCGGCGAAGGAGTCGTCCATGCGCAGGCGCTCCATGGCGCCCTTGACGTCCTTGACCCAGTGACGCAGCGCGGGGGCCTCGCCGTCGATCGCGGTCTTCGCAGTGCGCAGGAAGTTTGACACGGAGACGCCGGGGACCTCGACCGGGTACTGCATCGCGAGGAACAGGCCCGCGCGGGCGCGCTCGTCGACGCTCATCGCGAGGACGTCCTCGCCGTCGAGCGTCACGGTGCCGCCGGTGACCTGGTACTTGGGGTGGCCGGCGATCGAGTAGGCGAGCGTGGACTTGCCCGACCCGTTGGGGCCCATGATGGCGTGGACCTCGCCGCTGGCGATCGTCAGGTCGACGCCGCGCAGGATCGGCTTCGGCCCTTCCTTGGTCTCGACGCTGACGTGCAGGTCGCGGATCTCGAGAGTGGACATCTGGTTCTTCTCCAAGAGGTTCTGGTGAGCCGTGGGGCGCGCTCGGCGCGCCGGTTCAGGATGTGGGTCAGGTGGGAGCGACGACGCGGTCGACGTCGACGAGCACCTGCTCGCCGTCGACCGTCACCGGGTACACGGGCACGGGCCGCATCGCGGGGAGCGCGGTCGGCATGCCGGTCCGCACGTCGAACTGCGAGCCGTGCAGCCAGCACTCGACGAAGCAGCCCTCGACCTCGCCGTCCGACAGGGACACGGCCCCGTGGGAGCAGATGTCCGAGATCGCGTGCCAGTCGCCGTCGCCGTCACGGATGACCGCGACCTCGACGACTCGCCCGTCCTCGGCCGGGAGCTCGACGCGGAGCGCCTCCTCCGGGCCGAGGTCGGACGTCGTGCAGGCGGGCTGTGCGGTCACGCCGTCGCCTCGGCGGGCTCGGCGCTCCCGTCGATGATCGACATGGACTTGCTCAGCTCGCGCTCGATCGCCTCGAGCAGGCGCTCCTCGACCGACGCGACGCCGATCTCCTGGATGAGCTCCGCGAAGAAGCCGCGGACGACGAGGCGGCGCGCCTCGGCCTCCGGGATGCCGCGGGCCTGGAGGTAGAAGAGCTGCTCGTCGTCGAACCGGCCGGTCGCGGACGCGTGGCCCGCGCCCTCGATCTCGCCGGTCTCGATCTCGAGGTTCGGCACCGAGTCCGCGCGCGCGCCGTCCGTGAGGACGAGGTTGCGGTTGAGCTCGTAGGTGTCCGTGCCCTCGGCCTCGGCCTGGATCAGCACGTCGCCGACCCACACCGCGTGCGCGCCCTCGCCCTGGAGCGCGCCCTTGTACGTGACGCGCGACTTGCAGCGCGGCACGGCGTGGTCGACGAACAGGCGGTGCTCCTGGTGCTGGTCCGCGTCCGCGAAGTAGAGGCCGACCATCTCGACGTCGCCGCCCTCGGCCGTGAACGTCGCGTCCGGGGTGATGCGCACGACGTCGCCGCCGAGCGTCACGACCACGTGCTTGAGCCGCGCGTCGCGCCCGATGCGGGCGCGGTGCGACGACGCGTGCACGGCGCCGTCGGCCCAGTCCTGGACCGACACGACCGTGAGGTGCGCGCCGTCCTCGACGACGATCTCGACCGTCTCGTTGAGCGTCGCGGTCCCCACGTGGTCGAGCACGACGACGGCCTCCGAGTGCCGCTCGGCGCGCACGAGCACGTGGCTCGCGGTCGGCGTGGAGCCATGACCCTCGACGCGCACGGACGTCACGTCGGACGCGACGGCCTCCTTGGGCACCGTGACGACCGTGGCCTGCTCGAACGCGTTCCACGCCGTGACGGCGGTGCGGTCGCCGGGCTTGCCGGCGGTGCCGAGCCGCTCGTCGTCGCGACCGACGATCGCGACCTCGACCTCGGGGGCCTCGACGACCGTGACGCGCACGTCGCCGCCCCCGCTCTGCCCGACGAGCTTCTCGTCGAACAGGGGCGCGAGGCGCGCGACGGGCGAGAAGCGCCACTCCTCCTCGCGCCCGGAGGGCACGGGGATGTCGGCGAGGTCGAACGACGTGAGCCGCTCGGCGCGCGAGCCCTGGGGCACGACGCCGTGGGAGTGCGCCCCGTCGGCCTGCGCGCGCGAGTGGTCGGTCGTCAGACCGGCCTCTTCGGGAATGGTGGTGGTGGTCATATCAGCCGACGGACCCTTCCATCTGCAGCTCGATGAGGCGGTTGAGCTCGAGCGCGTACTCCATGGGCAGCTCGCGCGCGATGGGCTCGACGAACCCGCGCACGATCATGGCCATCGCCTCGGTCTCCTCCATGCCTCGGGACATGAGGTAGAACAGCTGGTCCTCGCTCACCCGCGAGACCGTCGCCTCGTGCCCCATGGACACGTCGTCCTCGCGGACGTCGACGTACGGGTAGGTGTCGGACCGGGAGATCTGGTCGACGAGCAGCGCGTCGCACAGCACGGTCGAGGCCGAGTGCGAGGCGCCCTCGAGGACCTGGACCAGGCCGCGGTACGACGTGCGGCCACCGCCGCGCGCGACCGACTTCGACACGATGGACGACGACGTGTGCGGCGCCGCGTGGACCATCTTGGCCCCGGCGTCCTGGTGCTGCCCTTCGCCCGCGAACGCGATCGAGAGCGTCTCGCCGCGCGCGTGCTCGCCGAGCAGGTAGATCGCCGGGTACTTCATGGTGACCTTGGAGCCGATGTTGCCGTCGACCCACTCCATCGTCGCGCCCTCGGCCGCGGTCGCCCGCTTGGTCACGAGGTTGTAGACGTTGTTCGACCAGTTCTGGATGGTCGTGTACCGCACGCGGGCGTTCTTCTTGACGATGATCTCGACGACGGCGGAGTGCAGCGAGTCGCTCGAGTAGATCGGCGCGGTGCAGCCCTCGACGTAGTGCACGTAGGAGCCCTCGTCCGCGATGATCAGCGTCCGCTCGAACTGGCCCATGTTCTCGGTGTTGATCCGGAAGTAGGCCTGGAGCGGGATCTCGACGTGGACGCCCGGCGGCACGTAGACGAACGACCCGCCCGACCACACGGCCGAGTTGAGCGCCGCGAACTTGTTGTCGCCCGACGGGATGACGGTGCCGAAGTACTCCTGGAAGAGCTCCGGGTGCTCGCGCAGCGCGGTGTCCGTGTCGAGGAAGATGACGCCCTGGCGCTCGAGCTCCTCGTTGATCTGGTGGTAGACCACCTCGGACTCGTACTGCGCCGCGACGCCCGCGACGAGGCGCTGCTTCTCCGCCTCGGGGATGCCGAGCTTGTCGTACGTCTCCTTGATGTCCTCGGGCAGGTCGTCCCACGAGGCGGCCTGCTTCTCCGTGGAGCGCACGAAGTACTTGATGTTGTCGAAGTCGATGCCGGTGAGGTCGGAGCCCCAGCTCGGCATGGGCTTCTTGTCGAAGAGGCGCAGGGCCTTGAGCCGCGTCTTCAGCATCCACTCGGGCTCGTTCTTCAGAGCCGAGATGTTGCGCACGACGTCCTCGGACAGGCCGCGCTGTGCGGCCTCGCCGGCGGCGTCGCTGTCGTGCCAGCCGTATCCGTAGGCACCGATCGAGGCGATGATCTCGTCGTCGGTCTGCTTCTCACCGGTCGGCTGGGCCGTGCCGGTGGCGTCCTGGGTGGGAGCGCTCATGGTCGTCCTTCCACTGTCCGTCGTGTGCGGGCGGGGGCAGTCGGTACAAGGTTCGTGCGGGGGGGGTGTCGTGCGTGCCTCGGGGCGGCGGTGCGCCCCTCGGGTCAGGTCTCGCCCGACGTCGGGCGACCGCGCGCCCGGACGTCGTGGTCATGGCCTGCGTGCGCATGGCCGTCGTGGTCGCGGAGCGGCCGGGCCGCCCGCGGTGCGGGGACCGGAAGGCCCACCGGGACGTTGGTCGTGCACGCGTGCGCGCCCGTCGCGAGGGTCGCGAGGCGCTGCACGTGCGAGCCGAGCAGCTTGGCGAAGACCTGCGCCTCCGCCTCGCACAGCTGCGGGAACTCCTCGGCGACGTGCTGCACCGGGCAGTGGCCCTGGCACAGCTGCACCGCGGAGGTGCCGGGGACCGGGCGCACGCTCGCCGCGTACCCGTCGTCCGCGAGCGCCGCCGCGAGCTGGGCGGCCCGGCCCTCGACGTCGTCCGCGTCGAGCCGGCCCTCGTAGCGGTCGGCGAGCTCGGCGAGCCGGTCCTGGGCGAAGCGCTCGACGGCGTCCGGCCCGGCGACGTCGCGCAGGTACCGCAGCGCCTGGGTCGCGAGGTCGGCGTACGTGCCGCTGAGCGCGCCCTGCCCGGCCGACGTCGTGACGTAGCGCCTCGCGGGCCGGCCGCGCATCCCGGTGGGGTGCCCGGCGTCGTGCACGGCGACGAGGTCGTCCTCCTCGAGGAGGGCGAGGTGGCGGCGCACGGCCGCGGGGGTGAGCCCGAGCGTGGCGGCGAGGTCGGCGGCGCTCACGGGACCCGCGCTCGCCACGAGCTCGAGCACGCGCTCGCGCGTGCGGCGGTCGGCGTCGGCGGGCATCGTGGGCGCGGTCGCGGGAGCGGCGGGGCGCAACGTGTCCGGGCGGACGGATCCTGCGGCCATGCTCACCTCCCGTGGCGTCCCGGTGGGCTCGGGTGCGCGCGGCACCGGCCTGGACGGCGTACAGATCTTTAGAACAGATATAGACAACATGGTTGTTCCCTAATTGCCCCAGCGCAAGCAAGGCGACCCTCAGACCAGCCCGGTTCCGCCGCAATGTGGCGTACACGACACCCGTGCGGTCCGGGCCGGGCGGGGAGCCGTTCGCGGCGGGCCCGCCCCCTACAATCGCCGGGTGCCCGCCCCCGCCGTGCTCGTGCACGACCTCGTCAAGCGCTACGACGGTCGTGCCGTCGTCGACGGCGTGTCCCTCACCGCCGAGCGCGGCACGATCACCGCGGTGCTCGGTCCCAACGGCGCCGGCAAGACCACGACGGTCGAGTGCTGCGAGGGCCTGCGCTCCCCCGACGCCGGGCGGGTCGAGGTCCTCGGGCTCGACCCGCTGACCGACACGCGCGACCTGCGCCCGCGCGTCGGCGTCATGCTCCAGGACGGCGGGCTCCCGACGGGCGTGCGCGCGCTGGAGATGCTGCGGCACGTCGCGTCGATGTACGCGCGGCCGCGCGACGTCGGCGAGCTCACCGAGCGCCTGGGGCTGGAGAGCTTCGCGCGCACGACCGTCCGCCGGCTGTCGGGCGGGCAGCGGCAGCGGCTCGCGCTCGCCGCGGCGATCGTCGGCCGGCCGGAGGTCGTCTTCCTCGACGAGCCGAGCGCGGGCATGGACCCGCAGAGCCGGCACGCCGTGTGGGAGCTCGTGCGCGAGCTGCGCGCCGAGGGCGTGGGCATCGTCCTCACGACGCACCTCATGGACGAGGCGGAGGACCTCGCCGACCACGTCTACGTCGTCGACCACGGGAAGGTCATCGCCGCGGGTGCGACCCGCGACCTGCTCGAGACCGGGGCCGACGGCGCGGCGGACCGCACCGTCCGCTTCGAGGCGACGCCGGCGCTCGACCTCGGCGGCCTGAGCGACGCGCTCGCCGGGGTGGGCCAGCCCGTCGGCGCCGCGCCGGGCGCGTGGGCCGTCGCCGAGCCGCAGCCCGGCTCGTACACCCTCACCGGCCCCGCCGACCCCGCGACGCTCGTGGCGCTGACGACGTGGCTCGCCGCGCGCGGCGTCCTCGCCTCGCGCGTCACGGTGGGCCGCCGCACGCTCGAGGACGTGTTCCTCGACCTCACGGGACGGCACCTGCGATGAGCACGACCCCGACCACGCCGGACGCTGCGGGCCAGAGCCAGGCTCTGGCGGCCGCCGAGCTCGCCGCGCCGGCGTGGCGCCGCGTCGTGGCGCAGACGGCGTTCGAGACGCGCATGATCCTGCGCAACGGCGAGCAGCTCCTCGTGACGATCATCCTGCCCGTGATGCTCCTGCTCGGGCTCGTGCTCACGTCGTTCGTCGACCTCGACACCGGCGGGGCCTCGCGCGTCGACTTCGTGACACCCGGCGTCCTCGCGCTCGCCGTGATGTCGACCGCGTTCACGTCCCAGGCCATCGCGACCGCGTTCGACCGGCGCAACGGCGTGCTCCGCCTCATGTCGACGACTCCCCTGGGTCGCGGCGGCCTCCTCGCGGGGAAGGTGCTCGGCGTCCTCGCGGTCGAGGTCGTGCAGGTCGTCGTCATCACCGCGGTCGCGCTCGCGCTCGGCTGGCAGCCCGACCCCGCGGGGATCCCCGCGGCCCTGCTCGCCGTGCTGCTCGGGACCGCGGCGTTCACGTCGCTCGCGATGCTGCTCGCCGGGACGCTGCGCGCCGAGGGCGTGCTCGCGGTGGCGAACCTCGTGCTCGTGCTGCTCACCGTCGGCGGAGGCGTCCTCGTCCCGGCCGACCAGCTCCCCGGCCCGCTCGAGCACGTCGCGCTCCTGCTGCCGTCCGGCGCGCTGGGCGAGGCCATGCGCGGCGCCCTGCTCGACGGCTCGGTGCCGCCGTTCTCCGTCGTCGTGCTGCTCGGCTGGACCGCCGCGCTCGGCTGGGGCGCGGGCAAGCTCTTCCGCTGGACCTGAGCCCCGGGCACATCTCACACCGCAGGATTCCGGGGCTGCGCGGTCGTCCCGATACCGTGGGACCGTGAGCACCCCGCCCCCCGCGCTCGACCCCGCTCCCGCTGACAGCCCCGCAGGCGCCGCCTCCGGCGACGGCGCCGCACGCCCGGACCGTCTCGCGCCGCTGCGGCGCTGGACCCGGCCGGTGCTCGTCGCGAACCTCGTGGCGCAGATCGGCATCATCGTCACGGGCGGCGCCGTACGGCTCACGGGCTCGGGGCTCGGGTGCTCGACCTGGCCGCAGTGCGAGCCCGGGCAGTTCGCGGCGAAGTTCCACCCCGAGACGACGTACCACCAGTTCGTCGAGTACGGGAACCGCACGCTCACCGGGGTGCTGAGCGTCATCGCGATCGCGGCCCTCGTGCTCGTGTGGACGGACCGCTCGCGCGTCCTGTCCTACCGGCTCCTCGGCGCCGTCCCGCTGCTCGGCGTCGCCGCGCAGGCGGTCATCGGCGGCGTGATCGTCCTGCTGCACCTGCACCCGGGGTGGGTGTCCCTGCACTTCGTCGTCTCGGCCGCGCTCGTCTCCGTCTCTCTGCTCCTCCTGCACCGGTCCGGCGAGGGCGACGGGCCGCCCGTCCCGACGGTCGCGCCACGCTCGCGCGCGCTCGCCTGGACGCTGTACGGGCTGACGGCGCTGATCGTCGTCCTCGGCGTCATCGTCACAGGGGCGGGACCGCACAGCGGCGACGAGGAGGTCGGGTACCGCTTCGCCGTCGACCCCGCGCTCATGAGCAAGCTCCACGCGTGGGCCGTGTGGGTGTTCGTCGCCGTCCTCGTCACCTACCTCGTGAGCGTCCGCCGCGGGCGGCAGCAGGTGCGCCGCGCGGCCTGGGTCCTGCTCGCGATCACGCTGGGCCAGGGACTGATCGGGTACGTCCAGTACTTCACGGGCCTGCCCGCGCTCCTCGTCGGGCTGCACATGCTCGGCTCGGCGCTCCTCGTCGCCGGTTCCACGCGCGTCGTCCTGACGACCCGCACCCGCGCCTGAGCGAGCGGTGGCCCGGGCCCGAGCGGCCCGGGCCACCGCTGCGTCAGCGCCAGCCAGCGCCAGTCGGCGCCAGTCAGCGCCAGAGCGCGGCGACGCGCTCCGCGAGCGCGGTACCTCGCTCGTACCCGGCCTCGGCCGCCGCCGGGCGCAGCGACAGGTCCATCGCCTGAGGCCCGAAGAAGTGGTCCGCGCCGGCGCCCGGGACGATCACCTCGACATCGCTCCCCCGTTCCCGCAGCTCGTCGACCTGGGCCGAGAGCTGGAGGCCCCAGCCCAGCGGCGCCCGCGTCCTGCCCCCGAACGGCGACAGCACCAGCACGCGCCGGTGCCCCGCCGCCAGGTCCGCGTTCTCGTTGCGGCGATATCCGCCGTCGAGGTACTGCCGCTCCCCGACCCGGTAGGCGAACCCGCTCGCGCAGCTCGCCGCGACGGCGTCGACGAGGTCGACACCGCTCTGCCGGTCGAAGACGAACGGCTCACCGGTCTGCGCGTCGACGGCGGTGAGGAGGACCGCCGTCCGAGGCCAGGACGGGTCCGGCAGGCGTGCGGCGACGGTGGCCCGCCACCGGGACTGCACGGCCTCGTCCGACGACCCGGGCAGCGCGAGCGCCGCCTCCCCGAGCCGGCGGCGCATGTCCGCCGCGTCCCGGGCACCGGCGATGACCGCGGCCGTCCGCGCCATCTGGTCCGCTGCCTGTCGCGTGCGGTC
The DNA here is from genome assembly GCF_001019615.1 of Cellulosimicrobium funkei. Lineage (GTDB taxonomy): Bacteria > Actinomycetota > Actinomycetes > Actinomycetales > Cellulomonadaceae > Cellulosimicrobium > Cellulosimicrobium cellulans_E. Next base: position 6,064 of record NZ_JNBQ01000040.1, on the reverse strand, counting down.
CCCGCCCGCGGCCGGGCCGCTCGGCCCCGACTGCGGGCGCGGGGGCGCGACGAGAGCGGCGGCGTAGAGCTCCGCGGGCGTCGCGCCGGCGAGCTGCGCCGCCGCCGTCGACCCGGCCGACGTCCCGACGGTCACGTCTGCCGTCGTGGACACGTCCAGCCCGGCGTCTGCCAGGCCGGCGACGACGCCGATCAGCCACGCGTTGCCGGTGGACCCGCCGCCCCCGAGGACGAGGGCGCGCTCGCCCGCCGTCGGGACAGCGTCGGTGGCCGCGGGATCAGGGAGCGAGGAACCTGCGGGCGAGATGCCCGGTGCAGAAGAAGGTGTGGTGGTGCGCATGGGAGTCGCCTCTCGCGATGGTGCGGCGAGCGCTCCCGACGACGACTACGGCCGTCGCGCGATCGTGGGCAACGAGGGAGCGCCCGGTACGGACACAGCGTTCACGGGACTCACCTCCTCGGCTCGGTGCACGATCGGCCCCGACGCTAGCACGCCGAACCGCCCCGGCACACGGCCTTTGCGGCCGTCGGGAGGACGCTGGCGAGTCGGGTCTCAGACCCGCGTGACACGAACCGCACCTGCCGAAGTAGAGCCGTGGTCGCGCGAGGTAGAGCCGTGGCTGGCCGGGGTAGAGCCGTGATCTGCCGAGGAAGTGCCCAGACCGTGCCCGACGACGGGTGGGTCGCCCCGACGGTCAGGCCCACCCGCGGGCCAGCACGGCACAGGCGGACCGACCACGGGCAGTCGCCCGAGGTGAGCGCCGACGAGGGCGAGTCGAAGCCGGGCGGGGTGGGTGGTGGTGCCGCGTCGTGGCGGGCCTGGCGGGAGCCGCGAGGAACGAGCGGCGGATGGTAGACGCGGCACCACCACCCACCCCGACCACCCAAACCAGCCACACGCCGTCGAGCACAAGAACCACGGCTCTACCTCGGCCGACCGGGTTATCCCTGGCGTGACAGCGGCGTGACAGCGGGTGGTGCTCCGCTGACAGCGCGGTGCGAGGGCGCGCGTCGAGCCTGGGTGGTGAACCCACCGACCAGGAGGACACATGACCACCCCCGCGATCGAGGCCCACGGCCTCGTGAAGGTCTTCGGCGAGAACCGCGCCGTCGACGGCGTGGACCTCACCGTGCGCACCGGCACCGTCTACGGGGTCCTCGGACCCAACGGCGCCGGGAAGACCACGACCATCAGCATGCTCGCGACGCTCCTGCGCCCGGACGCCGGCGAGGCCCGTGTGTTCGGGCACGACGTCGTCGCGCACCCGCACAGGGTGCGTCAGCTCATCGGCGTGACGGGGCAGTACGCCTCCGTGGACGAGACGCTCAGCGCGACGGAGAACCTCGTGATCTTCGCGCGGCTCCTCGGGCTGTCGCGCACGCAGGCCCGGCGCAAGGCCGTCGAGCTGTTGGAGGCGTTCGGCCTCACGGACGCGGCGTCCCGCCCGCTGAAGAACTTCTCGGGCGGCATGCGCCGCCGTCTGGACCTCGCGGCGAGCCTCATCGCGCAGCCGCCGCTCATCTTCCTCGACGAGCCGACGACCGGCCTCGATCCGCGCACGCGCGCCCAGATGTGGTCGACGATCCGCGACCTCGTCGCGAGCGGGTCGACCGTGCTGCTCACGACGCAGTACCTGGACGAGGCGGACCAGCTCGCGGACCGGATCGCGGTGATCGACCGCGGTCGCGTGGTGGCCGAGGGCACCGCGGACGACCTCAAGGACGCCGTCGGCGACCAGTCGCTCCAGCTTGCCCTGATCCACGCCACGGACGTGACGCCCGCGCTCGAGATCGTCGAGCGCTCGCTGGGCCTCGCCGCGACGGTCTCCCCCGAGGCTCGCCGGCTCACCGTGCCCGTCCCCGGGCCGGACGTCGTGACGGACCTCCTCGTGCGCCTGCGCGAGGCACGCATCGAGGTCGGCTCGCTGAGCATGGACAAGCCGAGCCTCGACGAGGTGTTCCTCACCCTGACGGGGCACGGCGCCGAGGCGTCCGACCCGGTGGCCGGCGACGGCACGACGGGCGGCGCCGTGGACCGGCGCTCCACGGACGACACCCCGGGCGCGCGCGACGACCGCGCGGCCGCGACGCGAGAGGCGGCGCTGCGATGACCACCACGACCACGACTCCCCCCACGGCTCCCGGCTCGACCGACGTGTCGCCCGCGACCCGGCCCCGCATCCAGGCGGGCGCCGACCGCGCGCTGTCCGACCGCACGTCGCTGCGCGCGACGGCCGACCACACGCTGACCATGGCGTACCGCGGGCTGCTGAAGATCAAGCGCACGCCGGAACAGCTCTTCGACGTGACGCTGCAGCCGATCCTCTTCACGCTGATGTTCACGTACATCTTCGGCGGGGCGATCGCGGGGGACGTCACGAGCTATCTGCCGATCATCATCCCGGGCATCCTCGTGCAGACCGTCATCACGACGTCGGTCGTCACCGGCACGCAGTTGCGCGAGGACATGGACAAGGGCGTGTTCGACCGCTTCCGGTCGCTCCCCATCGCGCGCATCGCGCCGTTGTCGGGCGCGCTCCTCGCGGACACGGTCCGCTACCTCATCGCGACCACGCTCACGTTCGCGATGGGCTACCTCATGGGCTACCGGCCCGACGGCGGGCTCGGTGCCGTCGCGCTCGCAGGTCTGCTGGTCATCGTGTGCTCGTGGGCCGTGAGCTGGATCTTCGCGTTCTTCGGCGTCATCGCCCGGACCGCGTCGAGCGTGCAGGGCATCTCGATGATCGTGCTCTTCCCGCTGACGTTCCTGTCGAACGCGTTCGTCCAGCCGGACACGATGCCGGGCTGGCTCCAGGGCTTCGTCGACGTCAACCCGGTGTCGCACCTCGTCACCGCGGTCCGCGAGCTCGCGAACACGGGCTCGCTCGGCTCCGACGCATCGGTCTCGCTGGTCGGTGCCGCGGTCATCGTCGCGGTCTTCGCGCCGCTCACCGTGCGCGCGTACATGCGCAAGGCCTGACCGCACGACCCGGGCGCCACGTCCTGAGCACGGGGTCGGCACCTCTCCGGGTGCCGGCCCCGCCCCCGTCCGTCAGACGTCGGAGGGCCCGTCCCCGCCGGCGTCGCCCTCGAAGTCGGCCTCCGCCTCGTCGAGGAGCGCGAAGCCCCGGCGCGCGAGGTCGCCCCGGTCCAGGTCGTGCGCCTCGGCCCGGGCCCGCTCCGCGAGCACCGGACCGACGACGCCGGTCACCTGCGCCCAGGCGTTCTCGTGGCGCAGCGAGGGCTGGTCCTGTCGCGAGCCCATCCGTTCCGCGAGCGCGACGAGCAGGACGCCACGCTCGGCGCCGTCGTCCGAGCCGCCCGCCCGGGAACCGCCGCGGCCCAGCGCGGACGCGACCCCGAGCGCGAGGAACGACGTCCCGACGACCGGGTAGTCCACGAAGTGCGGGCGCGCCCGGTGCATCCCGAGGACGAGCGCCCGCAGCTCCTCGGCGACGGCCGGGGCCAGCGCCGATCCCGCGGTCGCGAGGCGCACGAGCCACGACGAGACGAGCAGCACGTACCAGGGCGACCAGCGCGCCTCGTCGTCGAACGATGCGGCCGCCTCCCCGTAGAGCGCGAGGGTGGCGTCCTCGTCGCCGTGCATCGCCGCGACCTCCGCCCGACCCATCGCGACGACGGAGCGCACGTCGGGCGGGACGTCCGCGCCGCCGAAGCCCACGCCGCCCACCGCGCCGTCGAACGCCGCGAGCAGCCGTTCAGCGCGCTCCGTCTCACCGAGCGTCACCGCGGCCGACATCTCCACCCAGTCGAGCTGCTGCAACGTCGCCGTCGCGCCGAGCGCCCGGAGGTGGTCGCGCGCGGCCTCGGCCCAGCGCCCGACGTCGGCGGCGTCACCCGCCTCGCTCGCGCACGAGGCGAGGAACATCGCCGTCGTCGCGCGCGCCGCGACGTCGCCGCGGGCCACCGCCCGCTCGTGCGCGAGGGCGCCCCACGAGCGGGCCTCGGCCAGGCGCCCCTCGTTCTCCGCCATCTGGGCCGTCGTGAACTCGGCCAGCATCGCGACGAACGCGTCGTCGTCGGCCCGCAGCCTCGCGAGCGTCGCCTCCATCTCCTCGGTGCTGCGTACGGTCAGGAGCCGGGCGAACGCCCGGGTGCGTGGCCCGACGTCGGGCCGGCGCAGGAGCCGACGCAGTCGCCCCAGCGCCCGGGCGGTCAGCTCGGGGCGCGCGAACGCCCCGGCACCCGCGACCGCGGCGAGCGCGAGAGCCGCGGGCTGGACGTCCTCGCAAGGGACCTCCCAGCCGACGACCGAGTCGAGCACGACCTCCACGAGCCCGGCGGCCTGGTCCTCGATGCCCAGAAGCAGCCAGGAGCCCATGAGCGCCGTGAACACCCGCACGACGACGCCGGGTCGCGCGTCCTGGACCGCCTCGCGCAGCGCGAAGAGGAGGTTCTCCTGCTCGCGCCGCAGGTCGGTCGCGGCGGCGGCCTGGTCGCCTCCGACGAGCGCGTCCGCGCAGCGTTCCGCGAGCGCGGCCGCCCAGCGCTGCACCGCCTCGCGCGCCACCGCCGTCGTCCCCGCGTCCTGCAGCCGCAGCGCGCCGAACTCCCGCACGGTCTCGAGCATCCGGTACCGCACGACGCCGTCGTCCTCGGTGACCCGCAGGAGCGACTGGGCGACGAGCCCGTCGAGCGCGTCGAGGGTTCCCCACCTGGGAGTTCCGAGCAGCCCTCCCGGAGGCGCGTCACCCGCTACGGCCTGCGCTGCCTCGGCCGAGAAGCCGTCCGGGAACACGGCCGCACGGCACAGCAGGTCCTGCTCGGGCTCCGCCAGCAGGTTCCAGCTCCACTCGATCACGGCCTCGAGCGTGCGGTGCCGGTCGGCGGCGAGCCGGTCCCCCGAACGCAGGAGCGCGAAGCGCTCGTCGAGGTGCCGCTCGACGTCCTCGACGCTCATCGTGCGCACGCGGGCCGCGGCGAGCTCGATCGCGAGCGGGAGGCCGTCGAGGCGCTCGCACAGCCGGGCGACGACGTCGGGTGGCAGGCTCGCGCCGGGCCGGACGGCGCGGGCGCGCTCGACGAAGAGGCGGACGGCGGGTCCGGTGCCGCCGTCCGCCCCCAGCGCGTCGAGGGGGTACACGTGCTCGGCCGCGAGACGCAGGGGCGACCGGCTCGTCGTGAGGACGGTCAGGTGCGGAGCGGCGCCGAGCAGGTCGGCTGCCCAGCGCGCCGCGCCGTCCAGGACGTGCTCGCAGTTGTCCAGGACGAGCAGGACGTCGCGCCCCCGCACGCGGTCGAGCACCTGCTCGCGCAGCTCCGGCGCCGCGAGGCGGTCGGCGAGCCGGCCGGTACGTCCGGGCGGGGAGATCCCCAGCCCGTCCGCGAGGGCCACGACGACGTCCTCGTCCGCCCGCACGCCGGCGAGCTCGACGACGACCACGAGGTCGACCGTCCCGGTCGCGGCCGCGCGGCGCGCGACCTCCTGCGCGAGGCGCGTCTTGCCGAGCCCGCCCGGGCCGAGGACCGTGACGAGCCGGGACCGGGCGAGCGCGTCCCGCACGCGGTCGACGTCGTCGTCCCGTCCGACGAGCGCGTCGGACGCCAGGCGCACGCCGCGCACCTGCGTCGCGCGCCCCCCGGTGGCCGTGCCCGCCGCGGGGTCCGTACCTCCCACGGAGGCCGCGGCGAGCGCGCCCGCTTCGCCGTCCCGTGCGGGCGAGCGTGCCGGGTCGCCCGGGCTGGGCGGGCGGTCGAGCAGGTCGGCGGCGAGCCGTTGGAGGTCCGGGGCCGGGTCCGTGCCGAGCTCGCGGACGAGCGCGTGGCGGACGCGCGCGTACGCGGCGAGCGCCTCGCGCACCCGGCCCGACGCCGCGAGCGCCGTCATGAGGTCGCGCGCGGCGTCCTCGTCGGTCTCGTCGCGGTCGAGCGCCGCGGTCGCGAGCGCGACGACGGTCTCCTGGTCCCCGGCGGCGGCCGCGGCCGAGCGCAGCGCGACCGTGAGCCCGTCGCGCAGCCGCGTCGCCTCCGCGCGCAGCGCCTGCCCGACAGGTCCGGGCACGTCGGCGCCCGGGTCCTCGTCGTGCCACAGCACGAGCGCCCCC
>NZ_JNBQ01000039.1 GCF_001019615.1 Cellulosimicrobium funkei | reverse complement strand
GCACCGAGGAGCGGGCGGCATGAGCGCCGACGTGCTCGCCGTGCGCCTCGACAGCGACGGCGACGTGCTGCTCACGGGCCCCGCGATCCGGGCGATGGCGCACGCGGTCGCGGCCCGCGGCGGCCAGGTCGACGTGCTGGCGGCGCCCGCGGGGCACGCCGCGGCACGCCTGCTCCCGGACGTGCGCGACGTGCTCGTGTTCGACGCGCCGTGGTCCGGTTACCGGCCCCCGCCCGTGGACCGCACGCGCGTGCTCGACCTCGTCGCGACGCTCGCCGCGCGGCGCTATGCCGCCGCGGTCGTCTTCACCTCGTTCCACCAGAGCCCGCTGCCCGCGGCGATGCTCCTCCGGCTCGCGGAGGTCGAGCACGTCGCCGCGGTGAGCGAGGACTACCCCGGTTCGCTCCTCGACGTGCGCCACACCCGCCCGGCCGGGCTGCACGAGGTGGAGGCGGCGCTCGACCTCGTGCGCGCCGCGGGGTTCGGCGGGCCGCCCGACGGTGACGCGCTGCGCGTGCGCCGCCCGCTCCCGGACGTCGCGGACCTCGTGCCCGCCGGTCCGTACGTCGTCGTGCACCCGGGCGCGTCGGTGCCCGCCCGCGCACCGGCGCCCGACCACGCGCGGGACCTCGTCGCGGCGCTCGTGGCGTCCGGCCGGCAGGTCGTCGTCACGGGCGGCCCGGGCGAGGCAGCGCTGGGCGCCCACGTCGCGGACGGTCGCGCCCGGGACCTCTCGGGCCGCACCGACCTCGCGGGCCTGGCCGCCGTGCTCGCGGGCGCGCGGTGCGTCGTGGTGGGCAACACCGGCCCCGCGCACCTCGCCGCCGCGGTGGGCACGCCCGTCGTGTCCCTCTTCGCGCCCGTGGTCCCGGCAGAGCGGTGGGCCCCCTGGGGGGTGCCGGTGGTCGTGCTGGGCGACCAGCACGCCGGGTGCCGCGACACGCGCGCCCGGGTCTGCCCGGTCGCCGGGCACCCGTGCCTGGGCGGGATCGAGCCCGACGACGTCGTCGCCGCCGTCGCGCGGCTCGGGGCCCCCCACGTCGTCGGGACTCCCCGGCCCCGCCCGGGCCGCACCACGACGGCCTGGGCGGCGGGGGTGGCGCGATGAGGATCCTCGTCTGGCACGTGCACGGGTCGTGGGCGACGGCGTTCGTCGCGGGCGGCCACGAGTACCTCGTCCCCGTCGTCCCTGACCGCGGGCCGGACGGCCGTGGCCGCGCCCGGACGTGGGACTGGCCGCCCGGCGCGCGCGAGGTGACGCCGCACGAGCTCACCGACCTCGCGGCGGACGGCGCGGTCGACGTCGTGGTGCTCCAGCGCCCGGAGGAGGTCGAGCTGCTGCGCCGCTGGACCGGGCTCGTGCCCGGCCGCGACGTCCCGGCCGTCTACGTCGAGCACAACGCGCCCACCGGCCCCGCGGCCGCGACGCGGCACCCGCTCGCCGACCTCGACGTCGTCGAGGAGGGCCTCGTCCCGATCGTGCACGTGACGGCCTTCAACGCGCTCATGTGGGACACGGGCGACGCGCGCACGCTCGTCGTCGACCACGGCATCCCCGACCCCGGCCCCCTCTACACCGGTGAGCGGGCGAGCGTCGGCGCCGTCGTCAACGAGCCGGTGCGGCGCTGGCGCGTCGCCGGGACCGACGTGCTCGTGGGCCTCGGCCGCCACGTGCCGCTCGACGTCTACGGCATGGGCGTCGGCAAGCTCGCCGAGCACCTCTCCGCACCGCCCGGTGCCGCGCCGCACGATCTGCCGCACGGCCTGCACGACGACGTCCCGCAGGCCGCGATGCACGCGCGGCTCGCGACGTCGCGCGCCTACCTGCACCCCTACCGCTGGACGAGCCTCGGGCTCTCGCTCCTGGAGGCGATGGCGCTCGGTCTGCCCGTCCTCGCGCTGCCGACGACGGAGGCGCCCGTCGCGGTGCCCCCGGCGGCGGGGCTCCTCAGCTCCCGCCCCGACGAGCTCGCCGCGACGGCGCGGCGCTGGCTCGCCGACCCCGACGACGCACGCGAGCACGGCCGGGCGGCGCGCGCCCACGTGCTCGAGCACTACTCCCACGCCGCGTTCCTGCGGCGCTGGGACACGGTCCTGACGGAGGTGACCTCATGAAGATCGCGATGATCTCCGAGCACGCCAGCCCCCTCGCCGCGCTCGGCGGCGTCGACGCGGGCGGGCAGAACGTCCACGTCGCGTCGCTCGCCACCCGGCTCGGTGCCCAGGGCCACCGCGTCGAGGTGTTCACGCGCCGCGACGACGCGTCCCTCCCCGAGCGCGTGCACCTCGCGCGCGGCGTGGACGTCGTCCACGTCGACGCCGGCCCGCCCGTGGCCGTGCCCAAGGACGACCTGCTCCCTCACATGGACGCGTTCGGCGCGGACCTGCTGCGGCGGTGGATCGAGCCCGGGCCGCGCCCCGACGTCGTGCACGCGCACTTCTGGATGTCCGGGATCGCGGGCCTGCTGTCCGCGCCCGCGCTCGGCGTCCCGCTCGTGCAGACGTTCCACGCCCTGGGGTCCGTCAAGCGCCGCCACCAGGGAGCGCACGACACGAGCCCGGCCGAGCGCGTCGCGCGCGAGCGCCTGCTGTGCCGCGCGGTCGACCGGATCGTCGCGACGTGCGCCGACGAGGTCGCCGAGCTCGTGGCCCTCGGCGCGGACCCCGACCGCATCGACGTCGTCCCGTGCGGGGTGGACCTCGGCCGGTTCCTGCCCGACGCCGACCGCACCGGCCACCTGCACCGCGAGCCCGGGCACCTGCGCCTGCTCTCGGTCGGCCGCCTCGTCGAGCGCAAGGGCGTGGACACGGTGATCGAGGCGCTCGCGGAGCTGCCGGGCGCCGAGCTCGTCGTGGCGGGAGGCCCGGCCGCGGGCGACCTGGACGCCGACCCCGAGGTGCTCCGGCTGCGCGCCGTCGCCGACGCGTGCGGCGTGACGGACCGGGTGCGGTTCGTGGGCAGCGTGACCCAGGACGACGTGCGCGAGCTCATGCACGCGGCCGACGCCGTGGTGTGCGACCCCTGGTACGAGCCGTTCGGCATCGTCCCTCTCGAGGCGGCCGCGTGCGGGCGGCCGGTCGTCGGGGCGGCCGTGGGCGGGCTGCTCGACTCGGTCGTCGACGGACGCACCGGCCTCCTCGTCCCGCCGCGGGACCCCGGGGCGCTCGCGGCGGCGCTGCGGCGGCTCGCCGACGACCCGGCGTTCGCGGAGCGCCTGGGCTCGGCCGCGCGCGTCCGGGCCGAGCACCTGTACGGGTGGTCGACGGTCGCGGCCCGCACCGCCGAGTCGTACGAGCGCGTCGTGGCCGCGCGCCGCGCCGTGCCGGACCGCGCGCGCCCGGTCGTCGGCGCCCGCGCCGCGCTGCGGGCGGTGAGCGCACCGTGACCGCGCACGGGCACGGGCGCACCGACGGCCCGCAGGACGCGGCCCGACGCTGGCTGCGCGACCACGCCGCGGACCTGCACGACGGCCTCGACCTGCTCACCGCCGAGGCGGGCCGGATCGACGCGTGGGGCGCACGGCTCGCCGACACCGTGCTCGCGGGCGGGCGCCTGCTCGTCGCGGGCAACGGCGGCAGCGCGGCCGAGGCACAGCACCTCACCGCCGAGCTGGTGGGGCGCTTCGACGGCGAGCGCACGCCGCTGTCGGCGATCAGCCTGCACGCGGAGACGTCGAGCCTCACCGCGATCGTCAACGACTACGGCATCGGCGAGATGTACGCGCGGCAGGTCGCCGCGCACGGGCGGCCCGGCGACGTGCTCGTGCTGCTGTCCACGTCGGGCGAGAGCGAGAACGTCGTCGCCGCGGCGCGCCGCGCGCGCGACCTCGGCCTCACGACGTGGGCGCTCACCGGGCCCCGGGACTGCTCGCTGGCCGAGGCGTGCGACGACGTGCTCGCCCTGCACGGGGCGTCGACCTCGTCGGTCCAGGAGCTCCACCTCGTCGTCGTCCACGCGCTGTGCGCGGCGCTCGACGCGCACGTGCGCCACCGGGAGGCAGCCGCCCGGGAGGAGTCGGCTGGCGTGACGGCCGACGGTCCGCCCGTCGAGGTGCCTACGACGTCTGAGGGGCCGCGTGTCGTCGTGGTCGGCGACGTGCTGCTCGACCGGGACGTCGACGGCCAGGTGACGCGCTTCTCCCCCGACGGACCGGTGCCCGTGGTCGACACGCTCGGCGTCCGGCGCAGCCCCGGCGGGGCGGGGCTCACGGCCCTGCTCGCGGCCGACGCCGCGCGCGTGCGCCTCGTCGCGCCGTTCGGCGACGACGAGGCGGGCGGCGAGCTGCGCGCGCTGCTGCGCCCGCACCTCGACGTCGTCGCGCTGCCGCAGGTCGGCACGACCCGGCGCAAGACCCGCGTGCGCTCCGGCGGGCAGACCGTCGTGCGCGTCGACGACGGCGGCCCGGCACGGCCCGACGACGTGCCCGAGCGCGCCGTCCGCGCGGCGCTCGGGGGCGCCGACGTCGTCCTCGTCTCGGACTACGGGGCCGGGACGACGCACGCCGGCCCCGTGCGCGACGCGCTCGAGCACGCGGCCCGCGACCGGACGGTCGTGTGGGACCCCCACCCGCGCGGCGGGCCGCCCGTGCCCGGGACCGCCGTCGTGACCCCCAACCTCGCCGAGGCGCTCGACGCCGCGGAGGCGCTCGGTCTGGAGGCGCGCGCCGACGACCCGGGCGGCCTCGCCCGGTCGCTCGCCGCGGCGTGGGGCGTCCGGGCGGTGTGCGTCACCGCGGGCGAGCACGGCGCGTTCGTCGCGCGCGCCGACGGCGAGCCCGCGTACGTGCCCGCGACCGTGGCGCACGGCGACCCCTGCGGCGCGGGCGACCGGTTCGCCTCGACGGTGGCGGTCGCGCTCGCGCGCGGCGCCGAGCTCGTCGAGGCGGTGGTCGCCGCGGTCGGGTCGGCGTCGGAGTGGGTCGCCACCGGCGGCGCCGAGGGTTACCGCCGGCGCGCGGACACGGCGACCCGGCACGCGTCCGGGGCCCCGCGGACGGCGCCGGAGCATGTCACCGGGCCCGCGCCCACGGACCCGGCCCCCGAGGACGTGGCGGCGCGCCTGCGCGCCCGCGGGGGCACCGTGGTCGCCACCGGCGGGTGCTTCGACATCCTCCACGCGGGCCACGTCGCGACGCTCGAGGCCGCGGCGCGCCTCGGCGACCACCTCGTCGTGCTGCTCAACGGCGACGCGTCCGTGCGGCGGCTCAAGGGGCCGCAGCGCCCCGTCGTCGGGCAGGCCGACCGCGCGCGCGTCCTCGCCGCGCTCGACTGCGTGTCGGCCGTCGTCGTGTTCGACGAGGACGACCCGCGCGCCGCGCTCGACCGCCTGCGCCCGGACGTGTGGGCGAAGGGCGGCGACTACACCGAGGAGACCCTGCCCGAGGCGGAGGTGGTCCGGCGCCACGGCGGCCGGGTCGTCGTCCTGCCCTACGTCGACGGCCGTTCCACGACCTCGATCCTCGAACGCTCCGGGCGGTTCGCGCCGGGGCTCCCGACCCTGACGGAGGAGACCACCGCATGACCTCGACCACCTCGACCATCCCGCAGCCCGACCAGGCCCTGGAGCCGCGCGAGCTCGGCACCGTCTACGTCACGGGCGGCGCGAGCGGCCTGGGCGCCGCGCTCGTCGACGCCCTGACGGCGGCGGGCGGCAAGCCGGTCGTCCTCGACCGGGTCGCGCCCACGGGCGGCGCGCCCCACGCGGTCGTCGACCTGTCCGACTCCGCCGCGGCTGCCGCGGCGGTCGAGCGCCTCGCCCTGGAGGTCGGACCGCCCGACGCGGTCGTGACTGCCGCCGGTACCGACGCGTGCGGGCGGCTCGACGAGATCGACGTCGAGACCTGGGAGCGCGTCGTGCGCGTCAACCTGTTCGGCACGGTCGCGGTCGTGCGCGCCGCGCTGCCCTTCCTCGAGGAGCGGCGCGGGACGGTCGTCACCGTCGCGTCGACCCTGGGCCTCAAGGGCGTCTCGGACGCGACCGCCTACTGCGCGTCCAAGTTCGCCGTGCGCGGCTTCTCCCAGGCGCTCGCCGCTGAGCTCGCGGGACGTGTCGGCGTGACGTGCCTCGTGCCCGGCGGGATGCGCACCGCGTTCTTCGACGGCCGCACCGAGCAGTACAAGCCCGGTCCGGACGCCGACCTCAACGACCCGCGCGCGACCGCGGCCGCCGTCCTCACCGCGCTGCGCCAGCCCGTGGGCTGCGAGATCCGCGAGATGCTCGTCATGGCCTCCGGCGAGACGTCGTGGCCGTGACGGCGGGCGCGACCGAGCTGGCGCCCGACCTGCCGGGGCTCGCCGGGCAGGACGAGGGCACGGTCCTCGTGCTGCGCGCGCTCGGGCTCGGGGACGCGCTGACCGCGGTCCCGGCCCTGCGGGGCGTGCGGCGCGCGTGGCCCGGGCGCCGCGTCCTGCTCGCCGCGCCGGAGGAGGTGGGCGGCTGGCTCCGCGACCTCGGCCTCGTCGACGGCGTGGTGCCCGCGCAGGGCCTCGCACCCCTCGCGTGGGTCGAGGAGTCCGAGGCGGTGACCGGCGCTGCGCCCTCCGGGCACGTCGCCGTGAACCTGCACGGCAGCGGGCCCCAGAGCCACCGCGTGCTCCTGGACACCGCGCCCGAGCAGGTCGTCGCGTACGCGTCGCGCGAGGCCGGGGTCGCCGGGCCGGGCTGGGACCCCGACGAGCACGAGGTCGACCGCTGGTGCCGTCTGGTCGCGGCCGCGGGCGGCGCGTGCTCGCGCGAGGACCTTCGGCTCGACCCGCCGGCGGCGCGCGGGCGGCACGTCGTCGTGCACCCGGGCGCGGCGTCGGGGTCGCGTCGCTGGCCCGCGGACCGCTTCGCCGCCGTCGCGCGCGACCTCGCCGCCGCGGGGCACGACGTCGTCGTGACGGGCGGCCCCGACGAGCGCGACCTCTGCGCGCGCGTCGTCGCGGACGCCGCCGCGTCCCTCGAGGAGACGACGGGGGTGACGGAGACGACGGGCACGGTGACCGACACCGCGGGCACGCTCGACCTGCCCGCGCTCGCCGACGTCGTCGCGACGGCACGCCTCGTGGTGTGCGGCGACACGGGCGTCGCGCACCTCGCGACGGCCTTCGGCACCCCGTCGGTCGTCCTGTTCGGGCCGACCCCGCCGTCGGCGTGGGGCCCGGCGATCGACCCGGAGCGGCACGTCGTGCTCTGGCACGGCGGCGACGCGACGCCCGCGCAGCCCGGCGGGCACCGCGGCGACCCGCACGCCGCCGACCTCGACCCGGCGCTCGACCGGATCACCGTCGACGAGGTCGTCGAGGCCGCGCGCTCGCTCCTCGCGGGACCCGAGGACGCCCTCGAGATGCGGGCGGGCGGCCGGGTCCCGAGGGTCGAGCCATGACCTCTCCCGTTCTCGACCCCCGCACCGACGGAAGGACCGCACCATGACCGGCCCCACCTCCCCCGATCCCGACCCCCTGGACGCCTCGCACCGCTCGAGCGCCGCCGACTTCTCGGCGAGCGGCGACGTGCAGCCCGGCGAGACGCCGCCGGCCGAGGACCAGGTGAGCGCGCCGCAGGGCCACGAGGAGCACGGTCCGCACCGTGCGGTGCCGTGGGTGTGGATCGGCGTCGTCGGCGCGGTCGCGGTCCTCGTGGCCCTGTTCTTCGTCGGCTACGCGGTGGGGCTGCTCGACTGAGGCCGGTCCGCGCTCACGGCGGCCACGCCGAGCGCTCGCACGTCCCACCCCGCCGCGCGCCACCGGCCGCGATCGACGGCGTTGCGCGCGTCGACGAGCCGGGGCGCGCGCACGACGCCGGCGAGGTCGTCCGGGTCGAGCGCTCGGTACTCGTCCCACTCGGTCGCGAGGACCACGACGTCGGCGCCGGCGGCCGCCTCGCACGCGTCGGCCGCGTACCCGAGCTCAGGAGCGGCGGCCTGCGCGAGCGCGAGGGCCTGGGGGTCGGTGACGACGACCTCCGCGCCCTCGGCGGCGATCGCCCGCGCGAGCGCGAGCGCGGGCGAGCTGCGCACGTCGTCGCTGTCGGGCTTGAACGCGGCGCCGAGCACGGCGACCCGCCGGGCCGTGAGCGAGCCGCCGCACGCCGCGCGGGCGAGCTCGACCGCCCGGTCCCGGCAGCGGTCGTTGATCGCGTCGACCTCGTCGAGGAAGGACACGGCCCGGCCCACGCCGAGCTCGCGCGCCCGCGCCGCGAACGCGCGGATGTCCTTGGGCAGGCACCCGCCCCCGAACCCCAGCCCCACGCCCAGGTACTCGCCGCCGATCCGGCGGTCGAGCGCCATCGTGCCGACGAGCGCGACGGCGTCGCCGCCCGCGGCCTCGCACACCTCCGCGACCGCGTTCGCGAACGAGATCTTCGTCGCGAGGAACGCGTTCGCCGCGACCTTGGCCAGCTCCGCCGTGGCGAGGTCGGTCACGAGCCGCGGCACGCCGTCGTCCAGGAGCGGCGCGTAGACCGCGTCGAGGCGCTCCACGAGGGTGGCGCCGTCCTCGGGCACGCCGTAGACCAGCCGGTCGGGGTGCAGCGTGTCGGCGACGGCGTGTCCCTCGCGAAGGAACTCCGGGTTCCACGCGAGCCCGACGCCGGCGGGCAGGTCCCGCGCGAGCCGCTCCGCCGTCCCGACGGGCACCGTCGACTTGCCGACCACGACCGCGCCCGGCCGCAGGTGCGGGCGCAGCGCGGCGAGCGCCGCGTCGAGCTGCTGGAGGTCGGCCACCCCGCTCCCGGCCGACTGCGGCGTGCCGACGCACAGGAAGTGGACGTCCGCGTCGGCGGCGCGCGCGGCGTCGGTCGAGAACGTGAGGGAGCCCGGCCCGCCGGGGTCGGCCAGGAGCGCGGTGAGCCCTGGCTCGAAGAACGGGGCCCGGCCCTCGGCCAGCGCGTCGACCCGGGCGCGGTCGACGTCGATCCCGACGACGTCGTGACCGAGCCGGGCCATGGCCGCGGCGTGCACGGCCCCGAGGTAGCCGCAGCCATGCACCGACAGCCTCATGCGCCCGCCCCTCCCGCGTCGCCGGCGGCGACGCCGGTCTCGCCCGCGCCCGCCGGGACCGCCGCGCCGCGCCCGGCCTCCTCGCGGAACCACGCGACCGTGCGGGCGAGGCCCTCCGGCCACGGCGTCCGGGCGCGCCACCCGAGGACGCGTTCCGCGAGCGCGGTGTCGGGGCGGCGGCGGCGCGGGTCGTCCTCGGGCAGGTCGACGTGGACGACCCCCGCGTCGCTCCCCGTCGCGGCGAGCACGTCCTCGGCCACGCGGGCCACCGTGAGCTCGGTTGCGTCGCCCAGGTTCACGGGCCCGGGGTGCCCGGACCCGGCGAACGCGAGGATGCCCTCCACGAGGTCGTCGACGTAGCAGACCGAGCGCGTCTGGGACCCGTCGCCGGCCACGGTGAGCGGCTCGCCCGCGAGCGCCTGGCGCACGAACGTGGGCACCATGCGCCCGTCGCGGCCCCGCATGCGTGGTCCGTAGGTGTTGAAGATCCGCACGATCCCCGCGTCCACGCCGCGCGAGCGGCGGTACGCGGTCGTCGTCGCCTCGGCGAACCGCTTGGACTCGTCGTAGACGCTGCGCGGGCCGACCGGGTTGACGTGGCCCCAGTAGTCCTCGCGCTGGGGGTGCACCTCGGGGTCCCCGTAGACCTCCGACGTCGAGGCGAGGACGAACCGCGCTCCGGCCCGCTCGGCGAGCTCGAGCCCGTGGCGGGTCCCCGCGGACCCCACGAGCAGGGTCTCGAGCGGGAGGCGCAGGTAGTCCACGGGCGAGGCGGGCGACGCGAGGTGCAGCACGAGGTCGACCCGGTCGTCGTCGGGGACGTCGATCCCTGCGCTGACGTCGGCCTCGACGAACCGGAACCGGGGCTCGTCGCGCAGGGCGTCGAGGTTGCGTACCTCGCCCGTCGACAGGTCGTCCACGCACACGACCTCCGTGCCCTGGGCCACGAGCGCCTCGCACACGTGGCTGCCCACGAACCCGGCACCGCCCATGACCACGGCCCGGCGCGCGCGACGTGCCGCCCCGCTCGCGCCTCGGACCCCCGACGTGTCGTCCATGCTCGTCTCCTCGCGACGGCGCGCGACGAGCCGAGGACGCCTGGTCCCGGCCGGTCACGCTCGTGCGGACGGGCTCGCTGCTGGACCCGGGACCTCCACGCTCACACGGGCCCTCCCGGCTCGCACACGCTCCGGCCCACCCGCCCCGCGGGCGTCGCCGCCCGGCCGCGAGCAGGACGGGCCCGTGGCACGGTGACCCGATGAGCGCACCGACCGCACCCCAGGAGCAGGCCGCCGACCCGGACACCAAGCTGTCCCGCTCGGTCGGAGGACGGCTGCTGTACCTCTTCATCCTCGGGGACGTGCTCGGGGCGGGCGTCTACGCGCTCGTGGGCGAGATGGCCGGCGAGGTCGGCGGCGCC
This sequence comes from Cellulosimicrobium funkei, assembly GCF_001019615.1. Lineage (GTDB taxonomy): Bacteria > Actinomycetota > Actinomycetes > Actinomycetales > Cellulomonadaceae > Cellulosimicrobium > Cellulosimicrobium cellulans_E. The sequence continues at coordinate 23,207 of NZ_JNBQ01000039.1, read as the reverse complement.
GTCTGGCTGCCGCTGCTCGTGGCGCTGGGCCTCGCCCTGCTCACCGCGGGCTCGTACGCCGAGCTCGTGACCAAGTACCCGCGGGCCGGGGGCGCCGCGGTGTTCGCCGACCGGGCGTTCCGCAGCCCGCTCGTGTCGTTCCTCGTCGGGTTCTCCATGCTCGCCGCCGGGGTGACGAGCGCGGCCGGGCTCTCGCTCGCGTTCGCGGGCGACTACCTCGCGACCTTCGTCGACGCGCCCGACCGGCTCGTGGCGGTGCTGTTCCTCGCGCTCGTCGCCGCGCTCAACGCGCGCGGCATCAAGGAGTCGCTGCGCGCCAACGTCGCGATGACCGCGATCGAGCTGTCCGGACTCGTGCTCGTGGTCGTGCTCGCCGCCGTCGTCCTGGGCCGGGGCGACGGGTCCCCGGCGCGCGTCACGCAGTTCGCCGAGGGCACGACGCCGGCGCTCGCCGTGCTCTCGGCCGCGATCCTCGCGTACTACTCGTTCGTGGGGTTCGAGACGTCGGCGAACCTCGCGGAAGAGGTCCGCGACGTCCGGCGCACGTACCCTCGCGCGCTCTTCGGCGCACTCGTGACCGCGGGCGTGGTCTACGTGGCCGTGGGCGTGGCCGCGGTGGCGGTCGTGGACCCCGACACCCTCGCCGGGTCCACGGGCCCGCTGCTCGAGGTCGTCGACGCCGAGGGGTCCGTGCCCGCGTGGGTGTTCTCGCTCGTGGCCCTCATCGCCGTGGCGAACGGCGCGCTGCTGACGATGATCATGTCGAGCCGGCTCGCGTACGGCATGGCGGAGCAGGGTCTGCTCCCGTCCGTCCTCGGCCGGGTGCTCCCGCACCGCCGCACCCCGTGGGTCGCGATCGTCGTGACGACGGTGGTCGCCATGGGGCTCGTCTTCACTGGCGACGTGGCGGGGCTCGCCGAGACGGTCGTGCTGCTCCTGCTGCTCGTCTTCGCCTCGACGAACGTCGCGGTCCTCGTGCTGCGCCGCGACCCGGTCGACGCGCCGCACTTCCGCGTCGCGACGGTCGTCCCGGTGCTCGGCGTCGCGTCGTGCGTGCTGCTGCTCACCCAGCAGGACGCGGTCACGTGGCTGCGCGCGGGGATCCTGCTCGCCGTCGGCGCGGTCCTCTACGGCGTCATGCGCTGGACGGGCCGGACGCGCAGCGCACGGTCCGCCCGGGAGGCGTGACCGCGGCGGCGGTCGCGACGACCGGTCCCAGTCAGGCCGTCGCGACCCGCGTGACCGAGCCCCGCACGACGAGGTGCAGGGGCAGGACCGTGCGGGCAGGCGCGCCGGCGCGCCGGTCGCCGGTCATGGACCGCTCGATCGCGTCCATCGCGGCGAGCGCGAGCGCCGCGACGGGCTGCTCGAGCGTCGTGAGCTTGGGGCGCAGCCACTGGCCGACGCGGATGCCGTCGCACCCCACGACCGAGAGGTCCTCGGGGATGGAGATGCCGTGCAGCTCCGCCGCGCCGAGCATCCCGACGGCGACGATGTCACTGCCGACGAACACGGCCGTCGGCGCGTTCCCGGGGCGCGTGAGGTAGGGGAACGTCGAGGCGCCGAACTGCTCGGTGTACGGGCCGTGGCGCACGAGCTCCGGGTCGACGTCGAGCCCGGCGTCGTGCATCGCGTCGACGTAGCCCCGCAGTCGGTCCTGGGTCGTGGACAGCTCCGCGGGTCCGGCGACGTGCGCGATGCGGCGGTGGCCCTGCTGCACGAGGTAGCTCGTGGCCTGGTAGGCGCCGCCGTAGTTGTCGACGGTGATCGTCTCGACGGGCAGGTCGAGGTCGACCTCCTCGTCGATGACGACGACGGGCAGCCCGTCCGCGACGGCGCGCGCGAGCCGGTCGTCGGTGCGCGACATGCCCACGTAGACGACGCCGCCGAGCGAGCCGTCGCTCGCGAGGAGCTGGCCCAGGCCCGACTCGGCGTCGCCGTGCCGCGTCGACAGCGCGACGACGAGCGGGACGCGGCGGTCGCCCGCCAGGCGCGCGACCTCCTCGGCGAGCGCGGTGAAGAACGGGTTGACGAAGTCGGGCACGACGAGCGCGACGACACCCGTGCGGCGCTCGTCCTCGCGCGCGGCCGGACCCGGCGCAGGCACGACGTACCCCACCTCGCGGACCGCGGCGTCGATGCGCGCCGCCGTCTCCGGCTGCACGTTGAGCTGACCGCGCAGGTAGCGCGACGCCGTCGAGGCCGACACGCCGGCACGTTGCGCAACACGCGTGAGCGTCATGGCTCCCCTCCAGCGGCTCGCGTCCCAGAACCCTTGCACCCTACCGGCAGCGCGTCGCAGTGACGGTGTTGACAGGCCGAGCATCTCCATCCTACGGTCTTGCGCAATGCCACACAACGTTGCGCAACGTCGTCGCCGACGTCGCCGCGCGACCTGATCGCAAGGAGGCCGGGATGAGCCGGGTTCTGCTCGCCGGGGAGTCGTGGATCAACGCGACCACCGACTACAAGGGGTACGACGCGTTCCCCCACGCCCAGCTCGAGATCGGGTGCGCGCGCCTGCTCGAGGCGCTGGCGGCCCAGGGCCACGAGGTCACGCACCTGCCCTCGCACCTCGTCGCCGAGGACTTCCCCTCCACGCTCGACGAGCTCGACGCCTACGACGTCGTGATCCTGTCCGACATCGGCGCCAACTCGCTCCTGCTGCCGCCGGTCGTGTTCTCCCAGGGGCGCCCGTTCCCGAACCGGCTCAAGCTCCTCGCCGAGTGGGTCCGCCGCGGCGGCGGCCTCATGATGGCCGGCGGCTACCTCAGCTTCCAGGGCTTCCAGGCCAAGGCGAACTACCACGGCACCGCCGTCGAGGCCGTCCTGCCCGTCGAGATCCTCCCCTACGACGACCGCGAGGAGACCCCCGAGGGCATCGGCGGCACCCTGACCGACGTCGAGCACCCCGTCACCGCGGGCCTCGACCGCGAGTGGCCGATCCTCCTCGGCTACCAGCGCCTCACCGCCAAGGCCGACGCGACCGTCCTCGCCACCATCGAGGGCCGCCCGCTCGTCGCCGTCCGCACCGAGGGCGAGGGGCGCACGCTCGCGTTCGCCTCCGACATCTCCCCCCACTGGGCCCCGCGCGAGTTCATGGACTGGGCCGGCTACGGCCCGCTGTTCGGCCAGGCCGTCACCTGGCTCGCGGGCTGATGACGCCCGAGGTGGTGGTCGTCGGCAGCCTGAACATGGACCTCAGGCTGACCGTCGACCGCCTGCCCCGCTCGGGCGAGACCGTCTCCGCGACGGGCCTCGCCCGCTCCCCCGGCGGCAAGGGCGCCAACCAGGCCGTCGCCGCCGCCCGGCTCGGCCGCCGCGTCGCCATGGTCGGCGCCGTCGGGGACGACGACGACGGCCGCGCCATCCGCCGCCGCCTCGCCGTCGAGGGCCTCGTCCTCGACGGCCTCGCGACCGCCGACCGCCCCACCGGCGTCGCCGTCGTGCTGTGGGAGCAGCCCGAGTCGACCATCGTCATCGAGCCCGGCGCGAACGCGGTCGTCGACGAGGCGTTCGTCACCGAGCGCGCCGACCTCGTGCGCGACGCGGCCGCCGTCCTGTGCCAGTGCGAGACGCCGCTCGGTGCCCTGCGCGCCGTCGCCGCCACCGCGACGGGCACCACGGTGCTCAACCCGGCGCCCGCCGTCCCGCTGCCCGCCGACGTGCGGGCCGCGTTCCGCGTGCTCGTGCCCAACCGGTTCGAGCTCGCGACCCTCGTCGGGGCGAGCACCGAGCCCGCCGACGAGGACGAGGTGCTCGCCATGGTGCGCGCGCTCGACCACCCCGGGGACGTCGTCGTCACCCTCGGGGCCGACGGCGCGCTCGTCGTCCCCGCAGGGGGCGCACCCGTCACCGTCCCGGCCGAGCGCGTCGACGCCGTCGACACGACCGCAGCCGGCGACTCGTTCTGCGCGGCGCTCGCGGACGGCCTCCTCCACGGCGGCGACCTCGTCGAGTCCGCCCGCTGGGCGGCGCACGTCGCCGCCTCCACCACCACCCGCCACGGCGCCGTCGACTCCCTGCCGCGCGCCACCGACCTGGCCCCCGAGGGCACCAGGATTCCGCTCCACAGCTAAGTCCGACGTACCGTCGGAGGAAGGCACGGTCACGCAATGAAGCACACCACGCCGGCGACCACCGGTTCCCCGTCCGGCACTCAGGGAGGTGCTCTGAACTCGTCAGCCCGCCGCAGCAGGGTCAAGGACACCGCGACCGCCCTGCTCGTCGTCGCGACCGTCCTCGCGGGGGCCCTCGGCCCCATGCAGGCGGCCGTCAACGGCCAGCTCGGCAAGACGATCGGCGACGGGCACGCCGCCGCCCTCATCTCGTTCGGGACCGGCCTGGTCCTCATGTTCGTCGTCGTGTTCGCGCGCCCCGCGACCCGACGCGAGGCGCTCGCGATCCCCGGCCTGATCCGCTCGCGCACGATCCCGTGGTGGAACTACCTCGCGGGCCTGTGCGGCGCCGTCATCGTCCTCTCGGAGGGCGTGACCGTCGGCGTCCTCGGCGTCGCCACCTTCCAGATCTCGCTCATCTCCGGTCTCGTGATCTCGGGCGTCATCTGCGACCGCCTCGGCGTCACGGCGTCGGTCAAGCAGCCGCTCACCACGACGCGTCTCCTGGGCGCCGCGCTCGCCATCGCCGCGACCGTCGTCGTCATCTCGCCGAGCTTCTCCGTTCCCCACACGATCGTCCTCGCGATCATGCCGTTCGTGGGCGGCCTGCTCGCGGGCTGGCAGCCCGCCGGGAACGCGGCCGTCGCCGACGTCACCGGGTCGATGCTCGTCTCGATCGGCTGGAACTTCCTCGTCGGCTTCACCGCCCTGCTGATCGCCTACCTCGTGCGCGCCGCCGCGGGCGGCGTCGACTTCCAGCTCCCGAGCGAGTGGTGGATGTACCTGGGCGGCCCCCTCGGCCTGCTGTCCATCGCCCTCATGGCGCTCCTCGTGCGCGGCCTCGGGCTGCTCCTGCTCGGCCTCGCGTCGGTGGCGGGCCAGCTCGTCGGCTCGCTCGTCCTCGACGCCACGATCCCGGCGCTCGGACACACCGTGCACGTCGCGACCGTCATCGGCACGGTCATCGCGCTCGTGGCCGCGGGGATCGGCATGATCCCGTCGGGCAAGGCGGCCCATCCCGACGAGGCGGGCGACGGCGCGCACGAGGACGCCGTGGCCGCGGCGGTCGCGGGCGGCGAGGCGGGCGAGGCGAGCGGGCGATGAGCGTCACGCCCGCCGGCCACGTGCAGACGGTCACCGGCCGCGCCGCGGCCGCCGACCTCGGCCTCACGCTCCCGCACGAGCACCTGTTCAACGACCTGTCCGGGGTGCTCGACCCGCCGAGCTACCGCTTCTCCGAGGCGGTCGTCGAGGCACCCGTGTCCGCGTCGGTCGCGTGGGCGCTGCGCCAGGACCCGTACTGCTGCGCGGACAACATCGCCGACAAGCCGGTCGCCGCGGTCGCCGCGGAGCTCGAGAGCTTCGCGGCGCTGGGCGGGCGCACGATCGTCGACGCGACGTCGAGCGCGGCGATCGGGCGCAACCCCGAGCGCCTCGCGGAGGTGGCCCGCCGGACGGGCCTGCACGTGGTCGCGGGCTGCGGCGCGTACCTCGAGAAGTTCGAGGGCGACCGCATCGCCGCCGCGGCCGTGGACGCGCAGGCGTCCGCGATCGTCGCCGAGCTGGTCGACGGCATCGGCGGGACCGGGGTGCGGCCCGGGATCATCGGCGAGATCGGCGTCTCGCCGTCGTTCACGCCGGGCGAGGCCGCGTCGCTGCGCGCGGCGGCCCTCGCGCAGCGCGAGCACCCCCACGTCGCGCTCCAGGTGCACCTGCCCGGCTGGCAGCGCCGCGCGCACGAGGTGCTCGACCTCGTGCTGGACGAGGTGGGGGTGCGCCCCGAGAAGGTCGTGCTGTGCCACATGGACCCGTCCGCGGACGACCCGGACTACCAGCGGTCCGTGGCCGAGCGCGGCGTCTGGCTCGAGTTCGACATGGTCGGCATGGACATCACCTTCCCGAAGGAGGGCGTGTCCCCCGACCCGCACACGACCGCGACCGCGGTGCAGCGCCTCGTCGAGGCCGGTCACGCGGGCCAGGTGCTGCTCAGCCACGACGTGTTCCTCAAGCAGATGTGGGTGCAGCACGGGGGCAACGGGTTCGCCTACGTCCCGACCGTGTTCACCGAGATGCTCGCCGCCCGCGGCGTGCCGCGCGACGTGCTCGCCCGCCTCACGCACGACAACCCGGTGGCGATGCTCACCGCGTGACGGCGGCACCGCCGTCGGCTCGCACACCGCCGCGCCCCAGGCCGGGTCCCGACGTTCGCGTCGGGCCCGGCCGTCTCTTCCCCGGGACCTCCGGCCCTGGTCAGGGACCTGCGCTCTGAGAGGATCGGCGCATGAGACGACGACGTGCCCTCCCGACCCTCGTGGCCGCCGTGGCCGCCACCGCCCTCGTGCTCACCGGCTGCTCCGGCGGCTCCGCCGAACCCTCCGCGCTGGACGCCCTGCTCGACCGTCACGACCTCGCCGGGCTCAGCGGCCAGGAGGTCGTGGACCGGCTCGAAGGGCTCGAGACGGCCGACCGGCCGACCGACCTCGTGGCCTCGGTCCGCGCGGCGGAGCTCGTGCTCGCGGACGAGTCGTACGAGACCACGGTCCCGCTGCCCGAGGACACGTTCTACCTCTCGGTCGCGCCCTTCGTGGACGAGACGCACGAGTGCTTCTACCACTCGCTGACGACGTGCCAGGGCGAGCTCGCGGACGAGCCCGTGTCCGTCACGGTCGTCGACGCGGCGACCGGCGAGGTCCTCGTCGAGGAGGACACCACGCTCGGCGCGAACGGGTTCGTCGGCCTCTGGCTCCCGCGCGACGTGGACGCCGAGCTCCGCGTCGAGCACGAGGGGCGCGTCGGCACGACGACCGTCTCGACGGGCGCCGACGACCCCACCTGCCTCACGACGCTCCAGCTCGCCTGACGCGGGGCGCGCAGCGGGTCACGAGCGGGGGTGCGCCCAGGCCAGCGCGTCCGCGATGCCGCCGCGCCAGCACGCGTCGTCGTGGCCGCCGTCGTACTCGCGGTACGCCACGACGCACCCCGCCGCCCGCAGGCGCGCGACGGCGGCCGGGTGGTCGGGCCGCAGGACCCTCTCCTGCCGCCCGACCTCGACCCAGGCCCGCGTCCCGGCGAGGGCGTCGGGCGTGAGGCCCGCGCTCGGGTCGCCCTGCCACAGCGACGCCGACTGGCTGATCGCCGTGCCCACCCGGTCGGGGTGCGCGGCGAGCACGCGCAGCGACGTGAGCGCGCCGAGCGACTGGCCCGCGACGCTCACGGCGCCGCGGCCGGGACGCACCGGGAATCGCGCGCGGGCCCAGTCGAGGAGGTCGTGCGCGAGGTAGGCGTCGACGTCGCCGCCGCCGTCGAGGTCGGCCCAGCGCCGCTCGCGCGACCCGGCATCGAGGAGGACGGCACGCAGCGGCCGCACGGCGCCGTCGTGGTGGAGGTTGTCGAGCGTCGTGGCGAGGTCCTGCGGCCCGGTCCACGCGTCGCCGTCGAGCACGAGCACGACGTCGGTCACGGTGCCCTCCGGCACGGGCGGCTCGTACACCCAGGCGCGTCGGCCCCCGGGCGCCGTGTGCTCGACCACCCGGCCGCGCGCGACCTCGGGTCGCGGCTCGAGGTACGGCTGCGGCGGCGCGTCGGGGAGCTCGACGACGGACTGCACCCGGCCCGCGCGGTTGCGGCACGTGCGCAGGTTGCGCGGGTCCGGGCGTCCGGCGACGTCCAGCGCACGCCGCAGCGCCGCCTGGTCGGGAGCGTCCCAGGGCGGCGGGCCAGCGTCGTGGTGCGCGAGCACGGCGTACGAGGCGCGCCAGGCGCTCCCCATCCGGTACGCGAGGTGCCACACGTCCGTCCCGGGCACGCGTGCCATGAGGCTCGCGGCGAGGTCCCGCTCGTCGGTGAGGCGGTTGACGAACAGCAGGACCGCGCGCGCGTCCGGGTCGCGCACGAGGAAGGTCGCCACCGCCTCGCCCGGGCCCGCAGGCTCCACGACGGGCGTGGCCCGCGCCGTCTGCGCCCAGAACAGCTCGACCACGGCGTCGCGGTCCTCGGGCGGGGCCGCCGCGAGCGCCGCCGCGAGCCGCTCGACCACAGGCCCGACGACGCGCGGCGCCGGCGCGGGGCGCGGCACCTTCGGCGGCGTCCGCCGCGGGTTCCCGGCGGGCAGGTCGGGTGGTGGCGCCGGGTCGGGGTGCGGGGGCACGCGGGTCGCTCCTTCGGGCGGTGGCGGACGCCGCGACTGTACCCGGGCGCACGACGGCGCCCGCCGCACGCGCGGTGCGACGGGCGCCGTCGGGGTGCGACGGGACGCGTCAGGCCGTGCCGTCGTAGGCGAGCACGATCTCCTCGGTGACGGTCTCGCCGTCGCGCTCGGTCGTGGCCGTGACGGTCACCTCACCGGCCGGGGCCTCGACGAGCCGGGTCGCGAACGCCTGGTAGGCATTCTTCCCGGGCGCGACGTCGGCGTACTCCTTGCTCCCGTACGGCGTCGCCAGGGTGATGTCGACGGGGGTGTCGTCCTCGTTGAGCACGCGCACGGCGACGTACTGCTTGCCGCCCATGGTCCGCAGCTCGGCCTCGGCCGCGAGGTCGATCGCCGGGCCGTCGTCGACGAGCGCGCTCTGCCAGACGACGAGGTCGTCGATCTTCGACGCGAGCAGCCCGCGGTCGCCTGCGGCCGCGGACAGGTGGTCGACGAGCGACCGCGCGCCGCCGAGGACCTGGACGGCCGTCGCCGGGTCGTCAGAGTCGGCCGCGCTGCGCGCGCTGCCGAGCAGCGACGAGATCGCGCCCGCGATCACGCCGTCGCCCACCGCGGCGGTGTTCAGACCGGCGACGAGGGCGTCGACCTCGGGGAACGTCACGCAGTTGCCGCCGCCCTCGACGACGCCCGCGGTCCACTCGACGCCCTTGAGCACGTGCTCGAGGAAGAGCGGGTCGGTCCACGACGCGTCGGTGTGCCCGGCGCCCTCGTACCAGGACCGGCCGCCCTCGAAGTTCTGGCACCACGCGATCGGGTGGTCCTCGCCCATCGCGCCGTTGCCCGGGGAGTAGGTCGACTCGTCGAGCGTGAGGAGCACGTGCACGTCCTCGCGCGGGTTGGTCGTGTAGTTGTACCACTCGTCGAACCGCTCCCAGACGGCCGGCAGGTGCGCGGTCGACGGGTGCGCGGGACTCTCGACGCGCATGGTCGCGGTCTGCTGCGCGGGGTGGGCGACGAAGCGCGCGCCGCCACCGGTCAGCTCGCTGTACCAGGGGACGGTGTGCATCGTGTCCGTCGCCGCGTGCAGACCGACGAACCCGCCGCCGCCGCGGATGTAGCCCTGGAACGCCGCGAGCTCGGCGTCGTCGAGCAGGCGCGGCGTCGCCGGGTTGAGCGAGTTCGTGTTGTCGACCGGCGACGCGAAGACGATGGTCGCGTACTGCGACAGGTCCTCCGCGCTCGTGAAGGGCGTCGAGGCCATCGTGAGGTCGGGCTGGCCCGGAGAGCCGCTCCCCCACCAGCCCGCGGAGTCGTTCGGCGGGTCCCACACGTCGACCGTGAAGCCGTTGTCGGCACCGAGCGCGACGAGCGCGCGCGTGGTGTCGTCGATGTGCGAGTGCCGGAACCCGAGCGTCTCGCCGACGACGAGGATCTTGTAGTCCTCCTCGTCGGCCGCGGCCGGGCCGGCGGCCACGAGCGTCGCCCCGCCCGCGAGCGGCAGCGCGACCGTCGCCGCCACCGCCCGCCTGATCGTCGTGCCGCTGAACAAATCCATGCGTGCTTCTCCCTCGTCGTCGAGAGCGCGAGCCGGGCGTTCGGTCCCCGGTCGGCCGCCGGCCCCCTCGGCACCCGGCGGCGCGCGCACTCCTGCGTGCGTGGACGTCGGCTGCTGCCGATGCCGCGAGTTTTGACGGCGACTGATCAAAAGTCAAGGATTCAACGACATCCGCGCGGCGACTTCACCCGGACCCCACGGTCGCGGCGCAGCAGCGCCCCAGGCACAGCGCGTGCACAGGGTCACCACAGGCACGACCACGCGCGCCGCGGGACGCTGGGTCCATGACCGCAGCCACCACCCCCGTCGGCCGCCCCGACCAGCCGCGTCTCACACGCCCGGACGGCTCCCCCGTCCGCGTCCTCGTGGTCGACGACGAGCCCAACCTGGCCGAGCTGCTCACCTCGGCGCTGCGCTACGAGGGCTGGGACGTGTCCACCGCGCTCGACGGGCACAGCGCGATCCGCACCGCGCGCGAGACCGGGCCGGACGTCGTCGTGCTCGACGTCATGCTGCCCGACATGGACGGCCTCACCGTGCTGCGCCGGCTGCGCGAGCGCGACACGGACGTCCCAGTGCTCTTCCTCACCGCGCGCGACGCCGTCGAGGACCGCGTCGCCGGGCTCACCGCGGGCGGCGACGACTACGTGACCAAGCCGTTCAGCCTCGAGGAGGTCGTGGCGCGGCTGCGGGGCCTGCTGCGTCGCGGCGGCGCGACCGCGCAGCGCGAGGACTCCGTGCTCGTCGTCGGCGACCTGGAGCTCGACGAGGACGCGCACGAGGTCCGGCGCGCGGGCGAGGAGGTGCGCCTCACGGCCACCGAGTTCGAGCTGCTGCGCTACCTCATGCGCAACCCGCGCCGCGTGCTGTCCAAGGCGCAGATCCTCGACCGTGTCTGGAACTACGACTTCGGCGGGCAGGCCAACATCGTCGAGCTCTACATCTCCTACCTGCGCCGCAAGATCGACAAGGGCCGCGAGCCCATGATCCACACCCTGCGGGGCGTCGGGTACGTGCTCAAGCCCGCGAACGGCGCGGACGACGCCCGTGGCTGACGCGCGCCGGGCGCCCGTCCGCGCTCACCCCGCGACGGACGACGGAGCCCCGGCCCGTCGGCCGACCGCGCTGCGCCGCCGCCTCGTCCTCGTGCTCGCCGGGGTCGTGCTCCTCGTCACCGTGGGCCTCGCCACCGCCTCCGCGCTCGCGCTGCGCAACCAGCTCGTCGAACAGCTCGACCACGAGCTCGAGCAGGCGAGCTCGCGCCTCGCGCAGGGGTTCGGGGAGCGTCCGGGCGACGGCCCCGGGCAGCCGCAGGACGACACCGGCGCCACCCCCAGCCCCAGCCCCAGCGACCTGCCCGACGACCCGTCCCGCTTCCCCGCCGGCACCGGGCCCGGCAGCGCCGTCCTGCGCTACGACGGTGGGGAGATCGTGCTCGCCGAGTACGTGACACCCACGCTCGAGCGCGTCGCGCTCGACGACGCGCAGATCGCCGCGCTCGAGGACGTGCCCGCCGACGGCGCCCCGCACGACACCGACCTGCCCGACCTCGGGTCGTTCCGCGCCGTGCACCGGACCACGGACGACGGCCAGACCGTCGTCGTCGCGTCGAGCACCACCACCGTCGACGCGACGGTCGAGGAGTACGTGCTCATCGAGGTCGCGCTCGGCGCCGCGGGCCTGCTCGCCGCCGTGCTCCTCGGCACGTGGCTCGTGCGGCGCTCGCTGCGGCCGCTCGACGACGTCGCCGCCGCTGCGGGCCGCGTCTCCGAGCTCGAGCTCGCGCAGGGTGAGATCGACGCGATCCCCCGCGTTCCCGACGACCTCACCGACGAGCGCACCGAGGTCGGGCAGGTGGGCGCCGCGCTCAACCGCATGCTCGAGAACGTCGAGACCTCGCTCCAGGCGCGCCACGACTCCGAGACCCAGGTCCGACGGTTCGTCGCCGACGCCAGCCACGAGCTGCGCACCCCGCTCGCCTCCATCCGCGGCTACGCCGAGCTCGTGCGCCGCTCGCCCGACGACGTCCCGCCCGCCACCGCGCGTTCGCTCGACCGCATCGAGTCGGAGGCCGTGCGCATGACCGGCCTCGTCGAGGACCTGCTGCTCCTCGCCCGGCTCGACGCGGGCCGCCCGCTCGACCGCGCGCCCGTCGACCTCGCGGCGCTCGCCGTCGACGCCGTCATGGACGCCCACGCCGCCGGCCCCGACCACGACTGGGCCCTCGACCTGCCCGGCGAGGACCTCGACGTCGATCTCCCGACCGACCCGCCCGACGAGGTCGACGACGGGACGGAGGACCTGGACCGTGCCCGCGCGGCGCACGACCCCGCCGGGCAGGACCCCGACGAGGACGTCGATCTCGAGATCACGGGCGACGAGGCGAGCCTGCGGCAGGTCCTCGCGAACCTCCTCGCGAACGCCCGCACGCACACCCCGCCCGGCACCCACGTCGAGATGAGGCTCGCGAGCGACGGCGACGACGTCGTCCTCTCCGTCGCCGACGACGGCCCCGGCATCCCGGCGACCCTGCGCCCCATGCTCTTCCGCCGCTTCACGCGCGGCGACGACGCGCGCAACCGCACCGGCGGCTCGACCGGCCTCGGCCTCGCCATCGCCGACGCGATCGTCGCCGCCCACGGCGGGACCGTCGCCGTGTCGTCGTCCACCGTGGAGGAACCCGGCCCCACGGGCACGACGTTCACCGTCCGTCTCCCCCGCGACCACCCCTGACGGCCGCAACCTCGCCCCCGTCGCCGAACAGGCGGTCCCGGTGCGTCCGGATGGCCGGACGCCCAAGACCGCCTGCTCGACACGCCGGAACCGCCTGGTCGCGACGCCGTGCTCAGCCCTTGACGCAGAGGAGCGTCGTGAGCCGGGCGACGACCTCGACGAGGTCGGACTGCGCGCGGATGACCTCGTCGAGGTCCTTGTACGCACCCGGGATCTCGTCCAGCACCCCGGCGTCCTTGCGGCACTCGACGCCCGCCGTCTGGGCGGCGAGGTCGTCGAGCGTGAAGGTCTTCTTCGCCTTGGTGCGGGACATGCGACGCCCCGCGCCGTGCGACGCCGACCAGTAGGACTCCGGGTTCCCGAGCCCGCGCACGATGTACGAGCCGGTGCCCATGGACCCCGGGATGAGACCGAGGTCGCCCTTCCCGGCCCGGATCGCGCCCTTGCGGGTCACGACGAGCTCCTGGCCGTCGACGTGCTCGACCGCGACGTAGTTGTGGTGGACGTTCACGGCCTCGTCGAACGCGAGCTCCCGACCGGGGAACGAGGCGCGCACGGCGTCGACGACGAGCGTCATCATCACCGCGCGCGACCGCGCCGCGTACTCCTGCGCCCACCACAGGTCGGCGAGGTACGCGTCCATCTCCGGCGTGCCGCCGAGGAACACCGCGAGCTCGCGGTCCACGAGCCCCTGGTTGTGCTCGAGGCGCTTGGCGACGGCGACGTGCTGCTCGGCGAGCGTCTTGCCGATGTTGCGCGACCCCGAGTGCAGCTGGAGCCAGACCTGCCCGTCCGTGTCGGTGCAGAGCTCGACGAAGTGGTTCCCCCCGCCCAGCGTCCCGAGCTGGCGGCGCGCGCGGCCCTCGATGTCCGAGACACGCCCGTGCAGGCCGGAGAACCGCGACCAGAACGCGTCCGCGCCGCGCGCGACCTCGGCCGGGCCGCGCCCGGAGATCGAGCGCAGCCGGTGCGGGTCGACCGCCTCGTCGTGCGCGTGGAACCCGACGGGGATCGCGGCCTCGATACGCGCGCGGACCGGGCCGAGGTCGTCGGGCAGGTCCTCGGCCGTGAGCGACGTGCGGACGCCGATCATGCCGCAGCCGATGTCCACGCCGACCGCGTTGGGCGACACGGCGTCGCGCATCGCGATGACCGAGCCGACGGTCGCGCCCTTGCCGAGGTGGACGTCGGGCATGACGCGCACGCCCTCGACCCACGGCAGCGCGGCGATGTTGCGCAGCTGCTGGAGCGCGGCGGGCTCGACGGCGTGCTCGTGCGCCCACATGAGGGTGGGTGCCTTCGCACCCGACAGCGGGACGGGGAACGCGTGGGCCTCGGTGCTCACGGTGCTGACCTCCTCGGGTCGTCGTGACGATCATGACGCCGCCCCGGGCGGGGCGGCGAGGTGCGCGCGGGAGGACTCGAACCCCCGACGCCCGGCTCCGGAAGCCGGCGCTCTGTCCGCTGAGCTACGCGCGCTGGTGCTCCTTAACGTCGAGCAGACGGGACGCGAGGCGTCCAGGTGCCCTCGGAGGGAGTCGAACCCCCGTCTCCGCTTCCGTAGAGCGGCGTCGTGTCCGTTGGACCACGAAGGCAGTGCTTTCCCGCTGGCGCACGACAAATGCGCGCCGAGGGCGAATGAGCAGAATGGCAGCACAAGAAATGCACCCCGGCCCGGGCACCTTCATGCACAAGAAAAAGGCCGCCCCGGCGATGTCCCGGGACGGCCTGTCGTACGACGCTGTGGTCAGACGACAGGACCGCCGGAGTCGCCGGCGAGGAACGAGGACACGCTGAGATACGCCACGGGCAGCACGACGCGCGGCTGCTCGCAGGGCAGCACGGGACGTCGCCGGTCCTGCTGGACGGGTTCGCGCACGGCACTGCTCCTCTCGGTCATGTCGGGTGGCCCACGCACCGGAATGTCGTCGACCGAGGAAGACCGTACGCGCCTTTTCCGGTCGGCACAACCCCATTTCCAGAATTCGTCAGGAATTCTCTGACCGAGGTCGCGCACGCCGGCGAAGGGTCCACCGACCTGCCCCCTTTCCTGCCCGGAGCCGAGCTCGTGCGCTCTCCGCGCCCGGTGAGACCTCCGCCTCCCTCGCGCTGGCTTCGCACGGGACGCAGGTCACCGCATCCCTGGTCGAGGCTCGGTCGGCGGGTCTCGGCCGGACGTCGACGGCGCTTGACACACTTTTCTTGGTGGTGCGCCGACCCTCGACGCTACGGACGAACGACCAGGGCTGTCGGCGGCACCCGGTAGGGTTCCGGACGTTCCGGACACACCTCCCGACGCCGACGAACCGCGCGGCCGGGCCGACGACAGGAGACCCGCCGCCATGATGGGCGCCCACCACGCCGCGACCGGAGCCGCCGCCTGGGTGGCGGTGACGTCCACCGCCCCGTTCGCGCTCGGGTGGCACCCCGTGTCGTCCGTCGGCGTCATGACGGGCGCGGTCGTGTGCGCCGGGGCCGCGCTCCTCCCCGACGCCGACCACCACAACGGGACGTTCGCGCACTCGCTGCCGCCCGTGAGCGAGTGGGTGTCCGACGCGGTCGAGACGATCTCCGGCGGCCACCGCCAGGGCACGCACTCGTTCCTCGGCATCGCGGTGTTCACCGCGCTCGCGTGGCTCGTCGGGCTGGTCACGGTCGAGACGGAGAGCTTCGGCACGGTCTACGTGGGCGGCGGCGTCCTCGCGGTCCTGCTCGTCGCGCTCGCGCTCAAGGCGCTCAAGCTCACGCGGCGCGGCAAGCTCATGCCGTGGGTCACGTCCCTCACGATCGCAGCCCTCGTCGCGCTGTTCTCGCCCGAGGAATGGAACTGGCTCCCGGTCGCCGTCGGGATCGGCGTGACCGTGCACATCCTGGGCGACGTGCTCACGACCAACGGCGCGCCGCTGCTCTGGCCGGTGAAGATCCGCTCCCCGCGGTGGGTGCGCCGGTCCCTCGTCGTCGACGACGTGTGGCGCCCCAGCGGCAGCTTCGCCCTCCCCCTGCTCGGCGACACCGGGTCCGTGCGCGAGTGGATCCTCGCGACGGCCGTCGGTCTCTACGCGACGGTCGGGTTCGTGTGGTCGGCGCTCGACCAGATGGGCTACGACACGTACGGGGCGTACGAGCGCGTCGCGTCGGCGATCCAGGCCCTGGCGTCGGGCGTCGCCTGAGCGGCCACGGTCACCGTCACCGCTCGTGATCGCGAGCACGAGCGCGCTAATTCCCTTGCCCCCTCCCGCCCCCGGGTGGGACGGTCGCAGGACGTCGCCCGCGCCGTCGGGCACCGGAGGAAGGAGGAACGCCATGAGCTGGACGACCCACGCTCGCGTGTCCACCACCCCCGGGAGCACCGACCGCCGCTAGGCCGGTCGGCGACCGTCCGAGACGGTCCGCGCCCGCCGCCGCCCGCGAGGCGGCAGCGGCAGCGCCGTGCGCTCCCCGCCCGAAGGAGCCCACCCGTGCCCGAGCACGACCTGCTGTACCCCGACCCGTACCTCCCGCCGACGTTCGCGGGAGACCCCCGCACTCCCCCGCCCCGCCGCCTGCGGCGCCGTGACGACGCTGCTGACGACGCCGGTCTCGTCGCCGGCGTCCTCGACGCCGCGCTCGGCGACGACCAGCGCTGGTCCACGTGGTCCGCCGTCGAGAAGGGGCAGCGCGGACCCGAGCCGCGCCCCGACTGGGTCGTGACCGCCGACGCGGCCCTCGACACCGAGCTCGGCCTGCTCAAGACCGGCAAGGAGGCGGACGTCTTCCTCCTGGAGCGGGCCGTCCCCGGTGACCCCGCGCGCCGCAGCCTGCTCGCCGCGAAGCGCTACCGCGACCTCGACCACCGGTCGTTCCGGCGCGACACCGTCTACACCGAGGACCGCCGCGTGCGCCGCACGCGCGACCGGCGCGCGCTCGACCGCAAGTCCCGCTACGGCCGCCAGGTCGCGGCCGGGCAGTGGGCCGCGGCGGAGTTCGCCGCGCTCGGCGAGCTGTGGTCCGCGGGCGCCCCCGTGCCCTACCCGGTGCAGATCGACGGCAACGAGATCCTCATGGAGTTCGTCGGCACGTCGGACGGCGTCGCGCACGAGGCCGCGCCCCGGCTCGCGCGCACCCGCCCCGACCCGGACCTGCTCGCGTCGTGGTGGGACCAGCTCCGCGACGGCATGGCCGTGCTGGCCCGCCTCGGCTACGCGCACGGCGACCTGTCCCCGTACAACGTCCTCGCGGACGGCGACCGGCTCGTCATCATCGACCTGCCGCAGGTCGTCGACCTCGTGGCGAACCCGTTCGGCACCGAGCTCCTGCTGCGCGACTGCCGCACGATGTCCGCGTGGTTCGCCGCGCGCGGGCTCGAGACCGACGCCGACGAGCTCTTCGCGCTGCTGCTCGCCGAGGCGTGGTGACGGTCGGCGCGGGGCGCGCGAGGCGTGGGACGATCGCCGCGTGCTGCGTCTCGCCCTCGTCGGCCTCGACTCGTCCCACGCCGACCACTACGTGCGGCTCGTCGAGGTCGAGCGGCGCTGGCCGGGCGTGCGCGTCGTCGCGCTCGTCGACGGCGAGCCGGCCCGCCGCGGGGAGCTCGCCGCCGCGGGCGGGCTGTCCCTCGGCGCGGGTGAGGTCACCGTGCCCGACGTCGTGGGGCGGGTCGACGCGGCGATCGTCGCCCACCGCGCGGGCCGGCTCCACGGCGCCGCGGCCCGCACGCTCCTGCGCGCGGGCGTCCCGGTGCTCGTCGACAAGCCCTTCGCGGCGTCGGTCGCCGACGCGCGCGCCACGCTCGACGTGGCCCACGCCCACGGCACCGCCGTGACCACGGCGTCCGCCCTGCGGTTCGCGCCCGAGGTCGCGGCCGCGCGCGCCGGGCTCGCGGCCCGCACGGCCGAGACGGTACCGACGGCCGAGGCGGCGCCGACGTCGCCCGAGCCGGTCGTGGAGGTGTCCGGGCCCGCCGACCCGGCCGACGAGCGCGACGGGCTGTTCTTCCTCGGCATCCACGTCGTCGAGGCGGCCCGCGCCGTGGTCGGCGGTCCTCCCGGCGCGGGGTGGGCGCCGCCCGTCGTGACGACCTCGGCGGACGGGATCGTCGCGACCACGCGCCTCGGCGGCGTCCCGGTCCGCCTACGGTTCCTCGACCCGGGCGCGCACCCGACCGCGGGGTTCACGGTCGCGGTGCGCACGCCGCGCGGCGTCGAGCGCTCCGAGGTCGTGCTCGACGCCGACTACCTCGCCCCGGTGGTCGAGCACGCCCTCGCGGTCCTCGCGGGCGCCGACGGAGAGACCGCCCGGATCGACGCCGAGCACGCGACGGTCCTCGCCGACCTCGCGCTCCTCGAGCAGGTCACCGCTGCCCTGCCCGCCTGACGCGCGCGGCCGAGGCGCCCGGCCGCGCCGACGCCGGACCGACGGGGTAGAACGGGACCATGGATCCCTCCACCGAGTCCTTCGACGCCGACGACGTCCAGACGTTCCTCACGACCTACGGGGTCGCGCTCTCCACGGGCGACCTCGACACGATCGGCGAGAGCTACGCGTTCCCGGCGCTCGTGGTCGGGTCGACCGGGTCGGTGCTCCTCGCCGACCCGGAGGACGTGCGCGAGTCGACCACCGAGACGGCGCGCGGGTTCCGCGAGCGCGGCCTGGTCGGCGTCGTCGCGCACCTCGAGGACGTCGAGGAGGTCGGCGACGCGCTCGTGTGGGCGCGCGTGCGCTGGAGCTACCGCGACGAGTACGCGAACGAGCAGGAGGCGCAGGAGGTCCGGTACCTGCTGCGCCGCGCCCGCGACACGTTCGAGGTCTGCGTCGCCGCGCCGGTCACCCCGTAGCCCACGCCATCAGCCCCGCACCGTCGACCTTGTCAGCACGCCACGGGCACCGGGCCGCTCGGGCGCTGCCCGGGTGCCGGTCAGGACAGCCGGTTGTCACGGTCCTCCCACGGGACGGGCGTCGCCTCCTTGCGGGGCGGGTCGTCAGGCTGCAGCGCCCGGACGACGAACGACCCCCCGGCGAGCACGATGCCCCCGGTGAACACGACGTGCAGCAGCACGGAGGCGGCCTCGAGGACACCCAACGGCACGGGCACGCTGAACATCACGCGCGGGAGGAGGACGCTACGGAGCAGCTCGCCGACGACCGCGAGCGCCAGCCCGGTCCAGAGCATCGTGCCGGGAGTCAGACGGGGTGGCATCGGAGGGTCCTCTCGTCGATGAGCGGGTGCGGATGACCCGCCGTCGCGCGTCGGGCCCTCGTCCGGTCCGTTCTTACCACGCGGCCCTACCGGACGGCGACGGACCCGTCAGTGGAAGTCGCGCGACGTCGTCGCGACCTGGAGCGACAGCGGCGCGAGGTGCTCCGCGACGAGGTTCGTGGCGCCGTCGGCCCGCTCGAGCCGCCCACGCACGACGAGCGCCGCGGACCCCCGCGCGACCTTCCGGAACCGCTGCCACAGCCCGGGCGAGCACACGACGTTGAGGATCCCCGTCTCGTCCTCGAGCGACAGGAACGTCACGCCCCCGGCCGTCCCGGGGCGCTGGCGGTGCGTGACGACGCCGCCCACCGCGACGCGCGACGACGGGTGCGAACGCGTCCCCGGCACCTCGCCCGCCGCGCGCTCCGCCTCGTCGACCTGCTCGATCTCGCGCGACACCTCGACCGCCCCGACGACGGTGAGCACGCCCGCCGCCGTCAGGCCCTCGCGCACGTACTGCGTCGGGTAGGAGTCGGCGGACACGCCCGTGGCCCACACGTCCGCGACGGCCGTCTCGACCTCGGTCATGCCGGGCAGCGCCGGAGCCTCGACCCCGACGCTCACGCCCGGCAGCGTCCCCGGGCCCTCCTGCGCGAGCGCGCCCGCCGCCCACAGCGCCTCGCGCCGCGTCACGCCGAGGCAGTCCGTCGCGCCGGCGGTCGCGAGCCCTTCGAGCTGGGCCGTCGTGAGGTCGACGCGCCGCACGAGGTCGCGCAGGTCGCTGAACGGCCGCCCCTCCCCCGGCGCCCCGCGCGCCGCGACGACGCGCTCGGCCGCGTCCTTGCCGAGCCCGCGCACGCTCGCGAGCCCGAGCCGCACCGCGAGCGTGAGATCGGGCTCCGGACCGAACGCGGTGTCGATCCGCACCTGCCCGCCGAACCTGCGGCTGTCGACCGTCCGGGCGCCAGGACGATCGGTGTCCGCAGGGTCGGCGGGCGCAGCCGCATCGTCGGCCGGCAGCCGCTCGACCGTCGCCTCGACGTCGGACGCGTTGACGTCGGGGCGCAGCACGGTGACGCCGTGGCGGCGCGCGTCGGCGACGAGCGACTGCGGCGAGTAGAACCCCATGGGCTGCGCCGCGAGCAGGCCCGCGTAGAACGCGGCGGGGTGGTGCACCTTGAGCCACGAGCTCGCGTAGACGAGGAACGCGAAGGAGTACGCGTGCGACTCGGGGAACCCGAAGTCGGCGAACGCCTTGAGCTTGTCGTAGATCTCCTCGCGCACGGCCGGGTCCGTGACCCCCTTCTTCCGCATCCCGTCCATGAGCCGCCCGCGCAGCTCCTCCATGCGCTCGACGGACCGCTTGGACCCCATCGCGCGCCGGAGCTGGTCGGACTCCTTGGGCGAGAAGCCCGCGACGTCGATCGCCATCTGCATGAGCTGCTCCTGGAACAGCGGCACGCCGAGCGTCTTACCGAGCGACTTCTTCAGCAGCGGGTGCAGGAACGTCACCTCCTCCCGCCCCCGCGCGCGGTTGATGTACGGGTGCACGGACCCGCCCTGGATGGGACCCGGGCGGATGAGGGCGACCTCGATGACGATGTCGTAGAAGTTCCGCGGTTGCAGTCGCGGGAGCGTCGCCATCTGCGCGCGCGACTCGACCTGGAACACGCCCACGGTGTCGGCCGCGCACAGCAGGTCGTACACCGCCGGGTCGTCCTCGGGCAGCGTGTGCAGCGCGAGGCGCGGGACGCCCTCGTGCCTCTCGACCAGGTCGAACCCGATGCGCAGCGCCGTGAGCATCCCGAGGCCGAGGAGGTCGAACTTCACGAGCCCCGCGTCCGCGCAGTCCTCCTTGTCCCACTGCAGGACCGTGCGCCCCTCCATGCGCGCCCACTCGACGGGGCACACCTCGATGACGGGGCGGTCGCACATGACCATGCCGCCCGAGTGGATGCCCAGGTGCCGCGGGAGCCGCAGCATCCGGTCGGCGAGGTCGAGCACCGCGTCGGGGATCTCGCCCTCCTGGGCGGCCGACGGCGGCCGGTGCGCGGGCACGACGTCGTGCGTGTCGTCCGCGCGCAGGACCTCGCCCTCGTCCACGGCGAGCGGGTCGACGACGCGCCCGCCCCGGCCGCTCAGGTCGGGCGACCAGTCGCGGCTCCCCCACAGCCGCGCCGTCGCGGCGTCCTTCCGGGCGGTGCGCGTCGCGGGCTCGGCGGTCTTCGCGGCGAGCGCGCGCTCCTTGGCCTTCCGGTCGGCCGCGGGCGACGACGGGTCGGGGCCGCGCAGCGACCCCCAGCGCTCGATGGACTTGCTCCACGCGTCGGCCTGCCCGACGTCGTACCCGAGCGCCCGGGCCGCGTCGCGCACGGCCGACTTGGGCCGGTAGGAGATGACGTTCGCGACCTGCGCGGCGTGCGTGCGCCCGAACTTCCCGTAGACGTGCTGGATGACCTCCTCGCGCCGCCCCGACTCGATGTCGACGTCGATGTCCGGCGGGCCGTCGCGCTCGGGCGCGAGGAAGCGCTCGAACAGCAGGCCGTGCTTCACCGCGTCGACGGCCGTGATGCCGAGCGCGTAGCAGACCGCGGAGTTCGCGGCCGACCCGCGGCCCTGCGCCAGGATCCCGTTGACGCGGCAGAACTCGACGAGGTCGTAGACGACGAGGAAGTACCCCGGGAAGTGCAGGTCCTCGATGACGCGCAGCTCGTGGTCGATCTGCGCCCACGCGCCCGGGATCTTCTCCTGGTCGCGCGGCCCGTACCGGTTCTCGCCGCCGCGTCGCACGAGCTCGCGCAGCCAGGTCGCCTCGGTGTGCCCGTCCGGCACCGGGTACGGCGGGAGGTCGGGCGCGACGAGGTGCAGGTCGAACGCGCACTCGTCCCCGAGCGCGGCGGCCGTCGCGACGGCCTGCGGGTGCCGGTGGTGGCGCGCGAGCATCTCCGCCGCCGAGCGCAGGTGGGTCGTCGGGGCGCCGGGGAGCCACCCGTCGAGGTCGTCGAGCGACGAGCGGGCGCGCACCGCGGCGAGCGCCCCGGCGAGGTCGGCGTCGCGCGGGTGGGCGTAGTGCGCGGCGGTCGTCGCGACGAGCGGCAGCCGGGCGTCGGCGGCGAGGTCGGCGAGCGCGGCGTGCAGGTCGGCGTCGCGCGGGTCGTCGGTCGTGGTGATCTCGACCGCCACGTTGTCCGCGCCGAACACGGCGACGAGCCGGTCGAGCTCGCGGCGCGCCGCGGCGCGCCCGGACGTGACGAGCGCGCGCCGCACGGAGCCCTTGCGGCAGCCGGTGAGCACGAGCCACTCGCCCGCGCCCTGCGCGCCGAGCGCGTCGAGGTCGTAGCGGGCGGCACCCTTGGTCCCGGTCGCGAGGTGCGCGGTGGCGATCGCGCTCGACAGGTTGCGGTAGCCCTGCGCCCCCCGCGCGAGGACGAGGAGGTGGGTCGAGCGCGGGTCGGGCACGCCGGTGGGCGGGTCGAGCACGGGCGGTCCCGCGGGCGTACGCCCGTCCTCGACGACGGGCAGGTGCAGCTCGGCGCCGAAGATCGTGGGCAGCCCGACCTTGCGCGCGGCCTCCGCGAACCGCACGACGCCGTACAGGCCGTCGTGGTCGGTGACGGCGAGCGCCGACAGCCCGAGCCGCGCGCCCTCGGCGGCGAGCTCCTCGGGGTGGGACGCGCCGTCGAGGAAGCTGAACGCGGAGTGCGCGTGGAGCTCGGCGTAGCGCGGGCCGGTGGTCCGCTCAGTCATACAGGCCCTCCACGGTCCACCGCCCGCGCGCGCTCGCGAGGAGCAGGCCGCGGCCGTCGTCGAGCAGGACCTGCACGTGCACGCGGCGCCGGGGCGCGGGCGTCCACCAGCGCTCGGCGAGCGGCCACGGCCCGGCCCAGTCCACGACGGCGCGCGCGGACCCCGGACCGGGCAACGCCGCCTCGCCCCGGGGTGCCGTCGGGCGGCGCGGACCCTCCTCCGCCGTGGCGGCGGGCCACCGCACGGTCGCGGGCTCGCCGCTCATCGCGAGGCGCGCGTCGACGACGACGGGCCGCTCCGCGGCGTCGAGCACGACGACGTCCTGCGGCTCGACGGGCACGACCGCCGGCGCGGGGCTCGGCAGCGCGCCGGGCCACGGCAGGCCCGGGTCGCGCGGACGCGCGACGTCCTCCCCGAAGGGCACGAGGTGCACGCGGTCGGTCGCGTCGCGGCCGCCCTGGACCTCGACGCGCAGGACCGCGTCGCCGCCGAGGATCCCCTGCACGCGCCCGAGCGCGCGGTGGGCGCGCGCGTCCTCCCCGCTCGACGCGCCCCACAGGCGCGGCTGCTCCGCCCCCGCGGGGACGACCTCCTCGGCCGTGAGGGACAGGCGGGCCAGCGGCGCGACGCCCGGGACGACGTCGGCCCCGCCGGGCGAGCCGTGCTCGCCGCCACCACGCGCGGCCCGGGCCGTGCGCCCGGCGCGGACGGACGTGGTGGTGAGCCAGCCCT
>NZ_JNBQ01000038.1 GCF_001019615.1 Cellulosimicrobium funkei | reverse complement strand
CACGCCTCCAGCGCGCCAAGACCCAGACCGCCGGGCTCATCGTCCCCGCCTGACGCCCCGCCAGACGACACCCGGCGGGCGAACACGACACCGCCCGCCGGCGAACACGACATGAGGGTCGTTATCCGATGGATAACGACCCTCATGTCGTGTTCGGCGCCCTGACGGCGCGGGGTCGGGCTCAGTCCGCCGTGACGAAGAGGTGGCGCGCGACGTCGTCCGGGCAGGCCGACGGAACGACGAACGGCCCGGTCCCCAGACGGGGATCGGGCCGTTCCTACGTCGCGAGGACGTCGGGGCGATCAGTGGGCGTGCTGGCCCCGAGAGAACTCGAAGACCCAGCCCACGAGGGCGACCGCGGCGAGCGCGATCCCGACGTAGACGAGCCACCAGCCGACGGCGAGGCCGAGGAACACGATCGCGGCCGAGCCGGCGATGGCGAGCGGCCACCAGCTCCACGGGGCGTAGACGCCCTGGTCGCCGGCGCCCTGCTCGATGAGACCCTCGGGGTCGTCCTCGGGCCGGGCGTCGATGCGCTTCGCCGTGAGCATGAGGTAGGCACCGATCATCGCGACCAGCGCACCGGTCAGGAGGATGGCGACCGACCCGACGGGCTCCCAGTGGCTCCAGAAGCCGTAGACGAGCCCTGCGGCGATGAAGAACGGCGTCCCGTAGAGGAACAGCTTGTACTCGACCTTCACTTCCCGGCCTCCTCATCCGTCGTGCCCGTGCGGGGGTCGTCGACGATCGTGGTCGTCGTCGAGTCGCTCGCGGTCTCTGCGCCGCTCAGGCGGTCGAGCGCGACGCTCTTCTCGCCGCGGCGGTCAGCCTCGCCGTAGACCTTCTCGAGGACGTTCGGGTTCGGCTCGGCGTGGTCCATCGCCGCGACCTCGGGGTGGTGCAGGTCGAACGCGGGCGACTCGGACCGGATGCGCGGCAGCGACGTGAAGTTGTGTCGCGGCGGCGGGCTGGACGTCGCCCACTCGAGCGAGCGGCCGTAGCCCCACGGGTCGTCGACCTCGACCTTGGGCGCGTTGCGCCAGGTCGTGTAGACGTTCCAGAGGAAGGGCAGGGTCGACGCGGCGAGGATGAACGCCCCGACCGTCGAGACCTGGTTCTCCCACGTGAAGCCGTCGGACGGCGCGTAGTCCGCGTAGCGGCGCGGCATGCCCTCGACACCCAGCCAGTGCTGGATGAGGAACGTGGTGTGGAAGCCGATGAACAGCAGCCAGAAGTGGAGCTTGCCGAGGCGCTCGTTGAGCATCCGGCCGGTGAACTTGGGCCACCAGAAGTAGAAGCCCGCGAACATCGCGAACACCACGGTGCCGAACACGACGTAGTGGAAGTGCGCCACCACGAAGTAGGAGTCGGACAGGTGGAAGTCCAGCGCCGGGCTCGACAGGATGACGCCCGTCAGACCACCGAAGAGGAAGGTCACGAGGAAGCCGATCGACCACAGCATCGGCGTCTCGAACGTGAGCTTGCCTCGCCAGAGCGTGCCGATCCAGTTGAAGAACTTCACGCCGGTCGGGACCGCGATGAGCATCGTCATGAAGGCGAAGAACGGCAGCAGGACCGCGCCGGTCACGTACATGTGGTGGGCCCACACGGTGACGGAGAGCGCCGCGATGGCGATCGTCGCGTAGACGAGGCCCTTGTAGCCGAAGATCGGCTTGCGGGCGAAGACCGGGAAGATCTCGGACACGATGCCGAAGAACGGCAGCGCGATGATGTAGACCTCAGGGTGCCCGAAGAACCAGAACAGGTGCTGCCAGAGGATCGCTCCCCCGTTCTCGGGGTTGAAGATCTGGGCACCGAAGCGCCGGTCGGCGCCGAGCGCGAAGAGCGCGGCGGCCAGGGGCGGGAACGCCATGAGCACGAGGAGGCTCGTGATGAGCGTGTTCCACGTGAAGATCGGCATGCGGAACATCGTCATGCCGGGCGCGCGCATGGTGATGATCGTCGTGATGAAGTTGACGGCACCGAGGATCGTGCCGAAGCCGGCGAGCGCGAGGCCGAACACCCACAGGTCTCCCCCGAGACCCGGACTGAACGTCGTGTTCGACAGCGGCGCGTACGCGAACCACCCGAACGAGGCCGCGCCCTGCGGCGTGAAGAAGCCGGCCGAGGCGATGAGCCCGCCGAAGAGGTAGAGCCAGTACGCGAACATGTTCAGTCGCGGGAACGCGACGTCCGGCGCACCGATCTGCAGCGGCATGATGACGTTGGCGAACCCGGCGAACAGCGGGGTCGCGAACAGCAGCAGCATGATCGTGCCGTGCATCGTGAAGAGCTGGTTGTACTGCTCCTTGCTCTGCACGAGCTGGATCCCGGGCTCGAAGAGCTCCGCGCGGATCACGAGGGCCATGAGGCCGCCGATGCAGAAGAAGATGAACGACGTAATCAGGTACATGTACCCGATCGTCTTGTGGTCGGTGGACGTGACCCACTTGATCACGGTCCGACCGAGGGTCTGCCGCCGAGGGGCGAGACCGGGGATGACTTCGGCCTGCGCGACCATCAGTGCTCACCCTCCGTGCTAGCAGGGACGGGGTTCGGGTCCTGGAGGCGGCTGAATCCCTCCACCGGGATCTGGCCCTCCTGCCCCTTCTCGCG
This sequence comes from Cellulosimicrobium funkei, assembly GCF_001019615.1. Classification (GTDB taxonomy): domain Bacteria; phylum Actinomycetota; class Actinomycetes; order Actinomycetales; family Cellulomonadaceae; genus Cellulosimicrobium; species Cellulosimicrobium cellulans_E. Next base: position 34,638 of record NZ_JNBQ01000038.1, on the reverse strand, counting down.
GAGCTCCTCCATCTGCGCGTCGAACTCGGCGCGGTCCACGATCTCGACGTTGAAGAGCATCCCGGAGTGGTGCTCGCCGCAGAGCTCGGCGCACTTGCCGGCGTAGACCCCCTCGCGCTGCGGGGTGACCACGAACTCGTTGGTGCGGTGCGGGATCATGTCCAGCTTGTAGAGGAACGCGGGGATCCAGAAGGAGTGGATGACGTCGCGCGAGTCCAGGACGAAGCGGATGCTCTCGCCCGCGGGCAGGTACAGCGTCGGGAGCGCCTCCGACGTGCCCGGGGCCCCGTCGATCTCCGCGTCCTCCGTCATGGTGCCGCCGACGTCGGCGAGGTGCTGGCCGGACTCGTAGACGTCCTCGTCCACGTAGTTGAAGTCCCAGCTCCACTGCTTGCCGATGACCTGGACGGTCATGTCGGCCTCCACGTCCTTGTCCACGATCGCGCTCATGTCGCGGTCCGTGTAGAAGAACAGGACGAGGACCATGATGATCGGCACGGCCGTGTACATGATCTCGAGCGGCAGGTGGTACCGCGTCTGGACCGGGAGCCGGTGGTCGTCCTTGCGCTTGCGGTAGGCGGCGACGCACCACAGCATGAGGCCCCACGTGATGATGCCGACGATGAGGGCGGCGATCCACGAGCCGGTCCACAGCGAGGTGATCCGGGCGGTCTGGTTGGTCACCTCCCCGTCCTCGTAACCGGGCAGGAACCCGCGCTGGACCGTGTCGCTGGCGCAGCCGGACGCCACCGCAGCGACGGCGACGGCGAGGGCCGTCGCCCGCAGGATGGTGCGCCGTGTGCGGCTAGGGGGTTGCGAGTGCAAGGGGGGCCTTTCACGTCACGTCCTGCCCGGACCCGCCTTTACGAGCCCAGCACAGGACCTTCGTCCTCGACACACGAAGCCTAGCGCGGGATTCCGCCCTTCGTGGCCCGGAACGCGCTGCGGACGGGCGAGATGCGGCACACGTCCTGGCCGGTCAGGACGGGTTCACCACACCCACGCCAGGTCTGTCAGATCCTTGCCACACCGACGCTCCGCCCGGCGGAGCGGTACCGTGCCGGTGGAGCCTCCGGACGGGTGCCGACACCCCGTCGCGGTCCGCGCGAGCGCAACGATCCGACGCCGCACGGGAGGCCGCGACGCGCCCACCCGGGAGCGACCGGCCGGCTCCCCCGGTCCGCGCCGTGCCCTGCGGCGCGACCGCCAGCGCCCTGGAGGCCATGTGACACACACCACCCCCGATCGCCGGGTCCGCCTCGACAACGGCGGGCGTGCGCCCTGGCACCCGCTCGCGCGCGAGGCCTTCGACCGTGCGCTCGACGACGGCTGGGCCGACCCCCGCCGCCTGCACGCGGAGGGCCGACGTGCCGCCGCGCTGCTCGACGGCGCGCGCGAGGCCGTCGCGGCCGCGCTCGGCGCGCGGACGGAAGAGGTGGTCTTCACCGCGAACCACACGGCGTCGCTGCACACCGCCGTCGCGGCGCTCGCCGGCGGACGGTCGCGCGTCGGCCGGCGGGTCGTCGTCGGGGCGGTCGAGCGCGCCGCGGTCCTGCACGCCGCCGAGCACGGCGGGCTCGAGCGCGAGGTCGTCGGGGTGGACCGCGCCGGTCGGGTCGACGCCGACGCGATGTCCGACGCCGTCGCACGACCGGGCGTCGCGCTCGCCGCGCTCCAGCTCGCCAACGGCGAGGTGGGCACGCGCCAGCCCGTCGCGGCGGTGCACGAGGCCGCGCGCGCCGTCGGCGTCCCCCTCCTCGTCGACGCGGGGGCGAGCCTCGGCCACGACACGGTCCCGCCGGCGTGGGACGCGCTGGCGGCCGACCCTGCCGACTGGGGCGGAGGTCCCGGCGTCGGGGTCCTGGCGGTCCGGTCGCGCGTACGACGGCGCAGCCCGTACCCGGAGGACCCCGACCCCTGGGCGCCCGGCGGGGTGTCCGTGCCCGCGGCGTTCGCGGCGGCCGTCGCTCTCCAGGCGGTGCTCACGGACCGCGAGGCCGAGGACGCACGGCGGCGCGCGCTCGTCGACCGCGTCCGCGCGCGCGTCGCCGAGATCCCCGACGTCGAGGTGGTGGGCGACCCGGTCGACCGCCTGCCGCACGTGGCGACGTTCTCGTTCCTCTACGTGGACGGCGAGGCGCTGCTCACGGACCTCGACCGCGAGGGGATCGCCGTCGGCTCGGGCTCGGCCTGCACGTCGAGCACGCTCGAGCCGTCGCACGTGCTGGCCGCGATGGGTGTCCTCACGCACGGCAACGTGCGCGTCGCGCTCGACCGGTCGACGACCGAGGCGGACGTCGACCGCCTGCTCGCCGCGCTGCCCGGGGCCGTCGCGCGCGTACGCGCCACGCTGGGGGTGCAGGGCCTGTGAGCGAGGAGGCCCCCGAGGTGGTGGACGCGCGCGGGCTGCGCTGCCCGCTCCCGGTGATCCGGCTCGCCGCAGCGGCACGCGACCGGCGGCCGGGAACGCGCCTCACGGTGTGGTCGACCGATCCCGCGGCGCGCCTCGACGTCCCCGCCTGGGCACGGATGCGCGGCCACGCGGTGGTCGACGAGGAGCTGCTCCCCCGGGCCACCGAGACGGGCGACGCCGCCGACGCCTGGGCCATCACCGTCGAGCTCGGCACCTGACGGCGGTCCGCACCGGACGACGCGAGCCCGGCCACCCGCGGGGCGGGTGACCGGGCTCGTACGGTCGAGATCGACGTGCGCGCGGCACGCCGGCGGGTCAGCTGAAGGAGCCGCCGCAGGCGCAGGCGCTGCCCGCGTTGGGGTTGTCGATCGTGAAGCCCTGCTTCTCGATCGTGTCGGCGAAGTCGATCGTCGCGCCCTCGAGGTAGGGGACGCTCATCTTGTCGACCACGACCTCGACGCCGTCGTAGTCGCGCAGCGCGTCGCCGTCGAGCACGCGCTCGTCGAAGTAGAGCTGGTAGATCAGGCCGGAGCAGCCGCCCGGCTGCACCGCGACACGCAGGCGCAGGTCGTCGCGACCCTCCTGCTCGAGGAGGGTGCGGACCTTGTCCGCGGCCCCGTCGGTCAGGTTGACGCCGTGCGTGGCAATGTCGGTGGTCTCGCTCATCTCGTCTCCGCGCTGTCGGGGGCAGTGCTGCCCCGGTGGTGGCCGGCTTCTACGGATCTCTCGAGAGAGATCCCATCAGGTCCTCAACACCACTCGTGCCGGTCGTGTTCCCGAGTCTACGACCACCCGGCGGCGTACGGTCGAACGGAGCCCGCGCCGCACCGGTGGCGCGGCCCGCCGACGGGAGACGCATGGACCAGTCGTTGCACTTCGTCACGGTCGCGACGCGTGACCTGGACGCCGCGCGGAGCTTCTACGGCGCGCTCGGCTGGACCGCGCAGCTCGACGTGCCCGGCGAGATCGTCTTCTACCGCTCCGCGGCGGGCCAGCTCCTCGGCTTCTTCGAGGAGTCGGCGTTCGCGCGCGACGCCGGCACGCCGGACGCCACGCCGGCCACGACGGGCCTCACGCTGTCGCACAACGTCGGTTCCCGGGCCGCGGTCGTCGAGCTCGTGCAGGCGATGGTCGCCGCGGGCGGGACCGTCCGCAAGGAGCCGCAGGAGGGCGAGTTCGGCGGCGTCTTCCACGCCCGCGTCACCGACCCCAACGGCCTGGTGTGGGAGGTCGCGCACAACCCGGCCTGGTCGGTCCGCGCGGACGGGTCCGTCGACCTCGGCTGAGGAGCCGCTGCCGTCAGCCGCGCGACCACGTGCGCGCGACGCGCTCCGTGAGGGCGCGCGGGTCGCCGTCGCCCCACGCGTACACGCCGCTGAGCCCTGCCGCGGCCTGCTCGCGGCGACCGGCGACGACCGCGCGGGCCACCACGACGACGGGGAGCGCGTGCTGGGCGGCACGGGAGGCGACCTCGTGCACCGTCCCGTCCCCCAGCTCGTGCGCCCCGAGCTCGTCCGCGAGCACGACGACGACGTCCGAACCCGCGAGGCGAGCGTCGAGGCCCAGGTCGTCGGCGACGACGCGCAGCGCGGGCACGAGCCGCCCGCCCAGCGCCGCGACGGCGTGGGCGAGCCCGCCCCCGCTCCCGGCCCCCGGCAGTCCCGCCAGGCGCCGGCCCGCCGTCGACGCGGCGAGGAGGTCCCGTCCGGCGAGCGCAATCCTGGGGTCGCGGTCGTCCGCCGTGACGCGGTCGACGGCGGAGGCCACGTCGTGCGCGACGGTGCCGAGCGCGCGCTCGAGGTGCTGGGCCACCGCAGGATCCACACCGCGGGCGTCGAGCGTCGCGCTCGCCCCGTGCAACCCCAGCAACGGGACGTCGGCCGCGACGGCCGCCACGAGGTCGGTGCCGCCCAGCGCGGCTCGCGCGTCGCGCAGGACGTCGGCCGGGACGGCGGGCGGGAGGCCTCCGGCGCGCTCCGGCGCCCCGGCGAGCGCCAGGAGCGTGCCGAGCCCGCCGTCGTGGCTCGTGCTCCCACCGGTGGCGAGGACGACCCGCCCGGGCGCCCCGTACGGTCCGCTCGCGGCCTCGGCCGCGAGCGCCAGGAGGTGCCCGACGGCGGTCGAGGACCGGACGGGCACGGCCACGGGCTCCGCGCCGAGCTCGAGCACCTCGACCGCGCCGGCCGCGGGCACCTGGGAGGCGTCGACGTAGACGGTCCGGCGCGCGCCGGTGCCGTCGCCTCCCGGCGTCCGACGGCGGACCGCGACCGGGACGTCGCCCCCGCCCGGCCCCGGGACCACCCCGGCGAGGACCTCCGGCGCGACGGGCGCGACCGCGTCGAGGAACGCCGGCCCGGACGCCGCGAGCGCCACGGTCTCGACCGTGGCGTGCGGCGACCACCAGCCCGCGACGTCGTCGAGCGTCGGCCCGGCGGGGGCGGGTGGCGACGAGGCCTCCCCGGCCGGCCACGCGCCGTCGGGCGCGGGCGGGACGGCGGACCCGGTGAGCAGCACGCGCATGCCCGGATTGTGCCAGGGCGACGGCCCGTCCGGTCCCCGCGGGACGCCCGCTCGACCGTGGCGGCGCTGTGCGACGATGGTCCCGTGAGCACTGGTAGCACCTTGCTGTCGTCCGTGAGCGGACCGAACACCTCGCGCCAGGGCGGGTTCGCCGAGCCCAGTCCTTCCGCCCTGCTCCTGCTGGGACAGGGCCGTGACCTCGCGTCCGAGCGCGGGGTCGAGTGCGTGGGCGACCTGCCCGCGCCGAGCGACCCGGACCTCGTGGAGCGCGCCCGGGTGGCGCGCGCCGCGCTGGGCGAGCGCGCGTTCGTCCTGGGCCACCACTACCAGCGCGACGAGGTCATCGACTTCGCCGACGTGACGGGCGACTCCTTCAAGCTCGCGCGCGAGGCCGCGGCGCGGCCCGAGGCGGAGTTCATCCTGTTCTGCGGCGTGCACTTCATGGCCGAGAGCGCCGACATCCTCACGTCCGACGCGCAGCAGGTCGTGCTGCCGGACCTCGCGGCCGGCTGCTCGATGGCGGACATGGCGGCGATCGACCAGGTCGAAGACGCGTGGGACGTGCTCGAGGAGGTCGGCATCGCCGACTCGACGATCCCCGTGACGTACATGAACTCGTCGGCCGCGATCAAGGCGTTCACGGGTCGCCACGGCGGCACGGTGTGCACGTCGTCGAACGCGGAGGTCGCGCTGCGCTGGGCGTTCGACCAGGTGGGTGGCCTGGACGGCACGGGCAAGGTGCTGTTCCTGCCGGACCAGCACCTCGGCCGCAACACGGCGGTGCTCAAGCTCGCGATGTCGCTCGACGACTGCGTCGTGTTCGACCCGCGCAAGCCGAACGGCGGCCTCACGGACGCCGAGCTGCGCGACGCGCGCATGATCCTGTGGCGCGGGCACTGCTCGGTGCACGGGCGGTTCTCCGCGAAGAACGTGAGCGACATGCGCGCCGCGGTGCCGGAAGTCAACGTGCTCGTGCACCCCGAGTGCAAGCACGAGGTCGTCACGGCCGCAGACTTCGTCGGGTCGACGGAGTACATCATCAAGATGCTCGACGCCGCCGAGCCGGGCTCGTCCTGGGCGATCGGGACGGAGCTCAACCTGGTGCGCCGCGTCGCGCGCGCCCACCCGGACAAGCAGGTGCACTACCTCGACTCGACGGTGTGCTTCTGCTCGACGATGAACCGGATCGACCTGCCGCACCTCGTGTGGGCCATGGAGTCCCTCGTCGCGGGGCGCGTGGTGAACCGGATCGTCGTGGACGCGGACGACGCGCACTGGGCGCGCGTCGCGCTCGACCAGATGCTCGCCCTGCCGGGCATCTAGGGCGCTCGGACGCAGGAGCCGACGAGAGCCTCGAGACGCCGGGGCACGCGGAGGTAGGCATGAGCACCGGGAACGGGATGAACGTCGGGATCTTCGTCTTCGACGAGGCGGAGGAGCTCGACGTCGCCGGGCCGTTCGAGGTGCTGTCCGCCTGGGCCGAGCACTCCGCGCTCAAGCCGCACGTGTCCACGTTCTCGTGGGACGGCGGCGGCGTGCGCCTCGCCAAGGGGTTGCGCCTGCTCCCGGACCGCTCGGCGGACGACGTCGGTCCCCTGCACCTGCTGGTCTACCCCGGCGGGTGGGGAACCCGCTCCCTCCTCGCGGACCGCGTGCACCTCGAGTGGCTGCGCGCGATGCGCGCCCAGACCCCGGTCATCGCGAGCGTGTGCACGGGCTCGCTCGTGCTCGCGGCCGCGGGGCTGCTCTCGGGGCGGCCCGCGACGACGCACTGGGAGCACTACGACGAGCTCGCGGAGATCGACCCGAGCATCGTGGTCGACACCGAGGCGCGGTTCGTCGACGACGGCGACGTCGTCACGTCCGCAGGCGTGTCCGCGGGGATCGACATGGCGCTGCACCTCGTCGCGCGCCTGGAGAGCGACGACGTCGCGCGCGCCGTGCGCCGTGGCATCCAGTACGACCCCGACCCGCCGGTCTGAGCCGCGGGCGGACGGGCCCTGCGCGCGAGCGTCAGTCGCCGGCGACGACCGCCCTGCGCGCCGGGGCCGTGTAGCGACCCGTCCGGTGCGCCCAGACGTCGAGGACGACGGTGCAGAACGGCGGGACCGTCGCGGCGAGCGCGAGGAACGTCGTCCAGAGCGACCAGCGGACGCGCACCGCGACGAGCACGGCGAGCGCCACGTAGACGAGCACGAGGGCGCCGTGGATCGGTCCGAAGATCTCCACCCCGCGCTCGGTCGTGCCGGCGACCCACTTGAGGTACATGCCGACGAGCAGCCCGGCCCAGGAGAACGCCTCGGCGATCGCGACCGCCCGGAAGGCACGGACCTGCCAGGGGTGCGCCGGGGTGGACCCGGCGTCGGCGGTGGCGGTGGGGCGAGGGGCGGGGCTCGTCGTCGTCACGGCGCGCATCCTCGCACACGGAGATGACAGACCTTCCCGGACGTCGATCGCGACAAGTACCCGATACCGCTGGTGCGGGGTAGTAGCCTGCCCGGGTGACCCGCCAGATCCAGCTCCTCGTCGCCAGCACGATGCCGCGCAAGGCCGTGCCGGGCCGCGGCGTCCTCGAGCCGTCCGTCACCCGGATGCGCGTGCACCCGGGCGACCTCGACTTCTACCTGCACGTCAACAACGGCGTGTACCTGCAGATGATGGACGTCGCGCGCAGCAACTTCATCGCCGACCTCGGCGGGTTCCCGCTGCTCAAGGAGAAGGGCTGGTATCCCGTCGTCGCGGCGTCGACCATGAAGTACCGCCGCTCGCTGCAGCTCTGGGACCGCTTCGAGATCGCGACGCGCGTCCTCGGGTGGGACGAGCGCGTCGTCTACCTGGAGCAGGTGTTCTCGCGCGGTGGCGACCTGTGCGCGCGCGGCCTCGTCGCGGGGCGGTTCCTCGCGCGGGGGTCCGGCGACCGGATCGCCGCGCCCGACGTCGTCGGGCTCCTGGGCGGCGACGTCACCTCACCCGAGCTCCCCGACGACGTCGCCCGGTGGTCCCGGGCGGTCGACGTCGCGCACCGCGGCTGACCGCCAGGCGCCCTGGTCGCGCGCGGGTGCCGGGTGCTTCGATGGCTCGGTGACCGCCGACCGAGCACCCGACCCCGATCCGCTCCCGGACCACCCCGCCACCGACCCGTTCGACGCGACCATGGTCCCGGCCCTGCCCTGCCGGGACATCGACGAGCTGCGCGACTTCTGGACCGCGCTCGGCTTCGACGTGACCTACCGCCAGCTACGACCCAACCCGTACCTCGCGGTGCGGCGCGGTGGCGTGGACATCCACTACTTCGGGCTCGACGGGATCGAGCCGCAAGACAGCTACAGCACGTGCATCGTCGTCGTGGAAGACACGGAGCCCGTCTTCGAGGCGTTCGCCGCAGGCCTGCGCGCGCGCTACGGGCGCCTGCCGCTCACCGGCTTCCCCCGCATCACGCGCCCCCGACGCCGCGCGAACGCGGGCGGCACGACGGGCTTCAGCCTCGTGGACCCCGCCGGCAACTGGGTGCGCGTGATGCGCCGCTCCCCCGCCGCGGCGGCGCCGGCCACGGACGCGGCCGGGGCGTCCGCCGTCGACGCGTACGCCGCGCGCCCCGAGGGTCGCCTCGCCCGGGCGCTCGACGACGCCGTCGTGCAGGCGGACTCGCACGGCGACCCCGTCCAGGCCCGCAAGATCCTCGCGGGTGCACTGCGGCGAGCCGGGGACGACGCCGACGCCGCCGACCGTGTGCCCGCCCTCGCCTACCTCGCCGAGCTGACCGTCCGTGCGGGCGACCCCGACGCGGCCCGCACGCACCTCGACGACCTCGACGCGTTGGCGGGCGACCTCGCCCCCGACGTGCGCGCCGCCGTCGAGCAGACCCTCGCCGAGGCGGCGGACCTGCGGACGGCGCTCCCCGGCTGACCGGGCGAGCGCCGCCGCGCGGGACCGCGGGCGGGGGTCAGGCGACCGCGCCGCCGAGCCGGGCGAGCAGGAGCGCCTCGGCGAGCACGACCTTCTCGAGCTCGCCGAGGTGAACCGACTCGTTCGCGCCGTGCGCGCGCGAGTCCGGGTCCTCGACGCCGGTCACGAGGATCGCCGCGTCGGGGAACACCTCGAGCAGGTCGGCGATGAACGGGATCGACCCACCCACGCCGATGTCCACCGGGTCGGTGCCCCACGACGTCGCGAACGCCCACCGCGCGGCCCGCATCGCCTCGGAGTCGCCAGGGGCGAGGAACGGCTTGCCCTGCTCGCCGTCGCGCACGGTCACGCGCGCGCCGAGCGGCGCGCTCGACTCCAGGTGGGTTCGCAGCGCCGCCATCGCGGCGGCCGGGTCCTGCCCCGGCGCGAGCCGCACCGAGAGCTTCGCGGTCGCGCGCGGGGTGAGGGTGTTGGACGCGTGCGCGACGCTCGGCGCGTCGAGACCGATGACGGCGATCGCCGGCTTGGTCCACAGCCGCCCGGCGATGCTGCCCTCCCCCGCGAGGACGGTGCCGTCGAGGAGCGACGAGTCGGCCCGGAAGTCGGCCTCGGCGTAGTCGACCGTCGGCTCGGCGGCCGTGACGAGCCCGGGCACGGCGACGTTGCCCGCGTCGTCGTGCAGGGTCGTGATCAGCCGCGCGAGGAGCGTCACCGCGTCGAGCACGGGGCCGCCGAACATGCCCGAGTGCACCGCGTGGTCGAGCACCGCGACCTCGACCTCGCAGTCGACGAGGCCGCGCAGCGACGTCGTGAGCGCCGGGACGCCGATCTTCCAGTTGGACGAGTCCGCGACGACGATGACGTCGGCCGCGAGCAGGTCGCGGTACTGCGTGAGGAACGGGAGGAACGTCGGCGAGCCGATCTCCTCCTCGCCCTCGACGAAGACCGTCACCCCGACGGGGAGGTCGCCGAGCCCCGTGCTCGCAGCCAGAGCACGCAGCGCGCCCAGGTGCGCCACGACGCCCGCCTTGTCGTCGGCCGCGCCGCGGCCGTACAGGCGCCCGTCGCGCTCGGTCGGCTCGAACGGGTCGGTCTCCCACGTGGCGGCGTCGCCCGGGGGCTGCACGTCGTGGTGCGCGTACAGCAGGACGGTCGGGGCGCCGTCGGGCGCGGGGCGGCGCGCGACGACGGCGGGCGCGCCCTCCGTGCCGTCGGCGGTCCGGGCGCGCAGCACCTGCACCTCGGGCAGGCCGGCGTCGCACAGGAGCGCGGCCACGGCGTCCGCGCTCGCGGCGACGTGCGCCTGGTCGAACGCGGCGTTCGAGACGCTGGGCACGCGCACGAGGGACTCGAGATCCGCGCGCAGCGCGGGGAACAGTCGGGCGACGGCGTCGCGGAGCGTGGTCGCGAGGTCGTGGCCGGTCGCGGGGACGGGGGGTTCGGGTGAGTTCGTCACGACGAGCACGGTACGACAACCGGACGTGCTGCGAGCCCCGATGCGTCCCGAGACTCTTCCCCTCCGCAGGGGTCGTCAGTCCGGGAGGTGGACGTGCGGCGCGCCCGGCCCGCCCCGGTGCTCGAGCTCGAGCGCCGCGCTGCGCGCGAGGAGTGCGTCGTAGTCGACGGCGAGGCCGCGCAGGACGAGCTCGATCACGTTCTCGGCCTCCTCGTCGCTCAGGTGCGTGTCGCCGAACAGCGCGCGGTACTGGACGAGCGACGCGAACAGGTCCACCACCTGGTCCTGGTCGACGTCCTCGCGCAGGTCGCCGCGCGACGCGGCGTGGGCGAGGGTCGCGGCCACCGCCCGCCGCGACGGCTCGACCACCACCGCGAGGTAGCGCTTGCGCAGCGCCGGGTCGGGCGCGCACTCCGCGTACAGCGCGGCGAGCACGTCCGGCCGGGTCGCACGGTACGCGCCCAGGAACACCCCGAGGCTCTCGCCGAGGTCGCACAGCGTGCACCCGGTGTCCGGCGCCTCAGGGACGCTCAGCCGGGCCGCGACCGCGGCGAGGGCCAGCGGCGCGCGGCCCGCCCAGCGGCGGTAGATCGCCGGCCTCGTGGTCCCGGCACGACGTGCCACCTTCTCGAGCGTCAGCTGCGCAAAGCCCCCGGAGTCCAGGAGCTCGGACGCCGCGTCGAGCACCGCGCGGTCGATCTGGCGGTCGCGCGGACGACCGCCACCGCCAGGGGCTGCGGTGCCGGGAGCGCTGGACATGGTCGTGATCGTAGCCGTCGACGGTCAGCCGCGACGGGCCGGGCGCACGAGGAACCTGACCACGAGCGCGGCCGCCAGACCCACGAGCAACGCGCCGACGAACGCGTAGGCCGGAAGCGCCAGGGCGGACGCGCCGTCACCCGCGGGGGCCGCGGCGTCCCGGAGTGCCGAGCGCTGCACGACGACGGCCACGACCCCGGCCACCGCGATGCCGAGGGCCGTGCCGAGCTCGGCCGACACCTCCTGCGTCGCGGCGGCTGAACCCGTCTGCGCGGGCGGCGCCGACGAGATGACGAGGTCGCTCACGAGCGCGGCCGCGGCGCCGTGACCGAGGCCGAGCACCGCGACCGACGCCGCGAGCGCCGGCACGGGTACGTCCGCCCACCCGACCACCCCGGTCAGCACGGCCCCGGTGACGATCACCACCAGGCTGGCGGCGACGACCGTCTCGGAGCGGAACCGGGAGGCGAGGCCCGGGGCGAGCAGCGCGCCGAGGATGTTCACCGCGACGTACGGCAGAGTCCACAGGCCCGCCTCGAGCGGACCGAGACCCGCCGCGAGCTGCAGGTGCTGCGTGAACAGGTAGTACACGCCGACGACGCCGATCCCGGTGAGCAGCAGCGTGCCGAGGGCGGCGGCCGGCCGTCGCGCGGTGACGAGCCGCAGGTCGAGCAGGGGGTCGGGGAGCCGGCGCTGGCGTCGGACGAAGAGCCCGAGCACCAGCGCGCCGGCGACCAGCACGGCCGCGTCGCGCTGCGCCGTCGTGCCTCCGGAGGGACCGGCCGCGAGCTCCTGGAGGCCGTAGACGACGCCGAGCATGCCCGCGACGGACAGGCCGACGCTCGTCAGGTCGAGACGCCCTCCGCCGGTCCCGCGTCCACGCGGCAGGAGCCGCGGCCCCAGGAGCACGAGCAGGAGCATCGGCGGCACGTTGACGAGGAAGACGGACCCCCACCAGAACCGCTCGAGGAGCACCCCGCCCAGGACCGGCCCGATCGCGGCCCCGACCGAGAACGAGCTGAACAGGATCGCGATGGCGAGGCGCCGCTGCGCGTCGGCACGGAACATCACGCGCAAGAGGGAGAAGAGCGCGGGCATGAGGGTCGAGCCCGCGACGCCGAGCAGCGCCCGGACGAGGACCAGCGCCTCTGCGCTCGTCGCGGTCGCGGCGAGCACGGACAGGACGGCGAACGCGGTCGCTCCGACGAGCAGCAGGCGACGCGCACCGATGCGGTCCGCGAGCCGCCCGGAGATGACGAGCGTCCCGGCGATGAGGAAGCCGTAGACGTGGGCGATCCACAGCGCCTGCGTGGCCGAGGCGTCCAGGTCCGCGGTGATCGAGGGCAGCGCGAAGAAGAGCACGGTGAGGTCGGTCGCGACCATGAGCATCGGGAGCACGAGCAGGGTCAGCCCGGCCCACTCGCGGGGTCCCGCCCTGACGGCGGTGGTCTCGGGGGTCTCGGCTGTGGGGCTCACGGGTCCTCCTCGACGTGGAAGCATTACGTTTCGCCCTGTAACGATACTGCCTCGTGCGCCGCCCCGCTACCCCTGCCAGGCCCGGAACCGATGCCGGGCACCTCTCCGGCTCGACTACCCTGGAGGGGTGTTCTCCCGCAACAAGCCCGCCGCGACGCCCGCCGCCCCCGACCCCGTCGAGCAGGCGGCCGAGATCGAGGTAGCCGGCAAGGGCCGCCCGACGCCCAAGCGCAAGGTCTCCGAGGCCGCGAACAAGCGACCCCTCGTGCCGAACGACCGTCGCGCCGCCGCGAAGTCCGCGCGGGAGAAGCAGCGCGAGATGCGCGACCGCCAGTACCAGGCGATGCAGACCGGCGACGAGCGCTACCTTCCGCCGCGCGACAAGGGCCCGGTCAAGCGCTACGTGCGCGAGTACGTCGACGCGCGCTGGAACCTCGGCGAGTTCTTCCTCCCCGTCGCGCTGGTGTTCATCGTCTTCTCGTTCCTCACCGCGCAGAACCAGGACCTCGCGTTCCTCACGGTGATGACGCTCTACGTCATCGTGCTGCTGACCGTCGTGGACGGATTCATCATGTGGCGCCGTCTGCGCAAGCGCCTGCTCGCGAAGTTCGGCGAGGTCCCCAAGGGCACCGTCATGTACGCCGTCATGCGCGCGTTCCAGCTCCGCCGGGCCCGCCTGCCCAAGCCGACGCACAAGAAGCACGGCGTCTACCCGGAGTAGCCGCCCGTGGGCGTCCTGCAGCCCGCTAGCCTCGACGTCATGGCGCAGCGCGTGACCGACCTCGAGAGCTTCACGCCCCGGATCTGCGACGCGGTGGTCGACGACCTGCGCTCACGCCTGCGGGCGACCCGGTGGGTCGACGCCCCGGACGGGCTCGGGTGGGACGCCGGCACGGACGTCACGTACCTGCGCGACCTGGTGGCGTACTGGGCCGACGGCTTCGACTTCTCCGCGCACCAGGCACAGCTCTCCGCGCTCCCGAGCCGGCGCGCCACGATCGACGGGACCCGCGTCCACCTCCTGCACGCGCTCGCGACCCCGCGACCCGGTGACGCGCCCCCGCTCCCGTTCCTGCTCGCCCACGGCTGGCCCGACTCCGCGTGGCGGTACCGCAAGGTCGTCCCGCTCCTGACCGACCCCGGCGCCCCCGCCGCCTCGGACGGAGCGGGGCGACGCACCTTCGACCTCGTCGTCCCCGACATGCCCGGCTTCGGCTTCTCCGACATCCCCACCGGCCCGGCCCTGGACAACCGCACGGTCGCCGCCCTGTGGGCCGAGCTCATGACCGCCCTCGGCTACGACCGGTTCCTCGTCGCAGGCGGGGACATGGGCAGCCACGTCGCCCGGTTCCTCGCGCTCGACTTCCCCGACCGGGTCATCGCGGTGCACCGCACCGACGCCGGGCTGCCCCTGTTCGCAGGTGACCCCGCGTCGCTCACGCCCCAGGAGCGCGACTGGCTGGAGGAGAGCGCACGGTGGCGCACGACCGAGGGCGGCTACGCCGCCGTGCAGGCCACCAAGCCGCAGTCGCTCGCGGTCGGCCTCACCGACTCCCCCGCCGGGCTCGCGGCGTGGGTCGTCGAGAAGCTGCGGTCGTGGAGCGACTGCGACGGCGACCTCGAGTCCGTGTACACGCGCGACGAGGTCCTCGCCCTCGTCACCGAGCACTGGGCGGCCGGCACCTTCGGGGCCGGGCTGCGCGCCTACCGGGCCAACGCCGCGATCCCCCGCGAGCAGCTCGCCCGCTACGTCGAGGTGCCGTCCGGGTTCTCCGTCTTCGCCGGCGACGTCGTCCGGCCCCCGCGCGCCTGGCTCGACCGCGTCGCGAACACCGTCTACGCCACCGAACCGCCCCGTGGCGGCCACTTCGCCCCGTTCGAGCAACCCGAGCGCTATGCGCAGGAGCTGCGGTCGTTCGTCGATCAGCTGTAGCGGACTGCCCTGGACAAAGAGGCGCACCGGCCGCGGGCTTCTTCACTGGCCGGTGCCCCCTGCGGCGCCTCGGCCGCATCTTCACCATACGAACCGGTTCCGGGTGCACGCCACCTGTCGCCCCCGGCGCATCGGGACTACGGTCGAAGGGTCGAGTCTGGACCTGGCTCCTCATCCTCTGGAGAAGACGGAGCACGACGATGTCCGTGGACGACCATGCCATCGAGCACGCCCTGGCCCGCGGTGCGAGCCAGCAGATCGGCCAGTACCGCCTGGAGCTGGCCACCGGCACTTGGTGGTGGTCGTCTGAGACGTACCGGGTGCACGGCTTCGAGCCGGGCGAGGTGGTACCGACCACCGAGCTCGTCCTGGCGCACAAGCACCCCGACGACCGCGACCGGGTGCGGCAGATCCTCGACGAGGCGCGGGCAACCGGAGAACCGTTCTCGAGCGTGCACCGCATCATGGACGCCAGCGGCAAGGAGCGCTACCTCGTCATCGTCGGCCAGGGTCGTCGCGACCCGGTCACGGGCATGGTCGTCGAGCTCCTGGGGTACTTCGTCGACATCACCTCCACGGTGGCCGCCGGCGGGGAGGAGAGGGCGCACCGCGACATCGCGGCGGCCGCGGCGGGACGCGGACCGATCGAGCAGGCGAAAGGCATCCTCGTCGCGACGCACGGCGTCGACCCCGACGAAGCGTTCGGTCTGCTCAAGCGGGCGTCGAACGACAAGAACGTCCGTCTGCGAGACCTCGCGCGCGTCGTCGTCGACGAGGCCACGCGCTCCGGCGCGGACTGCGCCGAACGCGTCGAGGCCCTGCTTCGCTGAGCGAGCGCGCACCCGGGCCCCGTTCCTCACGCCGAGGAGAGGGGCTCGGGTCGTCGCGCTCTCCCCCGTCGCCTTCGACGCCGCGTCGCACCCCGTCCAGCGACGCGTCGGACACCATCTCGCCCTTGTCGCTGCTCAGAGCGTCGGACGCCTTGCTCTGCAGGTCGTCGGCACCTCGGATCTCGTTCCCGCCGAGGTGCATCCGAGAGCGGGATCCGCACGGAAGGAAGGACGGGCGCCACCATGGCGCTCGGCAGTGCGAACTGCCTCGTGTGGAGACGGAAGGACTCGACGATGACCCTTCGACACGCTCTTCGATGCTCGATCGCGGCCGTGGGCGCCGCGACACTCGGCCTGGCGGGTGTGGTGGTGGCAGCCCAGCCCGCCGCGGCCAGCACGCCCGGAACGACCAGCCTGGCCCAGGTGCTCGCAGCGGACGGCGACACGTTCGATCGCGACCCGCACGACTTCGACGTCCTCGACCAGGCCGTGGCTGCGGTGCTCGCGGCCAAGCCCTCGAGCCCGGTCGCCGTGCTGGCGGACGGGACCGTGCCCCTGACGGCCTTCGTGCCGAACGACCGCGCGTTCCAGCTCTTCGCGTGGGACCTCACGCACCGGTGGCCGCGCACGGAGCAGGCGGCGCTCGAGTCGATCGCGGGAACCGTCGGGATCGACGCGGTCGAGCAGGTCCTGCTGTACCACGTGGTCCCGGGTGCCACGATCGGCTCCCGCACGGCGTTGCGATCGGACGACGCCGTGCTCCCCACGGCGCAGGGTGCCGGTGTGCGGGTGGACGTGATCAGCCGCTGGGTGCCGCTGGTGCGCCTGGTCGACCAGGACCGGAACGACGTGGACCCGTTCCTGATCAGGTCACAGCTCGACCTGAACAAGGGCAACGCGCAGATCGCGCACGGCATCACCGCCGTCCTGCGCCCGGTGAACCTCTAGCAGGTCGACGGGGATCGGGCGGGTGCGGCGGAGCGCGTACGCGCTCCGCCGCACCCGGGGCCGCCGCACTGCCGCACGGCTCGTCGTCGGACGCTCGTCAGTCGCCCAGGCGTCCGGCCTCCCTCGCCGGGATGCGGACGCCAGCAGACCGCAGGCGGCCCTCGACCAGAGCGACGCCCTGTGCGGCGGCCGTCCCCTCGGCCTCGCCGTGGTGCGCGATCATCTCGTAGCGGGCAGCGGCGTCGGTGCGCGCGCGCAGGCTGGTCACGATCCGCAGCCGTTCCGGGTGAGCGAGGAAGTGGTCGGCCATCGCGCCGGCGTACTCCGCGACCCGCGGGTCGTCCGGCTCCAAGGCGGACGTCTCGACGCCCCGATGGATCAGGGCGACGAAGGCCGGGTCGTCCACGGCCTCGGTGACGCCCGCGACGTAGTCGTCGAACTTGTCCGGGACCAGAGCCCGGGCCAGCACCATGCCCTCGCGCGCCGCAGCCACCTCCGAAGCCGGGAACCCGAGACCGGGCATGCGGTCCAGGAGGGCGACGGCGGCGTCGGGCAGCAGGGCACGGTCACCGTCGGCGAGCCGACGCAGCGCCGCCGCCTGCGCCGTCAGCTCGTCGATGCGCTCGGAGAGCGTGCGCTCGACGGCGGCGAGGCCGACGGCGAGCGCGTCAGGGTTCGCGTCGAGCAGGTCCGCGATCTCCGCCAGCGGCACGCCCGCAGCGGCGAGCGCTCGGACCCGGACGAGCCGCAGGAGATGGGCGGAGCCGTACCGGCGGTAGCCGGAGCCGTCGCGCTCGGGCTCCTCGACGAGTCCGACCTTGTGGTAGTGCCGCACCGTCTTCACGGTGACGCCGACGAAGGCCGCCGCCTGCCCGATCGTGACCCCGTCTGCCATGGCCCCAGTATGCGTCGCCGCTGGTCACGACGGCAGGGGTGTCCGGGCACCCCGGGCAGGGGTGCCCGGACCATGGGTCAGCGGACGACGCCGTCGCCCGGGAACACCGCGGCGAGAAGGGACTTCTGCACCTCCTGGAAGGCGCTCTGGATGGTCATCTCGGGGTCGTCGACGCAGTTCACCGCGGCGGCCATGACGGTGCTGCCGTCCGGCGTTCCGAACATCAGCGTCGCGTAGCCGGCCATGCCCCCGTTGTGGGTGACGAGCGTGCGCCCGTCCTCCGTCTCCAGGACGAACACGCCCAGGCCGTACCCCATGCCCGGGAGAGGGGTGGCGTACCGGTCGCACATCTGCTCGACGAGGGCGGCTGGCAGGAGCCTGCCGCCGAGCAGCGCGGAGAAGAACGTCGCGAGGTCGCGGGGGGTCGAGATCATGTCGCCGCCCGTCGAGATCCAGGACGGGTCGTGGCGCGACACGTCGACGGTCTGCTCCTGGCCGTCCTCCTCGTAACGGACGTAGGCGTGGGCGTGCGGCTCGGGCAGGTCCGGCGACGCGTCCGGCACGACGGTGCCCGTCAGACCCAGCGGCCCGCTGACCAGCCGGTTCATCTCGTCCGCCAGGGTGCGTCCGGTGACGTTCTCCACGAGCAGGCGGAGCAGCACGTAGTTCGTGTTGGAGTAGCTCCACCTCGTGCCGGGCTCGAACCGCGGCGCCCTCGACAGCGCGAACCTCACCAGGTCCTGCGGGCGATGCGTCTCGAACCGCGCGTCGAGCCACTCGCGGGCCGCCGGCCCGTAGTTGCTCGGCATCCCCGTCTCCCACGTGCCGTCGGCGGCGGCGTCGCCGGTGAAGTTGAAGACGCCGCTGGTCTGCTGGAGCAGCATGCGGACGGTGATGCGCGGGTCGAGCCCGAGCTCGGGCAGGTGGGTGGCCGCCGAGTCGTCGAGGCCGAGGCGGCCTTCGTGCACCAGCAGCAGGACGAGCGCAGCGGTGAAGGTCTTGGTGTTGCTGCCGATGCGCGTGTGGCTGTCGACCGACGGCGCGGCGGTCCCGCCGAGCTCGGCCAGGCCCGCGGCGGCGGCCCACTCTCCCTGCGCGTCGTGGACGCGCAGGGAGATGCCGAGGACGCGGTCGTCCACCAGGGTGGCGAGCGTCTCACGCACGTGCGGGCGGTCGGCGACGGCGGACGGGGTGGTGGTCATGGGGGTGCTCCCTCGGTGCTGGTGACGGCTCCCTGCCGTCGACGACGAGCGTTCACCCTGACCCCGGGGCAACCTCAACTGTGACCTGCGTCACGCGCAGCCGGGTTCCGGTCGCGCGGTCGACGGACGCGGCCTCGCGTGCTGAGTTCGTCCCCTACGGTCCCGGGTACGCGGGGATCCGCACGGCCGCGGAGTCGGGCGAGGACGAGGCGGGCGGGCTGCGCCTGGCCGAGGCGGCCGACGTCTCGCGGGGCGGGCCGTTCGTCCTGCTGTTCTCCGCGGACCTCGACGCGACCCTCGCCGCCGTGCAGAGCGCGGGCGGTCAGGTGGTCGAGGGCCCGTACGAGTTCCCGGGCGGCCGCCGGTTCCACTTCCTCGACCCGAGCGGCAACGAGCTGGGGGTCTGGGCGACGAGCTGACGGCCGAGCCGGAGTATGCAGCCGCTTCTCCGTCCCGGTCGCACCTGACCGGACGTGCCAGGCCGGGCGACGGCGCCGCAGCGATGTCGTTCCACGCCTGGTCGCGACGCCGGCACGTTCCCTATCTTGTGCGTATGCATGACGGTGGGCCCCTTCTCGGCCGGGTCGGCGAACGGCACCAGCTCAACGCGCTGGTCAGCGGTGCGCGCAACGGTCGCGGCGGCGCGATGGCGGTCCTCGGCGAGCCCGGCATCGGCAAGACGACTCTGGTGGCTGCGACATCGCGGGAGCCCGGACTCACGGTGCTGCACGCCGACGGGTACGAGTCCGAGTCGTCGATGGCCTTCGCCGCGGTCCAGCGCCTCGTGTCCCTGCTGCACGATCATCTGGACTCGATCCCGGCGAGACAGCGCCAGGCCGTCTCCGTCGCGTCCGGGCGGGCGGACGGCCCTGCTCCCGACCGCTTTCTCGTCGGACTCGGCATGCTGAGCCTGCTCGCAGCGGCGAGCACCGGACAGCCGGTCGTGTGCGCCGTCGACGACGCCCATCTCGTCGACCCCGAGAGCCTGGACGTCCTGGCCTTCGTCGCGCGCCGACTGGCCGCGGAACGCGTGGCGATGGTGTTCGCCGGACGCGAGGAGCCCGTGCTCGTCGAGCGGTTGACGGGAGTCCCGCACCTCGTGCTCACGGGGCTCGACCCCGAGACGGCGGTGCGTCTGCTCAACCGCTCATCACACCGTCCGCTCGCACCGCCGGCCGCCATGGCGATCGCCCGTGCGACGGGCGGCAACCCGCTCGCGCTGATCGACCTCGCGGGCGAGGCACTGGTGCACGAGCTGCCCGACCTGGGCATCTCGGACGAGCCGGTCCCGATCGGTCGCCACCTCGAAGAGCACTACGTGCGCCGGGTGCGTCAGACGGAGGCCTCCGTCCAACGCTGGGTGCTGCTCGCGGCGGCGGACCCGACGGGGAACGTCGACCTGGTGTCCGACGCAGCGCGAGCGCTCGGCCTGGACCCCGACGACGGCGACCGTGCGGAGCTGGCCGGCCTCCTCTCGCTGGCACCCGCGGTGCAGTTCAGGCACCCGCTGGTGCGGTCCGCCGTCTACAACGCCGCTTCGGGGGCCGAGCGACGGCACGTGCACCGCGCGCTGGCGCGCGCGGCTGATCGGCTCGGTCTGGTCGAGCCGGAGGCCTGGCACGCGGCCCGTGCGGTCGTCGGGACGGACGAGGCGGTCGCTGGCCGGCTCGCCCACACCGCCGACCTCGCCGCGCGACGAGGCGGCTTCGCCTCGCGAGCCAGCATCCTGGCCAGGGCCGCCGAGCTCACACCGCCCGGGCCGGCGCGCGAGGACCGTCAGGCCGCAGCAGCGGAGGCCGCACTGGCCGCGGGTGCCGCGCACGTCGCCATGCGCCTCGTCGAGGAGTCCGACCTTTCGGCGGCGGGGCCGGTGGCCCAGGGACGCGTGACGCTCGTGCGCAGCGCGCTCGGCATGTTCGTCGGCGACGCCGACGGCGTGCGGGGAGCGACCGCCGCGTGCTTGGACGCAGCCCGCCACTTCCACGGCCACGACGTGGAACGCGAGCAGCGCGCCCTGCTGCAGGCGTTCGAGATGAGCTGCACGGCCGAGTTCGCGATGGTCGGCGTCACGCCCGACGAGCTGGGTCGTCGCCTCGTCGCCGGCGCGGAGCTCGCGCCGGGGCCAGCCGGGACCATCCTGCGGGGGCTGGGCGCACTCGTCCTGGACCCCTACGACCAGGCGGTCGGCCCCGCACGAGGTGCCCTGGACGCGATCCTCGCGCTGCCCGACGACCAGATGATGCGCAGGCACAGCGCCATCGCGTCGCTGGGCACGTTCCTGTGGGACGACGCCGGCCGCGCGGACGCGCTGGGACGGGCGGCGCGGGCCGCCCGGGACGCCGGCGCACTGCAGCAGCTCGACAGCATCCTGTGGACGACGGCGATCTCGGAGCTGTGCGGCGGGACGTTGCAACGTGCCGCCCGCGCCGACGACCTCGTCCGCGAGGTGCGCCGCGCCATGGGCTACGACGCGGAGAACGTCGTGAACGCGGCCGTGCTGGCCTGGAACGGCACCCCGCACGAGATCGTCCTCGCGGTCGCGCAGGGTGCCCTGGAGACCGGCTTCGGAGGGGTCACGTCCTCGGGCGTCGCGGCCCTCGTGGTGCGCGACCTCGCCGACGGCAGCTACCGCGACGCCTACGAACGCCATCTCCCGCTCGTCACCCGGCCGTTCCTGCACGTGACACCCAGCCAGTACGGCGACTTCGTCGAGGCGGCCGTCCGCAGCGGGCACGCCCACGAGGCGAACGCCTACGTCGAGGACCTGGCTCGGCGCGCCGACGCCAACGGGTCACCATGGTGCCGAGGTGTCGCCGAGCGCGCGCTCGCGCTGACGGCGGCCGACGACGACGCCGAGCCGCACTACGTCGCGTCCCTCGACGCGCTCGCCACGACGCGGGCGGAGATGGACCTGGCACGGTCCCACCTGCTCTACGGCGAGTGGTTGCGCCGCGCCCGGCGTCGCCGAGACGCCGCCCGCCAGCTACGGCTCGCGCTCGACCACTTCCACGACAGCGGCGCCGAGCTCTTCGTCGCCCGGACCCTCGCCGAGCTGAGGGTGGTCGACGCAGAGGCGCGCGTCGACGGCCGGACGAAGCACCTCGACCTCACGGCGCAGGAGCTCACCGTCGCGCGTCTCGCCGCCGGCGGGCGGACGAACGCCGAGATCGGCGCCAACCTGTTCATCAGCCCGAACACGGTGGACTACCACCTCCGCAAGGTCTTCCAGAAGCTCGGGATCTCGTCCCGGCGCCAGCTCGCCGACCGGATCTCCGACCGCGACACCTGAGGACGCCGAGCGGCGCCGGCTCGCTCGGGACTACGAGCGGCACGTGGTCCGGCCCGGCGAAGGGCGGGCGAGTCTCGAAGGGCCCGATCCACACTCCGACCGCGGAGGACCCGATGCCCTACATCACCGCCGACGACGGCGCGCAGATCTTCTACAAGGACTGGGGGACCGAGGGGACCCCCGTCGTCCTGAGCCACGGCTGGCCGCTCAACGCCGACGCCTGGGAGGCGGCCGCGCTGTTCCTCGCCGAGCACGGCCACCGCGCGATCGCCCACGACCGTCGTGGGCACGGCCGGTCGAGCCAGACCTGGCACGGCAACGAGATGGACACCTACGCCGACGACCTCGCCCAGCTGCTCAACGCGCTCGACGTCTCCGACGCGACGCTCGTGGGCCACTCCACCGGCGGGGGCGAGATCGCCCGCTACGTCGGGCGGCACGGCACCGCCCGCGTGGCCAAGATGGTGCTGGTCTCGGCCGTACCGCCCCTGATGCTCCAGACCGACGACAACCCTGACGGGCTGCCGCTCGCCGTCTTCGACGGGATCCGGTCCGGCGAGGTGGCGAACCGCTCCCAGCTCTATCGCGACCTGGCCGACGGCCCGTTCTTCGGCCACAACCGCAACAACGACGTCCCGCAGGGGTTCCGCGACGCCTTCTGGCTGCAGAGCATGGCGTGCGGCCACCGTGCCGCCTACGAGTGCATCGCCGCGTTCTCCGCGACCGACTTCCGCCCGGACCTCGCGGCGATCGACGTCCCGACCCTCGTCATCCACGGCGACGACGACCAGATCGTCCCGTTCTCCGTCGGCGGCCTGCGCACGGCCGACCTCGTCGACGGTGCCGTGCTCACGGTCTACGAGGGCAGCGGTCACGCCCTGCCCGACACCGACCGTGAACGGCTGCACGCCGACCTCCTCGCCTTCATCGACGCCTGAGCACATCAAGGAGACGCACCATGAACGACGTCACCCGACCGGACACGGTCGTCCTCATCCACGGCCTGTGGATGACCCCGCGCAGCTGGGAGCACTGGGTCACGCACTACGAGGCCAAGGGCCTCACCGTCCTGACCCCCGCGTACCCGGGCTTCGAGATCGAGGTCGAGGCGCTGCGGGAGAACCCCCAGGTCATCGCCGACCTCACCGTCCCGGAGACCGTCGACCACCTCGCCGCGGTCGTCGAGGAGCTCGCCACCCCGCCCATCATCATGGGTCACTCGTTCGGCGGCGTCATGACGCAGCTGCTGCTGGCCAGGGGTCTGGGGGCGGCGGCGGTCGTGATCGACTCCGCACCCACCGAGGGGGTGCACGTGACGCCGGTCTCCCAGGCCCGCTCCCTGTTCCCCGCGCTGCGCAACCCCGCCAACCGTCGCCGAGCGGTCGCGTTCACGCCCGAGGAGTTCCACTACGCGTTCACCAACACCCTCAGCGCGGAGGAGTCGCAGCGCGTCTACGACCGTTACGCGATCGCCGCCCCGGGGGCGTGGGTGTGGGAGTACGGCCTCTTCGCGAACTTCAAGCCCGGACCCCAGGAGACCTGGGTCGACTACACCGCGGACCGGGCACCGCTCCTCTTCATCGCCGGCAGCGAGGACCACATCATGCCGCCGGCCGTCAACCGGTCCAACGCCAGGCACTACCACCGCTCCCCCGCGGTGACGGAGTACGTCGAGCTCGAGGGCCGGGACCACTGGACCTGCGCAGCGCCGGGCTGGGAGGCCGTGGCCGACCGCGCCCTCGAGTGGGCCCTCGCCCAGTCCGCGGTCCGGAGCGAGGTCGGCTGACAGCCGCCACGAACGACCCCCGTCGCCCGCAGTGGACGGCCGACGGGGTCGTTCGTGGATCCGTCCCCTGCGTGCCCTCGGTCTTGCCGCCGCCTACCCGCACGGGCCGGGAGCATCCCCCGTCCCCGGGCGCTCGCCACCTGGCTCGTCGACCGTACGTGCCGCCGCTCGTGGGCCCGAGGGCCGCTGCTGTGGGACGGCCGGGGCAGAGTAGGGCGGTGAGTACTGACCGCGCACCGTACGCTCCGGTGCTGCGCGCCCGCCCCACGATCGCGCACCTCGACGCGGACGCGTTCTTCGCGGCGGTCGAGCAGCACCAGCGGCCGTCGCTGCGGGGGCGGCCGGTGCTCGTCGGTGGCGTCGGCCCGCGCAGCGTCGTGGCGACCGCGTCGTACGAGGCACGGCAGTACGGCGCACGGTCGGCCATGCCGATGGAGCAGGCACGGCGGCTGTGCCCTCCGTCGACGGTCGTCGTGGTGCCGCGGTTCGCCGCGTACGCGGCGTACTCCGCCCGGATCATGGCCGCGTTGCGCGAGGTCACCGACCTCGTGGAACCGGTGAGCATCGACGAGGCGTTCGCGGACGTCGCGACCGCCGTCGCGCCGAGCACCGACCTCGACGTGTTCGCCCGGCGGATCCAGGAGCGGGCGCGCGAGCTGAGCGGGCTGCCGGTCTCCCTCGGGCTCGGCCGGTCCAAGCTCGTCGCCAAGCTCGCCTCGGAGGCGGCCAAGCCCGGTGGCGTCCGGGTCGTCGAGGGAGCCGACGAGGACGCGTTCCTGCTCGACCTGCCCGTGCGGGCGCTCTGGGGCGTCGGCCCGGTCTCGGCCGCGCGACTCGACGAGCACGGGGTGCGTACCGTCGCAGACCTGCGCCGCCAACCGATCGACGCCTTGCTCCAGATGGCCGGCGAGGCGGGCGGCACCAACCTGTACCGGATCGCGCGCGGCTGGGACGACCGGCCGGTGGCGACGGTGCGTGAGCGCAAGTCCGCCGGTGCCGAGCACACCTTCGACGCCGACCTCCACGGCCGCACCGCGGTCGACGCGGCGCTGGACCCCGTGGTCGACGCCGCGCTGGCCCGTCTGGAGCGGCACGCCGTCGCGGCACGCACGGTCGTCGTCAAGGTGCGCCTCGCGTCGTTCACGACCCTCACCCGCTCGGTGACGCTGCCCCGGCCGACGGCCGACGACGGCGCGCTGCGCGACGCCGCGCACCGCGCCCTCCGCCTCGCCGACGTCTCCGAGCCCGTCCGCCTGCTCGGCGTCGCGTTCCACGGACTCTCCGAGCACGCCCAGCTCATGCTGCCGCTCGGCACCGACGAGCACGAGGCTCCCGCGCCCGCCGCCGCCGAGGCAGCGCCCACGACACCGGCGACTGGCCCGGTCCGGGCGACGGCCGCTCTCCTCGCGCCCGGCCTGGACGTCGAGACCGCGACCGACGGTCGGGGGTGGGTCGTGCGCGTCGGCGACGACGGGCGCGTCGCGGTGCGCTTCGAGACCGCGCAGACCGGGCCCGGCTACCAGCGCTGGATCGACCCCGCCGTCGAGGACCTCGCGCTCGTCGAACCGCTCGGCCCGGACGGTGAGCCCGTCCGGCCGACGGCCCCGGACGACGACGTGTGAACGCGGCCCCCACGCGCCCAGCGGACGCGCGCGCTTCGCCCTCCGCCGTAGGCTCGCGACCATGCGCTACCGATACCTCGGCAACTCCGGCCTCAAGATCTCCGAGATCACCTACGGCAACTGGCTCACCCACGGCTCCCAGGTCGAGAACGACGTCGCGACGGCGTGCGTCCACGCGGCACTCGACGCCGGCATCTCGACGTTCGACACCGCGGACGTCTACGCGAACACGAAGGCCGAGCAGGTCCTCGGCGACGCGCTGAAGGGCCAGCGTCGCGAGTCGCTCGAGATCTTCACCAAGGTCTACTGGCCGACCGGCCCCGGCGGCCCCAACGACACGGGCCTGTCGCGCAAGCACGTCATGGAGTCGGTCAACGGCTCCCTGAAGCGCCTCGGCACCGACTACGTCGACCTCTACCAGGCGCACCGGTACGACACCGAGACGCCGCTCGAGGAGACGATGCAGGCGTTCGCGGACATCGTCCGGCAGGGCAAGGCCCTGTACATCGGCGTCTCCGAGTGGACGGCGGACCAGATCCGCGCGGGCCACGCGCTCGCGCAGGACCTCGGGTTCCAGCTCATCTCCTCCCAGCCGCAGTACTCGATGCTGTGGCGCGTCATCGAGGAGGAGGTCGTGCCGACCTCGCGCGAGCTGGGCCTGTCGCAGATCGTCTGGTCCCCGATGGCCCAGGGCGTGCTCTCGGGCAAGTACCTGCCCGGCCAGGCGGCGCCCGCGGGTTCGCGCGCGGCCGACGAGAAGGCGGGCCGCGGCGGGATCTCGCAGTTCATGACCGACGACGTCCTGACCCGGGTGCAGGGCCTCAAGCCCGTCGCGGACGAGCTGGGCCTGACCATGCCGCAGCTCGCCGTCGCGTGGGTCCTCCAGAACGACAACGTCGCGGCGGCGCTCGTCGGGGCCTCCCGACCCGAGCAGGTCGCCGAGAACGTCGAGGCGTCGGGCGTGACGATCCCGGCCGAGCTCCTGGCGCGCATCGACGACGTCCTCGGGGACGCCGTCGAGCGCGACCCGGGCAAGACCGCCGAGAACGCGCCGCAGACGCGCGTCGCCTGACTACGGCGCACCACGCGCGACGACGGCCCCGGCGATCGTCGGGGCCGTCGTCGTCTCCTCACCGGCCGGTCTCGGGCATGCCCCCCTCGTCCGGCCGGGGGCCTGTGGTCGCGGCGACCGGCTCCCGCGGCTCCGTCCTGACGTGCGCCCGACGACGCACCCGGGCGGGGCGCTGGTCCGCGAGCCCTCGCGGGGCGAACCAGCGCGCGGTGAGCTGGACGATCGGCCCGACGCCGACCGCGTAGGCGATCGTCGCCCAGCCCAGCGTGCCGCCGAGCACCCAGCCCACCGACACGACGACGACCTCGATGAGCGTGCGCACGAGGCGCACCGACCAGCCGGTGCGCGCGACCAGGCCGGTCATGAGCCCGTCGCGCGGGCCGGGCCCGAGGCGCACCCCGAGGTACGCCGAGGTCGCGAGCCCGTTGAGCACGATCCCGCCGACGGCGAGCGCGACGCTCGCGGCGACGCCGGGGTCGGGCACGAGGCGCGTCACGAGCGCGATCGCCGGGTCGATGGTCAGGGTGATGACCACGACGTTCGCGATCGTCCCGATCCCGGGCCGCTGCCGCAGCGGGATCCACGCGAGCAGCGCGAGCACGCTGAGGGATCCGACGACGACGCCGAACGGCAGCCCGGTGCGGAGCACGACGCCCTGGTGCAGGACGTCCCACGGCATCCCGCCCTGACCCGCGTGGAGCAGCATCGCCATGGAGAGCGCATAGGCGAGCAGGCCGAGGAGGAGCTGGACGGCACGACGGGTGGGGCTCATGCGAGCCATCCTGACGACCAAGTGGCATCGACATCCATAGCCAATCGCGAGAGAGTGGCCCCATGAGCCTCGCCCCGCTCGGGTCCGTCGACGTCCACCGCCACCTCTCCCCCGCCGCCGCGGCGCGGTTGCTGGGTCGCTGGCACGCGGGCGGCCCCGCGTACACCGCGCTGGCCGACGCGCTGCGCGCCGCCGTCCTCGCCGGCACGCTCGCCCCGCACACGCGGCTCCCCTCCGAGCGCGACCTCGCCGTCGCGCTCGGCGTCTCCCGCACCACCACGGCGGCCGCGTACGGGCGGCTGCGCGAGCTGGGCTTCGCACGCTCGCGCACGGGGTCGGGGACCGTCGTCGTGCTCCCCCGCGCGACGCGACCCCGGACCGCACCTCGCGCGCGCGGGGGCGACGCGCCGCCCGCACCCGCCCCGCACGTCGCCCCGATCGACCTCGCCGACCTCTCCCAGGCGACGTCCGCCGCCCCGAGCGGGCTGCACGGCGCGTACTCGCGCGCGCTCGAACGCCTCCCCGAGTACCTGTCGGGAGGCGGGTACGAGCCGTACGGCGTCGGCGTCCTGCGCGAGGCGATCGCCGACCACCACACGCGGCGCGGCACGCCGACGACGCCCGACGAGGTCCTCGTCACGACCGGTGCCCAGCACGCGATCACCACGCTCGCCGGCACGCTCCTCGGCGTCGGCGACCGCGCCGTGGTGCAGTCGCCCACGTACTACCACGCGATGGAGGCGCTGCGGCGCACCGGGGCACGGCTCGTGCCCGTCCCCGTGGGGCGCGGCGACCGGGAGGCGCACCCCGGCCGCGACCGGGACGCGCCCGGGTTCGACGTCGACCTCTTCGGATCCACGCTGCGCCAGGTCTCCCCGCGACTGGTGTACCTCGTGCCGGACTTCCACAACCCGACCGCCTACACGCTCACGGCCGAGGAGCGGGCCGGGGTGCGCGACGCCGCGGCGCGGCACCGCGTGACCGTCGTCGGGGACGAGACCCTCACGGACCTCGACCTCGACGGCGACCCCGACGCCGTCGGCCCCGTCACCGAGCCGCTCGCCGGCGACGGGACGTCGCCGTTCGTCGTCACCGTGGGCTCGGCGTCCAAGTCGTTCTGGGGCGGGCTGCGCGTCGGGTGGGTCCGCGCGCACCCCGACCTCGTCGCGCGGCTCGCGCGCACGCGGCAGTCCGCCGACATCGCGACCGCGGTGCTCGAGCAGCTCGCCGTCGTCGAGCTGCTCGACGACGCGGGCAGCGTGCTCGCCGAGCGCCGCCGGATGCTGCGCGCCCAGCGCGACCTGCTGTGCGGGCTCCTGGGCACAGCGCTCCCCGACTGGCGGGTGCACGTCCCGGAGGGCGGTCTGTCGCTCTGGGTCGACGTGGGCGCGCCCGTCGCTCAGGCGTTCGCCGCTGCGGCGGCCGCGGAGGGAGTCCTGGTCAACGCCGGCCCGACGTTCACCCCGGACGGGAGCGCCGCTGACCGCATCCGCCTCACGTTCTCGCGCCCGCCCGAGGAGCTGGAGCGGGCCGTCCCGCGGCTCGCCGCGGCGTGGTCACGCGTGGCGGCATGATGCCGCCGGGCCGTCGGTACGTGACGGACGCGGTCAGCGAGAGCGGAGCTCGACGGACGCGGTCGCCTGCGTGCCGTCGTGCAGGAGCCGCGCGACGGCGGCGCCCTCGGCGGCCAAGGTGCGCCACGTCTCGCCGAGCCACTGCTCGGCGTCGTACTGCGTCGTGAAGACGGGACTCACCGGCGCGGCGAGGACGCGACCCTCGGCGTCGTCGAGCTCCCAGACCCACTGCGGCCGGATCATCGTGCCTCCCTCGCCTCGGCGCCGCGCACGTGCTCGCCCGGCTCCGGGTGGCGCGCGAGCGACCGGTTGATGCGCGCCGCCCAGAGCGGGCCCTGGTAGAGGAACCCGGTGTACCCCTGAACGAGGTCGGCCCCCGCGTGCAGGTAGTCGCGGGCGTCGTGCGCGGTCGTGATGCCCCCGACGCCGATGATCGCGCGCCGCGAGCCGAGGCGCTCGCGCAGGCGCGCGACGACCGCGAGGCCGCGTGCGCGCACGGGCGGGCCGGACAGCCCGCCGGGCCCGCGGTCGTGCCCGATCGTCGTGTTCACGGCGACGACGCCGTCGAGGTCGAGCTCGTCGACGAGGTCGGCGACCGCGTCCACGTCCTCGTCCGCGAGGTCGGGCGCGATCTTGACGAGCAGCGGCACCCGGGCGACCCCCGCGTCCGCGGTCGCGGCGTCGGCGGCCTCGCGCACCGCCACGAGGATCGGGCGCAGCGACTCGACCTCCTGGAGGTCGCGCAGGCCCGGGGTGTTGGGCGAGGAGACGTTGACGACGAGGTAGTCCGCGTACGGCGCGAGCAGCCCCGCGCTCGTCGCGTAGTCCGCCGCGGCCTCGGCCGCGGGCGTGACCTTCGTCTTGCCGATGTTGGCCCCCACGAGCACGGCGCGCCCCGACCTCGTCGAGCGCAGCGCCTCGAGCCGGCGGGCGGCCGCCGCGGCACCCTCGTTGTTGAAGCCCATGCGGTTGCGCACGCCCATCACGTCGAGCTCGCGCCACAGGCGCGGCTTCTCGTTGCCCGGCTGCGCGTGCGCCGTGACCGTGCCGATCTCGACGAACGCGAACCCGAGCATCGTGAGCCCGCGCACGGCGCGCGCGTCCTTGTCGAACCCGCCCGCGAGACCGAAGGGCGCGGGGAAGACCTTGCCCAGGACCTCGACGCTGCCCCGACCCCCCGCCGCGCGGCCCAGGTAGGGCGCGAGCGCCCCCTGCACGACGTCGCGCAGCACCGGCACGCGGCCGACGGCGCCGATGAGGTCGAACGCGACGTGGTGCGCGCGCTCGGGGTCCATCCGACGGAAGACGGTGTCGAAGAGCAGCCCGTACAGGAGCGGTCGGCGGCGGGTCATGCGGCGTCCTCCGGGGCGTCGGTGGTGGTGCGGGTGCTGGTGGTGCTCGGGGTGTCGTCCTGCGAGGCGGCGCCCGGACGGGTGCGCCAGAGCCACCACAGCCCCACGAAGGGCAGGACGAGCGGCACGTAGCCGTAGCCCTGCCCGAAGCCGGACCAGACGGTCGCGCGGGGGAAGGCCTCGGGGTCGGCGAGCGAGAAGGCGCCGACGGCGAGCACGCCGACGAGCTCGACGCCCACCGCGACCCACGCGACCCGGCGCGCGACGGCACCGCCCCGCGCGAGCGCGACCGTCGCGACGACGTACACGGCCGCCGCGAGCGCAGACAGCGCGTACGCGAGCGGCGCCTCGTGCCAGTCGCGCAGGAGCTGCACGGCCGCGCGGGCCGAGGCCGCGAGCGCGAAGATCCCGTACACGGCGACGAGCACCCGGCCGAAGCCGGTGTTCGTGCGACGGGGGCGCGGCGTCCCGTCCGGGGCGGCAGGTGCGCTCATGGCGAGGACCTCCAGGTCAGGCGTTCCAGATCTGCCACAGGCGCCACTCGAGGAACGCGACGGTGAGCGCGGCGACCGCGAGCACGACCGAGCTCCAGCGCGAGCGCTCCGCGAAGGCCCACAGCGCGGCGACGGGCAGGATGAAGAGGGCGGTCACGAGGTAGCCCCACAGCAGCACGGGGTCGCTCGGCGCGGTCCCGGTGGCGCCGAGCACGCCCACCACCACCGCCTGCACGAGGATCAGCCCCTCGATCACCGCCGCCCCCCAGAGCTGGCGGAGGATCACCGCACGGTCGCGTGCGACGAACACGAGCGCCCAGCCGGCGAGCGCGACGCACGCCGCGACCACGAGCAGCAGGAGGGGAAGGACCACGCGGCCGAGCGTACCGGGGGCGGCCCGCGGCCATGGAATCGGTCCACAGGTCCCGTCGCTCTCGCGGGAGCACGGCCGGCACGCCCGGAGATAGCATCGCGGGGTGGCTGAACTGACCGTCTCCAGCAAGAATCCCGCCGGTGCCAAGGTCGACGCGCTCGTCGTCGGCACCCACACGACGTCCGACGGCGTCGCGATCGTCGGGGGCGACCTGCCCCGCCCGGTGGTCGCGGCCCTCGAGCACCTCGCACCCGCGCTCGGCATCACGGGCGCGGCCGACGAGGTCCGCAAGCTGCCCGCCGGGCCCGAGCTCAAGGCCGACGTGCTCGTCCTCGTGGGCCTCGGCGCGCGGCGCGCCGACGGCACCTTCAGCGCCGAGGCGCTGCGTCGCGCCGCCGGTGCCGCGCTGCGCGCGCTCGCCGGCACCGCGTCGGTCGCCGTCGCGCTGCCCGTCGAGGACGAGGCCGAGCTCGGCGCCGTCGCCGAGGGCGCGCTGCTCGGCGCCTACGCGTTCGCGCGCTACCGCACGGACGAGGCGGCGACCTCGGCCGCGAGCCGCCTCCCGGCGACCGTCGAGATCCTCGCCGGGAGCGCGCGCAGCTCCGCGGCCAAGGCCGCCGTCGAGCGGGCCAAGGTCGTCGCGGCCGCGGTCAACGCGACGCGCGACCTCGTCAACGCGGCGCCCAACGACCTCTTCCCGGCCGCGTTCGCCGACGTCGCGAAGCAGGCCGTCAAGGACTCCGGCGCC
Organism: Cellulosimicrobium funkei; assembly: GCF_001019615.1. GTDB lineage: Bacteria > Actinomycetota > Actinomycetes > Actinomycetales > Cellulomonadaceae > Cellulosimicrobium > Cellulosimicrobium cellulans_E. The sequence continues at coordinate 3,218 of NZ_JNBQ01000038.1, read as the reverse complement.
AAGGGCCTCAAGGTCACGGTGCTCGACGACAAGGCGCTCGCCGCGGGCGGCTACGGGGGCCTGGTCGGCGTGGGCCAGGGCTCGGCGCGCGGTCCGCGCCTCGTCAAGGTCGCCTACGCGCCGTCGCGGCCCGCCGCGAAGGTCGCGCTCGTCGGCAAGGGCATCACGTTCGACTCGGGCGGCATCTCGATCAAGCCCGCCAAGGGGATGGAGGCGATGAAGTCCGACATGGCCGGCGCCGCCGCCGTGCTCCAGACGGTCGTCGCCGCCGCACGCCTCGGGCTGCCCGTGGCCGTGACGGGCTGGCTGTGCCTCGCGGAGAACATGCCGTCCGGCACCGCCCAGCGCCCGTCGGACGTCATCACGATCCGCGGCGGCAAGACCGTCGAGGTGCTCAACACCGACGCCGAGGGCCGCCTGGTCATGGCCGACGGTCTCGTCGCGGCGGTCGAGGAGAAGCCGGACGTCGTGCTCGACGTCGCGACGCTCACCGGCGCCCAGATGGTCGCGCTCGGCAACCGTGTCTCCGCCGTCATGGGTGCCGACGACGTGCGTGCCGAGGTCGTCGCGGCGGCGGACGCCGCGGGCGAGCAGTTCTGGCCCATGCCGCTGCCCGAGGAGCTGGGCGCCTCGCTGAAGTCGAAGGTCGCGGACCTCGCGAACATCGGCGACCGGTTCGGCGGCATGCTCGTCGCGGGCCTGTTCCTCCAGGAGTTCGTCGGCGAGACCCCGTGGGCGCACCTCGACATCGCGGGCCCGGCGTTCAACGAGGGCTCCGCGCACGGGTACACGCCGGTCGGCGGCACGGGCGTCGCCGTCCGCACGCTGCTCGGGCTCGTCGAGGGCCGCGCGCAGCGCTGACCGGCCTCGCCGAGCAGGTGGTCCTCGCCGGTCCCGTCGCCCGGACGGGCCGGGACCACCTGCTCGACCCGGCAGACCGCCCGGTCGGCCGGTCAGGAGCTCCGGCGCTGCCGCTGGCGCGAGTTCCAGTCCCGCATGCGCTGCGGGTAGCCGGTGAAGCGGACGTTGTAGACGGGCACGCCCAGCGAGCCGGCGACGTCGAACGCCGTCTTCTCGTCGGGCACACGGCGCCGCGTCCACTCCCCCGTCGTCGCGATGAGCAGGAGCGTCGCCCCGGTGTCCTGCGTGGGCGGCTCGACGTACGCCTCGACCCCGACGCGCGTGCGCACGAAGTCCTGGAGGTGGGCGAGCGTCGCGCGGCGGGCGTCCGACGGCGCGGCGGAGCCGCCGGTCGCGGACGGGGTCGTCGCGGGGCGGCGGGAGAACAGGCTGGACAGCTTGGGCAGCCGGGGCACAGCGGCAGGGTACAGCGTGACCCTGGTCATACGGTGGGCGCCGCTGTCTGCAGCGTCACAGCCGCGAGGCCCTGGTTTCGATTGGGGAGCCCGTGCCCGAGGTGCCAAGATGGCACCCGGAGAACGTTCACGCACCGTGGGCCAGCGGTTCTCGCGAGGCCCGCCGACGTGCCGTGGACGTCCGCCCTCGCTCTCCCCTCGCTGAAGGAGTCGCACGTGGCCGAACCCGGCACACCATTCGACGTCGTCGTCCTGGGCGGAGGCAGCGCCGGCTACGCCACCGCGCTGCGCGCCGCCCAGCTCGGTCTCTCCGTCGCGCTCGTCGAGTCGGGCAAGCTCGGTGGCACCTGCCTGCACAACGGGTGCATCCCCACCAAGGCGCTGCTCCACGCGGCCGAGCTCGCCGACGGCGCCCGGGAGGGCGTGAAGTTCGGCGTCCGCAGCACGTTCGACGGCATCGACATGGCAGGCGTCAACAGCTACAAGGACGGCGTCGTCGCCGGGCTCTACAAGGGGCTCCAGGGGCTCGTCTCCTCGCGCGGCATCACGTTCGTCGAGGGGCACGGCCGGCTCGTGTCGCAGGACACCGTCGAGGTCGACGGCACCCGCTACACCGGCCGCCACGTCGTGCTCGCGACCGGCTCGTACTCGCGCTCGCTCCCGGGCCTCGAGATCGCCGGCCGCGTCATCACGTCCGACCAGGCGCTGGGGCTCGACCGCGTGCCCACGTCGGTGGTCGTGCTCGGCGGCGGCGTCATCGGCGTCGAGTTCGCGAGCGTGTGGAAGTCGTTCGGCGCCGACGTCCAGATCGTCGAGGCGCTGCCCCACCTCGTGCCCAACGAGGACGAGGCGCTCTCCAAGTCGCTCGAGCGTGCTTTCCGCAAGCGCGGCATCAAGTTCTCGCTCGGCGACCGGTTCGCGGGCGTCAAGGAGACCGACTCGGGGGTCACCGTCACGCTCGAGTCCGGCAAGACGTTCGAGGCCGAGCTGCTGCTCGTCGCCGTCGGGCGCGGACCGCGCACCGCGGACCTCGGGTTCGAGGCGCAGGGCATCACGCTCGACCGCGGGTTCGTGATCGTCGACGAGCGCCTGCACACGGGCGTCGGGAACATCTGGGCCGCGGGCGACATCGTGCCCGGCCTCCAGCTCGCGCACCGCGGGTTCGCGCAGGGCATCTTCCTCGCGGAGCAGATCGCCGGGCTCGACCCGACGCCGATCGTCGAGTCGTCCATCCCGCGCGTCACGTACTGCGAGCCCGAGATCGCGTCCGTCGGCGTCACCGAGGCCGACGCCGTCGAGACGTGGGGGGCCGACCAGGTCGAGTCCCTCGAGTACAACCTCGCCGGCAACGGCAAGAGCAAGATCCTCGGGACGAGCGGCTTCGTCAAGCTCGTGCGCCGCAAGGACGGTCCCGTCGTCGGCGTGCACATGATCGGCGCGCGCGTCGGCGAGCTCGTCGGCGAGGGCCAGCTCATCGTGGGCTGGGAGGCGTACCCCGAGGACGTCGCCGCCCTGGTCCACGCCCACCCCACCCAGAACGAGGCACTCGGAGAGGCGCACCTGGCCCTGGCCGGCAAGCCTCTGCACGCCCACAACTGACCCCAACGATCGAAGGAGACCAGGCAGGTCATGTCTGAGAACGTGCAGATGCCGGCCCTCGGCGAGTCCGTCACCGAAGGCACCGTCACCCGTTGGCTCAAGTCGGTCGGCGACACCGTCGCCGTCGACGAGCCGCTGCTCGAGGTCTCGACCGACAAGGTCGACACCGAGATCCCGTCGCCCGTCGCGGGCGTGCTCGAGCAGATCCTCGTCCAGGAGGACGAGACCGTGGAGGTCGGTACCGACCTCGCCGTGATCGGCGACGGGTCCGGCGGCGGCGACGCCGCGCCCGCCCCCGCGGCG
>NZ_JNBQ01000037.1 GCF_001019615.1 Cellulosimicrobium funkei | reverse complement strand
CACGGCGCGCGCGCCGCGTGGCGACGAGCGCGAGCGCCCACACGCCGCCGAGCACGAACGGCAGGACGAGGCCGGCGACGAGCTCGCCCCACCCGAGCCAGGCGAGCGGCGTGCCGAGCATCCCGGCGAGCTTCACGTCGCCGAAGCCGAGGCCCGGCGGGTACGCGATCCGCAGCGCGGCGTAGGCACCGAAGCCCAGGAGACCGCCGGCGAGGGCGCGGCCGAGGGCGGCGCCGTCACCGGTGCCGACCGCGGCGACGCCGAGCAGGAGCACGGCTCCGAACCACGTCGGCAGGACGATCACGTCGGGCAGCCGGTGCGTGCGCGCGTCGACCACGGCGACGAGCGCTCCCGCCGCGGCCACGAGCATGAGGGCCGGCGTGGCCCACGACGCACCCGACCACCACGCCGTGCTGGCCGCGGCGAGCACCGCGAGGGCGGCCCCGAACGTCCCGGAGAGCCGGAGCTCGCGGACCAGGTCGTCGCCCCGGCGTCGCCCCCAGCAGCGCTCGCCTTCGGCCTCTCCCCGCTCGACCGCCACCGGTGTGGCGCCCCGAGCCGGCGTGCCGTCCGTCCTCGTCCCGTCCCCCTGCTGGACCATGCGCGGCACCGTAGCGCTCCCGCCCCGCGCGCGCCGCCGTCGTCCACAACCCGCCGGTCCGCACTGCGGGCGCCCGCCGGGACGTGCCCGCCGACATGGGAGGATGGCGATCATGCTGCGTTGGTTGACATCGGGTGAGTCGCACGGTGAGGCGCTGGTCGGGATCCTCGACGGGCTTCCCGCGGGCGTCGAGCTCACGACGGACGACGTGCGCGCCGCGCTCGCCCGCCGCCGCCTCGGGTACGGGCGCGGGTCGCGCCAGAAGTTCGAGCAGGACGTGCTGCGCGTCCTGGGCGGGTTGCGCCACGGCGTGACCCAGGGTGGCCCGCTCGCGCTCGAGATCGCGAACTCGGAGTGGCCCAAGTGGGTCGACGTCATGTCGTCCGACCCGGTGCCGCCCGAGGCTCTCCAGGTCGACGCCGGCACGGGCGACGTGCGCGAGATCGCGCGCAACCGGCCGCTCACGCGTCCGCGCCCCGGCCACGCCGACCTCGTGGGCATGCGCAAGTACGGCTTCGACGACGCCCGGCCCGTGCTGGAGCGCGCGTCGGCCCGCGAGACGGCGACGCGCGTCGCCCTCGGCGCCGCGGCCGCGAAGTTCCTCGAGCAGGCGCTGGGCGTCCGGCTCGTGTCGCACGTCGTGGGCATCGGACCCGTCGAGGTGCCCGAGGACGCCGCGGTACCGGGGCCGGACGACGTCGCCGCGCTCGACGCCGACCCGGTGCGCTGCTTCGACGCCGCCACGTCCGCCGCGATGGTCGCCGAGATCGACGAGTGCCAGAAGGCGGGCGACACGCTCGGCGGCGTCGTCGAGGTGCTCGCCTACGGCGTCCCGTCGGGCCTCGGCACGTACGCGCAGAGCGACCGTCGCCTGGACGCCCGGCTCGCCGCCGTGCTCATGGGCATCCAGGCGATCAAGGGCGTCGAGGTCGGAGACGGCTTCCGCACCGCCCGCCGCCGCGGTTCTGCGGCGCACGACGAGATCGAGCGCGGCACCGACGGTCGCATCCACCGCCTGAGCAACCGCGCCGGCGGCGTCGAGGGTGGGATGTCGAACGGCGAGGTCGTGCGTGTGCGCGCCGCGATGAAGCCGATCTCGACGGTGCCGCGCGCGCTCGCGACGGTCGACGTCGTGACGGGCGAGGTCGCCAAGGCCCAGCACCAGCGCTCCGACGTGTGCGCCGTCCCGCCGGCGGCGGTCGTCGCCGAGGCGATGGTCGCCCTCGTGCTCGCGGAGCAGGCGCTCGAGAAGTTCGGCGGCGACTCCGTCGCGGAGGTCCGCCGCAACGCCGAGGCCTACCTCGCCGCGATCCCGGAGCTCCAGCGCTGATGACGCCCGTCCCCGCGGGCACGCGCCCGGTCGTCGTCCTCGTCGGCCCGCCCGGCAGCGGCAAGTCGACGGTCTCGCGGCACCTGGCCGACCTGCTGGGCCTCGCGCAGCGCGACACGGACACCGACGTCGAGACCGCGGCGGGCAAGCCCGTCGCCGACATCTTCGTCGACCACGGCGAGCCGCACTTCCGCGAGCTCGAGCGCGAGGCCGTGACGACGGCGCTCGCCACCCACGACGGCGTGCTCGCCCTGGGCGGCGGCGCCGTCCTCGACGAGCACACCCAGACCGCCCTCGCGGCCTACGTCGCAGCGGGCGGCGCCGTCGTGTTCCTCGACGTGAGCCTCGCGCACGCGGCGCCGCGCGTCGGGCTCAACCAGTCGCGCCCGCTCCTGCTGGGCAACCCGCGGGCACGGTGGGCCGCGCTCATGGAGGCGCGGCGTCCCGTCTACGAGCGGGTCGCGACGCTGCACGTCGTCACCGACGCGCGCACGCCCGCGCAGGTCGCCCAGGAGATCCGGGCACACCTCGCGGACAGCGCGGCGGACGGTGCCGCGGCGCCCGCCCCCGCCGACACCCCGGCCGAACAGGAGAACGCGTGAGCGACACGACCCCCGCCCCGGACACCGAGCCCGTCGCCGGGCCGACCGGCGAGCGCCCCGCGCCGACGCGCGTGCGGGTCGCCGGGGACCAGCCGTACGACGTCGTCGTGGGCCGGCACCTGCTCGGCGAGCTCCCCACCATGCTCGGCGACCGGGTGCGCCGCGTGCTCGTGGTCCACCCCGCGGCGCTCGCCGCGACGGCCGAGGTCGTCCACGAGGACCTCAAGGCGTCGGGCTACGAGGCGTACGTCGCGGAGGTCCCGGACGCGGAAGAGGCCAAGACCGCGCAGGTCGCGGCGTTCCTGTGGGGCGTGCTCGGCCAGCTGGACTTCACGCGCACGGACGCGGTCGTCACGGTCGGCGGGGGCGCGACGACCGACCTGGGCGGGTTCGTCGCGGCCACCTGGCTGCGCGGCATCCGGGTGGTGCACGTGCCGACGACGCTGCTGGCGATGGTCGACGCCGCCGTCGGCGGCAAGACGGGCATCAACACCGCCGAGGGCAAGAACCTCGTCGGGTCGTTCCACCCGCCCGCGGGCGTGCTGTGCGACCTCGCGGCGCTCGAGTCCCTCGGGCGCTGGGACTTCGTCGCCGGCATGGCGGAGGTCGTCAAGACGGGCTTCATCGCGGACGAGCGCATCCTCGAGCTCGTCGAGGAGCACGCGGCCGCGCTGAGCGCATGGGGCACGCGCCCGACGACCGACGAGACCTGGGCCGTCGTGTCCGAGCTCGTCGAGCGGTCGATCGCGGTCAAGGCACGCGTCGTGGGGGAGGACCTCAAGGAGGCGGGCCTGCGCGAGATCCTCAACTACGGGCACACGCTGGGCCACGCGGTCGAGCTCACGGAGCGCTACCAGTGGCGCCACGGCGCCGCGGTGTCCGTCGGCATGGTGTTCGCGGCCGAGCTGTCGCGCCTCGCGGGGAAGCTCGACGACGCCGTCGTCGAGCGGCACCGCGCGATCCTCGGCTCGCTCGGCCTGCCGCTCACGTACCGCGGCGACCGCTGGGAGCAGCTCCTGTCCGCCATGCGGCGCGACAAGAAGTCGCGCGGCGACCTCCTGCGGTTCGTCGTGCTCGACGACGTCGCGCGCCCCACCCGGCTCGAGGGCCCGGACCCGACGCTCCTCGCCGCGGCCTACGCCGAGATCGCGGCCGACGCGCCGGTGGGACGCGGCCCCGTCGCGCTCTGACGTCGCGACGCCCGCGCGCTCAGGCCCACAGGCCGCGCGCGCGGAGCACGTCGCGCAGCAGGTCGGCGCGGTCGGTGACGATCCCGTCGACCCCGAGGTCGAGCAGCCGGTGCATCGTCGCGCGGTCGTTGACGGTCCACGCGTGCACCGCGACGCCTGCCCGGTGCGCGGCCCGGACGAACCCCGAGTCGACGACGCGCACCCAGCCCCCGCGCACGGGGACCTGGAGGCAGTCGACCGAGCGCGCCGCGAGCCGGGCCAAGGCGTCGGTACGCGCCCGCCCGGCGAGGAACATGCCCAGGACCGCGCCCCGCGCCCCCGACACGGTGACGGGGCGCGAGAGCCGTGCCACCGTCGCCTCGCGGCGCGACGCCGCGAACGACGCGACGCACACGCGGTCGTGCGCGCGCGTGCGCTCGATCGCCCGCGCGACCGGCTCGGCGGCGGCCGCCGACTTCACGTCGACGTTCACCCGCAGGTCCGGCCACGTCCCCAGCACGTCCTCGAGCGACGGCACCGGCTCGGTCCCGCCGATCCGCGCCGCACGCACGGTCCGCCACGGGAGGTCGGCCACGAGCCCGTGCGCGTCCGTCGTGCGGTCCAGGGACGCGTCGTGGAGCGCGATCGCCACGCCGTCCGACGTCGCGTGGGCGTCCGTCTCGACGTATCGCAGCCCGAGGTCGCGGGCGGCCGCGAACGCCGCCATCGAGTTCTCCAGGCCCGCGCGCGAGAACCCGCGGTGCGCGAGCGCGACGAACGGCGCCTCCAGGTAGCCGCTGCCGGCGCGGCTCGTCGTGGCGCTCACGCCGGCCCCCGGGCGGCACGGTCGTCGATCCGGTCGGCGCGGGCTGGCACGCAGGTCGCGAGGATCACCCGGCCAGCGTGCACGACGGCGCCGCCCGACGCTCGTCGAGCCGTACCCCACCCGTGGTCCGGCCACGGGACGAGCCCGTGCGGCACACGCGGAGCCTGCGCCGCTAGGCTCGGGCGCCATGGAACGCGTGCTGGTCCTCAACGGACCCAACCTCGGCCGGCTCGGTGTGCGCGAGCCGGAGATCTACGGCTCCGCCTCGATGGCCGACCTCCAGGAGTCCGCCCGCGCGTGGGGGAGCGCGCTCGACCTCACGGTCGACGTGCGGCAGACCGACGACGAGTCCGAGCTCGTGGGCTGGCTCCACGAGGCCGTCGACGCCCGCGCCCACGTGGTGCTCAACCCGGCCGCGTTCACGCACTACTCCTACGCCGTGCGCGACGCCGCGGCGCAGGTCACGACCTCCGGCCTCCTGCTCGTCGAGGTGCACCTGAGCAACCCCGCTGCGCGGGAGGCGTTCCGCAGCCACTCCGTCGTCGGGGCGGTCGCGACCGGCACGATCGCGGGGTTCGGGTTCGACTCGTACCGGCTCGCGCTCGAGGCCCTCGCGGCTCGGCTGCGCGGGTGACCGGCGTCCTGCAACCGTCCTGGCACCCTTGATACGTCCCTATCAAGTCACCATGCTTGATCTCTTCACCTCAAGGCTCTAGCCTGGATCGCATGTTCGTCCTGACCGTCGACCAGCGGGGGAGCACCGGTCACCGCGACCGCGTGCCCGAGGTCCTTGCGCGCCTCGAGGGGCTCCTGGCCGACCGGCCCGGGCTCGTGGTCCCGTTCGACCGGACCGTGGGCGACGAGGTGCAGGGCGTGCTCGACGACCCGGCGACCGTGGTCGACGCCGTGCTCGACCTGCTGCGCGACGGCGGCTGGAGCGTCGGCGTCGGCGCGGGGGCCGTCGACGAGCCGCTGCCCGCCGCCTCGCGGGAGGCGTCGGGGGAGGCGTTCGTCCGGGCGCGCGAGGCGGTCGAGCAGGCCAAGTCGCGCGCGGCCACGGCGCCCGTCGCCGTCCGCGGCGAGCCGACGGCGCGCGCCACGGAGGTCGAGGCGCTCCTGCGCCTGCTGGCGGCCGTCGTGGACCGGCGGACCGCTCCGGGGTGGGAGGCGGTCGACACGCTCGCGCGTGTGGGTGGCACCCAGAAGGATGTGGCCCAGGCGCTCGGGGTGTCCGAGCAGGCGGTCAGCCAGCGGCTGCGCGCGGCGCTGTGGCCCGAGGAGGCCGCGGTGCGGCCCGTGGTCGCGAGGCTGCTCGGCGAGCTCTGCGTGAGTCGTCGGAGCGGGCCGCCGGAGGAACGGCGGGAGGGCAGGGAATGACGGACCCGGTGTCGGTCGTGCTGGTGGTCGTGGTGTGGGTCGTCGCGCTCGCCGCGAGCGTGCTCGGGGGAGGCCCGGTGACGCAGTGGGTGCTGCGCGCCGCGGCGCGCGCGGGCGACCCGGCCCGTCAGCGCCCTGGCCGCGCCGCGCGACCGCGGACCGCGACGGGCGCCGCCGACCCGGCGGCCGTCCCGGTGCCCCCGCCCCCGCCGCCGGCGACGGGGCCCATCGGCACGGAGGCCGTCAAGGCGCTGCGGGGCGGCACGTGGATCGGGATCCTCGAGCGGTTCGCGATCACGGGCTGCCTGCTCGCCGGCGAGCCCGGGGGGATCGCCTTCGTCGTCGCGATCAAGGGCCTGGGGCGCTACCCGGAGCTGCGCGAGCACCCCGTCGCGTCCGAGCGCTTCGTCATCGGGACGCTCGCCTCGATGTGCTGGGCGGCGACGGTGGGTGTCGCGGCGAACGCGGTCCTCGTCGCGCTGGGGTAGGACGCTCCGGTAAGATCGTCAAGGCCCATTTCCCGCTCCGCCCTCGTGCGCCCGGTCGACTCGCGTCGTCCGGTGCCGCGGAGCCCGTAGACCCTCCGACAGGAAGACGAACGTGGCGACCACCAACGACATCAAGAACGGCACCGTGCTGCGACTCGACGGCCAGCTGTGGACCGTGATCGAGTTCCAGCACGTCAAGCCCGGCAAGGGTGGCGCGTTCGTCCGCACCAAGATCAAGAACGTCATGACGGGCAAGACGATCGACAAGACGTTCAACGCCGGCCTCAAGATCGAGACGGCCAACGTCGACCGCCGCGACTTCCAGTACCTGTACCAGGACGGCGCGGACTACGTGTTCATGGACACCTCGACGTACGACCAGATCACGGTCTCGCCCGAGATCGTGGGCGACGCCAAGGACTACATGCTCGAGAACCAGAACGTGCTCATCGCGTCCAACGACGGCCAGCCGCTCTACATCGAGCTCCCCGCCTCGGTCGTCCTCGAGATCACGTACACCGAGCCCGGCCTCCAGGGTGACCGCTCCACGGGCGGCACCAAGCCGGCGACGCTCGAGACGGGCGCGCAGATCCAGGTCCCGCTCTTCCTCGAGCAGGGCACCAAGGTCAAGGTCGACACGCGCGACGGCTCGTACCTCGGCCGCGTGAACGACTGACGCCGGCACCGACGGGCTGACGACACACATGGCCGCACGCACCAAGGCGCGCAAGCGCGCGCTCGACGTCCTCTTCGAGGCGGAGCAGCGTCAGGTGGACCCGACGACCCTCCTCGCGGAGCGCGTCGCCGACCCCGGCACCGCGCAGACCGCCCTGCCGCAGTACGCGGTCGACATCGTCGAGGGCGTGCTCGCGCACCGCGACCGCATCGACGAGCTGCTCGAGACGTACTCCCACGGGTGGACGCTCGAGCGGATGCCGGCGGTCGACCGGGCCCTGCTGCGCATCGGTGGCTGGGAGATCCTCTTCAACGACGACGTGCCGGACGTCGTCGCGATCGACGAGGCCGTCGACCTCGCGCGCTCCCTGTCGACCGACGACTCGCCGTCGTTCGTCAACGGGCTGCTCGCACGCATCGTCGAGATGAAGCCGACGATCACGGCCTGAGCGTTCCACGGCCCCGCTGCGGGCCGGCACGACCTCTCGACGCGGCGTCGGTCACGGGTGTGACCGACGCCGCGTCTTATCCGGCGGGACGCGTACCCGCCGCCGCGACGCGCGGCGGTAGGGTGGGTGACCGTCAGACATCCTTTAAGGCCCGTCCCGTGAGGCGGGGAAGGAGGTCGCCGGACATGAGCTCTGGCGCTGCTGTGCCCACACCACCCGCATCGACCCCCGAGGCCGGGACCGTCGTCCTGACGGCCGCCGACATCTCCCGCGCGCTGACGCGCATCGCCCACGAGATCGTGGAGCGCAACAAGGGGGCCCACGACCTCGTCCTCCTCGGGATCCCGACGCGCGGCGTCCCGCTCGCGACGCGGCTCGCCGAGCGCCTCGCCGCGATCGAGGGGGCGGCCGCCGACGGCGCGCCCGACCCGCACGCCATCGTCGGCGAGCTCGACGTGACGATGTACCGCGACGACCTCCACCGGCACCCGACGCGCACGATCGGCGCGACGCGCCTGCCCGCCTCGGGCATCGACGGCAAGGTCGTGGTCCTCGTCGACGACGTCCTGTACTCCGGACGCACCATCCGCGCCGCGCTCGACGCCATCAGCGACCTCGGCCGCCCGCGCGCCGTGCAGCTCGCCGCGCTCGTCGACCGCGGCCACCGCGAGCTGCCGATCCGCCCCGACTTCGTGGGCAAGAACCTGCCCACCTCGACGTCCGAGCGCGTCAGCGTGCGCCTCGCCGAGGTCGACGGCGCGCCCACGGACGGCGACGTCCCGGCGGACGCCGTGGTCATCCGGTCCGCCGTCCCCGGGACGGAGGACCGCGCATGAGGCACCTGCTGTCCACCCAGGACCTCGCGCGCGCCGACGCGGTGCGCATCCTCGACACGGCCGCGCAGATGGCCGCGACGCAGGCGCGCGAGATCAAGAAGCTCCCGACGCTGCGCGGCCGCACCGTCGTCAACCTCTTCTACGAGGACTCGACGCGCACGCGCATCTCCTTCGAGACGGCGGCCAAGCGCCTGTCGGCCGACGTCATCAACTTCTCCGCCAAGGGCTCGAGCGTGTCCAAGGGCGAGTCGCTCAAGGACACCGCGCTGACCCTCCAGGCGATGGGCGCGGACGCCGTCGTCGTCCGGCACCAGGCATCCGGGGCCCCGCACCTGCTCGCCCACGCGGGCTGGCTCGACGCCGCGGTCCTCAACGCGGGGGACGGCACGCACCAGCACCCGACGCAGGCGCTGCTCGACGCGTACACGCTGCGCCGCCACCTCTCCGGGACGGGGCTCACCGCCCCTGGCGCGAGCGGGCCGGACGACGCGGCCGCGCGCGGCGCGGGTCTCGACGGGCGGCACGTGGCGATCGTCGGCGACGTGCTGCACTCGCGCGTCGCGCGCTCGAACGTGCACCTGCTGCACACGCTCGGCGCGCACGTGACGCTCGTCGCCCCGCCCACGCTGCTGCCGGTCGGCGTCCAGACGTGGCCGTGCGAGGTCTCCTACGACCTCGACGCGGCCCTCGCGGGCGACACCGCGCACGGCGCCCCGGACGCGGTGATGATGCTGCGCGTGCAGCGCGAGCGCATGAGCGGCTCGGGCGCCGGCGGGGGAGCGTTCTTCCCCAACCCGCTCGAGTACAGCCGCAAGTACGGGCTCGACGCCCGACGCCTCGGGCTGCTCGCCGAGCACGCGATCGTCATGCACCCCGGCCCGATGAACCGCGGGCTCGAGATCTCCGCGCAGGCGGCGGACTCGCCGCGCGCCGTCATCGTCGAGCAGGTCGCGAACGGCGTCGCCGTGCGCATGGCCGTGCTCTACCTCCTCCTCGCGGGCAGCGACGAGGCCGACGCCGCCCCGGCGGCGGCCGCGCCGCTGTCGCCCGCCCAGCCCGTCCCCGCCGTCGAAAGGGTCCCCGCCTCGTGAGCAGCGCCGCAACCACCACGTACGTCCTGCGCGGCGCGCGCCCGCTGGGCGGCGACCCCGTCGACCTCGTGCTCTCCGGCGGCGTGATCGCCGAGATCGCCCCGGTCGGCGCCGCGCGCGCCGGGTCCGAGGACGGCGAGACCGTCGTCGTCGACGCGACCGGCCTCGTGGCGCTGCCCGGCCTGGTCGACCTGCACACCCACCTGCGCGAGCCGGGCCGCGAGGACGCCGAGACGATCGAGTCCGGAACGCGTGCCGCCGCGGCGGGCGGGTTCACGGCCGTCCACGCCATGGCCAACACGACGCCCGTCGCGGACACGGCCGGCGTCGTCGAGCAGGTGTGGCGCCTCGGGCGCGACGCCGGCTGGGTCGACGTGCACCCGGTCGGGGCGGTCTCCGTCGGGCTCGCGGGCCAGCAGCTCGCCGAGCTCGGGGCCATGGCCGACTCGGCGGCGCGCGTGCGGGTGTTCTCCGACGACGGCAAGTGCGTCGACGACCCGATCCTCATGCGCCGGGCCCTGGAGTACGTCAAGGCGTTCGACGGCGTCGTGGCCCAGCACGCGCAGGAGCCGCGTCTCACCGAGGGCGCCCAGATGAACGAGGGCGTCGTGTCGGCCGAGCTGGGCCTCGCGGGCTGGCCCGCGGTCGCCGAGGAGGCGATCATCGCGCGCGACGTGCTCCTCGCGGAGCACGTCGGGTCGCGCCTGCACGTGTGCCACCTGTCGACCGCGGGCTCGGTCGAGATCGTGCGCTGGGCCAAGGGCCGCGGCATCGACGTCACCGCCGAGGTCACGCCCCACCACCTCGTGCTCACCGACGATCTGGCGCGCGGCTACGACCCGACCTTCAAGGTCAACCCGCCGCTGCGCACCGCCGCGGACGTCGAGGCGGTGCGCGAGGGTCTCGCGGACGGGACGATCGACATCGTCGCGACCGACCACGCGCCGCACGCGCGCGAGGACAAGGACTGCGAGTGGGCCGCGGCCGCGTTCGGCATGACGGGCCTCGAGACGGCGCTGAGCGTCGTGCAGCAGACCATGGTCGACACCGGACGCATGACGTGGGCCGACGTCGCGCGCGTGCTGTCCGGCGCGCCCGCGCGCATCGGTCGGATCGACACCGGCGAGCGCGCCCAGGGGCGTCCGCTCGAGGTCGGCGAGCCCGCGAACGTCACGCTCGTCGACCCGGCCGCGCGCCGCGTCGTCGACGGCGCGGGCCAGGTCACGGCGAGCACCAACACGCCGTTCCAGGACCGCGAGCTGCCCGGCGCCGTCGTCGCGACGTTCCTGCGCGGGCGCGCCACGGTGCTCGACGGCACGCCCGTCCCTGCGGGGGCCGGCACGCGGGGGGTGCGGGCGTGAACCTGCCCCAGCCCGTCGCGGTCGGCATCTGGGTCGTCCTCGGCGTCGTCCTCCTGACGCTCGTCCTCGTCGGCCGCCGCCGGCTCGTCCGGCGTTCGGCCGGCGTCGTCCCGACGCCGCCGGCGCCGCCCGCCGAGGCGGCGCGCGGCGCGGTGCTCCTCGGGCCGCTCGACGCGCTCTACGTCTCCAGCACGCTCGCGGGCGACTGGCTCGCCCGTGTCGGGGCCCACGGGCTCGGCGACCGGTCCCAGGCCCAGGTCACCGTGCACGACGGCGGGCTCCACGTCGCGCGCAGCGGCGCCCCGGACGTGTGGGTGCCCGCCGCGGCGGTCGGGGGTGCGGCCCTCACGCCGGGCATGGCCGGCAAGTTCGTCGGCAAGGAGGCCATCGTCGTCGTGACGTGGACCGTGCCCGCGGAGCCCGTCCCCGCCGACGCGGCCGAGGCTCCGGCGGACCTTGAGGTACGGCTCGACACCGGCATTTTGCCCCGCCACGACCACGACGTCGCGCGCCTCCTGGAGGCCGTCCAGGGCCTCGCCGGACGAACGGACGACGACCGCGACGGACCCGCCGCCGACGGCTCGTACGAGCGACGACCCGGGGCGCCGAGCGGCGCCTCCCCCGCAGACCCCGCAGACCCGGCGCCGACGCGCGAGAGCGCGGCACCCGGCACCGACGAGAACGACGAGGAAGCACCGTGACCGCCCCAGTGAACACAGCGACCACCCTGACCTCAGCGACGGCACCGCCCGCCGACCGGGCCCTGATCGTCCTCGAGGACGGGACCGTGCAGACCGGGCGCGCCTACGGCGCGCGCGGCACCACGGTCGGCGAGATCGTCTTCAACACCGGCATGACCGGCTACCAGGAGACGCTCACCGACCCCTCCTACCACCGCCAGATCGTCGTCATGACGGCCCCCCACATCGGGAACACGGGCGTCAACGACGAGGACCCGGAGTCCGGCAAGATCTGGGTCGCCGGGTACGTCGTGCGCGACGCCGCCCGCCGCGCGTCGAGCTGGCGCGCGCAGCGCACCCTGGACGAGGAGCTCGCCGCGCAGGGCGTCGTCGGCATCAGCGACGTCGACACGCGCGCCCTCACGCGCCACCTGCGCGAGCTCGGCGTCATGCGCGCCGGGATCTTCTCCGGCGACGCGCTCGTGCGCGACGGCTACCCCCGCACCGTCGAGGACCTCGTCGCGGAGGTGCAGGCGGCGCCCGCGATGGCCGGCGCCGACCTCGCGCGCGAGGTGAGCACGGACGAGGCGTACGTGGTCGAGCCCTTCGAGGGCACGACGCCCGACGGCGAGCCCGTCGCGACCGTCGTCGCCGTCGACCTCGGCATCAAGTCCATGACGCCGCAGCGCCTCGCCCAGCGCGGCGTGCGCGTGCACGTGGTCCCGGCCGCCTCGACGATCGCCGACATCGAGGCGTACGCGCCCGACGGCGTGTTCTTCTCCAACGGCCCGGGCGACCCCGGGGCGGCGACGCACGAGGTCGAGCTGTTGCGGGGCGTCCTGGACCGCGGCACCCCGTTCTTCGGCATCTGCTTCGGCAACCAGATCCTCGGGCGCGCGCTCGGCTACGGCACGTACAAGCTCGCGTACGGCCACCGCGGCATCAACCAGCCCGTCATGGACCGCCGCACCGGCAAGGTCGAGGTCACCGCGCACAACCACGGGTTCGCCGTGGACGCGCCGCTCGACGGCGAGTCCGTCGCCCCGCACGACGGCGGCCGCTACGGGCGCGTCGTCGTGTCCCACGTCGGGCTCAACGACCAGGTGGTCGAGGGGCTCGAGTGCCTCGACCTGCCCGCCTTCTCCGTCCAGTACCACCCCGAGGCCGCGGCCGGTCCCCACGACGCCGCGTACCTCTTCGACCGCTTCGTCGAGCTCATGGCGTCCCGACGCGCCGAGCGCTCCGCAGCCGCCGACCAGAACACCAAGGAGAGCTGACCGTGCCTCGCAGAACCGACATCTCCAGCGTCCTGGTCATCGGGTCCGGCCCGATCGTCATCGGCCAGGCGTGCGAGTTCGACTACTCCGGCACCCAGGCGTGCCGCGTGCTCAAGGAGGAGGGCCTGCGGGTCGTCCTCGTGAACTCGAACCCGGCCACGATCATGACCGACCCCGAGTTCGCCGACGCGACCTACGTCGAGCCGATCACGACCGAGGTGCTCACCTCGATCATCGCGAAGGAGCGCCCGGACGCGCTGCTGCCCACGCTCGGCGGGCAGACCGCGCTCAACGCGGCGATCGCTCTCGACGAGGCGGGCGTCCTCGCCGAGTACGGCGTCGAGCTCATCGGCGCGAACATCGAGGCGATCCAGAAGGGCGAGGACCGCCAGCAGTTCAAGGACGTCGTCGAGAAGTGCGGTGGCGAGTCGGCGCGCTCGGTCATCGTGCACACGGTCGACGAGGCGATCGCGGCCGCGGGCGACCTCGGCTACCCGATGGTCGTGCGCCCGTCCTTCACGATGGGCGGCCTCGGCTCGGGCTTCGCGTACGACGAGGAGGAGCTGCGCCGCATCGTCGGGCAGGGCCTGCACTACTCCCCGGTGACCGAGGTGCTCCTCGAGGAGTCGATCCTCGGCTGGAAGGAGTACGAGCTCGAGCTCATGCGCGACAAGCACGACAACGTCGTGGTCGTGTGCTCCATCGAGAACGTCGACCCCGTCGGCGTGCACACGGGCGACTCGATCACGGTCGCGCCGTCGCTGACGCTCACGGACCGCGAGTACCAGAAGCTGCGCGACATCGGCATCGCCGTGATCCGCGAGGTCGGCGTCGACACGGGCGGCTGCAACATCCAGTTCGCCGTCGACCCGGACACGGGCCGGGTCATCGTCATCGAGATGAACCCGCGCGTCTCGCGCTCGTCCGCGCTCGCGTCCAAGGCGACCGGCTTCCCCATCGCCAAGATCGCGGCGAAGCTCGCCGTCGGCTACACGCTCGACGAGATCCCCAACGACATCACCCAGGTCACGCCGGCCTCGTTCGAGCCCACGCTCGACTACGTCGTCGTCAAGGTGCCGCGTTTCGCGTTCGAGAAGTTCCCGGCCGCCGACCCGACGCTGACGACGACCATGAAGTCCGTCGGCGAGGCCATGGCGCTCGGGCGCAACTTCACCGAGGCGCTCGGCAAGGCGCTGCGCTCGATCGACAAGGGCGGCTCGGTGTTCCACTGGGACGGCGAGCCCGTCTCGGGCGCGGACCTCGACGAGCTCCTCGTGCGCATCGCGCGCCCCACGGAGAACCGCATCATCGGCGTCCAGCAGGCGCTGCGCGCCGGCGCGAGCGTCGAGCAGGTGTTCGAGGCCACCAAGATCGACCCGTGGTACCTCGACCAGATCCAGCTGGTCAACGAGGTCGCGGCGGCCGTCGCCGACGCGCCCGCGCTCACGGAGGACGTGCTGCGCGAGGCGAAGAAGCACGGTCTGTCCGACGCGCAGGTCGCGCGCCTGCGCGGCATGGGTCCGGCGGGCGAGGCGACGGTGCGCGAGGTCCGCTACGCGCTCGGCGTGCGCCCCGTCTACAAGACGGTCGACACGTGCGCGGCCGAGTTCGCGGCCCGCACGCCGTACCACTACTCGTCCTACGACCTCGAGACCGAGGTCGCGCCGCGCGAGCGCGAGGCCGTGATCATCCTCGGCTCGGGCCCCAACCGCATCGGCCAGGGCATCGAGTTCGACTACTCGTGCGTGCACGCGGCCCTCACGCTGCGCGAGCGGTACGAGACGGTCATGGTCAACTGCAACCCGGAGACGGTCTCGACCGACTACGACACGTCCGACCGCCTGTACTTCGAGCCGCTGACGTTCGAGGACGTGCTCGAGGTCTACCAGGCCGAGCTCGCCGCCGGGCCGGTCAAGGGGATCATCGTCCAGCTCGGCGGGCAGACGCCGCTCGCGCTCGCCCAGCGCCTCGCCGACGCGGGCCTGCCGATCCTCGGCACGAGCCCCGAGGCGATCGACGCCGCCGAGGACCGCGGCGAGTTCGGCCGCGTGCTGGTCGAGGCGGGCCTGCCCGCCCCGGCGTTCGGCACGGCGCGCTCCCTCGACGAGGCGAAGGACGTCGCGGCCGGCATCGGGTACCCGGTGCTCGTGCGCCCGTCCTACGTGCTCGGCGGGCGCGGCATGGAGATCGTGTACTCGGCCGAGCAGCTCACGGGCTACGTCGAGCGCGCGCTCGCCGCCGCCGCGGCCGAGGACCGCACGGCCGGCACGCTGCCCGCGCCGCTGCTCATCGACCGCTTCCTCGACGACGCGATGGAGATCGACGTCGACGCGCTCTACGACGGCACCGAGCTCTTCCTCGGCGGCGTGATGGAGCACATCGAGGAGGCCGGCATCCACTCGGGCGACTCGGCGTGCGTCCTGCCGCCCGTGTCGCTCTCGGAGCAGGAGATCGAGCGCATCCGCCGCTCGACCGAGGCGATCGCGAAGGGCGTCGGCGTGCGCGGCCTGCTCAACGTGCAGTACGCGCTCGTCTCCGACGTGCTCTACGTCCTGGAGGCCAACCCGCGCGCGTCGCGCACCGTGCCGTTCGTGTCCAAGGCGACAGGCACGTCGCTCGCGAAGGCCGCGGCGCGCGTCATGGCGGGCGAGTCGATCGCCGAGCTGCGCGCGGCGGGCGTCCTGCCCGCCGAGGGCGACGGCGGCACGCTCCCGCTCGACGCGCCGATCGCGGTCAAGGAGGCGGTCCTGCCGTTCAAGCGGTTCCGCACCGCGGACGGGGTCGTCGTGGACACGGTCCTCGGGCCGGAGATGCGCTCCACGGGCGAGGTCATGGGCTTCGACCGC
The DNA here is from genome assembly GCF_001019615.1 of Cellulosimicrobium funkei. Lineage (GTDB taxonomy): Bacteria > Actinomycetota > Actinomycetes > Actinomycetales > Cellulomonadaceae > Cellulosimicrobium > Cellulosimicrobium cellulans_E. The sequence goes on along the minus strand of NZ_JNBQ01000037.1, from coordinate 22,531 downwards.
GACTTCCCGCACGCGTTCGCCAAGTCGCAGGCCGCCGCGTTCGGCGGGCTGCCGACGTCGGGCCGCGTGTTCGTCTCCGTCGCCGACCGCGACAAGCGCTCGATCGTCTTCCCGGTCAAGCGCCTCGCGGAGCTCGGGTTCGAGATCCTGGCGACGGACGGCACGTCGAGCGTGCTGCGCCGCAACGGCATCGCGTCGCGCGTGGTGCGCAAGTTCTCCGCGGGCCGGGGCGCCGACGGGGAGCCGACGATCGTCGACCTCATCACGGCCGGCGAGGTGGACATGGTCATCAACACCCCGTCCGGCCAGGGCGCGCGCGCCGACGGCTACGAGATCCGCGCCGCCACGACGGCGGCCGACAAGCCGATCGCGACGACGGTCGACCAGCTCGCCGCGGCGGTGCAGGGCATCGAGGCGGTCCTGGCAGGACCGTTCGCGGTGGCCAGTCTCCAGGAGCACATGGCGGGCGAGGGCCTGACGGCCGGCGTCACGCTGCCTACCGCCGCCGCGGAGCGGGTGGGCGCGTGAGCGCGGGCTTCGGCGCACGGCTCGCTGCGGCGACGGACGACCACGGGCCGCTGTGCGTCGGGATCGACCCGCACCCCGGCCTGCTCGCGGACTGGGGCCTGACCGACGACGCGGCGGGGCTGCGCGAGTTCGGGCTGCGGGTCGTCGAGGCGGTCGGAGGACGCGTCGCCGCGGTGAAGCCGCAGTCGGCGTTCTTCGAGCGGCACGGGTCGCGCGGCGTCGCGGCGCTCGAGGAGGTCCTCGCGGCGGCCCGTGCGGCGGGCACGCTCGCGATCATGGACGCCAAGCGCGGCGACATCGGCTCGACCATGGCGGCGTACGCCGACGCGTTCCTGCGCGACGGCTCCCCGCTCGCGGCGGACGCACTGACGGTCTCGCCGTACCTCGGCTTCGGCTCGCTCCAGCCTGCGGTGGACGCCGCGCTCGAGACCGGGCGCGGGCTGTTCGTGCTGTGCCTCACCTCGAACCCCGAGGGGGCGGAGGTGCAGCACGCGCGGCGCGGTGCGGGTGCGGGCGTCGAGTCGGTCGCGGCGCACGTGGCGCGCGAGGCCGCGCGGGTCAACGCGCCCGTCGTGGCGTCGGGCGACGCGCTGGGCCCGGTCGGCCTCGTCGTCGGCGCGACCGTCGCCGACGCCGCGGCCCGCACCGGCACGGACCTCGCGGCGGTGCGCGGCCCGCTCCTGGCCCCCGGCGTGGGTGCGCAGGGCGCGGGAGCGGCCGAGCTCGCGGCCGTGTTCGGGGACGCACGCCGCCAGGTGCTCGCGTCCTCGTCGCGCGGCGTCCTGCGCGCCGGACCGGACGTCGGCGCCCTGCGCGCCGCGGCACGCGCGGCCACGGACGAGGCGGCGCAGGCCCTGCGCGGCTGAGACCCGACGCGGCTGAGACCCGACCCCGTCGACGGGGCCGGCACCTGCGGGTGCCGGCCCCGTCGTCGTACCGAGGACGCGGACGGCTCGCGCGTCCGGCTGGCCCGGTCGTCGTGCCGTGCGAGACTGCGCCCATGACGTCCCACGACACCTCCCGCGACGCGGGCCCGAGCACCTCCGGCGCGCCCACGGAGGCGGCTGCCGTCGTACCAGCACCCGAGGCCGCTGCGGTGCCGGGCGCCCTCGACGTGCCGGGCACGTGGAACGCGCGCGACGTCGGGGGCCGCGCGGTGCCGGTCGGTCACGACGAGCCGCTGCGCACCGGCGTCCTCCTGCGGACGGCGAGCCTGTCGCGCCTGACCCCGGCGGGCCAGGCGGCGCTCTCCGACCTCGAGGTGACGACGGTGCTCGACCTGCGCGGTGACGACGAGCTCGAGCGCGACGGCGCCGACGCGGTGCCGGGCGGTGTGCGGGTGCTGCGCCGCGGCATGGACCCCGCGCGGGGCCTGCAGGCCGGAGGCGGCGGGGGAGCGTCGGCCGATCCCGCGGCGCTCGTCGCGGGCCTGCTGGCGGCGGACGACCCGACGGCGGTCGCGCGCCGCATGATGCACGGCGTCTACGCGACGTTCGTCCAGGACCCCGGCATCCGCGCGACGGTCGGGCGCGTGCTCGGCGAGGTCGCGTCGTCGCAGGGAGCCGCGGTCGTGCACTGCTCGGCGGGCAAGGACCGCACCGGGTGGGTGGTCGCCCTCGCCCAGTACGTCGCGGGCGTCGGGGAGGAGGACCGCTTGGCGGAGTACCTCGCGAGCCGCGCGGCCGTGGGAGGCCTCGCCGCGCTCGTGCCGCCCATCCCGGGTCTGTCCCCGGACGCCCTGGCCCCGGTCCTCACCGTGGAGCCGGAGTACCTCGAGGCCGCGTGGGATCTCGCCGCCCGCGAGCACGGGAGCGTGGACGGCTACCTCGCCGCGTGCGGGGTGACGACGGCCGTGCGCGACGCGCTCGTCGCGCGCCTCGTGGCGTCCTGATCGTCCCCCTCGGTCATCTGACGGCGCCCCTCGCTGCGCCGACGGCGCGCGACGCGCCCTGCCCAGTCGTTGCCCGATCGGTCGAGGCTCGCTACTTTCGAGGGGTCGGCTCCGTGCGTCGGCGCAGGTCGCCCGGGTGATTCACCCGATTAGGGCTCCTCGTCGGGGCACGCCGGGACGACTGTGTGGGCCCATCCGCCTGACGACGAGTAGGTGACTTGCGTGGCACTTCCACCCCTGACCCCAGAACAGCGCGCGGCGGCGCTCGAGAAGGCCGCAGAGGCCCGACGCGTGCGCGCCGAGGTGAAGAACAGGCTCAAGTACTCCCAGGGCTCCCTGAAGGAGGTCATCGAGCGCGGGCAGACGGACGACATGATCGGCAAGCTCAAGGTGGTCTCGTTGCTGGAGTCCCTGCCCGGCGTGGGTAAGGTGAAGGCTCGGGCGATCATGGAGGAGATCGGGATCGCCGAGACACGTCGTGTCCGCGGCCTCGGTCCTCACCAGTCCGCGGCCCTCATCGAGAGGTTTGGCTGACATTTCCGCGCACCCGTCCGAGCCGACGCCGTCCGTCCCCGCCGAGGGGGCGACGGCGCCGGTGGTCTCACCCAGCCCTGCCCGTCTGACCGTCCTGGCCGGACCGACCGCCGTCGGGAAGGGGACGGTGTCGGCCGACATCCGCGCCCGGTACCCGGAGGTGTGGCTGTCCGTGTCGGCGACGACGCGCGACCCGCGGCCGGGTGAGGTGGACGGGGTGCACTACCTGTTCGTCGGGACGGACGAGTTCGCCCGCATGGTCGCGGAGCGCGAGCTGCTCGAGTGGGCGGTGGTGCACGGTCGCAACAGCTACGGCACGCCCCGGCGCGCGGTCGAGGAGAAGCTTGCGGCGGGCGTGCCGGCGCTCCTGGAGATCGACCTCCAGGGCGCGCGCCAGGTCCGCGCCTCGATGCCCGAGGCGCGGTTCGTGTTCCTCGCCCCGCCGAGCTGGGACGAGCTGGTGCGCCGGCTCGTGGGGCGCGGCACGGAGGACGCGGAGGAGCGCGAGCGCCGGCTCACGACGGCGCGGGTCGAGCTCGCGGCGGAGTCGGAGTTCGACCACGTCATCGTCAACGACGAGGTGCACCGCGCGACGGACGAGCTCGTGCGCGTCATGGGGCTCGAGCCCCGGCCCGTCGAGGGCGGGACGGGCGACGCCGCGCGGGCGGCGGATCCCGCGTCGTCCGGGCGCACCGAGCAGCGCGCCGAGCGGCACAGCGAGTAGACTGTCCTGCGGTGCCCGCGCGCGGGCCCGCTCCCCGGTGGGCCGCAGGCCCGGTCCGCGGACCCGACGACCGCTCGGGGCCGCGCCCGCCCGGCCCCGGACGGAGCGGTCGGCGCGCCGCCGCCATCGACCAGCTGTGGCCCCGGCTACAGACCCTTGAACCCACGGAGCGAACTGTGTCCGGAACCGTCGCCGCCCCCGAGGGCATCACCGACCCGCCGATCGACGACCTGCTGGAGCACGTCGACTCGAAGTACGCGCTCGTCATCTACTCGGCCAAGCGCGCGCGCCAGATCAACGCGTACTACTCGCAGCTGAGCGAGGGCCTGCTGGAGAACGTCGGGCCGCTGCTCGAGACGCGCAACCAGGAGAAGCCGCTGTCGATCGCGATGCGTGAGATCAACGCGGGCCTGCTGACGATCGAGGCCGAGCCCGACGAGGCCGACGAGGCCTGAGCCCGTACGCCGCGCACCTCCGCAGGAGGGCGCGGCGTTCGTGCGTCCACGGCCGTCCACCGCGGTGGGCGTGGAGTTCGAGCGGGACCGGCGGGAGGAGCGACATGCGGATCGTGCTCGGGGTGAGCGGTGGGGTCGCGGCCTACAAGGCCGTGCTGCTGCTGCGGCTGCTGCGCGAGCAGGGTCATCGGGTGCGCGTGGTGCCCACGGCGTCGGCGCTGCGGTTCGTGGGCGCGCCGACGTGGGAGGCGCTGTCGGGCGAGCCGGCGACGGACCAGGTGTTCGAGGACGTCGAGCACGTGCCGCACGTCGCGCTGGGCCAGGGCGCGGACCTCGTCGTCGTGGCGCCCGCGACCGCGGACCTGCTCGCGCGGGCGGCGTCGGGTCGGGCGGACGACCTGCTCACCTCGACGCTGCTGACCGCGCGCTGCCCGGTCGTGATGGCGCCCGCGATGCACACGGAGATGTGGGAGCACCCGGCCACCCGCGCGAACGTGGCGACGCTGCGCGAGCGCGGCGCGCACGTGATCGAGCCGGCGTCGGGTCGCCTGACGGGCGCGGACACGGGCCCGGGCCGCCTGCCCGAGCCGGAGGAGATCGCGCGGGTCGCGCTGGCCGTCGCGGAGGGCTCCGACGACGGTTCCCGCGACGAGGACGCCGCTGCAGGGCGCGACCTCGCGGGCCGACGGGTCGTGGTGTCCGCGGGCGGCACGCGCGAGCCGATCGACCCGGTCCGCTTCATCGGCAACCGGTCCAGCGGGCGCCAGGGGGTCGAGCTCGCGCGGGTGGCTCGGGCGCGGGGTGCCCACGTGACGCTCGTCGCGGCGAACCTCGCCCCGGACGTCGCCGCGCTGGTGGAGGACGCGGGCCTGGACGACGTGGTCGCCGTCGAGACGACGGCCCAGCTGCGCGAGGCGGTGCGCGCCGCGGCGGCGACGGCGGACGTCGTCGTGATGGCCGCGGCGGTCGCGGACTTCCGGCCGGCGCACGCGCCCGGGGCGAAGATCAAGAAGGTGCCCGGCCGCGGACCCGAGCCGATCGCGCTCGTCGAGAACCCGGACGTGCTCGCCGAGCTCGCGCACGAGCGCCTGCGGGCCGGCCAGGTGGTGGTGGGCTTCGCGGCCGAGACCGGGGACGCGGACGGTTCGGTGCTCGACCACGGTCGGGCGAAGGCGCGCCGCAAGGGTGCGGACCTGCTCGTCGTGAACGCGGTCGGCGAGGGGCTCGGGTTCGGCGTCGACGCGAACGACGTGACCGTCGTCGACGGGTCCGGCGAGGTCGTCGCGACGGCGGGCGGCACCAAGCGCGCGGTGGCGGACGCCGTGTGGGACGTCGTCGCGGGCCGGGTGGCCGCGGGGTCCCTGGGCGGCGCGGTCGCACGGGCCGAGTGACCCGCGTCTCGTCTCGCCTACCGGATGCCCGCGCCCACGCCTCGGGACAGTAGGCTGTGCGGCATGGCTGATCTGCGTCTGTTCACGTCCGAGTCCGTCACCGAGGGGCACCCGGACAAGGTGTGCGACCAGATCTCCGACTCCATCCTCGACGCGCTCCTGACGCAGGACCCGACGTCACGCGTCGCGGTCGAGACCATGGTCACCACGGGCCTCGTGCACGTCGCGGGCGAGGTGACCACGGACGCGTACGTCGAGATCCCGCAGATCGTGCGCGACGTCGTGCGCCGCATCGGGTACACCTCCTCGGCGATCGGGTTCGACGCGGACTCGTGCGGCATCTCGGTGTCGATCGGGCAGCAGTCGCCGGACATCGCGCAGGGCGTCGACAAGAGCCTGGAGGAGCGCGACGACCAGGGTGACCACGACCCGCTCGACGCGCAGGGCGCGGGCGACCAGGGCCTGATGTTCGGGTACGCGAGCGACGACACCCCGAGCCTCATGCCGCTACCGGTCTGGCTCGCGCACCGCCTCGCGGAGCGCCTCGCGCTCGTGCGCCGCGACGGGACGGTGCCGGGGCTGCGCCCGGACGGCAAGACGCAGGTCACCATCGGGTACGACGGCGACCGTGCGGTCACGCTCGACACGGTCGTCCTGTCGACGCAGCACGACCCCGACGTGCGCCAGGACGCGCTGCACCGGCTCGTCGCGGACGACGTCGTCGCACCGGTCCTCGAGGCCGCGGGAGTGGACCTCGACACGCGCGAGACGCGCCTGTTCGTCAACCCGACGGGCACGTTCGTCGTCGGCGGGCCGCAGGGAGACGCCGGCCTCACCGGGCGCAAGATCATCGTGGACACCTACGGCGGCATGGCTCGCCACGGCGGCGGCGCGTTCTCCGGCAAGGACCCGTCGAAGGTGGACCGCTCCGCCGCGTACGCGACGCGCTGGGTCGCGAAGAACGTGGTCGCCGCGGGTCTCGCGCGCCGCTGCGAGGTGCAGGTCGCGTACGCGATCGGCAAGGCGCACCCGGTGGGCCTGTACGTCGAGACGTTCGGCACGGAGAAGGTGCCGGTCGAGCGCATCACGGCCGCGATCCGCGAGGTGTTCGACCTGCGCCCCGCGGCGATCATCCGCGACCTGGACCTGCTGCGCCCCATCTACGCCGCGACGGCCGCGTACGGGCACTTCGGGCGCGAGCTCGAGCAGTTCACGTGGGAGCGCACGGACCGCGTCGCGGACCTGCAGTCCCAGGTGTGACGAGCCCGGCCCGGCCTCGCGCGGCCGCGCTGGTCCGCCTGCCGGTCGAGCTGCCGGCGTGCCCGACCGTCGGCGAGCTCGTCGAGGCGGTGCCCGCCCGCCCGGGCATGACGGCGGCGCGTGGTTCGATGACGTCGTGAGCGAGCCCGAGGACACGTCGCAGGCGGTGCAGGACACCCTGCCGGGTGTCTCCGTGGCCCCTGGGCCGCGGCGGCCCGCCGCGGCGCCGTCCCAGGAGGTCGCCGCGCACCTGCCCGTCGCGCGCCTGGCGCTCGACCTGGCGCCCCCGCACCTGGACCGCGCGTTCGACTACCTCGTGCCCGCGGCGATGTCCGACGACGCACGACCCGGCGTCCGGGTCAAGGTGCGGTTCGCGGGCCGTGACGTCGACGGGTACGTCCTGGCGCGGACCGAGCGGTCCGACCACGACGGCCGCCTGCTGCCGCTGCGCCGTGTCGTCTCGCCCGAGCCGGTGCTCTCGCCCGCCGTCGCGCGGCTCGCGCGCTCGGTCGCCGACCACTACGCGGGCACCCTGTCGGACGTGCTCCGCCTCGCCGTCCCCCCGCGGCACGCGCGCGCCGAGCAGGCGCTCGCGGCCGCCGTCGCCGCGGCACCCGAGAACGACGCCACCGAGAACGACGCCACCGGGGGCACGGCGCCGGTGGGCGGGGTCGGGGCCGGCGAGGCGCCCGTCGCGGCGCCCCAGGCCACAGGGTCCGGGGCGGCGTCCGGCGGCTCCGCGTGGTCCCCGTACCGTGCCGGCGCGGCGTTCCTCGCGCACGTCGCGGGCGGGGGTGCCCCGCGGGCCGTGTGGACCGCGCTGCCGGGTCTCGCGCCGCCCGCCCCTCCGGACCCGGGGTCGGAGCCGGTCGAGCGCGGGCGTGGTGCCGGGCGGGCGCGACGGGGCGCGGACCCGCTGCCCGTGACGCACTGGGCCGCCGCGGTCGCGGAGGCGGTGCGCGCCGCGCGGTCGGGCGGCCGGGGGGCGCTCGTCGTCGTGCCGGACGCGCGCGACGTCGACCAGGTGTGCGCCGCCCTGGACGCCGCGGGCCTGCCCGCGTGGGACGCGGCGACCGGCGGCGAGGTGGTGCGCCTGACCGCGGACGAGGGCCCCGCCCCCCGGTACCGCGGGTTCCTCGCGGTGCTGCACGGGCGGGCGCGCGTCGTCGTGGGGACCCGGGCGGCGGCGTTCGCCCCGGTCGCGGACCTCGGCCTCGTGGTGTGCTGGAACGACGGCGAGGACACGCTCGCCGAGCCGCGGGCCCCCTACCCGCACGCGCGCGAGGTGCTCGCGCTGCGCAGCGACCAGGAGAAGGCCGCGTTCCTCCTCGGGTCGCACGGCCGCACGGTCGCGGCGCAGGCGCTCGTCGCGCGGGGCTGGGCGCACGACCTGGCCGCGCCGCGCGACGTCGTGCGGGCGCGCGCGCCCCGGGTGCGGGCCCTGACGTCGGTGGAGCTCGCGGCCGAGGGCCCGGGCGCCGCGGCCCGCATCCCGACCGCGGCATGGCGCGCGGCACGCTCCGCTCTCGAGCAGGGACCGGTGCTGGTGCAGGTGCCCCGCTCCGGGTACGTGCCCGTCGTCGCGTGCGGGCGCTGCCGTACCCCGGCGCGCTGCACCGTGTGCCACGGCCCGCTCGCGCTGTCCGGGGCGGGCGCGACGCCGCAGTGCGCGTGGTGCGGGGCGCTCGCGGGCGGCTGGTCGTGCGCGGAGTGCCACTGGACGGGCCTGCGGTCGGTGCGGGTCGGGTCGCAGCGCACGGCGGAGGAGCTGGGCCGCGCGTTCGCGGGCGTTCCCGTGCAGGTGTCCGGCGCCGCCGCCGCGGGCGGTGTGCTGGGCGCGGTGTCCTCGCGTCCGGCGCTGGTCGTCGCGACGCCGGGCGCCGAGCCCGTCGCCGAGGGCGGGTACGCGGCCGCGCTGCTGCTCGACGCCGCGGTGAGCACCGCGCACGTCGGGCTGGACGTCGCGCAGGACGCGCTCGCGCGCTGGCTCGCCGCGGCGGCGCTCGTGCGTCCGGCGACGGCCGGCGGGCAGGTGCTGCTCGTCGGCGACGCCGCCCCGGCACCGACGAACGCGCTCGTGCGCTGGGACCCGGCGCTCCTCGCGGACCGCGAGCTCGACGAGCGGGCCGAGCTGTCGCTGCCGCCCGCCGTGCGGGTGGCGGCGGTGACGGGGGACCGCCCGGCGGTCGCGGCCCTGCTGGGACGGGTCGAGCTGGCGCGGTCCGACGCCGTCCTCGGACCCGTGGAGGTGCCCGCGCCCCCGCCGCGCGGGCGTGCGTCGGGCGCCGGTTCGGGGACGAGCACGGGGACCGGCGACGGCGCGGGACCGGGGCTGCTGGACGCCCCGCCGGTGCGCGCCGTCGTGCGCGTGCCGGTGCGCGACGGTCGGCGCCTCGCGCGTGAGCTCGCCGCGTCGCTCGCGGTGCGCTCGGCGCGGCGCGAGGCGGGTAGCGTGCGGGTGGAGCTCGACCCGAAGGAGATCTTGTGACGCACCACCCCGCGACGGCCGACGGCACCCCCGGGGGCGCCCCGGCGCGCGCGATCGACGCCGTGCTGTACGACTTCGGCAACGTCCTGGTGGGCTGGGACCCGTACGGCGCCTACGCCGGGCTGGACCGCGAGGTCGTCGACGCGTTCTTCGCCGACGTCGACTTCCGCGTCCTCAACCACGAGCGCGACGCCGGTGCCACGTGGGCGGACGCGCGCGCCGCCGTCGAGGCCTCCCACCCGCACCACGTGGCGCTCATCGACCGGTACGTCGCGGAGTTCCCCGCGACGCTCACCGGTCCCGTCGAGGGCTCGGAGGAGCTCGTGCGCGAGCTGCGGGACCTCGGGCTGCGCCTGTACGGCCTGACCAACTGGTCCGCGGAGCTCTACCCGCACGCCGCGCCCGCCGCTCCCGCGACGACGCTCATGGACGACGTGCTCGTCTCCGGGCGCGTGGGCCTGGCCAAGCCGGACCCCGCGATCTTCGCGCTCGCGGTCGAGCGGTTCGGCCTCGACCCGGCGCGCACGCTCTTCACCGACGACAGCGCCGCGAACATCGCCGCGGCGGCTCGGCTCGGCCTGCGCACGCACCTCTTCGACGGCACGCCCGGCCTGCGCGCGGCCCTGCGACGCCTCGGCGTCCACGTCGCGCCGTGACGGTGACGACGGGCCGTCGGCGGCGGTGCGAGGACGGCGACCGCGACCTGCGACGGTCTGCGGGGCGGGAGCGGGTCGGCACCTAGAATCGGGCCCATGCGCCTGCTGTTCGCCGGGACCCCGGATACCGCGGTCCCGTCTCTCGACGCCCTTCTCGACTCCCGCCACGACGTCGTCGCCGTCCTCACGCGCGCCGACGCGCCGTCGGGCCGGGGGCGGCGCCTGACCCCGAGCCCCGTGCGCGTGCGCGCCGAGGAGGCCGGGATTCCCGTGATCACCGACCGCCCCCGCGGCGAGGACTTCCTCGCGCGCCTGGCCGAGCTCGACGTCGACGCGGCGCCCGTCGTGGCGTACGGGGAGATCCTGCGTCCCGACGTGCTCGCCGTGCCGCGGCACGGGTGGGTCAACCTGCACTTCTCCGTCCTGCCGGCCTGGCGCGGCGCCGCGCCCGTGCAGCGCGCGATCATCGCCGGCGACGAGGTCACCGGCGCCACGACGTTCCTCATCGAGCAGGGCCTGGACTCCGGCCCCACGCTCGGCACGACGACCGAGACCATCCGTGCCCGGGACACCGCCGGGGACCTCCTGGGCCGCCTCGCCGTGTCCGGCGCGGGGCTGCTCGTCGCGACGCTCGACGCGCTCGAGGACGGGACCCTGCGCCCGCAGCCCCAGCCCGCCGACGGCGTCTCCCACGCCGCGAAGCTCACGCCCGCCGACGCGGAGGTGCGTTGGGACCACCCGGCGCTCGCGGTCGACCGCCTCGTGCGCGGCTGCACCCCCGCACCGGGCTCCTGGACCACGGTCCCCGGTCCCGACGGCGCGCCCGCGCGCCTCGGGCTCGGCCCGGTGACGCCGCGCCCCGACGTCACCGACCTCGCCCCCGGGCACGTGCGGGCCGGGAAGAAGGAGGTGCTCGTCGGCACCGCGACGCACGCCGTCCAGCTCGGGGACGTCGCGCCCGTGGGCAAGAAGCAGATGCCCGCCGCCGACTGGGCGCGCGGGGCCCGCCTTCCCGAGGATCTCGTGCTCGGCGCGGAGGTCGCCCGATGAGCGCCGGCACGCCCGCGGACCGCGACCGCGACGACGCGGCCCGCCGGGCGTCGACCGGCAGATCGAACGCACGTTCGAACGATTCTGCGAGCGGGTCCCGGCGCGGGGGAAGCGGCTCGAACGCGCGTTCGAACGCGGCCGGGGCGACCCGCGGCGGCGAGTCGAACGCCCGTTCGAACGGTGCGGACCGCGGCCGGGACCGCCGCGACGACGAGCGCCGCGACGCCCGCGGCCGCCAGCGCGGCGCCGCCCGCTCCCGCGGCGAGACGTCCCGCAGCTCGAGCGCGCCCTCCCAGCGGCGCAAGGGCACCGACCCGGCCCGCGCCGTCGCGTTCGACGTCCTGCGTCAGGTCGACGGCTCCGACGCCTACGCCAACCTCGTCCTGCCGCCCCTGCTGCGCGAGCGCGGCATCCGCGGCCGCGACGCCGGGTTCGCCACCGAGCTCGCCTACGGCACCCTGCGCCTCCGCGGCCGCTACGACGCCGTCCTCGCACTGTGCCTCGACCGGCCCCTCGACCGCCTCGACGCCCCCGTCCTCGACGTCCTGCGGCTCGGCGCGCACCAGCTCCTCGGCATGCGCGTGCCCCAGCACGCCGCCGTGTCCGAGACGGTCGGGCTCGCGCGCGAGCGCACCGGCGCCGGCAGCGCCCAGCTCGTCAACGCCGTCCTGCGCCGCGTCGCTCGCACCCCCCTCGACGACTGGCTCACCACCATCGCCGACGACGCCCCCGACGACCTCGCGGCGCTCGCGGCCACCCAGAGCCACCCCGTCTGGATCGCCCGCGCCCTGCGCGACGCCCTCGCGGGCAACGGCCGCCCCGTCGCCGAGCTCGACGCGCTCCTCGCCGCCGACAACGACGCCCCCCGCGTCACGCTCGTCGCCCGCCCCGGCCTCGCCGACCCCGACGAGCTGGCCGACGGCGACGACCGCGTGACGCCCTCCCGGTGGGCCCCCACCGCGCTGCGCCTCGAGGGCGGCGACCCCGCCGCGTTCGGCGCCGTGCGCGACGGGCGCGCCGGCGTCCAGGACGAGGGCAGCCAGCTCGTCGCCCTCGCCCTCGCCGCGGCACCGCTCGCCGGGACCGACGACGCCCGCTGGCTCGACCTGTGCGCCGGCCCCGGGGGCAAGGCCGCGCTCCTCGCGGCGCTCGCGGCCGAGCGGGGCGCGCGCCTCGTCGCCAACGAGGTCCAGCCGCACCGCGCCCGCCTCGTGGAGAAGGCCCTCGCCGCCGTCCCGGCCGCCGCCGTGGAGGCGGTCTGCACGGGCGACGGCCGCGCCGTCGGGCAGGACGAGCCGGGCGCCTACGACCGGGTGCTCCTCGACGCCCCCTGCACCGGGCTGGGGGCGCTGCGCCGTCGCCCCGAGTCCCGCTGGCGCCGCACCCCTGCCGACCTCGCGACCCTCACCGGTCTCCAGCGCGAGCTCCTCGACTCCGCCCTCGACGCCGTCCGGCCCGGGGGAGTGGTCGGCTACGTCACGTGCTCGCCCCACCTCGCCGAGACCCAGGTCGTCGTCGCCGACGTGCTGCGCCGTCGCGACGACGTCGAGCTCCTCGACGCCCCAGCGGTCGTGCGCGACGTCGTGCGTCCCGAGGCGCGCGACGCCATCGAGCTCGGCGACCGCCAGGACGTCCAGCTCTGGCCGCACGTCCACGGCACCGACGCCATGCACCTGACGCTCCTGCGCAGGACGGTGTGACGGCGCAGCCCTCGAGGCAGGTGTCGGCATATCTCGACAACATCGGCGTGTCGGAGTAACCTGACGTCGAGGCGTGTCAGGGAATCCTGACGCCGCAGCACGCGCCCCGCGCACCGACAGCAGGAGAGCGAGCATGGCCGACACCTGGACCACCCCCCGCAGCCCCCGCGACCTCGGCGCCTACCTCAGCCGCGTCCGCCGGACCCGAGGGCTCACCCAGGCACAGGTCGCCGACGAGCTCGGCATCACCCGCCAGTACCTCTCCGAGCTCGAGAACGGCGTCGAGAACCTCTGGGTCCAACGACTCTTCGAGCTCCTCGACACCCTCGACGTCGACCTGCGACTCCAGGAACGCCGATGACAACCGTCACCGCCTGGCTCTACGGCACCCCCGTCGCCACGCTCGCACCCGCCGGCACGCACACCACCGACGGCACCCCCCGCGTCACCCTCACCTGGACCGCCGACGCCCTCGACCGCTGGGGACACGACGCCCGCGTCCTGTCCCACCTGCTCCCCATCACCCCACCCGACGAACCCTCGCCCCACCCCGCGCGCGTCGCCGCCTGGCTCGACGGCCTCCTCCCCGAAGGCCGCACGCGCGACGCCATGGCCATCGACGCCGGCATCGACCCCGACGACGCCCTCGCCTTCCTCGTCCACTACGGCCACGACACCGCCGGCGCCGTCCTCCTCGCGCCCGAAGGGCAGCCCCTCCCCACCCCCGGCACACCCGAACGACTCGACGACGCCGCCGTCGCGCGACTCCTGCGCGCCGCCGCCGCCCGCAGCGGGGGAGAAGGCCGCACCGACCACCTCACCAGCTCCCTGCCCGGCATGGAACCCAAGATCACCCTCCTCCGCGACGAGCACGGCTGGGCCCGACCCCACGGCACCGCACCCACCACCCACATCCTCAAGGTCGCCCGCCCCTCCGACTCACCCACCGCCGACCTCGTCAACACCGAAGCAGCCGCCCTCGACCTCGCCCGCCGCGTCGGCCTCACCACCATCGACGCCCACGTCACCGAGCTCGACGGCGAACGCGCCATCGTCGTCACCCGCTACGACCGCGTCCCCGACCCCACCGAACCCAGCGGCACCGCACGCCTCCACCAGGAGGACACCGCCCAGGCCCTCGGCATCAACACCCGCGACCCCGAACGCAAGTTCCAGCACGGACGCCGCTTCCCCTCCCTCGCCGCCATCGCCCGCACCCTCCGCGACGACGGCACCCGCCCCGACCCCCTCCTCGCCCTCACCACCTTCAACCTCGCCATCGGCAACACCGACGCCCACGCCAAGAACATCTCCGTCCTGCGCCACGCCGACGGCACCGTCCGCCTCGCCCCCGCCTACGACGTCTCCATGCACCTCCACCACGACCACGCCTCCCGCGTCTTCGCCATGGACGTCGCCGGAGAACGCGACATGGACCACCTCACCGCCGAGGACCTCGTCACCGAAGGCACCACCTGGGGGCTGCCCCGACGCCGCGCCCAGCGCGCCGTCGCCCAGACCCTCGACGGACTCCTCGCGGCGCTCGCGGACATCGACCGCGACGCCCACCCCGGTGTGAGCCGTCACGCCTGGCGCACCGTCGAGCACCGCACCACCGACCTCCGTCGCGGCCTCGTGGCCTGAGCCTCGTCGCCGGGGGAGAGCCGTGGTCGGCCGGGGGAGAGCCGTGGTTGCGGGGGTTAGAGCCGTGGTTCTTGTGCTCGACGGCGCGTGGTCGCCCTGGGTGGGTGGGGTGGGTGGTGGTGCCGCGTCTACCATCCGCCGCTCGTTCCTCGCGGCTCCCGCCAGCCCCGCCACGACGCGGCACCACCACCCACCCCACCCGGCGTCGTCCCACCCTGGTCGTCGCTCACCCGGCCGACTGCCCGCGTCGGCAGCCTCGCCTCGCCTCGCCTCGCTTCGCGACGCGGCCGACATCGCGAGCCAGCCACCTCGCGGTAGCGACACCGACGACGGCGCGCGTCCGACCGCCGTCGGGCAGGTGACCACCGTTCTGCCTCGTGGGACCCCGGCTCTCCCTCGCGCTACCAGGCCTCTACCTCGGCGGGCTGCCCTTCTCCCTCGGGCCAACCACGGTTCTCGCTCGACATGTCGCGCGGTCCGGGTCAGAGAGAGCGCTGGAGGAGGATCGTGTCGACCCAGCGGCCGTGCTTGAAGCCGACGGCGGTCAGGCGGCCGGCCTCGGCGAAGCCGAAGCGGCGGTGGAGGGGGAGCGAGCCCGCGGCCTCGGGCACGTCGGCGACGACGGACATGACCTGGCGGACCCCCGCCGCGGTGCACGCCTCCAGGAGCGCGGCGAGGAGCGCGGTGCCGATCCCGCGCCCGGCGAAGGCGGGGTCGAGGTAGATCGTGTCCTCTGCGGTGTGCCGGTACGCGGGCTTCGGGCGCCACGCGGACGCGTAGGCGTAGCCCGCGACCACCGGGTCGCTCGTGCCGTCCGGCCGGGTCGTGCCGTCGACCTCGGCGACGAGGAACGGCAGGCCGCGCGCGGTGACGTCGTCGAGCTTGCGCTGCCACGCCGGGACGTCCCAGAGCTCCTCCTCGAACGTCACGCACGTGTCGCGGACGAACGGGGCGGCGATCTCGGCGACGCGCGCGAGGTCGTCCGCGGTGGCGGGGCGCACCGTCACGGTCGGGTGAGCCGCTGCCGACGGGGTGGTCGGGCCGGGGGAGGGGAGGGTGCTCACCGGACGAGCCTACGGGCGCGGCTGCGGGGCAGGACGCGCCCTAGGCTGGGGCCATGGCAGCCCTCATCGCACCGAGCATCCTGTCCGCCGACTTCGCGAACCTCGAGCGCGACCTGAACGCCATCTCGACCGCGGACTACGCGCACGTCGACGTGATGGACAACCACTTCGTGCCGAACCTCACGATCGGGCTTCCCGTCTTCGAGCGTCTGGCGCAGGTGTCACCGGTCCCGATCGACGCGCACCTCATGATCGAGGACCCGGACCGCTGGGCGCCGGCGTACGCGGAGGCCGGGGCGGCGTCCGTGACGTTCCACGCCGAGGCCGCTGCTGCCCCTGTACGGCTCGCTCGCGAGCTCCGGCGCCTGGGGGCCCGCGCGGGCCTCGCGCTGCGCCCTGCGACGCCTGTGGAGCCCTTCCTGGACCTTCTGGCGGAGGTCGACATGATCCTCGTCATGACGGTCGAGCCGGGCTTCGGCGGGCAGTCGTTCATCGACGGGACGCTCCCCAAGATCCGACGGGCCCGCGAGGCCGTGAGCGAGTCGGGTCTGGACGTGTGGATCCAGGTCGACGGGGGAGTGTCGCGCTCGACGATCGAGCGGGCGGCCGACGCGGGGGCGAACGTCTTCGTCGCGGGGTCGGCGGTGTACGGGGCGGAGAGCGTGCCGGGCGAGATCCAGGCGCTGCGCGAGCTGGCGGAGGCCTCGGCGCACGCGCACTGACGGCCGACCCGAGAAGGAGCCCGAGCGGAGGGCTCCTTCTCTCGTACCGATAAAAATAGTGTGCCAAGCGGCCATAACCGCCCCACCGTACCGAGACACCTCACCAACCAGCACGGAGGAGCGGGGTGGCCCGGTTCACGTTCGCTCGACGGGCGGACGTGTCGGTGCCGAGGAATGCGCGAGTAGCATGCTCGGTTGAAAGCAGCAGTACGCACGAACGTGCTCCGGGGTCGGTGCAATTCCGAGCCGGCGGTGACAGTCCGCGACCCGCGCCCACGCGCGGTTGACCTGGTGGAACTCCAGGACCGACGGTGACAGTCCGGATGGGAGGAAGCACGTGCGGCGCGGCCACGCCCAGAGCGTGGTGCTCCGGCGACCCGTCGGCGCACCCGTTCGTGACGGCGACAGCCTCGCCGTGGTGAGCGACGCCGTCGGGCCGGTCCAGGCCTGACCCCGCCGCCCGCCCTCGCCCCGGAGCGCTCGTGCCCGGGAGGAGGACGATGGGCGAGCGCCCCCGCACCCTGACGATCGACGCCGCGATGGCGCGCGCGCTCGTGCTCGCGGCTCGCGGGCCCGCGCACGGGCCCAACCCTCGGGTCGGCTGCGTGCTCCTGGGCCCCGCCCCAGGCGGTCGGCCGGTGGCCGACGGCGCCTCTCCGGAATCTCTGGACCCGCACCCGCGGCCCGTGCTCGCCGAGGGATACCACCGTGGTGCGGGCACGCTGCACGCCGAGGCCGCGGCCCTCGCCGACGCCCGGCGGCGCGGCGTCGACGTCGCCGGCGCGACCGCCGTCGTCACGCTCGAGCCGTGCGCCCACACGGGCCGCACCGGGCCGTGCGCCGACGCGCTCGTCGCCGCGGGCGTCGCCGAGGTCGTGCACGCCGTCGCCGACCCCAACCCCGTGGCGACGGGCGGCGCCCACCGCCTGAGCGCGGCCGGGGTGCGGGTCGTGCGGGGTCTGCGCGCCGCGGAGGGCGAGGAGCTCCTCCGGGTGTGGCTCACGTCCGTGCGCCGGGGCACGCCGTACGTGACGCTCAAGACCGCGACGACGCTCGACGGCTACGTCGCCGCCGAGGACGGGACGAGCCGCTGGATCACCGGACCGGCGGCACGCGAGCACGCGCACCGGGTTCGGGCCGAGGTCGACGCGATCCTCGTCGGCACGGGCACCCTCCTGACCGACGACCCGGAGCTCACGGCACGGGTGCACGCGCGGATGCCGCGAGCGCCGGGCGTCTCGCGGCGCACCAGCCGCTGCGGGTCGTCGTCGGGCTGCGCGGGATCCCCCCGTCGGCGCGGGTGCGCGGCGAGGGTGGCGAGCTGGTGCACCTGCTGACGCGCGACGTCGGTGAGGTGCTGGCCCGGCTCGGGGACCGTGAGGTGAGGCACGTGCTCGTGGAGGGGGGTCCGTCGCTCGCGACGGCGTTCCTCGCGGCGGGCGCGGTCGACGAGCTGCACGCGTACGTGGCCCCGGTGCTGCTGGGGAGCGGTCGGCGGGCCGTGGACGGGCTGGGCGTGGCGACGATCGCCGACGCGCACCGGTTCCGCACGGTCGAGGTGAGGCGCGTCGGGGACGACGCGCTGGTGGTGTCCAGGAAGAGCACGGAAGGACGGGACGGCTGATGTTCACGGGGATCGTGGAGGAGATCGGGAAGGTCCGGGACATCGGGTTCCCGGGCGGCGAGGGGGAGGACGCGGTGCTCACGGTCGAGGGGCCGCTCGCCACCTCGGACGCGGCGCTGGGCGACTCGATCGCCGTGAACGGTGTGTGCCTGACGGTCGCGAGCCTCGGAGGTGACGGGTCGTTCACGGCGGACGTGATGCCGGAGTCGTTGCGTCGTACGGCTCTGGGCGACCTCGTGGCGGGGTCGCCGGTGAACCTGGAGCGGGCCGTCCGGGCGGACGCGCGCCTGGGCGGGCACGTGGTGCAGGGGCACGTGGACGGTGTCGGGACGCTCGTGAGCCGCGACCCGGGGGAGCGCTGGGACGACCTGGTGTTCTCGGCGCCTGCGGGCCTGACGCGGTACGTGGCGGAGAAGGGCTCGATCGCGGTGAGCGGGGTGTCGCTCACGGTGACGCACGTGGGCGACGAGACGTTCGGCGTCTCGCTCATCCCGACGACGCTCGAGGCGACGATCCTCGGTGCGCTGGTGCCGGGCGACCGGGTGAACCTCGAGGTGGACGTGCTCGCGAAGTACGTGGAACGCCTGCTGGTGTCTGGCGTGGTCCCCGGGAGCGCGTCGTGACGGGCGCGGGGTCCGCGAGCGCCGCCGTGCCGGAGGGGACGGGGGGTGTGCGCCTGGGGTCGGTCGAGGAGGCGCTGGCGGAGATCCGGGCGGGTCGACCGGTGCTGGTGGCGGACTCGCCGGACCGGGAGAACGAGGCGGACGTGGTGTTCGCGGCGCGGGGGGTGTCGGCGGAGTGGGTGGCGTGGACGATCCGGCACTCGTCGGGGTACCTGTGCGCGCCGATGCCGGCGTCGCGGGCGGACGCGCTGGAGCTGCCGTTGATGGTGCCGCACAGCCAGGACCCGCGGCGCACGGCGTACACGGTGACGGTGGACGCGGCGACGGGGGTGACGACGGGGATCTCGGCGGAGGACCGGGCGCGGACGTTGCGGGTGCTGGCGGACCCGGCGTCGGGTCCGGTGGACCTGATCCGGCCGGGGCACGTGCTGCCGTTGCGGGCGGTGCCGGGGGGTGTGCTGCACCGTGCGGGGCACACGGAGGCGGCGGTGGACCTGGTGCGCCTGGCGGGGATGGGCGAGGTCGGTGGGATCGCGGAGCTGGTGCACGACGACGGGACGATGATGCGTCTGGGGGACGCGGCGGCCCTGGCGGAGCGTGACGGGCTGGTGCTGATCACGATCGCGGACCTGGTGGCGTGGCGGCGGGTGCACGACCCGGCGCCTGCGGTGGCCGCGGAGGTGCCGGATCGGGAGGCGTTGGCGCGGCGGGTGCACCGCACCGCCTCGGCGGAGCTCCCGACGGCGCACGGCCGGTTCCGGGTGGTGGGGTACCGGGACCTGCGCACGGGGGCGGAGCACGTCGCTCTCGTTCCTGCGGTCGCCCCGGCCGGCTCGGCAGACCGCGGTGAGGTCGGTGCGGAGGCCGCGAGCGCCGTCGGGCCGGAGGTGGTGCCGGTGGTGCGGGTGCACTCGGAGTGCCTGACGGGTGACGCGTTCGGGTCGTTGCGGTGCGACTGCGGTCCGCAGCTGCAGGCGGCGATGGAGCGGGTCGCGGCGGAGGGTGGTGCGGTGGTGTACCTGCGGGGGCACGAGGGGCGCGGCATCGGGTTGCTGGCGAAGATCGGGGCGTACGAGCTCCAGGACGCGGGTCTGGACACGGTGCAGGCGAACCTGGAGCTGGGGTGGCCCGTGGACCGCAGGGAGTACGGGGCGGCGGCGGCGATCCTGGCGGACCTGGGGCTGGCGCGGGTGCGGTTGCTGACGAACAACCCGGCGAAGGTGACGGGTCTGGTGGCCTCGGGCATCGACGTCGTGGGGACGGAGCGGATCGAGGTGGGTCACGGGGAGCACAACCGGGCGTACCTGGTGACGAAGAAGGTGGCGATGGGTCATCTGCTGGACACGGTGGCGGTCCCGGAGGGGGTCGGCCTGGTGGAGCCCGGCGAGGGGCTGGGCGTCGAGACGAAGGAGGACGAGGGATGAGCGGGGCAGGTGCGCCGACGGTGAGCGTGGACGGGTCGGGGCTGCGGGTGACGGTGGTCGCGGCGAGCTGGCACACGGAGGTGATGGACGGGTTGCTGGCGGGGGCGCGCCGGGCGTTGGCGGCGGCGAACGTGTCGCACGTGAGCGTGGTGCGGGTGCCGGGGTCGTTCGAGCTGCCGGTCGCGGCCGCGCGGGCGGTGGAGCACGGCGCGGACGCGGTGGTGGCGCTGGGGGTCGTGATCCGTGGGGGGACGCCGCACTTCGAGTACGTGTGCCAGGCGGCGACCTCGGGTCTGACGGACGTGAGCGTGCGGACGGGCGTGCCGGTGGGCTTCGGTGTGCTGACGTGCGACGACGAGCAGCAGGCGCTGGACCGGGCGGGCCTGGAGGGGTCGCGCGAGGACAAGGGTGCGGAGGCCGCGGAGGCGGCGGTCGCGACCGTGGTGGCGCTGCGCGACCTGTGACGGGGGGCGGCCGGGGCGTGCCCGCTGGGCGGACCGCGCCCCGGTCCCGCTCGGGTGGCGGATACCCTGGGGCGCGTGAAGACGTTCGAGTCCCTGTTCGCGGAGCTGTCCGAGAAGGCCACGACGCGACCTGCCGGTTCCGGCACCGTCGCGGAGCTGGACGCCGGCGTGCACGCGATCGGGAAGAAGGTGGTCGAGGAGGCCGCCGAGGTGTGGATGGCCGCCGAGTACGAGGGCGACGTGAAGACGGCGGAGGAGATCTCCCAGCTCCTCTACCACCTGCAGGTCCTCATGCTGGCGAAGGGTCTGAGCCTGCAGGACGTGTACGAGCATCTGTGAGCGGCCGTGCCGGTGAGCGTCCTCGCTCCCGGCCGCGAGCGCCGCTCGCCCCTCGCTCGTCCCTGCTGTTCCCCGCTCCTTGCCCGATCCCCTGAACGAAGGTCCTGTCATGCTGCGTATCGCCGTCCCCAACAAGGGGTCCCTGTCCGAGCCCGCCGTCGAGATGCTGCGCGAGGCGGGGTACCGCCAGCGTCGTGACTCGCGCGAGCTGGTGCTGGCCGACCCGGACAACGACGTCGAGTTCTTCTTCCTGCGTCCGCGCGACATCGCGGTGTACGTGGGGTCGGGCACGGTCGACGTGGGGATCACGGGCCGGGACCTGCTGCTGGACTCGGGCGCGGACGCGGTGGAGCACATGCAGCTCGGGTTCGGCGGGTCGACGTTCCGGTACGCGGCCCCGGCGGGCACGGTGACGTCGCTGGAGCAGGTGCAGGGGCTGCGCGTCGCGACGTCGTACGAGGTGCTGGTCGAGGGGCACCTGCGCTCGCACGGGGTGGAGGCCACGGTCGTGCACCTGGACGGCGCGGTGGAGTCGGCGGTGCAGCTCGGGGTGGCGGACGTCGTCGCGGACGTGGTCTCGACGGGGACGACGCTGCGGGGCGCGGGCCTGGAGGTGTTCGGCGACCCGATCCTCGTGTCGGAGGCGGTGCTGATCCGTCCGCGCGCGGTCGCGGAGGCGGACGTCCCGGCGGGGGTGGAGGTGCTGAGCCGGCGCCTGCAGGGCGTGCTCACGGCCCGCCAGTACGTCCTCATGGACTACGACGTGCCCGTCGCGCTCGTGGAGCGCGCGGTCGCGATCACGCCGGGCCTGGAGTCGCCGACGGTGTCCCCGCTGCACGACCGCGACTGGGCGGCGGTGCGCGCGATGGTGCGGCGCGACCAGACGAACCAGGTCATGGACGCCCTGTACGACGTGGGGGCGCGCGCGATCCTCGTGACGCGGATCCACGCGTCCCGCCTCTGACCCCGCTCACCCCCCGGGGGCGGCGCCGGTGAGCGTCGTGCGGGTGTGAGACGGTGGCGGCATGAGCACCGACCCGTTCCCAGATCCTGGCCTGCCGGGGGAGCGCCGGGACGACCCGTACCGGCCGTTCCGGCCCCGGTTCGGGCTGGTGTCGGCGTGGGCGACCGGTGTCGTGGTCGTCGGCGGGTGCGTCGTCGTCGGGCTGTCCGCGACGGGCCCGCTCGGCACGTCGTGGGTGAACCGGCTGTCCCTGGCGGCGTTCGCGCTGTTCGCGGCGTGGTTGCTGTGGCGCCTCGGGGGCGTGCACGCCGTCCCGACGCGCGCGGGCCTGCGGGTGCGCAACGTCATCTACACGCGCGAGCTCGAGTGGGCGCAGGTCGTGTCGGTCCGGTTCGGCAGCGGCGACGCGTGGGTGCGCCTGGACCTCGCGGACGGGTCGACGCTCGCCGTCATGGGGATTCAGCGGGCCGACGGCGCCCGCGGGGACGCGGAGGCGCGGCGCCTCGCGGCGCTGGTCCAGGCGCACGGCGAGGCGCACGAGGAACCGCGCACCTGACGCGCGACGGGACAGGACGGTACGCGAACGGCCCCGGATCCAGCGGATCCGGGGCCGTTCGTCTGCTCGCGTCGCCGGCGGCTGACGCCGGGGCGGTCAGTACGCGGTGCGGTGGCGGGGCTTGCGCTCGCCCCGGTCGTCGGCACGGTCGAAGCGGTCGCGACGCTCGTCGCGGCGACCGGACGGGCCGTGGCCGCCGCGCGGGCCGCGCGACGCGGGCGCGCCCTCGTCCAGGCGGATGCGCAGCGCCTTCCCGGCGACCCGGGCGCGGGAGATGCGGTCCATGGTCTCCGCGTCGAGCGGCGCGGTGATGTCCACGAGGGAGAAGGACGGGAAGATGTCGATCTTGCCGACGTCCGACCCGGCGAGGCCGGCCTCGTTCGTCAGCGCGCCGACGATCCCGCCGGGCATCACGCCGTCCTTGTGACCC
>NZ_JNBQ01000036.1 GCF_001019615.1 Cellulosimicrobium funkei | reverse complement strand
GCGCACGCGCCCGCCCGGCCGGACGCCTCGGCCGGGACGTCGGCGCGGGCGTCGTCCACGAGCGCGTCCGCGTGCTCGGCCGTGAGCATGCCGAGGATGCCCGGCATGCCCGCGAGCTCCGCGACGGCCTCGCGGCACGCCGCGCACGTCGCGAGGTGCTGCTCGAACGCGCGCCGGTCGCGCGGGCTGAGCGCGCCCAGCACGTAGGCGGCGTCCCACTCGCGGTACGGGTCCGGGGTGGCGGTCATGACGAGACTCCCTTCTCCTGCAGCGCGAGCCTCAGCGCGCGGAGCGCGTAGTGCATGCGGGACTTGACCGTCCCGGGCGGGACGCCGTGCGCCGACGCCATCTCGGCCACGGAGCGCCCGTGGTAGTACGCGTCGACGACGACGGCCCGGTGCTCGGGCGAGAGCGACACGAGCGCGTCCGCGACGAGCCACGCGTCGAGGACGGCCTGCGTCGCGTCGGCCTCGCCGTGGTCGGGCACGTCGGCGCTCGCGAGCTCGCGCCGGTGGTGCGCGCTGCGCAGCTCGTCGACGACGAGGTTGCGCGCGACCGTGAAGAGCCACGCGCGCACCGAGCCCTCCGGGCGCTCGAGCACCTCGGGGTGGCGCCACGCGCGCAGCAGCGTCTCCTGGACCACGTCCTGCGCCTGCGCCGGGTCGTCGGTGAGGCGCGCGACGTAGCGCTCCAGCGCGGGACCGTGCGCGGCGTGGACCGCCCGCAGCAGGTCGTCGGCGTCGGACCGCACGCGCGGCACCTCCCCGTCCGTCACGACCCGGACGCCGGCACGAGGTCGAGGCCGAACTCGACGCTGCCCGCGTCGTCGACCGTGACGAACCCGAGGCTCGGCGCCTCGACGTCGAAGTCGGAGAACGTGATCGGCACGCTGCCCACCACCTGGACGCCGTCGGCGGTCGTCCCGACCTGCGCCTCGACCGTGACGGCCTGCGTCACACCGTGGATCGTCAGGTCGCCCGTGAGCTCGACGTCCGCCGAGCCGGCGGGCAGCTCGACGGGGGACGTGAGCGCGAACGTCGCGGTCGGGTAGGTCCCGACCTCGAGCGCGTCGCCCCGGAAGTACGCGTCGCGCGGCGGCTCGTCGGTCGCGACGCTCGCCATGTCGACCTCGATCGTCGCCTCCGTGAGCGCGCCGTCGGCGACGGTGAACGACCCCGTGACCTCGTCGGTCCGCCCGGTGACCGTGACGTCCTCGCCCTGGAGCACCTCGTGGACGCGGTACCCGGCGTAGGAGCCGTCGGCCACGGTCCAGTCGCCCGCGAGGCTCGCCGGGTCCAGCGCCCCCGCGTCGCCCGACGACGCGTCGAGAGCGGGCTCCTCGGCCGCGGCGCGGTTGTTCCAGTCCGCGTACAGGCCGGGGCCGAACGCGACCACCGCTCCGCCCAGCACCACGACGCCGACCCCGACCCCCACCAGCACCTTCGTCCTCCTGCGCACGTCCGCTCCTCCCGATCATCCTCCGTCGACCCCGTCACCCAGGGAGACGAGGCAGCCGCCCGATCGGTTCAGTCGAGTCTCGCCGCGGGATCCGATGAACCGCACGGCGAGCCGCGCCGTCGTGAGAGTAGGGGCCGTGCTCGCGACCCCGACCGTCCTCTCGAGGAGTCGACATGCGACGCACCCTGACCATCACCGCCCCGGCCCGGACCGCCCGCGCCGCCCCCGCCGTCGTGCTCGTCGCCGCGCTGGTCGGCGTGCTCGGCGGGTGCTCCGGCGGGGGAGGCGGCCTCTACGGCGGAGGCGGGAGCAGCCCGTCCACGGACTCCGGCACGACGAGCGACGGCGCGACCGGCGACGGCACGGGCTCCGGGCCGGCCCTCGGGACGGCCGACTCCTCCCTCGGCACCATCGTGGTCGACGGGCAGGGCATGACCGTCTACTACTACGACAAGGACACGAAGGGCTCCGGGACGAGCGCGTGCGAGGGCGAGTGCGCCGCCGCGTGGCCCGCGGTCCACGCGGCGAGCGCGGAGCCCGAGGTCGAGGGCGTCACGGCCGAGGTCGGCACGATCACCGGCGTCGACGGCGAGCTCCAGGTCACGGTCGACGGCCGCCCGGTCTACACGTACGCGGCCGACCAGGCCCCGGGCGACGTGTCGGGCCAGGGGGTCAACGGCGTCTGGTACGTCGTCGCGCCGGACGGCACCGAGATCATGGACGCGGCCCCCGCGGCCGGGTCGGGCTACTGATCGGTGCGGCCGGAGTCGTCTCGACCGAGCGAACCTGGCGTCGGGTCGTCACCGTCGCGGCGCAGGAGGACTGCGGTGCGGACGCGCATCGCCGCCGCTCGGGGCTCCTCGTGCTCCCACAGCCGGATCACGATCCATCCGAGCTCGCGGAGGACTCGATCGGTGTCCCGGTCGCGAGCCTTGTTCGCCGATAACTTCGCGTTCCACCATTCGCTGTTGGACCGGGGACAGGTCCCGTGCTCGGGGCACCCGTGCCAGAAGCACCCATCGACGAAGACCGCGACCTGCAGGCGCGTGAAGGCGACGTCGATCGTCCTTCGTCGCTGGCCCGGGACCGGAAAGGCGACGCGATAGCGGAGACCGAGCGCGTGGAGCTCCCGGCGAAGGTCGAGCTCCGCAGCGGTGTCACGACGCTTCGCCCTGCTCATCCGCCGCGACACGGCTTCTGACGACGCTCCAGGGTGTGCTGGGACGTGCTGTGGAGTCGGGCCTTGGTGCGGCACGGGCACTGCCGATCAGCCCAGTCAGGCCGTGGCCTTCGGGAGCGTCTCTGCGAACCGGGACTGGCCGTCGGCGACGACCGCCGGCAGGAGGTCGTCCGGGCTCTTCGGCGCGTCGTCGATGAGGGCCTTCAACAGCGCACGGCCCTGCTCGGTCTTGCGCAGAACTGCGGAGTCTCGTTCGGCGTGCGCTCTCAGGACGTTCCACACTGCTCCGACGTTCACGCCGTTGCCGAGCTGCTTGTACGTCGCAGCGGCGGCCTGCGGGCCGAAGTCGAAGTTGTCGGGAAAGCCCTGCAGGCGAGCCGCCTCTCTCGTGGACAGACGTCGACGGAGCGGCCCGATGATCGACGTCTGGGTGATCGCCACGAGCGCGGGGAGGTGCGTGGGTCGCTTCGCCCGGATCCCTGAAGGGCGGAGCTGGAGGACACAGTCCCAGAGGCGCGCAGTCTGCTGTGCTTGCCATTCGAGCTTGCGCCGCGACGGGGGGAACGACTGGAGGTCGTGGCGAGCAGCCCACATGTCCAGCTGGCCCTTGTAGCGGGTGTAAAGCTCGGCGTTCTTGACGAGGAAGTTCCTCTTCCAGGTCGGGACGGCCTCCCAGGTCTCTGGGACATCGGGAGTGCGGTAGGGAGACTCTCCTCCGTCGATCCAGGCGTCGAGACGCTCCTTCTTCACCCAGTGGTCTGCCCAGATGGGGAAGCCGGGCAGCGTCGCTGCCCTGCCATCGACGCTCGTCTTGCGCACCTCGCGCCACATGGTGACGACGAAGTCGTCCCATGCGTCGATCCATGCGACCTCAGCGGGGGTGAGGCCGGTGCCGGGAGCATCCGTCTCGAGAACCGGGAGGTCGTGGAGCAGATCCCACTCCTCGTCTCCGCGCAGGGACAGGTTCGGGAGCGGAGGGCCCGGCTCGACGACGTCGCCGTCCGGGTCGTAGGTCGCCGTGATGAAGACTCGCTCGCGCACCTGCGGCCGACCACCCCGCTCGAGCGGGAGGAGATGCGGCGAGAACACCGTCGGTGTCTGCGAGACGCGGTAGCCCTCGTCGCGGAGGGTCTGAATGATCACGTCCCACTCGTGCCTGTGCCGAGGTCCAGCGAGATTCCGGACGTTCTCCAGCAGGACGACGGTGGGGTGGTGCGCCTGGATGATCTTCAGGATGTTCCAGTAGAGCGTTCCTCTGGTCTCGTCCATGCCGCGCTGTGCTCCCGACTTCGAGAACGGCTGGCACGGGAAGCCCGCTGCCAGGAGGTCGTGAGCCGGGACGTTCATGACGCTGTCGTTCGCGTCCTTGGTGATGTCCCCCAGGGGCGAGTGGCCCCAGTTGCGCTCGTAGACCTCGGCCGCAGCCCTGTCGATCTCTACCGAGTAGACGCACTCTCCGCCGAACGACTCCAGCGCTGCGGCAAACCCTCCGATACCGGCGAACAGGTCGATGTATCGGAAAGGCGGCGCAGACGTCGTCGTGGTGCTCCCGTCTCCCATGGTCGACAGCTTGGCAGCTTGGTGGTACGGGGTCAAATCGACACGCTCCTGAGGCACACACGGAATCTAGGGCGAACCACCCACACGCGTTGAGCACGAGCCAAGACGGAGGTGCTTCGAGATCGCGCGCGGCCGGCCGTCGCCCGAGGTGCGCTCCCATCGGCTGATGACATGTGCCGACACGCGATGCGGCATGAGCCAGCCGGGTCCACGTGCCGTGTGGTTCGCTTCCTCTCGTGTCGAACGTCACTACCGAGAACTTCAACCCGGCGCAGACGATTCCGGAGGCGAGCGCGCGCATGTTCGCGCTGACCGGAGCCCCTGCCGCCGGCACGCGTGGACCGAAGCGCTCGCTCGTCGCGCTCGCGCAGAACCTGGGCCTCGACGTCGACCTCCAGGCGGTGAACGCCGTGCTCGGCGAGCAGATCGCTGGAGCGCTCGGGACACCCTGGGTCCGAGGTCTCGACTACGTCGATCTCCAGGTGACCCTGATCGGGATGAACAACCTGCTCCAGGCCACGTCCGCGAGCATCATCCGGCTGTCGCGCCAACGCGCGGTCGCTAGCGCCTCGGTCGCAGAGGTCCTCCGGGCGTTCCCGGGATTCCGCCCCGCGTCGAACAAGCAGGCTGCGGTGAACCGGCTCTGCGACATCGCGGGTGTACCGCACGACGTCCTCGGTCCAGGCGGGAAGGAGCACACCTGGACGCTCCGAGACGTCGCGCGGCGGGTTGCGCCCCAGCTGCTCGAACGCAGACTCACAAAGCATGCTCTGGCAGCCGCGCTCTCCGCCGAACTGGGAGTCCCCTGGCTCGACACCGCCGGCTCGACCGGCGCATCGATCACCCTCGACGGACTGAACCTTCTGCTGGCGGGCGCCGAGCGAGCCGTCGGTCTCGCCTCGGCCGCGTGGAGAACGGCGACGGAAGAAGGCGCGGCGCTCGTCCACGCGCTAGCCGAGGAGCTCCCCGCGCACTGGGACGGCGTCGACTGCATCACCTGGATGCGGGACTCCGGGTCGACGCAGTGGCGGCAGATCGAGTGGTTCGGCTTCTACTTCGAGGAGCGGTTGCGAGAGATCTTGAATGCTCGTTTTCCCACCCCGCTCGTCGGCGGCCCGAACATCCGGTACGGGAACACAGTCTTCGACTACGCGTCCCCGACCCGGGTCTGGGACGCAAAAGCGCACACCGCATGGACGAGGCCCTTCCCCTGGGACGGTGCTGCCCCCTCGAAGCGTTCGGGCACAGAGATGTGGCTCAACGACGCTCAGGCGGTTCGCGCTTGCGTCTCCGAGCAAGGTCTCGGATTCCTCATCGTCGACGGGCGCGCCGGGCTCGACACGACGGGAGAGTTCCGCGCCTGGCACAAGAGCGTGGGCGAGTCAGGAGGACGGGCGCTGAGCGGATACGTCGCGAGCACGGGAAGGTCGCGACCCCGCAAGGCGGAGTGGACCCCGCTGGAGCTCCGCGCTATCTGGATCGAGGACTCGGCTGCGCTCGACGCGGGGATCGCAGCCGGGTGGCTCGCCCAGAAGGAGCAGCCCGACTGGGGCACCGGCGATGCACGGAGACCGCGCAACGACAAGTTCTCGGCAAAGCCCTCAAAGGCGGGCGCGTGGCAGGTGGCCTCCCATACCTGGGTGGCAGGGAGCTGATTCGAGGAAGGACCGACGCTGCGGGAACAGCGCCAGGGCAGGCGAGATCGGTAGGCTCGGCACGTGAATCGGGCACGCGCCGGAGAGGTGAGCGAGAGGCGCTTGATCTCGCTGGCACGGACACCAAGAGACACGCCCTAGCCGCCGCTGTCAGCCGAGTGGTCACCAGCGGGTTGATCGCCTGTCACCTCGTCCAGCGCCCCCCGGACGAGGAGTTCCCACTTGCGCGCCGTAGCCT
Organism: Cellulosimicrobium funkei; assembly: GCF_001019615.1. Classification (GTDB taxonomy): domain Bacteria; phylum Actinomycetota; class Actinomycetes; order Actinomycetales; family Cellulomonadaceae; genus Cellulosimicrobium; species Cellulosimicrobium cellulans_E. The sequence goes on along the minus strand of NZ_JNBQ01000036.1, from coordinate 33,240 downwards.
TCGCGCCTTGCCGAACAAGCCAGATGCGGTAGAGGCGCACAAAGCGGTCCGTGAACCGCGCCGCCATCAGCGGGGAGCACCAGAGGAAGCACTGATCAAGGAGCTCACCGGCGGACGTGATGATCTTCGTGACGGTCTCATGCTCAGTCGCGAGTGGGGCCTCAAGTGTGCGCAGGTGGTCGTTGCCGGGACCGAGAGCGAAGTAGATCGCCCGTGAGTAGTTCCGCGCGGCGAGCTTGGCGATGAAATTCTTCACCTCAGCCTCGTCGACGTTGCCCCGGTGCTTAGCCTCGGCGACGAGGGTCGGCTCGCCACCATCCATCACCTGCACGTCACCGGGGAGCTTGAACGACGGGTCGTTGATCCCGCCAGAGAGCACGCCGTCACCGAAGGCCGTGGCGAGGGCTGCTGCCAGGAGGGCTTGGCAGCGGCGCCCCCCTTCGGGGTCCTCGTCGAGCAGGTCGTTGACGGCTCTGATGACGACCGAACGACGCTGCCCGACGAACTCGCTCTCACGGTCGGAGTGGGCGTGGAACTCGACGTCGACAACGCAGGCGCGGATGAAGGCGACAAGACCCTCGCGGGCATCATCGACGGATCCAGCGGCGATCGCGTCGAGGAACGTGTCTAGGGTGGCGTAGTCGGCATCGGTAACACCGCGAGGCCTGGGAACAAATACTGCCTTATCGGCCCAGGGGTTGTTGTTGAACGGGGCGACTCCGCTTGGTCCAAGAAAGACTGCCTGACCCGGAAGCTCCGTCTGCCCTGCCAGCGCGCTGGCAAGGAGGCGGTACAGGTCGTTAGCCGAGTATCCGCCCGCGCCCGATCTGGCCTTGATGGACTTGACGTTAGCGGTCGGGGACAGCGCGCGAGCGAGCAGGCCCGTGACATAGATGGCCGGATCGGTCGCCTTTCGCGTGAAAGCTCGCACGGCGGCGGCTCTTGCGGCCCATTCGTCTGAGACGGGCGCGCCGTCGCGGACGGCTTCCAGCACGGCTGTCACAAGGCTGAGCGTGTCGGCCTTATCGAAGGCGACGGCACCGTCCTCAGAGACCTTTACGCTGACAGAGAGTCGTTTGAGGGCCTCAAGGTCGTTAGCCACCGCGCCAGAGTATCCGCTCATTAGCCACGGGTACCCACCAGTCTGGTGTCCCGGTTCGCGCGCCCTGAGAGGGAGGCGGAGCGGCTGACCCGGATCTTGAGCGTGGCGGTCAGACTTCTGGAGGAAGCCTCGGTCCTCGCATGCAAGCCAGGCCCCGAGCAGTGGCACGGACTATGGCGTGAGAGGCCGAGCGGCACAGAGATCCTGCCGAGGAGCTCTTGCTTCGTATCCTCTCCGTGGATCCAGGTTCGGCGCTGCTCGTAGGTAAGCGCTCGAGATAGGTGCCGTTGCAGATTCCGCACCACGCTCGTGGCACGCCGTGCAGGCCCTCGCTGTCCTCAGCCACGTGCGGCATCGAACCGCACGAGCAGGAGAACGGGCGACGTGCATGGACGTCGAACACCTGTGGAGGTCAGATGGAATCGTGCTCCGGGCCGGTGTCGGGTGGGCTCTACAAGGCGAGCGGCGGTGAGCTGAGGCAGAACGGGTGGCCCTCGGGGTCGGCGTAGACGCGGAAGAGGTCGTCGGGGTGGCCCTCCTCCTCCGGCGTCCCCGTGAGGGGGCGCGCGCCGCATGCGAGGGCGTGCTCGTGCGCCGCGGCGAGGTCGGGCACGTCGAGGTCGACGTGCACCCGGGCGCCGCCGGGCCAGGGCGGGACGTCGGCGTCGGAGCGCTGGAAGGCGAGGCGCGACGCGCCGCCGGGGATCTGGAGGGAGAGCCAGTCGTCGCCGGCCGGGTCCGTGCTCTCGTGGCCGGGCGTGTACTGCCAGCCGGTCAGGCGGCGGTAGAACTCGGCGAGCGCGCGCGGGTCGCGCGCGTCCACCGTCGCGTTGCGGAGCCGCATCGGCCGCGGGTCCGCCACGGTCAGCCGACCTGCTCGCGCAGCCACGCGACGTCGGTGGGGACGTCCGCGTGCGTCTCGCAGACGACCGACGTCCCGGCCGCTCGGACGACGCCGAGCAGGAGCTCGGGGTCGATCGTGCCCGCCGTGAGGCCGGCGTGGCGGTCGGCGCCCGACCCGGCGGTGTCGCGGCTGTTGTTGAGGTGCACGAGGTCGACGCGGCCGGTGATGGCGCGCACGTCGTCGACCGCCGTCGTGAGGTCGATGCCGCCCGCCCACGCGTGGCACGTGTCGAGGCAGAACCCGACGTTCTCGGCGCCGTCGGCCTGCTGCACGGCCGCCCACAGGCCCTCGATCCGGTCGAGGCGGCGGGCCATCGAGAAGTCGCCCCCGGCGGTGTTCTCGATGTACACGGTGACGTCCGTCTGGAGCGCGTCGATCGCCTTGCGCCAGTTGTCGAACCCCTTCTCCGGGTCCTCCTTCGCGGTGACGTGCCCGCCGTGGACCACGACGCCCGTCGCCCCGACCGCCGCCGCGCCGTCGACGATCTGCTGGAGGAGCTTGCGGCTCGGGATGCGGATGCGGTTGTTGGGGCTCGCGACGTTGATGACGTACGGCGCGTGCACGACGAGCTCGAGGTCCGCCTCCGCGGCCGCGGCCTTCAGCGCCTCCGCCCCGCCGGGGAAGGTGAACTCCGGTCCCTTCCAGGACTGGGGGTCGCCGAGGAAGATCTGGGCGACGTCCGCGCCGATGCTCGCTGCCTGGGCGACGGCGTCCGACTGGTCGAGGTGGGCTCCGATCCGCATGGGGTCCAACCTACGCGGCGCCGCCCACGGCCGCGGAGCGGGCCGGGAGATGGGCGGCGCGGCACTGTCGAGCAGAAAATCCATCAGTTTGATTTATACTCGCTGCCACGGCGCGAGCGCGTCGAGCGCCCGTGCGTCGGCACGTCGCGCGCACCCGACGAGGAGGACGAGTGGCCGAGCCGATCACCCTGCACGCGAGCGCGACGGAGGCGGGGCGACCCCTGACCCACTTCTGGAGCACGGTCGTCGGCGCCGGGCGCGCGAACGAGGGGCTGCGCGCCGACTGGCAGCGCCACCTCGCGGAGGTTCGCGCGGAGTGCGGGTTCGAGTACGTGCGGTTCCACGGCCTCCTGCACGACGACATGTTCGTCTACACCGAGCGCGAGGACGGCACGCCCGTCCTCAACTTCCAGTACGTCGACGCGCTCTTCGACGCGCTGCTCGACGCCGGGGTGCGGCCGTTCGTCGAGCTCGGCTTCAGCCCCCGCGCGCTCGCCCGGGAGACCGAGACGGTGTTCTGGTGGGGCGCGCACGGCGCGCCGCCCGTCGACCTCGACCGGTGGTCGTTCCTCGTGCGCTCGCTCGTCGAGCACTGGGTCGCGCGCTACGGCCTCGCCGAGGTCCGCGAGTGGTATTTCGAGGTCTGGAACGAGGCCAACCTGCGCGGCTTCTTCCGCGGCACGCGGAGCGAGTACCTCGCCCTCTACGCTGCGTCGGCCCGGGCCGTGAAGGCCGTCGACGAGCGTCTGCGCGTCGGCGGGCCCGCGACGTCGAACTTCGTGCCCGACGCGCGCTTCGACGGCGAGACCGAGGACTTCCAGGTGCACGAGGCCACGCTCGGCGCCGACCTCGACTCCCTCGACTGGAAGCCGGTCTGGCTCGAGGCGTTCCTCGACTTCTGTGAGCGTGAACACCTGCCGGTCGACTTCGTCTCGACCCACCCGTACCCCACGGACTGGGCGCTCGACGAGCACGGCCAGGGCGCGCGCCTGACCCGCGAGGTCGACGCGACCCCGAAGGACCTCGCCCTCCTGCGCCGCCTGGTCGACGCCAGCGCGTTCCCCGACGCCGAGATCCACCTCACCGAGTGGAACTCGTCGTCCTCGCCCCGCGACTTCACGCACGACACCGTGCCCGCCGCCGTCTACGTCGTCCGGTCCGTGCTCCGCTCCATCGGGACGGTCGACTCGCTCGCCTACTGGACGTTCACCGACGTCTTCGAGGAGGGCGGCGCGGGCGACGAGATGTTCCACGGCGGGTTCGGCATGATCACGCTCCAGGGCGTGCCGAAGCCGACGTTCCACGCCTACCGCATGCTGCACGCGCTCGGCGACACCCTCCTCGCGACGGCCGACGACGGCGTCGTGACGCGCCACGACGCGACCGGCCGCGTCACGGCCCTCGTGCACCACTACCCGGCCGAGGTCACGCGCTCGGTCCCCGCCTCGTTCGACGACCGCACCGTCGCCGACGAGACGGAGGCGGCCGGCTCGCCCCGCGACGTCGCGCTCGTCGTCGAGGGCCTGGCGCCCGGCGCCGTCGTCGAGCTCGAGACGCTCGACCCCGAGCACGCCAACCCGGTGGCCGCGTGGCGGGCGATGGGCGCGCCGTCGTCCCCGACGCGCGAGCAGACCGCGCTCCTCGACGCTGCGGCCCGCGACACGCGGCGCGAGTCCGTCGTCGTCCCGGCCGACGGTGTCCTGCGGGTCGAGCGGACGCTCGCCCCGTGGTCGCTCCTCCTCGCCCGTCAGGTCGCGTGAGGGGCCGGATCGTGCGCGCCGGTGGGAAGATGTGGCGGGGCGGGCGCCCGGCCCGGTCGTCGTCGACCGGGCGCGAGCAAGGAGGCAGGGCGTGACGATCGACCAGGCGGAGCCGCAGGCAGGCGCGCAGTCCGCGGCGCGCCGCGGCACCAATCTGCCGCGCATGGGCGACTTCAACGAGTCGGTCATCCTCGACGCGATCCGGCGCGCGCCGGAAGGACTGAGCCGCGTCGAGCTCGCCGGGGCGACGGGGCTGTCGGCCCAGACCGTGTCGAACATCTGCCGCCGGCTCCTGGAGTCGGGACTCGTCGCCGAGGCGGGCAAGAAGAGCGGCCGCGCGGGGAAGCCGCGCACCGTGCTCCAGATCGTCCCCGGCGGCCGGTACGCGCTCGGCGTCCACCTCGACCCGGCGGTCATCACGTACGTCGTGCTCGACCTCGCCGGGCGCGTCGTCCACAGCCTCCGGCGCCCCACGCCCGCCGTCGTGGACCAGGAGTCGACCATCGCCGCGATGGCGGAGACGATCGACGCCGTCATCGACGCGTCCGGCGCCGAGCGAGACCGCATCCTCGGGCTCGGTATCGCCGTGCCGGGACCGATCGACCTCGCGAGCGGGTCCGTCGTCGATCCGCCCCGCCTCGAAGGGTGGGGACGGGTCCCGCTGCGCGACCGCCTCGCCGAGGCGACCGGGCTCCCCGTCCTCATGGACAAGGACGTCATCGCCGCCGCCGTCGCCGAGCGGTGGGCGGGCGCGGCGACCCACTCCGGCAACTTCCTGTTCTTCTACCTCGGCGCCGGGTCGGGCATGGGCGTCGTGGTCGACGACGTCGTGCTGCGCGGCGCGTCCGGCAACGCCGGCGAGGTCGGCGGCCTCGACGCGAACTGCACCACGCGCGCCCTGGTCAACGAGGCCGTCTCGGCAGGCGTGCTCGACGCCGTCCCCGGCCGCGGCCCGAGCGTCGAGGGCGAGCAGCTCGCCCGGCTCGTCGACCTCGCCGCGGCGGGGGAGCGCGGCGCGCAGGTCATCATCGACCGGTGGGCGCGCCGCGTCGGCACGGGGGTCGCCGCCGCCGCCGCCCTCCTCGACTCCGAGCTCGTCGTGTTCGGCGGACCCAACTGGCCGCTGCTCTCACGCCGGTTCTTCGCGACGGTCGAGCCGATGATCTCCAGCTCGCCGTTCGTCGACAAGATGCACGACATCCGCGTCGTCAGCACGCACCTCGGCGAGGACGTCGGCGCCGTCGGCGCGGCCTGCCTCGTGCTCGACCAGACGCTCTCGCCCCAGCCCCAGGCACTCCTCCTCGGCTGAGCGCGAGGTGCTGCCGATCCGGCTCAGCGGTCCTTCGCGAGGTCCGTCGGGCGCCGGAGCGCGAGGTCCGCGGTCGCAGCGAGGGTGACGACGGCCCAGGTCCCGGCGAGGACCAGCCCCCACAGGACGGGCGTCGTCGGATCGAGGTACCGGGCGTGGAGCACGACGACGGCCAGCGTCGCCGCCGTCGTGGCGACGCCCGCGACGAGGAGGGTCTCGAGCGCGACGAGGACGAGCAGCGAGCGCGCGGACGTGCCCGAGAGCCGGTAGACCGCGAGCTCGCTCGCGCGCAGCCGGTACGTGACGGCGGTGGTGACGGCGCCCAGGAGCCCCAGGAGCACGGGCAGGAAGCGGCTCGGCCGGTCCAGGAACTCCTGCACCGGGTCGCTCGTCGCCCGCAGCGCCTCGGTGCCGACCACGGCGTTGCCGCTGACGTGCAGCGAGGCGATCTGGGTCGCGGCGACGTCGTCGAGGGCCACGAGGGGATCGAGCACGACGACGCAGCGCTCGACCTGGGTGTCGTCGGGTCGGAGGGGCACCGTCAGGGAACGGCCCGTCCCGACCCCTTCGCGCAGGACCGGGGTCCGCGCGGAGTCGAGCGCGCCGTCGCCGACGAGAACTCGCTGGTCCGCGGGCCCGGTCCGGTCGAGCAGGCCCGCGCCGACGAGGGCGTCGACGCCGGCGAGCCCGGGGACGAGGGTCGTCGACGCACGCTGCACGGGGACGTCCGGCCCGACGGGTACGACGAGCACGCTGCCGCCCGGGACGACCGCTCCCGCGGCCTCGACCCCCGGCGCTCCCGCGAGCGCCTCGCACGACGCGCGTGAGACGAGGGCGGGCTGGTCGGGGTTCGCCTGCATGTAGCTGACGACGCCGCGCCCGCGCTCGGCGAGGTCGTCCAGCTCGTCCTGGAGCGACGCGGTCTCGAGCGCGACGAAGGCCGCCGTGCCCGACCCGAGGACGACGGCGAGCGCGACCGCGGGAAGCAGCCGTGCCGAGCGACCGAGGGTGTTGCGCAGGGCCTCGCGCGCGAGGTCGGCGACGCGCCAACCGTCACGCACGGACGACCGCCTCCCGCCGGAGCGGGACGGTCGCGTCGGCGGCGGCGACGAGCACCGGGTCGTGGGTCGCGACGACGATCGTCGCGTGCGAGACGAGCCCGGCGAGGATCCGGGCGACGAGCTCGGTGTTGGCGGCGTCGAGGTTGGCCGACGGCTCGTCGGCGAGGATGAGCTCCTTGCCCGACGCGAGAGCGCGCGCGAGCGCGACCCGTTGGAGCTCGCCGCCGGACAGGCGCCGGGCCTGCTCGCCAGCCCGGTCCGCGAGCCCGACCTGGTCGAGCGCGGCGCGCGCGGTGTCCCGGGCCTCTCGTCCGGGGCGGCCCGCCGCGAGCGGTGCGACGAGGACGTTGTCGAGGACCGTGCGCCGCCCCAGCGCGTTGGACCCCTGGGGGACCCAGGCGACGACGCCGGGCGAGGGCGGCCTGGCCGACCCGTCGGGTCCGTGGAGCTCGATGCGGCCCGTCTCGAGCCGTTGGTACCCCGCGACCGCGGCGAGCAGCGACGACTTGCCGCTCCCCGACGGTCCGACGAGCGCGGTGACGCGCGCGGGCTCGAACGTCGCGGTCAGCCCGCCGAACACCGGGACGGGCCCGAACGCGATGGCGGCGTCGATCACGTCCACGCGCACGCCGCTACCCGCACCCTGACGTACCGGTGGCCTGCGTCGCGTCGCGCAGCACGCGGGAGCCGACGAGGTCGGCGTCGACGAGCACCGTCGCGAGCTCGTTCCCGGGTTCCGCGACCTCGAGCCGGCGGGGCTGCGCCGCGGCCGTGGAGCCGTCGCTCAGCAGGACGCACGTCGTGCCGTCGTGGTCCACGCGCACGGCCGTCGACGGGACGGCACCGCGCTCCGCAGGGTCCTGGAGCGCGAGGATCGCGCCCCGGTAGCGCACGGTCGAGGTCGCCTCGTCGACGATCCGCTCGAGCGTGCCCGCGGCCGCGGCCTCCTCGAGCGCCGCCACGACGCCGTCCAGCTCGGCGCCCTGGGGCGCCGCGCTCGACATCGGTACCTCGACCTCGCCCAGGCGCAGCACGACCGGCTCCCGAGCGAGCCGGCCGAGACCGCCGCCCTCGGCGATCGGGGCCACGGTCAGCGCCTCCACGGGCTGCGAGCCCTCCAGCACCGCGTCGCCCGCCTCGACCCGGTCCCCCAGGCCGACGAGCGGACCGGTCACCGCGGGCACGGCGTCGTCGACGCGTACCACGTACGAGAGGTGGAACTCCCCGTCCCGGGAGACCCCGAGGCGCTCCTGGAGCGCCCGGACCGCCTCGCGCGTCGCCGGGCCGAACCGGTCGTCGACGCGGTCGGCGTCCAGGTACCCGAGCGACACGAGGTAGTCCCCGAGCGCGCGCACGTCCGTACCGCGGTCGCCCGAACGCAGGTCGCGCCACAACGGGCTGCCGCGGTACACGAGCACGTCGACGCCGTCGAGGGCGAACAGCGCCTGCCCGACCTCGACGGGACCCGCTTCGGCGAGGGCCGTGACGACGCCCCCCGCGGGAGCGCGCACCTCGGGCGCCACGGCGCGCACCGTCGCGACCTCGACCGCGGTCCGTCCGTCGTCGGAACGGGCGCCGACCTCGACGACCGTCGGCGCCGGCACCGCGACGCTCCGCTCCTCCGCGGCGTCGACGAGCGGGAACGCCACGGCGACGGCGACCACGGGCACGGCCCACAGCGCCACCAACGGCACCAGGCGCACCCAGCCACGGGACCGGTCGCTCCTCACAGGGCGTCGTACTCCGCGACGCACGACGCCTCGTCCAGCCCGGCGCCGGCCACGGCGCGCTGCGCCTCCGCGAGCGTCGACGGGACGCCCAGCCCGCGCTCCTGCAGGCAGTACCTCAGCGCGTCCAGCAGCGACGTCTCCTCCTGGTTCGAGGACTGCCAGACGACGTCGACGAACTTGAGGTCGCGGTCGTAGCAGGTCTTCTCGACTCCGGAGTCGACCGCCTCGGCCGGGATCCCGCCCTGCCACACCACCCCGACGAGCTCGACGTCACGAAGCTCGTAACCCTCAGCGCGCAGACACGCCCGAAACCTCTCGAACCCCGCCGTGTACTCGTCCTGGGTCACCTCGCCGTCAGTCAGCGCCTCGCGCTGCTCCGGACCAGCCGAGGAGAGGTCCTCGTCGGCGTTGATCGCGTCGAACTGCGGGATGTCGTCGGAGCCGGAGCCGCCGCAACCGGCCAGCAACAGCGTCCCCACGAGGACTCCGACGAAGGCACCCGCACGACGGGAGGGGCGCACCATCACACCGCGGCGGGCACCGAGGCCCGCGTCGTTCCGGGACGAGTCACTGCTTCCCCTCAACGTTCGTCGTCGAACATCGGACAGTGGGGCTCAAGGTAGGGGCTCGCACCATATTGCACAACCCCGCAAAACAAAACGTCGAGCTCTCCCGCGGGCGCGACGCAGCGGCCAGAGCCCCGCGCTCGACGTGCGCCGGGCAGTCCGACGGGACCCGGCCTGCGGGCACCGGGTCCCGTCGTCGCGTCAGGCGCGGTGGGCGCTGCCGTCGGTGGCGCGCAGGAGCGCCCAGCGGTCGTGCTCCAGCGGGGCGCCGACGGGGTACTTCCGGGCCGCGGCCTCGTCGAAGTCGACGCCGAGCCCGGGGGCCTCGGGGGCGAGCAGGTGGCCGTCGGTCGGGACGGGGGCGCCGGGGAAGACCTCGAGCGTCGCGTCGCGGAAGGCCGCCGCCTCCTGGACGCCGAACGCGGGGGAGGAGATGTTGAGCGCCATGTTGGCCGCCATCCCGACGGGCGTGACGTCGCCCGGCCCGTGCGGCGCGGTGCGCACCCCGAACATCTCGCACACGGCGACGAGCTTGCGCGTGGGCGTGAGCCCGCCGAGCGTGGGGATGCGGAGGCGCGCGAAGTCGATCGACCGGCCCGCGACCAGCGGGAGGTAGGCGCGGGGGTCGTGGTAGAGCTCGCCGACCGCGAGCGGGGTGGTGCCGGCGGCGCGCAGCTCGGGGAAGTGGGCGGCGTCCTCCGGCGCGAGCGCGTCCTCGAGGAAGTACAGGTGGGCGTCCTCGACGGCGCGCACGAACTGCCGCGCCTCGGCGGGGGTCATGCGCTCGTGGGCGTCGTGCAACAGCTCGACGTCGGGACCGACGCGGTCGCGCACGTCGGCGAGGATGCCGGGCACGTGGCGCAGGTAGGCGAGCGTGTCCCAGCGGTCGGTGCGGGCCCGACGCCGCGCGGCCTCGGCCTCGTCGCGGGGTGCGGTGCCGTAGGTGTCGCGTCCGGGGACGGCGACCTGGACGCGCACGTGCCGGTAGCCGCGGTCGACGGCGGCGAGGACCTTCTCGGCGACCTCGGCGGCGTCGGCGCCGTCGACGTGCGTGTACGCGTCGGCGTAGGCGCGGGCCTTCCCGCCGAGGAGCTGGTGGACGGGGAGGCCGGCGACCTTGCCCTTGAGGTCCCAGAGCGCGACGTCGACCGCCGCGAGGGCGTTGTGCTCGATGGAGCCTCCGCGCCAGTAGCCGCTGTTGAGCAGCAGGCGGTGGAGGTCCTCGATGTCCGAGGGGTCGCGACCCACGAGCATCGGGCCGAGGTACTCGTCGATCACGGTGCGCGTCGCGAGGGGGCGCTGCGGGTCGCTGCCGTCGCCGAGCCCGTAGAGGCCGGGCTGGTTGGTCTCGACCCGCACCACGACGTACGGGCAGCCCTGCGGGCCCGTGAGGAACGTGCGCACCGCGGTGATCCGCAGGCCCTCGTCGCCGGCGCCCGAGCGCTCGGGGGCCCACGGCGCGGGGGCGAGCACCTCCCGGGCGCCCTCGCGGACGACCTCGGTCCCGACCTCGAGGAGGTCGGCTCCGGTGCCGACCGTGCCGGGCTGCTGCGCTGCTGTCATCGGTGACCTCGTTCCGCGGGTTCGGGGGTGCGCGGGACGGTCCGCGCGACGGTGGACGGGGCCGGGACCACGGGGTGTCCGATCGCCGTCGTTGACACTGTACATCGAATTGATTTATGTTTCCGGAACCGCGACGCTGCCCCGGCGTCGCCCGTGGACCGAGAGGCTTCCCGTGAACCGACACCGACGTCGTCCGTTCCCCGCCCGCATCACCGCGACCATCGCCACCTCCGCCCTGCTCGCCGGCGCGCTCGCCGCGTGCAGCGGGCCGGCCGGTGGCGGCGGCAACGGCGGCGGCTCCGGCGAGGGCGACCCCGACAGCCTGACCATGTGGACCTTCAAGCAGTCCCACGTCGAGCCTCTCCAGAACGCCGCGAAGACGTTCGAGGAGGAGACCGGGATCTCGGTCGACGTGCAGGCGTACACCCCCGACGACGCGTTCATCACCAAGGTCCAGGCGGCCGCGCAGACGGGCGACCTGCCCGACGTCATGGAGGTCCACACGCACGGCGACGACTTCACGTTCGGGGGCGCCGGGCTGCTCGAGGACCTGTCCGACGACGTCGACGACGACTGGAGCTCGCGCTTCCTGCCCGCCGTCGCGGAGGACGGGACCGTCACCCCGGCGTACTACGAGCAGTCGCTCGCCGAGGGCTCCAAGACCGCGGGGATCGAGGAGGGTCAGCGGTTCTCCGTGCCCTTCACGATCGGCACGTTCGGCATCGTCTACGCCAACAAGGAGCGCCTCGAGGCGGCCGGGGTCACCGAGGCCCCCACGACGTGGGAGGAGTTCGTCGCGGCGCTCGACGCCGTCAAGAAGACGAACCCCGACGACGGCGGCGTGAGCATCGGCTTCCAGTCGTCCACGACGGGCCTCGAGTGGCTCATGCAGCCGATGGCCTACGGCCAGCTCGGCAAGGACGACTTCGGCGCCCTGTTCGGCCAGGACCCGGCCAAGAACTTCGCGTCGCCCCACGGTGTCAAGGTGCTGGAGACGTACAACCAGATCCAGCCGTACTGGATGCCGGGCACGCAGTCGCTGACGATCGACGACGCGGACATCGCGTTCGCGCAGGGCAAGTCGACGTTCGACATCGGCGGCACCTTCACCCTCGCCTTCCTCGCCCAGAACGGGATGGACGCCGAGAACATCGTGACCTTCCCGGTCCCGGCTCCCGAGGGCGGCGCGATCGACGACCTCCAGCTCGCCCCGTTCGGCCTCACCGGCCTGTCGGTCTCCGCGACCACGGGCAACAAGGACGGCGCGCTCCAGTGGATCAAGTACCTGTCCGAGCAGGACGTGGCGGCCACGTTCGCGAAGGACGCGCTCGACGTCCCGCCCGTCGACCTCGGCGACGACCCGTCCTCGACCGTCGGCCCGGTCCTCGGCGCGATGATCGGCGCGTTCGGCGAGGGCGAGAACGCCTACAACCCCGGTGACACGTCGTACCGTCCCGCGGCGTACGACGCGGCCCAGGTGGGCGACGCCGTCATGGAGCTGACGCCGCTCGCGACGCAGGACGTCGCGACCGTCTCGACGACCGTGGCCACGCTCATCGACACGTTCTGGTCGCAGTCGAAGTGACCACCCCCGCGACGATCGCCGCCGACGCTCCCGCCCACGGGAGCGTCGGCGGCGGCCGGCGCCGCGGCCGGCAGAAGATGCGCTACCGCGGCAAGGAGGTGGCGTGGGGCTACGTCTTCATCGCTCCCGCGCTCCTGCTGTTCCTCGTCATGGGCGTGTACACGCTCTTCTTCGGCGCCCAGCTCTCGTTCGTGCGCTGGAACGGCCTCACGCCCACGTGGGAGTGGGTCGGGCTGAAGAACTACGCCGACCTGCTGTGGGCGAGCCCGATCTACGCCCCGGTCGTGCACCGCGCCGCGCTCAACACGCTCGTCGTGATGATCGCGGTGCCGATCCTCATCCTCGCGGTGGCGTTCCCGCTCGCGATCGTGCTCAACCAGGCGCGCCGGTTCGCCGGTGTCCTGCGCTCCGTCTACTTCGTCCCGTACGTCACGGCGGGCATCGCGGTCTACATGGCCTGGCAGTACGTGCTGGAGCCCAACGGCGCGATCAACCTCCTGCTGCGCGCGCTCGGCCTCGGCAGCCTCGCGCAGCCGCAGGGCTGGCTCGGCAACCCGTCCACGGCGCTGCCGACGCTCATCGTCATCATGGTCTGGTCCGGGGTCCCGGTCGCGATGCTCCTCTACCTGACGGGCCTCCAGTCGATCGACTCGTCGGTCCTCGAGGCGGCCCAGCTGGACGGTGCCGGGTGGTGGCGCACCAACTTCTCCGTGGTGCTGCCGCTCCTCAAGGGCACGACCGCCGTCATCATGCTGCTCAACGTGCGCGACGCGCTCCAGGGCTTCCAGATCTTCCTCATCATGACGAACGGCGGCCCGGCCGGTCGTACGAACGTCCTCGGCCTCGAGACGTACGACCTCGCGTTCCAGCAGCAGCTCGCCCCGACCCTCGGCCTCGCGAGCGCGCTCGGCTGGCTCCTGTTCTTCGCCGCGCTCGCCGTCGCGATCGTCAACCAGCGCGTCACGAGGGAGAAGTGATGACCACCGTCGCCGACCGCACGCAGCTCCCCGACGTGCCCGCCCTCACCCCGCGCCGTCGCGGCACCCCCGCCAAGGTGGTCGTCGCGCGCGTCGTGGTGGGCGTGCTCCTCGTCGGGTACGCCGTCGTGAGCCTGTACCCGTTCCTGTGGATGGTCTCGGCCGCGTTCAAGACGCAGCAGGAGATCGTCATGGGCGGGGGCAACCTCGTCCCCGCCGAGCCGACGCTCTCGACCCTGGTCGACACGTGGAGCCGGCTGCACTTCTTCGACTACTTCCTCAACAGCGTCAAGGTGACGGGCCTGACGACGCTCGGCGTCGTCGTCGTGTACTCGGCCGCGTCGTACGCGTTCGCGGTGCTGCGCTTCCCGGGGCGGCAGGCGTTCTTCCGCCTGTTCCTCGTGCTGCTGTTCGTGCCGGGCGTCGTGACGCTCCTGCCGATCGTGCTGCTCGAGAACCAGCTCGGGATCCTCGGCACGCACCTGGGGCTCATCCTGCCGTTCGTCAACGGCACCGCGCCGCTGTCGATCCTGCTGCTGACCAACGCGTTCCAGTCCGTGCCCGGGGAGCTGCGGGACGCCGCGCGGGTCGACGGCGCGGGCGAGCTGCGCATCTTCGCGCGCGTCTACGTGCCGCTCGCACGACCCGCGATCATCACGATCGCGCTGCTCACCGCGATCCCCACGTGGAACGAGTACCTGCTGTCGCGGGTGTCGCTCAACGACCCGTCGACGTTCACGCTCCCCATCGCGCTCCAGCAGCTCCAGTCGTCGAACGTCGTCCAGTACAACCAGCTCATGGCGGGCGCGCTGATCGTCGTGATCCCGGTGATCATCCTCTTCCTCGCGACGCAGCGGTACTTCGTCAACGGCCTGGTGGGTGCCGTGAAGGGGTGACCCGGGGGCCTCTCGGCCCCGACCGCGCAGCACGCACCACCGCACAGATCGGAACCACGCCATGCACTCCACCACGTCCACCGACGCGCCCACCGGGCCCGCCCTCCTGCCCGGGGCCACGCTCCTCGTCACGGGGGCCGCCGGGGTCATCGGGCGGGTCGCCGTCCCGCGTCTCGCCGCCGCGGGGTACCGCGTCGTCGCCACCGACCGCGCGCCGTTCGACGCGCCGACGGCCGTCGCGAGCCTGGTCGGCGACACGCGCGACGCGACCTTCGTCGACGCCGCGCTCCGTGCGGGGCAGGGTCCGGACGCGCCCGCCGTCGACGGCGTCGTGCACCTCGCGGCGATCGCCTCGCCGGGCCAGGTGCCCGACGACGAGACGGTCGCCCAGAACGTGCAGGGCGCGTTCTGCGTGCTCGACGGCGCGGGCCGGGCGGGCGTGCGCGTCGCCGTCGCGGCGTCGTCGTTCTCGGCGTACGGGTACCCGTGGGCGGGCCGGCACCTCTCGCCCGCCTACGTCCCGGTCGACGAGGCGCAGGAGTCGGTCGCGGTGGACGCGTACGCGCTGTCGAAGCTCCTGTCCGAGCAGGTGGGGGAGTACGTCACGCGGCGCTACGGCCTGCCGACGACGATGCTGCGCATGCCGTTCGTCGGGTCGGGCGACCGGCTGCGCGAGTGGGTCGACCTCGCGCACCGCGACCCGGGCGCGATCCGGCAGGAGCTGTGGACGTGGCTCGACACGCGCGACGCGGTGGACGTGGTGCGCGCGATCCTCGAGTCGGGCGTCACGGGCCACCACGTCGTCAACGTCGCCGCGCCCGACACGACGAGCGACGTGCCGACGGCCGAGCTCCTCGAGCGCTTCCACCCGGGCTCCCGCGTGACGCGGCCCCTCGACGGGTTCGCGTCCGTCATCGACACGACCGCGGTGCGCGAGCTGTTCGGGTTCGTCCCGCGCCACGACTGGCGCACGGGCGACGCGCTCGACCCCACGAGCGAGGCGCCGGCCGAGGGGGTGAGCGCCTGACCCCCTGAGCACGCACGCGTCAGTCAGTCCGAGAACAAGGGTGTTGAGGATGAGCATGCATGCTGGAGCAGGACGGGTCGTCGCCACCGGCGCGGCCCTCGTCATGGCGGTGACGGGGCTCGTGGCCCCCGCCGTCGCGAGCCCGGTGGTCGACGTCGACCGCTACCCGGTCGGGGTGGGCGCCGACCTGTCGACGACCCCGCGCACGCACGGGATCGCGGTCGCGACCGCGCCGACGACCGGGGCGCAGGCGACGGGCGAGGAGGGTGGTCGCGCGTTCTGGCGCACCGACGCCGCGGCCGGCGCCGAGCGGATCGCGCTCGACGTCGCGGACGCGTACGTCGGGCGCCTCGCCGACGTGCCCGGGTACCTCGTGGTGGACCACCGTGCGGGCGAGCAGATGGTCGCGACCGCGGCCGACGGCTCGGTGCTCGGTGCGGGCGCGCCGGAGGCGGACGCCGACGGCGACGGCTGGACGTCGACCGTCGTCGCGCTCCCCGCCGGGGCGCTGGGACCGGGGACGGAAGCGGGCGGAGACCCCGAGGTGTCGCTCGCCGCGACCGACGGCGAGCTCTCCGTCGCGTCCGTGCGCGTCGTCGCGCAGGGCACGAGCGTGGACCTCGGCCCGACCGTCGCCGAGCGCGGGATCGCCGTGCGCGCGGGCGACGCGACGGCGGGTCTCGTCACGGGGACCGCGGACGGGCGCGGGTACTGGCAGACCGGCCGGGCGCAGGGCACCAGCTTCGTCTACGCGAACGTCTCGGACGCGTACGCGCTCGACACGCGCGACCGCGTGCTCGTCGACGCGACCGTGCAGCAGGGCGGCGGCGACATGTTCCTCCAGTACGACTCGCCGGGCGACACGATCCCGCACATGTTCAAGCCGTCGCCGCGCCTCGCGCTCGGCACCGACGGCACGTGGGTCTCGCGCTCGTGGCTGCTCGACGACGCGATCCTCACCAACCGCTCCAACGGCTCCGACTTCCGGCTCTCCGTCGAAGGGTCGCCGCAGGACGTGCGGATCGACTCGCTCGCGGTGACCGTCGTCCCGCGCGAGGTGGACCCCGCGATCGCGCTGCGGCGCCTCGTCGAGCGCGCCGACGTCACGTACGCCGCCGCCCGCGAGGGCGAGCGCGACGGCCAGTACCCGGCGGGCTCGCGCGCCGGGCTGCGCGCCGCGATCGACGCGGCCGACGCCGTCGCGCAGGACCCGGACGCGAACGGCGACGCGGTGGACGCCGCGACGACGGCCCTGGAGGACGCGCTCGAGGACTTCCTCGGGTCGCAGGTCACGACCGACCTCGCCCGCGGCAAGCCCGTGACGGTGAGCTCGGGAGGCCCTGCCGCCGCGGCGACGGACGGGGACCGCGGCACCGCGTGGACCTCCGCGCGCGACGGCGACGCCGAGTGGGTCCAGGTCGACCTGGGCGCCGTCACCGAGATCGACGAGGTGCTCGTGCGCTGGACGCCGGACTACGCGCACGTCTACCGCGTGGAGGTGTCGACGGACGGCACGACCTACGACGAGGTCGCGAGCGCCGGCGCGATCGACGCGACGGGGGTGCGCACCCGGTTCGAGCCGGTCGACGCGCGCTACGTGCGCCTCGCGCTCGACGAGCGGGCGACGCAGCGCGCGGCGTTCGCGCTGACGGACCTCGAGGTGCGTCGGGCTCCGGCCGTCCCGGTCGAGCCCCGCCTCGTCGAGACCGTGTTCCCGACCGAGGACGTCGTGGTCGCGGACCAGGTGGTCACGGACTTCGGCGCCGACCCCACGGGCGAGGCCGACTCGACCGCGGCGATCCAGGCGGCGCTGTACGCGTGCCAGGACGCGACGGGCGGCACGGTGTGGCTCCCCGCGGGCACGTACCGCGTCACGGGCACGCTCGAGGTGCTCCCGCACTGCACGCTGCGCGGCGACCACCCCGACCGCGCGATCTCGCCCGACGCCGACCCGCTCGACGGGACGGTCGTCGTCGCGGACCTGCCGTCGGGCGACGACGGCCCGAGCCTGTTCCGCGTGGGCGGGAACGCGGGCGTCGTCGGCGTCACCACGTACTACCCCGGCCAGGACGCGGCGGACCCCGTGCCCTACGGCTTCACGGTCGAGCTCCCGGGCCGCGCGTGGCAGGGCGAGCAGAACTACATGATGAGCAGCGTCGAGCACGTGACGATGCTCAACTCGTACCGCGGCATCGGGATCTCCACGATGGCGCACGACCGCGGCGAGGGCGGTCCGGGCTCGCAGGTGCACGAGATCGCGAACGTGCGCGACGTCGTCGGGACCGCGCTGCTCGAGGGCGTCGTCGCGTACAACGGCGCGGACGTCGGTACGTGGCAGGACGTGACGTTCGACAACGGCGTCTGGGCCGGTGCGGGCGCCGCGTACGACGCGCCGGAGCGTGCGGTCCTCGACGCGTGGACGCGCGAGCACGGCACGGGCCTGGTGCTCGGCGACCTGGAGTGGGACGAGTTCTCCGGGATCACGGTCGCGGACTACGCGGTCGGCATCCGCATCGTCAAGGGTCAGCGCGCGAGCTTCACCGGCTCGTTCCTCGACACCGAGGTGCGCCGCACGGACGTCGCCGTCCAGGTCGAGGTCTCCGACGACCGCTGGGGCACCGCCTTCGCGGGCGGCACCCTCGAGGGCTCCGAGGCCGCGGTCCGCAACACGTCGGGCGGCTACGTCAAGCTCACGGGCACCGACGTGAGCGGTGCCTTGGAGGGGACGGTCCACGTCCTCGAGGGTCCGGACGGCGGCGTGCCCGCGCGGCCGGAGACGGTCCTCGCGCCGCGTCCGGCCGAGCGGCTCGTCGACGTCACGAAGACCCCGTACGACGTGCCCCGCACGCCGGGCCGGATCTCCGACGTCGACGTGACGGCGGCGATCCAGGCGGCGCTCGACGACACCGCGGCCGCAGGCGGCGGCGTCGTGTACCTGCCCGCGGGCTGGTACACCGTGCGCGGGCACCTCACGGTCCCCGCGGGCGTGGAGCTGCGCGGCTCCGCGGGCGTGGCGAACCGCGACTCGCTCGAGCTGAGCGGCGGCACCGTGCTCCTCGCGTACGAGGGCGGCGTGGCTCCGGCGGCGCCGGGCGAGCCCGACCCGTCGGTCGACGAGACGGCGTTCGTCACCCTCGCGGGCGAGGACGCAGGCCTGCGCGGGCTGCGCGTCTTCCACCCCGAGAACAACCCGGCCGGCCCGGACGGCGTCCGGTCCTACCCGTTCGCCGTGCGCGGCGACGCGCCGGGGAACTACGTGGTGAACGTCGGACTGACGAACGCGTGGAACGCGATCGACCTCACCGCCGCGGCGGACGGGTTCCTCGTGCGGCGCGCGGTCGGCCTCTTCCTCTCCGAGGGCGTGCACGTCGGCGCCAACGAGGGCGGCACGGTCGAGAACGTGCTGTCCAACGGCAACGTCATCACGCGCCTCGCGTACGGGCTGCCGGGCTGGGTCGAGGGGGCCGACCTGTTCGGCCAGGTCATCGACCCGGTCGCGCGCGAGCGCGAGGTCCTCGTGCGGGCGACCGGGTCGCAGGACCTCACGGTGCTCAACACGTTCGCGTACGGCACGCACGACGGCATCGTCGCGAGCGACGGTGCCGCGGTCCGGGCGTTCAACCTCGGGACGGACAACCTCGGCCCGGGCGGGCACACCGTCGACGCGGACGCGTCGAGCACGGTGAGCGTCGTCAACCTCATGCGGTTCAACGGCACCACGAGCCGTGGCCCGGTGACGATCGTCAACCCCCTCGCCATCCACATGGCGACGTCGGCGCTGGGCGTCGCGGCGGACGCCGCGGAGGGTGCCGCCGGGACCGTGCGCGTCGAGGGCAACGAGGCGGAGCCGGGCCGGTACGAGACCGGGAGCGCGGTGGCCGTGGTCGCCGAGCCCGCCGACGGGTCGGCGTTCGCCGGCTGGCGCGACGCCTCCGGCGCCGTGGTCTCCCGCGACGCGCGATACGCGTTCGCGCTCGCGGCCGACACGTCGCTCACCGCCGTGTTCGTCGTCGCGCCGACGACCGACGTCGAGGTCGAGGCGACCGGGCGGTGCCTCGCGGGCCGCGCGTACGTCGCGGTCCGCGCCCGCAACGGAGGCGAGGACCCCGTGACGGTGCGCCTCGCGACGCCGTTCGGGGAGCGCACGGTCGACGACGTCGCCCCGGGGAAGAGCGCCTACCAGTCGTTCGCGACACGGGCGACGGCGGTCGAGGCGGGCGCGGCGCAGGTCACCGTCACCGCGGACGGCGGCGACGTCGTCCTCACGGCGCCGTACGACGCCGTGCGCTGCGGCTGACACATCCCGGCCGCGCACCCGCGCGGCCGGCACGACGGCGGGGTCCGGGGCGACCCGGACCCCGCCGCGCACGGACGGGCCCGCAGGAGGCCCGCAGGAGAGGACGCAGGACATGACGGCAGCGGGCGACGAACCCGGGACGATCCACGGGGCGGACCCCGGCGAGGTCCGGCGGCGCGCCGGCTGGCTCGGCCAGGTCGCGCGCGTCGAGCAGCTCGTCGACGCCGACGGCCCGGCCCGCGGGGCGCGCCGCGTGCGCGTCGTGACGGGCGGCGGGCTGGAGCTCGACGTGCTGCCCGACCGCGCGCTCGACCTCGGCCGGGTCACGGTGCACGGCGTCCCGCTCGCGTGGATGGCCCCCGCGGGGCTCGCCGCGCCCGGGCTCTACCAGGGCGACGACTTCGGCACGACGTTTGGCGGCGGGCTGCTCGTCACGTGCGGCCTCGACCACGTCGGGTCGCCCACGGTGGACGACGGGCGACGGTTCCCGCAGCACGGCCGGCTCACCGCGGTCCCGGCGAGCGTGGAGCGCGCCGCCGTCGTGGGCGACGAGATCGTGGTCGAGGGCGTCGTCCGCCAGGCGTCGCTCCACGAGGAGCACCTCGTGCTCCGGCGCCGGGTCCGCGCGGGTCTCGGGACGACGTCGGTCACCGTCGAGGACACCGTGACCAACGAGGGGTGGCGCCCCGAGCCGCACCTCGTGCTCTACCACGCGAACCTCGGGTGGCCGCTCGTCTCCGAGGCCGCGGAGCTCGACGTCTCGTCGCAGCACGTCGAGCCCGACGGGCCGGACGCCGTCGGCGACCGCTGGCGCGAGATCACCGCGCCCGCCGACGGCTACCGCCAGCGGGTCCACCGGCACGACCTCGTGCCCGGGACCGGGCGCGCCGTCGTGACGAACCGCGAGCTGGGGCTGCGCCTGACCGTCTCGTTCCCGACCGCGACCCTGCCCGTGCTGTACCAGTGGAAGATGTTCGCCCCCGGGCAGAACGTCCTCGGGCTCGAGCCCATGAACGCGCCCGCGATCGGCGGCCGCGTCGCCGCGCGCGAGGCGGGCGTCCTGCCCGTCCTCGCACCGGGCGAGGCCGTCTCCTACGCCGTGCGGTTCGACGTCGAGCGCGTCTGACCCTCTCGCCCGGACCGCACCGCGATCCCCCCGTGAACCAGCACGAGCCGTCCGCCGACCCCACTGCCCGCGCCCCGCGCGAGACCGCCCAGGAGGCTGTCGCATGACCGACCGCACGTCCCCGCCCACCGCCCTCGTCGTCCGCGGCGGCTGGTCCGGGCACCGGCCCGAGGAGACGACCGACCTGTTCGTCCCCTTCCTCAGCGCGCAGGGCTACGTCGTGCGCGTCGAGCCGTCACCCGCCGTGTACGCCGACGCGCGGACCATGGCGCAGGTCGACCTCGTGGTGCAGAGCGTGACCATGAGCGAGATCAGCACCGAGCAGGTCGCCGGTCTCGTCGCCGCCGTCGAAGCGGGCACGGGCCTCGCGGGCTGGCACGGCGGCATCGTCGACTCCTACCGCGCGAGCAGCGAGTACGCGCACCTCGTCGGCGGGCAGTTCGCCCACCACCCGCGCCGCACCGCCGGCCCCCCGCTCGGGCCGCTGTGCGGCGACGAGACGGACAGCTTCGTCACGCACGCGGTGCGCGTCGTCCCGGAGCAGTCCCACCACCCCGTCGTGGCCGGGCTCGACGACTTCGAGATCACCACCGAGCAGTACTGGGTCCTCACCGACGACTACGACGACGTCCTCGCGACGACGACCGTCGAGGCCCGGCCCGAGGACCCCTGGCACGACGCGTCGACCTCGCCCGCCGTCTGGACGCGGCGGTGGGGCGCGGGCCGGGTGTTCGTGTGCACCGTCGGGCACCGGCCCGAGGACCTCGAGCACCCGACCGTCCGCACGATGGTCGAGCGAGGGATGCTCTGGGCGAGCCGGCGGGAGCACGCGCTGTGACCGCCGAGGCGCGGACGCTCGAGGTCTCCGTCGGCGCGACCGGTCGTCCGGCGGGCGTCGGGATCGTGGGCTGCGGCGCGATCAGCGGCCAGTACCTCGAGACGCTCCCCCGGCTCGACGGTCTGCGGCTCGTCGCCGTCGCCGACCTCGACCCGGGTCGCGCGGCGGCCGTCGCGGCCGAGCACGGCGTGCGGGCCCTCACCGTGGACGCGCTCGTGCGCGACCCCGAGGTCGACGTCGTCCTCAACCTCACCACGCCCGCCGCGCACGAGGAGGTGGCGCTCGCGGCGGTCGCGGCCGGCAAGGACGTGTACGGCGAGAAGCCGCTCGCCGCGGACCGGGCCGCCGCCTCGCGGGTCCTCGCCGCGGCCGACGCCGCGGGCGTGCGCGTCGGGTGCGCGCCGGACACCGTGCTGGGCACGGGGATCCAGACCGCGCGACGCGCGGTCGACGAGGGCCTGCTCGGCACGCCCGTCGCGGCGACGGCGACGATGGTCACCGCGGGCCACGAGCGGTGGCACCCGCACCCCGACTTCTACTACCTCCCGGGCGGCGGGCCGCTGTTCGACATGGGCCCGTACTACGTCACGGCGCTCGTGCACCTGCTCGGCCCGGTGACGTCCGTGGTCGGCGCGTCGAGCCGGGCGCGGGCGACGCGCGCGATCGGCTCCGGGCCGCGCGTCGGCGAGGAGATCCCGGTCGACGTGGACACGCACGTGACGGGCGTCCTCACGCACGCGTCGGGCGCGCTCTCGACCCTCGTCATGAGCTTCGACGCGCCCGCGAGCCAGGCGCCGCCGATCGAGGTGCACGGCACGCTGGCGTCGCTCCAGGTGCCCGACCCGAACGGGTTCGACGGCGTCGTCCGGCTCCGGGGCGTCGCCGAGGGCGCTGCCGACGCATGGCACGAGCTCCCCGTGAGCGCGGGGTTCCCCGGCGCCGGGCGCGGGTACGGCCTCGCGGACCTCGTCGCCACGCCCGACGGCGTCGAGCCGCGCGCGAGCGGTCGGCTCGCCCTCCACGTGCTCGACGTCATGGAGTCGTTGCTCGACGCCGCGGGCACGGGTGCGCGCGCGGAGGTCGGCGCTGCCGCCGACCGCCCCCGTGCCGTCCCGCTCACGACCGTCCCCGGCGAGAGGGGGTAGCTCGCCGACGCTCTGCACGAGACGTGACCGACCGTGCCGGCGGCGACGACGACGTCGCGCCGGCGCCCCCAGAGAAACGGACTTGAGCACATGAGCTTCACCCGACGTTCCTTCCTCGGCCTGACGGCCGCCGCCGCGGCGACCGCCGCCGTCGGCACCTCCGCCTCCGCCTCCGCCTCCGGCCCGGCCGCAGCCGCCCTCCCGGGCGCCGCCGTCGCGGTGAGCCCGCCCGGAGACGTCGTCGGCAAGATCACCGCCGGCTACCAGGGCTGGTTCGCGTGCCGGGGCGACGGCGCCCCCATCGACGCGTGGTGGCACTGGGCCCGCCAGGCCGACCAGGCGCCGTCGACCACCAACACCGTCATCAAGTCGTGGCCCGACGTCCGCGAGTACACGACGACCTACCAGACCGCGTTCCCCGCGCTCGGCGACGGCCGCCCCGCGCGCCTCTTCTCGTCGTACGACCAGCAGACGGTCGACACGCACCTGCGGTGGATGGCCGAGAACGGCATCCACACGGCCGCGCTCCAGCGCTTCAACCCGTTCGGCGGGGAGGGCCCGACGCGCGACGTCATGGCGAGCCGCACCCGCACGGCCGCCGAGCGCGCGGGCGTCAAGTTCTACGTCATGTACGACGTGAGCGACTGGTACGCGATGCGGAACCAGATCACGCAGGACTGGACGACGAAGATGTCGGCCCACGTCGCCTCGCCCGCGTACGCGCGGCAGAACGGCAAGCCCGTCGTCGGCATCTGGGGCTTCGGGTTCGACGACGCCCAGCGTCCCTTCACGCCGCAGGAGTGCCAGGAGGTCGTCGACTGGTTCAAGGCGCAGGGGTGCTACGTCATGGGCGGCGTGCCGACGTGGTGGCGCGAGGGGACCGGGGACTCGCGACCCGGGTTCGGGGGCGTGTACCGGTCGTTCGACATGATCTCGCCGTGGCTCGTCGGCCGGATCGGGAACGTCGCGGGCGCGGACGACTTCTACCAGCGCGCCACGGTGCCCGACCTCGCGGAGTGCGTGCGCCTCGGCATCGACTACCAGCCGTGCGTCCTGCCCGGCGACCTCCAGGAGGGCCAGCGCGCGCACGGCGACTTCATGTGGCGCCAGTTCTACAACCACGCCCGGGCGGGCGTCGCGAGCGCGTACATCTCGATGTTCGACGAGTACAACGAGGGCAACCAGATCGCGAAGACGGCCGCGACGGCGGCCGACGTGCCCGCCGGGTCGGGCATGCGCGCCCTCGACGAGGACGGCACGGCGTGCTCCTCCGACTACTACCTGCGCCTCACGAACGACGGCGGTCGCCTGCTCCGCGGCGAGATCGCGCTCACGGCCGTGCGCCCGACGCCGCCCGTCGTCGGCGGTGGGCCGGGCCCCGTGACCGGCCTCGTCACCCTCCGGGCCCGCGCGAACGCGCAGTACGTCCAGGCCCGCCAGACCGACGGCGGCACGCTCGTCGCGGGCGGACCGACGGTCGGCGCGCGGGAACGGTTCCGGCTGGAGGAGCTGGGCGGCGGGGTCGTGGCGCTGCGCGCCGAGGTGAACGGGCAGTACGTGTGCGCGGAAGGCGCCGGCGCTCAGCCGCTCGTCGCGAACCGTGCCGCCGTGGGCGCGTGGGAACGGTTCCGGCTCGAGGACCTCGGTGGCGGTGCGGTCGCGCTGCGCGCCGAGGTCAACGGCCGCTACGTGTGCGCCGACGGTGCGGGCGCCCAGCCGCTCGTCGCGAACCGGACCGCCGTCGGGCCGTGGGAGACGTTCGACCTCGCGCGGCTCTGACCCGGCTTTGACCCCTCTCACGCGCTGCGGGCCGGCACCGGCACGGTGCCGGCCCGCAGCGCGTGACGTTCAGCGCGCGGGCTCGACCTCGCGCGCCCCGACGTCGGAGGCCTCGACCTCGCTAACCACGGCCGGGAGATCGGCCACGCTGTCGACGACGTGGGTGTGCGGCGCCGCCTCGAGGACCGCGCGCGGGACGCCGCCGCTGAGCACGCCGACGACGACGCGCGCCCCCGCCTGGGTCCCGGCGCGCAGGTCGAGCACGGTGTCGCCCACGGTGAGGACCTGCGCGACGTCGGTGACGCCCGTGCGCTCCATCGCCCGGTGGACCATGTACGGCGCGGGACGGCCGGCGGGGACGTCGTCGGTGGTGACGACGGCGTCGACGACGCCCGTCCGCCACCCGAGGCGGTCGAGCAGGAGCCCGGTGACGTCGGCGGAGAAGCCGGTGGTGAGGGCGAGCCGCACGTCCTGTGCGCGCAGGGCGGCGAACGTGTCGAGCACGCCGGGCATCGCGACGGGCGGCGTCGCGTCGTACGCCTCGCGCAGGATCTGCTCGAAGTCGACGAAGGTCTCCTCGACGGCGGTCGGGTCGCCGCCGAGCGCGAGCAGCGCTCGGATGGCGGTGCGCTTGTCGGCGCCCATCCAGCGCGCGACGTCGTCGACGTCGGCGGCGCTGCCGTGCCGGCGCACCGCGTCGTGCAGCGCGCGGTAGACGGCTCCTCCCTCCTCCACGGTCGTGCCGGCGATGTCGAAGGCTGCGAGAGCGATCACGGGGTGTCCTTCCGGTGGGGTGGTGCGGTTCAAGGGGCGGCGGAGGGCGCGCGCCGTCAGGAGAGGTCGGGGAGCCCCGCGCGGTCCAGCGCGTCGGCGGCGAGCCCCAGGCCCGTCGTCATGCCGATGCCGGTCGTCACCGTCGCGACGTGGACGCCGGGCTCGGGCTCGGCCAGGAGGAGCTCGCGGTCGGGCGCCGAGGCGTACGTGCCCTGCCAGCGTTCGACGACGGCGAGGTCGTCGCGGCCGAACAGGTCGCGGGCGAGGCGCAGCAGCACCTCGAAGCCCTCCTCGTCCTGGAAGACGGGCGCGTCGTCGCCGCGCGCGTGCGTGTCGCCGAGGAGGAGCGTCCCGTCGGCCTGCGGCGTCGCCATGAGGTTGACGTCCCACCGGGCCGCCTCCGGGTCGGCCGCCGCGAGCTCCGCGGCGACGTCCGGCGCGGAGGGGCACGCGGCGAGCGCCGCGTAGCGCACGGTCGACCAGCCGGTGAGCAGCGGGGTGCGGAGCCCGAGCGGCGACCCGGGCGGCGACCCGGGCCGGACCCGGAGCATGTGGAGCCGGCAGCGACGCAGTCCCACGGACGCGGCGACGTCGGGCAGGAGGCGGTCGAGGTCGTGGTGCGTCGCCACGACGACCACGTCCGCGTCGAGCGGCCCGCGCGTCGTCTCGACCCGCCCGGTGCGCACGGCGCGGACGGCCGTGCGCCACCGGAACGTCACGCCCTGCGACGCCAGCCAGGCCGCGAGCGCCGGCGCGGCCGCGCGCGGGTCCACCTGGAGGTCGAGCGGCAGGTGCGCCGCGCCGACGACGTCCGCCGCCCGGACGGGGACCGCGGCCCGGGCCTCGTCCGCCCCGAGCAGGCGCACCTCGTCCGCACCGCGCTCGTCCGCGAGCTCGCCGAGCAGGCGCAGCTCGGGCGCCGTCCGGGCGACGACGTGCGTGCCCGTCGGGGCGACGGCGAACCCGGCCGCGGCTCCGAGCGCGAGCCAGCGCTCGCGGGCGGCGAGCGCGTACGTACGCGCCCGACCGGCCTGCGCCGTCGTGCAGACGTGGCCGAAGTTCTGCACCGACGAGCCGACGACCGCGGACGCCTGCTCGACGACGGTCACGCGGTGCCCGCGCCGGTGCGCCTCGGCGGCGGCGCCGAGGCCGACGACGCCGGCCCCCACGACGACGACGTGGGCGGGGGTGGAGCGGAGCATGGGGGTCCTTCCGTCGGGGGTCGAGTTCACCGGGGGTCCACCTGCGGGCGGTACGGTCCGCCCGTGACGAGGTCGACCGAGATCGTGCGCGTGCTCGCCGAGGAGCTCGCGCGGCTCCCGCCCGGGACGCGCGTGGCGTCCGAGGCGGAGGTGGGGCAGCGGTTCGGCGTCGGGCGGGCGGCGGCGCGCGCGGCGCTCGCCGAGCTCGAGCGCCGCATGCTCGTGAGCCGCATCCAGGGCCAGGGCACGTTCACCCGGCGCCGGGTCGACTACCTGGTGGCCCCGGGCCGCGCGCCGTCGTGGAGCCGGACGCTGCGGGCCGTGGGCGCGGAGCCGCGCGCCGTCGTGCTCGCGTGCGACGAGGTGCCGCTGCCCGACGACGTGGCGGCGGCCCTGGAGACCGCGCCCGGCACGGCGGGCTTCCGCCTCGTGCGCCGGTCGTTCATCGACGGCATGCCCGCGGCGTGGGGCGTCGAGTGGCTGGCCGCCGCGCTCGTGCCCGAGCTGCCGGCGGCGCTGCGGCACGAGGAGTCGCTCGACACGATCTTGCGCCAGTCCGCACGCGCGGTGCCGGAGCGCGCCTGGACCCGGGCGAGCATGGAGTCGGCTCCCGACGACGCGAGCGCGGGTCTCGGCTGCCGCCCCGGCGACCCGGCGTGGCTCATCGCGAGCCTCGCGCGCGACGGCGTCGGCGGACGCCCGCTGCTGTCCACGGAGCGGTGGGTGCGCGCCGACGCGGTCCGCGTCGTGCTGGAGCTCGGTGAGGCCTGACCCGTCCGTCACGGGCGCACCGCGACGCGGGGCGCCGTGCCGGGGGGCCCGGCGAGCACGTCGCCCAGGGCGTCGAGCGGGACGGGGGCCGACACGAGCTCGCGCCACGGGACGGCGTCGCGCGTGCGGTCGAGCAGGTCGAGCGCCGCGCCCAGGTGCCGCGGCTCGTAGTTGTGGACGCCGGTGACCGTGAGCCAGCCCCGCACGACGCGCTCCGGGTCGAGCGCGACCGCGGGCGCGGGCGCCACCGACCCCGCGAGCACGAGCCGGCCGCCGACGTCGAGCACGTCGAGGCAGCGCGCGACGGCGGGGCTCGCCCCGGAGAGCTCGATCGCGACGTCGACGAGGCCGACGGGCTCGTCGACGGCGCGCGCGGAGGTCGCGCCGAACCGGAGCGCGAGCCCGCGCCGCGCGGGGTCGGGGTCGGTCACGACGACCTCGGCCGCCCCGGCGTCGCGCGCGGCGGCGACGGCCGTGATGCCGAGCATCCCGGCGCCGCTCACGAGCACCCGACGGCCGCCGAGCGGGCCGGCGGCCTCGACGACCGCTGTCACGGTCGCGGTCGCGCACGCCGCGGGCGCCGCGAGCTCGTCGGGCAGCCGGTCGGGCACCCGGGCGAGGGTCGCCCCGGCGGGCAGCACGAGGTGGCGGGCGTACGTGCCGCTCAGCGCCCACTCGGACTCGAAGGACTCGTGCCCGACCTTGCGGACGGCGCGGCACTTCGCGGTCCGTCCGGCGAGGCAGCGGTCGCACGCGCCGCACGCGACGGCGACGCCGGGGACCACGCGGTCGCCAGGGGTGAGCCGGTGCCCGTCCACGGCACGCGCGCCGTCGGGCCCGATGGCCACGACCTCGCCCACGGCCTCGTGGCCGAGGACGGAGGGGGCGGGGGAGCGCCGTCGTCCGGTCACGGTGTGGCGGTCGCTGCCGCACACGGTCGCGAGCCGGACCCGGACGAGGACCTCGCCCGGCTTGAGCTCGGGCAGGGGGACCTCGGCGAGCCGCACGGCGGCACCTCCCTCCCAGAGCGCGACGGTGGTCAGGTCAGCTGTGCGCGGATCCATCCGGAGAGCCTCTCGATGACGAGGACGACGAGGAACACGAGGAGGACGATCCCGCCGGCCACCTCGAAGTGGAGGGTGCGGACCGCCTCGAAGAGGAGGAACCCGACGCCGCCCGCGCCGACGATCCCGAGGATCGTCGAGGTGCGGATGTTGACGTCGAGCAGGTACAGGCCCGAGCCGACGATCGACGGCATCCCCTGCGGCAGGACGGCGGAGAAGAGGACCTTCCACCAGCCGCCGCCGACCGAGCGGACGGCCTCCGCGGCGCCGGGCGGGATCTCCTCGACCGCGTCGGCGACGAGCTTGCCGAGGAACCCGATCGAGCCGATGCCGAGGGCCATCGCCCCGGCGACGGGGCCGAGGCCCACGGCGGCGACGAAGACGACGGCGAGGATGAGCTCGGGGATCGCCCGGACGACGAGGATGGTCGTGCGGGCGGCCGCGTAGACGGTGGGGTGCGGGGCCACGGTGCGCGCGGCGAGCAGGCCCAGCGGGAGGGACAGCACGACCCCGATCCCCGTGGCGACGAGCCCGATCGCGAGCGTCTGGAGCATCGCCTCCCACAGCGCGGGACCGAGCGAGGTGAGGTCGGGCGGGAAGGTGCGGCCGGCGACCTCGAGCAGGCTCGGGACCGACGTGACGATCTCGAGCGGGTCGATGCCGAGGCGGACGAACGCGACGACGACGAGCGCCGCCGCGGCGCCTCCCGAGACCCACCGCACCGCGCGGTCGCGGCGGAACCGCGGCCTCCGCGGCGCGAGCAGCGTCCGCCGGACCGCGACCGCCAGCAGCTCCATGACGGCGATCAGCACCAGGATGACGGCGACGATCCCGAGCGCCTTGGGGTACACCAGGCCGCGCAGGGCGTCCTGGAGGGCGAACCCGATCCCGCCCGCGCCGACGAACCCGAGCACCACCGACGTCCGCAGGTTGATGTCGACGCGGTAGACGAACGCCGACACCCACGCCGGCACCACCTGCGGCACGACGCCGTTCAGCAGCTCGCGCAGCCTCCCGACGCCCACGCTGCGCACGGCCTCCCGCGGCCCCGGGTCGGCGTCCTCGATCGCGTCCGCGAAGAGCTTGCCGAGCATCCCCACGGAGTGCAGCGCGAGCGCGAGGACCCCGGGCAGGACGCCGAGCCCGAGAGCCCGGACGAACAGCACGGCGAAGACGAGGTCGGGCACGGCACGGCAGAACGTGATGACCGCGCGCGCGACGGTCGCGACGGCGGGGTGCGGCGTCGTCGTGCGGGCGGCGAGGAACGCGAGCGGCACCGACAGGACCGTGGCGAGCACCGTGCCGAGGAACGCCATGAGGACCGTGTCCAGGGCGAGCGTGGCGATCCGGGCGGGGTCGTCGACGCGCGGCGGCAGCATGCGCTCGACGAGGTTCGCGACGTCCTCGCCGCCCGCGACCAGCGTGGGCAGGTCGAGCCCGATGGACGACGCCGCGACGAGCGTCGCGACCACCGCGCCCCCGGCCAGCCCGCGCAGCACGAGCTGGCGGTGCGTGGTGCGCGGGCGCGCGGGAAGGCGCGGGGCGGCGGTCGTCGGGGCGGGCGCCTCCCGGGTCGCGCGCGTCGCCTCCGGGGCCGGCGCACTCACGCCGGCACCCGCGCTCGGGAGCGCTGCGCGACGCCGCCGGCGAGGTCGGCGGCCGTGCCGGACCCGGCCGCGGCCTCGCTCGTGCCGGTGCCCGGCTCGACGCGCCGGTAGATGGCCAGTGCCTCGTCCCGCGTGAGGCCCGCGGCGGGACGGTCGAGGACCTTCTCCCCGTGGCGCAGCCCCACGAGGCGGTCCGCCCAGCCGAGCGCGAGGTCGACCTGGTGCAGCGTGCACACGACCGTCAGGCCCTCCTCGGCGCAGACTCGCACGAACAGGTCCATGACCGCGCCCGCGTTCTCCGGGTCGAGGGACGCGACCGGCTCGTCCGCGAGCACGAGCAGGGGACGCTGCATGAGCGTGCGCGCGATCGCGACGCGCTGCTGCTGCCCGCCCGAGAGCGTGTCCGCGCGCTGGTACGCCTGGTCGGCGAGGCCGACGCGCTCGATGTGGGCGAGCGCCTCGGCGCGCATGCGGCGCGAGTACGTCGAGACGCCGTACCGCGGGCCGCGCACGCGGCCGAGCCCGCCCACGAGGACGTTCTCCAGGCACGTGAGGCGGCCGACGAGGTTGAACTGCTGGAACACGAAGCCCACCTCGGTGCGCAGCCGGCGCAGCTCGCGCGACGACGCGTGCTCCATCCGCGTGCCCGCGACCGTCACCTCGCCCGCGGTCGGACGCTGGAGCCCGTTGAGGCAGCGCAGGAGCGTCGACTTGCCGGAGCCCGACAGGCCCAGCAGGACGAGCAGCTCGCCGCGCGCGACGTCGAGGTCGACGCCCGCCAGGGCCGTGGTCCCGTCGAACTCCTTGACCAGACCACGCACCCGGACCAGCGGCTCCGCCGCCACCGGCGCGGCGGGCACGGTCAGCCCTCGCACTTGTCCGACTTCGTGAGCGTGCAGACCTCGCGCGTGCCGTCGTAGTCCGCGTCCTCCGCGGGCGCGAAGCCCCACGCGTCCTCGTCCGTCAGCAGGCACTCGCCGTCGCAGAAGCCCCGCGAGAGCAGGTACTCCGAGTTGGCCTTCTCCGTGAGGAGGGTCGTGAGCGTGGCGATGTTCTCCGCGCCGAGCGCGTCGTTGCCGACGAACAGCGAGCCCGAGATCTTGGGAGAGCGCCAGACCTCCTTGAGGTCGCCCTCCGCGAGGTCGCCCGCGGCGGGCAGCGTGTCCTCCACCATCGACTGCATCGCGAAGCCCGCCTCGCAGTCGCCCGCGGCGACGGCGAGCGCCGACGCGTCGTGCCCGCCCGCGAACACCGGCTGCACGCCCGCGGCGAGGTCCTTCTCGGTGCCGGACGTGATGACGCCCGCGTCGATGAGGCCCGAGCTCGGGTAGAGGAACCCGGACGTGGAGCCCGGGTCGACGAAGCACACGCTGCGGCCGGCGAAGTCCTCGAGCCCGTCGATCTCGGCGTTGTCGCCCTGCGTGATGCCGAGCGAGTAGTAGCCGGGCTCGGCGCCCTTCTCCTCGATCACCGCGCCGAGCGGCGTGATCGCCGCGTCGTTGTGCGTCGCGATGACGTACGCGAACGAGCCGAGGAACGCGAGGTCGACCTTGTCCGCGATGAGGCCCTCGATGACGCCCGCGTAGTCCGACGCCTGGCTCACCTCGACCGTCGCGCCCGTCTCCGCCTCCAGCATCGCGATGATCGGCTCGTACCCGGCGGCGAGGTCGGTCGAGTTCTCCGCCGGGATGGCGCCGAGGCGCAGGACCTTCGGGAAGCCGCTCTCGGTGGTGCCGGTCGCGGACGCGTCGGCGGCCTCGCTCGATCCCCCGCACGCGGACAGGGCGAGCGCCGCGACGCCCGCCAGGGCCACGGCGGCGAAGGAGGTGGTGGTGGTCTTCATGTCGACTCCGGGGGTGTGACGTCCGAGGCGGCACCGGGGCCGGCGCCGACTGGAGTCTGGGAGGCGCGGACGAACCGACGGCCCTGCACGGGTGAACCGCCGGTGAACTGTCGTTCACCGTCTCGCCAGGTCGTCCGGACAACATGCGCCCATGTCCCCGACCACCACCGTCTCCGGCAGGGTGCTCCCCGCCCGGAACCCGGGGCACGGTCCCCGCGACCTCGTCGACGCCCCGGCCGACTACGTCCTCGGCGGCGTGACCGCCGTCCTCCCGGACGCCGTCGTCGACGACGCGCGCGTCGTCGTGCGCTCCGGCCGCGTCGTCGAGGTCGGCCCCGCCCCGCGCGGTGCGCGCCCCGACCTCCACGGCGGCGGCGCCCTGCTCCTGCCCGGCCTCGTCGACGTGCACACCGACGTCCTCGGCCACGAGGTGCGCCCCCGGCCGGGCGCCCGGTTGCCCCTCCCGCTCGCGGTGCGCACCGCGATCGCGCGGCTCGCCGCCGGGGGCGTCCTCACCGCCTTCCACGGGGTCGCCTACGGGGAGCGGACGCCCGTCGGGCTGCCCGCGGGCGAGCCGGAGCCGCGCGAGATGCTCGCGGCGCTCGCGGACGACGCGGCCCACGCCGACGGCGCGCGCGCGCTGCACCGCCTCGACGTGCGCTGCCCGGCCGCGGTGGCCGAGCTGCGCGCGGTCCTCGACGAGGCGGCGTCCGGGACGGAGCGCGACGGGCCGGGCGGGGTGCCGCTCGTCTCGCACGAGGACCACACCCCCGGCATCGGGCAGTACGCGCGGCCGGCGACGATGGAGCGGTGGCTCGTCGAGCGCGCGGGCATGTCGGCGGGCGCCGCGCACGACCACGTGGCGCGGTGGCGCACGGACCGCGAGGCGCGCGCCGACGTCGGGGCGGCGACGCTGGACTGGCTCGGTGGTCTCGCCCGGGCCGGGCGGGTGCGGCTCGCCGGGCACGACCCGGAGACGACGTCCGACGTCGAGGCCCTCGTCGCGCGGGGCGGCGCGGTCGCGGAGTTCCCGACGACGGTCGAGGCGGCGCGCGCGGCGCGGGCCGCCGGGCTCGTGGTGGTCGCCGGAGCCCCGAACGCGGTGCGCGGCGGGTCGCACGCGGCGAACGTCTCGGCGCGCGAGCTCGTCGCGCTCGGGCTGGTCGACGCGCTCGCGTCCGACTACGTGCCGTCCGCGATGCTCGCCGCCGTCGACGTGCTCGTGCGCGAAGGATTGGCGACGCTGCCGGCGGCGGTGGCGCTCGTCACCTCCGGCCCCGCGCGCGCGGCTGGCCTCACCGACCGCGGTGCGCTCGTCCCCGGGGCGCGGGCCGACCTCGTCCTGGTCCGGTCGCGCGGTGGCTGGTCGTCGGTCGCGGCGACGCTGCGCGCGGCGTCGGGCCCCGGTTCCCCAGGACCCGACGCCGCTCCGTCAGCGACCGGTCGGCGGACGACCGGTCAGCGGTCCGGTCAGCGGTCCGTCCACGCCTCCGGGAAGCCCGGCAGGTCCTCGCCGCCGAACTTCGCGTAGTGCAGCGACGGCATGTCCTTGTTCGCCTCGAGGTACGCGT
>NZ_JNBQ01000035.1 GCF_001019615.1 Cellulosimicrobium funkei | reverse complement strand
GGCCTCACCGACCAGAAGCCCACGCTCCGCCCCGGGACCCAGCTCGAGGTGCTGGCGGGCGAGTCCCTGCCGATCGACATCACGGAGCACGTGCTCGTCGTCGAGGGCAGGACGCCGCGGCTCACGACCGAGGACAAGGTCACGGCGACCGAGGGCTCGCGCGAGGTGCCCTCCGTGACCGAGATCGTGTACACCCCCGAAGCCGACTACACGGGTCCCGCGGCGGTGTCGTTCGAGGTCACCGACGGCTCCGGGCCCGACGACCCCGAGGGTCACACCAACGTGCTGACGATCCCCGTCACCGTGCTGCCGCCGGAGAACCTCCCCCCGGAGCTCGTGGGCACCCCGACGCTCGACGTCGCGGCGGGCGAGGAGGCCTCGGTCGACCTCGCGCGCTTCGCCACCGACCCGGACGGCGACCCCCTGACCTTCAAGGCCACCGGCCAGGCGCAGGGTCTGACCGTGACCGTCGAGGGCTCCACCCTGCACGCCCAGGCCACCCCCGAGGTCCCCAAGGGCTCGGTCGTGCAGGTCCCGATCACCGTCACCGACGGCGAGCACCCCCCGGTCGAGGGCACCGCGACCCTGACCGTCGTGGCCTCCACCCGACCGCTCGCGCGCGCCAACCAGGACACCGTCGACGACGCCCACCAGGGCAAGCCGACCACGGTCCCCGTGCTCGCCAACGACTCCAACCCCTTCCCCGACACCCCGCTGAAGCTCGTCGACGCGGTCGTGGAGACCGGTCAGGGCACACCGAGCGTCGCGGGTGACC
The DNA here is from genome assembly GCF_001019615.1 of Cellulosimicrobium funkei. Taxonomy (GTDB): domain Bacteria; phylum Actinomycetota; class Actinomycetes; order Actinomycetales; family Cellulomonadaceae; genus Cellulosimicrobium; species Cellulosimicrobium cellulans_E. The sequence goes on along the minus strand of NZ_JNBQ01000035.1, from coordinate 39,340 downwards.
AGGTCACCGTGACGCCTCGCGACAACTTCATCGGCGTCATGGTCGTGAGGTACCGGGTGCAGGACGCCACGAAGGATCCCGACCGCGAGGTCGAGGGCCGCATCCAGCTCACGGTGCTCGGCAAGCCGGACGCTCCGGCGACGCCACAGGTCGAGGAGGTCCGGTCGAAGACCGTCGTGCTGTCCTGGGACCCGCCGAACAACAACGGCGCCGAGATCACGGGCTACACCGTGCGATCCCAGAACGGCTACGAGAAGGCCTGCGGCACCACCACCTGCACCCTCGACGGCCTGACCAACAACGTCGAGTACACCTTCACCGTGTTCGCGACCAACGCCGTCGGCGACGGCCCCGCCTCCCCGGCCTCCGCCGTCGCGCGTCCGGACGAGAAGCCCGACCCGCCCGCCGCGCCCACCCTCGAGTTCGGCGACCAGTCCCTCACCGTCACCTGGACCAACCAGACCTACACCGACCGCTCCGCCATCGAGACCGTCGACCTGGAGATCTCGCCGGCGCCGCCGGTCGGGGCCGTCCAGAAGACGGCGCTCACCGGCACCTCCGTGACCTGGGACGGGCTGCAGAACGGCGTGGCGTACAAGGTGCGCGTCCGGGCGAACAACCGCGCCCCGGACCCCTCGGACTGGGGCGAGTACTCGGCGGCGGAGACACCCGCGGGCAAGCCCGCGGCGCCGGGCAAGCCCTCGGCGAAGCGCACCGCCATCGGCGACACGTCGCAGATGCAGGTCTCGTGGGCGGCGCCGGACGACAACGGTGCGGCGATCACCTCCTACACCGTCGAGGCGGTGCAGGGCGGCTCCGTGGTCAGGACCGCGACCGTTGCCGGAGGCGCCACGTCGGCCACCCTCGGCGTGCCCGCCGACACCACCGGCTACACGTTCCGTGTCAAGGCGCACAACAAGGCCACCGACAAGTTTGGTGACGCGGAGTTCTCGCCGGCGTCCGACCCGGTCCGTGCGTTCGCGACCCCGGGCACGGTGTCCAACCTCAGCGCCGACGCGAACGGGATGAACGGCCAGATCCAGCTCTCGTTCGGCGCGGCGTCGGGCAACGGCGTCCGGGCAGAGGAGATCTCGTACCAGTACGACGCGGGCAGCGGCTGGCAGGCGCTCGGCGGCAACAAGATCGTCGGAGGCCTCACGAACGGCACGCCGTACACGATCAAGGTGCGCGCGGTCGCGGGCGTCGACGGCGCACGCGAGCCCGGGGCGGCAGCCAGCGCCAACCGGGAGTCGCCGTACGGCCCGATCCCCGCGCCGGACGTGTCCATGACCGGCGGCGACCAGAGCATCTCCTACCGCTGGTCCACCTCGGACAACGGCCGCGACTACAGCGTGTCGGTCCGCGGCGCGGTGCAGTCCAGCGCGAAGTCGGGCTCGGGGACCCTGAGCGTCGGGTACTCGGCGACGCGCGAGATCTGCGTCAAGGTCACGCCCACGGAGGGTGCGGCGAAGGAGACCTGCCGGTCCGCGACGTCCGACAAGAAGCCCGAGCCCGTGTTCACGGTGAGCAAGGGCAGCAACCACAAGCTCCCCGACGGCAACTGGCCCGGTGTGTGCACCCACTCGTCGTGCGCCGAGCTGTACCTGACCATCAAGGACGGACCGCCGAACACCGCCTTCCGGACCACCTGCTACGGCGGTGGCGACCGGATCGGGTCGGGCAACTACAGCTACGACGCGCAGGGTCGAGCCCTGCGGACCGACGGCAACGGAAACTACTCGGGCGGCCAGCAGTGCGTCTGGGGGCAGCCGGGCTCGTCGGTGCGGATCGACACGACCATCGGGAACACGAACTCCATGACCTGGTACTAGCGGCTCGACGACCCCGAGCACGCCTCCAGCACAGCGAACGGAAAGCGACGAATGACCACCATGACCCCCGAGCAGGCCGCCTGGTTCGCTCAGACCTTCGACCGCCTCGTCGGCAATGTGGGCCAGGCCGTCCTGGGCAAGGCGCACGTGGTGCGCCTGACCCTGACGTGCATGCTCTCCGAGGGCCACATCCTCCTCGAGGACGCCCCGGGCACCGGCAAGACGTCGCTCGCCCGCGCCCTGGCGGCGAGCGTCCAGGGCACGAACAACCGCATCCAGTTCACGCCGGACCTGCTCCCCTCGGACGTCACCGGCGTGACGATCTACGACCAGAAGACCGGGAAGTTCGAGTTCCACCAGGGCCCGATCTTCGCGTCGATCGTGCTGGCGGACGAGATCAACCGTGCGTCGCCCAAGACGCAGTCCGCTCTGCTCGAGGTCATGGAGGAGGGTCGGGTCACCGTCGACGGCGTCGGCCACGAGGTCGGCCGCCCGTTCATGGTCATCGCGACGCAGAACCCCATCGAGCAGGCCGGCACCTACCGGCTGCCCGAGGCCCAGCTCGACCGCTTCCTCATGAAGGCGTCGATCGGGTACCCGGACCACGCGTCGACCGTGGAGATCCTCTCGGGTGCCGCCGTGCGCGACCGGAGCAAGGCGCTCCAGCCGCTCATCACCACGCAGGCCGTGACGGAGATGGCCGAGCTCGCCGCGCGCGTGCACGTCGACGGTGCGGTGCTCGAGTACGTCTCCCGCCTCGCGGAGGAGACGCGCAACGCGCCCGAGGTCCGGGTCGGCGTCTCCGTCCGTGGCTCGCTCGCGCTCGTGCGCTGCGCGAAGGTCTGGGCCGCGGCCCACGGCCGCAACTACGTGCTGCCGGACGACATCAAGGAGCTCGCGCAGCCGGCCTGGGCCCACCGCCTCGTGCTCGACCCGGAGGCGGAGTTCGCCGGCGCGACGAACGAGGCCGTGCTCGGCCGCCTCCTCGCCGACGTCGCGGCGCCGCAGGAGCGACGCTCCGCCTGACCGGAGGCGCGGCGCTCCCCACGCCGCCCGCCCATCCCGCCCGTCCGCGCTGCCGTGCGGACCTCCGACGGCGGACCGTCCTTCCCCGTACCGATCGAGAGCTCATCGCATGAACGCCTCACACGGCCCCTCGACCGGCCGCCCGAGCGCCAGCTCCGGCAGCCCGCGCGGCAGGACCGGCACGCCACCCGCGTCGTCGGCCCTCGCCGGTCTGCTCCGACCCCTCGCGGCGCCCCTCCGACGGGTCGCGGCGCCCGTCGGACGCGCGCTGGCGCCGGCGGCGCGGGCCGTCGAGCCCGTGACCTCGGCGGTCAGCCCCTTCGGCTGGGCGGCGCTCGTCGTCACCATCGGGGCCTGGTGGGCCGGGCTGGCCTTCTCGTGGCTCGAGCTCCTGGTGGTGGCGGTCCTGCTCACGGTGTCGCTGCTGGCAGCGATCGCGTTCGTGCTGGGCCGCTTCCGCTACGCCGTCGTGCTCGACCTCGCGCAGCAGCGCGTCACGGTCGGCGACCGCGCCGTGGGGCGGCTCGACGTGCGCAACGACTCGGGGCGGCCGCTGCTCCCGTCGGTCATGGAGCTCCCGGTGGGGCAGGGCATGGCGACGTTCCCCGTCCCGCGCCTGCGCCCCCAGGCGAGCCACGAGGAGATCTTCACGGTGCCGACGCACCGGCGCTCGGTGATCTCCGTGGGACCGGTCCGCTCCGTGCGGGCGGACCCGCTCGGCCTGCTGCGCCGGGAGGTCGTCTGGACCGAGCCCGAGGAGCTCTTCGTCCACCCGCGCGTGAAGAACCTCTCGGGCTCGTCCACCGGGTTCCTCAAGGACCTCGAGGGCCGCGTCACGACGGACATCTCCAACTCGGACGTCTCGTTCCACGCGCTGCGCGACTACGTCCCGGGGGACGACCGCCGGCACATCCACTGGAAGACGACGGCCCGCACCGGGCAGCTCATGGTCCGCCAGTTCGAGGAGACGCGCCGGTCGCACCTCGCCGTCCTCCTCTCCACGCGTGCGGAGGACTACGCGCACGACGACGAGTTCGAGCTCGCCGTGAGCGCGTGCGGGTCGCTCGGGCTCCAGGCGATCAAGGAGGACCGTGGCGTCACGGTCCTCGTCAACGACGGCAACCTGCGCGGCGACCACCGCACCCGGCTGCTCGACGACCTCGCGCGCGTCGAGACCCGGGCGCAGCGCACGTCGCTCGTCGACGTCGCCCGCGTCGCCGGCCTGACGATCAGCGACGCGTCCGTCGTGGCGTTCATCGTCGGCAGCAGGGTGACGCCCACCGAGCTGCGGGCGGCGTCCGCCCGGCTTCCCCAGGACGTCCGCGTCATGGCGATCCAGTGCGTCCCCGGGGCCTCGCTCAGCCGGCACGCGATCGCGGAGCTCGTCGTCCTCACCATCGGCGAGCTCGGCGAGCTCCCCCTCGCCCTGCGGAGGCTGAACGACTGATGAGCGCTCCCAGCACCACGACGCGCGGCTCGCGCCGCGCCACCCCGGTCGGCACGCCCGTCCCGTCCTCCGGCACGTCGCAACGCAACACGACCCGGCTGCGCGGCGCCGACGCCCCGCGGGCGCTCACGGCCCTCGGTGCCGTCGACGCGCTCGCGCTGGTCCTCGTCCTCGGCGCGGTCGCGGTCGGGTTCGGGCCCGTGTGGGGGTCGACCGGGTACCTCGTCCCGGCCGCCGGCGGTGCCGTCGTCGGGCTCCTGGTCGCCTGGCTCGGGGCCTGGCGCCGGTGGTCGGCCGCCACGGTGCTCGTGGTCGCGGTCGTCGCCTACCTGCTCCTCGGCGCCGCGCTCGCGCTCCCGGCCGACGCGATCGGCGGGGTCGTCCCGTCGCTCCAGACGATCACCGACCTGCTCCGCGGCGCCGTCACGGGCTGGAAGGAGTTCGTCACCACGGTCCCGCCGTTGCACTCCTTCCCGGAGCTCGCGGTCGTCCCGTACCTCCTCATGCTCGCCACCGCGCTCCTCGCGGGGACGATCGCGTGGCGTGCGCGCCGCGCCGCGTGGGCGCTCGTGCCCGTGGTGGTCGCGTTCGTCGGGGTCATCCTGCTCGGGACCGTCATCGCGGCGTTCCCGGTCGCGCAGGGTCTCGTCGTCGGCGGCGTGGGCCTGCTGTGGGCCGGGTGGCGGGTCACCGCCTCCCGGCTCGGCGCGCACCAGATCACGACCGAGGCGAGCAAGGCCGCGACGCGGCGGCTCTGGTGGCACCGCGTGCGCACGGGCGCCGCGATGCTCGTCGTCGGCGGCGTCGCGGCCGCGTTCGCCGCGCCCGTGCTGCTGCCGGACGAGCCGCGCACCGTGCTGCGCGAGACCGTCGTGCCGCCGCTCGACCTGCACGAGTACGTGAGCCCGCTCACGGCGTTCCGCAAGTACGCCAAGGACATGCGCGAGGACGAGCTGTTCACCGTGCGGGGGCTCCCTGCCGGCGCCAAGGTCCGCCTCGCCGGTCTCGACACCTACAACGGCGTCGTCTACGACGTCTCCAGCGGGTTGCCCGGCTCCGGCGTCTACACGCGCGCGGGCGAGGAGATCGCCACGGTCGCGTCCGGGACGCCGACGCGCGTCGACGTCCAGGTCGGGGAGTACACCGGCGTGTGGGTGCCCGACGTCGGCACGCTCGAGGGCATCACCTACGCGGGCGAGCGCGCGCGCGAGCTCGGCGAGACGACGTACTACAACTCGACGACGGGCACCGCGCTGACGACCGCCGGGCTGCGCCCCGGCGACTCGTACACGCTCGACACGCTCGTCACGGTCGAGCCCACCGAGGACGACCTGCGGGCGGGCGCGATCGACCAGTCGATCGAGGTCCCCACCCCGCCCAAGGACGCGCTGCCCGCGTCGCTCGCGGGCAAGGCCGCCCAGTTCATGGGGGAGGAGACCGAGCCCGTCGACCAGCTCTTCGCGCTCCGCGACGGCCTCGTGGCGAGCGGTGTGTTCTCGAGCGGTCTCGACACCCAGCCGCCCTCGCGGCCGGGGCACTCGGCGGAGCGCATCGACACCCTCCTCGCGGACGAGGAGATGGTGGGCGACGACGAGCAGTTCGCCGTCGCGCTCGCCCTCATGGCCAACCAGGCCGGCATCCCGGCGCGGGTCGTCATGGGCTTCTACCCGGACCTGGAGAAGAACCCGCTGGAGCCGGGCGAGCCGTTCACGGCGACCGGGACCGACGTGCACGCCTGGGCGGAGGTGCCGTTCGTCGGCTACGGGTGGGTGCCGGTCACGGCGATCCCCGACGAGGACAACAAGATCCAGCCGGAGCCCAAGAGCCTCCAGGTGCCCAAGCCCCCGATCCTCGAGGACCCGGAGCCGCCGGAGGAGCCTGCCGAGGCCGAGGCGGGGAAGGTCGACGACGAGGAGAAGGAGAAGGCCGAGAGCGACGGCTTCGACTGGGGCCAGGCGGCCCTCGTCGCGGTCGCCGTGGTCGTGCCCCTGGCGCTCCTCGCCCTGCCCGTGATCCTCGTGCTCGCCTACAAGGCGCGCCGCCGGGCCCGACGTCGCGCGGCGGCACGTCCCGTGGACCGGGTGAGCGGCGGCTGGCGCGAGGTCCTCGACACCGCGACGGACCTCGGGACGCCCGTCCCCGCGGGCTCCACACGGCGCGAGGGCGCCGGCCTCCTCTCCCAGGCCTACGGCGCGACGGCCACGATCCCGCTCGCGCACCGGGCCGACGCGACCGTCTTCGGCGAGGGCGAGCCGAGCGAGCAGGAGATCGACGCCTTCTGGGCGGACGTGGACTCCGTCGTCGTGGGGCTACGCTCCTCCGTGAACCGTCGCGCCCGCGTCCGTGCCGCACTCTCGTTGCGGTCCGTGCGCGCGGCCTCCGGTTCCTCGGGTCTGCGCCGGTGGCTGCCCGGCCGCCGCGCCGGCACGAAGGGTGGCGCCGTGCCCCCGGCGGCAGGGTCGCCGTCGGAGCCGACGAGACGACAGGGAGACGAGTCATGAGCGACGTGACGTGCGCCGCCTGCGGGTCCGCGCAGTCCTCGGGGTCCGCGTTCTGCGCGGTGTGCGGGCAGCCGTTCCCCCGGACGGGGCGGCCGGTCGCCGAGCCCGCCGCGGGCCCGGTCGGGAGCGTCCAGGCCGTCGCCGCACGCGCGGGATCGGACCTCCCGTACGCGGCGGCCCCGCACTCGGCGCCCGACACCACGACGGAGCCCGAGGTGTACGCCGCGACGCAGAAGGCCTTCGGCCAGCCCGCACCCGCGCCGTCGTCGTCTCTGGCCTCCGCCCCGTTCGCCGGGCGGGGTCGACGCTTCCTCGCCTACGTGGTCGACGTCGCGGTCCCGGGCCTCGTCGCGCTGGTGGTCGTCGTCGCGGGTCTCGCGATCGTCGGAGCGCCGCTCGGCAGCGTCCAGGTCGTGACGCAGGACGAGGCCGCCGCGCTGATCGGCAAGATGCTCGTCGTCTACGTGGTGGCCGGCGTCCTGGCTCTCGCCTGGTGGGTCGGGGTGTGGTTCTGGGAGGGCTCGACGGGCAAGACGCTCGGCAACCTCCTGACGGGCATCCGCACGGTCGACGCGGGGACGCGCGAGCCGATCGGCTTCGGCCGGGCCGCGCTGCGCTGGATCATCGTCGGCGTCGTGCCGGCGGGCGGGATCCTCGTGGTCCTGCTCAGCCCGGGCTTCGACTCCTCCGGCCGGTCGCAGGGGTGGCACGACAAGGCCGGCCGCTCCCTCGTGCTCGACGTGCGCGGTGTCGCCCCCGCGTCGCCGGGCGCGGGCTTCGAGGGGGTGGCCTCGCTCGTGAGCGGTGCGCCCGCGGGCGCCGGGTACGGCGCGGCCGGAGGGTACGCGCCGGCGCCCCAGCCCGGCTACGCCCCCGCACCTGCTCAGACGGGCTACGCGCCGTACCCGCCCGCCCCGGTCGGCGGCCAGGGCGCCGCGACCCCGGTCGCACCCGCCTCCCCGGGCGCGTTCGCCCCGGAGGCGCCGGCGGCTGCCGCTCCGGTCCCGGACCCCTGGGCGTTCCCGTCGCCCGCCGCGCCCGCGGGCGGCGGCCTGATCACCGGCGTCCCCGGCGTCGGGGGAGGCCCCGCGCCCGTCGCCGCTCCCGCGCCGCCGACCCCCGCCGCACCGGTGCCGTCCACGCCGGCGGCGCCTGCCGCGAGGCCCGCCGCCACCGCGCCCGCCGCCGCAGCCACGCCCGAGCCCGCCGAGGCGGAGTGGGACAGCACGCGGATGACGGCGCGGGACGTCCGTGCCATGGACCCCGCGCCCGACGTGTCGGTCGTCATCGAGCTCGAGTCCGGAGAGCGTCGCGCCGTCGACCGACCGACCCTCCTCGGCCGCAACCCGCAGGCGCCCGACGGCGGCCCGTGGAACCTCGTCGCGGTCGACGACCCCACGCGGTCCGTGTCCAAGACCCACGCCGAGCTCCGGGCGGACCCGAGCGGCCTGTGGCTCACGGACCGCGGCTCCACCAACGGCACCGTCGTCTCGGTGCCGGGAGCCCCGCCGCGCGTCGCCGAGCCCGGGACCCGCGTGCGCGTCCCCGTCGGCGCGACGATCCACGTGGGCGACCGCCGCATCGTCGTCCACCCCGGTGCCGCATGACGACCGAGCTGCCGGCCGAGGTCCACCTCGCCTGGGGCGCGGCGTCGCACCGGGGCGCACGCCGGCTCCTCAACGAGGACCGGTTCCTCGTCTCGCGCTCCGTCTTCTTCGTCGCCGACGGCATGGGTGGTCACGAGGCGGGCGAGGTCGCGAGCACGACGGCCGTCGAGGCGCTCCGGCCGCTCGCCGACCTCGACGTCGTCACTCCGGACGAGGTCCGCGACCGGATCGCGGTCGCGCAGGAGAACGTGCAGGCCATCGTCACCGAGCCCGGCCGGGGGGCGGGCACCACCGTCACCGGCGTGGTGGTCTCGGAGCAGGACGGGAACCCGTACTGGCTCGTCGTCAACGTGGGCGACTCGCGGACCTACCACCTCGCCGGCGGGCAGCTCGAGCAGGTGAGCGTCGACCACTCGGAGGTCCAGGAGATGGTCGACGCCGGGCTGCTGACGCCCGCGGAGGCGCTCACCCACCCGCGTCGGCACGTCGTGACGCGCGCGCTCGGCTCGCGCAACGCCCCGCAGGTGGACTTCTGGTACCTGCCGATCGAGCGGCACGACCGCGTCCTCGTCTGCTCGGACGGGCTGACGGGCGAGCTCACGGACGAGCGGATCGCCGAGGTCCTGCTCTCCACGCCCGACCCGCAGGCCGCCGCCGAGCGGCTGGTCCACGAGGCCATCGCGGCCGGTGGCCGGGATAACATCACAGTCGTCGTCGTCGATGCGACGGGCGTGTCCGACGACACGAGCGGCGGGAGCACGACACCGCGCGACCATGCCGGGGCGCCGGGCCCGGCCGTCGACGAGGACACGCTGCCCAGGGATGTTCGTCTCCAGATCGGGGGTCTGACGTGACGCTGCGCTACGTCACGGGAACCGCACGCGCCGTGGTGCGAGGCGGCACGGTCGTCGTGCTGCCGGGTCCGGTGGAGGCCTCGCTCGTCGAGCAGGTCTGGGACCAGCTCGGCACCGACGCAGGGGTCGTCGAGGTGCTCCAGGTCCTCACCGGAGCCTTCGGCTCGAGCCTGCGGACGGTGCCGCCGTTCGTGGTCGCGGTCGTCGCGGACCGTCGCGTCCACGTCGCCGCGCGCGGCCGGGTGACCGTCACCCTCGAGCTCGACGGCGGCGAGCGCGTGCGGGTCGAGGGCGAAGGCGTCACCACCTGGTCCGAGCGCGTCCTGGACGACGTCGTCGAGCTGCTCGTGCGCTCTGACACCGGCGTCGTCGGCACCCTCGACGAGGCGCCGGCCGGGGAGCCTCTGCTCGGGGACGCGGCCACGCTGCCGCTCGTCTCCGGCGTGGTCCTCGCGGGCGCCGTCGCGTGGCCGCTCGTCGAGCGCCCCGCCCGGCCGGCCGCCACGGACCTCCTCGACGACGACGCGCCCGTCGCCGAGCCCGCACCGAGGGACCGGCCCTCCTGGGGCTCGGCCGTCCAGCCGGCGGCCGTGGAGCCCGCGTCCGTTCCCGTGGTGGCCGCGCCGCCGCTCGGCGCGACGCTCCGCCTCCCCGAGGAGACCATCGCGCCCGAGCCGGAGTCCGACGTCCCGACCCCGCCGGTGGTCGCGGACGAGCCCGCGGCAGCGGTCGAGGCGTCCGAGGCCGCCGCGGCTCCGGAGGAGGACGACGACTACTCGCACCTGTGGGGGTCGACCATCCTGCGGACCGTCGAGGACGCGGCGGTGCGCACCGAGGACGACGAGGACCACGACGAGCCCGCACCCCCGGACGCCGTGACCCCGCCCGTCCCCCCGGCGCCGGTCGCGGGGGAGCCGTCCCTGCCGCCGCCCGCCCCGCCCGGCGACGGGCTCATCGCGGGCGTCCCGCGGGAGTGGACGGGTGCGACTCCCGCCGCGGCGCACCGCGCCGCGACCGTCGTCGACCCCGACGGCGAGCCCACCGAGGCCGAGGGCGAGCCCGCCCCCGGTCTCGACCACGACGGCCACACGGTGCACTCGTCCGCCATCGCGGACCTGCGCGCGGCCGCGCAGGACGCCGGTGCCGCCGCCCCGGTGCCGCCGCCGCCGTCGTTCAGCGCTCCGCCCGGGCCCGGCCAGCAGCAGATCCTCGCGCGCACGTGCGCCCAGGGGCACGCGAACCCGCCGTCGCGGGACGCGTGCGCGCTCTGCGGCGGGCCCCTCGAGGGCGACGCCGAGCTCGCGATCCGTCCGCCGCTCGGGCGGGTCCTCGTCTCGACGGGGCAGACGGTCGAGCTCGACCGTCCCGTCGTCGTGGGCCGGCGCCCGCGCACGCCCCGGTCGCAGGCGGCCGACCTGCCCCGTCTGGTGACGGTGCCCAGCCCGCAGCAGGACATCTCGCGCTCGCACCTCGAGATCACGCTCGAGGGGTGGCACGTCCTCGTGAGCGACATGGCGACGACCAACGGGACCACGCTCCTGCGCGCTGGCCAGCCGCCGCGGCGCCTGCACCCGTCGGAGCCGGTCCTGGTCGTCGACGGCGACGTGGCCGACCTCGGTGACGGCGTGACCCTCGTCTTCGAGGGGATCCGGTGAGCACCAAGCGCGCGCCGTCCCCTCCGCCGGAGATCAAGGGCTTCGAGTACGTCTCGCTGGTCGGCTCGGGCGGGTTCTCCGACGTCTTCCTCTACCAGCAGCAGCGCCCCCGCCGGCGGGTCGCCGTCAAGGTCCTGCTGCACGAGTGGTCGAGCCACTCGCAGCGGGCGGCGTTCGACGCCGAGGCCGACCTCATGGCGACGCTCTCGACGCACCCGTCGATCGTCACCATGTACGAGGCGGACATCGCCGACGACGGGCGCCCGTACCTCGCCATGGAGTACTGCTCGCGCCCCAACCTGGGCGCGCGGTACCGCACCGAGCGGCTCTCGGTCGCCGAGGCGCTGCGCACCGCGGTCCAGATCGCCGGTGCCGTGGAGACGGCGCACCGCGCGGGGATCCTGCACCGCGACATCAAGCCCGCGAACATCCTCGTGACCGAGTACGGCCACCCGGCGCTCACGGACTTCGGCATCTCCTCGACGGTCGACGACGCCGCGCGGGCCGAGGGCATGTCGATCCCGTGGTCACCGCCCGAGTCGTTCGCCGAGCCGCCGCGCAGCGGCATCGCGACGGACGTGTGGGCGCTCGCCGCCACGACGTACACGCTCCTCGCGGGACGGACGCCCTTCGAGGTGCCCGGCGGCTCGAACTCGAGCGCCAACCTCATCTCCCGCATCGAGACCTCGCCGCTGCCCCCGACGGGGCGGACGGACGTGCCCGCCTCGCTCGAGCGCGTGCTCGCGACGGCGATGGCGAAGAACCCCGGGTCGCGCTACCCGACGGTCCTCGCGTTCGCCCGCGCGCTCCAGCAGGTGCAGAACGAGCTGTCGTACGCGGTCACCCCGATCGACCTGCTCGACGACACGGGGCACGTGCAGGAGGAGGAGCCGGACGACGACGCCGGGACCCGCCTGCGTCAGGTCGTGTCGATCGACCCGTCGGGGCCCGGTGAGACGTCGTCGGGACCCGTCGCGCCCAGCCGGCCGACCCAGCCCACGACGCCGCTGCGGCCGGGTCCGCAGGGCGGTCCGTGGCCCGGCCAGACCGTCGCGCCCGGACCGGCCGCCCCGCCGCAGCAGCCCGGACCGCGCGTCCCGCAGCAGCCCTACGCGCCCGCGGCCTGGAGCCAGGGCGCGCCCGCGCACACCGCGGGCACCACGCCGACGTCTGCCGTCGGCCCGGGCGGCCACGCGCCCGTCGCGGAGCTCACGGACCCGTCCCGGATGTACCCCGGCGCCCGGCGCCCGGGCGCCTGGGGTCAGCCCCCGGTCGAGGACACGGTCCACCGGACCGCCGGGCCGGAGGACGGCGGACCGGCCGTCGCGCCGACGGAGGAACGGTCCGGTCGTGGCGCGCTCTGGGCGACGCTCGCGGGCGTCGTCGGGGTCGCGGTCGCGGTCGGCGGGTTCTTCCTGCTGCGTCCGGACGCCACGGTGGACGACACGGACACCGGCGGGGGCGGCGAGGAGACGGCCGCCACGGACGACGACTTCGTGCCGTCGGACAACCTCGGCGACCTCGTGCCGCCCGTGAACGACCTGGTCGGCACGTACGACCCGGCGCGCGAGGTCGCGACGTTCACCTGGGCGTACGACTCGGACAAGGCGCAGGAGGGCGACATGTTCGCCTGGAAGAAGCTCGACCCGATCGAGGACTCGCCGTACAAGGACGCGTTCGACGAGACGACCGTCGAGCTGCGGGCCAAGCCGGGTGAGCAGGTCTGCATCGAGGTGATCGTGGACCGGGACGGCAAGTTCTCCGCGGCGCCCCAGAAGGCCTGCGTGACGGGGGAGGCGGCGTGAGCGAGCTCGCGGTCGAGTTCTGCGGGGAGTGGTTCCGCCCGTCCGTGGACGGGGAACCGTTCGACATCGGACGGGACGGCGACCTCGCGATCGAGGACAACCCGTACCTGCACCGCCGCTTCCTGCGCATCTCGCACGAGGGCGGCATCTGGTGGCTCGCCAACGTCGGGACCCTCATCTCCGCGACGGTGTGCGACTCGGGCGGCGGGGTCCAGTCCTGGCTCTCGCCGGGCAACCGCCTTCCGATCGTCTTCCCGACGACGTCGATCGTGTTCACGGCCGGGCCGACGACGTACGAGCTCACCGCACAGCTCCGCGGCGCGCCGTACCAGGAGATCCGCTCGGAGGACACCGAGTCGGGCGGCGCGACGACCATCGGCATGATCACCTTCACCACGAGCCAGAAGCAGCTCATCGTGGCGCTGGCGGAGCCGATGCTGCGCCGCGACGGCACGGGCCTGTCGGAGATCCCGTCGTCGGCCGCGGCCGCCGCCCGGCTGGGCTGGGCGACGACGCGCTTCAACCGCAAGCTCGACAACGTGTGCGACAAGCTCGACCGGATCGGCGTCAAGGGGCTGCGCGGCGGCCCCGGCGCGCTCGCGACGAACCGTCGTGCGCGCCTCGTCGAGTACGCCGTGGCGTCGCGCCTCGTGACCTCGGCCGACCTGCCCCTGCTCGACCTCGCCGACGACGGCTGACGTCGGCGGCTCCGCGGGCGCGCGTCCCGTGCGCCCCTCCTGGTCGCGCCCTGCGCACCGCCGCCCGACCGTCGGAGCCCTCCGGCCTGCCCGTCCCTCTTCCCGGACCTGAACAGGAACCTTCGTGCGAATCAAGCTCACGCTGCACCGCCCCGACGCCAGCACGACCAACGTCGCCGTCACGGCCGACGCGACGGCCACGGTGCGCGACGTCGCCGAGGCCCTGTTCGCGGGCGACCCCACCCGGTCGGGCACGGCGGTCCCGGACCGGCTCACGCTCCAGGTCGGCACCGCGCCGTCGGGGTCGGGCCAGGGTCGCGTGCTCTCGCCGACGAGCGACCTCACGGAGGCGGGACTGCGGTCCGGGTCGACGGTGTCGATCGTGCGGGTCTCCGAGCAGTTCGACGCTCCCGGGCAGGACCGCGGCGCGGCCGTCGCCGTCCTGCGCGTGCTCGAGGGGCCGGACGCGGGTCGCGAGTTCCCGCTGCCCGTCGGGACGAGCTACCTGGGCCGCGACCGCAACATGGACATCCGGCTGAGCGACCCGCAGATCTCCAAGCGGCACGCCCGCCTCACGGTGGGCGAGACGATCGAGATCACGGACACCAACTCGGCCAACGGGCTCGTCATGGGCGGCCAGCGCATGATGCGCTCGACGCTCACGTCGTCGGACACGGTGACGATCGGCAGCACGGTCGTGTCCGTCGTCGCGCTGCACCGCACGACGAGCCTCGCGCCGACGAGCCCGGTCGTGGAGTTCAACCGCTCTCCGCGCGTCGTCGCCCGCTTCCCCGAGCGCAAGCTCAAGGCGCCCAAGCCGCCGCAGCCCCCGGAGCCGCAGCGCTTCCCCTACCTGGCCATGGTCGCGCCGCTGCTCATGGGCGTGATCCTCTACTCGGTCACGCGGAACGTCCTGTCGATCGTGTTCGTCGGGCTGAGCCCGATCCTCATGCTCGGCAACTACCTCGACCAGAAGGTCCAGGCCAAGCGCAAGCTCAAGGCGCAGCGCGAGCAGTTCGAGGCGGGGGTCGTCGCGATGCGCGAGACGATCGACCGCACGCACGCCGTCGAGCGCGCGGTGCGCCTCTCGGAGGCCCCGTCCGTCGGCGACACGGTCGACGCGGTCCGGCGGCTCGGCGGGCTGATGTGGACGCACCGCCCGGAGCACGACGCCTTCCTCTCGGTCCGCATCGGGCTCGGCGCCGCGCCGTCGCGCACCCAGCTCGACCAGCCGGGCGAGAACAACACGCTGCCCGAGTACTGGAACGAGCTGGAGAAGCTGCACGCCCAGTGCGCGACCATCTCCGGCGTCCCGGTCGTCGCGCGCCTGCGCACGGACGGTGCGCTCGGCGTCGCCGGGGCGGGGGCCGCGGTCGACGCCGTCGCGCGCGGGATCCTCGTCCAGCTCGCGGGCCTGCACTCGCCGTCGGAGCTCGTGCTCGCGGCCGTGACGTCGCAGCGCTCGCGCGCCGACTGGGAGTGGCTCGAGTGGCTGCCGCACACCGGCTCGCCCCACAGCCCGCTGGGTGGCGACCACCTGGCCGACAACCCCGGCGCCGCACAGGCGCTGCTGTCGCAGCTCGAGGACCTCGTCGAGGCGCGCGGGGCCGACCTCGACACCCACGCCGAGCTGCGCGGGCCGATCGACCCCGAGGAGGGCGAGGACACGCCCAAGCCCGTGCTGCCGACCGTCGTCGTGCTCGTCGAGGACGACGCGCCCGTCGACCGCTCGCGCCTCACGCGCCTCGTGGAGCGCGGCGCGGACGCGGGCGTGCACGTCGTGTGGGTCGCGCCGTCGGTCGAGCAGCTCCCGGCGGCGTGCCGCACGTTCGTCCTCGTGGACACCGTCGACGCCGCGGGCGCCCCCGGAGCCACCGCGGGCGCCACGAGCGGCGAGGTCCGGGTGGGCCGGCTGTCGTTCCCGGTGGCGTGCGAGACGGTGGACCTCGCGACCGCCCACGAGGTGGCGCGCATCCTGGCCCCCGTGGTGGACGTCGGCGCGCCCGTCGACGACGACTCCGACCTGCCGCGCTCGGTCTCCTACCTCACCCTCGCCGGGACCGCGCTGGCCGAGGACCCGTCCCGCCTCATTGACGCGTGGCGCGAGAACGGCTCCCTGACGCCGCGCGACGGCTCGCCGCCCGTGCGACGCAAGGCGCCGACGAACCTGCGCGGGCTGGTCGGGCACTCGGGCACCGAGCCGCTCTACCTGGACCTGCGCACGCAAGGCCCGCACGCGCTCGTGGGCGGGACGACGGGCGCGGGCAAGTCCGAGTTCCTCCAGTCGTGGGTGCTCGGCATGGCCGCGGCGCACAGCCCGGACCGCGTGACGTTCCTCTTCGTCGACTACAAGGGCGGCGCGGCGTTCGCGGACTGCGTCCACCTGCCGCACACCGTCGGCCTGGTCACCGACCTGTCGCCGCACCTCGTGCGCCGCGCGCTCACGTCGCTCCGGGCCGAGCTGCGCTACCGCGAGCACCTGCTCAACCGGAAGAAGGCCAAGGACCTCGCGTCCCTGGAGCGGACCGGCGACCCCGACGCGCCCCCGAGCCTGCTCATCGTGGTCGACGAGTTCGCGGCCCTGGTGAACGAGGTCCCGGAGTTCGTCGACGGCGTCGTGGACGTCGCCCAGCGCGGTCGCTCGCTCGGGCTGCACCTCATCCTCGCGACCCAGCGTCCGGCGGGCGTCATCAAGGACAACCTGCGCGCCAACACGAACCTGCGCGTCGCGCTGCGCATGGCGGACGAGGACGACTCGACCGACATCCTCGGCATCCCGATGGCCGCGCACTTCGACCCGTCGATCCCGGGTCGCGGCGCGGTGAAGACCGGACCTGGTCGCATCACGCCGTTCCAGACCGGATACGCCGGCGGCTGGACGACGGCGCAGCCCGAGCGGTCGCGCATCGACATCCAGGAGATGGCGTTCGGCTCCGACATCCGCTGGGAGCTGCCGGAGCCCGAGGTCGAGGAGGTCACCGACCCGGGCCCCAACGACATCGCGCGCGTGGTCGCGACGATCTCGCGGGCCGCGACGGAGGCCGCGGTCCCGGTGCCGCGCAAGCCGTGGCTGGCCGAGCTCGCCCCGACGTACGACCTCGCCCGCCTGCCCAACCCCCGCACCGACACGATGCTGCTGCTCGGCGTGGAGGACGACCCGACGACCCAGGCACAGCCGACCGTCTTCTACGAGCCCGACCGCGACGGCAACATGGCGATCTACGGCACGGGTGGCTCGGGCAAGAGCGCGACGCTGCGGACGATCGCCGTCTCCGCGGCGATCACGGCGCGCGGCGGCCCTGTCCAGGTCTACGCGATCGACGCGGGTGCGAGCGGTCTGCGGATGCTCGAGGACCTGCCGCACGTGGGTGCGGTCATCTCGGGCGACGACGAGGAGCGCGTCCAGCGCGTGCTGCGCACGCTGCGCGACCTCGTCGACGAGCGCTCCGCCCGCTACGCCGCGGTCCGTGCGGGCAGCCTCGACGAGTACCGGCGCCTCGCGAACGCGCCCGCCGAGCCGCGCATCCTGCTGCTGGTCGACGGCATCGGCGCGTTCCGCGAGTCCTACGAGTTCCGGCCCGCGCACGCGTTCCCCGTGTGGGGCGCGTTCACCGCGATCGCGACGGACGGGCGCCAGGTCGGCGTGCACGTCGTCGTCGCGGGCGACCGCGCGGCGTCGGTCCCGACGTCGCTCGGCTCGACGATCCAGAAGCGGCTCGTGCTGCGCCTCGCGAGCGAGGACGACTACCTGACGCTCGGCGTCCCCAAGGACGTCCTGTCGCTCACGTCCCCGCCCGGACGCGGCGTGCTCGACGAGAACGAGGTCCAGATCGCGGTCCTGGGCGGCGACCCGAACGTCGCGCTCCAGGCGCGCGAGCTGGGCAAGCTGCGCGACGCGATGACGCGCCTCGGCATCCAGCAGGCGCCGGGCGTCGAGCGGCTCCCGGACAGCTTCGCGCTGGACTCGCTGCCCGAGGTCACGGGCGGCCGTCCCACCATCGGCCTCGACGACCTGGACATCGCCCCGGTCGCGCTGCCGGCCCGGGGGACGTTCATGCTCTCGGGCCCGCCCGGGGGCGGTCGCACGACGGCGCTCGTCACCATCGCCCAGGCCGTGCGCCGGGCGCGCGCGGGCCGGGTCGTGTACCTCTCGCCGCGCCGCACGAGCATCTCGGCGCTCGACGCCTGGGACACGGCGGCGACGTCGCCCGAGGAGGTCGTGACGCTCCTCGAGTCGCTCACGCAGGCGCTCGACGGGGGCTCGCTGCGACCGGGAGCGCTCACGGTGCTCGTCGAGTCGGTGACGGAGTTCACGGGGACGCCGGCGGAGCAGCCGCTCGTCGCGTTCGTCCGGGCCGCCACGCGTGCCGAGCAGCTCGTCGTGGGCGAGGCCGAGTCGTCGACCTGGGGGCAGGCGTGGGCGATCGCGCAGCCGTTCAAGGCCGGTCGCAGCGGTCTGCTCCTCACCCCGGGCGACCTCGACGGCGACACCTTGCTCGGGACCGGTCTCGGCCGGATCCGGCGCGCGGACTTCCCGCCGGGACGCGGCTTCCTCGTCGTCTCCGGGAGGGCGCGCAAGCTGCACGTCGCGCTCCCGCGGTAGCGACGTGACGCCCGCGGGGACCTCATGGGGACACCTCCCCATCGACGGGTCGCGCGGGCCGATGGTTGAGTAAGGCCATCGACAACGGGACGACGTCCACGCAGGGTGGGGGTCGAGACACAGAAGGAGAACACCATGGCTGGTGGCATGTGGGGCGCGAACGTCGAGGAGCTGCGTGGGCTCGGTCAGACGCTGCAGCAGAAGGCGGACGAGATCCGCACGACCATGCAGAACCTGAACTCGCAGATCCAGAGCGTGCCGTGGGAGGGCCCCGACGCCCAGCAGTTCAAGGGCAGCGACTGGCCGGCCGCGCAGACGCAGCTCAACAACGTCGCGCAGACGCTGACGGACGCGGGCCAGAAGGCCACGCAGAACGCGCAGCAGCAGGAGCAGGCGTCGAACAGCTGATCCGCTGAGCTCCACCGAGGGCGCGGGACCCGGGACGGGTCCCGCGCCCTCGGCGTGTCCGGGGTCGGGTGCGGCCCGCCGGTGGCCCGGCCGGGCGGTCGGGGCTCCGCCGGTCTGCGAGACTGCTGGCGCGCCCCGCGCCGCCGGAGCGCGACGAGAGCGACCGAGAGGACCTGAACGTATGGCCGAGCTGCGCTACCCGAGCGACGACTTCCCCGCGCCCGTAGGGGTGCGGCTCGACGCGCCCGACCGCTGGGTGCCGCTGCCCCACGTCGCCCTGCCGCTCGCGCTCGGGCGCGAGGTGGAGGAGGGGGAGTTCAACCCGAACGTCATCGTCGTGGTCTCGCGCATCCGGGCCGAGCAGACGCTGGACGACGCGCACGCCGAGGTGCTGCGCAAGCTCAAGCCGCTGCCGCGGCTGCGCCAGCTCGACGGCGGCGACGTGGACGTGGACGGCCTGCCGGGGCGGTGGGTCGAGGCGTCCTTCAAGGGCGGCGGGGGAGCGGTGCTGGTGCAGTCGGTGCGGACGGTCGTCGTCCCGCGCGGGCCGGTGGCCGACCTCGTCCAGACGACGGGGACGTGCACGCTCCTCCAGCACCCGTGGGCCGCCGCGGAGATCCGCGCCGTGCAGGAGAGCCTCCGCGTCGACCGCTGACCCACGGCGTTACATTCGCCCGGATCACAAGACGAGGTATCCACCAGGCGAGACCGGTGAGACCCTGGTCATGGAGGAGAGGGCCCGAGTGAGGCAACCCTCACCCCAGTCGTACAATCGAGAGGTCTCCTGCGGCCGGTACCCACCGGTCGACGCGGAACGGCCCGTCGGCCGCGCGGGAGAGACCCCCGTCCTCGACCGGAAGGCGCCCTGTCCTGTGAGCAGCATCCGTCCACTGCGCGTCGCGATCGTCGGCGCTGGTCCCGCCGGGATCTACGCCGCGGACATCCTGTCCAAGACCGACCTCGACGTGAGCATCGACCTGTTCGAGCGCCTGCCCGCGCCGTTCGGCCTCGTGCGCTACGGCGTCGCGCCGGACCACCCGCGCATCAAGCAGATCATCGTGGCGCTCCACAAGGTGCTGAGCCGCGGCGACATCCGCCTCCTCGCGAACGTGGACTACGGCGTCGACCTCAAGCTGGACGACCTGCGCCAGTACTACGACGCCGTGATCTTCTCGACCGGCTCGATCCGCGACGCGGCCCTGCCGATCGAGGGCATCGACCTGCCGGGCTCGTACGGCGCGGCCGACTTCGTCTCCTGGTACGACGGCCACCCCGACGTCCCGCGCACGTGGCCGCTCGAGGCGCAACAGGTCGCGGTCCTCGGCGCGGGCAACGTCGCGCTCGACGTGGCGCGCGTGCTCGCCAAGCACGCGGACGACCTGCTGCCGACCGAGGTCCCGCAGAACGTCTACGAGATCCTCAAGTCGTCGCCCGTCACCGACGTGCACGTCTTCGCCCGCCGCGGGCCCGCGCAGGCCAAGTTCTCGCCGCTCGAGCTGCGCGAGCTCGGGCACGTCCCCGACGTCGACGTCATCGTCTACCCGGAGGACTTCGAGTTCGACGAGGGCTCGATGGCGGCGATCAGCTCCTCGAACCAGACCAAGCAGGTCGTCAAGACCCTCACGGACTGGACGCTCAAGGACCCGGGCGAGAACACGGCGTCGCGGCGCCTGCACCTGCACTTCCTGCACGCCCCGGCGGCCGTGCTCGGCGACGGCAAGGTCGAGGCGCTGCGGACCGAGCGCACGCAGCTCAACGGCGACGGCACCGTCTCCGGCACGGGCGAGTTCCACGAGTGGCCCGTCCAGGCCGTGTACCGCGCGGTCGGCTACTTCGGCTCGCCGCTGCCCGAGATCCCGTTCGACGAGCTCAAGGGCGTCATCCCGAACCGCGAGGGCCGGGTCATCGACATCGACGGCGAGCACATCCCCGGCGTGTACGCGACCGGCTGGATCAAGCGCGGCCCGGTCGGCCTCATCGGCCACACCAAGTCGGACGCCTCGGAGACGATCCGCCACCTCGTCGAGGACGTCACGGGAGCCGGTGACGGCGGCGACGTCGCGGCGGCCGACCTGGCCGCAGGGCGCGTCGCGCCGCTCGGCGACCCCGAGGCCGTCGTGGACTTCCTCCGCGAGCGCGGGGTCGACCACATCGAGTGGTCGGGGTGGGAGCTGCTCGACGCGTACGAGCGCTCGCTCGGCGAGCCGCACGGCCGCGAGCGCATCAAGGTCGTGCCGCGCGAGGACATGATCCGCGTGGCGCGCGGCGAGTCGCAGGTCGGCTGACCCGGCGGCTGCGCCCGAGCACCTGAGCCACGACGACGGCGCCCCACCCTCCGCGGGTGGGGTGCCGTCGTCGTCCTCGGGAACGGGACGGTCGCCTCGGGCGTTCATCAGGGTGGGCGTCGACGGGGTCGGCGTTCGTCGGGCACCCGGTGGACCACGCGGGTGCCCGCGGCGCGGAAGGGAGCACAGCGTGGGGCGTCAGCACTTCAACGGTCTCAAGACGGCCGGCCTGTTCGGCGTCATGTGGGCCATCGTCCTGGGCCTCTGGGCGTTGTTCGGCGCCAAGGCGAACCTGCTGTGGGTGTTCGTCGGCATCGGCCTCGTGACGACGTTCTACGGGTACTGGAACTCGGACAAGATCGCGATCCGCGCGATGCACGCGCGCCCCGTGAGCGAGCTCGAGCAGCCCGCCATGTACCGGATCGTGCGCGAGCTCTCGACCGATGCGCGCCAGCCGATGCCCCGCCTCTACGTCTCGCCGACGCAGGCGCCCAACGCGTTCGCGACGGGCCGCAACCCCAAGAACGCGGCCGTGTGCTGCACGGAGGGCATCCTGCGCCTCCTCGACGAGCGCGAGCTGCGCGGGGTGCTCGGGCACGAGCTCATGCACGTGTACAACCGCGACATCCTCACGTCGTCGGTCGCCGGTGCCCTGGCCGGCGTGATCACCTCGCTCGCGCAGTTCCTGCTGATCTTCGGCGGCGACCGCGACCGTGGCGGCAACCCGCTCGCGGCGATCGCGATGGTCGTCCTGGCGCCCGTCGCGGCGATGCTCATCCAGCTCGCGATCTCGCGCACGCGCGAGTACGACGCCGACGAGGACGGCGCCAAGCTCACCGGTGACCCGCTCGCGCTCGCGTCCGCGCTGCGCAAGCTCGACGCCGGGACGCAGCGCGCGCCGCTGCCACAGAACCGCGACCTCGTCGACGTCTCCCACCTCATGATCGCGAACCCGTTCCGCGGCGCGGGCGTCGGCAAGATGTTCGCGACCCACCCGCCGATGGCGGAGCGCATCAAGCGGCTCGAGGCGATGGCCGGCCACGGCCCGGGCTACGGCGGCATCACGTACCACTGACCGGCGCTGCACCGGCTCCGGCGCCCGCACCGTCGGCGCGGCGCGTGCCCGGATCAGGCGCCGAGGACGACACCGGCGACGAGCGCCAGCCCTCCGAGGACGGCGACGACGGCGTCACGGCTCGGTCGGCGCCGGGACTCGGTGCCCGTCGAGGTCGAGACCGCGCGCGCTGCCAGGAGGGTGTCCCGTGCGACGAGCGGGTCGACCACCCCGCGCAGGTACCCGCCGAGCGGGCATTCGCTGATCACGAGCGCCTCCTCGGCGTCCAGCATCGACGGCGCGAGACGCACGACGAGCGCTCCCTGGCGGACGCTCACGCTCGTCACGCGCGACCAGGGCACGCACGTGTCCCGCAGAGGACCGCGGACGACGAGCGCGACCGCCGTCGTGGACAGCGCGGGGTGCGCGGCGGACGACCACGCCTGCAGCGCCCCGCCGACACCCACCGACCCGGCCAGCGCGGCGAACCACGAGGCCTCGGGTGCGGCCCACAGCGCGAAGGCCAGCACCACGGGGAGGGCGGCCCACGGACCGACCACCCCGGTGGAGCGCGCGAGCGACGCCCATCGGCCGGGCCGGGCGTCCTGTGGCGGGAGCGCGTCTGCGGCCAGGTCGTCCCCGTCGTCCGTGCCCAGGCTGCTCTCCGGGAGGGGCGCGTGACGGCGCGCCCGGGGTGGGGCCGACACCTCCGTGTCGGTGACGTACCAGCGGTCGTCGGGCCCGCGGACGGCGACGGGCCAGCCGTCCGCGCGGAGCCCGACGACGAGCAGCCGGGTGCCGTGCCAGGTCGGCGGGGACCCCTCCCACGAGGGCTCGTCGCCGGACTGGTCGCCCGTACCCTCCTCGGCGCGCGCCCGGGCCACGAGCTCGTCGTCGGACAGCTCGTTCACGTCCCGGTCGAGGTGGTCGTCGTCGTGCCAGGCCTCCTCCGGAGGCTCCGACAGCAGCAGGAGGTCCCGCGCGACGGCGATCGGTGCGGCGTGCACCGAGGGCAGGATCAGCGCGCCGTGCTCGTGCCACGTCGCGTACGCCGTCGTCGCAGGGCCGCCGTGGAGCAGCAGCCGGCGCACGCGCCGACGCCGGGCCGCCTCGTGCGCCAGGAGCGCGGTGCCCGTCAGAGCCCCGGCGCCGGCGGGGAGGAGGAGGAGCGACGGGTCGGCGACGTCGTCGACGAGCTCGGCCCGGCCGCTGCCGTCGTACCGCACCCCGACGACGTCGCCGACCTCGACGGACGCGAGCTCGAGCGGGACGTCGTACCGCAGCCCGTCGACCTCGACGACCGCGTCCAGGCCGTCCTCCTCGACCACGGTCCCGGCCGCCTCGAGCGCCCCGTCGCGGAACGCGTGCGCCGCGGTGAGGTCCCGCGCGAACCACGCGCCGCACACGACGGCCGCGACGAGGCAGGCGACCGCCGCCGCCGTCCGGCCCCCGCGCCACCGCGCGGCATAGGCGCGCGCCTCGGGCAGCCCGTCCGGCACCACGGGTCCCACGGAACCTCCCCACGTGGCGGACGCCTCCCGCTGCCGGACGCGGGCCCGCGACTGCGAGAGCGCGAGGAGCGCCAGGACCGCGGCGCCGCCCAGGGCCGTGGCCGCGGCGGGCAGCGGGGTGCCGACGGCCGCGACGGCCGTCACCACGGCGCCGGCCCACGTGCCGACGCGCGGGCAGACCCACACGAGGAGGAGTGCGCCGACCGCGACGCCCGCCAGCAGGCCGGTCGCCCAGTACGCCGGGTCCGCCGCCTCCTCGGCCGTGAGCACGTCCGAGTCGGCGGACAGGACGATGCTCAGCGTGATGTACGCCGTCCACGTCGCGACGAGCACCGCGGTGGTCGTCGCGGAGAGGGCGCGCCGTGAGGGACGGCGACCCCACGCGGTCAGGTCCGCCTCGGCCAGGGGAGGGTGCACGTCGGGAGTGTAGGGGCTGGGGCGCGGTGGCCGCGCTCAGCCGCGCGTCGACGTCCTCCCGGGCTCCCGGTGCAGGGACTCGACGGCCTCGAGCAGCACCCGTGCGACGCCGTCGTCGTCGTTCGAGGCCGTGCGGTCGGTCGCCGCCGCGAGCACGTCGGGGTGCGCGTTCGCGACGGCGAACGAGCGCCCCGCCCAGCGCAGCATGGGCAGGTCGTTGGGCATGTCGCCGAACGCCCAGACGTCGCGCGGTTCGACGCCGAGGCGCGCGCACCAGCGCGCGAGCGCGGCGTCCTTGGTGACCGTGGGGGCGAGCAGCTCGGCGAGCCCCGCCGCGCCGGAGTAGGCGAGGTGGGCCCGGTCGCCGACGGCGTCGCGCACGCGATCGAAGAACGACTCCTGCGCCGTCGTCTGCCCGTCCGCGACGACGACGGGCTGCGTCGCGGGAGCGTCCTCGACCGGCGCCCCGGGGTCCCGCGCGAGGATCTTGCCGACCGGCTGGCGCGCCGCGTCGTCCGGCGCGGCGCCGTGACCGAGCGTCGACTCCACCACGGCGACGACCTCGGCGTCGTCGTCCGGGGTGGAGCGGAAGCCCGGGTCGAACGTCGGCCCGTCGACGCGCTCGAACGCGAGCGCGACGCCCGGCACCGCGGCACGCAGGTCGGCGACCAGCGCCGAGGCCTGGTCCGCCGTGAAGCCGCACACGTCGAGCGCGCTCGCGGTGGCCAGGTCCCACACGGCCGCGCCGCCGAGGCAGATCACGTGCCCGTGGCTGCCCACCACGTCCGCGAGCTGGTCGAGCCAGCGCGGCGGCCGCGCGGTGACGAACACCACCTCGACCCCGGCGTCCTCGGCGGCGCGCAGCGCGGCGCGCGTGCGCTCCGAGACGGTCCCGTCGGACCGCAGGAGCGTGCCGTCGAGGTCGGTCGCGACGACGCGCGGGAGGTCGCTCGACGACGCGGCAGGACGGCCCGGCGCGACCGGGCGCGGGCCGCCGTCGGGCAGGGCCACGGCGAGGGTTACCGGTAGTTGGTGAACTGCAGCGCGACGTCGAGGTCGGCGCTCTTGAGCAGTGCGATGACGGCCTGGAGGTCGTCGCGCGACTTGCTCGTCACCCGGACCTCGTCGCCCGTGATCTGCGTCTTGACGGCCTTGGGCGCCTCGTCACGGATGATCTTGGTGATCTTCTTCGCGTTCTCGCTCGACAGGCCCTCCTTGAGGGTGGCTGCGAGGCGGTACTCCTTGCCCGACGCCTTGGGCTCCTTGTCACCCGTGTCGAGCGACTTCAGCGAGATGCCGCGCTTGACGAGCTTGGTCTCGAGGACGTCGAGGATGGCGAGCACGCGCTCGGCCGAGTTCGCGACCATGAGGATGCTCTCGCCGCTCCACGCGATCGAGGCGCCGACGTTGCGGAAGTCGTAGCGCTGCGCGACCTCCTTGGCCGCCTGGTTGAGCGCGTTGTCGACCTCCTGGCGGTCGACCTTGCTGACGATGTCGAACGAGGAGTCGGCCATGGGTAGGTCCTCTCTGGGCCGGGAACGGGTGCTGGGTCCCACCGTAGTCGAGCAGGCTCAGGGACGGCTCGCGAGGCGCGTCGCACGGGCCGCGCGCAGCCCGTCGACCGAGAGCACGACGAGCGCGAGCCAGACGAGCCCGAAGCCGGCCCAGCGGGTCGGCGACATGGGCTCGTGGAAGACGAGGAGGCCGAAGAGGAACTGGAGCGCGGGGCCGAGGTACTGGAGGAGACCGACGACGCTCAGCGGGAGGCGCCGCGCGGCGGCGCTGAACAGGAGCAGCGGCAGCGCCGTGACGACCCCGGCGGACGCCAGCAGGAGCGCGTGGCCGGCGCCCTCGGCGCCGAACGTGCCGGCACCCGTGGCGGCGAGCCACACCAGGTACACGAGGGCGAGCGGCGTGAGCACGGCGGTCTCCACGGCGAGGCCGGGGAGCGCCTCGACCGTGCGCCCGACGCGGTTCTTCACGAGGCCGTACAGGCCGAACGACGCCGCGAGGACGAGCGCGATCCACGGCAGGCCGCCCGAGCCCGTGCTGATGACGACGACGGCGGCGGCGCCGATCCCGACGGCCGCCCACTGCGCGGGGCGCAGCCGCTCGCGCAGCACGGCCACGGCGAGCAGGACCGTGACGAGGGGGTTGATGAAGTACCCGAGCGCGGCGTCGAGCACGTGACCGCTGAGGACGCCGTACACGTACACGGTCCAGTTGGTGACGATGAGGACGGCGGCCACGGCGAGGACGCCGAGCGTGCGCGGGGTGCGCAGCGCGGCGACGAACCCGCCGAGCTGGCGCGTCGCGGCGAGGAGCACGAGGCAGAAGAGCAGGCTCCACACGACCCGGTGCGCGATGATCTCGAGCGGCGCCGCCGGTTCCAGGAGCGGGAAGTAGAGGGGCATCGCGCCCCACAGGAAGAACGCCCCGGCGCCGAGCAGGAGGCCCCAGCGGTCGGTCGGGGCGGGCGCCCCGCGCGGGCTGCGCGACGGCGCGGCCGGGGCGGGCGAGGACGGTGCGCCGGTGGGCGCGGGGCCGGGGATCCCGGTGCCGGGGAGGTGGTCCGGCGCGGGGGAGGGGTGGGTCACCGCACCACTGTACGGACGGACGCGAGGACGGTCGGCGGGACCCGGATTTCGCACCTGGTCCGGCGGGGCTGTATCGTTGGCTCGCCCGCACGGCAGGGGCTGCACCAGGTGCAGTCCGTTCCGGCGAGCGACAACTCCACACGGCAGGTTGCCCGAGCGGCCAAAGGGATCTGACTGTAAATCAGACGGCTCAGCCTTCGGGGGTTCGAATCCCTCACCTGCCACCGGAGCGACGGGGCGTCACCCACGGGTGACGCCCCGTCGTCGTCTGCCGGGGACCTGTCGTCGTCACCGCGTCACCCGGGCGCTCCACGACCCGGCGTCGTCGGGCGGTGCGCGATCCGGTGGGAAGCGGTGCTGACGGGCCCAGAAACGGCGGAACGGCGCCGATTTCGTTCGACGCCGTGTTCCGTGTAGAGTTTTCCGCGCTGCCCCGATAGCTCAGTCGGCAGAGCGTCTCCATGGTAAGGAGAAGGTCAAGGGTTCGATTCCCTTTCGGGGCTCTGTGGTGACGCGGGGTCGTCTTGCTGGAATACTGCAAGGCGACCTCGCGTTCAGTCACGCGGCGGGGTAGCTCAGATGGTTAGAGCGCACGACTCATAATCGTGAGGTCGCGGGTTCGATCCCCGCCTCCGCTACCACTTTCGACAATCTCGTACGGCGGCCGGCGTCGTGCGACCTGCACAGCACATGCGCCCTCCGGAGGCGCGAGAGGTGGCTCACAACCGTGGCAAGCAAGAGCGCTGACGTTCGCCCCAAGATCACGCTGGCCTGCGTGGACTGCAAGGAGCGCAACTACATCACGAAGAAGAACCGTCGCAACGACCCGGACCGCCTGGAGCTCGCGAAGTTCTGCCCGCGCTGCGGCAAGCACACCGCGCACCGCGAGACCCGCTGAGCCTCCGGCTCCGCGTCCGCGCACCGCAGTGAGCGTCAACCTGGCCTACGTCGGCCGCGAGTACCCCGCCAACGCGCCGTACTCGGTGGGACGCGAGAAGCTGCGGGAGTTCTCCGGCGCCGTCGGCGCCACCCACCCCGTGCACCACGACCTCGTGGCGGCGCGGGGTGCGGGCTATCCGGACCTCGTCGCACCTCCGACCTTCGCGGTCGTCGTCGCCCAGCGGGCGGAGGGGCAGCTCATCGAGGACCCCGAGGCGGGCATCGACTTCTCGCGCGTCGTCCACGCGGACGAGCGCTTCACGCACCACCGGCCGATCGTCGCGGGCGACGAGCTCGTGACCGTGCTGCACGTGGACTCGATCGTCGAGCGGGCCGGCCTCGCGATGGTCACCACGCGCTGCGAGATCGCCGCGGTCCTGCCCGACGGCGGCAGCGAGCCGGTCTCGACCGTCACCTCCACCCTCGCCGTCCGCGGGGAGGGCGCATGAGCACCGACGGAACCCGCCCCGTCCTCGCCGACCTCTCCGTCGGTGACGTGATCGGCACGCGCACGGTCGAGGTCGACCGCGCGCGCCTCGTCCGCTACGCCGGAGCGAGCGGCGACTTCAACCCGATCCACTGGAACGACGCCTTCGCGGCCGAGGTCGGCCTGCCGGGCGTCATCGCGCACGGCATGTTCACCATGGGCGCCGCCGTCGCGCTGGTCGAGGACTGGGCCGGTGACCCGGGCGCCGTCGTCGACTACCAGACGCGCTTCACGCGCCCCGTGCCCGTGCCGAACCCCGGCGTCGCGACGCTCGAGGTCACCGGGACCGTCGGCGTGGTCGACACCGACGCCGGCACGGTCCGCGTCGACCTCACGGTCACGTTCGAGGGCGCCCGCGTGCTCGGCAAGACCCAGGCGGTCGTCCGCCTCTGAAGCGCGGTCGCCCTGGGCGACCACGCGCTCCTGACGCCACGAGGGCGCCGCACCCGGCCGGGTGCGGCGCCCTCGTCGTCGTGCCGGTGCCGTTCGCGCGTCAGCACGTCTCCCAGGCGACGCACCCGCTGTCCTCGAGCGACGGCTCGACCGGAGTGTCCTCGGCCGGTCCCTCCTCGAGGTACGTGGTCCGGCCGGAGACGGACAGGATCACGCCCTCGAGCTGACCCTGTGCCTCCATCTCCTCGAGGACTCCCGGATCGAGCTCGTGCGACGACTCGAGGACGCGGTGCTCCACCGGGTCGTAGACGAGGCGGTCCGTCTGGCCCTGGAGGGACCGCTGGACCCCCTCGCCCGTGCGGCCCAGAGAGTCCGTGACCTCCCCGAGCGGCGTGCTCGTGGGCAGACCCGTCATGATCGTCCACAGGGCGTCGCGCAGCGCTGGCGGCGCCGGGCTGTCGACGAGCAGGGACCGGGCCATGTCGAACACCTTGTCCTCGGCGGACCCTGCGCCGCGGTCCGGCTCGACGCTCGCTCGCAGGAGCTGCTCGAGCTGCGCGGGCTCCGTCGGGAGCGCGTAGAGCCCGTCCCACCCGATCATGACGCGCTCGCCGTCGATCAGGAGGTTGCCCCAGCCGCGGGGGCCGAACGAGAAGTCGTCGTCGGGCGAGCCCTCGACCGTGACGACGCCGGGCCGGTCGTTGCCGGACCATGAGTCGCGCACCTCGTGCGAGGCGGCTCCCGTGGAGTCCGTGCCGGACGACTCCGACCGCACGTGCCAGTACGGGGCGTCGGGCCATCCGCCGTCGATCGTCGGTGCGTCCGCGTCGGGGACGTACGGGGTGACGGACGCGGGCAGCAGCGGCTCGGTGCGCAGCAGGCCGTGCTCCCGTGCCGCCCAGGTTCCGGCGCCCGTCACGACGGCGAGGGCGCACACGCCGGCGACGACGGCACGACGACGGCGCCGGACCCGGCGCGCTGCCGGGACGACCCGGGCGATGTCGACGTCGATGCGGGGCGCGGCGGCGTCGACCCGCTCGCGCAGGGAGCGCGCGAACGTGTCGTCCGTCCTCGTCAGGGTGTCGCTCATCGCTGCCTCCTTGCGTCGGTGCTCCGGGTGGTGGGGTGCGGGGTGGAGGACTCCGGGGTCGCGTCCGCGGCGCCGAGGACGGAGCGGAGCTGGGCGAGCCCGCGCGACGCCGTGGACTTCACGGTGCCGACGGAGACGCCGAGGTCGTCGGCGACCTCCCTCTCGCTCAGCCCGACGAGGTGGCGCAGCACGACGATCCGGCGCTGGCGGGCCGTGAGCGTCGCGAGCGCGCGGACGAGGACGTCTCGCTCGGCGTGCTGGTCGGCCCGGGCGTCGCTCGCCGTCTCGGGGAGGTCGGGCGGGGCGACCAGCACCTCCCGTCGACGGCGGCGCCACGTGTCGACCCGCAGGTTGGCGAGGGTGCGGCGCGCGTAGGCGTACGGGTCGCGTCCGCGCGCCGTGCGCCAGTGCAGGTACGTACGGGTCAGGGCCTGCTGGACGAGCTCGTCGGCCAGGTGCTCGTCGCCGCACAGCAGCCACGCGGTGCGCGCGAGCCGGGGAGCGGCGCCCGCCATGAAGTCGCTGAACTCCTGCTCGTGCGAGGTGACCACCCGCACCACGGGCAGGAGGGTGTCGGGTGGGGGGCTCTCGTCGGGCTCGTCGGCCGAGAGGGCGATCGCGTTCACGGTCATGACTGTCACACGCGCGACGGCTCCGGAAGGTTGAGTCTCGAGCGGGCGACCGGCGCGCACGATTCGACATCGTTCGCCACGGCCCGCCCTCTTTCGCCATGGGAACGCTCCCACTACCGTGGGTCGCGCCCCTCACGACGTCGAAGGAGACGCTCATGACCCAGCACGGTGGCCGAACCGCATCCCACGACCCTCGCGACCGCAGCCCCGCGCCCGTGCCCCCGCGGGGGCTCGACCGACGCACGGTCCTCGCGCTCGGCGGGGCGCTCGCGCTCGCCGGGCTCACGGCGACCCCGGCGGCAGCACGTCCGGGCGTGGCCCTGCCCGCGGCGACGGGCGCCGTCGGGCAGGCGGCCGGTGGCCCGGCGCGGGGCCGCGCGGCGTCGGTCCAGCGCGCCCACGGCTTCCTCGCCGCGGCGACCGACGCCTACCCCGACGTCAACCCCGGCCCGCGGCTCGCCCAGTCGTACGCCGACCAGCTCGGCCTGTTCTCCACGGCGTTCGTCTATGACAACGCCCTCGCGATCCTCGCGACGCTCACCGCCGGCCGGCGCTACCTCGACCGCGCGCGGGCGCTCGGCGACGGGCTCGTGTTCGCCCTCGAGAACGACCCCGACCACGACGACGGCCGGCTGCGCCAGGCGTACAACGTCGGGCCCTACACCTTCTACGACGGCACGCCGCAGGAGCACGGGCTCGTGCTGCCGGACGGCACGGCGAACGTCGGGTGGCAGTTCGGCTTCCTCGGGACGGCGGTGGGAGACATGGCCTGGCCGGGCATCGCGCTGCTGCACCTGCACGCGGTGACCCGCGAGCGCCGCTACCTGGACGCGGCCCGGCGCCTCGGCGCGTGGATCGTCGCGAACACGTGGTCGCAGGCGCCCCTCGGCGGGTTCTCGTTCGGCGTGGACGGCGCGAACACCCCGATCCCCAACGGCTCGACCGAGCACAACGTCGACTGCGTCGCGTTCTTCCGCCAGCTCGGGGCCGTGACGCGCGACCGGCGCTGGAGCCGTGCCGCCGAGCACGCGCGCGCGTTCGTCGACCGCATGTGGGAGCCCGACGGCGGCTACCTCTACACCGGGACGAACGACGGCACCGAGATCAACCGGGACCCGCTCCCGCTGGACCCGCAGACGTGGGGGTGGCTCGCGCTGCGCGAGCGGCGCTACGCCCGCGCCCTCGACTGGGCGGACGACGCGCTGGCCGCGCGCGACGTCGCGGGCGAGGGCGTGTCGCAGCTCCCCGCGGGCACGGTCGTCGAGGGAGTGACGTTCTCGAGCGCGAGCCTGACGTCGACCGCGTCGTACAACGGGCTGCCGGTGCACCAGCAGGGGGTGTGGCTCGAGGGGACGGCGCAGCTCGCGTCGGCGCTCGCGGACCGCGGCGCACGCGGCCGGGGGAGCCGCGACGACCGGCGGCGGGGTCGCCGCGGCTGCGAGCGGGACGACGACCGGGTGCGCGCCGAGGGCCTGCTGCGCGAGGTGCAGGGCGCGCAGGAAGGCGTCGGGGCCGGTCAGACGATCGGCGGCGCGGCGCTGCCGGAGCGGTCGGGCGTCGTCGCCGCGTCGAGCCTGCTCGACTCGGGGTTCGGGTTCGGGTACTTCCAGGTCCAGCACGTCGGGGCGACGTCCTGGTACCTCATGGCGGCCGCGCGGGCGAACCCGTTGCAGCCCGGCCGGCTCGGCTGACCGGTCCGAGCGGCCGGTGTCAGGTGGTGGGGGCGGGGCCTGTCGTCGTCCCCACCACCAGCTCGACGTCGAGCTCGACCGTCGTCGGGGCCTCGCCCGCGAGCTGGCGGATCACGGCGAGACCGAGCTCGGACCCCTTGCGGGCGAGCGGCTGGTGGACGCTCGTGAGGACGTCCGGGGCGAGCCAGGGCAGGTCCAGCCCGTCGAACCCGGCGACCGAGACGTCGTCGGGCACGCGCAGGCCGAGCTCGCGCGCGGCGAGGAGCGCGCCCGCGGCCAGCAGGTCGGAGTGGGCGATGACGGCGGTCGGGCGCGACGCGGGGTCGGCGGCCGCGGTCGTCCCGTCCGCGGCGGTGCTGCCCAGCAGGGCGAGCGTGGCGGAGCGGCCGTGCTCGACGAGCGACGCCTCGGTCTCCCAGCTCGCGACGGGTTCGACGACGTCGCGCACGCCCGCGAGCCGGTTGGCCGTCGGCGTGCGGTCCACCTGGGCGAGCCGCTGCGCGTCGATCGGGCCGCTGCGGTCGGAGTTGTCGAGAGGGAGCGAGACCTCCGCGACGCGCGTGTGGCCGAGGTCGACGAGGTGCCGCACGACGTCGGCGGTCCCGGCGCGGTCGCGGATCGCGACGAGCGGGGTGCCCTCGACGGCGCGCCCCTCCCCGATGACGACCGGCACGCCGCGGCGCTGCAGCGCGGCGAGCGTCGCGTCGTCCGACCCCACGCCCCAGACGAGGACGGCGACGTCCATCGCGGCGCTCTCGACGAGGGGGTCGACGGCGCGGGCCGGGTCGTCGGACGGGATGCCGGGGATGAGGAGGACGCCCAGGCCGTTCTCGCCGAGCGTCGAGACGAGGCCGTCGAGCACCTGCACGGCGACGGGGTCCCGGAACGCGCGGCGGAGCTGGTCGCCGACGACGACGCCGACCACGCCCGACCGGCCCGACCGGAGCTGCCGGCCGAGCGGGTTGGGCCCGGTGTACCCGAGCTCCTTCGCGGCGTCGAGCACGCGTGCCCGGGTCTCCGGGGTGATCGGCCCGGCGCCGGAGAAGGCGAGCGACGCCGTCGAGACGGAGACTCCCGCGAGCTCGGCGACCTTGGCGAGCGTGGGCCGGTGGGCCGGCGCGGCGGCCGCCGCGGGCTCCCGGTTCCCGGGGGTGTCGCTCATCACGCTCCCTGCCTCCCGCGCGCGCGGGATTCTCGATTGACGCGCGGCCAGCGTACCCGCACACTGGTGACCATGCCTCGAATCGATTCGAAGCGCACTCTCGTCCGTCGGATCGAATCGATTCGAGGAGGTGCTGCGCAGTCTCCGTCCGACCTCCTGTCCGACCCCCGCGCCCTGGCCCGGGCGCGCTGGGTCCTCCTCGGCGTGTTCGCGCTCAACGGCGTCATGATGTCGAGCTGGCTCGCGCGCATCCCCTCGGTGCGCGACGCCCTCGGCCTCACCCCCGCGGACCTCGGCGTCGTGCTCCTCGCCGGAGCCGTCGGCGCGCTCGTGACCGTCACCGCCGCCGGCCCCTTCGTCACGCGCTTCGGCGGGCGGGTCGCGTTCGGCGTCTCCGCGGTCCTGTTCGGCGTCGCGTTCCTCCTGCTCGGCCTCGGCCCCGCGACCGGCTCCGTCGCCCTGCTCGCGGCGGGCATCTTCGTCAACGGGATGGCGTTCTCGCTCGGCAACGTCCCGATGAACGTCGAGAGCGCGGGCATCGAGCGGCGGGTCGGGCGCACGATCCTGCCCCAGTTCCACGCGGCGTTCTCGATCGGCGCCGTCGTCGGCTCGCTCGTCGGTGCCGCGTGCGCCCACGCGCAGGTCCCCGTGCTCGTCCAGTTCGTCGCGACCGGCGCCGTCGCCACGGTGTGGCGCCTCGCCGCGATCCCCGCGACGGTCCACGACACGCTCCCGTCGCGGAGCCCCGCGACGTCCGAGG
Source organism: Cellulosimicrobium funkei (assembly GCF_001019615.1). GTDB lineage: Bacteria > Actinomycetota > Actinomycetes > Actinomycetales > Cellulomonadaceae > Cellulosimicrobium > Cellulosimicrobium cellulans_E. The sequence goes on along the minus strand of NZ_JNBQ01000035.1, from coordinate 5,886 downwards.
CGCCCGTCGCGACCCCCGCTCCGGTCGACGCGCTCGGCGACGCCGTCGTCGACGTCGAGACGGCCGGGCTCCGCGCCCGCCTCGCCCGCCGCGGCGCCCGGCTCGGGGCGGCGCTCTCGGCGTGGCGCGAGCCGCGCACGCTGCTCATCGGCCTCGTCATCCTCTCCGCCGCGCTGTCCGAGGGGTCGGCCAACGACTGGCTCTCGCTCGCCGTCGTCGACGGGTTCGCCCAGACCGAGGCCGTCGGTGCCGTCGTGTTCGGCACGTTCGTCGCGGCCATGACCGTCATGCGCCTCGCCGGGACCCGCCTCATCGACCGCTTCGGCCGCGTCACCGTGCTCCGCGCGTCAGGCGTCGCGTCGATCGCCGGGCTGCTGCTCTTCGGGTTCGCGCCGACGCTCCAGCTCGCCGGCGTCGGGGTCGTGCTCTGGGGCTTCGGCGCGGCGCTCGCGGTGCCCGTCGGCATCGCCGCCGCGTCCGACGAGCCGCTGCGTGCCGCGAGCCGCGTGTCCGTCGTCTCAGCGTTCGCGTCCATGGCGTCGCTCGCCGCGCCGCCGCTGCTCGGCCTCGCCGCCGAGGCCATGGGCGCGCGTCACGCGCTCGTGCTCATCGTCGCCGCGATGGTCCTCAGCGTCCTCCTCGCGCGCCAGGTCACGCCTCTGCGGACCCCGGCCGCGCTCGCCGCCCGGGCGCCGCGTCCCCCGGCGGGTGCGGACGACGGCGTGCCCCCCGGGGTGGAGGATGGTCCCGAGACCGACGTGGCGTTCGTCGCGGACGCCACCGGCCGGTCGGGCGGCACCGACCAGGACAGCTCGATCGGCGCCGTCCCCGACGAGGCCGTCGACGCGCGACGTCCCCGCCGCTCGCGCCGGCCCCGCGCGACGACCCGCACCGGGACGTCCGCCACCGCCCACCGTGCCTCCGCACGCCGTCCCCGAACCCGCCCGTCGCACCGCCGCGAGGAGACCTCCGCATGACCACCGCCCGCACCGACCGTCGCGTCGTCGCGCTCGCCACCTGGGCCGTCTTCGCGGTCTTCTTCCTCAACGGGTTCAACTTCGCGACCTGGGCGTCGCGGCTGCCCGCGGTCCGCGACTCGCTCGGGTTCACCGAGGCGCAGATGGGCCTGCTGCTCCTCTTCATGGCGGTCGGGTCGCTGCTCGCGCTGCCGCTGTCCGGCATGGTCGTCCAGCGGCTCGGCGCGTCGAAGGCCGTGACGCTGTTCGCCGTCGCGAACGTCGTGGGCCTCGTCACCGCCGTCACCGGCGTGGCGACGGGGGAGGACGTCGTCGTGCGCGTCGGGCTCTTCCTCGCCGGGATCGGCACCGGCGTCTGGGACGCGGCGATGAACCTCGAGGGCGCCGCCGTCGAGCAGCGGCTCGGCAAGGCGATCATGCCGCGCTTCCACGCCGGGTTCTCCTTCGGCACCATGGCCGGTGCGGGCGTCGGGGCGCTCATGGCCGCGCTGCACGTCCCGGTCCAGGTGCACCTCACGGCCGCCGTCGTGCTGAGCCTCCTCGGCGTCCTGTGGTGCGTGCGGTTCTTCCTGCCCGCCGGCCAGGTGGAGCACGTCGTCGACGCGGCCGAGGACGCCGCCGGGTCCGACCCCGCCGCCGCGGCGGGCAGCGGCGCCCCCCTCACCGCGTCGGAGAACGCGCGCGGCGCGCTCAGCGCGTGGACCGAGCCCCGCACCCTCCTCATCGGGCTCGTCGTCCTCGCCGCCGCGCTCACCGAGGGCGCCGCGAACGACTGGGTGAGCCTCGCGGTCGTCGACGGCTTCGAGACGTCCGACGCCATGGGCGCCGTCGGCCTCGCCGTGTTCCTCACGGCCATGACCGGCATGCGCCTGCTCGGCACGGGCCTGCTCGACCGGTACGGTCGCGTCACCGTGCTGCGGCTCGGTGCGGCGCTCGCTCTCGTCGGCCTGCTGCTCTTCACCCTCTCGCCGAGCATCTGGCTCGCGCTGCTCGGCGTGGTCGCGTGGGGCATGGGCGCCGCGCTCGGGTTCCCCGTCGGGATGAGCGCGGCCTCCGACGACCCGGCACGCGCCGCCGTCCGCGTGAGCGTCGTCGCGACCATCGGCTACTCCGCGTTCTTCATGGGCCCGCCCCTCATCGGGTTCCTCGCCGAGCACGTCGGCTACCGCGCCGCGCTCCTCGTGATCGCCGTCCCGGTCGTCGTCGGTCTCCTCGTCGTCGGCGCCACGCGCCCCCTCCCCACCGCCGCGGGCTCCGCCGGCCAGCAGGCGGCCCAGCGCTCCGAGGAGACCCCCCGCCGCTGACCCCGTCCGCGAGCCCGCGCGGGGGCGAACTACGCTGGGGCGGTGACGTGTGAACCCGCTGCCCCCGTCGACCGAGACCTGCCCGAGATCGTCCGGACCGCCCCCGGTCTGCGCCCCGACGCCGTCGGCGCGCCGTCCCTGGCGGAGCTGACGACGCTGCGCGTCGGCGGCCCCGCGGACCGGTACGTCGAGGCGCACACCGAGGCCGAGCTCGTGGACACCGTGCGCGCGGCGGACGAGGCCGGCGAGCCGCTGCTCGTGATCGGCGGCGGGTCGAACCTGCTCGTCGGCGACGAGGGGTTCGGCGGGGTCGTCGTGCGCGACCTGCGGCGTGGGATCACCGTGGACGCCGAGGACTCGTGCGGCGGTGCGAGCTTCCACGCGCCGGCCGGGCAGGACTGGGACGAGCTCGTGGCACGTGCGGTCGCGGAGGAGTGGGTGGGCGTCGAGGCGCTCTCCGGCATCCCCGGGACGGTCGGTGCCGCGCCCGTCCAGAACATCGGCGCCTACGGGCAGGAGGTCGCGGGCGTGGTCTCGACCGTGCGCGTCTGGGACAGGGAGCGGTCGCGCGTGCGCACGCTCGCGCTGGGCGAGCTCGCGTTCGGGTACCGCACGTCGCTGCTCAAGCGCAGCATGCACGTGGCAGCGGACGAGCCGGGCGGAGACGGCGAGGCGAGCGGCCCGTGGTACCCGTCGCCGCGCTACGTCGTGCTCGACGTCGGCTTCCAGTCCCGCCTCGGCTCGCTCTCCGCCCCCGTCGCCTATCCGGAGCTCGCCCGGACGCTCGGCGTGCAGGTCGGCGACCGGGCCCCGAGCGCGGACGTGCGCGACGCCGTCCTGGCGCTCCGGGCCCGGAAGGGCATGCTGCTCGACGGCGTCGGCCCGGACGTCGCGCCCGTGGCTGCGGGGGACGCCGTGCCGGGGGAGACGGGACCGGACCACGACCGCTGGAGCGCCGGGTCGTTCTTCACCAACCCCGTCGTCCCGGCAGACCAGGCCGACCTGCTCCCGGCGGAGGCCCCGCGCTACCCGGTGCGCTCCGCGACGCCGTCCCGCACGACCGGCCCGAGCCTGGGCGAGATCGACCCGACGCTCGTCAAGACCTCCGCCGCGTGGCTCATCGAGCACGCGGGCTTCACCAAGGGCTTCGGTGTCCACGGCCCCTCGAGCCTCGCGCGCCTCTCGACCAAGCACACCCTGGCGCTGACCAACCGGGGCGGCGCGAGCGCGGAGGACCTGGTGGAGCTCGCGCGCGCGGTCCGCGACGGCGTGCTCGACGCGTTCGGCGTCGAGCTCGTCCCCGAGCCCGTCCTCGTCGGCGTCTCCCTCTGACCTTCCCGCGCTGAGTGCATGAGATAGTGGCGTCCGGGCCATGCCGGCGCGACTATTTCATGCACTCAGCGCGGGGCGGGAGTCAGTAGACGAGGACCGTCGTGCCCGGGTCGGCGTGCCAGGAGTCCCAGAGCCAGTTCATCGCGGAGTTCGCGACGCGCACGCAGCCGTGGGACGCGGGCCACGGCGGGATCGAGCCCGAGCCGTGCACCGCGATGCCGCCCGTGAAGAACTTGGGGCGCCACATGTCGCCGAGCTCGAGGCTCGACGAGTGGTTGCCGTCGACCTGCCGGCCTACGTGGAACTCGCCGCGCGGCGTGCTCGCGCGGTAGGTGCGGCCCTTCGCCTCGTACGACTCGCCGTTGCCCGACGACGCGTTGACCACCGTGACGACCCGGCCGTCCTCGACGGCGAGCAGGAGCTGGCGGTCGAGGTCGATCTCGATGACCTTGCCCGACCCGCTGCGCGGCTGGGGCGTGACGCCCTCGTCGAGCGCGGCCTGCGTCGCGGGGCCCACGACGCCGTCGCGCGAGAGCCCGGCGGCCTTCTGGAGAGCCCACACGGCCTGCTGCGTCCCGCCGCCGAAGTCGCCGTCGGGCGCGCCGATGAAGTAGCCGAGGTCGGCGAGGCGCTGCTGGAGCGCGACGACGCGCTCGCCGGTCGCGCCGCGGGCCAGCTCGGCGGGCTCGACGGGCGCGGGCGGCGGCTCGGGGGTCGGCTCCGGGGCGGGCGGGGGCGTGCTGGGCGCGGGGGTCTCGGTCGGCGTCGGGTCCGGGGTGGGCTCGGGCTCCGGCGTCTCGGCCGGCTCGGGAGCGGTCTGCGTCGGGCGGGGGCTCACGGGCTCGGTGGTCGCGGGCCCGCCGGCGGTGGCCGACGGCGTCCGGCCCGGCTCGAGGTCGGGCAGCCCCGCCTGGCAGCCCGCGAGCACCAGCGCCGCCACCAGCGCGCCCACCGCCGCGCGCGCCGTCGTCCGCCGACGGCTCACCGGGCTCCGTCCCCGGCCGCCACCCCGCGCCACGGTCGCGGCGCCCGTCACGGGTCCTGCTGCCGCGCGCGCCTCCGCGCCCGTCCGCGCGCCCGCCGAAGCTCCGTCCTCCACCTGGTCCCCCTCGTGTGTGCTGCGGCGTCCGCCGCGGAGCACCATCATGCGCCCCGCCCCGCGGCAGGACGCCCCGCGGCGGCGCCTGTCGGAGGATCGTGACCCTGTCGTGACGCGCGCGCCGCGTGGCCCGTCCCGACGACGCCGCCGGTCGGCACCGCGAGGTCGCCAGCGTGCGGGCGGTCCCTCGGCGGGAGCCGCCCCCGGTCGGCTCAGCCCGCGGCCGGCCCGTCACCGGGCTGCTCGTGGAGCAGCGCCCCGCGCACGACGTCGAGGATCTCGTCGTCGGACAGCCCGGCCTCGCGGCCGGCGCGGACGAGCTCGTGCGCGGCGTGGCGCGCGGCGACGTCGGTCGGGGAGACGCCGTCGGACACGACGGTCCCGGCGCGGCGCCGCGTCGTCACGACCCCCGCCGCCTCGAGCTCGCGGTACGCGCGGGCCACGGTCCCGGGCGCGAGCCCGAGGTCCGTGGCGAGGGCGCGGATCGTCGGGAGCCGGTCGCCCACCCGGAGACGCCCCGCGGCGACGTGCGCCACGACCTGCCGGCGGATCTGCTCGTACGGCGCGAGGCCCGACCGCAGGTCGATCTCGACGCGCAGGTCAGGGGCCTGCATGACCGCGCCCCGTCGGTGTCAGGGCGCTCGCGTGCTCGTCCGCCCAGGTGTCCGGGTCCGGGGCGGCCCGCACGACGACCGCGATCGCCGCCAGCGCCAGCCCGACCGCGACGACCACGAGGACGACCGCCCCCGGGTAGCCCACCCGCGCCGCGGCGTTCGCGCCGACGCCGAGCATCCCCGCGGCCGTCAGCCCGAGCGCGAGCTGCGCGCCCCGCAGGACCCGGTGCGCCGACGCGCGGCGCAGGGCGACGTCCCACGCCTCGTCGACCTGCGCGACCGCCGGGCGGCGCGCGACGAGTCGCAGCACGCCCTCGGCACCCGCGACGACCAGCACGGCCGCGAGCGCGAGCCACACGCCGTAGAACGCGCCGGGGTAGGGGCTCGCGGTGGAGGTCGAGTCGCCCGCGACGCGCGTCACCGACCGCCCGTCGTCGCCCGCCGTGAGCGCGCCGACCACCGCGAGCAGCACGACGAGCACCCCGAGCGACCAGGCGAGGCGACGCAGACCCCGGGGTGCGACGTCGTCGACGGTCCGCGGCCGCAGCGTGGCCGCGCGG
>NZ_JNBQ01000034.1 GCF_001019615.1 Cellulosimicrobium funkei | reverse complement strand
GGGGATGACGGACCAGGCCCCGACCCTGCGTCCGGGCATCACCCCGTTGGAGGTCGTCAGCGGTGAGCCGCTGCCGATCGACATCACCGACTACGTGCTCGTCGTCGAGGGCAAGACCCCGCGCCTGACGACCGAGGACAAGGTCACCGCGCTCGAGGGGACCCGTGAGGTGCCCTCGACCACCGAGATCGTCTACACCTCGAACGCCGACTACGTCGGTCCCGCCGCCGTCACGTTCGAGGTGACCGACGGCTCCGGCCCCGACGACCCCGACGGGCACACGGCGCTGCTCACGCTGCCGATCAGCGTGATCCCACCGGAGAACCTGCCGCCGGAGCTCTCCACCCCGACGCTCGACGTCGCGGCGGGCGAGGAGGCGTCGATCGACCTCGCGCGCTTCGCCACCGACCCGGACGGCGACCCCCTGACCTTCAAGGCCACCGGCCAGGCCCAGGGCCTGACCGTCACCGTCGAGGGCACCACCCTGCACGCCCAGGCCACCCCCGAGGTCCCCAAGGGCTCGGTCGTCCAGGTCCCGATCACCGTCACCGACGGCGAGCACCCCCCGGTCGAGGGCACCGCGACCCTGACCGTCGTGGCCTCCACCCGACCCCTCGCGCGCGCCAACCAGGACACCGTCGACGACGCCCACCAGGGCAAGCCGACCTCGGTCCCCGTGCTCGCCAACGACTCCAACCCCTTCCCCGACACCCCGCTCGTCGTGACGGGCGCGGTGGTCGAGACCGGCTCGGGAGACGTCGCCTTCACGGGTGACAGCGTGACCGTGACCCCGGACGAGAACTTCGTCGGCGTGATGGTCGTGGTCTACCGCGTGCAGGACGCCACCAAGGACCAGGACCGCCTCGTGGAGGGGCGCGTCCAGCTCAAGGTGCTCGGCAAGCCCGAGGCACCAGCCACCCCGCAGGTCGACGAGGTCCGCTCCAAGACCGTCGTGCTGTCCTGGGACCCGCCGAACAACAACGGCGCCGAGATCACCGGCTACACCGTGCGCTCCCAGAACGGCTACGAGAAGGCCTGCGGCACCACCACCTGCACCCTCGACGGCCTCACCAACAACGTGAAGTACACCTTCACCGTCTTCGCGACCAACGCTGTCGGCGACGGCCCCGCCTCCCCGCCCTCGGCCGAGGCGCGCCCCGACGAGAAGCCCGACCCGCCCGCCGCACCCACCCTCGAGTTCGGCGACAAGTCGCTCACCGTCACCTGGACCAACAAGACCTACACCGACCGGTCGCCCATCGAGACCGTCAATCTCGAGATCTCCCCGGCGCCGCCGAGCGGGGCGATCCAGATGCAGGCGCTCTCCGGCAACCAGGTCGTGTGGACGGGGCTCGAGAACGGCACGGCCTACCGCGTCCGCGTCCAGGCCGTGAACCTCGCGCCCGACCCGTCCGAGTGGGGCGACTACTCCGCCGAGGAGATCCCCGCCGGGCTGCCGGACGTCCCGAAGACGCCGAGCGCGAGCCGCGCCGCGGACTCGCCGCTCAACGGCGGGTCGATCGACGTGTCGTGGGAGCAGCCGTTCGAGAACGGTGACGCCATCAAGGCGTACCACCTCCAGCGGTACCGCAACGGCTCGCCCGACGGGGCGGCGCTGACCCTCACGGGGCTCAGCCACAAGGCGACCGGGCTCGACAACGAGTCGTCCTACACGTTCACCGTGACCGCCGAGAACAAGGCGGGCGTGACCGCGCAGAGCTCGGCGTCCGCGGCGGTCGTGCCCTACGGCCGTCCGGAGGCCCCGCCCCGGCCGAGCGTGCAGAACGTCGGGTCGTCGTCCCAGGACAGCGGCATCCCGCGCGTGTCGTGGGGCGCCGCCGACGCCAACGGCAGCCCGATCACCGCCTACACCGTGACGGCCTCGCCGGGCGGGACGACCAGGCAGGTGTCCGGGACGTCGGTGGACTTCACGGGCCTCAACCCCGGCTCGTACACGTTCACCGTGACCGCGACCAACCTCGGCGGTACGTCGACGTCGAGCCCCGCGTCGGCGTCGATCAACGCCTACGACAAGCCGGGGACCCCGGGCGTCTCGGTGTCCCGGACGGGCGTGAACCGTGGCCAGTTCTCGATCTCGGCGCCCTCGTCGAACGGCGGCAACGGGATCTCGCGCTACGAGTGGCAGCTCTCCGGCAGCCAGAACACGTCCGGCACGGGGCAGACGGTCAACGTCGGCTCCGACTACGAGCAGACGTTCCGGCTGATCGCGCGGGCGTGCAACGCGGCCGGGTGCGGGGCGTGGAGCAATCAGGCCACGTTCACCACCGACCCCCGGCCCGACCCGCCCCGGATCTGGGCGACGCGCGGCGCCCAGGCGAACACCGGCTCCCTGGGTGACTGCAACACCTCGGTCTGCACGCGGTACCGCCTCAACACGAACGCGACGTTCCCGAGCGGCACCTACACGGTGCAGTGCATGACGAACGCGGGCGGGTACGACCACGCCATCACGGGCGGCTACTCGCGGGCTATCGGTCCGAACGCCTCGTTCGACCTCCCGTGCATCATGGGCAACTACTACCCCTCGCCGCAGAACTGGATCACCGTCAGTCCCGCGCCGGCCAACCTCGTGGTGGAACGGCGCACCTGGGAACCTCGCTGATCCTCGGCGGGTGACGGCGGGCGGGGGATCTGCCGTCGGCGAATGAGCCGACGGCAGATTCCTCGCCCGTCCGTGCCTCGCCCGGGCCACGGTGGTGCCATGACCACGCACACGTCACGCCCACCGCACGCGGAGGCCGTCGCCCCGGCGGCGTCGTCCTTCGACGACCAGCTCACGACGCGCCTGCTCCACCAGCGCATCGTCGTCCTCGGCTCGGCCGTGGACGACGCCGTCGCGAACCGTCTGTGCGCGCAGCTCCTCCTGCTCTCGGCCGAGGACCCGCGCGCGGACGTCGCGCTCTACGTGAACTCCCCCGGCGGCTCGGTGAGCGCCGGGCTGGCCATCTACGACACGATGCGGCTCATCCCCAACGACGTCTCGACGGTCGCGATGGGCTTCGCCGCGAGCATGGGGCAGTTCCTGCTGTGCGCGGGGACGCCGGGCAAGCGGTTCGCGCTGCCGCACGCGCGGATCATGATGCACCAGCCCTCGGCGGGGATCGGCGGCACCGCCGTCGACATCGCGATCCAGGCCGAGAACCTCGTCTACACCAAGGGCCTCATGCACCGGCTGACCGCCGAGAGCACCGGCCAGAGCGTCGAGACCATCGCCGACGACTCCGACCGGGACCGCTGGTTCACGGCGCAGCAGGCGCTCGAGTACGGCATGGTCGACCGGATCGTCGAGTCCGTCGACGACGTCCGTCCCGCCCGCGCGGCCCGGAAGGTGGGCCTGTGATGGCGAGCTACACGATCCCGACCGTCGTCGAGAGGACCCCGCTCGGGGAGCGCGCGTTCGACGTCTTCTCCCGCCTCCTGTCGGAGCGCATCGTCTTCCTCGGCACGGAGATCGACGACGGCGTCGCGAACGTCGTCATGGCGCAGCTCCTCCACCTGGAGTCCGACGCTCCGGACCAGGAGATCGGCCTGTACATCAACTCCCCCGGCGGCTCCGCGACCGCGCTCATGGCGATCTACGACACGATGCAGTTCGTCCGCTGCGACGTGTCGACCATCTGCATGGGCCAGGCGGCGTCGGCCGCGGCCGTGCTGCTCGCGGCGGGGACGCCGGGCAAGCGGTTCGTGCTCGAGCACTCGCGCGTGCTGCTGCACCAGCCCTCGGGCGGCGGCGAGGGCACCATCTCCGACCTGTCGATCCAGGCCGAGGAGATCCTGCGGATCCGGTCCGAGACGGAGGAGGTGCTGTCCCGCCACACGGGTCAGACCGTCGAGCGCCTGCGCGCGGACACCGACCGCGACCTCGTGCTCACGGCGCGCCAGGCCGTCGAGTACGGCGTCGCGGACGCCGTCGTCACCTCGCGCAAGCTCGCCGCCGCCGCCGCCTGACCGGCGGTCGAGCGCTGCGTCCGCGGTCGACCGATGCGTCCCGAGACGCAGCTCTCGGCCGCAGACGCATCGCTCGCCGCGTGCCGCCGTGCGTTCGGGTCTACCCGCGCCGCCGGAACCACGATCGGCGCCGTGGCTCCGTCGCCCGCTCGTCCGTCGTCGCCGTCGGCTCGTCGGGCTGCTCGCCCGGCGACCTTGCCTCCTCCGGTGGCGGAGTGCCCGGTCCCGGCTCGTCCGGGGCAGCTTCCTCGACGGCCGGAGCCGGGTCGACGACGGCGTCCACCCTCGCGGGGTCGGCGTCAGGTCCCGACGCGTCCGGGTCGGGCTCGTGCACGGGCTCCGCCGCACGCCGCGCGGTCGCCTCGATGCCGGCGATCCGCCCGTGCTCGTCGAACCGGACGGTCACGCTCCCGTCGGGCAGGGTGAGCGCCAGCGCGCCGCCGTCCTCCGTCGTCTCGAGGCCGCGCGCGGCCGCGTAGGACGCGACCGCACGGCGGTGGTCGACGACCGTGACGGACAGCAGTCCCTCGCTCAGCACCCGCACGACGCGCGGGACGCTCGGCGCGGGCAGCGCGAGGCTGGCGGCGTCGAGGAGGAACCACGCGCGCGTCCCGCCGCCGACGGGGGCGCTGTAGTGGGTCCAGGACCCGGTGACGGCCTTGGCCGCGAGCGCGAGGCGGTACGGGAGGTCGTCGGCGAGCGGCAGCTCCGCCTCGGTCGCCTCGCGCAGGCCGGTCTCGCGGGTCTTCTCGGCGGCGCGCAGCACGTCGTCGGAGAAGCCGTTGACGTTGTTCCACGCCCACATCCAGCTCCCGGGGCCGGGCGCGGCCGTGCCGAGGAACTGGAGCCGGCACGTCGTCGTCTCACCGGAGGCGGCGGTGAAGGTGAACGTGCCCTCCGCCATCTCGGCGCCCCACGCGTCGTCACCGTGGTCGTCGGCGAGCTGGAGCTGGTGCTCGTGCGAGAGGAACGCGGCGTCGTCGACGAGCTCCTGGAGGGCCGGGGCGGTCTGCTCTGCCGTGCCGTGCGCGGTCTGCGGCTCCGTCATCCCTCGACGGTAGCCGCGCGCCTCCCCCCGCACCGGGGCACGACACGCGGTGCCGACCAGGTACCCGTCAGGTGCGTCTCGACCCCCGGGTCCGCGGGGCTCAGGCCGCGAGGAGCAGGACGTCGGCGGTGCGCGCGGTCGGGCGCGACGCGAGGGTCGGGGTCGCGATCGTGGTCCGCGCGACCGGGAGGTCGCGCACGGGCTCGCCCGCCGGGGCGGGGTGCCGCGGCGCGGAGAGCGCGCCGCGCTCCCGGACGGAGGAGAGCACGCGCACCGGGGCGACGGGGCGCAGCTCCTCTCCCGTACGCGCCACCAGGTCCACGAGGCGCAGGCCGAGCGCGCCGCAGACCGCTGCCAGCACCTCGGAGGACGCCTCCTTGCGGCCGCGCTCCACCTCGGACAGGTAGGCGGTGGAGACGCGCGCGGAGGCCGCGACGTCGACGAGCGTGCGACCCTGCGCGAGCCGTGCCCGCCGGAGGATCCCCCCGATGACGTGGCGCAGGAGCGGCTCCGGCCGCCCACCCGCCCGGGGCCGGGGGCTCGCCGGCGCTCCGCTCGGCGCTCCGCTCGGCACCGCGCTCGTCACGTCCATGCGGTCACGCTACCCGCGCCCCGCCCGGGTGCCGAGGCACCCGGGCGAGGATCTGCTGCTGGCGTAACGGCCCGCCGTCGGGCCTCGAGCGCCGGTGAGCGTCACCAGAGCTCGAGCGACCACGCCATCTGCCAGAACCGGATCTCGTGCCGGCAGCTCAGCTCGAACGCACGCTCCATGCGGGCGCGCTCCGCCTCGCCCGCGTCGGCGGCGAGCGCGTCGAGGCGTGCCCGGAGGTCGGCCAGGACGCCCTCGGTGCGCTCGGCGGCGTAGAACTCCCACCAGCCCGCGAGCGGGTGGTCGTCCTCGATCGCACCGGGCGTCGTCTCCCGCTCGGCGAGCCAGAACCGCCGCGCCGACCAGATGTAGGTCCACGGGCACGGCAGGAGCGCGGCGAGCAGCACGCCGAGCGAGTCGCGGCCCGCGGCGAGCATGTGGTCGACGTAGGCCTGCGCGCTCGGGGCGAGGCGGTGCGTCTGCGCCTCCTCGTACGTCACGCCGAGGAAGTCGCACATCGCGTGGTGGGCGTGCGACTCGTCGTCGAGCAGGAACCCGGCCTTCTCGTGGAAGTACGCGGCCCACTCCCGGTCGGGCGCGAGGGCCATGCCCAGGCCGTAGCAGCGCAGGTACGCCGTGAGGTACTGGTGGTCCTGGCCGACGTAGTGCCGCACCGCGGCCGGCTCGACGGAGCCGTCGCGCAGGCCGGCGAGGAACGGGTGGTCGTAGAACTCGTCGAAGAGGTGCGCGTACCGGCGGGCGAGGTCGGCGGTGAAGCCGGTCTCCTCCTGCCGGACGAGCGCGGTCGGGTCGTCCGCGAGGACAGGGTTCAGGGTGATGGCAGCAGGCGTCGTCATGCCCACGTTCCTCCGCTCGTGCTAGCGAGATCAGGTTCGACGGGTCCGGGCGGCCGTACCGCTCGTCTCAGTCCCTCGGCCCGGCTGCCCGGGCGGGACGCCCCGCGTGGTTCGCCGCGACCCTAGCAAGGAAGCACCTCCCCCGTCGGGAGCGTCCGACGGCGTGTGGGAATATAGTTGTAGCGACAACAAGTTGGAGCAGACATGACCACGAGCACCCCGGGCGCGGCGACCGACCGCCTCCTGTCCCCGTCCACGAGCATGGACGCCGTCACGCTGCGCGTCGGCGACCTCGAGCAGATGACGTCCTACTACACGGGCGCGTTCGCGCTCGCTCCCCTCGAGGAGCGTTCCCGCGGCACCGAGGTGCACCGCGTCCTCGGCCGCGGCACGACGCCCATGCTGCGCCTCGTGCACACGCCCGGCCTGCCCGCCGTCGACCGGCGCCAGGCCGGCCTGTTCCACACCGCGTTCCTGTTCGACGACGCGGCGAGCCTCGCCGCGACCGTCTACCGCGCCGCGCAGGACCGCCGGGGGTCGTTCGTCGGGTCGAGCGACCACCTCGTCAGCGAGGCGTTCTACTTCACCGACCCCGAGGGCAACGGCGTCGAGCTGTACACCGACCGGCCGCGCGAGACGTGGGTGCGCGAGCGGGGGCAGATCCGCATGGCCACCGAGTTCCTGGACCCGAACGCGTACCTGCGCACGCACCTCGACCAGGAGACGTTCGACGCCGGGCCCTCGCTCGCCGGGCGCGTGGGGCACGTCCATCTCCAGGTCGGTGACATCGCGACCGCCCACGACTTCTACGTCGACGCCGTCGGGTTCGAGGCCACGGTCACCGAGTACAGCGGCGCCCTGTTCGCGTCCGCCGGCGGCTACCACCACCACGTCGCGATGAACGTCTGGAACAGCGCCGGCGCCGGGCCGCGCGCCGCGAGCCTCGGCCTCGGGGACGTGGCGATCACCGTGCCCGGCCGCGACGACCTCGACGCGCTCGTCGCCCGCCTGCGCGCCCGTGGCCTGCAGCACGCCGACGACGGCCGCTCCGTCGTCGTGCACGACCCGTGGGGCACGCGCGTCACGCTGGCCGTGCCCGGCACGACGACCGACGAGCTGCTCGCGCGATGAGCGCTCCGGCCCCCCTCGTCGCGGTCCGGTCCGAGGCGGACCCGACGAGCCCGCCCGCGGGGGGCGCCGTCGTCGTGCTGCTCCACGGGTTCGGCTCCCACGAGCACGACCTCGCCGGCCTCGGCCCGCACCTCGGTGCGCCCTGGGTCTCGCTCCGCGCCCCGCTCGCCCTCCCCCACGGCGGGTTCGCGTGGTTCCCGATCGTCACGCCCGGCGACCCCGACCCCGAGCCCGTCGCGCGCGCGACCGAGGCCGTCTGGGACTGGGTCGACGCCGAGCTCGGTACCGACCGGCCGGTCGTCCCCGTCGGGTTCTCCCAGGGTGGGCTCATGGCCACGCAGCTCCTGCGCACGCGCCCCGAGCGCGTGGCGGCGACCGTCGTCCTCGGCGGGTTCGTCCAGGCGGCGGAGCAGCCCGCCGACCCCGCGCTCGCCGCGTCGCGCCCGCCCGTCTTCTGGGGCCGCGGCGCCGACGACCGGGTCATCGCGCCGCACGCGGTCGACCGCACCGCCGCGTGGCTGCCGGACCGCTCGACGCTCGTCGAGCGCGTCTACCCCGGTCTCGCGCACGGCATCGACGCGCGCGAGCTCGCCGACGTCCGGGCGTTCCTCGACGACGTCGTGGGGCGAGCGGCGACCTGACACCCCGGGTCACGCCCCACCGGGCGGGCGGCACGGGGCGCGGGCCGGGCGTCGGGCGCGCACGATGGGAGCACACCCGCCGTGCGCACCGAGGAGCGACGCCGATGTTCCGCAGCCTCTTCCCGATCCTCACCGTGGCCGACCTCGAGCGGTCGCTCGGCTTCTACCGCGACCTGCTGCGCGGGACCGTCGAGTACGCGTTCCCCGACGACGGGCCGCCGGTCTACGTGAGCCTGCGCGTGGGCGGCTCGCCGCTCGGCCTGGGCCAGGGCGAGCCGCCTCCCGCGGACACGCGGATCGTGCTGTGGGTGTACGTCGACGACTGCGACCGCGCCGTCGAGCACCTCGCCGCCGCCGGCGTGCCGGTGCTCGAACCACCCACGGACCAGCCGTGGGGCGAGCGCGTCGCGCGCGTGCAGGACCCGGACGGCACCGTCGTGGTCCTCGGCCAGGAGGCCGCGCCGCCGCCCGAGCCGGACGGCCCGACCGGGCTCTCGTGACCTGGGTGCCCCCACCGGGACTCGAACCCGGAACACGCCGGGTTTAAGCCGGCCGCCTCTGCCAGTTGGGCCATGGGGGCGCGGGCCGAATCTACCGCGACTGCGGCTCTCCCCGGGCCGTCGGCGCTCGACCCGACCAGGACGCCGCGAGGGGCGAGCCGTACGCGCGGCTCGCCCCTCGTCGTCGGGCAGGTGCGGGGATCCCGGCGGGTGCGGACGGGCGTCAGGACGCCTTGGCCGCCGGCGTCCGGTCGTCGGCGTCGACGGTGCCCGTGCCGGACTCCGCCGCGGCCGCCGAGCCCTGCGCGGTCTGCTTGACCGGCTCGCCGTCCTTCTTGGGCGGCACCGACGCGGCGCGGAACTCCGCGCGCGGGTCATGCAGGGAGCCGAGCGACACGAGCTCGCGGCCCAGGAGGAACTGCCCGATCCAGCCGATGAAGATACGGATCTTGCGGTTGCCCGTGGGCATCGCCATGACGTGGTAGCTGCGGTGCATGAGCCACGCGAGCACGCCGCGCAGCTTGAACACGCCGAACAGCTCCGCGACGCCCTTGTACAGGCCGAGGGACGCGACCGTACCGACGCTCTTGTGGCGGTACTCGACCGGCTTCTCGCTGTGCAGCTCGAGCGCGAGGTTGTCGGCCAGGCGCGTGGCCTCGCGGATCGCGTGCTGCGCGTTCGGCGGGCAGAACTTGCCCGGGTTGAGCACGTCCGGGACGGCGGCGCAGTCGCCCGCGGCCCACGCGTTCGGGACGACGTTGCCGTCGGCGTCCGCGACCTGGAGCGTCGGGAGCACCGTGACGCGGCCCATCTTGTCCACGGGGAGGTCCGAGGCCTCCTTGATGACCGGGTTCGCCTTGACGCCCGCGGTCCACACGATCGTGTCGGAGTCGAACTCCACGCCCGTCGACGTGACGACGTGACCGTCCACGCACGACGACAGGAACGTGTTGAGGTGGAACTCGATGCCGCGCTTCTTCAGCTCCTCGAGCGCGTAGCCCGCCATGGGCTCGCTGAGCTCGGGCAGGATGCGCCCGGCGCCCTCGATCATGACGAAGCGGAGGTCCTTCTCCTCGATCGTCGCGTAGTTGCGGGTCGCGTAGCGCGCCATGTCCTCGATCTCGGCGATCGCCTCGACGCCCGCGAACCCGCCGCCGACGAACGTGAACGTCAGCATGCGACGGCGCAGCTGCTCGTCCCAGGTGGACGAGGCGACGTCCATGCGGTTGAGCACGTGGTTGCGGACCGCGATGGCCTCCTCCACGTTCTTGAAGCCGATCGCGTTCTCCGCGAGCCCGGGGATGGGGAGCGTGCGCGACACCGAGCCGAGGCCGACGATCAGGTGGTCGTACGTGACCGAGTAGTCGTCGCCCTCCTCCGGGTGGATCGTCACGCGGCGCGCGCCGTGGTCGATCGCGACGACCTTGCCCTGGAGCACGTCGACGCCCTTGAGCGCACGGCGGTGCGGCGCGACGACGTCGCGACCGTCGATCGAGCCCGCGGCCGCCTCGGGGAGGAAGGGCGCGTACGTCATGTACGGGCGCGGGTCGACGACGACGATCGCCGCCTCGCGGCGACCGAGCTTCTTGCGCAGTCGGCGCGCGGCGTACAGACCCACGGAGCCGCCGCCGAGGACGACGACGCGGGGCACCTTGCGGGGCCGCGGCGAAGCGGTCTGGGCACGGCTGACCGAGGTCAGGTCATTCTGAGGCATGGTTCCAGAGTATTACCGGTTGCGGCACAGGCGAGCCGGAGCGTCCGCCAGACGGGCGTGACGCGCCCCACGCTCGCCCCGCCCAGGGGGCAGACGCGACATTCCACGCGACACCGCGGTCGCCGAACCCGGGATCGCTCCTCACGACGACCCCCCGCTGGGGAGCGATCCCGGGTTCGAGGGCCCCCGGTCAGCCGATCGCGCCGACGACGGGGGTCGGGCCGGTCGGCCGCGGCTGCGAGCCGCCCGCCGGCGGGGTGGACCCGGGCTCGGGCGCGGTGCCGTCCGCGGGGTCCGGCGCGTCGCCCGACGGCGCGGGGCCGTCCGGGTCGCCGGCGTCGCCGGTGCTCGGCTCCCCGGTGCCCGACGCCGCCTCGCCCGAGCCCGCGCTCGACGGCACCGCGGTGGGCGCCTTGAGGAACGGCCACGGCATCTCGTGCGTGCGCGTCCCCGTCGCCGGGACGGGCCGCCCGTCGCCGTCGGCGTACTCGACGTCCTCCTCGGCGACCGCGCGCAGCGGGTAGACGTTCCAGCGCTCGCGGCCGTCCGTCGAGAGCGTCGGCTGGAAGTACCACGACCCCTCGACGTCAGGGACGGCCCAGACTCCGTACGCGCCTTCTTCCGTCACCGTGCGCACCGGTCGACCGCGGTCGTCGAAGACCTGGACGTCCCGCACCGGGTCGCCCGCCGCGTCGTACACGAACAGGTTGGACACCTGCATCCCGTCGACCCACACGCCGTCGCCGCCGGGCCCCCCGCCGTCGTACGCGACCTGGTTCACCCCGACGCGACCGTCGGCCACGCCCTGCTGGTAGCCGCTCTCCCAGCCCGATACGGAGGAGGACGCCCCGGCCGCCGCGGCGTGCAGGACGAGGGGTGCCGCGACGACCGCCGCCGCGACGGACAGCGGGCGCACGACCTTCGGCAGCCACGTCGTGGGCAGCCACCGGCCCCTCCCCCACTGCACGCTCACCACGACGGCCGCGAGCACGACGACCCGCGCCGACAGGTCCGGGGGCAGCATCGCGATCTGGTACCCGCCGAACATCCAGAGCAGCAGCGTCGCGGCGACCCAGCCGCGCAGGATCCACCACGCGGGCGTCAGCGTCCGCAGGAACTCCATGACGGAGGCCCACTGGGGCGTCGACGTCACGGGCCGCCACAGGGAGCGCCACCCCGACGAGAGGATCCCGCCGAGCACGAGCAGCCGCCCGCGCAGCCCGATGCGGGGGCGGCGCGCACCGCCCGGCGCGGCGGGCGGGAGCCCTGCGGCGGCGCGCAGCTCGGCGGCGTACTCCGCGGGCGGGCCGAAGAGCGCGACGAGGTCGAGGCCGGTGTCGTCGGGGCCCGCGGCGAGGGGCGCGCCCGGGTCGGCGCCCGCGGCGGGACCCTCGCCGGTCGCGCCTGCCGGGGCTCCGCGCCGCGGCAGCGCGCCCGGCGCGTCGACGACCGCCTCGGCGAGGTCGGCCTCGAGCCCGTCGGTGAGCTCCTCGACCTGCTCCGGGCGCAGGTCGGCGAGGTGCGCGCGCACCTGCTGCGCGTACGCGTGGACGTGCCCGTAGAAGGCCAGGCCCACGGGTGCCCCGGCGGGCTGCTGCGCGGACGTCGTCGTGCTCATCAGGCGGCCACCTCTCCGGTCCGCAGCAGCGCGGACACGGTGCCCGCGAACGTCTGCCACTCCTTGCGGTGCAGGTCGAGCATCGCCCGGCCCTGCGCGTTGATCCCGTAGTACTTGCGGTGCGGCCCTGCGTCGGACGGCACGACGTACGTCGTCAGCGCCCCGCTCGCGTACAGGCGCCGCAGCGTCCCGTAGACCGACGCGTCCCCCACGTCGTCGAGCCCTGCGGCGCGCAGGCGTCGCACGACGTCGTACCCGTACCCGTCCTCGGCCTCGACCGCTGCGAGGACCGCGGCGTCGAGCACCCCCTTGAGCAGCTGCGTGGTGTCCATCCGACCCTCCGTCGGGCGTGGCCCTGGTCCGTCCCGGCACTCGGCCCGCCGGACGCGGCAGGCTCACGCGATGCACACTACCGCGCGATGCGCGGTACTACGCACGGCGACACGCCGCATCGCGTCCCCGGAGACGCCGAACCCGGGGTCGTTCCCCACCCGCGAGCGTGGGTGGGGACCGACCCCGGGTTCGGCGGTCGGGTCAGGCGATCGACCAGGCGATCCCGTCGAGGATGTCGTGCTCGCTCGTGACGACCTCGGTGAGCGACCCGCCCGCGGCGGCGACGTCGTCGCGCACGCGGCGCACGACCTCCGACCACACGAGCGCGCCCGCACCGATGACGTCCACGCGGCCCGGGTGCATGAACCCGAGCGCGGTGCGCTCGGCGCGCGAGCGGTGGAGCAGGTCGTCGCACGCCGCGAGGACCGCGTCGACCGGCAGCACCGCGCCGTCGATCCGCTCCCGGTCGTACCGCGCGAGGCCCAGCGCGTGGGCCGTCACCGTCGTGACCGACCCCGCAAGACCCACGAGCGTCGCGGCCTCCCCCAGCGGGACGACGGCGGCCGCCTCGTCGAGCGCGGCGCGCACGTCCGCGCGGGCCGCGGCCTCCTCGTCGGCGGTCGGGGGGTCGGAGCGCAGGTGCCGCTCGGTGAGGCGCACGCACCCGACGTCCATGGAGAACGCGGCGTCGGGGGTCGCCGTGCCGAGCACGAGCTCGGTCGAGCCGCCGCCGAGGTCCACGACCACGTACGGGCCCGGACGCAGCGCGGCGACCGTCGACGTCGCGCCGCGGAACGACAGCGCCGCCTCCTCCTCGCCCGAGACGACCTCGGGCTCCACGCCCAGCGCCGCCAGGACGCCCTCGACGAACTCGGCGCGGTTCTCCGCGTCCCGCGTGGCCGAGGTCGCGACGAACCGCGTGCGCGACGCGCCGAGCTCCGCGATCACGTCGGCGTACCGGCGCGCGGCGTCGAGCGTGCGCGCGAGCGCCTCCGGCGCGAGGCGGCCCGTGCGGTCGACGCCCTGGCCGAGCCGGACGACCTCCATGCGGCGGTCGAGGTCGACGAGCGTGCCCGCGACCGGGTCGACGTCGGCGACGAGCAGGCGGATCGAGTTGGTCCCGCAGTCGATCGCCGCGACGCGCGCGGCGCCGGGCGGGACCGGGGCGGGCGAGGGTGCCGTCGCGGCGAGCGCGCCCGGGTCACGGGTGAGGGGAGAGGTGGAGCCTGAGGTCATGCGACCAAGCGTGCCACGCGCTCAGCAGGTGCAGCGGTCCGGGCGCCAGACGTCGCGCACGCGCTCGAGCGCCTCGTCCCCCAGCGGGTTCACGCCGGGACCGGCGGCCAGGGCGTGCCCGACGAGGACGTGCAGGCACTTGACGCGAGTCGGCATGCCCCCGGCCGAGATCCCGTCGATCTCCTCCACGTGGCCGAGCGCCTCGCGCTGCGCGAGGTAGTGCTCGTGCGCACGCCGGTAGGCGGCGGCGAGCTCCTCGTCCTCGGTGAGGCGTTCAGACATCTCCTTCATGACGCCGTTCGCCTCGAGCGTCGACGCGGCCGCCACCGCGCCGGGGTGCGTGAGGTAGAAGGTCGTGGGGAACGGCGTGCCGTTCTCGAGCCGCGGCGCGGTGCGGACCACGAGCGGGCGCCCGCACGCGCAGCGGGCGGCGATGCCGACGACCCCGCGCGGGGTGCGACCGAGCTGCTCCGCGAGGGTCTCGAGGTCGCGCTCGGTGACGACGGCGTCCGGGTCGTCGGCGGGGATGGCCAGGCGGGCGTCGGGCACGGGTCTTCCTTCGGGTCGGTCGGGCGCGTCGGAGCGACGCGTCACCCATTCTCCCCGCTCGACGGCGCCGAGCCGCCGCCGGTCGGTTCCTCACCCGTCGGAGGGGCGTCCCCGCCGGCCCCGTCGTCGGCCGCCCCGGACCTCTCGCCCGTGCCCGACGACACCGGCTGCTCGCCCGCGACCTGCACCGACGCCCAGATCGCCTCGTACCAGGGCGTGCCGTCCTCGTAGCCCTGGACGGGGCCGTCGGTGATCGTCCGGCCGGTCTGCGGGTCGATGTCGTCGACCACCGTCTCCGGGTCGAGCACGCGCCACGGCCGCTCGCCCGGCATGACGAAGTTGAGGCGGTCCCGCGCCTCGCGCTCGACGTACGCCTGGTCGTCCCAGCGGTCCAGCTCGGACTGGAGGTCGTCGCGCCGGGTCTCCGCCTGCGCGAGGTCGTTGCGCAGCTCGCGCAGCTCCCCCGTCTGGTTCACGTACGCCCGCAGGGTGGGCAGCAGCAGCACCACGGCGAGCAGCACGACGACGGACAGCACCAGGGTGCGGACCGTCACCACCTCGGGCAGCAGGAAGCCGTACCGGCTCCGGCGCCGGTCCTCCGGCGCGGGGCCCGCGGCGCGGCGCGACGGAGCCGGGCGCTGCGCGCGCGTGGCCGGCCGGCGTGCGCCCGACGACGCGGTGGCCTTCGCGCCCGTCGTGGAGCTCTTCCCGGTCGTCGGCCGCGGGCGCGACGCGCCCGGGGACGCGGCGGGCTTGGACGTCGACGAGCGGGACGACGCTCCGGACGCCGTCGAGCCCGACCGGGCCGGCTTCGATCCGGACGACCCGCGCGCAGGCCCGGTCCCCGGGCGCGCGGGGGCACCGGGGCGCGGAGGGCGGCGCGAGGACGGCATGCCCCGATTGTGCTGCCGGGACCGGCCTGGCCCGGGGAGCACGCGCGGGGCGCCCGCGAACGTGAGCCGATCGACACGACATCTTCACCCGCGACCGTGACCTGCGACGGCGTCGTGCGCGCGTCGTGCACCGGTCCCGGACGCGCCGGAGCCCGGCGGGCCGACGAGCGGCCCACCGGGCTCCGGGTGCCGGGACGTCCCGGCGGAGTTGCTGCGTGACCGGACGGTCAGCCGCAGGTCAGCCCTGCACCGTCCAGCGCGGGAACGCGCCGCGGCCGGCGTAGCGCGCGGCGTCGTCCAGCGCCTCCTCGATGCGCAGGAGCTGGTTGTACTTGTTGATGCGCTCGCCGCGGGCGGGCGCACCGGTCTTGATCTGGCCGGCGTTCGTCGCGACGGACAGGTCGGCGATCGTCGTGTCCTCGGTCTCGCCCGAGCGGTGCGACACCATCGCGGTGAAGCCGTTGCGCTGCGCGAGCTCGACAGCGTCGAGCGTCTCGGTGAGCGTGCCGATCTGGTTGAGCTTGACCAGGAGCGAGTTCGCCGCCTTGAGCTCGATGCCCTTGGCGAGGCGCTCCGGGTTGGTGACGAACAGGTCGTCGCCGACGATCTGCACCTTGTCGCCCACCTCGGCCACGAGCTGCGACCAGGCGCCCCACTCGTCCTCGGACAGCGGGTCCTCGATGGAGACCAGCGGGTAGTCGCGCACGAGCTGCTCGTAGTACGCGATGATGTCGTCCGAGCTCGTCGCCTTGCCCTCGAACTGGTAGGCGCCGTCCTTGAAGAACTCGGTCGCGGCGACGTCGAGCGCCAGGCCCACGTCCTTGCCGGGGACGAACCCGGCCTGCTCGATCGCGACGAGGATCAGGTCGAGCGCGTCGCGGTTGCTCGGCAGGTTCGGCGCGAAGCCGCCCTCGTCGCCGAGGCCCGTCGCGAGGCCCTTGCCCTTGAGCACGGACTTCAGGGAGTGGTAGACCTCGGCGCCGGTGCGCAGCGCCTCGCGGAACGAGGACGCGCCGATCGGGGCGACCATGAACTCCTGGATGTCGACGTTCGAGTCCGCGTGCGACCCGCCGTTGAGGATGTTCATCATCGGCACGGGCAGGACGTGCGCGTTCGGGCCGCCGACGTAGCGGTACAGGTCGAGGCCCGCGCTCTTCGCGGCGGCCTTCGCGACGGCGAGCGAGACGCCGAGGATCGCGTTCGCGCCGAGCTTGCCCTTGTTCGGGGTGCCGTCCAGGTCGATGAGGGCGGCGTCGATGAGGCGCTGGTCCTCGGCCTCGAAGCCGATGAGCTCCGGGGCGATGTCGTCGATCACGGCGTTGACCGCGCCCTCGACGCCCTTGCCCAGGTAGCGGGACTTGTCGCCGTCACGACGCTCGACGGCCTCGAACGCACCGGTCGACGCGCCCGACGGCACTCCGGCGCGGGCGAACGTCCCGTCGTCCAGGACGACCTCGACCTCGACGGTCGGGTTTCCGCGGGAGTCGAGGATCTCGCGCGCTCCAACGGCTTCGATGCTGGCCACAGGTGCTCCTTCGGGGCAGGGCTGCGGGCGCATCGAATGGGGTGTGGCCGACCCGGGCAGGGAAACCCGGGACGCCGCGTGCGCGCCCGCGACGGTGGTGGGTTTACGACCACAGCCTAGTGCCCGGATGTGACCTGCGCCGCTGCGTCCGCTCCGTGGGCCACGGGCCGGGGACCTGCGCGTCGACGATCGGGACGAACGTCCCGGTCAGGCCGGCTCCCCCGCGGGCCGCGCCTCCGCCGCGACGATCCGCGCCTCGACGCGCCGCAGCTCGCCGCGCAGCGCCGCCTCGGCGTCCAGCCCGTCCGCCTCGGCGCGCGCCACGAGGGCGAGGAGCTCGCGCCCCAGCCGCTCGTCCGCCGACGCGCCCTCGCCGTCCCCGACGACCTCGCCCGGGGCGCCGCCCGACGGCGTCGCGAGCGCCTCCCCGACGACGTCCCCGAGGCCGCCGCGACCGGCCCGGGAGAGGACCTTCTGCGCGCGGGCGAGCGCGCCCTGGGTGTGCGAGATCCCCTCGAGCACGGACGAGCGCTGCTTCTCGGCCTTCTTGATCGCGTCCCACTGCTGGTGCAGGTCGGTCACGTCGGCGTCGGCGAACACGTGGGGATGGCGTCGCACGAGCTTCGCCGCGAGGTCGGCCGCGACGTCGTCGACCGTGAACGGGTCCGGCTCCTCGCTCGCGATGCGGGCATGGAAGAGGACCTGGAGCAGCAGGTCGCCGAGCTCCTCGCGCATCCCCGCGCGGTCGCCGGTCTCGATGGCGTCGGCCAGCTCGTGCGCCTCCTCGAGCAGGTAGCGCACGAGCGACTCGTGCGTCTGCTCGCGGTCCCAGGGGCACCCGCCCGGGGAGTAGAGCCGGTCCATGACGCCGACGACGTCGCTCAGCGGGTCGGTCGCGGGGTCGTGCGCGGGCGCGGGATGAGGGGCCGAGGGCTCGGGTGCGGTCACCGGTTCATCGTAGGTTCGGCGAAGCCGGTGATCCCCGTCCGTCGCCCCCCGCTCGACCCTGCGGTCGTGGCCCGCCCGGACGTCCGGACGGGCCACGACCACCCGCTCGGCGCGTCAGCAGGTGCGTGCCTCCACGGCGACGTCGCGCGTCGAGGTGACCCGGCCGCCGTCGAGCACGGCCGAGACCGTGGCCGTACCGGCCGGGACCGACGTCGCGCGGACCGCGAACGACTGGTATGCGTTCGCGCCCGGTGCCACGGCGGTGAACGTCCGCGACCCGTACGGGGTCGTGAGCGTCACGTCGACGGGCACGTCCTCGCGGTTCGTCGCCCGGACGGCCACGTAGGCCTTGCCCGCGAGGCAGCGCGCCGACGCCTCGACGTCGAGCGCGACCTCGGGCGCGGCGTCCGCGCCGACGAGCCGTGCGACGCCCCAGCGGGCCGTCGACTGGTAGCCCGCACCGGACGGGTCCGCCCAGTTGCGGATCGCCGTGCGGGCGCCGTCCGACGCGTCGTTGACCTGGAGGTCGAGCCCGTGGAAGGTCCCCTCGCCGCCCTGGTCGGAGAGGTCGACCGCGAGCTCGACGACGTACCCGTCGGCCGTGCGCGTCGTCGCGCTCGTGACGCGCGCCCGCTGCGCCGCCTCGTCGCCCGTGCCGAACGACACGGCGTTCTCGGCACTCACGCGGATCTGGGTGTCCAGGTCCCGGTAGGCGCCGTTCTTGGCGTTGCCCGCGTCGACGTAGACCTCGACGGAGTCCTGCACCCACGGGTCGGAGCCGCTCACGTCCACCACGGGGTCGGCGACCTCGGCGAGCACGTAGAGCGTCCGGTCGCGCCACAGGGTGCGGACGGTCGCGACCGCGCCGCCGCTCCCCTGGACCTCCTTCGCGGTCGTCACGGGAGCACCCGCCTCCGCCCACACGGCGTCGACCTCGCCGTCGACCGCGGGCGCGGCCGACGCGTGCGCGACCTCGAGGTACGACAGCTCCTCGAGCAGGCGCAGCGTGCCCGTCGCGCCGGGCGTGTTCCACGCGGAGATCGCGCCGCCGTCGGTCCCCGCGTCCGTGACGCGCACGTCGAGCGCGAGCGTGTCGCCCGCGGTGGCGGCGTCGAGCGGGAGGTGCGCGACGACGTCGTACCCGCCCGCACGCTCGGTCACCTCCGCGGAGACCCCCGCGCTCGTCGTCCCGTCACGGCCGACGGCGTGCTCCGTGCCGTCGAGCGCGAACGTCACGGCGTCGGCGGCGTCGTCGGTCGCGTCGTCGACGCTCGCGAACGCCGTGAGGTGGTCGGGCGACCAGCGGAGCTGGAACCCGACCTCTCCCCCGGCGCCCCCACCCGGCGCGGCGAACGTGTGCAGCGGGAGCCGCTGCCAGTCGGGGGACGCCGTGGCGTCGCCGTCGAGCGGGACGTCGCCGGCGAACACGTCGGCCGTGCGCAGGCGGGCCGGGAGCTCGCCGTCGACCACGCCGTGGTACGCGGGCTTGGCCTTGAGCGCGTCGTCGAAGACGAGCGGAGCGCCGCTGTCGACGCGCCAGCTCCGGCCGTCGGTGAGGCCCCACACGGTGACGGAGTACAGGTCGTCGGCGTGCGCCCGGAACACGCGGAACGCGTCGCGGTAGTAGTACCCCTGCTCGACGAGCGACGCCTGGGTGACCGGGGTCCCGGTCGTGACGTCGAGCTCGGTGACGGCCTGCGTCACGGGCAGGTCGGCGAACCGCTCGATCGCGCCGTCGAGCGCGGAGACCGGCATCGCGAGGCTCACGTGGAACTGGTGCCCCACGCCGTCGACGGGCACCCCGCGCGCGAGGAGCCGCTCGACGAGCGCGTGGTACCGGTCCTGCTTGCCGCCCTGCTCGGTGTTGTAGTCGTTGATGAACAGCGCGACCGGCCGCTCCCCGCGCTCCGTCGCCGCCGGGTCGGCGTAGACGTCGTTGAACGCCTCGTCGGCGTACGCGAACGCGAGGTCGAGGTACTCCTCGCCGAGGATCCGGAACCACTCCGAGCGGCGCAGGCCGTCGGGGTTCTCCGCGCCGTCCGACACGACCTCGTTCACCACGTCGAACGCCGTGAGCGGGTTGTCGCCGCCGAACGGGCCGTAGGCGTCCGCGAGCGCCTGCGCGACGGAGAAGACGTGCGTCCGCAGGCGGTCGCGCAGGACCTGACGGTCCGCCTCCGACGTCGTCAGGGGCGCGCCGTCGGCGCCCTCGAAGAACCAGGCCGGCGTCTGCGAGTGCCACACGAGCACGTGGCCGTAGACCCGCAGGTCGTGCGCGGCCGCGTAGTCCATGAGCGCGGTCGCCTCGGGGTGCGTCCGGAACGTGCGGTCCTCGTCGTACCAGGCCTCGGGCTTCATGTGGTTCTCGGCCGTGACCTGGTCGAAGTGCCGCAGCAGCAGCTCGGACGCCGCGCCGGACGTCTCCCGGCTGTCGATCGCGACGCCGACCGGCACGTCGACGGTCTCCTTGATGCCCGTGAGGTCCTCGACCGCGGGCGGCGGCGGCACGCGCAGCACGACGTCGTCGACGAGCAGGTCGCTCGTGTTGTCGCCGTTGTAGTCCGTCTCCAGGTAGAGCAGCGCCTCGTCCGCGGCGGCGCCGGGGAACGTCGCGGTGATCTGCGTCCACCCCGTGCTCGTGATCCCCGCGAGCTGGGCGAGGGTCGAGTACGACGTCGCCCCGTCGACCGTGCGCGCGATGCTGAGCCACACGTCGTCCGCGGGCTGGCCCTCGGCGAAGCGCACCCACGCGCTGAGCTCGTACGTCGTGCCGACGGCGAGCAGCCCGGTCACGTCGTGCCCGATGCCGTCGCCCTGACCGTCGCGGCCGGAGACGACCGCGGCCTGCGCGCCGCCGTGCGCCACGTCCGTGAGGTCGAGCGACGGCGTCGTCGCGTCGCCCGCGCGCGGCACCCAGCCGCCGAGGCCGTCCTCGAAGCCGGTCTCCAGCAGCACCTCGCCCCCGCGCGGCGGCGTGCCGACGGGGAACGTGAACTCCCAGCCTGCCGCGAGCCGCTCGGCGACGACCGTCTCGACCGCCGCGAGCGTGCCCGCGCGGTCGCCGCCGCCGTCGTGCGCGAGCACGACCTCGCCGGGCCTCATCGCGGCGCGCAGGTTCGCGGTGAGCGTCTCGACGTCCTGGGTCTCCCAGTCGGAGATCGTGTTGACGACGGCGAGCGGCTGCATGCCGAGCGCGACGGCGACCTCGGGGGTCGCGCCCCACGAGCCGTTCGGCGCGCGGAAGAACGGGACCGGGTACTCGGGGTCGCCCAGCGCGTCGCGCAGGATGCCGAGGTTCTCGACAAGGTCGGCGCGCACCTGGTCGGCCGACCACGCGCCCATGTCGGCGTAGCCCGTCGAGTGGTTGCACAGCACGTGCCCCTCGTCGACGATGCGGCGCAGGAGCTCGGCGCCGCCCGGCGCCTGGACGTTCTGGCCGATGACGCAGAACACCGCGTGCAGGTCGTGCTCGGCGAGGAAGTCCAGGAGCGCGGGCGTCGTGCCGGGGTTCGGGCCGTCGTCGAACGTCAGGGCCGCGACGTCGCCTGTCCCCTCCGCGAGACGCACGGGCGTCGGGACGGGGTTCACCGCTCCCCCGGGCACGACGTCGCCGGGGTCGGTCGCGACGGTCGCCACGCGGACGTCGTCGAGCAGGAACGACGGGTGCGCGCCGGCGACCGGCGCGGCCTCGACGTAGAGCGACGCCGACGTGAGGCCGGCGGGCAGGGTGTACGTCCCGCCGATCTCCACCCAGCCGTCGGCCGTCGTCGCGACGGCCCCGCCGACCCACGTGTACGCCGTCCCCGACGCGCCCGTCTCCTGCACCGTGAAGTGGACCCCGGAGGAACCCGTCGTGCCCGCGGGGAGCTTGACCCACGCCTCGACCTCGTACGCGACGCCGGGCTGGAGCAGCGCGAGCGCGTCGGTCGCGACGCCGTGCCAGTCCGCCGTCCGACCCGTCACCGCGAGGCTCGACGACCCGCCGTGCGCCTCGGCGTCGGTCAGGGCGACGGTGACGGGACCGCGCGCTGTCCACGGCGCCGTCCCCGGCGATTCGAAATCGTTCTCCAGAACGATATCGATATCGTTATCGACTTGGGCAGGCGTCTGCACATCCGTCCCTACTGCCGCGCTCGCTCCCCCTCCCGCCACGAGGGTGGCGAGCACCCCCGCCACGGCGGTCCTCCACGTGCGTCTCATCGTCGTCGCTCCCTTGCGATCGGCTGCGCGGGGCGCATCGCGCCCCCGGGCGCACCGGCGCGCCCGGCCACACCCTAGGGGCACCCGCCCGGTTCGAACAATGGTTGAACTATTTCCCGCCATTCCTCCGACCATGCCGACCGGCACCTGAGGTGAGCTCTGGTGAATCGCAGCTCCATCTCGACCGGCCGACCACGGCTCTACCTCGGCCGACCACGGTTCTACCTCGGCGGTGGGCGAGAGCCGGCAGCAGATCATCACCACCACGGCAGAAGGCCCCGCCCCGGTCTGAGTGAGACCGGGGCGGGGCCGGGAGTGCGAGGTCACGACCTCCAGGTGTCCGACAGCGTCACCGAGCCGTCCGGGCCGACCGTCGCGCTGCGGTTGCCGCCGCTCTCCCAGACGACGTTCCCCCCGCCGTCGCGCTTGACGTACTTGTACTGGAACGTCGTTCCGGCCGGGAGGTCGAGGGTCGCGGTCCAGACGGGGTACCCGGCGGCCGAGAGCGCGACGCCGTTCGCGGGCGCCCAGGACCCCAGCGCGGGGATGCTCCCCACGACGAAGACGCTCTGCCCCCACGCGGTCGTCGCCGTCACGGCGAACGACGCGTCACCCTGGCCCTCGACGGGACCGGGCCCCTCGCCGCCGTCCTCGCACGGGTCGCCGGCCGTGACCGTCCCGTCCGAGACCGCGACGGCGGCACCGCTCAGGGCATAGTCCTTGCCGCCGTTGTTGTCCCAGGAGCCCGAGCCGTTCGTGAACGCCGCCGTGACGGTCGCGGCGGCGCCGGTCGCGCCGGTCGGCAGGGCGATCTCCTTCGCGACCCAGCCGGTGCAGGCCGCGGTCATCGCGACGCCGGGCACCGCGGTCCAGGCACCCGTGCCGACGCGGTAGTGGACGTGGTACGCGTTCCAGCCCTTGTCGGTCGCGTAGTAGACGGTCGTCGTGCCGCTCGGGTCGACGGGACCAGGGCCACCGGTGCCGCCGTCGTCCACGGCGCCGACGTGCAGCGCCAGCGCCCCGTACGCCGGGACCGTCGCCGTGAAGGTGCCGGCGCCGGAGACGGTGACCGTCTTCGCGCAGTCCTTCGACGCGACGACGTCGCAGTACGTGCCCGCAGGGAGCGACGTCTGGTAGGTGCGCGTGACGGCGTTCGCGGAGTTGTTGATCGTCACGTACCCCTTGCTGCCGCGGCCGTACGCGACGTGGTTGTTCCCGTCGTCCCACCAGTTCGTCACCGCGGTCCCGGCGACCGCGTTGTGGAAGCCGACCATGCCCGCGATCTCGGTCCAGCGCTGCGTGCAGACCCAGGCGCTGCTCGAGCAGCTCGCGTCGGGGACGGACGTCGCGGACGCGCCGGGGGCGCCGGCGTCCTTGTTGTCCCACGTGTAGCCGGAGTAGACGCTGGGCGCGCCGTAGGGCCACGAGAGCATGAACGCGTTGGCGAGCCGGTACTTGGCGCCCCACTTGTAGTTCATGGTCTCGCCGTTGCGCTCGGTGTCGTGGTTGTCGACGAAGACGCCCGCGCGGTCCGAGGGGAGCTTGTTGTCGCCGATGGTGCGCAGGTCCTTGATCTGGCCGTCGAACCGGGACTTGAGCTCGCGCGCGTAGAAGAACTCGTGCGAGTCGCCGGAGCCGAGGTACTCCGAGGGCTGGATCGGCTCGCCGCTCGCGCCGATGACCTCGTGCACCCAGAAGACGTTCGGGTTCGTGAGCCGCGCCTTGATCGCCGCGAGGTCCGCGGCCGGGATGTGCTTCGCGGCGTCGATGCGGAACCCGGCGACGCCGAGGGAGAGCAGGTCGTTGAGGTAGCCGGCGATCTTGCCGCGCACGTAGTCGGAGCCCGTCCGCAGGTCCTGGAGCGAGACGAGGCGGCAGTTCTGGACGTTGTACCGGTCGCCGTAGTTGCTGATGTTCGACCGGCAGTCGTTGAAGTCGTTCGCGCCGTACGGGACGCCGGGGAAGCTGTCCACCGAGTAGCTCGTCCCGCCCGTGCCGGTCCCGGAGCCGGTGTCGGCGCCCGCGGTGTGGTTGACGACCGCGTCGACGACGACGCCGACGCCCGCCGCCCGGCACGTGCTCACCATGTGCTGGAACTCGGCGCGGGTGCCGAGCTTGGACTCGAGCTTGTAGCTGACGGGCTGGTAGGAGGTCCACCAGGCCGTGCCCTGGATGTGCTCCTGCGGCGGCGAGACCTGGACGTAGCCGAACCCGGCGGGGCCGATGGTGCTGGTGCACTCGGCGGCCACGGCGTCCCACGTCCACTGGAAGAGGTTGAGGATCACGTCGCCCCGGCCGTTCGGGGAGTCGACGACGGGCGTCGGCACGGGCGGTGCCGCCGCGGCGGGCGCGGCGACCGGCACCGTGGCGGCGAGCGCCGCCCCGAGCGCGAGGGCGGCCGACGTCGCGGCCGCGACGAGACGCCGCAGGCGACCGTCCCGGCGGCTCGTGCGCCTGGACGTTCGCCGGGGACCGTGACCGGCGACGGACGTCGGGGTGGGTGCCGGCGGACCGGCGGGGTCGGTGGTGCGCGTCATTGCT
Organism: Cellulosimicrobium funkei; assembly: GCF_001019615.1. GTDB lineage: Bacteria > Actinomycetota > Actinomycetes > Actinomycetales > Cellulomonadaceae > Cellulosimicrobium > Cellulosimicrobium cellulans_E. The sequence continues at coordinate 17,495 of NZ_JNBQ01000034.1, read as the reverse complement.
GCTCCTTCGAGGTGCTGCGGCCGACGGCGCGCTCGGCATCGAACGCGGGAGGCCACGCGGTGCTGACCGGCGCCCCGGGGTGTCGGGCGCGCGTCCGGGACCCAGCGGCGTTGCAGAGAGTTTCCGGATGTTGCAGCAACCTTACAGAGCACGGTGCGCGCTGTCACGACCCGTGACGCACTCGTTCGCCGCGAGCCCGCCGCTCGTGCACCACCGACCACTGCCGGCCCGCGGGCCGTGCACCGTAGGCCTGGACGGCATAGCGTCGAGCGGTACGCACCACGAGAGGAGACGACGACATGGGGACCAAGCGCCGCTGGAAGGACCTGACCAAGGGTCAGAAGATCGCCGTCGGGGTCGTGGGCGCGGCACAGGTCACGCTCACGGCCGCGGCGTACCGCGACCTGCTGCGCCGCCCGGCCGAGCAGGTCAACGGCACCAAGCTCGCGTGGGGCCTCGCGCTGCTCGTCAACTGGGTCGGCCCGATCGCCTACTTCCTCGACGGTCGCAAGAGCTGACGCGTCAGCGGGCGGCCGCCGACGTCCCGACGGTCGCCGCCGCGCTCACCTCGCCGAGGACCACGGCGTCGATGAGCTGGCGCGCCCAGGCGAGCACCTCGGCACCGCGCAGCGGCCGGCCGCCGATGCGCGCCGTCGTCGGGTACGGCACGAGGAACGCGCGGATCGCGGGCTTGAGGAGCGTGCCCGGGTACAGGCGCTTGAGCCGGAGCTGCGCGGACTCGGCGAGGTCGACCGGCGCGAACCGGATGAACTTGCCCTGCGCCGTGACGTCCGTGAGGCCCGCGCGGCGCGCGTGGTTGCGGAAGTCCGCGACGTCGAACAGCGCGGACGCCACGTCCGGCAGCGCGCCGTACCGGTCGACGAGCTCCGCCCGCACCTCGGCGAGCTCGGGCGCGTCCGTGGCGGCGGCGATCTTCTTGTACGCCTCGAGCCGCAGCCGCTCGGTCGCGATGTACGACTCGGGCAGGTGCGCGTCGACCGGCAGCTCGATGGAGACCTCGGGCTGCTCCTCCGGGCCGTCGCCCCGGTAGTTCGCGACGGCCTCCCCCACCATCCGCACGTAGAGGTCGAACCCCACGCCCGCGATGTGCCCGGACTGCTCGCCCCCGAGCAGGTTGCCCGCGCCGCGGATCTCGAGGTCCTTCATCGCGACCTGCATGCCGGCACCGAGGTCGGTGTGGGCCGCGATGGTCGCGAGGCGGTCGTGCGCCGTCTCGGTCAGGGGCCGCTCCGGCGGGTAGAGGAAGTACGCGTACGCGCGCTCCCGGCCACGGCCCACGCGGCCCCGGAGCTGGTGGAGCTGGGACAGACCGAGCATGTCCGCGCGCTCGAGGATGAGCGTGTTCGCGTTGGAGATGTCCAGGCCGGTCTCGATGATCGTCGTGCAGACGAGGACGTCGAGCTCCTTCTCCCAGAACGCCCGGATCACCTGGTCGAGCTGGTGCTCGTTCATCTTGCCGTGGGCCACGCCCACGCGGGCCTCGGGCACCAGCTCGCGCAGCTTCGACGCCGTGCGCTCGATCGTCTCGACCTTGTTGTGCACGTAGAACACCTGGCCCTCGCGCAGCAGCTCGCGGCGCAGCGCGGCCGCGATCTGCTTCTCCTCGTAGGCACCCACGTAGGTGAGGACGGGGTGGCGCTCCTCGGGCGGCGTCGCGAGCGTCGACATCTCACGGATGCCGGTGACCGCCATCTCGAGCGTGCGCGGGATCGGGGTCGCGGACATGGCGAGCACGTCCACGTTGGTGCGCAGCTGCTTGAGCGTCTCCTTGTGCTCGACGCCGAACCGCTGCTCCTCGTCGATGATGACGAGGCCGAGGTCCTTGAACCGGACGCTGCCCGTGATGAGCCGGTGCGTGCCGATGACGACGTCGACGGTGCCCTTGCGCAGCCCGTCCACGACCTCCTCGGACTCCTTGGGGGTCTGGAAGCGCGAGAGCGCCTTCACCGTGACGGGGAAGCCCGCGTACCGCTCGGAGAACGTCTCGAGGTGCTGCTGGACGAGGAGCGTCGTCGGCACGAGGACCGCGACCTGCTTGCCGTCCTGGACGGCCTTGAACGCCGCGCGGATCGCGATCTCCGTCTTGCCGTAGCCGACGTCGCCGCACACGAGCCGGTCCATGGGGACCGTCTTCTCCATGTCCGCCTTGACCTCGTCGATCGTCGCGAGCTGGTCCGGCGTCTCGACGTACGCGAACGCGTCCTCGAGCTCGCGCTGCCACGGCGTGTCGGCGCCGAACGCGTGCCCCTGCGTCGCCATGCGCGCCGAGTACAGGCGGATGAGCTCGCCCGCGATCTCCTTGACGTGCTTACGCGCCCGGGTCTTGGTCTTCGCCCAGTCCGCGCCGCCCATCTTGTTGAGGCTCGGCGACTCGCCGCCCGTGTACTTGGTGACCTGGTCGAGCTGGTCCATGGGCACGAACAACCGGTCGCCGGGCTGGCCGCGCTTGCTGCTGGCGTACTCGATGACGAGGTACTCGCGCGTCGCGGCGTTGCCGCCCGTGCCGAGCGTGCGCTGCACGAGCTCGACGAACCGGCCCACGCCGTGCTGCTCGTGCACGACGAAGTCGCCTGCCTTGAGCTGGAGCGGGTCGACGACGTTGCGCCGCCGGCTCGGCATCTTGCGCATGTCGCGCGTGCTCGTCCCCGCACGGCCCGTGAGGTCGGCCTCGGAGAAGACGGCGAGGCGCAGCCCCGGCGCGACGAAGCCCTTGCCGACCATGGCGGGGGTGACGAGGACGATGCCGCCCTCGGGCTCGTCGTCGAGGCGCGGCACGAGGCGCGCGGGCGTGTCGACCGCGCCGAGCTGCTCGACCATGCGCTTGGCCGGGCCGTGGCCCTCGGTCGTGAGCACGAGGCGCCAGCCCGCGTGCTGGAGCCCGCGCACGTCGTCGAGAGCGCGCGAGACGTCGCCGCGGTAGGACTCGACGTCACGCGCGCCGATCGTGAAGGTCGGGACGCCGTCCGCGCTCTCGCCCACGTGCGCGGCCGTCGTGCCCGACGACGCGCCCGCGCCGCCTGCGTCCCGCGCACCGGCGTCGGTGGCCGCGTCCGCCGGCAGGTCGAGGTCCGGGTTGTCGAGCGCGAACGACGAAAGCGTCCACCAGCCCAGGCCACGGCGCTGGGCGACCGCGCGCACCTCCGCGAAGGTCTCGAACGACGCCGCCGAGAGGTCGAGGGGCGACGTCCCGCCCGCCACCGCGCCCGTCCACGCCGCCGCGAGGAACTCCTCCGTCGTCGCGACGAGATCGTGCGCGCGACGCCGGACGCGCTCGGCGTCGTCCAGCACGAGGAGCGCGTCGTCGGGGACGAGCTCGAGCACCGGGACCATGCGGTCCACGAGGACCGGCGCGAGCGACTCCATGCCCTCGACCGCGACACCCGCGGCGAGCTTGTCGAGCATCTCGACCGCGCCCGGCAGCTGCTCGACGAGCGCCGCCGCGCGCGCCCGCACGGACTCGGTGAGCAGGATCTCGCGGCACGGCGGCGCCCACAGCCCGTGCTCCGCGATCTCGAGGCTGCGCTGGTCCGCGACCGCGAACCAGCGGATCTCCGACACCTCGTCGCCCCAGAACTCCACGCGCAGCGGGTGGTCCTCGGTGGGCGGGAACACGTCGAGGATGCCGCCGCGCACCGCGAACTCGCCGCGGCGCTCGACCATGTCCACGCGCGTGTACGCGGCCGCGACGAGCCGCTCCGCGACGTCGGTCAGGTCCGCCGTCGACCCGGCGTGCAGCTCGACCGGCTCGAGCTCGCCCAGCCCGTCCACGACCGGCTGGAGGAGCGCGCGCACCGGCATGACGAGCACGCGGACGGGGCCCGACGGCCCGACCTCCGGGTCCGGGTGCGCGAGGCGGCGGAACACGGCGATGCGCTTGGCGACCGTGTCAGCGCGCGGGCTCAGCCGCTCGTGCGGCAGCGTCTCCCAGCTCGGCAGCACCGCGACCACGTCGGCCAGCTCGTCCGGCAGGTACGCCCGGACGCTCGCCGCGAGCTCGTCCGCGTCGCGCCCGGTCGCCGTCACGACCACGAGCGGGCGCGCGCCCGGCGCCCACGCCGGCGCCGCTCCCCCAGGCGCGGGTTCGTCCGCCGGACCCGTCGCGCGCGCCCCCGCCATCGCCGCGAGCAGCGGCGGACGCGCACCCGCCGGGCCGACCACGTCCGCCTCGCCGCGGGCACGCACGTGCTCGACCGCCGCCGTCGCGGCGGGGTCGGCGAGCAGCGCGGGCAGGATACCGGTGAGGTTCATGCGGTGGGGTCCCTCCGAGGACGGTGGTCGGGAGCGTTGGCGGCCGCGCGCGGGGGCGGGCCCGGGTCGAGGACGGTACCGGGGCTGGCTGAGGACACGACGGGGCAGCACGAACGGCCCGGACCGAGGCTCACCGAGGGGCGAGCGGGTCCGGGCTGACGTCGTGCGAGACGACGGATCCCAGCGTACGCCCCGCCGCCCACACGTCGACCGGCGGCGGCGCGACGGGGACGCGACGTTTTCACCCGGCGTCTCCCGCTCGCGACCGGTGACACGGTCCCCGCTGCTCCGTCATGCTCGGGGCGTGTCCACGTCTGCGGCGCCGGCCTCCGTGCCGGCCCGGCCCCGCTCCTCCGCGCTCCTGGTGGTGCTCGTGCTGCTCGTCGCGGCCTTCGTCGCGCTCTGGGCCGCCTCGCACCTCACCGTCGCGGGCCAGCGTGCCGACGCGGGGGCGTTCCGGACGCTCGCTCCCCTGCACGACGCCGGGCGCGACCTCGCGGGGGCGCTGCGCCGGGGTCTCCCGGTGGCGTGCGCGGCGGTCGTCGCCGTCCTGGGCATGGTCGCGGTCGTGCGCCGCGCGTGGCGCGACCTCCTCGCCGCCGTCGTCGTCGTGCTCGGTATCGTCGGGATCGCGCTTGGGCTCCGCGAGGTCCTCGTGCGGCCGGACCTCGGGGGGTACGGCTACGCCTACCAGACCTTCCCGAGCGGGCACGTCGCGGTGGTCGGCGGCCTGTGCGTCGCGATCTGGCTGCTGTGGCCGTGGCGGTCGTCGCGCGCGGCCGCGGGCTGGGCCGCGATCGGGGTGACGGCGGTCGCCGCCCTCGCCTCCGTCGTGACGTACGCGCACCGGCCGAGCGACGTCGTCGGCTCGCTGCTCGTCGCGGCGGCCGTCACGGTCGCCGTCGTGTGGCTGCTCGACGTCCCGCGGGGGGCTCGCGCGGCGGGGGCACCCCCGGCCGCGGCTCCCGCCGTCACCGACGGGACGCCCCAGCCTCCCCGGGTCGGCGACCCCTCGGCCTGACCTCGGCGAGCCCCGCGTAGAGGTCCTCGTACCGGTCGACGACGCGCTCCCACGTGAAGTCCTCGACCCGCCGGCGGCCGGCGGCCCCGATCCGCCCCGCGCGCTCCGGGTCGTCGAGCAGGCCGAGCACGGCCGCCGCGAGCGCCTGGGTGTCCTGGGGGTCCACGAGCACGCCGTCGACGCCGTCGGTGACGATCTCCGGGGGCCCGCCCCGCACCGTCGCCACGAGCGGCCGGCCAGACCGCCACGCCTCGAGGACGACGAGCGGGGCGGCGTCGGCGCGGCTCGGCACGACGACCACGTCCGCAGCCGCGAGGCGGGCCGCCACCTCCGAGGGGTCCAGCCGCCCGGGCAGCTCGACGCGGTCCGTCAGCCCCGCCGACGCGACCCGGCGGCGCAGCGCGCCCGCCTCGCTCCCGTCGCCGACGACGACAAGCCGCGCCCGGTCGCGCAACGGCGACGACGCGAACGCGTCCACGAGCAGGTCGAACCCCTTGACGTGCTCGATCCGCCCCACCGCGACGACCACGGGCTCGCGCACCGGGCCCGACCGCGCGGGCTCCTCCGCCGCCGCGGCGTCCTGCGGACGGTGCTCGACCAGGTCGTGCCCGGCCACGCCGTGCCCGGCCGCGTCGTGCCCGGCCAGGTCGACGCCGTTCGGGACGACCACGGCGTCCGGCGCCCCGAAGCGGACCAGGTCGTCCGCGACGACGCGCGAGCACCCCGTCACCGCGCCCGCGACGCCGATCGAGCGCTCGAGCGCCGCGCGCAGCAGCCGCGAGTGCTCGAACACCGCGTGGTCGTCCGCGAAGGTCTCCCCGTGCGAGCTGACCACGAGCGGCGTGCGCGTGAGCGTGCGCAGGCCGAGGGCGTACGCGCCGTTGGGGCCGAAGCACTGCACGTGCAGCACGTCGGGCCGGAACGCCCGGAACGCCCGGCCCCAGGCGACCGCCGCGGACGGCGCGGCGAGGGCGAACCGGGCGACGTCGCCGGGCCGGCTCGACGGCTGCGGGGTCGGCAGGTAGCGCACGAGGACGCCGTCCACGCGGCGCGTGCCGAGCCGCTCGCCGCGGTCGACGGTCCAGACCTCCACCGCGGTCCCCCGTGCCGCCAGCACCCGAGCGACGTGCCGCACGTGCGACTCGACGCCCCCGGTGTGCGGGTCGAACGAGCTCGCGACCAGCGCCACACGACGTCCCGCCATGCGCCCCTCACCCTCTCGCGGGACTGCCCGCGCCCGGTCCACGATCACCCGCTCATCACCCGCTCCCGCAGGTCCGGCGGGGCGTCCGCGCCACTAGAGTGGGCCACTCTACCGACCGCTCCGGTCGTCCCGACCGTGCCGCGCCCGCCGCGCACCACGCCCCGAGGGGGACCCTCCCGATGCCGCAGCTCGTCGTCGCGACCGTCGCGGTCGAGGTCCCGATGGGGGCCCAGGTGTACCAGGAGGAGGTCGCCTCGCGCGCGGCGGGAGCGCTCGCGGACGGTTCCGCCGGCGCGACCGGCGCGACCGGCAGCTGGTCCGTCGACCGGGCCGTCTTCCGCTCGCTGCGCTCCCCGCTCGCCGGGACCCACCGGCTCCCGCTCGGACGCCTCGGCTCCGCGAGCCCTGCGGTGCGCCGGGCCGTCGGCCGCGCGGTCTACCCGCGCGGCGCGGTCGTGCACCGCGTGGGGCTCGACCTGCCGCCGCACCCGACGCGCGACGTCGTCGCCGTGCAGGACGTCGTGTCGTGGCGCTACGACGACGAGTCCGCGCCGGTGCGCGCTGCCGCCGAGGAGGTCCGCCGCGCGGCGGCCGTCGTGTGCGTGTCGGAGTTCAGCGCGGACGAGGCAGCCGACGTCCTCGGGCTCGCCGAGCGACCGTCCGTGGCCTACAACGGCGTCGACCCGGTCTACTTCTCCGCCGAGCCGCTCCCCCGCGAGCGTCTCGCGGCGCTCGGGGTCGACGGCCCGTACGTGCTGCACGCGGGCGGTGCGTCGCGGCGCAAGAACCTCGAGGAGCTGGCGGTCGCGTGGACCGCCGTCCGCTCCGCGCGCCCCGACCTCACACTCGTCATGAGCGGGCCGCCGCACCCCCGGCGCACGGCGCTGTTCGCGGACCTGCCCGGCACGCGGCTCGTCGGTCGGCTGCCGGGCGAGCTCATGCCGGGGCTCGTTGCGGGCGCCGCGGCCGTCGTCGTGCCGTCGCGCTACGAGGGGTTCGGGCTGCCCGCCCTCGAGGCCATGGCGGCAGGGGTCCCCGTGGTCGCGGCGCGCACCAGCTCCCTGCCCGAGGTCGTGGGCGACGGCGGCGTGCTCGCCGAGCCGGACGGCACGAGCCTCGCGGAAGCGCTGCTGTGGGTGACGACGCGCGACGCCGAGGTCGAGGCGCTCGTCGGGCGCGGGCGCGAGCGCGCCGCCACGTTCACGTGGGAGCGCAGCGCCGCGCAGCACGCGGCGATCTGGCGAGCGGTCGCCGCGCGCGGCTGACCGCGCCCGCACCCGGGCGACGGCGCTCACCCTGCCGGCTCCCACGCCCGGACCGCGCTGATCGTCGCGATCCACTCGCTCTCCGTCGCGAGCGGGATGAAGTCGGGGTGCAGCCCGCCGACAATCCCCGTGTAGTTCGCCGCGAGCACGGGCACGTCCCGCTCGGTCGTCATCGGGAGCGTCACGCGCACCGCCGTGACCTCGACGGGCTCGAACGTGAAGAGCGCGACGCGGTCGAGGAACTGGTCGGTCTGCTGCGCGACGTCGTGCCAGTCGCCGTCGGGCGTCCGCACGGAGACGGTGTAGTCGCGCAGTCCCGACGTGCAGCACCGGATGCCGGCCGTCGCGACGGCGACGCGGTCGATCGTGCGTGGGCCGTCGGTCGTGACCTCGACGCCGGGGGCCTCGTCGACCGACCCGTCGGCCAGGCGCCCGGACCGCCACGGCTCGCGCACGGCGAAGGTCCCCGACGTCACGACGTCGGGACCGCTCGCGTCCTCGTGGGTCGACGTCGCGGTCACCGGCCGGCCCTCGAGCACGTCGTCGGCGAACGGCTCGGCGGGGGCGACCTCGAGCGCCGTGCCCGCCGGCGCGACGAGCAGCACGGGCGCGCCGTCCACCGGGACCTCGACGCCCCCCGAGGGGACCTCCAGGCCGCGCTCGGCGCCGTACGGGTCGCGCGCGGTCACGGTGACCGCACCGTCCGGCGCCGTCAGCCGCACGGTGGTGGACAGGTCCTCGCCCCACAGGGCGAGCAGCTCGGCGCCCTCGACCTCGCCCGTCCCGGGCGCGCGCACGGCGTGGACCCCGGGGGTCCCGGTCTCGACCGCCTCGGGCGGCCCGAACCCGTCGAGGAACGCCGCGCTCGCCGCGAAGGCGGCGCCGGCGGGCTTCACGTACTGCCCGTACTGGAGCAGCGACCACGAGTTCCCCGCCTCGCCGAACCCGCCCTCGGAGAAGAAGTACGTCCACTCGTCGACGCCCTCGAGCCCGTACCAGAGGAGCTTGCGCACGACGTCGGACCCGCCCGCCCAGAAGTTCGCGACGCCGTCGGACCACCACCCGGACTCGGTGTCCCACACGGGGACGTCCCCGCACGGACCGATCGCCTCGCGCAGCCGGTCCAGCTCGGCGCCGTCCGCGGAGAACCCCTCCTCCTCCCACGACCGGTTGAACCCGGTGTAGGGGTGGATCCCGACGACGTCGAGCGAGTCGCACCCGCCCGCCGCGACCAGGTCGGCCCACCACGCGGGCTCGATCCCGAGCGTGTTGCCCCCGACCACGACGACGTCGGCCGACGCGTCGCGAGCGCCCGCCGCGAACGGCGCGCCGACCTCCTCCTCGTACGCGGCCGCGTCCTCGTAGCCCGTGTTGTTGGGCTCGTTCCACGGCTGCCAGGAGCGGATCTGCGGCGCGTGCTCGTGGACGGCGGCGACGATCTCGCGCGTCCACCCCTCCCAGGTGCCGGCCTCGACCGCGGCCTGCTCCGCCTCGCCGCCCGAGCCGAGCTGGAGCGTGAGGATCACGCCCGTCTCCTCGGCGAGCTCGGCGGCGGCCGCGAGCTCGGTGAACGGGTCGACGTCGGCGGGCTCCTCGCCCTCCTCCTCGTCGGGCGCGAACGCCGCGTTCGGCAGCGAGTCCCAGACGAGCGCGGCGGCGTCCGGCTCGGCGGTCGGGTCGGGCACGATCGCGCCGAAGTCGAGCTGCGTACGGTGGCTGCCCACGCCGAGCTGGCCGGCGAGCTGCACGCCGCGCAGCGGGCCGGCACCGCCCCAGTCCGCGCCGTCCGCGAGCGCCGCCGGGTCGAGCCCGCTGCCCGCGGCGGCCACGGTGTAGCGCAGGCACGTCCCCGAGACCGCCTCGCCCGTCGCGGCGTCGACCAGCGCGGCGTCGACCTCGTACACGCCCGGTCGGGTCGGCGGCAGGTCGAGTGGGACGTCGCCGCCGTCCGCGGGGAGGTCGACGACGGTCTCCTCGCCGACCACCGGGTCCCACACGCGCGGGTCGCCGCGCACCTGGTAGCGCAGGCGGTACGTCCCGGAGGAGGCGCCCCACGCGTCGTCGAACGCCGCGACCACGCGCGGCGCGGTCCCGTCGGGGAAGACGCCGTAGGGCGCGTCCACGAGCAGCCCGGCACCGAGCCCGAGGCCGCCGAACAGCTCCTCGTTCGCCGCGTTGTACTTCACCGGCGCGCCGAGCTGGTACGCCATGCGGTCGGCCGTGATCTCGGTGACGGCGAACCCGCCGTCCTCGCCGTGCGTGAGCACGTAGTACGGCGCGTCCCCGGCGGTGCCGTCGCGCAGCACCGGCGTGCTCTCCCACAGCGCGAACGGCTGCTCGAGGTCCTTGTGCGTGTCCGGCCACACGCCCCGGAAGACGCCGTCGCTCCCCCACCACCGGAACCCGAGGTTCTCGTCGGCGACGACGAGGCCGTCGCCCTCGGGCCCGGAGGAGGGCCCGGTGGTCGCGCCCGTCGTGTCGTCGAGCCAGGGCACACGCGGCACGCCGAACGGTCGCCCGCGCTCCCACGAGGCGCCGAGGTGGAAGGACGCGTCGTCGCCCTCCGGCCCCACGGCGCGCAGGTCGAGCGTGCGGCGCTCGTCGTCGCGCACGTCGGTCTGCACCAGGGCCGTGCCGTCCGGGAGCTGGGCGAGGACGGCGCCCTCGAACGGGGTCTCCGCGAGGAGCTCCCCGTCGCCCGACACCTCGTGCAGGACCTCGCCCCCCTCCTGGACGCCGACGACGGTCCCGCCGTCGCCCGTCCAGCGCACCGTCCCGTACAGGTCGAGCAGGTCGCCCGCCGTGTGCTCCCCCTCGGGGATCGTCACCGACCAGGTCGTGGTCCCGTCGGGCGCGACCTTGAGCAGGTCGCGGCGGTGCATGAGCGTGTCGAGGAGGTAGACGCTCCCGTCGGGGTCGACCTCGAAGGAGTCGGTGCGGAACGTCTCGCTCGCGCCGTCCCAGTCGAGCTCGACCGGCGTCGTCGCCTCCACGTCCCCGGTCGCGAGGTCGTAGCGCGTCACGGTGTACGTCGCCTCGCGGTCCCACTCCAGCACGTACGCCGCGCCGTCGAGCACGCGGAACGTGACGAGCTCGCCGTCCTCGAGGGTCACGACGTCGTCGACGACCGTGCGGACCCCGTCCAGCGCCTCGGTGTCGACGCCGTCGTCGGTCACCTGCTCGAGGCGGGGGAACCCGCACAGGGGCAGCGCGCCCGCCTGCGTGACGGGCGCGGCCGCGGGGACCGGGGACGCGGTGAACGGCGGCGCGTCCGACGTGCGCCCCGCCCCGGTGCCGCCGATCGCGACGGCCGCGACCAACCCGAGGACGGCGGCGACGACGCCACCCACGACCGTGAGGTCTGCACCGCCCTCGGGCCTCTCCCGGTCCTCGTCCGAAACCATCTCGCCGCCCTGTCGTCGTCGGGCCCTGCTGCTCGGGTGCCGCTCCCGCGAGCGTAGGTCCGCGGGGGGTCGACACCGAGGGCCGGCGGGCACTTTCACCCGCGTTCGTCCGGTTCCGGGCTCGATTCACCCGTTCGACCCGACCGCGAGCGCGAGCAGGACGACTATCTTTCATCTGTGCAGGCGACCACGGAACCCGCGATCCGCGTCGCCGGGCTGGGCAAGACGTACCGGCTCGGTGCGTTCGGCGAGCGACCGTCCACCGCCGCGGCCGCCGCCATCCAGTGGGTGCGGTCGACCGGCAAGCAGAAGTACACGCTGTTCGACGCGCTCGACGACGTCTCCTTCGAGGTCCCGCAGGGCGAAGCGCTCGGGATCGTCGGGCGCAACGGCGCCGGCAAGTCGACGCTGCTCAAGATCCTCACGCGCGTCACCGCGCCCACGCGCGGGCGCATCGAGCTCACCGGGCGGGTCGGGTCGCTCCTCGAGGTCGGCACGGGGTTCCACCCGGAGCTCACGGGCAAGGAGAACATCTTCCTCAACGGCGCGATCCTCGGCATGACGCGCAAGGAGATCACCAAGCGCTACGACGAGATCGTCGCGTTCTCCGGCATCGAGAAGTTCCTCGCGACCCCCGTCAAGCGCTACTCCTCCGGCATGTACGTGCGGCTCGCGTTCTCGGTCGCCGCCCACCTCGACACGGAGATCCTCGCGATCGACGAGGTCCTCGCGGTCGGCGACGCCGAGTTCCAGCGCCGCTCGATCCAGAAGATGCGCGAGGCCGCCCAGGGCGGTCGCACCGTGCTCTACGTGAGCCACCAGCTGCAGACCGTCCAGGCCCTGTGCACGTCCGCGGTCCTCCTCGACCGCGGGACCCTGAAGTACTCGGGCACGGTCGAGGGGACGCTCCAGGCCTACCGCGACAGCTTCGAGAGCTTCGCCGCGGCGCAGTCCGACCCCAAGAAGCGTCCCGGCAACGGCAAGGTCCGGCTCTCCTCGGTCCGCATGGAGGACGAGTTCGTCAAGTCGTCCCAGGACATCGTCGTCGACTTCGAGGCGCCTGCGAGCAAGAAGCTCGTCGGGACCTACTTCGTCTCGATGCACATCAACAACGACCAGGGGACCGTCATCGCGCAGTGCGACTCGCGTCTCGTCGGGAAGTGGTTCGACCCGGAGCAGCCCCAGAAGGGCCGCCTCGTGGTCCGCGACCTGTGGCTCAAGCCCGGCCAGTACACGGTCGACGTGTACGCGTGCCAGGCCGGCGTGCTCGACGCGTGGGAGGGTGCGTGGCGCTTCGAGGTGCTGCCCGACCTTCCCTACCCGGAGTTCACGGAGGCGTCCAGCACCGAGAAGGGCATGGTCTTCGTGAACTTCGAGTACGAGGGGGCCTGACGTGGAGCAGACCGTGCAGCGCACCGTCATCACGCCGCCGGGGCGCCTCAACCTCCCGTCCTGGCGCGAGCTGTGGAACGCGCGCGAGGTCGCCGTCCGGCTCGCGCTGCGCGACGTCATCGTGCGCTACCGCCAGACGATCTTCGGCATCACGTGGGTCATCGCCCAGCCGCTGGTCAGCGCCGGCATCTTCACCATCGTCTTCGGGGAGATCGCGGGGCTGTCGACGGGGAATATCCCCACCTTCCTCTTCACGCTCGCGGGCATGCTCGCGTGGAACCTGTTCAACGGTGCCCTCGGCCGTGCGTCCGGCTCGATGGTCGGCAACCAGTCCCTCGTGCAGAAGGTCTTCTTCCCGCGGCTCCTGGTCCCGATCTCGAGCCTCGCCTCCGTCGTGCTCGACTTCCTCGTCGCGCTCGCGCTCGCGGTCGTGCTGCTCTTCGTCTACGGCATCAACCCCGGCTGGGCGGTCCTGCTCCTGCCCGTCTGGGTGCTGCTCATCCTGCTGATCGGCACGGGGCTCGGCCTCGCCGCCGCGGCGTACATGGTCAAGTACCGCGACGTCGGGTACGTGCTGCCCTGGCTCGTCCAGATCCTCCTCTACGCGAGCCCGGTCGCCTACGCGCTGTCGTCCGTGCCCGAGAACCTGCGCTGGCTCTTCGACATCAACCCGGTGACGTGGTTCCTCGAGGGCTTCCGCTGGTCCCTGCTGGGCACCGACTTCCCGCCCACGTGGCAGGTCGTGGCGCTCGTGGTCGCCGCCCCGCTGATCTTCCTCGCCGGGACGCTCGTGTTCCAGAAGAACGAGCGCGAGTTCGCGGACTTCATCTGATGCGCGTCACCGCGTACGTCCTCCTCGCCGACCCGAGCTTCCTGCGCGCGAGCCTGCTCGCGTACTACCACCTCGTCGACCGGGTCGTCCTGTCCTACGACGAGACGAGCACGTCGTGGACGGGGACCCCGCTGCCGGTCGACGAGTGCCTCGCGGTCGTCGAGGAGATCGACACGGACGGCAAGTGCGTGCACGCCCCCGGACGCTTCGCCCGGCTCGACGAGCACCCCCTCGACAACGACACGTACCAGCGCCAGTCCGCCCTCGACGCGGCGTCGGAGGGTGCCGACTGGGTGCTCCAGCTCGACACGGACGAGGTCATGCTGGACCCGGCCGCGTTCCGCGCGTCCCTGGACGCCGCCGAGCGGGCGGGGGCGGGCGGGCTCCACTACCCCGCGCGCTGGCTCTACTCGCGCGTCGCGCCGGGGCGCTACCTGGAGTCGAGCACGCGTCTCGGCCGGCCCGCGGCGTCGTACCCCGGGCCGCTGGCGGTGCGCGCCGGCACGACCCTCGCCCACGCGCGGCAGGCCGACGTGCCGCTCTACCGCGTCGACCTGCGGCCCTGGAACACCGACCCGAGCCACCCGCACGACACCGTCGTCCACGAGGTCGTGCGCCCCGACCAGGCCGTGCTCCACTTCTCCTGGGTCCGCCGCCCGGAGGCCATGCGGCAGAAGTTCGGGTGGTCCGGGCACACGGCCCACTACTCGCGCCCGGGGGTCTACGAGTCGTGGGTCGGGCGGTCGCGACGCCCGCGCCGCACGGTGCTCACCACTCCCCTCCGCCGCCAGGACTGGTTCCGCCTCGTGACCGTCCCCGAGCCGCCGGGAGGCGCGCCGTGAGCCCGACCGTGAGCGTCGTCGTCGTGACGTACGGCCGCCCCGAGAGCGTGCGCGCGTGCCTGGAGCACCTGGAGCGGCTCGACACCCCGCCGCTCGAGGTGGTGGTCGTCGACTCGACCCCCGCGGACACGACGCGCCGGCTCGTGCGCGAGGAGTTCCCCGACGTGCGGCTCCTGCACAGCACGCTCGGGCGCGGCACGACGCCCGAGTCGCGGCAGATGGGCTTCGCCGTCACCCGCGGCGACGTCGTGGCCTTCGTCGACGACGACGCCTACGCGGCGCCCGACTGGCTCGACGAGCTCATCGCGCCCTACGCCGACCCGGACGTCGTCGCCGTCGGTGGCCGCGCCGACAACGGCATCCCCGGCGAGGAGCACGAGGGGCTGGACCGCATCGGCCGGCTGCTCCCCGACGGCCGCCTCACCGGCAGCTTCGCCGCCGACCCCGGCCGCGTCGTCGAGGTCGACCACCTGCTCGGGGCGAACATGTCGTTCCGCCGCAGCGCCCTGGACGCGATCGGCGGCATCCGCGGCAACTACCCGGGCACCTGCCTGTGCGAGGAGTCCGACATCTCGCTGCGCCTGCGCGCGACGGGCGGGCGCCTGCTCTACACGCCGCGCGCGGTCGTGCGGCACATGGCCGCGCCGTACGGGATCGGTGGCAAGCGCTTCGACCGGCGCTACCTGTACTACGCCCGCCGCAACCACCTCGTCATGCTCGTGCGCAACTTCGGGTGGCGGGACCCGATCGTGCGTCGGTACGCCCGCACGACCGTCCGCGACCAGCGCGACTACCTGCGCACCACCGCGCGGCGCCTCGGGCCGACCAAGTCGGACGGGACGCGCCGGTCCCTGCGCAAGCGGGTCACGGCCCCGGTCGTCCTCACGCGGGCGGTGGCGGAGCTGGTCGGCCTGGCCGCGGGCGTCCCCGCCGCCGTGCGCGCGACGCGGCAGGACCGCGCGGAAGGGCTCGCGACGCCATGACCCCGGGGGCGGGCAGGCCGCTCGTCCACGCGATCACGCCGGGCGACCACTTCTCCCCGCGAACGGGCAGCGCCGTCCCGACCGTGGTCGACGGTCTCTCGCGGCACCGGCCCGAGGGCAGCCCGCGGCCGACGGTCCTCGTCGCGCGCGGGACCTACCCGGACCGCTACACGAGCGCCGACGTCGTCGAGTACGCGCCACGGCGCTCCCGACGGAGCGACCGCTACGTCGACTCGGCGCTCGCGCGCGTGGGCGCCCCCCGGATGGCGGCGCGCCGCGCGTTCGCCGCCGTCGTCGGCGGCCAGGACGAGTGGCGGCCGTCGTTCGTGCTCGCCCACAACGCCCCGGCCCTGGTGCCGCTGGTCGACGCGCGGCACGTGCCCGTGCTCTACGCGCACAACCAGGTGCTGCGGACCTACACGGCCCGCGACGCGGGCCGGACGCTGGCGCACGCCCCGGTGGTGTGCGTGAGCGACTTCCTCGCGGAGCAGGTCCGGGCGCGGCTCCCGCGGGAGCTCGGCGACCAGGTGCGCACCGTCCGCAACGGGGTGGACCCGACGCTCCTCGACGTCCCGCGCGCGGACTCCGCCGACGACGGCCTGCACGTCGTGTACGTCGGCCGGGTCATCCCCGACAAGGGCGTCCACGTGCTGCTGGCCGCTGTCGAGGCGCTGGACCGCGCCGACGTCCGCGTGACGGTCGTCGGGCGCCCAGGGTTCGACGCCCGGGACCCGCTGACGCCCTACGAGCAGGAGCTCCGCCGGACAGCGGCCGGCCTGCGGTCGCCGGTCCGGTTCGCGTCGTTCCTCGCCCGCGACGCGCTGCCCGCCGTCCTCGCGACCGCCTCGGTCGTCGTCGTCCCCTCCACCTGGCCCGAGCCGTTCGGGCTCACCGCGCTGGAGGGCATGGCGGCCGGCGCCGCCGTCGTCGCGTCCGACGTCGGCGGGCTGCCGGAGGCCGTCGGCGACGGCGGGCTCCTGGTCCCGCCGGGCGACGTCGACCGGCTCGCCGAGGCGCTGGACGGGCTGCGCGACGCGCACACCCTCGGCCAGGCTCAGGCGAGGGCGCGGGCGACCGCGCGGACACGGACCTGGGCGGCGGCCGCGGCCCGTCTCGACGAGGTGCTGGAGGCGTACCGATGACGGTCACCGTGCGGGTCGTCGCGCTCGACGACCTCTCGCCCGCGGACGTCGCGGGCTGGTCCGACCTCGCCGCACGCGCGGCGGAGCCCAACGCGTTCCTCGACCCGGGCTGGCTCCTGCCCGCGACGCGCTGGTTCCCCGCGGCGCGCGACCTGCGACTCCTCCTCGCCGAGGACGCCGACCGGGTGCGCCTGGTCCTGCCGCTCGGCCTGGAGCGGGGGTTCCACCGGCTCCCGGTGGCGTACTCGACGACCGCGACCCCGTACCTCGCGCGGAACGCCTCCGTCTGCGCCCCGCTCGTGGACCGCGACGACACGCGCGCGACACTCGAGGCCGTGCTCGACGCCGTGGGACGCCGCCGCAGCGGCCTGCCCGGGCTGCTCGAGCTGACGCTGTTCCCGGACGGCCCCCTCCTGTCCGCGCTCCTCGACGCCTGCGCGGACCGTCGGCTCCCGGTCCTCGAGCGCTACCGGCTGGAGCGTGCGTGCCTCCGGGTCCCCGGCGAGGACCCCGTCGCGCACCTGAGCAGGCGGCGGCGCCGGCACGTCCGGCAGGACGCGGCCGCCCTGGCCGAGCGGCTCGGCGGTGAGCTCACGATCGTCGACAACGGCGGTGACCCGGCCGCGACCGAGCGTCTGCTGGACCTCGAGGCGTCCGGATGGAAGGGCGACCGGTCGCGCAAGGGGGCCGCGCAGCGCAACAAGCCGCACCAGCTCGGGTGGTTCCAGGAGGCCACGGACGAGATGCGGCGGCAGGGGCGGCTGCACGTCTTCGAGCTCGTGGGCGGCGGGACCACGGTCTACGCGAGCGCGGTGATCCGCTCCGGCAGCGGGCTCTTCGGCTACCTCGACACCTACGACGAGGACCACGCAGACCTGGGGCCGGGCGTGATCGGCCGGGTCATGACGCAGGAGCACGTCGCCGCGCGCGGCGACGTCTCCCTCTTCGACCCGTGCATCCACCCCAAGTTCACCGTCCCGTCGACCCTGTACCCCGGGCGTCGCGACCTCGTCGGGCTCATGGTCGCCGTCCGCGGACCCGTCGCGCGCGCCTGCGTCGGGACGGCGCCCCGGGTCTCGGCCGCGCTGCGGCGCCTGCGCAGTCCGCGTCCCGCGGCGCACGACGCCGGGGGCGCGCCGCC
>NZ_JNBQ01000033.1 GCF_001019615.1 Cellulosimicrobium funkei | reverse complement strand
GGCGGCGAGGGCGTGGACGTGCTGGAGGCGCAGCTCACGGTGCTCGGTGATCTCGCCGAGGTCCCGACGGGCGTGCGCGGGGTGCCGTTCCTCGTCCAGCTCCCGGGGCGCGGTCCCGGCGCGGACGCGACCGGGCGGACGGCCGCGCTGCTGCCCGGCCTCCCCGTCGAGCTGGGCCCCCACGGGTGGAAGCTCGCGGACCACGGGGGTGCGGACCTGCGCCGGGCGGACGCGTACCTGCGCGAGGACCTCGAGGCGCTGGCCATCGCGGGCGCAGGGTACTCCGGGCCGCTCGCCGTGACCGTCACCGGTCCCTGGACGCTCGCCGCGGACGTGTACCTCGCGCGCGGCGACCGCGTGCTGTCGGACCGGGGCGCCGTGCGTGAGGTCGTCGAGGCGCTCGCCGTGGCCGTGGGCGAGCACGTCGCGCAGGTGCGCCGGCAGGTCCCCGGGGCGGACGTCGTCGTGCAGGTCGACGAGCCGCTGCTCGCCCAGGTCGGGACGGGCGTGCTCCCGTCGTTCTCGGGCTACTCGCGCCTGCGCGCGGTCCCCGGCCCGGACCTCGTGGACGGGCTGCGGCCCGTGCTCGACGCCGCGCGCGCCGCGTCGGCGTCGACGGTCGTCCACGTGGGTCCGGCGTGGGTGGGCGTGGCGCCCGTCGTGCTCGCGGGCGCGGACGCCGTCGGCCTCGCGCTCGGCACCTGGGACGAGCGGCTGTGGGAGACCGTCGCCCGAGCCGTCGAGCGGGGCGTCGGGCTCTGGGCCGCGCTCCCGCCCGCGAAGGTGTCGCAGTGCGCCGGCCCCGCGCTGGGCGAGCTCGCCGACGCGGTGAGCGTGCCGTGGCGCCGCATCGGGCTCCCGCTCGCCGCGCTCGACGACGTGGCGCTCCTGGGCGCCTCGCGCGCCGCCGGGGGAGGGCCGGGCCGCGGCGTCGCGGGCACCCCCGACGAGCACCGCGCGCTGCTCGCGAACCTCGGCCGCGTCGCCGACGTCCTGGCCGAGCGGGCCCACGCCTGAGCGCTGCCTGGGCGTCGGCTCGGCGGCTTCCCGCACACCGCTCGTCGTGCGTACGCTTGACCTCGCGCGGCGGTCACGACGGCGACGTGCGGACGGCCGCGCCCCGGCTCTCCGGACGGCACGGACGTGGCCCGGCGCCGATCCCGTCCCCTCACCGCGAAGGACCCCCATGCCCTTGCTGCGAGCCGTGCTGTTCGACCTCGACGGCGTCCTCACGCCCACCGCCGAGCTCCACATGCGCGCCTGGGAACGGCTGTTCGCGCCCTACAGCGCCGCGCACGGCCTCGCCCCGTACACCGCCGCGGACTACTTCGCGTCGATCGACGGCAAGCCGCGGTACGACGGCGTCGCGACGTTCCTCGCGTCGCGCGGCGTCGAGCTGCCGCGCGGCGAGGTCACGGACGCGCCCGGCGAGGGCACGGTGTGCGCGCTCGGCAACCGCAAGGACGAGATCGTCAACCGCATGTTCGCCGACGAGGGCATCACGCCCTACCCGGGCTCGGTCCGCTTCCTCGACGCCGTGACCGGGGCGGGCGCAGCCGTCGCGGTGGTGTCGTCGTCGCGCAACACGCCCGCGGTCCTCGCGGCGGCGGGCCTGGCCGACCGGTTCGCGGTCGTCGTCGACGGGAACGTCGCGGCCCGCGAGCACATCGCCGGCAAGCCGGCCCCCGACACGTACCTCTACGCGGCGCAGCTCCTCGGCGTCCCGGCCGCGGAGGCGATCGTCGTGGAGGACGCGCTCTCGGGCGTCCAGGCCGGCGCCGCCGGGGACTTCGGGCTCGTGCTCGGCGTCGACCGTGGCGTGGGCGCGGACGCGCTGCGAGCCCACGGGGCCGACGTCGTCGTCACCGACCTGGGCGAGCTGGACGCGACGGTCCTCGACCGCCCGCGCACCGCCGCGGCGTCGACCACGGCCGCACGACCCGACGAGGAGAGCGCGTGATCCGCAAGACCGCCGACGAGCAGAGCACCGTGGACCGCCTGCGCTTCCCGGCCGAGCCGTGGCGCCTCGTCGAGTCGCAGTTCTCCGCCGAGGACCTCGGCGTGACCGAGACGCTCTTCGCCGTCGCGAACGGCTACCTCGGCATGCGCGGCAACGTCGAGGAGGGGCGCGAGTCCCACTCGCACGGCACGTTCGTCAACGGATTCCACGAGACGTGGTCGATCCGGCACGCCGAGGAGGCGTACGGGTTCGCGCGCGTCGGGCAGACCATCGTCAACGTCCCCGACGCGAAGGTCATCCGGCTGTACGTCGACGACGAGCCGCTCCTGCTGCCCGTCGCGGACCTCGTCGACTACGAGCGGTCGCTCGACCTGCGCGACGGCGTCCTGCGCCGCGAGCTGCTGTGGCGCACGCCGTCGGGCAAGCGCGTGCAGATCCGCTCCGAGCGCATGGTGTCGTTCGTCGAGCGCCACCTGGCGATCATGACGTTCGAGGTCACGCTGCTCGACGCCGCGGCACCCGTCGCGATCTCGTCGCAGATCCTCAACCGGCAGGACGGCCAGGACGAGTACCACGTGCGCTCCGCGTCGCTCGGGGAGGGGTTCGACCCGCGCAAGACCGACCAGTTCTCCGGTCGGGTGCTCCAGCCGCAGTCCCAGTGGGGCGACGACGAGCGGCTCGTGCTCTCCTACCGCGCCACGAACTCGGGCATGACGCTCGCCGTCGCGGCGGACGACCTGCTCGAGACCGAGAACGAGTGGGACGTCCGGACGCAGGTGGACGAGGACCTCGCCAAGCACGTGTTCCGCGTCCACGCGGAGCCCGGCCGGCCCATCCGGCTCACCAAGCTCGTGGCGTACCACACGTCGCGCGGCGTGCCGTCGCGCGAGCTCGTCGACCGCTGCCGCCGCACGCTCGACCGCGCGCGCGAGACCGGCGTCGAGGCCCAGGTCGCCCTCCAGCGCGAGTGGCTCGACGACTTCTGGGCGCGCTCCGACGTCGAGGTCCCCGGCCAGCCCGGCATCCAGCAGGCCGTGCGCTGGAACCTGTTCCAGCTCGCCCAGGCGACCGCGCGCGCCGAGGGCAACGGCGTCCCCGCCAAGGGACTCACCGGCTCCGGGTACAGCGGGCACTACTTCTGGGACACCGAGATCTACGTCCTCCCGTTCCTCACCTACACGAGCCCCCGGTACGCGCGCAACGCGCTGCGCTTCCGCTACCAGATGCTCGACGCCGCCCGGCGGCGCGCGGCCGAGCTGTCGCAGAAGGGCGCGCTCTTCCCCTGGCGCACGATCAACGGCGAGGAGGCGTCCGCCTACTACGCGGCCGGCACCGCGCAGTACCACATCGACGCCGACGTCAGCTACGCGCTCGTGCAGTACGTCCGCGCGACGGGCGACATCGACTTCCTGCGCCGCGAGGGCGTCGACATCCTCGTCGAGACCGCGCGCATGTGGGAAGACCTGGGCTTCTGGCGCGCGAACGGCGACGACAACTTCCACATCCACGGCGTGACCGGCCCCGACGAGTACACGACCGTCGTCAACGACAACCTCTTCACCAACGTCATGGCGCGGTTCAACCTCCGCGCGGCGGCGATCGTCGTCGAGCGCATGAAGGCCGAGCACCCCGAGGACTACGCGCTGCTCGTGGACCGGCTCGGGCTCGGCGCGTACGAGGCGGCGGAGTGGGTCCGTGCGGCCGACCACATGTCGATCCCGTACGCCGAGAGCATCGGCATCCACCCGCAGGACTCGCACTTCCTCGAGCGCGAGATCTGGGACCTCGCGCACACCCCCGCGAACAAGCGCCCCCTCCTGCTGCACTACCACCCGCTCGTCATCTACCGCTACCAGGTGCTCAAGCAGGCCGACGTGGTGCTCGCGCTGTTCCTCCAGGGCCAGCACTTCACCGCGGAGGAGAAGCTCGCCGACTTCGAGTACTACGACCCGTTGACCACGGGCGACTCGACGCTGTCCGGCGTCGTGCAGTCGATCGTCGCGGCGGAGGTCGGGTACCACGAGCTCGCGCTCGAGTACTTCGTGTCGTCGCTGTTCGTCGACCTCGCGAACCTCCACGCGAACGCGGCCGACGGCGTGCACGTCGCCAGCGCGGGCGGCACGTGGTCCGCGCTCGCGTGCGGGTTCGGCGGCATGCGCGACTCCGACGGCGAGCTGAGCTTCGACCCGCGCCTTCCCCAGGACTGGGAGTCACTGACGTTCCGGGTCCAGTGGAACGGGTCGCGCCTGCGCGTCACCGTGCTCCCCGACGCGATCGAGCTCGACGCCGAGACCGGCGACGGCGCGCAGGTCACCGTGCGCGGCGAGAAGGTCAAGGTCGTCCCGGGCGAGGTCGCGCGCGTCGCGCTCGACGGTCAGGGCCCCGTGAAGCCCGGTCGCCCGAGCCTGCGCGCGCTCTCCGGCAACCGCCGCGACGACGGCACCCTCATCACCGCGACGGTCCCGCACTCCTGATCCGGGCTCTTCCGGAGCGGCGCTCCGGCCCGCCCAGGTAGAGCCGTGGTCGCGCGAGGGAGAGCCGTGGTTCTTGTGCTCGACGGCGTGTGGTCGCCCTGGGTGGTCGGGGTGGGTGGTGGTGCCGCGTCTACCATCCGCCGCTCGTTCCTCGCGGCTCCCGCCAGGCCCGCCACGACGCGGCACCACCACCCACCCCGCCCTACGTCGTCTCGCCCTGGTCGGTCCTCACCCGGGTGACCGCCCGCCGTGTCGGGTTCGCCTGCACCTTCCCCCTGCCGCACGCGGTCTCCGCCGTGGACCCGGCCATGCCGGCACGGGACCTGGCCTCACGCCGGGGACGCTCGCGGGAACTGCCCGGAACCTCCTCGCGTCGTCCCAGGTCGTGGTGCGCCGACGGCGGTAGGTTGCCGACGAGAGTGGGTCGGTCGAGCGCGGGGGAAAGAGATGAGCGGTCGTCGGTACGGGCGCGCGTGGACCGTTGCGGTCGCGGTCGTCGGCGTGGGGGCGGTGCTGTCGGCGTGCGACGGCGGCGGGGACCTGGAGGTCGCCAACGACAGCGGGGAGGACGTGACCGTCCGGACCGGGGACGAGGAGTCGGAGGTCGACGGGGGCGGTGGGGTCGTGCTCCTCGACTACGGCTGCACGCCGGGTGACGTGACGGTCGTGCGGGCGTCCGGGGCGGAGGAGGTCGTGGACGGGCCGGTGTGCCCGGACGAGAAGATCGTGATCCACGCCGACGAGGTGGTGCTGGTCCCCGTCGACGTGGACGACGACTCCTGAGCGGACGTCAGCCGAGGCGCTCGGCGAGGAAGCGGTAGTGCACCGCGGCCATGTGCGCGGCCTGGGCGTTGTTCGCCGCGCCCCCGTGGCCGCCCTCGATGTTCTCGTAGTAGGTGACGTCCTTGCCCTCGCCGAGCATCTTCGCGGCGAGCTTGCGCGCGTGACCGGGGTGGACCCGGTCGTCCTTGGTCGACGTCGTGAAGAGCACGGGCGGGTACTCCCGCTCGGCGTCGAACAGGTGGTACGGCGAGAACGTGCGGATGAACTCCCACTGCTCCGGGTCGTCCGGGTCGCCGTACTCCGCGGCCCACGACGCCCCGGCGAGGAGCTGGGTGTACCGGCGCATGTCGAGCAGCGGGACGCCGACGATCACGGCGCCGAAGAGCTCGGGGTACTGCGTGAGCATGTTGCCCGCGAGGAGACCGCCGTTGGAGCGACCCTCCATGCCGAGGTGCTCGTGCGTCGTGATCCCGCGGGCCACGAGGTCGCGCGCGACGGCGGCGAAGTCCTCGTACGCGCGGTGCCGGTTCGCCTTGAGCGCGGCCTGGTGCCAGGCCGGGCCGTACTCCCCGCCGCCGCGGATGTTCGCGACGACGTAGACGCCGCCGCGCGAGAGCCAGGCCCGGCCGAGCGCGCCGGAGTAGGCGGGCGTGAGCGAGATCTCGAAGCCGCCGTACCCGTACAGCAGGGTCGGCGCGGTCCCCGTGCCGCCGTCGCCCGCCCCCGCGACGAGGTCCGCGCGGCCCACGACGAAGTACGGCACGCGCGTGCCGTCGTCGGACGTGGCGAAGTGCTGGGCGACGGTCATGCCGTCGGCGTCGAAGAACGCGGGGTTGGACTTGACGACCTCGGGCGCACCGGCGTCGCCGGGACGCTCCCCGAGCGACAGGAGCGAGAGCGTCGTCGGCGTGAGGTAGTCGGTCGTGACGAGCCACAGGTCGTCGGTGTCGACGGGGTCGACGGCCCCGACGGCGACCGTGCCGAGCTCCGGCAGGCCCGGGATCTCGGAGCGCACCCACGGCGCGTCGGCGGTGTCCTGCCCGACGGCGGTCCCGCCGCCCCCGGGCGCGGCGGCCTCCGGCGGCGTCAGCACGTGCAGGCGGTTCTTCACGTCGTCGAGCACGTTGACCACGAGGTGGTGGCGCGTCCACGTCGCGCCGGCGAGCGACGTCGTCGCCGTGGGCTCGAAGAGCACGGTGAAGCCGCGGTCGCCCGCCAGGAAGTCGTCGAACCGTGCCGCGAGGAGCGACCCGGCGCGGTACGTGGTGCCGCCGACCGTCCAGTCGTCGCGCAGCTCGACGAGCATCCACTCGCGCCGCACGCCGACCTCGGCGGAGTCGGGCACGTCGATCTTCGTGAGGCGCTGCTCGGGCGTGCCGGTGCGCTCGGCGAGGTAGAGCTCGTCGGAGTAGAACGCCTTGGAGCGGTGGACGAAGTCGCGCTCGAACCCGGGCGTGTGCGAGCGCCACGCCGAGATGTACATGTCCTCGGCGGTGCCCTCGTAGACGGTCACCGCGGCGTCGAGCGGGGTGCCGCGCGTCCAGCGCTTGACCACGCGCGGGTACCCGGACGGCGTGAGCGTGCCCTCGCCGAAGTCGGTGAAGACATAGACGGTGTCGGCGTCGATCCAGCCGAGCGAGCCCTTGGCCTCGGCGCGGTGGAAGCCGCCGTCCTCCGGCGCGACGAACCGCTTCTCGACGAGGTCGAACTCACGCGTGACGTCGGCGTCGGAGCCGCCGGGGGAGAGCTCGACGAGCGCGTGGCGCCACGGCTCGCCCGCGGCGAGCTGCTCGGGCGTCGGGCGCAGGACGCTCGCGCCGTGCCACACCCACGACTCGCCCTCGGCCGCGGCGAGCGCGTCGAGGTCGAGCACGGTC
This sequence comes from Cellulosimicrobium funkei, assembly GCF_001019615.1. Taxonomy (GTDB): domain Bacteria; phylum Actinomycetota; class Actinomycetes; order Actinomycetales; family Cellulomonadaceae; genus Cellulosimicrobium; species Cellulosimicrobium cellulans_E. The sequence continues at coordinate 34,895 of NZ_JNBQ01000033.1, read as the reverse complement.
TCCCACTCGGGGTCGTCGGTGCGGTAGGAGTCCAGCGTCGTGCGGCGCCACAGGCCGCGCTCGTGCTGCGCGTCGCGCCAGAAGTTGTAGTACCGGTCCCCGATCTTGGAGACCTCGGGAATCTTGGCGTCGGAGTCGAGCACCTCACGGATCGCGCGCTCGGTCGTGGCGAACTCGTCGGCGACCTCGAGCGTGTCGGCGACCTCGGCGTTGCGGGCGCGGACCCAGGCCAGCGCCTCGTCGCCCTCGACGGACTCGAGCCAGAGGTACGGGTCGTGGGGCGCGCCGTCGTCGGGGAGAGCGGTCTCGGAGGGGTTCTGGGGCGCGGGCGCAGGGCTCGTCGTCTGCTCGGCGGTCATGGTCCCCCACCCTACGGCGGCGCGGGCGGTGGTGCGGAGGTCACCGAGGGACCGGGACCTTCGACCTCGAACGGCCCTCCAGCCTTGCCCCACCGACAGGCTTGTGAAAACATTCACAAGTAGAGAGACCGCTGAAGGAGCCGGGGCAATCCGGCCCCGGCAGCACCCGCGGCCCGACGCCCGGCCCCGGCTGGGCACCGGAGGGGACGCATGAGCGCGAAGAGCGCCGGCACGAAGGTCGAGAACCGCACCGAGGACACCCGCACGACCCAGGAGATCGACGTCCTCGTCGAGCGAGCGCGCAAGGCGCTCGACCAGTACATGAGCCTCACGCAGGAGGACGTCGACCGGATCGTCCTCAAGGCGTCCGTCGCGGGCCTGCACCAGCACGGCCACCTCGCCCAGATGGCCGTCGCCGAGACCGGGCGCGGGGTGTTCGAGGACAAGGCGACCAAGAACATCTTCGCGTGCGAGCACGTGCCCAACTCGATGGCGAACCTCAAGACGGTCGGCATCATCGGCCGTGACGAGCTCACGGGCGTCGTCGAGATCGCCGAGCCCGTCGGCGTCGTGTGCGCCGTGACGCCGGTGACCAACCCGACGTCGACCACGATCTTCAAGTCGCTCATCGCGCTCAAGACGCGCAACCCCGTCGTGTTCGCGTTCCACCCGAGCGCGCAGCGCTCGTCCGTCGAGGCGGCCCGCATCGTGCGCGACGCCGCGGTCGCGGCCGGCGCGCCCGACGACTGCATCCAGTGGGTCGAGCACCCGTCGATCGAGGCGACCAACACGCTCATGCACCACCCGGGCGTCGCGCTCATCCTCGCCACGGGCGGCAACGGCATGGTCCGCGCCGCCTACTCGGCCGGCAAGCCCGCGCTCGGCGTCGGGGCCGGCAACGTCCCCGCCTACGTCGAGAAGAGCGCCGATCTCGGCCGCGCGATCAACGACGTCGTCATGTCGAAGTCGTTCGACAACGGCATGGTCTGCGCGTCGGAGCAGGCGCTCATCCTCGACGACGTGATCTACGACGACGCGATGCGCGAGCTGGCCCGTCTGCACGCCTACCGCGCGACGCCCGCCGAGAAGGCGATGCTCGAGCGCCTGATCTTCGGGGTCGAGGCGAACGGCACGAACTGTGCCGGCGCCAAGCTCAACCCGAAGGTCGTCGGCAAGTCGCCCGTGTGGATCGCGCGCGAGGCCGGGTTCGAGGTCCCCGACGACACGTCGATCATCCTCGCGGAGATCGACGACGTCGGCCCGGACGAGCCGCTGAGCCGCGAGAAGCTCACGCCCGTCCTCGCCGTGCTGCGCGCGCGCGACACCGAGCACGGCGTCCGCCTCGCGGAGCGCATGGTCGAGCTCGACGGCCTGGGGCACTCGGCCGCCATCCACACGGCGGACCAGGAGCTCGTCGAGCGGTACGGCTCGCGGGTCAAGGCCGTGCGCGTGCTGTGGAACAGCCCGACGTCGCTCGGCGGCATCGGCGACATCTACAACGCGCTGCTCCCGTCGCTCACCCTCGGGTGCGGCAGCTACGGCGCGAACTCGGTGTCGAACAACGTGTCGGCGGTCAACCTCATCAACGTCAAGCGGATCGGGCGGCGCAACAACAACATGCAGTGGTTCAAGGTGCCCGCCAAGACGTACTTCGAGCCGAACTCGATCCAGTACCTCGCGCAGATGCGCGACGTGCACCGCGTCACGATCGTCACCGACAAGGTCATGAGCCGCATCGGCGTCGTCGACCGCGTGCTGGACGTCCTCGCCCGCCGCGAGGAGAAGGTCGCGATCCAGATCATCGACGCGGTCGAGCCGGAGCCGAGCGTCGGCACCGTGAACCGCGGCGCCGAGTCGATGCGGGACTTCGAGCCGGACACGATCATCGCGATCGGCGGCGGCTCGCCGATGGACGCGGCCAAGGTCATGTGGCTGCGCTACGAGCACCCGGAGATCGAGTTCTCCGACATGCGTGAGAAGTTCTTCGACGTCCGCAAGCGCGCGTACAAGTTCCCGGAGCTCGGGGGCAAGGCGAAGCTCGTGTGCATCCCGACGTCGTCGGGCACCGGCGCGGAGGTGACGCCGTTCGCGGTCATCACCGACCCGGAGACGGGCTTCAAGTACCCGCTCGCGGACTACGCGCTCACCCCGACCGTCGCCATCGTCGACCCCGTGCTCACGGACACCATGCCGGCGAAGCTCGCGGCCGACTCGGGCTTCGACGCCCTCACGCACGCGACCGAGGCGTTCGTCTCCGTCTACGCGAACGACTTCACCGACGGGCTGTGCCTGCAGGCGATCAAGATGGTCTTCGAGCACATCGAGGACTCGGTCACCCAGGGTGCGGCCGCCCCGAAGGCGCGCGAGAAGATGCACAACGCGGCGACCATCGCGGGCATGGCGTTCGGCTCGGCGATGCTCGGCATCGTGCACGCCATGGCGCACACCGTGGGCTCGACGTTCCACCTCGTGCACGGGCGCACCAACGCGGTGCTCCTGCCGCACGTGATCCGCTACAACGGCCAGGTGCCCACGAAGCTCACGAGCTGGCCCAAGTACGAGCGCTACGTGGCTCCCGAGCGGTTCCAGGAGATCGCGAAGCACCTCGGCCTCCCGGCCTCCACCCCGGAGGAGGGCGTCGAGTCGTACGCGAAGGCGGTCGAGGAGCTGCGCGCCAAGGTGGGCATCGAGTCGACGTTCGCCGCGCAGGGCGTCGACGAGACGGTGTTCCTGAGCCGCCTGGACGACCTCGCGCTCCGGTCGTTCGAGGACCAGTGCGCCCCCGCGAACCCGCGGATGCCGGTCCTGGAGGACATGCGCGACATCCTCGTCGCGGCCTACCGCGGCAGCAGCCGCGAGGTCGTGCGCGCGGAGCGGCTCGCGGCCCACGAGGCCGCGAGCGCCGAGGACGGGCAGGCGGCGACCCCGCCTGCCGAGACCGTGGCGGCCGGCTGACCCTTCCTGGCCCCACGAAACCCGGAGCCCGACGGCGCGAGTCCCCTTCCGCCGTCGGGCTCCGTGCGTCTTCCGTACGTCCCCCGTTGCGTCCCCTGTGCGTCGCGGGGACGTCAGTCGCGCGTCCCCGGGCGCACGAGCCCGGCCTCGTAGGCGAGGATCACGAGCTGGACGCGGTTGGTCAGCCCGACCTTGGTGAGCAGCGAGCGCACGTGGCTCTTCACGGTCGCCTCGGTGAGGTGCAGCTCCGCGCCGATCTCGCGGTTCGACAGCCCGCGCGCGACGGCGAGCAGCACCTCGCGCTCGCGGGGCGTCGCGGCGTCCAGCCCCGTCACGGGTGCGCCGGTCTCGGCGGCGTCCGGCCCGAGCGGCGCCGTCCGCGCGAGCTCGACGTACGTCGAGATGATGCGCCCGGTGACGGCCGGGTCGAGCAGCGAGTCACCCGCGCGGACGCGGTGCACGGCGTCGACGAGCGTCTGCGGGTCCGCGTCCTTGAGAAGGAACCCGGCCGCCCCGGCGCGCAGCGCGCCGTACACGTACTCGTCGTCGTCGAACGTCGTGAGGACGAGGGTGCGCACGTCCGCGAGCTCGGGGTCCGCGACGAGGCGCGCGGTCGCCTCGATGCCGTCGAGCCGCGGCATGCGCACGTCCATGAGCACGACGTCGGGCCGCAGCGCGCGTGCCATCGTCACCGCGGTCTCGCCGTCCCCGGCCTCGCCGACGACGGTCACGTCCGGCTCGTTGTCGAGGATCATGCGCAGGCCGAGCCGGATCGTCGACTGGTCGTCCACGACGACGACGCGCACGGGAGGCAGCGTGCCGTCGTCCCCGGTCGTGGCGGGCGACGTCGTGCTCACGCCGCCTCCCGGGGGAGGCGCGCCTCGACGGTCCAGCCGCCGCGCCCGTCCGGCCCGGCGGACAGCTCGCCGCCGGCGGCGAGCGCGCGCTCGCGCATGGAGGTCAGGCCGTGCCCTTGGCGCCCCTCGGTGCTCGGCAGGGGAGGGCCCGGGTCGTGGACGCGCAGGCGCAGGTCGGGGGCGTCGTCGGTCAGCGTCACCGTGACGCCGCGGGCGAGCGAGTGGAGGAGCACGTTGGTCAGGGCCTCCTGGGCGATGCGGACGACGGCGAGGCCGGTCTCGGCGCTCGTCGTCGGCCACGGGCGGGGGAGCGTGAGGTCGACGGCGCGGCCCGCGTCGCGCAGGCGGCGCGCGGCCGCGCGGAGCTCGTCGGGCGCGCGGGTGCCGTCGGGCGTCGGGGCGAGGGCCGCCGCCCCGCCGTCGGCCTCGGTGCCGCGGCGCAGCACCTGCACGACCGAGCGCATCGCGGTCAGCGCCTGCTTGCCCTCGTCGCTGATCCAGCGCACCGCCTCGGCGGGAGCCTCGGGCTGGTTCGCCGCGACGCGGTCCGCGGCCTGCGCCCGCACGACGATCGCGGACATGTGGTGCGCGACGACGTCGTGCAGCTCGCGCGCGATCCGTGTGCGTTCGGCGAGCACCGCGCGCTCGGCCAGCTCCGCCTGGAGCGCCTGGAGCTCGGCGTTGCGCTCGCGCAGCCGCTCGGACGTCAGCGCGAGGCGACGGAAGAAGTAGCCGGCCGCGACCGCGCCCAGGACGAGCGCGAGGGCGAGCAGCACGTCCGACGGCGACCGGGCGAGCCCGATCCACAGCGGGGAGAACGGGGTCGGGGGGAACGTCAGGTGCGGTCGGGACCAGAGCTGCATCGCGAACGCCGAGAGGCCGCCGGCGAGGCCGGCGAGCGCCCACGGGACGGCGCCCGAGCGGGTCGCGGCGAACCCCGCGACCAGGAGCGGCAGGAGCTCGAACGGCGTCTGCATGGTCCACGGGAGGGCGAGGGGGTAGAGCATGGCCGTGGCCCAGAAGAGCGGGCCCGGCACGACGCGGCGCAGGGCGAGGGTCAGGACGATCCACAGCCCGGCCACGCGGTACGACTCGGGGTTGCGGGGGTACCAGTAGTCGCCGCTCTCCATCACCGTGATGACCGTGAACCACACGAGGCCCGCGGCGAGCGCGGTCACGAGGTCCTGCGCCCACACGGGCAGACGGGTGAGCTGGGGCACCCGTCCACGGTAGCGGGACGCCCCGTGCCGGAGGACCGTCCTCGGGCGGGCAGGCCGGGGCGCCCGCCTCCGCCCCAGGGCGGAGGTCACGCGGTGCTCCCTGACCGCCCTCGGGCGGTGTGCGTCCCCGCCACCGGGCCGATGCGGCGGTGCGCGAGACCACGGGACGCTCGCCGCCATGCGGAGAATCTCCCAACCGGTCCGCGCACGGGTGGTCACCTACGGCGTCGTCGGCCTGCTCCTGGCGACCGCGGCCACGGGCACCGAGGCGTGGCCGCTCACCTCGTTCCGGCTGTTCAGCATGGTGCGGACGAGCACGGCCACCGAGCTCGAGCTCGTCGCCGTGCATGCCGACGGGGCACGGTCGCCCGTGCGCTTCGGTGCGGGCAACCCCGTTCTCGAGACGACGGCCGACCTCCTCGACGACGTCGTCGACCAGGAGCCGGAGCGGCAGCGCGCCATGGTGCGCGCCTGGCTCGGCGCCGCGCACCTGGCGCCCGACGACGTCGACGTCGTCCGCGTCGAGCGCGTCGAGCGGACGGTGGGCGCCGATCTGTCGCGGACCGAGGTGTCGCGCCAGGTCGTGGTGGAGGTACGGCCGTGAGCTCCCGCCAGGTCGACCCGCCCGTCGCGAGGTCGACCCCCCCGAGGGGCGGTCCCGACCGCTCGGGTCGATCTCGTGGCCGCCGTCGTCCGGCGCGCGCGGATGATCGACTCCGCCCTGCTGGGGCCCGTGCCCGAACGCACGCTCGCCCTCGTCCACGCCCTCGTCGCCGTCGTGATCGGGCTGCGGCTGCTCGGCGGGGACTGGACCCTCGTGGCAGCCCGGCCCGCAGTCCTCACCGGCGGCCCGACGTCGTTCGGCTGGCTCCCGTTCGCCGTGCCCGTGGCCGTTCTCGTCGGGTTGCGGGTCGTGGGTCTCCTCGGCGTGGCGCTCGTGCTCGCACGGGTGCGCGTGCGTGTCGGTCTCGCCGTCGCGTGGGGCGCGTACGTGCTGCTCACGGCCCTGTGGGGGAGCTCGGGAAAGGTGCTGCACAACGACGTCCTGACCATCACGGTGGGCATCGTGCTGCTCGCGGCGACCGTGCCGACGCGACCCCGGCCCGGGACCGTCGCTCGGTCCGGATGGGCGGTCCACGGGGCGCTCGCGGTCGTGGGCTGCATCTACCTCCTCACGGGTGTGCAGAAGCTCGTCCACAGCGGACCGGCCTGGGCGTTCGGCGACAGCATGGCGTGGATCCTGCGGCAGGGGACGTCCCCGCTCGGGGAAGGGCTCACCCGTGCCGTCGCCGACCAGCCGGTCCTGACGCGCGCGCTCGCGACGGGTGCGCTCGTCCTCGAGCTCACCGCGCCCCTCTGGCTCGCCGTCCGCGTCACGAGGATCCCGTTCGCGGTCGCGGTGGCGGCCATGCACACGAGCATCTGGGTGTTCCTCGGCCTGGACTACTCCGCGTGGGTCCTCACGGTCGCCGCGGTCGCGGTGCCGACCGGGCTGCGGGACGCCTCGCGCGCGACACCTCCCGCGGACGGCAGGGCTGGGACACCGCCCGCGGGCTGAGAGGGCGTCGGACCTCGGGTGGACCGGACCGAGGGCGGTGCGCCGGACGGCGGAGATCCGGGTGCCGCCGTCGGGTCGATGTGACGAGGTGGCGCGGCGGGCGAGCCTCGAGGCATGACCACGACACCCTTGCGCCCCGCCCGTCCCGCCCGCCACGTCCCGGGTCGTCCCGGTCCCCGACGCGTCGGCCGCGCCGTCGTCGGCGTCCTCGTCGTCGGTGCGCTCGGTGCGGTGGGGGCGTTCACGTACCTCACCGTGACGACGCGCGCCGGCGGCGCCGTCGCCGACCCGTCGCCCACCCTGCGCCCGCAGACCGCGACCGGTCTCGACCCGGAGCTCGAGCGCCGCTTCGACGCGGCACGCGCCGCCGCGGACGCCGACGGCGTCGAGCTCACCCTCACGTCCGGGTGGCGCACCGCGGCCGAGCAGCAGGAGCTCGTGGACGCGGCGCTGGAGCGCTACGGCTCGGCCGAGGAGGCGCACCGCTGGGTCCTGCCGCCCGAGTCGTCCGAGCACGTCGCGGGGCTCGCGATCGACGTCGGGCCGACGGACGGCGCGCTGTGGCTCGAGCAGCACGGCGCGGAGTTCGGCCTGTGCCGCACGTACGCGAACGAGCTGTGGCACTTCGAGGCCGCGACGGAGCCCGGCGGCACGTGCCCGCCCATGCACGACGACGCGTCCCACGGCTGGGGGTGACCGCCCGTCGGCCGGGTGTCACGACCTGACGGTGGCCTCCTGTCGCTGGAGCCAGGCGAGGATGAGGCGGGTGGTCTCCTCCGGCAGCTCCTGCTGGATCCAGTGGCCGCAGTCCAGCTCCACGACCTCGACGCGCGGGACGAACACCTCGAGGTTCGGCGCCCTCATGACCGTGTCCCGGGCGCCGTAGATCATCAAGGCACGTTGGCGGACGATCGGGTCGACGTCCTTCATCAGCTCCCAGTTGCGGTCCAGGTTGCGGTACCAGTTCACGCTCGGGGTGAATCCCGACGCCTCGAACGCGTCGACGAACACCTCCAGCTCGGCGTCGCTCATCACCGGCTCGCCGCGCGGAGCCTCGGCGTGGGCGAGGCCGAGGAGCCACACGCCCGGCTCCGGCTCGGCCGCGGGCTCGTTCGTGCGGTACAGGTTGCGCAGGAACCGGCGGGCGTTCGCGTCGAACACCGCGTCCGCCACGCCCGGCCGGCGGTTGAAGTGGACGAAGTACGAGTCGCTGCCGGCCACCGCCTCGATGAACGCGAGGGGCGGCACCTCGCCGCGCTCCATGTACGGCACGCTGAGCGCGACCACCTCGTGCACGCGGGTCGGGTGCAGCACAGCAGCGCTCCACACCACGTTCGCGCCCCAGTCGTGGCCCACGAACGTGGCGTCCTCGTACCCGTAGTGGTCCAGGAGCCCGACGAGGTCGCCGGTCAGGTGCACGACGTCGTAGTCGGACACCTCGGCGGGGCGGGACGACCTGCCGAAGCCGCGCTGGTTGGGGGCGATGACGTGGTAGCCCGCGTCGGCGAGCGCGGCCATCTGATGGCGCCACGAGAAGGCCAGCTCCGGCCAGCCGTGGCAGAGGACGACGGGTCTGCCGGCGTTCGCCTGCCCCGCCTCGAAGACCTCGAGCTCGATGCCGTTGACGGCGACCATGGTCGGTTCGGGAAAGTCGAGGGTGTGTGACACGGTGCTTGTCCTTCCGGTGATGCGCCGATGCGCGCGGTGCGGCGATCGATCGGCGCGACCGTAGAGACCATCGCGGACAGGGGCTGTCCGCGGTGCGCGGGAGGCTGGGAACATGTCGACGAATCCCACCGGTCGCGCGCTCAGGCTGCTCTCGCTGCTCCAGACGCACCGGTTCTGGCCGTGTGCCGAGCTCGCCCGGCGACTCGGCGTGACCGAGCGGACGGTGCGCCGCGACGTGGATCGTCTCCGAGGGCTCGGCTATCCCGTCGCCGCCACCTCGGGCCGGTACGGGGGCTATCGCCTCGAGTCCGGAGCGCACCTGCCGCCGCTCGTGGTCGACGACGACGAAGCCGTCGCGCTCGCCGTCGGGCTCGGGTGTGCGGCGGTCGCCGCCGTCGACGGCATGGAGGAGACGTCGCTGCGTGCCTTCGCCAAGGTCGAGAGCCTGCTGCCGCACCGACTGCGCCGGCGGGTGGCGGCGCTGCGCTCCAGCATCAGGCCCGTGCCGTCGCCGACCGACCAGGGCCTGGTCGACCCGGGGGCGCTCAGCGTGCTCGCGGCCGCGTGCCGCGACCACGAGCTCGTCCGGTTCCCCTACCGCGCCGGCGACGGCACCCTGACTCGGCGCCTGGTCGAACCGCACCAGCTCGTCGCCGCCGACCGCCGCTGGTACCTCGTCGCGTGGGACCGGGACCGCGACGACTGGCGCACCTTCCGGCTCGACCGGCTCGCGCGTCCGCAGGCGACCGGGGGCCGCTTCGCGCCCCGCGAGATCCCCCGTGGTGGCGCGGCGGCGCTCGTCGCCCACGCCCTCGGCGCGGTCCCCCGAGAGCGGGTCGCCACCCTCGTCCTGGACGCCGAGCCCGACCACCTCGCCGAGGCGCTCCGGTGGGTGGACCACGACGTGGTCGACGCCGCGCCGCGGGCCGTGGTGGTCCGGATCCGTGGCGAGGACGTCGGGCGGCTGGCCATGACGGTCGCACGGTTGGCTCTCAGCGCCCCCGTGCGCGTGGTCGAGCCCGACGACCTGGCGGACGCCGTCGAGCGCCTCGGCGCCCACCTCGCGCACCGGCGTCGGCCCTGAGCGCGACGGCCTCGCGCCGGCCGCGCCCGACGGGGAGGGCGGCGGATGTCGGCGGTCCGCGCGATGATGTGCGGGTGAGCGAGAGCACCCCCGCGACGTCCGCCCCGACCCCTCCGACCGTGACGGACCAGGAGGTCCCCACGGCCACGTCTGCCGCCGAGCTCGACGAGGCCGCCGCGCAGCGGCGCTGGGCCGAGCTCGTCGCCCAGGTCGAGGCCGACCAGCGCGCGTACTACGAGGAGGACCAGCCCGTCTCCTCGGACGCCGAGTACGACGCCCGGATGCACGAGCTCCAGGCGCTCGAGGCCGCGCACCCCGCTCTCCAGTCGCCCGAGTCGCCCACGCAGCGCGTCGGGGGCCGGGCCGCGGCGGGCTTCGCGACGGTCCAGCACCTCGAGCCGATGCTGTCGCTCGACAACGCGTTCAGCGAGGAGGACCTCGCGGCGTGGGCGGCACGCGTGCACCGCGACCTCGGCGTGGCCGCCGACGCCGAGGTGGACTACCTCTGCGAGGTGAAGATCGACGGGCTCGCCATCGCGCTGCTCTACGAGAAGGGCCGGCTCGTCCGGGCGGCCACGCGCGGGGACGGGCGCACGGGCGAGGACGTGTCCGCCAACGTGCGGACGATCGAGAGCATCCCGCAGCGCCTCGGCGGCGACCCGGCGACCCACCCCGACGTCATCGAGATCCGCGGCGAGGTGTTCATGGGCGTCGCGGACTTCGCGGCGCTCAACGAGAAGCTCGTCGCTGCGGGCCAGGCGCCGTACGCGAACCCGCGGAACACCGCGGCCGGGTCGCTGCGGCAGAAGGACCCGGCCGTCACCGCGAGCCGCAACCTGCGCATGTACGCCCACGGCGTCGGCGCGCTCCAGTGGGAGGCCGGCGAGCACGCCGAGCTCGCGCGGCAGTCCGCCGCGTACGACCTGTTCGAGCAGTGGGGCGTCCCGGTGTCGCCGCACAACCGGGTCGTCCACGGCCTCGACGAGGTCATGGAGCGCATCGCCTACTTCGGCGAGCACCGGCACGACATCGAGCACGAGCTCGACGGGATCGTCGTCAAGGTCGACGAGCTCGCGCTCCAGCGCCGGCTCGGGGCCACGAGCCGCGCGCCCCGGTGGGCCATCGCGTACAAGTACCCGCCGGAGGAGGTCAACACGCGCCTGCTCGCGATCCAGGTCGGCGTGGGCCGCACGGGCCGCGCGACCCCGTACGCCGTCATGGAGCCGGTCAAGGTCGCGGGCAGCACGGTGCGCCAGGCGACCCTGCACAACCAGGACGTCGTCCGGGCCAAGGGCGTGCGCATCGGCGACATGGTCGTGCTGCGCAAGGCGGGCGACGTCATCCCGGAGATCCTCGGCCCCGTCGCGGCGCTCGCGGACGACGGCTACCCGCGCGAGGACTTCGTCATGCCGGCGGACTGCCCCGAGTGCGGCACGCCGCTGCGCCCGATGAAGGAGGGCGACGTCGACCTGCGCTGCCCCAACGCCGAGTCGTGCCCGGCCCAGGTGCGCGGCCGCGTGGAGCACGTCGGCTCGCGCGGGGGGCTGGACGTCGAGGTGCTGGGCGAGGTGACGGCGGCGGCGCTCACGCAGCCGCTCGAGCCCGCCGAGCCGCCGCTGCGGACCGAGGCCGGGCTGTTCGACCTGAGCGTGGACCAGCTCGTGCCGATCCGGGTCGTGGTGCGCGACTCGGAGACGGGGCTGCCACGCGAGTACGACGGCACGGGCGAGCCCGCCGAGATCACCATGCCTGACGGCTCGACCGCGACGGTCAAGTCCGTCTGGCCGTTCCGCAAGAAGCGCAAGCTCTCCAAGGCGGCGGAGCGCGAGGCGATCGAGGCGGGGGAGCCGCTCTTCGAGGCGTCGACGAACGCGACGAAGCTCGTGGAGGAGCTCGAGCTCGCCAAGACGAAGGACCTGTGGCGCATCCTCGTGAGCCTCAACATCCGGCACGTCGGCCCGGTCGCGGCGCGCGCCCTGGCGGACTGGTTCGGCTCCCTCGACGCGATCCGCGCGGCGTCGCGCGACGAGCTCGCCGCGGTCGAGGGTGTGGGCCCGGTGATCGCGGACCAGGTCGTCGAGTGGTTCACGGTCGACTGGCACGTCGAGATCGTCGACCGCTGGCGCGCCGCGGGCGTGCGGTTCGACATCCCGGACCACCCGGGTCCCGGCGCGCGCCAGGAGCCGACGGGCCCGCTCGCGGGCCTGACGGTCGTCGTCACGGGCTCGCTCGAGGGCTTCAGCCGCGACGGCGCCAAGGAGGCCGTGATCGCCGCGGGCGGCAAGTCGTCGGGGTCGGTCTCGAAGAAGACGGACTTCGTGGTCGTCGGTGCGAACGCGGGCTCGAAGGAGACGAAGGCCCGCGACCTCGGCCTGCCGATCCTCGACGAGGAGGGCTTCGTCGCGCTGCTCGCCGGCGGCCCGGACGCCGTGGCCGACCGCGTGCGCACGGGCGACGGTGCCGACGAGGAGGATCCGCGCGCGGACGGCTGAGCCGGACGTCGCGCCGCGGTGCTGCGCGCAGACCGACGCGCCGGGCAAAGGTCCGCTACCCGACGAGCGGCCACCAGTGGCGCTCGACGAGGTCGCCCGGTGCTGCCCGGGGCACCCAGGCGCCCGGGACCCGGACGTCGACGGCGCCGGTGCGGAAGACGACGAAGTGCGCGTGCGGGGTCGGCCAGGGATAGCCGGAGCCGGAGCGCACCGTGTTGCGGACGTAGCCGACGACCGTGAGGTCGCCGGGGGCGCCGAGCACGTCACCGGCCACCCGTCGGGCCGCGGCCCACCCCGACTCGCCGGGCTCGACCCGCGTGGTCGGGAGGTCCCGCTTCCCGGTGCCGTCCCGGGGGACGCAGAACACCGCGTCGTCGCGCTCGACGAGGAGCCGGACGAGGCTCGCCGGCTCGGGGCAGCTCACGCCCTCGGCCCGCACCACGGCGGCGCGCCCGCCGGGCGGCAGCCACGGCGCGTCCGCGACGGTCCGGACGATCTGCTCCGACGCCGTCATCCGGCGGTCGGGCGTCCCGGCCGCCGGGCCACGACCTCGCGCAGCCGCGCGACGCCGTCGGACGGGACGGGGAGCGACGGGCCGCGCGGGGGAGCGGTCGGCACGCCGAGGAGGGTCGCGAGCGCGTGGAACCCGCTCACCGGGCGCAGCGACGCCAGGACGTCCGTGAGCGCGCGCAGCCAGTCCGCGACCTGGGCGTCGGGTGCGGTGCCCGCGGCCCGGGCGCGCCGGAGCGTCACGTACTCGGCGGGCACGAGCGCCGCGAGCCCCGTGTGCCAGGCGTCCGCTGCTTCGGCACCGCCGACGATCGCCGCGTCGCCGCTGAGCCCGACGCTCACGCCGAGACCCTCGGTCGCCGCCCGGAGCGCCGCGACGCGGCCCGCCGGCCGCGCGGGCGTGGCCGCCGGGTCCTTGACGGCCGTGACGGTCGTGGTGCGCGCGAGCCGGACGAGCGCGCCGGGCGTGACGTCGTACGCCGTCTGCACGCTCCGGTTGTAGTAGCAGACCGGCAGGTCGACAGCCGACGCGAGGGCCTCGAACACCGCCACGACCTCGTCCTCGTCGAGCGGGAGGTAGGAGAACGGCGCGAGCACGAGCCCGTCGGCCCCGGCGTCCCGCGCCGCGCGGGCGCGCGTGACGACCTCGCGCGTGGACGCGCCGCTCACGGCGACGTGCACGGGGACGCGCGGCGAACCGGCCGCGGAGCCTGCCGCGACGGCGGCACGCACGGCGGCGTCGCGCTCCTCCGGCGCGAACGTCACCCCCGCTCCCGACGACGCGAGGACGACGACGCCGTCGACCCCCGCGCGGGCGGCACCGCGCACGAGCGCGGCGAGCGCGTCGAGGTCGGGTGCGTCGTCGGGGGTGAGCGGCGTGATCGGGTAGGCGAGGAGGCCGTGGAACGAGGTCACGCGCCGAGTGTAGGGAACGGGGTGCGGGGCGCGCCGGGGGTCAGCGGCTCGCCCAGAGGATCCCGCGCTCCACGATCGTGCGGACGGGCGGGACCTCGAGGTCCGCGAGCTGGTGGCCCGCGGCGCACACGAAGATGCGGCCGGCGCCCCAGCGGCGCGTCCACACGGCGGGGGAGACCACGGGCTCGTGCCACGGGTCGCCGTCGCGCGGGACGATCGTCGTCGTCGCGAGGACCTCGTTGTACGAGTCGGCGAGCACCCAGTACTGCTCGGAGTGCAGCGCGATGGAGCTGATGCCCGCGACGATGGGGTGGTCCGCGTGCTCGGGGGCGATCTCGATCGTGTGGTCGATGAGGTCGTGCGCATGGGCCGCGAACTGCCCGCCCACCATCTGGAGGTAGTCGGTCGCGAGCCGGAACGAGTCCACGATCCCGCCGTGCCAGCCGGCGAACCCGGTGCCGTTCGCGATCGCGGTGCGCAGCCCGCGCATCTCGTCGGGGAGGATCTCGCCCATCGTCCAGCACTGCACGACGAGGTCCAGGCTCGCCATGAACTCCTCGTCGGCGTACGACTCCAACGATCCCTCGAGCGTCACGTCGTAGCCGGACGCCTCCAGGAACGGGACGAACAGCTCCGCCGCCTCCTCGGGTGCGTGCCCGGGCCAACCGCCCCGGACCACGAGCGCTCGACGGTCCCGCTCGGTCATGACTCCTCCTCGTGCCTCGTCACACTCGTCACGCCCGCGTGTCGCGGGCAGCGGCCCCCGGCGACCGCGCTCAGGCGATGAGCGCGTCGATCGCTGCGGGCGAGAGTACGTGATCGACGGCCATGGCGCTCGCACCGAGCACGCCGGCCTGGCCCCGTGCCTGCGACGTGACGATGCGCAGGTGCTGCGTCGCGAGGGGGAGCGACCGCTGGTACACGATCTCGCGGATGCCCGCGATGAGGTGCTCGCCGGCCTCGGCGACGATGCCGCCGATGACGATGAGCGACGGGTTGAGGAGGCTCACGCATGCCGCGAGCACCGAGCCGATGTCGCGTCCGGCCTGGCGGACCGCCTGGCTCGCGGCGAGGTCCCCGCCACGGACGAGGGTGACGACGTCGGCGCTGTTCGTCGCGTCGAGGCCCGCGGCCGCGAGCGCGGCGGCGACCGCCTGGCCGCTCGCGACGGCCTCGAGGCACCCGACGTTCCCGCAGCGGCAGGGGACGTCGGCCGCGCTCGGGACGGCGACGTGGCCGATGTCGCCGGCGGCGCCCTGCGCGCCGCGCCGCAGCTCGCCGTCGGCGATGATGCCGGACCCGATGCCGGTGGCGACCTTGACGAACAGCATGTCGGTCACGGCGGGCCACGCGGTGCGGTGCTCGCCGAGCGCCATGATGTTCACGTCGTTGTCCACGAGGACCGACGCGTTGAACCGCTTCTGGAGGATCCCGGGGACGTCGACGTCGTCCCACGCGGGCATGATCGGCGGGTTGATCGGCCGGCCGGTCGAGTGCTCGACAGGCCCGGGCAGGCCGACGCCGACGCTCACGAGGTCGTCGAGGCTGCGCCCGGTCGTCGCGACGAGCTTCTCGCCCGTGTCCGCGACCCAGGACAGGACGACGTCGGGGCCGTCGGCGATCGCGAGCGCGGCGTCGGTCTCGGCGAGCACGTTGGACGCGAGGTCGGTCACGGCCAGACGGGCGTGGGTCGCGCCGAGGTCGACGGCGAGGACGATGCGCGCCTCAGGGCTGAAGGCGAAGGTCACGGGCGGTCGCCCGCCGGTCGAGCTCGCCTCTCCCGCGGGGGCGATGAGGCCCGCCGACATGAGGAGGTCGATCCGGGCGGCGATGGTGGATCGCGCCTGCCCCGTGATCGCTGCGAGGTCCGCGCGGGTGCGCGGCTGACCGTCCCGGAGCAGCTGGAACATGTCGCCGGCGCCGGTCGGGCGCGGCGCGAACTTCAGCAGTTCCTCCATGGGCACAGTGAATCACGGAGCCTCTCGTCGGTCGTCCGTACATGCCGGACGAGTCATCGGCTTTTGCTTGACGATCGCCAAAAGGTACCCTACTGTCCCCTCCCAAGGCGACACGGACGTCGTCGGAAGTTGTGGAGACCCGAGGACGGGCCTCCCGTCCGGGCGAAACCCGCCCCACGCGCTCGCGCAGACCCCCGCAGCCAGGCCGACATCTCGGCGGTTCGGCTTGTCAGCCGGCCATCGTCCCACGTGTCGACCTGCCTGAGGAATCGCGGCCCGCCCGTCGCGTGGGAGCGTTCCCTCGCCCTCTCAGCGCGCGTCCACTTTTGCTGGTAACGAAGTTGTAACAGCGGCAAAAGGCTGCGATCTTATGATTGACCGTCGTCAAAAGGTCCGCTAGGTTCACCGCATGGTCACTGCAGACCCTCCCCAGCCGCTCCTGCAGATGCAGGGCATCGTCAAGGTCTTCCCCGGGGCTCGAGCGCTCGACGGCGTCGATCTCGAGATCCTCCCCGGCGAGGTCCACTGCCTCCTCGGGCAGAACGGCGCCGGCAAGTCCACCCTCATCAAGGTGCTCGCCGGTGCTCACCAGCCGACGGAAGGGCAGATCCTGCTCGACGGCGAGCCCATCTCCATCTCCGACCCCGTGGCCGCGCTGCGGCACGGCGTCGCGACCATGTACCAGGAGCTCGACGTCGTCGACGGCCTGACCGTCGCGGAGAACGTCTACCTCGGCCACGAGCTCTCGACGCTCGGGTTCTCCCAGCGTCGCGAGGCCGTGCGCCAGACGCGGGCGATCCTCAAGCGGCTCGGCCACAGCGAGATCTCCCCGAACATGGAGGTCGAGCACCTGTCGGCCGCGGGCAAGCAGATCGTCTCGATGGCTCGGGCGCTCTCGCACGACGCGCGCGTCATCATCATGGACGAGCCGTCCGCGGTGCTCGACTCCGAGGAGGTGGGCAACCTCTTCCGCGTGGTCAAGGAGCTGACCAAGGCCGGGGTCGCGGTCGTCTACATCTCGCACCGTCTCGAGGAGATCCGCGAGATCGGGGACCGCATCACGGTGCTCAAGGACGGCCGGACCGTCGCGCAGAACCTCGCCGTCTCCGAGACGCCGACGGCAAAGCTCATCACCCTGATGACCGGGCGCTCCGTCGAGTACGTCTTCCCCGACACCCAGGAGCTCGCGGACGGCGCGCCCGTCGTGCTCGACGTCGCGGGTCTGGCCCTGCGCGGCGTGTTCGAGGATGTCTCGTTCCAGGTGCGCGCGGGAGAGATCGTCGGTCTCGCGGGCCTCGTCGGAGCGGGGCGCTCCGAGATCATCGAGACCGTCTACGGCGCGCGGCGCGCGAGCGCGGGCACCGTGACGGTCGACTCGAAGCGGCTCCGCGCCGGCTCGGTGGCCGCAGCCGTGGACGCCGGGATCGGGCTTGCGCCCGAGGAGCGCAAGAGCCAGGGGTTGCTCCTCGACGAGCCCGTCTACCGCAACGTCACGCTCTCGACGTTCGCGCGCTTCGCGCGATTCAGCCTTCTCGACGAGCGCGCCGAGCGCAAGGCGGCCAAGGAGCAGGCCGACTCGCTCGAGCTGCGCCCCGCCGGCGTCGACCGCGCGATCCGCACCCTCTCGGGCGGCAACCAGCAGAAGGCGATGCTCGCCCGCTGGCTGGTCCACGGCTGCCGGGTCCTGCTCCTCGACGAGCCCACGCGCGGCGTCGACGTCGGGGCGCGGGCCGAGATCTACGCCCTCATCCGCAGGCTCGCCGACGAGGGTGCCGCCGTCGTCGTCGTGTCCAGCGAGATCCCCGAAGTCCTCGGCCTCGCCGACCGCGTCCTCGTCGTCTCCGAGGGTCGCATCGTCCACGAGGGGCCCTCGAGCTCCATCGACGAGCACCAGGTGCTCGACATGGTCATGGAAGGAAGTGTCGCGTGAGCGAGCAGCAGGTGTCGGCCTCGATGCCGACGAACAAGCCGGACGCCGACGAGTCGGCCCGGGTCGAGAAGGCCGCGGGCGAGCGTCGCCGGGCAGGGTTCCTGTCCGGGGCGGCGGGCCGGAACATCGGCCTCGTCGTCGCGCTGCTCCTCCTGTGCGTCGTGGGCTTCGCGACGGGCGGCGAGAGGTTCCTGAGCGTCAACAACCTCATGACCATCCTCAGCCTGGGGTCGGTCCTCGGCGTCGTGGCCATCGGGATGACGTTCGTCATCACGACGGGCGGCATCGACCTGTCGGTCGGTTCCGTGCTCGGGCTCGCCTCCGTCTGGGCGACGACGCTCGCGACCCAGTCGTACGGGTGGGTCGTCATGGTCATCTGTGCGCTCGCGGTCGGCATCGGCGCCGGGCTCCTCAACGGCCTGATCATCGCCTACGGGAGGGTCGTGGCGTTCATCGCGACGCTCGCGATGCTCGTCGCGGCACGCGGCCTCGCCGAGCTCATCGCGCAGAAGCGCACGCAGATCGTCGACGTCGCGGCGTTCAACGACATCTTCCGGGGCAACCTCCTCGGCGTCCCGAAGATCGTGTGGATCTTCGCGGTGGTCGCCGTGCTCGGCTGGTTCTTGTTCAACCGCACGACGTTCGGCCGCCGGACGGTCGCGGTCGGCGGCAACCCCGAGGCCGCGCGCCTCGCGGGCATCAAGGTCAAGCGGCACCTCGTGTACGTCTACGCGCTCTCGGGGCTGACCGCCGGTATCGCCGGGGTCATGATCCTCGCCCGCACGAGCGCCGGCGCGTCGACCAACGGCCTGCTCCTCGAGCTCGACGCGATCGCCGCGGTCGTCGTCGGCGGCACGCTCCTCGTCGGTGGCCGAGGAACCATCGTCGGCACCGTCCTGGGTGTGCTCATCTTCACGACGCTCACGAACGTCTTCATCATCAACAACGTCGACAGCTCGGTCCAGCAGATCGCCAAGGGCGCGATCATCGTCGGCGCGGTCCTGCTCCAGCAGCGCCTCTCCCGACGAACGACCTAGCCGGTCGCGCCACCCGGTCGTCCCTGGCACACCACCCACGACACCACCCACCCCCGCAGTTCCGCAGAGTTCCTCCAGCAGGACAGCATCGAAGGAGATCCCATGTCCGCACGTACCACCCTTCGCCGTCGCATCACGCTCGCGACGGTCTCGGCCGCCTCGATCGCGCTGGTCGCCGCGGCCTGCACGTCGAACACCCCGACCACCGAGGAGACCGGTGACGGGGGCGGTGGCGGGAGCGCGAACGAGGCCGTCTCCGACAACGACGCCCCCGGCGACCCGATCGTCATCGGCTTCTCGGCCCCCGCCGCCGACCACGGCTGGATGGGCGCCATCACGAGCGCCGCCGAGGCCGAGGCCGCCGAGTACGAGGACGTCGAGCTCCGCGTCGCCGACGGCACGAACGACGTCAACGTCCAGATCAGCCAGATCGAGGGCTTCATCAACGACGGCGTGGACGCGATCGTGCTCCTGCCGTTCGACGGCGCGGCGCTCACCGAGGTCGCGACCAAGGCGATGGACGCCGGGATCCCCGTCATCAACGTCGACCGCGAGTTCTCCAGCCCGTTCGCCGCCCGTACCACCGTCCTCGGTGACAACTACGGCATGGGCGTGAGCGCGGGCCAGTACATCTGCGAGCAGCTCGGGGACAACCCCGACGCCGTCGTCGCCGAGATCGCGGGCATCGACTCGCTGCCGTTGACGCAGGACCGCAGCCAGGGCTTCGCCGACGCTCTGGGCGACTGCGGCCTGGACGTCGACAACCGCGTCGCCGCGGACTTCACCGTCCAGGGCGGCGAGGCCGCGACCGCCAACCTGCTCCAGGCCGCGCCGCAGATCGACGCGATCTGGAACCACGACGACGACCAGGGCGTCGGCGTCCTCTCCGCGATCGAGAACGCGGGCCGCGACGAGTTCTTCATGGTCGGCGGCGCCGGCTCGGCGAACGTCATGGAGCACATCAAGGCCGAGGACTCGGTCCTCCAGGCGACGGTCGTCTACCCGTCGACCCAGGCTGCGGACGGCATCAAGCTCGCCCGCCTCGTCGCGCACGAGAAGAACATGAGCGACCTCGCGTCGTCCGGCGTGCCGCGTACCGTCCAGCTCTTCGCGCCGGTCGTGACGAAGGACAACGTCGACCAGTACCTGCCCACGGCGTTCCAGTCCTGACGGACCGCTGACGCCCGTCGTCAGCACGCAGCACGAAAGCACGCGGACCACGTCCACGGTCCGCCCGGGAGGACCCGGCCGGACCGTGGACGTGCTCACGTCACGCGCACAAGAAGGCGCACGGAAGGAACGTCATGGCAGGAAACGACGGCGCGCAGCTCGGCGTCGGCATGGTCGGGTACTCGTTCATGGGGGCAGCGCACTCGCAGGCCTGGCGGACCGCCCCCCGGTTCTTCGACCTCCCCCTCGACCCGCGCATGCGGGTGCTCGGCGGCCGCAACCCGGAGGCGCTGGCCGCCGCCGCCCAGCGGCTCGGCTGGGAGTCCACCGAGACGAGCTGGCAGGCGCTCGTCGCACGGGACGACGTCGACCTCGTCGACGTGTGCACGCCCGGCGACACGCACGCCGAGATCGCGATCGCGGCGCTCGAGGCCGGCAAGCACGTGCTGTGCGAGAAGCCGCTCGCCAACACGGTCGCCGAGGCCGAGAAGATGGTCGCGGTCGCCGAGGCCGCGGCCGCACGCGGCCAGGTCGCGATGGTGGGCTTCACCTACCGCCGCGTCCCGGCCATCCAGCTCGCGCGCCAGCTCGTCGCCGACGGACGCATCGGGACCGTGCGCCACGTCCGCGCGCAGTACCTCCAGGACTGGATCGCGGACGAGAACGCGCCGCTGTCGTGGCGCCTCGACAAGTCGAAGGCCGGCAGCGGGGCCCTCGGCGACATCGGCGCCCACGTCATCGACCTCGCGCAGTTCATCACGGGCGAGCGCATCACGGACGTCTCGGGTCTCCTCGAGACCTTCGTGAAGGAGCGCCCGGTCGCGACGGAGTTCGCCGGGCTGTCCGGCCAGGGCGGCACCGAGCGCGGCCCCGTCACGGTGGACGACGCGGCGGTCTTCCTCGCCCGGCTGTCCGGCGGGGGCATCGGGACGTTCGAGGCCACGCGCTTCGCCTACGGCCGCAAGAACGCGATCCGCCTCGAGATCAACGGCTCGAAGGGCTCCGTCGCGTTCGACTTCGAGGACATGAACGTCCTGCACTTCTTCGACGCCGCGGACGACGCGGCCGTCGCCGGCTTCCGGCGCATCGTCGTCACGGAGCCGGAGCACGCGTACGTCGCGCACTGGTGGCCCGCGGGCCACGGGCTCGGGTACGAGCACGCGTTCACGCACCAGGCGGTCGACCTCGTGGAGGGGATCGCGGCCGGGACGCACCCGGCACCGACCTTCGCGGACGGCCTCGTGGTGCAGCGCGTGCTCGACGCGGTCGAGCGGAGCGCGGCGTCCGGAGGTTGGGTCCAGCCGTAGTATCGAGTCCGGGTCGGCCCGTGGGGGCGGAGGGTCGACCCGGACACCGGACCGACGGTGTCGGCCGTTGCAGCGCAGCACGGCCGGCCGGAACCGGCTCGGAGGAAAGGAGGATGGGCGCGCAACGTTGGCGCACATTTAGTACGACGGGCAATCAAAATTGTCGGTCGAAGATCCCGGGACGGCGGCCGGCCGATGGCGGCACCCGGCGGAGCGCAGCACTGATTCCCCATCTCGACGAGGAGACCTTGTGAGAAACGTGCTAGGAGGATCGCTCGCCATGAGGCGGACGGTCGCGGCGGCCGCCGCGGCAGCGGTCGCACTCCCCCTGACCATGGCGGCGGCGACGTCGGCGACGGCCGCAACGGTGCCCACGGGCGTCGCGGCGGCGCCCGTCGTCACGGCCGCTGACACCGTCCCGTTCGACGTGCTCGTCTTCAGCAAGACCGGTGGCTTCCGCCACGGGTCGATCCCCGCGGGCATCGCGGCGATCCAGCAGCTCGGCAACGAGAACAACTTCGAGGTCACCGCGACCGAGGACGCGGGAGCGTTCACGGACGCCAACCTCGCGCAGTACGACGCCGTCGTGTGGCTGTCCACGACCGGTGACGTCCTCAACGACGACCAGCAGGCCGCGTTCGAGCGCTACATCCAGAACGGGGGCGGGTACGCGGGCATCCACGCGGCGTCCGACACCGAGTACGACTGGCCCTGGTACGGCGGGCTGGTCGGCGCGTACTTCAGCGCTCACCCCCAGAACCAGGACGCGACCATCAAGGTCGAGGACCACGCGCACGAGTCGACGGCGCACCTGCCCGCGCGCTGGGACCGCTACGACGAGTGGTACAACTTCCGCACCAACCCGCGCGACACGGTGCACGTGCTCGCGAGCCTCGACGAGACGTCGTACTCGGCGGGCTCGGGGGCCATGGGCGCCGACCACCCGACGGCCTGGTGCCAGGTCTACGACGGCGGCCGGTCCTGGTACACCGGTGGTGGCCACACCGACGAGTCGTTCCAGGAGCCGGAGTTCCTCCAACACCTCCTCGGCGGCATCCAGACCGCCGCGGGCGTCGTGCCGTCCGACTGCAACGCGACGCAGTCCGACAGCTTCGAGATGGTGCCGCTCGACGAGAACACCGCGAACCCGATGACGCTGGACATCGCGCCCGACGGCACCGTGTTCTACGCGGAGCGTGACGGGCGCGTGCGGGTCATCGACCCCGCGACGAGCCAGACCACCACCGCGGCGACCCTCCCCGTCACGCAGGCGAACGAGGACGGCCTGCTGGGCCTCGTCCTCGACCCCGACTTCGCGGACAACGGCTGGGTGTACCTGTACTGGTCGCCCTCGAACGAGGGCGCGGACGGGCCGCACAACCGGCTCTCGCGCTACGTCTACGACGCGGCGTCGAAGTCGATCTCGCTCGCGACGGAGTCGACGCTCCTCAAGGTCACGACGCAGCGCGAGACCTGCTGCCACGCGGGCGGCGACATGGAGTTCGACGTCGAGGGCAACCTGGTCCTCGCCACCGGTGACAACACCAACCCGTTCGAGTCGGCCGGCTTCACGCCGATCGACGAGCGCGCGGGCCGGCAGAACTACGACGCGCAGCGCACGTCGGCCAACACGAACGACCTGCGGGGCAAGGTCCTGCGGATCCACCCGGAGGCCGACGGCACGTACTCGATCCCCGAGGGGAACCTCTTCGCGGAGGGCACGGACAAGACGCGTCCGGAGATCTTCGCGATGGGCTTCCGCAACCCGTTCCGCATCGGGATCGACCCCGCCACCAACAACGTGCTCGTCGGTGACTACGGTCCCGACTCGGGCGCGGCCGACCCGGCCCGCGGGCCGCGCGGGGCGGTCGAGTGGAACGTCGTGAGCGACGCCGGCTTCTACGGCTGGCCGTACTGCACGGGCTCGAACAACAACTACGTCGACTACAACTTCGCGACGGGCCAGTCCGGCGCGGCGTTCGACTGCGGCGCGGGCATCGTCAACAACTCGCCCAACAACACCGGTCTCCAGCAGCTCCCTCCGGCCATCGCCGCGGAGGTCTGGTACACCGGCGCCACGAACCCCGAGTTCCCGGAGATCGGTGGCGGCGGGGCGCCCATGGGCGGCCCGGTCTACCAGTACGACGCCGACCTCGACTCGGACGTCAAGTGGCCTGAGTACTGGGACGGCAAGGCCCTGTTCGGCGAGTGGAACCAGGGCAAGATGTACTCGTTCCAGCTCGACGGCGAGAAGCGCGACGACCTCGTCGACATCAACCGCGTCATGCCGAAGATCTTCGACCCGTCGGCCGGCTTCGACCGCCCGATGGACTTCCAGTTCGGTCCCGACGGCGCGCTGTACGTCATCGACTGGGGATCCGGCTTCGGTGGCAACAACGACTCGAGCGGCGTCTACAAGGTCAACTACGTCCAGGGCGACCCCGCCCCGATCGCCCGCGCGAGCGCGGACGTGACGAGCGGCGCCGCGCCGCTGACGGTGCAGTTCTCGTCCGAGGGCACCCGTCACCCGGCAGGCGACCCCATCACGCTGCAGTGGACGTTCGGCGACGGCTCGGCGCCGTCGACGGAGGCCAACCCGGTGCACACGTACACCGAGAACGGCAGCTACACCGCCCAGCTCGTCGCGACCGACGAGGACGGCGCCGTGGGCGTGGCGAACGTGTCGGTCGTCGTGGGCAACCAGGCCCCGACCGTCTCGATCACGTTCCCCGAGAACGGTGGCTTCTTCGAGTGGGGCGACCAGGTGAAGTACGAGATCGCCGTGGACGACCCGGACGGGGAGGTCACGTGCGACAACGTCACGCTGTACACGTCGCTCGGCCACGACTCGCACGCTCACCCCATGGAGGAGCTCTCGGGCTGCGAGGGCACGCTCCAGACGGCGCGTGACGAGGGCCACGGCATCGAGTCGAACATCTTCTGGGTGGTCGAGGCGATGTACACCGACGACGGTGGCGAGGTCGGCGTGCCGCTCTCGGCCAACGACCTCCAGATCCTCCAGCCGAAGCTCGTCCAGTCGGAGTTCTTCACGTCGACCGGGCGTCTCGCCGGGTCGACGAGCACCGGCGACCCC
This sequence comes from Cellulosimicrobium funkei, assembly GCF_001019615.1. Classification (GTDB taxonomy): domain Bacteria; phylum Actinomycetota; class Actinomycetes; order Actinomycetales; family Cellulomonadaceae; genus Cellulosimicrobium; species Cellulosimicrobium cellulans_E. Next base: position 10,781 of record NZ_JNBQ01000033.1, on the reverse strand, counting down.
GGCGTCCAGACCGAGACCACGGGTGACACCGCGGGCGGCGGCCTGAACATCGGCTTCATCGAGCCCGACGACTGGTGGGCGCACTCCCCGGTGTCGCTCGCGAACGTCGACTCCATCACCCTGCGCGCGGCCTCGCCGGGCGGCGGCGGTCCGATCTCGCTGCGGTGGGACGACCCCGAGGGCCCGGAGATCGGCAGCGTCACCGTCCCGTCGACGGGGGACTGGCAGGTCTACACCGACGTCACCGCCGAGCTGCACGACGTCCCGTCGGGCAGCGGCACGCTGTACTTCGTCCAGACGGCTGGCCAGTCGAACGTCAACTGGATGGTCGTCAACGGGCGCGGCGTGACGGACAACGTCCGGCCCTCGATCGACACGTTCACGGTGACGCCCGAGAGCGGCGACGCGCCGCTCGAGGTGACCGCGACGGTCGAGGCGAGCGACGTCGAGGGCGACGCGATCACGTTCGCGTGGGACGCCGGCCTCGGTGACGGGTTCGTCGACGGTGGCGACACCTTCACGTTCACGTACGACCAGCCGGGCACGTACCGCCTCCAGGTCCGCGCGACGGACGCCAAGGGCGCGTACACGACCGAGTACAAGACGGTGACGGTGAAGACGCCGCAGACCGGGCCGGGGATGTGCTTCTCGGGCCGTTCGGACGACTTCCTCGGTGCTGACGTGGACACGAACCGCTGGACCGTCCAGAACCGCAACCAGGACCTCGTCGTGCGCGACGGGAAGCTGGTCATCCCGACCGCGGCGACGGACTTCTACGGGACCGACAACAAGGCGACCCCGAACCTGGTGCTCCAGGACCTGCCGGACGGGCCGTTCACGGCCACGGCCAAGCTCACGCTGCCGGCTCGCCAGCAGTACCAGCAGGCCGGTCTGGTGATCTGGGAGGACCAGGACAACTACGCGAAGATGGTCGTCCAGGGCCGCTCGCAGTCGGCCGACCCGGCAGCGCGCATCTTCCAGTTCATCCGTGAGGAGAACGCCACCCCGAACGAGGTCGCGGCGTCCAACTCCCCGGCCCTCGGCGCCGACTACCCCGACACGGTCTTCGTGCGGTTCGTCAGCAACGGGGAGAACCTCCAGGCGGCGTACTCGGCCGACGGCGTCGACTTCACGACGATGTCGGAGACCAAGTCGATCGCCGACCTGGAGAACGCGAAGATCGGCCTCGTCTCGTTCAAGGGGAACAACACCACGTCCCCGGTGATCGACGCCGAGTTCGACTGGTTCTCCATCACGCCCGACGACACGGCGTCCGCCCCCGGGCCGGACGACGAGTTCGACGGCAGCGCCCTCGACGCGTGCCGCTGGTCGATCGTCCGCGAGGACCCGACCGGCTACCGCGTGGCGGACGGCTCGCTCCAGATCGACACGACCCCGACCGACATCTACGGGACGGGCAACACGGACGTGCCGAACATCCTGCTCCAGGAGCAGCCGGGCGACGAGTGGACGGTCGAGACCAAGGTCGACGGCTCCGCGTTCGACCGCCAGTACCAGCAGGGCGGTCTGATCGCCTACGCCGACGACGACAACTACGTCAAGCTCGACTACGTGGTCGACAACCAGGCGGGTCAGGCCAAGAACGCCCGGATCGAGCTGCGCAGCGAGGTCGGCGGCGTGGTCCAGAACCCGCAGCCGCAGACGGCGAGCCTCGCCGAGTCGGTCTGGCACCTGCGCCTGTCCCGCTCCGGTGACACGTTCACCGGTGCGTACAGCGCCGACGGCGAGACGTGGACGACGTTCGACCAGAGCGTGACGAACACGGCCGCGGCGGACGCCCAGGTCGGGCTCTTCGCTCTCGGTGCGTCGGCCGCCACGGGCGCGCCCGCGTCGTTCGACTACTTTCGGGTGGTCGGCGACGAGGTCGAGCCGATCGCGGTGACCATCACCGCGGAGACGCGCTGCATGGCCGGCAAGGTGTTCGTCGCGGTCCGCGCGACGAACGACGACGCGGTCCCGGTCGCGATCACTCTCGAGACCCCGTACGGGTCGAAGGAGTTCGCGGACGTGGCGCCGGGTGCGAACGCCTACCAGTCGTTCGCGTCGCGTGCCGTGGGGATCGACGCCGGCAGCGTGACGGTGACCGCGACGGACGCCGAGGGGAGGACGTTCTCCGGGACGGCGGACTACGCCGCCCGGGCCTGCTCCTGACAGGTTCCGGCGGGCCGGTGCCCTGAGCACCGGCCCGCCGGGCACCGCGCTCGGCGTGCCGGCGCTCGGCGGACGGGCGGCCCATCGGCCGGGCCGACCGTACGCTGCCCGTACGACGAGCACGACGGAGACCTCCGGGTCTCCGGCCCCGGCGCCCGGGAACGGGCGCTCCGGCCCGGCGCCGGGGCACCCCGGGGATCGACGACCGCCGTCGGCCCCGGAGCCACCACACGGACCACGACGAGGTGATGACCCGATGTCCCGAACGTCTGCGCAGCCCAGCGGCACCCGCAGCGGCACCAGCTCCAGCACCCGATCCCGGGTCGGGGCGCGCGCTCTTCTCTCCGCGGCGCTCGGCGTGCTGCTCGGCGCCGTCGTCGCGCTGCTGGGTGTCGCGGCCCCCGCGGCCGCGCACGGCGGCGACGTCGTGATCTCCCTCGGTACCGACGGGGAGGGCGGCATCTCCGCCAACCTGACCTGGAAGCTCGACGGCCACCCGGTCGAGGAGGCGGCCGACGTCTCCGTGACCGCGGAGTCCGCGGCCGGCGAGACCGTCGGCCCCCTCACCCTCTCCTCGGCGTCGGAGGGCGTCGGCTGGTACACGTCCGAGCCCGGCGTCCTCGCCGAGGGCAACTGGACCCTCACCGCCACGATCACGCACCCGTCCGAGGCGACCGCGTCCGCGCAGGTCGACGTCGTGCCCCTGCCCGAGCCGGCCCCGGACGCGGACGACGAGGCCGCGGCCGGTGCCCAGGACGGGTCGGGCGACGAGGCGGACGGTGCCGCCGGAGACTCCGACGCCGCGACCGACGGGTCCGGCACCGTGGACGACGAGTCGACCGGGAGCGGCGCCGGCGTGTGGATCGCGGTCGCCGTGGTCGCCGCGCTCCTCCTCGCCGGCGGCTACGTCGTCCTCCGCCGCCGCTCGCGCGCTGCCGCCGCCGACGAGTCGTCGGACGGCAAGCCCCGCTCCCTGACCAGCACGTCCGCCCGGTGACCCCGGGCGCGATACCGAGAACGACCGAAGGAGACACGACCATGGCACGACCGATCACCCTCTTCACCGGGCAGTGGGCCGACCTGCCGTTCGAGGAGGTGGCGCGGCTCGCGTCCGGCTGGGGCTACGACGGCCTGGAGATCGCCTGCTGGGGAGACCACCTCGACCCGTGGCGCTGGGACGACGACGAGTACGTCCAGGGCAAGCTCGACCTCCTCGCCAAGTACGACCTCAAGGTCTACGCGATCTCGAACCACCTCAAGGGCCAGGCCGTCTGCGACGACCCGATCGACCAGCGTCACCGCGACATCCTGCCGGACGTCGTGTGGGGCGACGGCGACCCCGAGGGCGTGCGCCAGCGCGCCGCGGAGGAGATGAAGCACACCGCGCGCCTCGCCGCGAAGCTCGGCGTGAAGACGGTCGTGGGCTTCACGGGCTCGGCGATCTGGAAGTACGTCGCGATGTTCCCGCCGGTCTCGCAGGAGGCGATCGACGCCGGCTACCAGGACTTCGCCGACCGGTGGAACCCGATCCTCGACGTCTTCGACGAGGTCGGCGTGAAGTTCGCCCACGAGGTGCACCCGAGCGAGATCGCGTACGACTACTGGACCACCGTCCGCACGCTCGAGGCGATCGGGCACCGCGAGGCGTTCGGCCTCAACTGGGACCCGAGCCACATGGTGTGGCAGGACCTCGACCCGGTGAGCTTCCTGTGGGACTTCAAGGACCGCATCTACCACGTGGACTGCAAGGACACGAAGAAGCGGATGCACAACGGCCGCAACGGGCGCATGGGCTCCCACCTGGCCTGGGCGGACCCGCGCCGCGGCTGGGACTTCATCTCGACGGGCCACGGCGACGTGCCGTGGGAGGACGCCTTCCGCATGCTCAACACCATCGGCTACGAGGGGCCCATCTCCGTGGAGTGGGAGGACGCCGGCATGGACCGCATGGTCGGCGCGCCGGAGGCCCTCGAGTTCGTCAAGAAGTACGCCTTCGACGCCCCGGACGCGGCGTTCGACGCCGCGTTCTCGACCAAGTAGCACACGCAGTCTCCCGCCGGTCGGCTCCGCCGGTCGGCGGGTGGGGGAGAACAGTCCGACACGCCACCGCCCCCGGCCCCTCGACGGCCGGGGGCGGTGGCGTGCCCGCGTCCGGTGCGTGCCGGTCGCCGCTTCACCGCTCGTCCGATCGGCGCCACGCGTGCGGTCGTGTGATCCTTCACATTTGTTTCGCGGCTTGGGTTATATAACCGTGACGATCGATGTTCGGCTTTTGCTTGACGCTCGACATAAGTACCCCTACGTTGTGATCCATGCGAGCCGACGACGTCGCGCAGGACGTGCGTACCCCGGTGCTGGACCCGGGTACGCCCCTCCCGGGAGCGACCACCACAGGGGCCCCTGCCGCCCGGAGCACCTTCCCCGCCAGCGCCCCGGACGAGGGCGGACTGCCGGCCTCCGGCTACCGTGCGGGGATCCTCGGCGCGGGCTTCATGGGCGGCGTCCACGCGCGGGCCGTGCGCACCGGCGGGGGACGGGTCGTGAGCGTGGCCGCTGCGGACCTCGAGATCGCCCGTGCGGCGGCGCCGGGCCTCGGGGCCGAGCGCGCCGTCGCCACCGCGGAGGAGCTGCTCGCCGACCCTGAGGTCGACGTCGTCCACGTGTGCACGCCCAACCACCTGCACGTCCCCCTCGCCCGCGCCGCGCTCGCGGCGGGCAAGCACGTGGTGTGCGAGAAGCCGCTCGCGACCGACGTCGAGGGCGCGGTCGAGCTCGCGGGACTGGCCGCCGAGGCGCGCGCCGCCGACGGGCGGGTCGCGGTCGTGCCGTTCACCTACCGCTTCCACGCGATGGTGCGCGAGGCGCGCGAGCGCGTGCGCCGGGGCGAGGTCGGCACCATCTCGCTCGTGCACGGCTCGTACCTCCAGGACTGGCTCCTGCGGGAGTCGGACGACAACTGGCGCGTCGACCCCGCGCTCGGCGGCGCGAGCCGGGCCTTCGGCGACATCGGCTCCCACTTCTGCGACCTGCTCGAGTTCACCACCGGGCACCGCATCGCCCGGCTCGTCGCGCAGTCCGCCACCGTCAACCCGCGTCGCCGGGGGCCGGACGGCGTCGTGCACGAGGTGGCGACCGAGGACGCCGTCACGCTCCAGTACGCGACGGACGGCGGGGCGCTCGGGACCGCCGTCATCTCCCAGGTCTCGGCGGGACGCAAGAACCGGCTGTACCTGGAGATCTCGGGGTCGGAGTCGACGCTGTCGTTCGACCAGGAGCAGCCCGAGACGCTGTGGGAGGGCCGCCGCGACGCGTCGCGCCTCCTCGTGCGCGACCCCGAGGCGCTCTCCGCGGCCGCCGCCCGCTACTCGCGCCTGCCCGCCGGGCACGCGCAGGGCTACCAGGACTGCTTCGACGCGCTCGTCGCCGACACGGCGACGGCGATCCGCGGCAGCGTCCCGGACGGCCTGCCCACGTTCGACGACGGCCTGCGCGCCGCCCGGCTGGCCGCCGCCGTGGGCGAGTCGGTGCGCTCGGGCGGCTGGGTGGAGGTGCCGGCATGACCGCGACGACCACGCGCGAGCCCCGGCCGCCGGCGGCGGGGGAGGGCGGCGACGAGCCGATCCTGCGCCTGCGCGGCATCGGCAAGGAGTTCTTCGGCAACTCCGTGCTGCGCGACATCGACCTCGACGTGCGGCCGGGCGAGGTCCACGCGCTCGTCGGCGAGAACGGCGCCGGCAAGTCGACGCTCATGAAGATCATCGCGGGCGTGCACCGCCCCGACGCGGGCACGGTCGAGCTCGACGGCGAGACCACGACCTTCGCGTCGCCGCTGGCCGCGCAGCACGCGGGCGTCTCGACCGTCTTCCAGGAGTTCAACCTCCTGCCCGAGCGCTCGGTCGCGGAGAACGTCTACCTCGGCCGCGAGCCGCGCCGCGCCGGACTCGTCGACCGCCGCCGCATGCACGCGGACATGACGGCGCTCCTCGCCGACCTGGGCCTCACCGGCCTCGCCTCGTGGACGCGCGTCGGTTCGCTCTCCGTCGCGCAGCAGCAGATCGTCGAGATCGTCAAGGCCGTGTCCTACGACGCGCGCATCATCTCGATGGACGAGCCGACGGCCGCCCTCGCCGACCAGGAGGTCGAGCTGCTCTACGAGCTCGTCCACCGGCTGAAGGAGCGCGGGGTCGCGATCCTCTACGTGTCGCACCGCCTCAAGGAGATCTTCGACCTCTGCGACACCATCACGGTGCTCAAGGACGGCAACCACGTCCTGACGACGCCGACGGCGGACATCGACCCCGACCGGCTCGTGCGCACGATGGTCGGCCGCGACTTCGCCGGGTACTTCCCGGACAAGGATCCCTCGACCGTCCCGGGCGAGGTGCGCCTCGCGCTCGAGGGCGTGGGCAACACGCAGGTCGACGACGTGTCGCTCGAGGTGCGGGCGGGCGAGATCGTCGCGCTCGCCGGTCTCCAGGGCTCGGGCCGCACCGAGATCGCGCACGGCATCTTCGGCATCGCGGGCTTCACGCGCGGCCGCGTGCTCGTCGGCGGCAAGCCGGTGGACGTGCGCTCGCCGCGCCAGGCGGTGCGTGCGGGGCTCGCGCTCGTGACCGAGGACCGCAAGGCGGAGGGCCTCGCGCTCGGTCAGTCGATCCTCGCGAACGCGCGGCTCGTGCTCGACGCCGTCGTGCCCGGCCAGGCGGACCGGCGCGCGAGGCGCATCCCCGGCATCCTCTCCTCGCTCGAGCTCGTCGCGAGCTCGCAGGAGGCCGAGGTCCAGTACCTGTCGGGCGGCAACCAGCAGAAGGTCGTCCTCGCGAAGTGGCTGGTCACGGACCCGCAGGTGATCGTGCTCGACGAGCCGACCCGCGGCATCGACGTCGGCGCCAAGCGCGCCGTCTACGACCTCATGCGCGAGCTCACCGCGAGCGGCGTCGCCGTCCTGTTCATCTCCTCCGAGCTCCCCGAGGTCGTCGCGATGGCGGACCGCGTGCTCGTCATGCGCGACGGCCGCCTCGCGGGCGAGCTCCCCGCCGGCAGCGACGAGGAGACCGTGATGGCCCTCGCCACCGGCGCGGGGGAGGACACGTCGGGCGAGCACGTCCAGGTCGACCTCGGCGCCCTCGCGGACGCGGACGACCTTCCCGGCGCCGGGCCCGCCACCGCACCCGGCGGACCGGCGGCGTCCGCCCAGCACCCCACCGACGGCCCGCAGGAGGACCGATGAGCACCGCGGTCGCGACCGCCGCCCCCACCGCGCGCCGCGCCCCCGCGCGCCGGCGCCGCCTGGGGTCGACGGAGATCGTCTATCTCGCCCTCGTCGGGATCCTCGTGATCGCCGGCGTCCTCGTCGCCGTCGGCGGCGGCAACCTGTTCAGCACAGCGAACACGGCGTACATGCTCACGCAGACGAGCCTGCTCGGCTTCGTCGCGATCGGGCAGACGTTCGCGATCCTGTGCAAGTCGCTCGACCTGTCGGTCGGCTACGTCGTGGCGCTCAGCTCGATCGTCGGCGCGACGACCATGGCGGGCGACCCCTCGCGCGTCTGGCTCGGCGTCCTCGCGGCGGTGGGCGTCGCGGCGGTCGTCGGCCTGGTCAACGGGCTCGTCATCGCGAAGCTCCGCGTCAACGCCTTCATCGCGACGCTCGGCGTCGGCCTCATCATCAAGGGCTACCTCGACACGCAGTTCAAGGGCCCGGCGGGGGAGGTGCCCGCCTCGTTCCAGATGTTCGGGTACACGCGCGTCGGCCCGGTGCCGGTCTCGACGATCGTCATGCTGCTCGTCGCGGCCGTGGGCGTCGTGCTCCTGACGCGCACCCGGCCCGGCTACCACATGTTCGCCGTCGGCGGGAACACCGACGTCGCGCGGCTCTCGGGCATCCGGACCGACCGGACGCTGATCCTCGCCCACGTGCTCTGCTCCGTGTGCGCGGGCGTCGCGGGCCTCCTCATCGCCGCGCGCTTCGGCACCGGCAACGCGCTCGTCTACTCCTACGGGCTCGACCTCGACTCGATCGCCGCCGTCGTGCTGGGCGGCACGCTCCTCATGGGCGGGCGCGGCTCGATCGTCGGGACCGTGGGCGGCGTCCTCATCCTCGCCGTGCTCGACACGGTGTTCAACGTGCTCGACGTCGACCCGTTCTTCAAGGACGTGCTGCGCGGCGTCATCATCATCGCCGCCGTCGCGCTGTACGCCCGGCGCCAGATCGACCCGGCGAGCAGCCGGGCCCGCTTCCGCCCGACCCGCACCGGAGGTGCGTCCGCATGACCACCGACACCACGCGCCGGACGATCCCGGCGCGCGCACCGCGGGCCGGCTGGCTCGAGCGCCTCACCGCGGGCGGGAGCTGGACCGTGTTCGCGCTGCTCGTGCTCGTCTTCGCGGTCATCCTCGTGATGAACCCGTCGTTCGGCGAGCCCATGTCGCTCATGGCCTTCGTCAAGAAGGCGGCGCCGCTGGTCATCCTCGCGATCGGGCAGTACTTCGTCATCGTCTCGGGCGAGTTCGACCTCTCGGTCGGCTCCCTGGTCGGCGCCCAGGTCGTCATCGCGGCGAAGCTCATGGACGGCGAGGACTCGATGACGTGGCCCGTCATGGCGCTCATGATCGTCTTCGGCCTCGCGGTCGGGCTCGTCAACGGCCTCGTGACGACGCTCCTCAAGGTGCCGTCGTTCATCACGACGCTCGGCATGATGCTCGTGCTGTACGGCGCGATCCGGCTCTGGACGGGCGGTGCCCCCACGGGCGCGCTGACCGACGGCTTCCGGCAGTGGGGACGCGGGGGCATCCCCGACAACCCGGGCCAGTTCCAGGTGCCGTACGCGCTGCTGATCGTCGTGGTCCTCGGCATCCTCGCCGCCCTGCTCATGCGCAGGCCGTTCGGCCGCACGCTCGTCGCCACGGGCGACAACGACGTCGCGGCCGGCTACGCCGGGAGCTCGGTCTGGTGGGTGCGCACGCGTGCGTTCCTCCTCTCGGGCTTCATGGCGACCGTCGCCGCGATCCTCATCGGCGGCTACGCGGGCGTGACGGCGCAGGTCGGGCAGGGCCTGGAGTTCATGGCCATCACGGCCGTCGTGCTCGGGGGCGTCGTGCTCGGCGGCGGGCGGGGCACCGTGATCGCCGCGATGGCCGGCGCGCTCACGCTGGAGGCGCTGTTCACGCTGTTCAACCAGCTCAGCCTCCCGTCGACGATCCGTCCGGCGGTCCAGGGCGTGATCATCATCGCGGCCGTCGCCTACGCCGCGCTGCCGCGCCGGTCGCGGCGCCGCGCGTCCACCCCCGACGCCCCGCCTGCCGCGGGTCCGACCCCCGCACCGAAGGAGCCCGCCCCCGCGAACGCCTGAGCACCGGCGCCCCGGCGGTCTCCCGCCCGTGCGACCTCGACCACGCCCCGAAAGACCCCTTCCGAGCTGTACCCCCTTCCCCCGCACGCTGCGGGACGACGACGTCTCACCCCCAAGGAGAGAAGGACATGCGACGTACACGAGCACTCCTGGCCGGCGCGGCGGTGGCCACGCTGTTCCTCACGGCCGCCTGCACGACCGACACCCCCACCGACACCGGCGAGGGTGGCGAGACCTCGGCCGAGGAGAGCCCCGCGGGTGAGGAGTCCGGCGGCGCCGACTCCGAGTGGTTCGTCCAGGCGGACTACGACCGTCAGCTCGCCCAGCGCGAGGTCGTGCCCGAGGGTCCGGCCGACCAGCCGTGGCTCCAGGCGATCGAGCCCGAGTACGTGGACACGGCCGAGTACGCGAGCGAGGGCGGCGGCAAGACGCTGTGCTTCTCGAACGCCTCGGTGTCCAACCCGTGGCGCGTGACCGGCTGGATCACGATGCAGCAGCAGGTCGACGTCCTCACCGAGGAGGGCGTGATCGGCGAGTTCCGGGTCTCGGACGCGGCGGACGACGACAACAAGCAGATCTCCGACATCCAGGCGTTCGTCGAGGCGGGCGACTGCGACGCGATCGTCATCTCGCCGTCGACGACGGCGACCCTCACGCCGGCGGTCGAGGCCGCGTGCGAGTCGGGCAAGCCGGTCATCGTGTTCGACCGTGGCGTGAACACCGACTGCATGGTCACGTTCATCCACCCGATCGGCGGCTACGCGTACGGTGCCGACGGCGCCGAGTTCCTCGTCGAGAACCTGGAGCCCGGCTCGAAGGTCCTCGCGCTGCGCATCCTGCCCGGCGTCGACGTGCTCGAGAACCGCTGGGCTGCGGCCGACAAGATCTTCTCGGAGTCCGAGCTCGAGGTCGTGGGCGCGGAGTTCACCGGCGGTGACGGCGCGAAGATCAAGGACATCGTCACGCAGTACCTCCAGCGCGGGGACGTGGACGGCATCTGGATGGACGCGGGCGACGGCGCCGTCGCGGCGGTCGAGGCGTTCGAGGACGCCGGCAAGCCCTACCCGGTCTTCATGGGCGAGGACGAGATGAGCTTCCTGCGCAAGTGGAAGGACACGGACATGACCGCCCTCGGCGCCGTGTACTCGAACTTCCAGTGGCGCACCCCGATCCTCGCGGCCCAGATGATCTGGGCCGGCGAGCAGGTGCCCTCGGAGTGGGTCCTGCCGCAGGCGCCGATCGAGGCCGAGGAGCTCG
>NZ_JNBQ01000032.1 GCF_001019615.1 Cellulosimicrobium funkei | reverse complement strand
CCAGGCCGTGCTCGACGCCGCGGACGCCGCGTTCGCCGTCGCCGTGCCGGGCGCACGGTTCCGCGACGTGCACGCCGCCGCGATGGAGGTCATCGCCGCGCGCCTCGAGGAGTGGGGCCTGCTCCCGGTGAGCGCCGCCGAGTCGCTCTCGCCCGAGGGGCAGCAGCACCGCCGCTGGATGGTGCACGGCACGAGCCACCACCTCGGCCTCGACGTGCACGACTGCGCCCAGGCGCGCCGCGAGCTCTACCTCGACGGGGTCCTGGAGCCCGGCATGGTCTTCACGATCGAGCCGGGCCTGTACTTCAAGGCGGACGACCTCGCCGTCCCGGAGGAGTACCGGGGCATCGGCGTCCGCATCGAGGACGACGTGCTCGTGACGGCCGAGGGCAACGAGAACCTCTCGGCCTCGCTCCCCCGTCGCCCCGAGGACGTCGAGGCCTGGATGGCGCGCCTGCGCGGCTGAGCCGCGTCGGTCAGGCGGGCCGCTCGGGCTGGTCGGGCTGCTGCGCCCCGGGCCCGGGCAGGGGGTCGGGCTGGGCGTCGGGCTGCGCGTCGGCGGGCTGGTCCGACGTCGGGCGCATGGCGCCGTAGCGCGGCTCCCCCGTCGGCGTGGTCCAGCGGGGGTCGGGGGTCCGGGCCGGCGGCGCGACCGGGGGCGTGGGCGTGGGAGCGGCGCCCGCCGGCGGCTCGGGCGCCGGCGCGGTCGGCGCGGGAGGCGGGGTCGCCCCGGGCGTGCCCCACGTCGGGTTCGCGGGGCGGCCGGCGCGCGGACCCCGCCCGCGCCCTCCGGCATCCGCGCCAGGAGCTGGCGCGCGTCGCCCGCGCGCTCGGGCGCGCAGAGGATCCCGTACGACGACGCGACGATCTGGCTCTGCGACGTGAAGTCGCGCTTGCCCTGCGTGAGCGCGTACGACAGCACTGAGAAGAGCAGCCCGAACCCGGCGCCGATCCCGATGGCTGTGAGCACGAACGCGCCGTCACCGGAGAAGAGGAACAGCAGCAGACCGACGAAGAGGCCGAACCACGCGCCGGACGCCGCGCCCGCGATCGCGACGCGCCCGTAGGTGAGCCGGCCCGTCACGCGCTCGACCATCTTGAGGTCGGTACCGACGATCGTCACGAGCTCGACCGCGAACTTGTTGTCGGAGAGGAAGTCGACCGCCTTCTGCGCCTCGAGGTAGGTCGCGTACGACGCGATCTCCTCACCGCGGGGCGGGGTGGGGACACGGGGGACGGCACCCGGGCGCGACATGCTCATTCGCCCAGTCTGTCCTACTCGTGCTGCCGGCGCGAGGCCCGCGCCCCCGCGCGTCCGCGGCTCCGGGCCGCCCCGCGGCGCCACCCACCGGAGGAACGCGCGGCGACCGGGGCGCGTGCGTAGGCTGGCCGCGTGAGCGCAGCCACCACCGTCTTCGTCGCGCGTCTGGCCGGGACCAGCGTGTTCGACCCCATCGGCGACCAGGTCGGACGGGTGCGGGACGTCGTCGTGCTCATCCGGCCCAAGGGCGCGCCCCGCGCCGTGGGGCTCGTCGTCGAGGTGCCGGGGCGACGGCGGGTCTTCCTCCCCCTGACGCGCGTCACGAGCATCGACGCCGGGCAGGTCATCTCCACGGGCCTGGTGAACATGCGGCGGTTCGAGCAGCGCGCGATGGAGACGCTCGCGGTGAGCGAGCTGCTGGAGCGCACGGTCGAGCTCGTCGACGGGTCGGGCTCGGCGACGATCGAGGACCTCGCGATCGAGCGCCAGCGCACCGGGGACTGGCTCGTCACCAAGCTGTACGTGCGGCGCCGGGCGCAGCACAAGGGCACGCTCGGGCTGCGCCGGCGCGGTGACGCGATCGTCGTGGACGTCGGTGCGGTCACCGGCCTCGCGGGCGGCACCGAGGCGCAGGGCGCCGCGATGCTGCTCGCCGCCTACGACGACCTCAAGCCCGCCGACCTCGCCGACGTCATCCACGACCTGGGCGACACGCGCCGGCTCGAGGTCGCGGGCGCGCTCGACAACGAGCGCCTCGCCGACGTCCTCGAGGAGCTGCCGGAGGACGACCAGGTCGCGATCCTCTCCGGCCTCGACACCGACCGCGCCGCGGACGTCCTCGAGGCGATGCAGCCCGACGACGCGGCGGACCTGCTGCACGAGCTCCCGGAGGCGCAGGCGGCCCAGCTCCTCGAGCTCATGGAGCCGGAGGAGGCGCGCGACGTGCGCCGCCTGCTCGCCTACGCCGAGGACACGGCGGGCGGTCTCATGACCTCCGAGCCGGTCGTGCTCGGCCCCGAGACGACGATCGCCACGGCGCTCGCGCAGATCCGACGCAAGGACCTCGCCCCCGCGCTCGCGTCGATGGTGTTCGTCGCGCGCCCCCCGCTCGAGACGCCGACGGGCCGGTTCCTCGGCGTCGCGCACTTCCAGCGGCTGCTGCGCGAGCCCCCGCACGCCGCCGTCGGCTCGGTGCTCGACTCCGACGTCGAGGGCGTCGCGCCCGACGCCCCGCTGGGCCGCGTCACGCGCATCCTCGCGACCTACGACCTCCTGTGCGTCCCCGTGCTCGACGCCGAGAAGCGCCTCCTCGGCGCGATCAGCGTCGACGACGTGCTCGACCACATGCTCCCGGACGACTGGCGCGAGACGGACGACGACGTGGACACCGAGCAGGCGCGCGCCGCGCTGGCTCCCGGGTCGCTGCCGCGTCCCGCGGCCCGCGGCGGCGCGACGGGGGTGACCCGTGGCTGACCGCCTCGACACGCCGAAGAGCGCGCGACGCTCGCTCATCCCACGGGTCAAGGTCGACCAGGACGCGGTCGGCCGCGCGACCGAGGGCATCGCCCGGTTCCTCGGCACGCCGCGGTTCCTCGTCTACCTCACGGTGTTCTGCGCGGTGTGGATCATCTGGAACTCGTGGGGGCCGGAGGGCCTGCGGTTCGACTCCGCGGAGTTCGGGTTCACCGCGCTCACGCTCATGCTCTCGCTCCAGGCGTCGTACGCGGCACCCCTCATCCTGCTCGCCCAGAACCGCCAGGACGACCGCGACCGCGTCACCGCCGAGCAGGACCGGCAGCGCGCGGAGCGCAACCTCGCCGACACCGAGTACCTCGCGCGCGAGATGGCCGCCCTGCGCATCGCGCTGAGCGAGGTGGCCACGCGCGACTTCGTCCGCTCGGAGATCCGCAACCTGCTGGAGGAGCTGGAGGAGAAGTCGGCCCGCCCTGCCGAGGACGAGGCCGCCGACCGCTGACGCCGGGCTCGACCCGCTACTGCGTGCCCTCCGCCGCCACGCGGCGCAGACGCTCGGCGAGCGCCAGGTCGCCCTCGACGATCAAGCCGTCGGCCGTCCCACGGCCCCACAGCCACAGGTCGAGCGCCCACGCGGGGCCGGCGACCTGCGTCGTGGTCGAACCCGGCAGGTCGACGAGCTGTGCGACGTCGAGGTCGTACGCGGTGCCCGACTCCGGGCCCGTCCCGGTGAACCGCCCGAACGCGAGCTCCCAGCTCCGGGGCCTCTCCCCGAACCCGTCCACGACGACCGACACCGTCGCGCCGTCGGGCGTGAAGACGCCCCAGCCGGGCACGCCGTCGACCATGACCGACAGCACCTCGTCGACGCCGTCCGCCGCGACGTCCGGGTCGGCGGGCGTCACGTCCCGCCCGGCCGTGAGCTCCGCGTCCGCGCGGTGGATCAGCGCCTCGTGCGCCTGGCGGCGCAGGACCCAGCCCACGTGGCGCCCCTCCTCGTGCCACGACCAGCAGGGCTCCGCGGGGTCCCGGCCCGTGAGCGCGGCGACGAGGCGGCTCGTGGAGCGCTGGAGCAGCGCGGGCAGCTCGGCGTCCGACGACGGGCGGGCGAGCGGTTCGACGTCGTCGCCGTCGAGGCCTCGCCCGGGCGCCGGCCCGACGACGCGCGCCCAGAAGTCCTGCACCTCCGCGAGGTGGTACAGCAGGTCCGCGCCCGTCCAGTCGGGGCACGACGGCACCCGTGCGTCCGGGGGCGCGCTCCGCACGGCGTCGCCGAACAGCTCGCTGTCCCGTGCGAGGGAGGCCAGGGCGTCCATCCGTGCACGGTAGACCCGTTCGGCGCACCACGGCGTGCGATGCGGCTCACGTCCGTCCCGGGACCTAGGGCCCGGCGGACGTTGCCGCGTGCACGCCTACGATGGGTCCATGCCCGACCCCGCCGCAGACCAGCTCGAGCACGCCGTCCGGCGGGCCCTCACCGCGGTCCTCGACCCGGAGATCCGCCGCCCCGTCACGGACCTCGGCATGATCCGGTCGGTCGCGGTCGCGACCGGTGCGCCGGGTGCGGTCGTGACGGTGGGCGTCGACCTCACGGTCGCGACGTGCCCCATGCGCGACACCCTGTCGCGGGACGTCGACGCCGCCGTCCGCGCGGTCGACGGCGTGGCGGAGGTGCGCGTCGAGCTGGGCGTCATGAGCGCGGAGCAGCGCGCGGAGCTGCGCACGATGCTGCGCGGCGGCGTGGGCGAGCCCGAGATCCCGTTCGCGAAGCCGGAGTCGCTGACGAAGGTCTACGCGATCGCGTCGGGCAAGGGCGGGGTGGGCAAGTCGTCCGTCACGGCGAACCTCGCGGTCGCGCTCGCCGCGGAGGGTCTCGAGGTCGGCGTCGTCGACGCGGACATCTACGGCTTCTCGATCCCCCGCATGCTCGGCGTCGACCGGCAGCCCACGCGCGTGGACAACATGCTGCTGCCGCCGATCGCGCACGGCGTGAAGGTCGTCTCGATCGGCATGTTCGTCCCGCCCGGCCAGCCGGTCGTGTGGCGCGGACCGATGCTGCACCGCGCCCTCCAGCAGTTCCTCGCGGACGTCTTCTGGGGCGACCTCGACGTGCTGCTCCTCGACCTCCCGCCGGGGACGGGCGACATCGCGATCTCCGTGGCGCAGCTCCTGCCGGGCAGCGAGATCGTCGTGGTCACGACACCGCAGGTCGCGGCCGCCGAGGTCGCGGAGCGCGCGGGCTCGGTCGCCACGCAGACGCAGCAGGGCGTGGTCGGCGTCGTCGAGAACATGTCGTGGCTCGAGCAGCCGGACGGGTCGCGGCTGGAGGTGTTCGGGTCCGGCGGCGGCGAGCGCGTCGCCGCGAACCTGTCGCGCGCCACGGGCACCACCGTCCCCCTCCTCGGCCAGGTCCCGCTCGACGTGTCGCTGCGCGAGGCCGGCGACGGCGGCACCCCGGTGGTCATCGCCGACCCCGGCTCGCCCGCGGCGGTCGCGCTGCACGACGTCGCGCTCGGCCTCGCGCGCCGGCCACGGGGTCTCGCGGGGCGCTCGCTCGGCGTCACGGTGGTCTGACCGAGGCCGGTCGGACCGGGTCTGAGGGCCGTCGCCGCCGGGGCACTTCGGGCTCCCGCGGCCCATGAGGGCGCCCCTGTCTTTTCCTCGTGCCACGGTATAGTCTCGCCCGCATCTCGTCAGGGGGACGGCCGTCGGGCCGGTGAGGGGGATCCAGCCGTGGCGTCGTCGCTGCTCCGCCCTGCCTTCGTGCACCTCGTGCGCGCCCGGCCCTCACGCCAGGGCCTCTCCGCTCGTTACCAGACGGTGACCCCACGGTGGAGAGATCACGACAGAACTCCTCCCCAGGGATGACGACGCCCGCACACCCCACCCCCTAGCCTCGGGCCGGGCGTCCACCCGCCCGCCGCGCAGCGCCCGCTCGCCGTCCGCCATCGTCGCCCCAGGAGCCCGCACGTGGGTATCACCCGCCGGATCGTCTTCCCCGCCCTCCGCATCGTCGTCTGGGGGGTCATCGCCACCGCGCTCGCCGTGATCGCCTTCCGCTCCGCCCCCGAGCCGCCCGCCGACCCGGCGGTCCCCTCCGCCGAGCTCGTCGAGCCCCGCGTGGCCGTGACCACGGGCGACGTCACGAACACCGTGACCCTGACCGGGCAGGTCGTCGCCGACCCGGCGGCGTCGCAGAAGGTCACGCAGCGTGGCGTCGTCACGGCGGTGCACGCCAAGCCGGGCGACGTCGTCAAGGCGGGAGCGCCCCTTCTCGAGGTCACCCTCGAGGAACCCCGCGAGCCCCTGACCGAGACCGACCCGGAGACCGGCGAGGTCACGGTCACCGAGCGCCGGCCGAAGGTGACGAGGGAGACGGTGAAGGCCACCACCGCCGGCACGGTCGCCACGTTCACGGCTCTCAAGGACCAGGAGGTCGCGGTCGGGGAGGACTTCGCGTCGATCTCCCCCGGGACGCTCTCCGTCACGGGCAGCATGGTCGCCGAGCAGCAGTTCCGCCTGCTCCAGATCCCGACCGAGGCGACCGTCACCGTCACCGGGGGGCCCGCGCCGTTCACCTGCACGAACCTGCGCATGGGCACGGCTGCAGCGCCCGCCGGGGCGCCCGAGGAGGGTGCGACCGACCCCGCCGCGGGCGCGACCTCGGCGAGCGTGACGTGCGCGGTGCCGGGCGACGTCACCGTCTTCGCCGGCCTCGCGGCCGAGCTCGAGATCACCGCCGGCTCGGTCGAGGGAGCCCTCGTCGTCCCCGTGACCGCAGTCCTGGGCCGGGTCGAGCAGGGCAAGGTGTGGGTCGTCGGCGCGGACGGCGAGCCCGAGGAGCGCGCCGTCACGCTCGGCCTCACCGACGGCAGCGTCGTGCAGGTCACCGAGGGGCTGGCCGAGGGCGACGAGGTCCTCGAGTTCGTGCCGGGCCAGGACGTCGTGCCCGTCCTGGACGGCATGGTGGGCACCGACGACAGCGGAGAGGCCGGCTACTGATGAGCCTCCTGGAGCTCAACGGGGTCGCTCGCTCGGTGCTCCTCCCGGACGATCGGGAGCTCGAGATCCTGCGCGGCATCGACCTCACGGTCGCCGCCGGAGAGCACGTCTCGATCGTCGGGCGGTCCGGCACCGGCAAGTCCACCCTCCTCAACATCCTCGGGCTCCTCGACACCCCGACGGGCGGGGAGTACCTGCTCGACGGCGTCCCCATCGGCCGGCTCTCCGGCCGCGCCCGGGCGCGGCGCCGCGGCACGGACTTCGGGTTCGTGTTCCAGCAGTTCAACCTGCTCCAGGGCCGCACGGCGCTCGAGAACGTCGTCGCGCCGCTGCTGTACGCGCGCGGGCGGCAGTTCTGGCAGCGCCGGACGCTCGCCGCGGAGATGCTCGAACGGGTCGGCCTCGGCGACCGCCTCGACACGCGCCCGGAGAAGCTCTCGGGCGGGGAGCAGCAGCGCGTCGCCATCGCCCGCGCGCTCGTGCGCGTGCCGCGCGTGATCCTCGCGGACGAGCCGACGGGCGCGCTCGACGTCGACACCGGCAGCGAGGTCATGGACCTGCTCGACACCATCGCGCGCGAGAACGGGTCGGCGCTCATCGCCATCACGCACGACCTCGCCGTCGCCTCGCGCGCGGCCCGGCAGTTCCGTCTGGCCGACGGCGTGCTCGCCCCGATCGCCATCACGGCGCGCAGCGCGGGGTCGCTCGCCGCGCTCGAGACGGCCGGCGGGGACGGCGCGAGCCCAGGCACCGGTGACGTCGGGCCCTACGGTCCGGCCGCGCACGACGACAGCGCGCCGCACGCGCTCGAGGCCGGCGACGACCAGGCGGAGCACGTCGCCCGCCCGCTGGTCGCCTCGCACGGCGCGTCCCCGCGGACGGGGGACGCCGCGTGACCGGGATCGTCGGCGCCGTCCTCGAGGCGTGGGACGAGCTCCGTGTCCACAAGGTGCGCGTCCTGCTCGCGCTCGTCGGTGTCGCGGTCGCGGTCTGCGCGATCACCGCGATCTCCGCGGCCGGCGAGATGCTGCGCCAGGTCTCCGCCGAGCAGAACGACCGGTGGAACGGGCGCGCCGCGACGCTCCAGGTGTCGGCCTGGCCGACGGGCGAGGGCGGGAGCGTCATGCCCGCGCCCGAGGAGTACGAGCGCGTGTTCGACGAGGTCGTCGAGCGCTACGCGATCGGCTACTCGTCGATGCTGCGCGACGCGCCCGCGCCCGTCCGCTTCCCCGACGGGACGCGCGAGGTCTACACGACCGGCGTCGAGGCCGACTGGGCCACGATGCACCGCTTCGAGGTGTCGTCGGGCCGGTGGTTCACGGACGCCGACGCCGACCGCCTCGCCCCCGCTCTCGTCGTCAACCAGGCGTTCCTCGACGCGCTCGGCGGCGTGACCGTGGCCGATCACCCGACGGTGACGATCGGGGGCGACAACCCGGTGGTCGCGACCGTCGTGGGGGCGTTCCCGGACGACTGGCCGCAGGCCGAGCCGCAGGCCTACGTCCTCGTGGACGCCCAGTCGGCCTGGGTCACGCCCGAGTCGCTGGAGATGACCGGCCCTCCACGACTCGAGCTGTGGGTTCCCGACGACCTCGCCGACGGGCTCGTCGAAGCGATCCAGCGCGACGTCGCCGGAGCGCTCAGCGGCACGCAGGCCGACGTCTTCCGGTCGGACTCGGCGGGCTACGCCGTCGTCGACGGCGCGATCCGCTGGGTCGTGCTCGGCGTCAGCGTGATCGCGCTCCTGCTCGGCGGGCTCGGGCTCGTCAACATCGCGCTCGTCACCGTGCGGTACCGCATCCGCGAGATCGGGATCCGCAGGAGCTTCGGCGCGAGCTCAGGACGGGTCTTCTTCTCCGTGATGATGGAGAGCGTCGTCGCGACGACCGTCGCGGGCGTGCTGGGCGTGACCGTCGCGGTCGTCGCCCTCCACAACGTCCCGCTCGACGCGCTCATGGGCTCGGCCGTCCAGGACGCCCCGGGCTTCCCGTTCTCCGCCGCAGTGACGGGCATGCTGGCCGCCGTCGGGATCGGAGCGCTCGCGGGTCTCCTCCCGGCGCTCGTCGCCGTCCGGGTGAAGGTGATCGACGCGATCCGCTACTGACCCGGACGGCCGGTCCGGCACCCTGTCGGGCCGGTCACCGGGCCGCGATGTTCGGTCATGTTCGATCGTGTTGGATTTCTCGGCGATGTGGACAATACTGTTCGCATGCTCGCCTCACAGCGCCAGGAGCGCATCCTCGCGGAGATCCGGGACCACGGCGCGGTCCGCATCGGCGACCTGACCCGGGAGCTCGGGGTGTCGGACATGACGATCCGGCGCGACCTCGTCGAGCTCGCCGACCAGGGTCTGGTCCGCAAGGTCCACGGGGGCGCCGTCGCCCCGCACACCACCGCGCACGAGCCGGGCTTCGCGGCCAAGAGCTCGCGCGAGGCCGCGGAGAAGGAGGCCATCGCGACGGCCGCCGCCCGCCTCATCACCGCGAACGCCTCGGTCGCGCTGAGCGCCGGCACGACGACCCACCTGCTCGCCGCCCGCATCGCCGCGGACCCCGCGCTGCGCCCCCTGACGGTCGTCACGAACTCCCTCCCGGTCGCCGAGATCCTGCACCGGGCGAACGACCCGCGCCTGGAGACGATCCTCACGGGCGGCAGCCGCACCCCGTCCGACGCGCTCGTGGGCCCGCTCGCTGAGGCCGCGCTCGGGGGCCTGCGCGTCGACCTCGCGTTCGTCGGCGCGCACGGCGTGGACCCGGAGATCGGGCTCACGACCCCGAACCTGGACGAGGCCGCGACGAACCGCGCGCTCATCGAGTCGGCCGGCCGCACCGTCGTCCTCGCCGACCACACCAAGTGGCACACGACCGGGCTGCGCGTCTTCGCGACGTTCGCGGACGTGGACGTCCTCGTCACCGACGCCGGGCTCGCGGAGGACGCGCGCGCCCGGGTCCAGGACCTCGTCGAGCAGCTCGTCGTCGCCTGACGGCGGACCGCAGCCGCCGCCTCTCCCACCGCACCGCGATCGGAACACCGCACGCATGAACCCGCACCTGCGCCGCACCTCGACCCGCCTCGCCGACGGCCGCGAGCTCGTCTACTTCGACGACTCGCCCGCGTACGTCTCGGGTGAGCGCTCACGTCGGCTCGACGACCCGCGTCCGCTGCCCGACCGGTTCGCCCCGGTGCCCGGCCCCGACGGGGCGCCGCACCCGTACGTCGGGCCGGAGATGCGCCGCGACCCGCTCACGGGCGACTGGGTCCCCCTCGCCGCGCACCGGATGAACCGCACGTTCCTCCCCGCCGCGGACTCGTGCCCGCTGTGCCCCGCGCGTCCCGGCGCCGCCTACTCGGACGGCGAGGTCCCCGACACCGACTACGACGTCGTCGTCTTCGAGAACCGCTTCCCGTCGCTCCAGCGCGTGCCCGGCGTGGCCGACGCCGTCGTCGAGGACGCGCCGCTCCAGCTCCACGCACCGGCCGCGGGCCGGTGCGAGGTCGTGTGCTTCTCGAGCGACCACCGCACGTCGTTCGGCGCGCTCTCGCCGCAGCGCGTGCGCACGATCATCGACGCGTGGGCCGACCGCACCGCCGCGCTCGGGGCAGAGCCCGGCGTCGAGCAGGTCTTCTGCTTCGAGAACTGCGGGCAGGAGATCGGCGTCACGCTGCACCACCCGCACGGGCAGATCTACGGCTACCCGTACGTCACGCCGCGCACCCGCGCGCTGCTCGACGAGGCGCGCGAGCACCACCGCCGCACGGGCCGCAACCTGCTGCGCGACGTCCTCGACTCCGAGCTCGCGGACGGGCGCCGCGTCGTGCTCGAGACCGAGCACTGGGTCGCGTACGTGCCGTTCGCCGCCCGCTGGCCCGTCGAGGTCCACCTCGCGCCGCGACGCGACGTGCCCGACCTCCCCGCGCTCACCGACGCCGAGCGCGACGACCTCGCCACCGCCTACCTCGAGCTCCTGCGCCGCCTCGACCGCTTCTTCGAGACGGCCGACGGCGACCCCATCCCGCTCCCGTACATCGCCGCGTGGCACCAGGCCCCGGCGCACGAGGGCCGCTCCGTCGCGGACGGCGGCACCGACGACGTGACCCTCGCCCGGCTCCACCTCCAGGTCTTCTCCGTCCTGCGCGCACCGGGCAAGCTCAAGTACCTCGCCGGCTCGGAGTCGGGCATGGGCGCGTGGATCAGCGACACGACGCCCGAGCGGATCGCGTCGCGCCTCCAGGAGCTCGCCCCGTCGAGCGCCGCACGCGGGTGGGTACGCTCGTGGTCCGACGACGACGGCGCGGCCCGCGCCCGCGCCGTCTTCGCCGCGTCGTTCGACGAGGCTGCTGACGGTCCCGCCGACGCCCATGAGGCCCGAGCCGGCCAGGAGCAGGTACCGGTCTGGGCCGCCCCGGGCCGCGTCAACCTCATCGGCGAGCACACCGACTACAACGCGGGGCTGTGCCTGCCGATCGCTCTCCCCCATCGCACGTACGTCGCGCTGCGCCCGCGCCCGGACTCGGTCGTCCGGCTCGCGTCGGCCCAGGCGCCGGGCGAGACGTGGACGACGACGCTCGAGGACGTCGCGCCGGGCGCGGTCACGGGCTGGGGGTCGTACGTCGCCGGCGTCGCCTGGGCCCTGCGCGAGCACCTCGTCGCGCAGGGCGCCGACCCGGGCGCCATCACGGGCTTCGACGCGGCGGTCGACTCGAGCGTCCCGTTCGGGGCCGGGCTCTCCTCGTCGGCCGCTCTCGAGTGCGCGGTCGCGGTCGCGCTCGACGACGTCGCCGGACTGGGCCTCAGGGCGACCGACGCCGGGCGGGCGGCCCTCGCGACCGCGAGCGTCCGCGCCGAGAACGAGATCGCGGGCGCACCGACGGGCGGCATGGACCAGTCCGCTTCCCTGCGCGCGACCGCCGGGCACGCGCTCCTCCTCGACTGCCGGCCCGGCCTCGACCCCGTCGAGTCCGCCGAGCAGGTGCCGTTCGACCTGGACGCCGCGGGGCTGGCCCTGCTCGTCGTCGACACGCGCGCCGAGCACCGGCTCGTCGACGGCCAGTACGCGGCGCGACGCGCGACGTGCGAGGACGCCGCCCGCACGCTCGGGCTGGGTTCCCTGCGCGAGCTCGCGGACGACGTCGCCGCGACCGGCGACCCCGCCGGGGCCCTCGCCGTCGCCCTGGAGAAGCTGCCCGACGACGTCGCACGCCGCCGCGTGCGTCACGTCGTGACGGAGATCGGGCGCGTGCGCGACCTCGTCGCTCTCCTGCGCGACGGGCGTCCCGACGCGGTCGGGCCGCTCATGAACGCGTCGCACGCCTCGCTGCGCGACGACTACGAGGTCTCGAGCGTCGAGCTCGACGTCGCCGTGGACGCCGCCCGCGTCGCCGGCGCCCTCGGTGCGCGCATGACCGGGGGCGGGTTCGGCGGCTCCGCGATCGCGCTCGTCCGCGCCGACCAGGTGGAGGCCGTCGCCGACGCCGTCCGCGCGGCGTTCGAGCGCGAGGGCCTCGGCGCCCCGGGCTTCCTCCTCGCGACCCCGTCCGCACCGGCCGACCGCGTCGTCTGACCCGAGCACGACCTCACACGCCGCCGAGCACGACATGAGGGTCGCTGTGCGGCACATGACGACCCTCATGTCGTGTTCGGCGAGGGCGGAACGTCTCAGACGTCGTACGTGGCGACGAGGGGGGCGTGGTCGCTCCAGCGCTCGTCGTGCGTCGGCGCGCGGTCGACCTCGACCTTGACGACACGTTCGGCGAGCGACGGCGTGGCGAGCTGGTAGTCGATGCGCCAGCCGGAGTCGTTGTCGAACGCTCGCCCGCGCCACGACCACCACGTGAACGGGCCGGGACCCTCGCCGCCGTGGACGCGGCCGAGGTCGACGAGGCCGACCTGGTCGAGCCAGGTGTCGACGTACGCGCGCTCCTCCGGGAGGAAGCCGGCGCTCTTGAGGTTGCCGCGCCAGTTCTTGATGTCGACGTTGTGGTGCGCGATGTTGAGGTCGCCCGCGAGCAGGACCTTCTCTCCCGTGGCCGCGAGCTCGCGCAGCCGCGCGGTGACCTTCTCGAGGTAGGCGTACTTCGCGACCATCGTCTCGGGCTGGCTCACGGTGCCGGAGTGGATGTACGCGGAGACCACGGTGAGGCGACCGCCGTCGGGCAGCTCGAGGTCCGCCTCCACCCAGCGGCCGGTGTCGACGGGCGGCTCCGGCTCGCCGGCACCCAGTCCGACGCGCACGGCGGACACGGGCAGCCGGGACGCGACGGCGACGCCGGCCCGGCCCTTGATGTCGCACGCCTGGTGCGCGACGTGCCATCCGTCGAGGAGGTCGTTCACGACCGAGTCGGGGGCGCGGACCTCCTGGAGCAGCAGGACGTCGGGCGTGCGGGACGCGATCCAGGCGTCCATCCCCCGGCGGTAGGCGGCACGGATGCCGTTGACGTTGGCGGTGGCGATGGTGAGCAAGTGGGCTCGTCCTCCCTCGATGACGGTCGCGCGCGGCCGCCAGGACGGTCGCGGCACGCCGGCCATCCCATCACACGCCACCGACAGGCCGGGTACCCGGCGTCACGCGGGCGGCGTGGCCTCGCTCACGCCCACGAGGGCGACGCGGGCGAGCCGGAACGCGCCGGCGAGCATCGCCGACACCGCGGCGAGCACCGCGAGGACGACGAACCCGACCCGGAGGTGATGGGCGGTCGCGAAGATGCCGGTGAGCACGCCGCCGAGCACCGCGCCCGCATAGGTGAAGACGTTGAGGCGCGCGACCGCGCGGTCCGTGACCGTCGCGACGAACCCGGCCGGCGGCTCTGCCGACCCCGTGCCCGCCGCCACCGCCTCGCGGGCGCGGTCCCCGATCGCGGAGAACGCGAGCGGGGCGACGACGCCGAGCCCGAGCCCGGTCGCCGCCAGCCCGAGCACCGCGACGGGCCAGGCGGGGGCCGCGGCCACCGCGACGAACCCGAGGGCGCCGAGCGTGCCGCCCAGCCGCACGACCCGCACGCGGCCGAGACGCTCGACGAGACCGTCTCCCACCAGCCGCGACACGATGAGCGCCGCCTGGTACGCCGCGTATCCCAGCGGGGCGGCGGCCACGCTCGCCGAAAGGACGTCGCGCAGGAACGTCGCGCTCCAGCTCGACACGGCGGAGTCCGCGACGGGGAACGCGAGCATCCCCGCGCCGAGCAGCGCGATCGTGCCCGCCGCGACCCACGCCACGCTCCCGGTCGGCGCGACGTCGCGGACGTCGTCCGCCACCCCGACAGGTGTCACGGCACCGTGGGCCGTCGCTCCGCCGTCGGGCAGACGCAGCGCGAGCCAGACGGCGCCCGCGGCCACGAGCAGCGCCACGAGCGGGAGCGCGACCGGCTGGCCGAGCCCGACGAGCGCGCTGCCCGAGACGGCGAGGGCGCCGAGCACGCCGCCGGCGGCGTTGGCCGCGTAGAACGACGCGAGCAGGCTGCGGCCGTGCGCGCGCTCGACGTCGATCCCGAGCATGTTCATCGCCGCGTCGACCGCGCCGAGCGCGAGCCCGTACAGCCCGATCGCCACGAAGAAGACCGGCCACGACGGCGCGAGCCCGACGCCCGCGACCGCGAGCGCCGCGAGCAGCAGGCCGCCGACGACCACGGCGCGCGCGCCGCGGAGCGCCGCCACGACGCCGGACAGCGCGCTGCCCAGCCCGGCGAAGACGCACACGCCCAGCACGACGAGCGTGACGACGTCGTCGCCCATGCCGAGCCGTTCCTTGTACCCGGGGATGCTCGTGAGCACCACGGCGAACCCGAAGCCCTGCACGGCGTACGCCGCCGTCGTCGCGATGCGCGCCCTCGTCACCCGCGCAGACTAGCGCCTGCGCGTCGCCCCGGGAACGCCGCAGGGCGCGGCCGTGGTGATCCACGACCGCGCCCTGGGACGGGGGTCAGGCGGAGGCGCGCTCCGCCGCGTCGACGACGTTCGCGAGGAGCATCGCGCGCGTCATGGGCCCGACCCCGCCGGGGTTCGGCGAGATCCAGCCCGCGACCTCGGCGACGTCGGGCGCGGCGTCCCCCACGACGCGGCTCTTGCCGGTCTCGGGGTCGACCTCGCGCGAGACACCGACGTCGATCACGACGGCGCCCGGCTTGACCATGTCGCGCGTGATGATGCCCTGGACGCCCGCCGCCGCGACGATGACGTCGGCGCGGCGCACGAGATCCGCGAGGTCCGTCGTCCCGGTGTGCGTGAGCGTCACCGTCGCGTTGACCGCGCGGCGCGTGAGCAGCAGGCCGATCGAGCGGCCGACGGTCACGCCTCGGCCCACGACCACGACCTCCTTGCCCGCGAGGGAGATGCCGTGCCGCTCGATGAGCTCGATGATCCCGCGTGGGGTGCACGGGAGCGGCGAGGTGACCTCCTCGTTGACGCGCAGGACGAGGCGCCCGAGGTTCGTCGGGTGCAGGCCGTCCGCGTCCTTGGCCGGGTCGATGAGCTCGAGCACGCGGTTGGTGTCGATGCCCTTCGGGAGCGGGAGCTGCACGATGTACCCCGTGCAGGCGGGGTCCTCGTTGAGGCGGCGGACCGCGGCCTCGATCTCCTCCTGCGTCGCGTCGCCGGGCAGGTCCTCGCGGATCGAGGACAGCCCGACCTCGGCGCAGTCGCGGTGCTTGCCCGCGACGTACCACTGCGAGCCCGGGTCGTCGCCCACCAGGAGCGTGCCCAGGCCGGGCACGACGCCCTTCCCGGCGAGGACCGCGAGGCGGTCCTTGAGCTCGGCCTTGATGGTGGCGGCGGTCGCCTTGCCGTCGAGGAGCTGCGCACTCATCCGGGGGCTCACTGCTGCAGGCCCGGGTACAAGGGGAAGTCGGCCGTGAGCTTCTGCACGCGGGCGCGCAGGGCGTCCGCGTCGGTCGCGGCGCCCTCGCGCAGCGCGGTCGCGATGATCTCCGCCACCTCGGTGAACTCGGCGTCGCCGAAGCCCCGCGTCGCGAGCGCGGGCGTGCCGATGCGCAGGCCGGACGTGACGCGCGGGGGGCGCGGGTCGAACGGCACGGCGTTGCGGTTCACGGTGATGCCGACCTCGTGCAGGAGGTCCTCGGCCTGCTGGCCGTCGAGCGCCGAGTGGCGCAGGTCGACGAGCACGAGGTGGACGTCGGTGCCGCCCGTGAGGACGGAGACGCCGGCCGCGGCCACGTCGGCCTGGGCGAGGCGGTCGGCGATGATGCTCGCGCCGCGCAGCGTGCGCTCCTGGCGGTCGCGGAAGTCGTCGGAGCCCGCGATCTTGAACGACACGGCCTTGGCGGCGACGACGTGCATGAGCGGGCCGCCCTGCTGGCCCGGGAACACGGCGGAGTCGATCTTCTTGGCGTACTCCTCCTTGCTCAGGATGAAGCCGGAGCGGGGGCCGCCGATCGTCTTGTGGACCGTGGAGGACACGACGTCCGCGTACGGCACCGGGGAGGGGTGCAGGCCCGCGGCCACGAGGCCCGCGAAGTGCGCCATGTCCACCCAGAGCTTCGCGCCGACCTCGTCCGCGATCTCGCGGAACGCCGCGAAGTCGAGGTGGCGCGGGTAGGCGGACCAGCCGCCGATGATGACGTCGGGGCGCGTCTCGAGGGCCTGCTTGCGCACCTCGTCCATCTCGATGCGGTACGACTGCGGGTCCACGCCGTACGCCGCGACGTCGTAGAGCTTGCCGGAGAAGTTGATCTTCATGCCGTGCGTGAGGTGGCCGCCGTGCGCCAGCTCGAGGCCGAGGATCTTGTCGCCCTTGGTGATGAGCGCGTGCAGCACGGCGGCGTTGGCCGTGGCGCCCGAGTGCGGCTGGACGTTGGCGTGCTCGGCGCCGAACAGGTCCTTCGCGCGGGCGATCGCGAGGTTCTCCGCGACGTCGACCTGCTCGCAGCCGCCGTAGTAGCGGCGGCCCGGGTAGCCCTCGGCGTACTTGTTGGTGAGCACGGAGCCCTGCGCCTGCAGGACGGCGCGCGGGACGAAGTTCTCGGACGCGATCATCTCGAGGGTGTCGCGCTGGCGCGCGAGCTCCCCGTCGAGGACGGCCGCGATCTCGGGGTCGAGCTCGGCGAGCGGGGTGTCGAGGACGTTGTCGGCTGGCTGGGCGCTCATGGCGTCTCCTCCGCGGGTGCTTGGCAGTGTGTCGTCGGTGGTCACGTTCCCGGCTCGCCGGGTACGCCCCACCAGGGGGTGACCCGGGGCCCAGGCGAACGACCCGTCGTCTGCACAGCGTGTCGCTCCCCGGTGGTGATCCACCCTGCCCGGGCGGAGATCCACCGGGCGGCGCCAGTCGCGACGCGTCGATCCTAGCGCACGGCCCGTCGGCGGGCCCCGGGCCGTCGCCCGGGGCCGGTCGCCCGGCTACTCCTGCCCGACGGCGTCGGTCTCGTTGCGCGCCTCGGCCTCGCCGAGGATGCGGCGCAGGTAGGTGTAGGTGAGGTCGCCGGCGGCCTTGTCGTACTGCTCCTCGTAGCCGTGCTTGGTGTACATCGCGAGGTTCTGCTTGGAGTCCTTGCCCGTGAAGACCCAGATCTCCGTGGTCTGCTCCGGGAGGTACGGCAGCACCTCGAAGAGCATCTGCGTCCCGATGCCGCGGCCCTGCATGTCCGGCGCCACGGCGAGGCGGCCGAGCGTCGCCTTGCTCTCCTCGATCTCGACCCGCACCGAGCCGACGAGACGCGGCCCGAGCCACGCGCCGATCGTCACGACGTCCTCGCGCGCGAGGTCCTCGCGCAGCTCGTGGAGGGTCTGGGTCAGCGGGGGGATGTTGGGGTCCTGGTAGAGCTGCGCCTCGGTGACGAACGCCGCCCGCCGCAGGGTCAGGAGCTCACCGGCCTCGGCGTCGTCGACGAGGCGGGTCGTGATCTGCGCGTCGTTCATGAAGACATCGTGTCAGACATCGCGCGGCGCGACCGCGCGTGTCCGGGTGATGTCAGCCTGCCGGACGGCGGCCTCGGCACCGTCGGGACGCGGCTACCCTCTGAGGGGTGTCCACGACAGATCCCCGTGGCGCCGACGTCCCCGACACCTCGGCGCTCCGCACCGCGCAGCCCCCGACCGGCGACCCCACGCACTGGGTCCTCACGCTCTCGTGCCCGGACGGGCCGGGGATCGTGCACGCCGTCGCCGGGGCCCTCGCGCGGCTCGGCGGCAACATCACGGAGTCGCAGCAGTTCGGCGACCCGCTCTCGGGACTGTTCTTCATGCGCGTGCAGGTCACCGCGGCCGCGGAGCGCGCCGAGCTGGAGCGGGCGGTCGAGGAGGTCGCGGCCCGGTTCGCCATGACGTGGCAGCTCGACGTCGTCGGGCGCCGGGTCCGCACGCTGCTCATGGTCTCCAAGGCGCCGCACTGCCTCGTCGACCTGCTGTACCGCGAGCGCTCGCAGGGCATGCCGATCGAGGTCGTCGGCGTCGTGGGCAACCACCGGGACCTCGAGGACATCGCGACGTTCTACGGCAAGCCGTTCCACCACGTGCCCGTCACGCGGGACACCAAGGCCGACGCCGAGGCGCGCCTGCGCGGGCTCGTCGACGAGCTCGACGTCGAGCTCGTCGTCCTCGCGCGCTACATGCAGATCCTCTCGGACGAGCTGTGCCGCGAGATGCCGGGGCGCATCATCAACATCCACCACTCGTTCCTGCCGAGCTTCAAGGGCGCGCGCCCGTACGCCCAGGCGCACGACCGCGGCGTCAAGCTCATCGGGGCCACGTCGCACTACGTGACGGGCGACCTCGACGAGGGCCCGATCATCGAGCAGGACGTGGAGCGCGTCGACCACTCGCGCCGCGTCGAGGACCTCGTCGCGATCGGCGAGGACGTCGAGCGCCAGACGCTCGCGCGCGCCGTGCGCTGGCACGCGGAGCACCGCGTGCTCCTGGACGGGCACCGCACCGTCGTCTTCCGCTGAGCCGCGGGCTCCCGCGGGGCTCCCGGCGCCGGCGACTCCCCCTGCACGACGGCGGCCCCCGCCACGTCCGAGGACGTGACGGGGGCCGTCGTGCGGCGGCGTGCCGGTACGCCGCCGCCTCCCGGTCGCTCAGAGCGAACGGGTCACTTGGTGAGCTCCTCGAGGGTGGGGTCACCCGCGTAGACCTCGGCCGCGTTCTCCTGCGTGACGATGATCGGCTCGAGCAGGAAGGCCGGGACGACCTTGACGCCGTTGTCGTAGGACTCGGTGTCGTTGATCTCCGGCTCCTCGCCCGCCTGGAGCGCCTTCACCGCGTTGATCGACTCCTCGACGAGCTTGCGCGTGTCCTTGTAGATCGTCGAGTACTGCTCGCCCGCGACGATCGACTTGACCGACTCGACCTCGGAGTCCTGGCCGGTGATGACCGGGGTCTCCTTGCCGGCCTGCTTGGCCGACGTGAGCGCCGCGCGGGCGAGGGTGTCGTTCGGCGACAGGACGCCGTCGAGCTCCTTGTCGGAGTAGCTGCCCGACAGCACGGTGTCCATGCGCTTCTGCGCGTTCTCGGCCTTCCAGCCCTGCGTCGCGACCTGCTCGAACGACGTCTGGCCGGACGGGACGACGAGCGTGCCGTCCTCGATCTTCGGGTCGAGCACGCTCATGGCGCCCTCGAAGAACGGCGTCGAGTTCGCGTCGTCGGGCGAGCCGGCGATGAGCTCGATGTTGTACGGGCCCTCGCCCTTGCGCTCGGCGAGGCCCTGCAGCAGCGCCTCGCCCTGGAGCACGCCGACCTGGTAGTTGTCGAACGCGATGTACTCGTCGACGGCGTCCGTGTTCTTCACGAGACGGTCGTAGGCGATGACGGTCGCGCCGTTGTCCTTCGCGTTCTTGAGCTGGGTCCCGAGCTGCGACCCGTCGATGGCGCCGACGATGATGACCTTCGCGCCCTGCTCGACCATGGCGTCGATCTGGCTCTGCTGCTCCGAGACGCCGCCGTTGGCGAACTGGACGATCGGCTTGAAGCCGGCCTCGGTGAGCCCGTCGTTGAACAGCTGCTCGGCGAGCACCCAGTTCTCCGAGGTCTTCTGCGGGAGGGCGACACCGATGGTCGCGCCCTCCTCGAAGCCGGCGGCCGCGGACTCGCCGCCGCCGGTGGAGTCGCCACCGGCGTCGCCCCCGCGGTCGGAGGAGCAGCCGCTGAGCACGAGCGCACTCGCGGCGGTGAGCGCCAGGAGCGTCGTGGTGAGCTTCTTCATGGGTACCACTTTCTTGTCGGGCATCCGTCGTCGGATGCGGTCAGGGGGTCGTGCGGTGGGTGGGACGTGAGGGGCAGGTCAGGTCAGCCCTTGGCGGCGGTGGCCCCGGCCTCGACCGGGACCTCCGGCTGGGCGTCGTCGGCGCCCGTGACGGCTCCGGTGCCCTTGTCGCGCCGCGACGGGAAGATCAGCGCGATGATCGACGGCCGACCCTGCACCTTGTTGTAGACGTCGAACGCGACCGCGATGAGGAGCACGAGGCCCTTGATGATCTGGGTCATGTCGGAGCCGACGCCCATGAGCTGGAGACCGTTGTTGAGGACGGCCATGACCAGGCCACCGATGACGGACCCGACGACCGTGCCGACACCGCCGGAGACGGCGGCCCCGCCGATGAAGACGGCCGCGATCGCGTCGAGCTCCCACATGTTGCCGTCGAACGGGCCGGACGCGGTCGAGCGGCCGATGAAGATCATCCCGGCGAGGGACGCGAGGATCGACATGTTCATCATCACGAAGAAGTTCGTGCGCTTGATGTTCACGCCGGACAGCGCCGCCGCGGCCCGGTTGCCGCCCACCGCGTACACGTGGCGACCGGTGATGGTCCGCGACGCGACGAACTGGTAGACGACGACGAGGAGCACCAGGACGAGCGCAGGCACCGGGAACGACGTGCCGACACGGCCTGACCCGTAGAGGTACGTGAGGTAGGCGATCACGGCGCTGAAGAGGACGACGCGCGTCACGGCGACCGAGGTCGGGACCGGCTCGGCGCCGAGCTTGCGGGCGCTCGCGCGGCGGCGGAACTCCGACCAGACGACGGCCGCGATCGCCAGGACGCCGAGCAGGAGCGTCGAGTTGTTGAGGCCCGTGTTCGGCCCCCACTCGGGCAGGTAGCCGCCACCGAGGGTCTGGAGCTCCTGCGGCACGGGCACCGTGTTCGACTTGCCGATGAACTGGTTGAGGCCGCGGAAGAGCATCATGCCGGCGAGCGTGGTGATGAAGCCTGGGATGCCGACGTAGGCCACCCACCACCCCTGCCAGGCGCCGATGACCGCGCCCACGCACAGCCCGAGGAGGATGCCCAGCCACCACGGGATGCCCCAGTCCCGGATGGCGATGGCCACGATGATGCCGGTCACGGCGGCCACCGACCCGACCGACAGGTCGATGTGGCCCGCGATGATCACGAGGACCATGCCGATCGCGAGGATGAGGATGTAGGAGTTGCCGTTGAGCAGGTTCTGCGCGTTGCTCGGCGTGAGGACCCGCCCGCCCGTGGCGATCTGGAAGTAGATGACCAGGGCGAGGAGCGCGAAGAGCATGCCGAACTGGCGCGCTCCCCCGCTCAGCAGCTGCTTGATGGACGACATCGTCGGTGGTTCCTTCTCGGTTGCGATGCGGTGGCTGGTGGGGGGACGCGCTCAGGCGGCGGCGTCGGAGGGTGCGTCGCCGGGCGTCCCGGTCATGAGGCGCATGAGCCCCTCCTGGGTCGCCTCCGACCCGGGGACCTCGCCCGTGATCCGCCCTTCGAAGACGGTGTAGATGCGGTCGCACAGGCCGAGGAGCTCGGGCAGCTCGGACGAGATGACCACCACGCCGCGCCCGGCGTCGGCGAGCTTCTGGACGAGGCCGTAGATCTCGTACTTGGCTCCGACGTCGATGCCGCGCGTCGGCTCGTCGAGGATGAGGAGCTCCGGCTCGGTGTACATCCACTTGGCGAGCAGGACCTTCTGCTGGTTGCCGCCCGAGAGCTTCGCGACGCCCTCGTGCACGCTCGGCGCCTTGATGGAGAACGCCTTGCGGTAGGACTCCGCCGCGACGAACGCCGCGTCCTGGTCGATGACGCCGGCCTTGGCGATGCGGGGCAGGTTCGCCGCCTGGATCGTGCCGAGGATCGTGTCGAGCAGGTTCAGCCCCAGCGCCTTGCGGTCCTCGGGGACGTAGGCGATCCGGTTCTCGATCGCCGAGAGCACCGTGGGCATGGACACCTCGCGGCCGTCGATGCGCACGACGCCGGACTTGTAGCGTCCGTACGACCGCCCAAAGAGCGACCGCGCGAGCTCGGTGCGCCCGGCGCCCATGATCCCGGCGAAGCCGACGATCTCGCCGCGGCGGACGTGGAACGTCGAGCCCTTGCACACGTATCGGCCGGGCACCTCGGGGTGCTCGACGGTCCAGCCCTCGACCTCGAAGAAGGTCTCGCCGATGGACGGCGTGTGCTCCGGGAAGCGCGACTCGAGCGAGCGGCCGACCATGCCGCGGATGATGCGGTCCTCGTCGACGGCGTCGTTCTTCACGTCGAGCGTCTCGATCGAGCGGCCGTCGCGGATGATCGTGATCGAGTCGGCGATCTCCTCGATCTCGTTGAGCTTGTGGGAGATCATGATGCTCGTCAGGCCCTTGGACCGCAGGCCGCGCAGCAGGTCGAGCAGGTGCTCGGAGTCCTCCTCGTTGAGCGCGGACGTCGGCTCGTCGAGGATGAGCAGGCGCACGTCCTTGGCGAGCGCGCGGGCGATCTCGACGAGCTGCTGCTTGCCGACGCCGATGCCCTTGATCTGCGCGTCGGGCGACTCCTGGAGACCGACGCGCGCCATGAGCTCCTCGGCCCGACGGCGGGCCGCGCCCCAGTCGATGCCGAACGCACCCTTGACCTCGTTCCCGAGGAAGATGTTCTCGGTGATCGAGAGCTCGGGGATGAGGGCGAGCTCCTGGTGGATGATGACGATCCCCGCGTGCTCGCTCGACCGGATGTCCTTGAACTGGACCTCCGCGCCGTCGTAGTAGATGTCTCCCGAGTACGTCCCGTGCGGGTACACGCCCGAGAGCACCTTCATGAGCGTCGACTTGCCGGCGCCGTTCTCGCCGCAGATCGCGTGGATCTCTCCCGCGCGCACCCGCAGGTTCACATCGTCGAGGGCGCGCACGCCCGGGAACTCCTTGGTGATACCTCGCATCTCGAGGATCACGCGCTCGTCCGCCATCGGACCTCCTCCTGCCGAGGACAGCTCGCAGCGCACCGACGCGCCGCGGACCCGGACACCCTCAGCGCCGTCCGAGCGGGCCTGACGTTATGCCGGTCGCGTTCTTGGCGTCAACTCCTGAACGCAAGGATCGACAGAACCGTGACCAAACAGCGACCTTGGTCCCATGACAGCGCAGACATATGCCCCGCAATGTGAGCGCCAACACGCGAGAACGCTCCCAATCGATCAGGATCTGAAGGCGTGAGAGCGCTCCAAGGAGCGGCCCGCGTGCGCCCCGCAGAGCATGCGATGACCGGAGTCCGGGGTACCGGACGCGGAGACGCCGACCCGGGGACTAGCGGGGTGGGAGCGGGCGCTTGAAGCCCTCGTGCGACTGCTCGTAGCCGAGCGACCGGTAGAACCGGTGGGCGTCGGCCCGCTGCTTGTCCGATGTGAGCTGGGCGAGCGTGCAGCCTCGCGCGACGCCCCAGGCGTGCGCCCACGCCATCATGGCGCGGCCGACGCCCTGCCCGCGGAGGCGGCGGTCCACGCGCACCGCCTCGACGAGGAGCCGCGACGCGCCGTTCCGGGAGATCCCCGGGATCACGGTGAGCTGCATCGTCCCGACGACCTCGCCGTCGAGCTCGACCACGACCAGCTCGTTGTGCGGGTCGGCGTCGATCGCGGCGAACGCCGCCTCGTGCGGGGGCCCGACCTCCCCCGTCCGGGACCGGGCGACGGCGTCGTCCGCGATGAGCGCGACGACCCGCGGCAGGTCCGCGGCGACCGCCGTGCGGAACGCGAGGCCCGCCGTCGGGCCGACAGCGGGCGAGGACGAGGTGGTCACGGCCAGCGACCGTAGCACCTCGCCCGCCGAGGCAGAACCGGGTCCTGCCGAGGTAGAGCCGGGGTCTGCCGAGGTAGAGCCCTGGTGAAGACCAGGGCTCTACCTCGGCGGACCAGGGTTCTACCTCGGCGGTCGGGTCAGGAACAGGTGAGCTCCTCGTGGGCGACGGTGAAGGTCGAGGTGACGTCCTCGCCGTCGACCACCGCGGTCGCGGTCACCGTGGCCTCGCCGGCCGCGACCGCCTTCTGGCGCGTCGCGAACGACTGGTAGGCGTTCTTCCCGGCCGCGACCTTCGAGAACCCCTTCTCGCCGAACGGCGTGGAGAGCGTCAGGTCGACCGGGACGGCGCCGTCGTTCGTCGCGCGGACGGCGACGTAGGCCTTGCCCGCGAGGCAGCGGGGCTGCACCTCGACGGAGACGGGCAGCTCGCCGCCCGCCTGCGGCTCGACGAGCACCGCGACGGTGCGCGCCGGGACCGTGACGGTCCCGGAGGCCGCGTCCCACGTGGTGCCCTGCACGACGGCGTCGCTCCCCTCGGCCTGGACCGGCGAGAGCACGTACTCGCGGCCCGCGAGCGCGGACAGCGGGACGGTGACCTCGTCCGGCGAGGCGTTGAACACCGTGAGCAGGCCGTCGAGGGCCGGGTCGACGTCCGTGCCCACCGTGTCGTCCACCGACATCGCGACGACCCCCGGGACCTGGTCCGTCCCGGCGCCCGGGAAGGTGACCTTCTCCCGGATGAGGTCCGCGTCGCCGAGCCGGAAGAGCTCGGTCGAGTGCCGCAGCCGCAGGAGGTCCTGCGACTGCGCCGAGGCGGCCGCGATGTCGTCGGGTGACGGCTTGAGCGCCGGGTCCGCGAGGAGCGGGGCCATGAGCGGCCACTTGTCCTCGTTGTCCGCCGCCATGGGCAGGCCCTTGCCGAAGCCGTTGTCCTGACCGGTCCAGTCGATCGCGTTGAACCAGTCGCCCGAGTCGTAGCTGTTGCGGTCGAGCGACTTCGACCGCAGCAGGTCCGTGCCCGCGTGCCAGAACGACGGCGTCTGGGAGAGCGCCGCGGTCGCGAGCGAGACCGTGTTCATCCGCACGCGCTCGTCCATGGGCGTGTCCGCCGGGAGCTTGAGCGTGAGCAGGTCGAACAGCGTCTCGTTGTCGTGCGCGTCGACGTACGTCACGACCTCCTCGGGCGAGTCGGCGTAGCCGGCCGGCGCCCCGCGGTAGTCGATCTCGTCGCCGCGCTTCTCCTCGCCCGTCGACGTGACGAGCGTGTAGTCGCGCAGGTTGCCCGCGAGGCCGAGGCGCACGAGGTCTGTCTGGTGACCGAGGTCGGCGAGCTCGTCCGCGGACCCGTCGTTCACGGTCCCCGGCTCCCCCGCCCGGGCGGGCTGCCCGTTCGGGTCGGTCGCGAGGCCCGTGCCGAAGCCCTGCGTGAACGTCGAGGCGCCGTCGACGGGCGAGCCGCCGTGCACGGCGTCGCGCAGCCGGTCGGAGAACGTCCCGATGCCCGTGCCGCCGAGCTGGCCCTGGGTGGCCTGCTCGAACAGCGCGTTGCCCGCGACCTCGCCGAAGTCCCAGCCCTCGCCGTACAGGTAGACGGACTTCCCGTCGATGCCGTCCTCGGCGAGCGTGAGCTCGTCGAGCGCGGCCCGGACGTCGAGCATGTTCTGCTTCGAGTGGTGGCCCATGAGGTCGAAGCGGAACCCGTCGACGCGGTAGTCCTTCGCCCACGTGACGACCGAGTCGACCATGAGCTTGCCCGCCATCGCGTGCTCGGTCGCGACGTTCTGGCAGCACGTGCTCGTCTCGACGGAGCCGGTGGTCGGGTTCTGCCGGTGGTAGTAGCCCGGCACGACCTTGTCGAGGACCGACTTCGCGTCCTGCCCGCTCGCCGCGGTGTGGTTGAACACCTGGTCGAGCACGACCTGCAGCCCGGCACCGTGGAGCGAGCCGACCATGGTGCGGAACTCGGCCACGCGCGCGCCGCCGTCCGCGTCGAGGGCGTACGACCCCTCGGGCGTGCTGAAGTGCCACGGGTCGTAGCCCCAGTTGAAGCCGTCCTGCGCCTGCACCGCCGCGACGGCGGCCTGCTGCTCGGGCGAGTCGGGCGCGAACCCGGTGAGGTCGCCCGTCGTCTTCTGGGCGGCACGGTCCTCGGGGATCGACGCGATGTCGAACGTCGGGAGGAGGTGCACCGTGGTGAGGCCCGCGTCCGCGAGCTCGCGCAGGTGCGTCATCCCGGCCGAGTCCTGCTCGGCGAACGCGAGGTAGGTGCCGCGCCGCTCCGCCGGGACGGTCTCGTCGGAGATCGAGAAGTCGCGCACGTGGAGCTCGTAGATCGTCTGGTCCACCGCCCGCTCCACGACCGGCGCCGGTGTGCCCTCCCAGACGCTCGGGCGGAACGCGGGGTCCTCCAGGTCGACGGCCACCGAGTGCGTGGAGTCGAGCGTGAGTCCCACCGAGTAGGGGTCGGTGACGACGTTCGTCTCGACCTTCCCGGTGCTCGGGACGTAGACGCGCACCTCGTAGAGGTAGCGCGCGCCCTTCCACCCGACGTCCGCGCCGCCGAGCTTCTTGTCGGCCGACTTGCCGTCGAGGGTCCACGTGCCGTCGGGCTGGCGCGCGGCCTCGAACCGGCGCGGGTCGTCGTCGAGCGACGCCCCCGCGGGCCAGGCGAGCACCGAGACGGCCTTCGCCGTCGGCGCCCACAGCGCGAACGACGCCCACTTGCCGTTGGCGTGCCACGAGACGCCGAGCTCGCGCCCCGCCGCGTCCTGCGCGAACAGGTCGTCGACGACGCCCGGCACCTGGACGCCGGTCGCGGCCGTGAGGACGCCGTCGTCGGCCCGGGTCACGAGGAGCTGGCCGGTGAGCGCGGCCTCGGCCGCGGCGCGGTCGAGCGGCTCGCCGTCGTCGAGCACGCGCAGCGCAGTGTGCCCGGCGAGCGCCGGGAACTCGGCGGCTACGTCGTCGGGCAGGCCCGCCGGGTCCACCTCGAGCGTGTACGACGCCGTGCCCTCCGGTGCCTGCACCTCACCCTCCGCGCTGCCCGGGGCGACGGAGATCCCGCCGTCCGGCGCAGCCCACAGGGTCCACTCGTCGCCCGTGCCGAGGTCGCCCGGCCAGGCGACCAGGTTCTCGCGGACCCAGTGCGCGGCCTGCTGGCCGGTGCCGGGGAGCGGCGGGTTCGCCACCTCGATGGTCAGGACGTGCGTCGCGAGGTCGTAGGAGAACGTGACGTTCTCGCCGTCGCCCACGGAGAACTGGTAGTTCGCCCCGTCGGGCGCACCGCCCACCCCGTAGTTCTCGGCCCAGCTCAGGCCGTGCGCGACCTTGCCCTCGTACGCGCCGGCCGCGAGGCGGTCGGTCGACCAGGTGTAGGTACCGTCGCCGTCGGGGTCCTTGAGCCAGGACGCGAGGCAGTCGGGCGCCCAGGAGGCGGGGCAGCCGACCTGGTCCTGGAAGGAGCCCGGCAGGGTGACGATCGGGCCCTGCGCGGTGCTCGAGAAGTCCTTGCTCACCGGGTCCCAGTAGAACGTCACCGGTCCACCGGTCGTCGTGTACGTCGCGTTGCCGCCGTCCTGTACGCCGCCGACGCCGTAGTTGACCGTCCACGACCCGTTGATCGCGACCTTGTACTCGTACGTCCCGGCGGGGATGTCGAACGTGCCCGCGTAGACACCGTCCGCGCGCTTCGTGAGCTTCGCGGCCTCGCAGCCCGGGGCCCAGTCTCCCGCGCAGCCCATGGCCGCGTTGTGGCTGCCGGGCACGGTCACGAGGTCGATCTCGGGCTCGGGCTCCTCGCCCACGACCCCGCTCACGTCGACCCCGACGCTCGCGAACGTGGACGCGGCGGCGCGGTCGCCGTCGGCGTCGGTCGTCACCGCGCGGTACTCGACGAGCGTGCCGTCCGCGAGGCCCGCGACGTCGTGGAAGACGCGCGGCGCCGTGTCCTCCGCGGTGCCGAGCGGGTGCCACTCGGCGCTCCCGACCTCGCGCCACGCGAACGACGTCTCGGCCCACGCGTCCGCGTCGACCGTGGCCGTCACGGGCGCGACGCCCGTGACCGCTCCCCCGGCGCGCGGCACGGTGAGGGCGATGTCGCCCGACGAGTCCGCGCCGACCTCGCGGTCGGCCCGCAGCACGACCGTGCCCGTCGCCGGGACGGTCAGCGTGACGACGCCGTCCGCGTCGGCGATGACGGGGGCGGCCTGCTCGCCGTAGAGCACCTCGTACGAGGCGCCGGGCGTGAGGGTCGTGAACGTCGCCGTCCGGTCCTCCGCCGCGTTGTTCAGCGCGACGAGGTGCTCGACCTTCTCCGTGCGGTCCACCCGGCTGAAGGCGTACACACCCGCGCCGTTCTCGACGTAGCGCTCGACCTGCGCGCCGTCCGCGAGCGCCGGGTGCGCCTCGCGCAGCGCGGCGAGCTCGGCGATGTGCGCGTAGAGCGGCGCGTCGGTGCCGAAGCGGTCGACGCTGCCCGCCTGCTCCCCCGTGACGAGCGGCTGGTCGGCGTACTCGTCGACCTGGGTCGCGAACAGGGTCTGGCGCGCGTCCTTGTCGCCGCCCTTCCCGGCGAAGCCCTGCTCGTCGCCGTAGTACACGACCGGCTGCCCGCGGGTCAGGTACATGAGGTCGTGCGCGAGCTCGTCGCGCGCGAGCGGGTCGTCGGTGCTCGCGAGCATGTACCCGACGCGGCCCATGTCGTGGTTGCCGAGGAACGTCGGCAGCGCCTGCGCGTTGGTCGTCGGCGTCGTGTACATGTCGTCGCTCGCGAAGAGCGACGCGAGGCCCTTGGCGCTGTTGCCGCTCGCGAAGCTCGTCGCGGCGGACTGGAACGTGAAGTCGAGCGTCGAGCTCATGTCCGTCTTGCGCACGTAGGGCGAGAGCTTCGCCGCGTCGGCGTCGTACACCTCGCCGAACATGAAGAAGTCGTCCTTGCCCTGCGCGTGCGCGTAGTCGAGGACCTCGGTGGTCCACGTCTCCCAGAACTCGAAGTTCACGTGCTTGACGGTGTCGATGCGGAAGCCGTCGATGCCGAGGTCGATCCAGTCCTGGTAGACGTCGACGAACCCGTCGACGACCGTCGGGTGCTCGGTCATGAGGTCGTCGAGGCCGTCGAAGTCCCCGTACGTCACGGACTCCCCGGTCCACGTCGAGTTACCGCGGTTGTGGTACAGCGTCGGGTCGTTGAGCCAGGCCGGGACCTTGAGGTCCTCCTTGCCCGCGGGGACCACCGGCGTGTACGGGAACGACGTCGCGGCGTCCAGCGCCGGGAAGTCGCCCGTGCCCGCGTGGTCCGCCGGGTCGAACACGGTGCCCTCGGCGTCGCGGTACGGCGACGTGGCCTGGTCGACGTACGAGTACTGCTTCTCCTCGTAGTCGACCACGTCGGCCGTGTGGTTCGTGATGATGTCGAAGTAGACCTTGATCCCGCGGTCGTGCGCCTCGTCGATGAGCGCCTCGAGCTCGGCGTTCGTGCCGAGGTGCGGGTCGATCTGCGTGAAGTCGGTGATCCAGTAGCCGTGGTAGCCCGCGGAGGCGTCGGCACCCGTGCCCTGGACCGGCTGGTTCTTGAACGACGGCGTGAGCCAGATCGCCGTGGTGCCCAGGTCCTCGATGTAGTCGAGGTTCTGCC
Source organism: Cellulosimicrobium funkei (assembly GCF_001019615.1). GTDB lineage: Bacteria > Actinomycetota > Actinomycetes > Actinomycetales > Cellulomonadaceae > Cellulosimicrobium > Cellulosimicrobium cellulans_E. The sequence goes on along the minus strand of NZ_JNBQ01000032.1, from coordinate 13,208 downwards.
GCAGGCCCGCGATGTCGCCGCCCTGGTAGAAGCCCTTGTTCGTCGGGTCGTACCCGGAGACGAGCGGGTCGTCGCCGAGCCCGGCGGTGTCGTTCGCCGGGTCGCCGTTCGCGAACCGGTCGGTCATGACGAAGTAGAAGCGCTCGTCCGACCCGGGCTGGCGCACGGGGGGCACCACGAGGTCGGCGTCCTGCGCCTCGTCGTAGTCCCCCGCGAGCCCGAGCGGCGTGAGGGCGATGCGGTGCGTCGACTCGTCGAACGTGACGCGGACCGTCGCGTCGCCGCCGAGCACGAGCGGCGCGTTGTCCTGGCCGCCGTCGCGGCCGTACGCCTCGTCCCAGGCGTCGTCGTACGCGACCTTGTACTGGTACGTGCCGGCGGGCAGGTCGAAGTCGGCGGACCACACGCCCGCGGCGTCGGTGGGTGCGAGCTCGGTCGCGTCGCACGCGGGGTCCCAGTCGGCTGCGCAGCCGAGCTCGGACTGGAGGTCGCCCACGAGGGCGAGCGTGCGCTCGTCGGCCCCCGCGGCGGGGGCCGCGAGCGCGGCGAGCGTGACGCCCGCCAGGCTGGAGGTGGCGAGCGCGACGGCGGTGACCGACGCCGTCGTGCGGGACCCGCGCGAGCGACGGGCCGACGGGTCGGATGGGTGGGGCGACGGTGTGCGCGGAACGCGGCGACGTCGCGGCGTGGAGGTCATGAGGACTCCCTCGTCCGGTGGCTGGTGCGGGGCCGCAGGCATGAGCTGGCACGAACCGGTGAACGCGGACGACGGGGACCGACAGCGGGCGACGTCGACCGCGGCTTCCTCAGCGTACGGCTGAGCCGAACTGTACTGCTTGCAGAAAATTGCAGCAAGGTTCGGCAACCAGGGCTCGCGTACCTCCGCCGTACGGCCCCTTGAGACGCCGAACCCGGGGTCGCTCCTCACGGAACACGTCCGGTGAGGAGCGACCCCGGGTTCGGGGAGGGCCAGAGAGGTCAGCCCGCCAGGTGACCCCAGCGCGGTGCCAGGTCGCGCCACGGCCCGACCTCGGCGACGCGGCCCTCGTCGAGCACGACGACGCGGTCCGCCCGCGCGAGCGCCGCGCGCTTCGACGTCGCGCCGATCACCGTGGTGCCCCGCTCCCGCAGCGAGGTCCACAGCTCGATCTCGGTCGCCGCGTCGAGCGCGCTCGAGACGTCGTCGGCCAGGAGGAGCTCGGCGTCGGTCGCGAGCGCCCGCGCGAGGGCGAGCCGCTGGACCTGGCCGCCCGAGAGCCGGACGCCGCGGTGCCCCACCAGGGCCTCGTGGCCCCCGGCCTCGACGACGTCGCGCTCCAGGCGCGCGGCCGCGACCGGGCCGTGCACGTCGCGCTCGTGCCCGAGGCGCACGTTGTCGGCGAACGACCCCGAGAGCACGCGCGGGACCTGCGCCACGTGGGCGACCTGCCCCGGCCGCAGGAACGTCTGGGCGTCGACGACGTCGGTCCCGTTCCACCGGATGTGCCCCGTGTGCTCCATGAGGCCCGACAGCGCCGAGAGCAGGCTCGACTTGCCCGCCCCGACCTGCCCGAGCAGGAGGACGAGCTCGCCGCGGCGCACCGCGAGGTCGACGCCCTGGACGCCGATCGTGCCGTCGTCGTGCAGCGCGGTGACGTCGGCCAGCTCGAGCCGCTCGAGCGGCTGGCGGGGACCCGGGTCGGGCACGGGTGCCTCGCCGGTGAGGAGGTCGACGCCGGCCGGCAGGTCCATGAGGTCCGTGCCCCCGGCGAACCGGCTCGTGGCGCGCTGCCACGAGCGCGTGCCGGGCGCCTCCGTCACGACCGCCCCCGCGACCACGCCGAACCAGCCGAAGCCGGTCACCGCGTTGGCGACCAGGAGCGCCGTCGCGAGGTCCCACGTGCCGACGAGCAGCCCGGCCCACGCCGCCACGACACCGAGCTGGATCATGACGAGCGGGACGCCGTCGAGCGCGGCCTGCACCCGGTGCTCGAAGATCGCGGCTCGCACGCGTCCCCCGTCGACGTCGCGCAGGTGCGCGTGCACCTGCGGCGTCCGGGCGGCGAGCTTGACCGTGCGTGCCGAGTCGAGCGCCGAGACGAGCGCCCGCCCGAACCGGGCGCGCGCCGCCGACGACCGCGTGGCCGACCGGCCGGCGATCGGGCGCCCGAGGGCGGACGCCGCCGCGGACACGACCATCACGGCGAGCAGCACCGCGCCCGCGAGCCACGACCCGCTGAGCAGCGCCGTGACCCCGGCGATCACGAGGCCGTTGACGAAGTCGACCCAGCGGTCCGCGTACCGGACGAAGCGGTCGGCGTCCATGGCGCGCGCGACCACCTCGCCCGGGGGCGTCGCCGTGAGCCGGTGCTGGCGCGTCTGGCCGGCCATGACGGCCATGCGCACGCGCAGCAGCACCTCGATCCACCAGCGCGGGTAGACGTACAGCGCCCAGGCGAGGCACAGCGGCGCGAGGACGAGGAGCACCGCGAGCGGCACGAGCAGCTGCGCCGGGAAGCCCTCGTCCAGGTCCTGCACCGCGCGGCCCCAGAGGAAGCCCGTGACGGCACCCTGCGCCGACACGAGGCTCGTCGCCAGGAACAGCACGGCGCCCACGACGCCCCACGCGGGGCGGACGAACAGCGCGTGCAGCACCCCGCGCGCGAGGCTGGGCCCGTCGCCCGGGTCCGCGAGGACCGGCGGCGCGCCCCGCCGTCGGCGACCCCCGACGGACTCCCCCGCGCGGTCGGCGTCCGCGCCGTCGCCGTCGCCGGAGCCGTCGAGCAGGGCCCCGCCCGCACCGAGGTGCGCGCCGACGGCGCCCGTCGCGGCCTCCTCGGCGACGCTCGCCGCGAGGAGGTCGCGGTACGGGCCCGCGACGCGGGCGAGGGCCGCCCGCTCGCCCTGCTGCACGACCCGCCCGTGGTCGAGGACGGCGAGCAGCCCGGCGCGCTCGATCGTCGTCAGGCGGTGCGCGACGAGCACGCCCGTGCGCCCGGCGAGCAGCCGCTCCGAGGCCGCGACGACGCGAGCCTCCGTGAGCGGGTCCATGCGCGCGGTCGCTTCGTCGAGCACGACGACCTGCACGTCGCGGACGAGCAGCCGCGCGAACGCGACGAGCTGCTCCTCCCCCGCCGAGAGCGACGTCCCGCCCGGGCCCAGCAGGGTGTCGAGGCCGTCGGGGAGTCCCGCGACCCAGTCGTCGAGCCGGAGCTCGCGCACGGCGGCCTCGACGTCGGCGCGCGGCACGTCCGCGAAGAGCGCGACGTTCTCGGCGAGCGTGCCCGCGAGGATCTCGGTCCGCTGCGTCACGACCCCCACCGCGGAGCGCAGCGCCTGAAGGTCCAGGTCGCGCACGTCCACGCCGCCGACGAGCACCGCGCCGCGCGGCGGCTCGACCGCGCGCGACAGCAGCGACGCGAGGGTCGACTTGCCCGACCCCGTCCGCCCCACGAGCGCGACCGTCTCGCCCGCGGGCACCCGCAGGCTCACGCCGGCGAGCGCGAACGTGCCCTCGGCGTACGAGAAGTGGAGGTCGCGCAGCTCGATCCCTACGGGCCCGTCGGGCAGCGCCCTCCCGCCCGTGGGCTCGGGCTCGACGGCGAGCATCTGCCGGATGCGCGTGAGCGCCCCGATGCCCTCCTGGATGTCCGGCAGGTGGTGGACCAGGTTGTCCACCTGCCCGACGAACATCGCCGTCACGAGGAACAGGGTGACCAGGCGGTCGACGCCCAGGTCGCCGTCCGCGGCGAGCGCGGCGCCCGCGACGGCCACGCCGGCGAGCAGCGACGCCAGCACGAGGCCCGCCCTGCGGAGCATGCGTGACTCGATGACGAGCACGGCCTGGAACTTGTGGTGCACCTGGGCCGAGCGCTCGGCGAGGCGCCGCACCGCGAACGACTGCCCGAGGCTCGTGCGCAGGTCGTCCCGTGCCGCGACCGACTCCTCGAACGCGGCGGCGTGGTCCGTCCACGCGGCCTCCTCGATCACCTTGCGGCGCGCGATCTCGCCCAGCATGGGACGGACGATCACCGCGGCGACGGCTCCGAGCACCGGGAAGAGGATCCAGGCCGGCCACCAGGTCAGGCCCGCGACGACCCACATCGGCAGGACGCCGACGACCGTGCGGCCCGCGCCCCAGAGCTGGCGGCGCACCAGCGTGCCGACCGCGTGCGTGTCGTCGTCGACGCGGTCGAGCACCTCGCCGACGGCCTGCTCCGTGAGCGTGGCGAGCGGCTGGTGCAGGGCCGCCGTGAGCAGGTCGCCGCGCAGTCGGCCCTCGGCGCGGTCGACGACCCCTGCCCACACGACCTGTCCGGCGGTGTCGAGCAGCGCCGCGCCGATCACGCACACCGCGAGGAGCTGGAGCGTCGCCGTCGTCGGGTCGTCGGCGAGCCACCCCGCGATGACGGTCCCGAGCGCGGCACCGACCGCACCGAGCGTGAGCGCGAGGAGCGCGACGACGGCCAGCGGCCCGCGCAGCCGTCGCCAGTCCAGGCGGCGCGCCAGGTCGACGGGCGCGCGTGAGGCACCGGCCGGCGTGGTGGTCTCGGGGGCGGTCGGGGGGTTCGGGGGCTGCTCGGTCGGCAGGGTGGCGTCGATCATGGCCCGTCGACCCTACGGCGCCCCACCCCCGCGGACGCAGCGATTTTCCGCCCGGTCGCCCGCCCCCGAACGCCCCGCACCGTCGCTCCCGTCCGGCCCCCGGACCGTCCCCGGTCCCGCGGTCCGGACCGCGGGACCGGAGCCCGGCTCAGACGAGCCCGAGCTGCTCCACGGCCTGCCGCTCCTCCTGGAGCTCCGCGACCGACGCGTCGACGCGCCCGCGCGAGAGCTCCGACAGCTCCAGGCCCTGCACGATCTCCCACGACCCGCCGCGCGAGACCACCGGGAACGACGAGATGAGGCCCGTCGGGACGCCGTACGACCCGTCGGACACGACGCCGGCGCTCGTCCAGTCGCCCTCCGGCGTGCCGTGGACCCAGTCGCGCACGTGGTCGATCGCGGCGTTGGCCGCCGACGCCGCCGACGACGCGCCGCGCGCGTCGATGATCGCCGCGCCGCGCTTCGCGACCGTGGGGATGAACGTGCCCTCGAGCCACTCGCGGTCCTCGGCGAGCCGTGCGCCCGGGGTCCCCGCGACGTCCGCCTGGAAGATGTCCGGGTACTGCGTCGCCGAGTGGTTGCCCCAGATCGTCACCTTGCGCACCTCCGACACCGGCACGCCCGCCTTCTTGGCCACCTGCGTCAGCGCGCGGTTGTGGTCCAGGCGCGTCATCGCGGTGAACCGGTCCTTCGGCACGTCCGGCGCGTTCGACGCCGCGATGAGCGCGTTCGTGTTCGCCGGGTTGCCGACGACCAGGACGCGGACGTCGTCCGCCGCGCCCGCGTTGATCGCCTGGCCCTGCGGCTTGAAGATGCCGCCGTTGGCCTCGAGCAGGTCGCCGCGCTCCATGCCCGGCCCGCGCGGGCGCGCGCCCACGAGCAGCGCGACGTTCGTCCCCTCGAACGCGGCGGTCGGGTCGTCGAAGATGTCGATGCCCGCGAGCAGCGGGAAGGCGCAGTCGTCGAGCTCCATCGCGGTGCCCTCCGCGGCCTTGACGCCCTGCGGGATCTCCAGGAGGCGCAGGCGCACGGGGGTGTCGGTGCCGAGCATCTGGCCTGACGCGATACGGAAGAGCAGTGCGTAGCCGATCTGACCGGCCGCGCCGGTCACCGTCACGTTCACGGGGGAAGTCATGCGCTCACTCTCCCACAACGCGAACCGCTCGGAAGCCCGACGGCGTCCGGAAGACGACGACGGCGACGCCCCTGCGAAGAGGGGCGCCGCCGTCGGGCGTGCGGGTGGGCGATCAGCCCAGGCGCGCCTTGAGGTTCTCGTCGAGCGCGGCGAGGAAGTCCTCGGTCGTCAGCCACTCCTGGTCCGGGCCGACGAGGAGCGCGAGGTCCTTCGTCATCTGGCCGGCCTCGACGGTCTTGATGACGACGTCCTCGAGGGTCTGCGCGAACTCGGTGACCTCGGGCGTGCCGTCCAGCTTGCCGCGGTGCATGAGGCCACGCGTCCAGGCGAAGATCGACGCGATCGGGTTGGTCGACGTCGGCTTGCCCTGCTGGTGCTGGCGGTAGTGGCGCGTCACCGTGCCGTGCGCGGCCTCGGCCTCGACGGTCTGGCCGTCCGGGGTCATGAGGACCGACGTCATGAGGCCGAGCGAGCCGAAGCCCTGCGCGACGGTGTCGGACTGGACGTCGCCGTCGTAGTTCTTGCAGGCCCAGACGTACCCGCCCTCCCACTTCATGGCCGAGGCGACCATGTCGTCGATGAGGCGGTGCTCGTAGGTGAGGCCCTTCGCGGCGAACGCCTCGGCGAACTCGGCGTCGAACACCTCCTGGAAGATGTCCTTGAAGGCGCCGTCGTAGGCCTTGAGGATCGTGTTCTTCGTCGAGAGGTACACGGGGTACTCGCGCTGGAGGCCGTACGCGAACGAGGCGCGCGCGAAGTCGCGGATCGACTCGTTGAAGTTGTACATGCCCATCGCGACGCCGCCCTCCTCGGGCATGGTCACGACCTCGAACTTCTGCGGCTCGGAGCCGTCGGCCGGCTCGAACGTCATCGTGATCTTGCCGGGGCCCGGGACCTTGAAGTTCGTCGACTTGTACTGGTCGCCGTGGGCGTGACGGCCGATGATGATCGGCTTGTTCCAGCCCGGCACGAGGCGCGGGATGTTGGAGATGATGATCGGCTCGCGGAAGACGACGCCGCCGAGGATGTTGCGGATCGTGCCGTTGGGCGAGACCCACATCTTCTTGAGGCCGAACTCCTCGACGCGCGCCTCGTCGGGCGTGATCGTCGCGCACTTGACGCCCACGTTGTACTGCTTGATCGCGTTCGCCGCGTCGACGGTGACCTGGTCGTCCGTCGCGTCGCGGTTCTGGATCGACAGGTCGTAGTACTTGAGGTCCACGTCGAGGTACGGGTGGATGAGGCGGTCCTTGATGAACTGCCAGATGATGCGCGTCATCTCGTCGCCGTCGAGCTCGACGACCGGGTTGACGACCTTGATCTTGCCCATGCGCAGATCGCTCCAACTGTCGGGGACTGGTGCCCCCGGGAGCCGGACGGCGACCGTGCGGCCCGTGGGGGCCCGGTCCGTCGCACACAGGGGCGTTGCTGACCGCGGTCCAGGGTACTCGACTTCTCGACGTCAAGATACTTTCGCGGTTCCCGGCGAACCGACCGCATCGTGAGACGGGACGTCCGTTCTCAGGTGGAGCACCGCTGATTTCCACGCATCTCCCGGGTGGTGGTGGCAAGATGCCCCCAGATGCCGGAATGGCCGGGCACTCGGTCAGGCATCGTGCCGTCGTCCCGACCGCCTCCCGGTGCCGCACCGTGGCGGCCGGGCCGGGACTGCCCGAAGTACCCACCGAACCAGACAGGATCATCATGTCCCAGGACACCACCGCTCCCGGCGCACCGGAGGGCTTCGTCGACGACCCGCGCCCCGCGCCGACGGAGACCGTCGCCGTCGTCCAGCCGAGCCTCCTCGCGCGTCTCGGCGCCGAGGTCTTCGGCACGTTTTTCCTCGTCCTCGCGATCGTGGGTGTGGCGCTCTACACGTTCGTCAGCCAGCAGAACGCCCTGGCCGTCGGCCTCGCCGGCGGCATCGCGGTGATCGCGGGCGCCGCGGCCGTGGGCAACGTGTCCGGCGGCCACTTCAATCCCGCCGTGACGCTCGGCGCCGCGATCGGCGGCCGTACGGCCTGGCGCGACCTGCTGCCCTACTGGGTCGCCCAGCTCGTGGGCGCGATCCTCGCCGGGCTCGTGCTGCTCGCGACGGTCCCGTCGTCGCTGCCCGAGCTCCTCGGGCAGGACGGCCGCGGCGGCGTGTTCGTCGCGACCGCCAACGGGTACGGCAGCTTCTCCTCGCTCGCGACGGCGTCGCAGGGCGGCACGGAGTTCGGCCTCGTGCAGGCGCTGCTCGTCGAGACGATCGTCACCGCCGTGTTCGTGGGCGTGATCCTCGGCGTCACCGACAAGCGCGCGAGCGTCCAGTACGCGCCCGTCGTCATCGGCCTCACGCTGACCGCGCTCATCCTCGTCGCCGCGCCGATCACCAACGCGTCGCTCAACCCGGCCCGCTCGATGGCGTCGGCGATCTTCGCGGGCGACGGAGACCTGTGGAAGCAGCAGTGGGTCTTCTGGGTCGCCCCGCTCCTCGGCGCCGCGATCGCGGGCCTCTTCTACCGCGCGTTCGCGTTCGCCCCGAAGCAGGACGACCTCCTCGGCGAGGACCGCGTCGTCTCGCTGACCGACGCCGACGACGAGGCCACCGCCGCGTACAGCGCGGCGGCCGGCGCCGCCGGCGCCGCCGGTGCGGGTGCCGTCGCCGCCGTCGTCGAGGAGGAGGTCGTCGTCACGGACGAGAACGGCGACGTCGTCGCGGTCGAGGAGGTCGTCGAGGTCGTCGAGGCGGACGAGCCCGCGGCGGGCGAGGCGCCCGGCACGGGCGAGACCCCCAAGGCCTGACGTCTCGACGCCGACGGGCCCGGACCGCGACCGCGGTCCGGGCCCGTCGTCGTTCGCGGCGAGGGGTCAGATCTCGCCCTGGTCGAGGCTGAGGGCGAGGAACGCCATGACGACGGCGGGCGCGAGGAAGAAGAAGACGTCCAGGCCGCGCGAGCGCACGGTGATCCCGACGGGGCCGGGACCGGGGACGGCCGCGCGGCACACCCCGGCCACGGCGAGCAGCGCAGCGAGCGTGAAGCAGCCGGCGCGCGCACCGACGAGCACCGCGACGAGCGTCGAGACCGCGACGCCCGCGAGAACCAGCCACATCGCGGGCTGGCGGGACGGAGCGAGGCTCGCGGGAGGCTCCGGGACCGGCGGCCGGGCCTCGCCGTCGGGCCGGGCACCCGCCGGGGGCTCTCCGTCGCCCGGCTCGTCCTCGACGTGGTGCCACGCCGGCACGAGCGTCGTCGGCGGCCGGTGGCGCGTCCCCCCGTCCGCGGTGACGTCGGTCACGCTGCTGCACCTTCCACGCCCGGAAGCCTACCGTCGTGGCCTAGCGTGACGTGCATGTCGTCCGCCGAGCCGCCGGTCCTCCCGCCACCGTCTCCGCACCGCGGGGAACGCCCCGAGGCGGTCCCGGAGCCCCCCTCGTCGGTCGTCGTCGTGGGCGCCGGCCTCGCCGGCGCCCAGACCGTCGGCGCGCTCCGTCGTCGGGGGTACGCCGGGCGCGTGACGCTGCTCGGTGCCGAGGGTGTGCCCCCCTACGACCGGCCGCCGCTGTCGAAGGAGCTCCTGAGTCGCACGAGCCCGGCGTGGCTGGCCGAGGACCTCGGCGTGGACGTCGAGGCCCTCGCCGACGAGGTCCGCCTCGCCGACCCCGCGGTAGGGCTGGGGCGACGCTCTGCGCCCGAGGGCGGCACGTGGGAGGTCGCGACCCGGTCGGGCGAGCGCCGGACCGCCGACGCCGTCGTGCTCGCGGTCGGTTCCACCCCCGTGCGGCCCGTCGGCTGGGAGCACGCCCGCGTCCTGCACACCGCGCGGGACGCCGAGGACCTGCGCGGCGCGCTGCGGCCGGGGCTCCGCCTCGTGATCGTCGGCGCGGGCTGGATCGGTGCCGAGCTGGCGGGGGTCGCGACCGGCGCGGGCGCGCGCGTCACGGTCCTCGAGGCGGCCCCGACCCCGCTCCGGCGCCAGCTCGGACCGGGCGTCGGCGCGCACCTCGTGGCCTGGTACGCCGCCGTCGGTGCGGAGCTCGTGACCGGCGCCGCGGTCGCGGAGGTCCGTCCCGACGGCGTCCGGCTCGCCGACGGGCGCGAGGTTCCGGCCGACCTCGTGCTGGCTGCCGTGGGCGCTCGCCCCGCGACGGACTGGCTCGACGGCGCGGTCCCGCGCGACGTGCGCGGCAGCGTCCCCGTCGACGCGACCGGCGCCGTGCGCGGGCTGGACGGGCTCTGGGCCGTCGGCGACTGCGCGACCCGCGAGCACCCCGCGCTCGGTGCCGTCCCCGGCGGCCACTGGTCGGCCGCGCTCCACGACCCCGACGCGACGGTCGCCGCGATGCTCGGCGACGAGGACACCGGCCCGGGGCACGCCCCGTACGTGTTCTCCCAGCAGCTCGGCCACGACCTCGCCCTGTTCGGCGTGCCCGACGAGGCCGACGACGTGCTCTTCCGCGGCGACCCGTCGGGCGGGGCCACCGGCCACGAGGGCTGGGCCGCGTTCTACCTCGCCCCGGGGTCGCACGTCGGCGCGACGACGGACGACGGCCCGGACGGTCGGGTCGCCGAGGTCCGGGCGGTCCTCCTGGTCGACTCGCCGCGCGACGTCGGCCCCGTGCGCAAGGCGATGAACCGCACCGGCCGCCTCCGCGTCGACCTCGACGTGGCGCTCGACCCGAGCCGCCGCCTGCGCGACGCGCTCGCCTGACGCCCGGTACTCGACGGCCCCGCGGGTCCGGGAACCGGCGGGGCCGTCGAGCGAGGGTCGTGTCAGTGCGCGAAGTGGCGCGTCCCCGTGAAGTACATCGTCACTCCCGCCGCCCGCGCCGCCTCGATCACCTCGGCGTCGCGGATCGACCCTCCCGGCGCGACGACGGCGCGCACGCCCGCGTCGAGCAGGATCTGCAGGCCGTCGGCGAACGGGAAGAACGCGTCGGACGCCGCGACGGCGCCGCGTGCCCGCTCCTCGCCCTCGGCGAGGGTGTTGGCGCGCTCGACCGCGAGGCGGCACGAGTCGACCCGGTTGACCTGACCCATCCCGACGCCGACGGCGGCGCCGTCGTTCGCGAGGAGGATCGCGTTGGACTTCGCGGCCCGGATCGCGCGCCACGCGAACGCGAGGTCGGCGATCGTCGCGTCGTCGGCGGCCTCGCCGGTGACGAGGTTCCAGTGCTGCGGGTCGTCCCCGCCGGTGACGTTCCCGTCGGCGTCCGTCACGACGGCGTCGACCCGGTCGGTGCTCTGCACGAGCAGCCCGCCGCTCACCGGGCGGGTCTCGACGGACGTCGTCGGCGGGGTGTCGACGACGAGGAGGCGGATGTTCTTCTTGGCCTGGAGGACCTCCAGCGCCTCGGGCTCGAAGCCGGGCGCGACGACGACCTCGGTGAACACGGGCGCGATCTGCTCCGCGGCCGCCTGGGTGACGACGCGGTTCGCCGCGATGACGCCGCCGTAGGCCGAGACGGGGTCGGTCGCGTGGGCGCGGGCGTGCGCCTCGGCGACGTCGGTGCCGACGGCGATGCCGCACGGGTTGGCGTGCTTGATGATCGCGACGGCGGGCGCGTCGTGGTCGTGCGCGGCGCGCCAGGCGGCGTCGGCGTCGACGTAGTTGTTGTAGCTCATGGCCTTGCCGTGGAGCTGCGTGGCCTGGGCGAGACCGCTCGCGCCGTGGCCGTTGGTGTAGAGCGCGGCACGCTGGTGCGGGTTCTCGCCGTAGCGCAGCACGTCGGCGCGGTCCCACGTGGCGCCGATCCAGGCCGGGAACCCGGTGCTCACGGTCTCGCCGTCGGTCTCGACCGCGTCCGTGGGCGCCACGACGTTGCCCATCCACGACGCGACCGCGACGTCGTACGTCGCGGTGTGCACGAACGCGGCGGCCGCGAGCGCCTTGCGCTGCGCGTAGGTGAACCCGCCCGCCTGCACGGCCGCGACGACGTCGTCGTACCGGGCCGGGTCGACGACGACGGCGACGCTCGGGTGGTTCTTCGCGGCCGCGCGGACCATCGAGGGCCCGCCGATGTCGATCTGCTCGACGACCTCGTCCTGGCCTGCGCCCGACGCGACGGTGGCGGCGAACGGGTAGAGGTTGACCACGACGAGCTCGAAGGGCGCGATGCCGAGCTCGTCGAGCTGCGCGAGGTGGTCGGCCTTGCGCGAGTCCGCGAGGATGCCGGCGTGCACGCGCGGGTGCAGCGTCTTGACCCGGCCCTCGAGGCACTCGGGGAACCCGGTGAGGTCCTCGACCTTCGTCACGGGCACGCCCGCGCCGGCGATCGTCGACGCGGTGGAGCCGGTGGAGACGAGCTCGACGCCCGCCGCGTGGAGCGCCGTGGCGAGCTCGACGAGGCCGGTCTTGTCGTAGACGCTCAGGAGCGCGCGCCGCACGGGGCGCTGGGAGTCGTCGGCGAGCTGGACGTCGGGGGCGGCGGGCACGTGCGGGGCCGGGTGGGACATGACGAGGGGCTCCTCTGGGTCGCGGTCGCGGTCCGGCGGTGCACCGGTACCGAGTGGCTGAACCCAGGCGCCCAGGCGGTCGACGCACCAGCAGGTTGATCCGGCCGCTCCCCGGTGGTCGTTCCCACCCTCGCCAGTCGCGGCCGTCGCCCAGTCTACCGGCCCGCCCCGGGCGGCCCGGGCTCGTCCGGCACGACGCCCGACGCGGCGAGGGCGGCCGCGTCGTCGGCCCAGGTGTCGGGGGTGCCGACGCGCCAGAGCGACCGGACGGTGCTGAGGACGGCGACGGTGACGACGAGGAGCCCCGCGAGCACCACGAGCGCCGTCCCGAGCCCGAACCGTTCGAGGAGCCCGCTCCCGACGAGCGGCACGAAGGGCCCGGCGGCGAGGCCGGTGAGCCCCAGGACGGACGAGAGCCTCCCCTGGAGCTGTGGCGGCGTGATCGCGGCCGCGTACCCGGACAGGCAGGCGTTCGCCGCGGGGACCAGGAGGAGCGCCGGCGGGAGCAGGAGGACGTACCCGACGTACGTGTTCAGCGCCGCCATCGCCACGGCGGCCGCCGCGAGCGTGCCGAGCGCGCCGACGACGAGGACGCCCGCCCGGAACCGCGCGACGAGCCGGGGCGCGAGGACCGCGCCGGCGAGCACGCCCAGGCCCACCGCGAGGTCGACGAGGCCGATGAGGAGCGGTGCCGTGCCCGTGCGCACGAGCTCGAGGTTGATGCCGACCATGAGGCCGCCGAACGCGACGTTGATGACGACGAACAGGCCGAGGAGAGCGCGGAACAGCGGCACGGACCACACGAACCGGAGCCCTTCGCGCAGCGCCTCCGCGGGGCGGGTCGCGCGCGCCGCGGCGACGTCGCCGTTGAGCGGCTCGCGCACGAGCCACGTGCAGACGGCGGTCGCCAGGTGCCCGATCGCGGCCGCGGCGAGCGGGACCGCGTGCGCGACGGCGTAGAGCACGCCGCCGAGCGGCCCGGCGAGGAGGCTCGCGACGGCGTCCCTGCCCTGCACGGCCGCGAGCGCCGTCGGCAGCTGCGGCACGGG
>NZ_JNBQ01000031.1 GCF_001019615.1 Cellulosimicrobium funkei | reverse complement strand
CCCCCGAGGTCGCGGCGACGGACCGCGCGACGACCTTCTCGTCAGGTCGCGGCAGCGCGTCGACGACCTGGACGACGTCGAGGGTCACGAGACCGCAGCACACGAGCACGCACCCATCCTGCCGTGCCGGGGCCCGGGACCGCGCCGCCGTCCACGGTCCGGGGTGTCGCGCTGCGGTTGGATCACGACCAGTTCACAAGACGGTCACGATGTCGCGCGCGGTGTCCGGTTCGCACGCTTGGCCCCCTACTCTCGCAGCATGCGGACCACTCGCCCCCTCGCCGTCGTCGCGACGCTCCTGCTCGGCGGCGCTCTCCTGGCGGGCTGCACCGCGTCCTCGGGCGACATGGCGTCCCTCTCCGAGGACGACGGCGGCGCGGTCTCGGAGGTCGCGGAGGGCGGCGGCACGGACGCCGCCGAGGACGTGGCCTCGGGGATCGCCCCGGGCGACGAGGACGCCGTCGCCGCGGCGGAGCGGGAGATCGTCACCACGGGGTCGGTCACGGTCGTGGCCGACGACCCGGCGGTCGCGGCCGACGCGGTCGCCGACCTCGCGGAGAGCGCGGGCGGCCGGGTCGAGAGCCGGCGGCAGTCCGAGCCCGAGGGCGACGCGCGCGCGTCCGCGGAGCTGACGATCCGGGTGCCGTCGACGCAGACGACCGCCACCGTCGACGCCCTCGACCAGGTGGGTGAGGTGCGCGACCTCTCGATCGAGGCCGTCGACGTGACCGGGACCGCACGCGACCTCGACGCCCGGGTCGACGCCCTGACGACGTCCGTGGAACGGCTGCGCACGCTCATGGGCGACGCCGCCACGACCGCGGACCTGCTCGCCGCGGAGCAGGAGCTGACGACACGACAGGCCGAGCTCGAGTCGCTCCAGTCGCAGCGAGCGGCGCTCACGGACCAGGTCTCGATGTCGACCCTGCACGTCACCGTCGTGGAGGTCGTGCCGACCGAGCGGCTCGCCCCCGGCGGCTTCCTCGGGGGCCTGCAGAACGGCTGGAACGCCCTGCTCTCCACGCTCAACGGGCTCGTCGTCGTCCTCGGTGCACTGCTGCCGTGGCTCGTGGTCGCCGGGGTGGTGCTGCTCGTCGTGCGCTGGGTCCTGCGGCGGTTCCGGCGGCGAGCCCAGGACGGTGGCACGCCGTCGGCCGACGCCGACCGTCCGGGGCCCGACGACGGACCCGACGCCCCCGCCGCGAGCCGCGGGCCGCTCGTCGGGGCATCCACCCATGACTGACCCGACGATCGCCGAGACCCCGTCGACCGGGCGCGTCGCGCGCCTCTGGCACGAGCCGGACGACGGCGAGCCGCGACCGGTCGGGCACCTCGTGACGCGCGTGTGCACGCACTGGGACACCGTCGGGCCGTCCGCCTTCCCGCGGCACGTGAACCCCGAGCCGCGCGTCCAGTGGCGTGCCCACCTGGACGACGCCGACGCGGCCCTGACGGAGGACCTGTACAGCGACGACCCCGAGGCGCCGCCGCTCCCGCGCGAGGACGGCGGCGGCCTCGTCGTGCGGGGGCGCCGGCTGCGGGTCGAGTGGCTCGACGGCGAGGAGGCGGCCGCCGCCTGGGCGCAGCACGGGTGGTGACGGGCGACCGTGTCGGATCACGACCACCTGCCGGGACGACGACGGCCCGCACCCTCGAGGGGTGCGGGCCGTCGCCGCAGGGGTGGAGGTGCGGGGAATCGAACCCCGGTCCGGTGACGCCGATCGAGGACTTCTCCGGGCGCAGTCTGCTGTCGTTTTTCTCGGCCCCCGCACTCACGCAGACAAGATGCGGACGGGCTCAGTCACCTGAAAGTCCCCGCAGCCCCGATGACGAGGACTGCGAGCAGTGGCTCTCTAGATGACGCCAGGATCCGAGTCGAGAGCTAGCTCGGGCTGACGGACTTCGGGGCTCGCTCAGGCGGCGAGGGCGAAGTCGGTGCGCTTGTTATCGGCACCTGTGTTTTGCAGACATCGTTAACGAGATAAGCCTGCATCCTCGGCCCGCTTCTCCTCGAAGCACGACCACCGTCGAAACCGATCACCCCCTGTGGAGTTGTCAATCACTGCGCGGCGCCCGGGCGGACCCGGTCCTCGCTCAGCAGGACAAGCCTACGGGATGAACGTCGGTCGCCGCACCGATATTTCCGCACCTCCCGGACGTGGCCCGGCTCGCGACGCCGACGACTACTTCTTGCGGCTCAGGGCGTCCACGAGCAGACCGCCCGCGATCCCGAGGAGGAACACGTCCTTCGCGAGCCCGGTGCCCTGCTCGGTCGGGCGCACCCCGTCCTCGCGCGTCATGCCCGGGGTCTTCAGGTACATGCCCACGAGCCCCGCCGAGAAGACGCCCAGGCCCACGGCCACGAGCCCGGTCGGGACGAAGGGGGCGACGAGCGCCGCGCCGAGCGCGATCTCCGTGGTCGAGAGCGCCTTGGTGAACTGCTTCGGCTCGACGTCCCCGAGGAACGAGTACGTCCCCGCCGCCATGCCGTGGATCCCCTGCGCGGTCGCCTCGTCCGCGCCGCGCTTGTTCAGGCCGGAGTTGAGGATGTACGCGCCCGCTGCGAGGCGCGGGATGTACTGACGGAGCTTGACCATGGGGCCTCCTGGTTCGTGGTCGTCGTCTCGCCCTCGACCGTACGTCGAGGGCGACGAGGTCACCAGCGGGTGGGCCGTCGTCGGCCCGGAGAGCCCCCGGGGGTCAACGCAGCTCGCGCTGCCGCATGGCGCGCTGCGCCTCGCGGTTGTCCTGCTTCTCGCGCAGGGCCTGCCGCTTGTCGTACTCCTTCTTGCCGCGGGCGAGCGCGATCTCGACCTTCGCCCGCCCGTCGAGGAAGTACAGCGCGAGGGGCACGATCGTGTGGCCCTTCTCGCGCGTCTTGGACTCGAGCCGCAGGATCTCCTCCTTGTGCAGGAGCAGCTTGCGCTTGCGACGCGGGGCGTGGTTGTTCCACGTGCCCTCGGTGTACTCGGGGATGTGGACGTTCTCGAGCCAGGCCTCGCCCCGGTCGACGGCGACGTAGCCGTCGACGAGCGAGGCCCGCCCCATCCGCAACGCCTTGACCTCGGTGCCCGACAGGACTATCCCCGCCTCGTACACGTCCTCGATCACGTAGTCGTGACGTGCCTTGCGGTTGCTGGCGACGACCTTGCGGCCGGTGTCCTTCGCCATCCGTGTCCTACCGTCCTTCGCTGTCGTGTCGTCGCCCGCGGCGCCAGACCTCCGGTCCCGCGCCGCTCGGAGCCAGGTGCCGTCGTCGTGCCGGCGCACCAGCGTACGGGTGCCCGACCACGCCCGGTACCGATTATCCCCCGCGACCGGACGTCGCGGGTCAGACTGCGGCGCGCGACAGGGCCGTGCGCGAGCGGACGCGGGTCAGCCCAGGACCGACATCGGGTCGATGGTGGACCCGTTGACGTACACCTCGAAGTGGAGGTGGCACGCTCCCGAGAGCCCGGTGTTGCCGGAGTAGCCGATGACCTTGCCCTTCTCGACCTTCTGCCCGGAGGAGACCGCGAAACGCGTGAGGTGGTTGTAGCTCGTCATGAGGTTCTTGCCGCCGACCGTGCCGTGGTTGATCAGCACCTGGTTGCCGAAGCCGTTGCGCCACTGGGCGTGGACCACCGTGCCCGGGCCGGCCGCCATGATCGGGGTACCGCAGTAGGCACGCAGGTCGGTCCCGGCGTGCATGCGGTAGTACCCGAGGATCGGGTGCAGCCGCATCCCGTAGCTCGACGTCACGTGCGGCACCGCGGTCGGGTACGACAGGAAGCTCGAGATGCTGCCCCGGTCGCCCCCCGAAGAGGACCCACCGCCCCCTCCGCCGCCACCGCCACCGCCGCCTGACGACCCGCCGCCGCCGGACGACTGCTGCTGCTGCTGGCGCCGCGCCTCCTCCTCGGCGGCCTTGCGGTCGCGCTCCGCCTGCTCGGCGATGATCCCCTTGATCTCCTGCTGAAGAGACTGCTGGGCCGCCTCGTTCTCGGCGACCTTCGCCTCGGCGGCGGCCTTGCGCTCCTCGATCGTCGCCTTCTTCGCCTGCTGGTCGACGATGAGCTGCTCGACCTCGGCCTTGCGGTCCGCCGCGGCCTTGCGCGCCGCCTCCGCGGCGACGAGGTTCTCGTCCGCCTGCTTCTTCAGGTCGGCGACCGTCTCGCGCACCGCCTGCAGGCGCGCCTCACGGTTGCGCGCGACCGACTCCGCCTCGAGGAGGTCCTGGAGCGACCGGGACTGGCTGCGCGCCGCCGTCGACGAGACCGCGTACTCCTCGATGAACTCCTCGGTGCTCTCCGCGCCCGTGACGATGCCGAGGCTGGACACGTCGCCCTGACCGCGGTACGCCTGACGCGCCATCTCCGCGATGCTGGACTTCGCGTCGGCGACCTCGGTCGCGCCGCGCTCGATCTCGGCGCTGATCGCGGCCTCCTGCCCCAGGGCGTCCTCGAGCCGTTGGGCGAGCAGCTCCGCCTCGCGCTGGGTCCGCTCGACCTCGGCCTCGGCTGCGTCCAGCTCGGCCTGGGCGACCGGCAGCCGCGCCTCGATCGCCTGGAGGTCGACGACCGCCTGCGCGAGCTCGGCGTCCGTGTCCTCGAGCTCCGACTGGAGCTGCTCGCGGTTGCCGAGGATCTCGGACTGCCGCCGTTCTGCTGCTGCGCGGCGGTCGTCGATGTCGTCGGCGGAGGCCGACGCGACACCTCCCACGAGGAGCATCGTCGTGGCGATCAGGGCCGCGGTCGCGCGGCGGAGGTCCCGGGTCATCTCACACCCTCGTGTGCCGGTTGAGCGTGACGACCGAGGACACGGCCGCCAGCAGGAACGCGATGCCGACGAGGACGGGCGCGATGCGGAGCACGTCCGACTCGTCGACGTAGGCCACCCACGTCACCGACTGCGACAACCAGTCGGTGACGAGGTACTTCACCCCCACCCACAACCCGCCGACCGCGAGGAGCGCGCCCAGCACGGCCGCGATCGCCCCCTCGAGGAGGAACGGGAGCTGGATGAACAGGTTCGACGCCCCGACGAGCCGCATGATGCCGGTCTCCCGCCGCCGGCTCAGCGCCGACAGCCGGATCGTCGTCGTGATGAGCAGCACCGCGGCGAGGAGCATGACCGCGGCGAGCCCGGCGGCGAGGAGCGACGCTCGGTTGAGCGCGAGGAAGAGCGAGTCGAAGATGCGCCGCTGGTCCTCGACGACCTCGACGCCCGGGCGCCCGGTGACGACGTCGTTGACGACCTCGTAGTTCTCCGGGTTGGTGAGCTTGAGGCGGAAGGACGCCTGCATGTCGTCGACGGTGAGCTGCGTGCCGAGGTAGCCGTCCGGGTACCGCTCCTGGAACGCCGCGAACGCGTCGTCCTTGGACTCGAAGTACACGGTCTGGATCTCGTCGGCGAGCTCGGACTCGAACACGTCCTCGAGCGCGGCGATCTGGTCCGGGGTCGCCTCGCCCGCCGCGCACGTCGGCGACGGAGAGCCGGTCGGGCACAGGAAGACGGACACCTCGACCTTGTCGTACCAGTCGTCCTTGAGCTTGCCGATCTGCGCCTGGAGCAGCATGGACGCGCCGACGAACGTCAGGGACACGAACGTCACGAGCACGACCGAGACGGTCATCGAGACGTTGCGCCGCAGGCCCTGGCCGAGCTCCGCGAGGATGAACTGGAGTCGCACGCCGATCACTCCCCCGCCGTCGCCTCGACGTGGCGGCGCACCGAGCGTCGCGACGGCGGCTCGACCTGCTCCTCCTCGGCGGCCGGCCGGGCCGCGGCCGGTTGCGCTCGCGGGACGGCCGTCGTCGGCGACGACTCCGGTGCGGTGCCCGTCGTGGGGCCGGCCGTGCTGCCGGTCTCGGCGACCGAGGGGTTGCGGTCCGGGTCGGGGATGACCTGTCCCCGGGCCCCGTACGCGCCGTGCGCCTGGTCGCGCACGAGCGTGCCGGTGTCGAGCTCGATGACCCGGCGCCGCATCTGGTTGACGATCTCCTCGTCGTGCGTCGCCATGACGACGGTGGTCCCGGTGCGGTTGATGCGGTCGAGCAGGCGCATGATCCCGAGCGACGTGGTGGGGTCGAGGTTCCCGGTGGGCTCGTCGGCGAGCAGGATCGGCGGCCGGTTCACCATGGCGCGCGCGATGGCGACGCGCTGCTGCTCACCGCCGGAGAGCTCGTGCGGGCGACGCTTCTCCTTGCCGGCGAGGCCCACCATCTCGAGCGTCTCCGGCACCGTGATCGCGATGGTGTGGCGCGGCTTGCCGATCACCTGGAGCGCGAACGCGACGTTCTCGAACACCGTCTTGTTGGGCAGGAGGCGGAAGTCCTGGAAGACGACGCCGATCTGGCGCCGCAGCTTGGGCACGTTCCAGCTCGACAGCGACCCGAGGTCGCGGCCCGCGACGAAGACCTTCCCCCTGGTCGGGCGCTCCTCGCGCAGGACGAGGTGCAGGCATGTCGACTTGCCGGAGCCCGACGCGCCGACGAGGAAGACGAACTCGCCGCGGCGAACCTCCATCGACACGTCGTCGACGGCCGGCCTCGCGCCGCGCGCGTAGACCTTGGTGACGTTCTCGAAGCGGATCACAGCGGCACGTTCCTCGGGTCGGGGGTCGATCCGTGGACGAACGAGGTTCGTCGCACGATCCCGAGGGTAGGCACGCGTCTCCGGCCCGGCGGGGCGGACACGCCGCGCCCGGGCGCATCGACCCGTTGCTCGGATCAACCGCCCGGGTGGGCTCGCGCGGGGTCAGGCGTCCTGCTGCGCCCCACGGCGCCAGCGGATCCCGGCCTCGATGAAGTCGTCGATGTCGCCGTCGAACACCGCCGACGGGTTGCCGACCTCGTGCTCGGTGCGCAGGTCCTTGACCATCTGGTACGGCTGGAGCACGTAGGAGCGCATCTGGTCGCCCCAGCTCGCCTTGATGTCGCCCGCGAGCTCCTTCTTCTTCGCGTTCTCCTCCTCCTGGCGCACGAGCAGCAGGCGGGACTGGAGGACGCGCAGCGCGGCGGCGCGGTTCTGGATCTGCGACTTCTCGTTCTGCATCGACACGACGATGCCGGTGGGGATGTGCGTCATGCGCACCGCGGAGTCCGTCGTGTTGACGGACTGCCCGCCCGGGCCCGAGGAGCGGAAGACGTCGACCTTGATCTCCGACTCCGGGATCTCGATCGAGTCCGTCTGCTCGATGAGCGGGATGACCTCGACGGCCGCGAACGACGTCTGGCGCCGGCCCTGGTTGTCGAACGGCGAGATGCGCACGAGGCGGTGCGTGCCCGCCTCGACCGAGAGGTGGCCGAACGCGTAGGGCGCCTTCACCTCGAACGTGGCCGACTTGAGTCCCGCCTCCTCGGCGTACGACGTGTCGAGCACGGTGGTCGAGTAGCCGTGCCGCTCCGCCCAGCGCAGGTACATGCGCAGGAGCATCTCCGCGAAGTCGGCCGCGTCCACGCCACCCGCGCCCGCGCGGATCGTCACGACGGCCTCACGGGCGTCGTACTCGCCGGCGAGGAGCGTGCGGACCTCGAGCTGGTCGAGGTCCTTGCGGATCGCGCCGACCTCGGTCTCCGCCTCGACGAGGGTGTCCTCGTCCTCCATCTCCTGACCCATCTCGACCAGGGTCTCGACGTCGTCGATGCGCTGGCCGAGCTTCTTGACCCGCTCCAGCTCGGACTGCGCGGCGGAGAGCGCCGACGTCACCTTCTGCGCGGCGTCCGGGTCGTCCCACAGGTCGGGGGCCGATGCCTTCTCCGAGAGGTCCGCGATCTTCGCGCGCAGCACCTCCGGGTCGCTCACGCTCTCGATGGACTCGAGCGTGCTGCGCAGCGCCTTGATCTCGGTCGGAAAGTCGATGGTGGCCACGAGGTTCAAGGTTACGCGACACCGCGCGCGCTCCGCGCCGTCGGGCCGGGAGGCCCGTGCCCGACGGCGCGGCGGCGGTCAGCCCTTCGGCTCGCCCTTCGCGGCGGGCGACCCCGTGCCCGACGGCGCGGGCTCGCCCCCGGCCGCCTGCTGGCGTCCCTCGTCGCGCGCCCTGGCGAGCATGGCCTCCAGGCGCTGGCGACGGCGACGGCGGTCGTCGCGGACGCCGACGATGAGGACCACGACGATCGCGACGAGCAGGAGCTGCGGCCACGGGACGGCCCAGGTCGTCACGGTGACCTCCACCGGCTCGAGCGGTGCGTCGATCTCGTCGTCGTCCACCGTCGTCGGCGTCACGGTGATCGTCGAGCGGACCGGTCCCAGCGGCCACACGTTCGACGTCTCGACACGCGTGCGCTGGGAGCCGCCGGGCAGGACCTCGGGGATCGCCGCGGCCGCGCGGTCCGCCGACACCGCACCGAAGAAGCCGCTCGTCGTGACGCCACCCTCGGCGCCGAGACGCACGTTGCCGTCGTTCACCACGTCGTAGGAGACCGTCAGGTCGCCCGCCGCGAACGGGTTCCACGACGGCGCGTAGGACGCCTTGACGTTCTCGACGGCGAGGAGCGGCTGCACCTCTCCCGTGACCCGCGTCGAGACGCGGAAGCCGACGCGGCTCTCCACGCCGACGCTCGTCCCGCCCTCGCCCTCGTCGGTGCTCTTCACCGTCGCGGCGATGCCGGCGACGTGGTCGCCGGGCGTGGCGTTGTCCGGCACGGTCACGGTGAACGGCACGACGACCGTCGCGTCGGGCGCCACCTCGACCGAGTCCTGGACCTCGATCCAGGTCCCGGCACCCGTCGACTCCCGGTCGGACGGCAGCATGTTGAACCTGCCCTTGGGGTTGATGTACCCGTCCGCCGCCTGGATCGAGAACGTCACGGCGACGTCGCTGAAGTTCGACACGGCGAGGTTCTCGGACGCCGACGCCCCGGGGTCGAGGACCAGCTCGACGCGGGTGCGACCGTCCGGTCCGTCCGCGTCGGCGGGCTTGACCCCCCACGTGATGACGTCCTCGGTGTCGAGCGGCAGGGTGCCGCTGGTCGCGGCGCCCGCCGGCAGCGCGGGCACGAGGGCCGCGACGAGGACTGCGCCGGCCGCGGCGAACCAGCGAGTAGACCGGCGCGGCCGGTGGCTCAGGTGTGGTGCAGGGTTCACGCAGGTGCTCTCTCCGTACGACGGCGGGCCGCCCACCCGATCCGACCTGAAGCCGGACGAGTGGAGCGGCCCGCCGTGGACTGCTCGGTCGACGGTCGACCGTGGCCGACCGTCAGGTCACGAGGACCGGGTGTGCTCAGTCCTCGAAGAGGGAGAGCGTGATCGTCGAGGAGTAGGCGCCCGCGGCGACGTCCTCGGCGGTGCGGAGCGTGAGGCCCGCGTTCGCGGTCCAGGAGCCCTCCGGGTTGACCTCGGCCGAGTCGAAGGCCGACACGAGGAGGTCCTGCTCGGCAAGACCCTCGCCGCCCTCGAGCGCGGGGTCGACGCCCTCGCCCGCCTCGACGAGGCCGCTCTCGCTCTCGCTGACGAGCGACGGCGCCCAGCCGAGGTTCGACGCCGCGATCGTGCCGGCGTCGCCGGTGAAGTCCGAGGCGCTGCCCACGACGTACCAGTACGCGCCCTCGGCAACCTCGGTGCGCGTGTCGGTGACGGTGACGTTCGGCAGGGTGCCCGTGAACTCACGGGTGCCGTCGACGGTCGAGTCCTGCTCGGTGAGCGAGGTCGCGTTCGAGGCGACCGAGAGGGCGAGGTTGCCCGGCTCGACGTTCGACTCGATCTCGACCGAGACGTCGACACCCTGGTCGTCGCCCACCTGGTCTGCGGAGGCAGCGGACGCGAGGGCGACCGTGCCGATGAGCATCGCACCGAGGGCACCCCCGGCGACGAGCTTCTTCGTTGCTCGTGCGTTCATGTTGTAGCTCTCCATCGTTGGAGTTGTTGTCGGACCGGATCACCATAGCGGCGAACCTGGGGTTTTGACAGGTCCCAACCAGAAGTGGCCATCCAAAGTTAAGAAAGTAAACAAAGGCGCGGGAGCATGCTCACGCGTCGTTGCGAACCGTCCCTTCCTGGATGCTCGTCGTCGAACAGCAACAGGTGCTCACCACGCTCTGGCACGTGACTCTGCACGCACGATGATGCCATCACTCCACGCCTGGGTCACCCAGCCGATCATCGCGGGTCGCGCCCGCGCAGCCAGACCGACCGTCGCGGTGCGCCCGTCCGCGGTCGACGCCTCGGTCACGACGACGTCGTGCAAGCCGTCGAGCGCCTCAGGATTGCGCGCGAGGTAGTCCTGGACGTCCGACCGGATCGACGAATCCGTGAGGGTCAGGGCGCCGCTCTCGACCGGCGCGGTCGCGGCACCCGTGTAGAAGGACTCGGGCTCCATCGAGTCCGCTGCGGTGAGGGCGAGCGCGTCCGCGAGCTCGTACAGCCGCTTGCGCTCGAGGTGCACCTGCGTCGCGCTCACCACGACCGTGACCAGCAGCAGCGCGAACGCGACGAAGGCCGCGGTGAGGAGCATGATCCGACCGTCCTCCGACCCGTCCGACGGAGCACGCCGCGGCGACGAGTCGCGACTCGCACGCGTCACGGCCGCCTCGCTGCGTACTCGTCGACGGACGCGACGTGCTGCGCCTCGACCGGGACCGCGAGAGGCACCGCGGCACGGACGAACGACGGGACGAGCGGCAGCGGGACCTCGAACTTCACCCGGGCGACCACCTCGGCCCCGGGCTCGAGACAGGGCGTGGCGGAGCACGAGATCGTCAGCACGTCCCCGCCGGGCCGAAAGCCCTGGTCGTCGAGCGCGAGCCTGACGGCCGCCTCGGCGAGCCGCGCGCCGTCGTCCCCGGACGGCGCGGTGACGAAGGCCCGCGCAGCCTCCCGCGAGGCACCCTCGACCGCGAACGTGGCGGCCTGGAGCCGCCCGGCGGTCAGCACGAGGTAGACCACCGGCACCAGCAGCACGAGCGCCACGCCCAGGAACTCCACGACCGCGCTCCCCTGCTCCGCCCGCGGCCCGCCCCCGGTGAGCCGGACGAGCAGCACCCGCAGCCGACGGATCACGGCGCCTCCTCGAGCGCGTGCCCGTCGACGGTCACCACACCCGCAGGACCGAGAAGACCCACCACGGGGAGGGGCGCCGCGACCGTGACCTCGACGACCGGGAGGCCCTCGACGACGGTCTGCCGCGCCACGACGTCCTGCGCGTAACGCGGCGAGAGCGCGGCCGTGATCAGCTCGCGCGTCCGGACGGCCCCGTCCTGCGGGCCGCGGTCGGCACGGCCGGCGACCCGAGCGCCCTCGGCGGCACAGTCCACCAGCGTCGCCCGCACGTGGACGGCGAGCGCCACCTGGACGACACCGAGGAACAGCACGAGCACCAGAAGGGACACGAGGGTGAAGTCGACGACCGCTGATCCGCGCTCGTGGGCGTCGGACACCGTGCCGGAAGCGTCGCCGTGCGCCACCTCAGGGCGCACCCACGCTCGAGATCGCGTTGCTGAAGGCCTGGGTCAACGCCGGCCCTGCGACGGCCCACAACGCGATGACGAGGCCCGCCGTCATCAGGGTGATGAGCACCCACCCCGGGACGTCGCCCCGTTCCCGGTCTCCGCGCAGCAGGCGTCCGACCGCCTCGCGCCCTGCTCGCCGCGCACCCTGCGTCCTGCTACCCCACCCCTGCATGGTTCCCCCTGGTTCGTCCGTCGTCGGTCGTGTCGTTCTCAAGCTGTGCGGGTGCCGAGAGCACCCCGGGGAGCCCCCCGCTCAGAATCCGAGCCGCAGTGTGGCGAGCGACGGATACACGGCAAAGACCACCGTCACGGGAAGGATGAGGAAGACGACCGGGATCATCATCGCCACCTCCTTCTTGCCACCCGCCTCCATCAGTGCGCGGCGCCCGGACTCGCGCACGTCCTGCGCCTGGGCGCGCAGGACGTCGGCGAGCGGGGTCCCGCGCTCCACCGCGACGGCGACGCCCTCCGCGAAACGGGTCAGGCTCGGCAGACCCGTCCGATCGGCGAGCTGCTCGAGCGCCCGCGCGAGCGGCGTGCCGGCGCGCACGGACGCGAGCGTCGCGCGCAGCTCTTCCGAGAGCTCTCCGTGGGCCGTCGTGGCGACCCGTTCGAGCGCCGCGACCGGGCCCTCGCCGGCGTTCACCGCGAGGGCGAGCAGCTCGGCGACGGTCGGGAACTCCGCGAGCATGCGTTGCTCCCGGCGTCGTACCGCGCGGGTCAGGGCGTGGTCACAGACGAGGACCCCTCCCACCCCGCACAGCAGCGCGAGGAGCGCGAGCAGCACGACGGACGAGCCCCGCGTCGCGGCGAGGACGATCGCGAACGACGTACCCAGGGCGAGCCCGACGACGCCCCACACGAGCTGGCGTGCACGGAACTGCTCGACGGTCTGACGACGGCCCGCGCGCTCGATCCGACGGCGGACGTCGGAGGACGTGGAGCCGAGCCGCTCGAGCGCCCGGCCGGCGTCGGCGAGCACCGGCGCGACCAAGCGCTCGACCGTCGGGAACGGCGTCCAGGTCGGCTGGTCGCGCAGGAGCACCGACGTCGTGTCGTGGGTCCGCAGGTAGGGCGCGAGGCGCTCGTCGAGCCGGATCGCACGACCGCGGACACCGGCCGCGACGAGGAGCACCCCCACCCCACCGAGCGCTCCGATCGCGGCCCCCGTCAGTGAGACGTCCAGCACGTTCATCGGAGCACCCGCTCCTCCTCGGGCAGGCGCCCGATCCGCAGCATGAGCTGGTACGCCGCGGCGGAGCAGGCGGCTCCGACGCCGAGGACGAGCGCCCCGGTCAGCGAGTTGTAGGCCGCCGCCGTCTCGGGCCGCGACGCCAGGAATCCGAGCACCACCCAGGGGCCCGCGACGGCGAGCCGCGCGCCGTTCACCGTCCAGGACTGGCGCGCCTCGAGCTCCCCGCGGGTCCGCGCGTCCTCCCGCAGGAACGCCGACAGGGTGCGCAGGAGTCGCCCCAGGTCCGTCCCGCCCACGTCGCGCGTCAGGCGCAACGACTCCACGATGCGGTCGGCCACGGGGTCCGCGAGCCGGTCCTTGAGCCGGTCCAGACAGTCCCCGAAGCGCCCCGACGCGCGGTAGTCCACCGCGAACCGGGCGAACGGCTCCCGCAGCTCCGCCGGGCCGCGCTCGCCCAGCTGGCCCACGGCCTCGGGCAGCGACAGGCCCGCGCGGACCCCGGAGGCGAGGTGGTCCAGCACCTCGGGCCACACGTCGCGCAGCCGCGCCCTCCGGCGTCGGGCACGAGAGCGCACGAGGAGCACCGGCAGCGACGCGGCGATCGCCCCGAAGCACGCGGCGATCGTCACCGACCCCGCGAGCACCGTCGCGACGAGGAGGACCACGAGCCCCACGCCCGCGCTCGTCGCCACCAGAGCGCCTGGCGTCACGGAGGGCGCACCCGCCTGCACGAGGAGGTCCTGGGTGCGGGCCGCCCAGCCGTCCGCGCGGCGCTCCCGGGGCGGGCCCGGCGTCCAGAAGGACCACCAGACGCAGAACAGGCCGGCACCGAGCAGGAATCCCGCGACCACGCCCACGTCAGCTCGCCCCCGACCACGCCGGGCCTGCCGCGGTGTCCGCGACGAGCGCGCGCCCGGGGTGCAGCACGGCAGCCAGGTCGATCCCCGCACGCGCGAACCGGTCCGCGCCGGGCGGGAACCCGTCCGCCCGCACCAGGCGGTCCCCGTTCCGGACGAAGATCTCCGCGGCCTCCACCACGCCCTGCTCGACCCGCCCCGTGACCCCCAGGACCTCGCGCACCACCCTCCGCCCGTCGACGTCGACGCCGAGGTGGACGACGAGGTCGATCGCGGACGCCACGGTGGGCACCACGAAGCGGTCGGAGACGTTCTCGCCGGCGAGCAGCGGCAGGGTGCACATCTTGGTGATCGCCTCGCGAGCCGAGTTCGCGTGCAGGGTGCACATCCCGGGGACGCCTGCGTTGAGGGCCACGAGGAGGTCGAAGCTCTCCGCCTCACGGACCTCCCCGATGACGATGCGGTCCGGCCGCATGCGCAGCGCCTCCTTGACGAGGCGCCGCAACGGGATCTCGCCGGTACCCTCGAGGCTCGGCTGGCGGCACTGCATGGACACGACGTCCCGCACGGCGAACCGGAGCTCGAACACCTCCTCGCACGTGACGACGCGCTGCGTGGGCGGGACCGAGCCCGCGAGGGCGTTGAGCATCGTCGTCTTGCCCGCCTGGGTCGCGCCCGCGACGAGGATGTTCAGCCCGGCGCGGACCGAGGCGTCGAGGAACGCCGCCGCCTGCGGGGTGAGCGAGCCGAGCCGCACGAGGTCGTCGAGGTGCGACGCACGGACCACGTGCTTGCGGATGTTGACCGCCCACGCGGTGCGCGTGACGTCGGGGATCACCACGTGGAGCCGCTCGCCGCCGGGCAGCGAGGCGTCGACGAACGGGCTCGACAGGTCCAGCCGACGTCCGGACGAGCGCAGCATCTGTTCGACGAGGTCGCGCACCTGCTCCGCGGTGAGGATCGTCGTCGTGAGCTCGGACCGGCCGCCCCGCGCGACGAACACCTGCGAGGGGGCGTTGATCCAGACCTCCTCGATCTCCGGGTCGTCGAGGTACGGCTGGAGCGGTCCGAGTCCGGCGACGGAGTCCACGACCGCCCGGCTCGCCGCCGCCGGGTCGGCGAGCGGTGCGACCGCCCCGAGGGCGCTGCGAGTCTCGTAGTCGGCGACCGCCTCACGCACGAGCTGGTCGACGGCCGCCCGGTCGCGCACGGGGTCCACCTCGCGCCGCCGGACGAGCTCGCGCACCTCGCCCTCGAGCACGCCGACGGCGTGCGTGTCCGTAGACATGTCGAGCATTCCCCCTGCTCTGCTGGCCGGCTGCCCCGCCGGACCGGAAAGACCTGACCGAGAGAGTAGGGCATCCGCGCGTCTCGCGGCAGGGCCCTGTGGACGACGGCGCCGCGCACCCGCGGATCGCGGCGCTCGCCGGGCGGGAACCCGACCGCGGCGTCCCACATCGTGGGCGTGGGCGCGACTAGGGTCGGTGTCCATGACGGCCACGAACGACCTCCCGCCCGGCCGATGGCAGGCCGCCGCCCGCGCTACCGGCCTCCTCGGAGCGGACGGCGCGGTGGCGGCGACGGTCTTCGCCGAGATGACCGCCCTCGCGCACCGCACGGGGGCGATCAACCTGGGGCAGGGCTTCCCGGACGTCGACGGACCGGCGACCGTCAAGCACGCGGCGGTCCGCGCGATCGAGGAGGGCCACAACCAGTACCCGCCGGGTCCGGGCATCCTCGAGCTGCGCAACGCGATCGCGAGCCACCAGTACCGGCACTACGGGCTGGACCCCGACCCGGAGACCGAGGTCCTGGTGACCACGGGCGCGACGGAGGCCCTCGCCGCGACGATCCTCGCGCTGGCCGGACCGGGGGACGACGTCGTCACGCTCGAGCCGTTCTACGACTCCCACGCCGCGTGCATCGCGCTCGCGGGGGCGAACCACGTGACCGTCCCCCTCGTGCCCGGCCCGGACCGCTTCCGCCTCGACCTCGACGCCCTGCGCGCGGCCGTCACCGACCGCACGCGCCTCGTCCTGGTGAACTCGCCCCACAACCCGACGGGCACGGTGCTCGACCTCGACGAGCTCGACGCGATCGCGGCCGTCGCGCGCCGCCACGACGTGGTCGTCGTCACGGACGAGGTCTACGAGCACCTGACGTTCGACGACGCCCGGCACGTGCCGATCGCGACCCTCCCCGGGATGCGGCAGCGCACGATCACGATCTCCTCGGCCGGCAAGACGTTCTCGTTCACCGGCTGGAAGATCGGCTGGCTCCACGGCCCGGAGCCGCTCGTCACCGCGGTGCGCACCGTCAAGCAGTTCCTCACCTACACGTCGGGCGCGCCGTTCCAGCCCGCGATCGCCGACGCGCTGTCCGACGACGAGACCCCGCGCGCGCTGGCCGACTCGCTCGCCGCGCGCCGCGACCTGTTGTGCGAGGGTCTGGTCCGGGCCGGGTTCGACGTCGTCGTGCCGCAGGGCACGTACTTCGTCATCGCCGACGGCGCCCCGCTCGGCTTCGAGGACGGCACCGCCCTGTGCCGCGAGCTGCCCTCCCTCGCGGGCGTCGTCGGCGTCCCCGTGAGCGCGTTCTGCACGCCGGGGTCGACGACGGCCCGCGCGCTGGCCTCTCGCGTGCGGTTCACGTTCGTCAAGCGCGAGGACGTGCTGCACGAGGCCGTCGGCCGACTGGCCCGTCTGGCCACGACGCGGCCGTGAACGGCCGCTGACCTGAACCGCTCCTGACCGCCGCCGGCGACAGCGAGCGCGGATCAGCCGCAGACGCCGGGCTGGAGCTCCTCCTCGACCGGGGCCTCGGGCGTCGTGCCCGGGTCGGTCGTGCCAGGATCCGTCGTACCCGGGTCGGTCGTCCCGGGGTCCGTCGTGCCCGGGTCCGCCCCGGTCGCCGGGTCGGTCGTGCCGTCCGCGGGCGCCGTCGCGTCGTCGCGCGGGTCGACTGGCTCGTGGCCCGGCGCGGGCGCGTCGTCGATGAGCCGCTGCCAGATCGCGTCCGCCTCCGACGTCCACTCGACGCGGTTGCGGTCGCTCGCCGCCTCGACGACGGGCACCTGGGTAAAGACGACCTCCGAGGGCTTGATCGCACGAAGGCTGAACGCGAGGCCCGCGAGCGCCGTCGGGTCGGCGATCGTGGGGTCGGCGCTGATCGAGCCGAGCACGGCCTCGATGACGCCGTAGAGCTGGGGCGAGTTGGTGATGATGTTCTGGGACAGCAGCTCGCGCACGGCCGAGTCGATGAACGCCTGCTGGCGCGTGATGCGCGTGAGGTCGGACCCCATCTCGAGGCCCATGCCCGTGCCGTGCCGGGCACGCAGGAACCCGATGGCCTCGTGGCCGGTGAGCGTGTGCTGGCCCGCCGGGAGGTTCAGCGTGCCGTAGTCCGGGTCCTCGACGACGGGCTCCGGGAAGCACATGGTCACGCCGTCGATCGCGTCGACCACGCCGATGACCCCGGTCATCTTGACGACGACGTGGTTGGTGATGGGCACACCCGTGAGGCTGTAGACGGACGAGATCGTGCAGCCGGCGGCGGCGTCCATGTCGTCGACGCCGCCCGAGCCGATCTGGAACGCCTCGTTGAACATCACGTTGCGCCGGGGCGAGGACATGGAGCCGTCCGGGAGCTTGCACTCCGGCAGGTCGACCAGCGAGTCGCGCGGGATCGAGACGACCTCCATGCGTGTGCGGTCACCGGACACGTGCACGATGAACGTGGTGTCCGACCGCATGCCCTCCTCCTTGCCGGCGATCGCCTCGTTCGCGGCGTCGCGGTAGTCGGTGCCCATGACGAGGATGTTGAGCGCCTTGCCCGCGAACGGGTCGGACGGGTCCTTCGGTGGTTCCTCGGTCGGCATGCCGACGACGTAGTCCGTCGCATCACTCACGGTGATCTTCGACTTGAGGTCGAGGTACACCGCGCCGGCGCCCACCGCGACGAAGACGAGGGCCCCGGTGAGGACGAGCCCGACCGCCCGCGCGACGCGGTGCGAGCGCAGCGCACGCGCGTGGTGCGGGCCGCCGGAGGGCTTGTCCTCCCCGCCCTTCCGGGAGTGCGTCGTCTGCGGCGCTCGGGGCCGCGAGCGCGGGGACGACGAGGCGGGGGCGGTCGTTGGCACGGTCTGAGGGTAAAGGGTGCGGCGTGGATGCGTGCGCTGAACCAGCAGGAGGACGTGTGAAAGGGCGGCGAAGGACGGACCTGCGGGGGCGTCAGCGGTCGTGCACGGCAGCGACCCCGAGGTCCGGCTGGTCGGTGAAGAACCCGTCCATGCCCGCGTCGAGGAAGACGCGGACCTCGCCAGCGAGGTCGCCGTACGCGGCCGGGTCGGCGCTCGAGCGGTGCTCCGCGGGCAGGAACTGGTTCTCCGCGCGGAAGGTCCACCCGTGGACCTCCAGACCCGCGCGGTGCGCGTCACGGATGACCGACGTCGGCGTGCCGAGCGTCCCGTCGGCGCGACGCGGGATCATGACGTTCTTCTCGAGCCCGACCCCGTCGGCGTACCGCGCGATCTCCCGCAGGCCGGTGCGCGTGACGAGGTCGGCGTACGTGCGCGGGTCGCCTGCGGCGACGAGGTCGTAGGGGGCGCCGGAGCTGCTGACGAGCTGCGCGAGGTCGACCTTCGTCAGGCGGTCGAGCTCGCGCAGGTTGCCCGTCTCGAACGACTGCACGGTGACGGGCGCCTTGCGTGAGTCGAGCCCGGCGTCGCGCAGCGCGGCGACGAGCGGCTCCTCGAGCGACAGCCCGACCGAGTCGAAGTAGGTCGGGTGCTTGGTCTCGGGGTACACCCCGACCTGCTTCCCGTCGCACGTCTCGGAGTGCCGGGCGAGGTCGAGGACCTCGGCGAGGGTCGGGACCGGGTAGAGGCCGTCGAACGCCGTGCTCTGCGGGCGGACGGCCGGGATCCGCTCCTTCGCGCGCAGGGTGCGCAGCTCGGCAAGCGTGAAGTCCTCCGTGAACCACCCGGTGACGGTTGTGCCGTCGATCGTCTTCGTCGTGCGGCGGTCGGCGAACTCCGGGTGCTGCGCGACGTTCGTCGTGCCCCCGATCTCGTTCTCGTGCCGGGCGACGAGCACGCCGTCCTGGGTGGCGACGACGTCGGGCTCGATGAAGTCGGCACACTGGAGGATCGCCTGCTCGTACGCGGCGAGCGTGTGCTCGGGGCGGTAGCCGCTCGCGCCGCGGTGCCCGACGACGGTCACGTCGTCGGTCGCGACGCGCTCGCGCCGCAGGTCGACGAGGACCATCTCGGTGTCGTCGGGGGTGCCGGGCACGCGCGCGTCGTTGCCCGGGTAGTTGTTGTCGTTCGCGAGCAGCAGACGGCCGTCGCGGAGCTGGACGACGGTCTCGAACGACTGCACGGGCAGCGAGAACGGGTCGCCGGTGCCGTAGCCGTCGCCCGCGCCGAGGCCATGAGGGTTCGCGATCTTCAGCGCGTCGAGCACGAGCTCCTTCTCAAGGTGCCCCGACCGGTCGCTCTCGCTCAGGTCGACCCGGTACACGCGCTTGGTCACGGACTGCTCGCCGTCGAAGTCGTCGCGCTCGACGAGCAGGAGCTCGTCGCCGCGGACCAGGAACGCGTCGCCCACGACGTTGGCGTCGGTGTCCACGCGGTAGGTCCAGGTGCGGTCGGTGTACCGGCCCGCGCGCGTGTCGAACTGGCGCACGACGCGGTCGCGCGGGTCGTCGCCGACGAGAGCGCCCTCGAGCACCGGGTACAGGTAGCGGCCGTCGCGCGACCCCGCGAGCGCCTCGAACCCGCGGCTCGACCCGACGCGCGGCGTCTCGCCCGGCGCGAGGTAGGGGTTGGCGGGCGACTTCCCGTCGGGGAACGGCACGGGCGGGGCGAGGAGCGCGCCCGTCGCGTCGACGTGCAGCAGGAAGGGCCCGAACTCCTCCCCGATCCAGAAGGTGCCGTCCTTCGCGCGCACGACGGACTCGATGTCGAAGTCGGCGCCCGTGAGGAGCCGCTCGTCGGTGTCCTCGTGGACGATCGGGAAGTCGACGTGGTGGTCCGGGTCGCGCAGCGAGAGGTGCTCGCCCACCTCGATCTCGCCGGCGCCGCCGCGCGCCGTCTCCCAGCGGGGCGTGACGCGGTAGAGGCGCAGGAGGAAGTCGGCCGAGTTGCCCTTCGCGCCGAACCCGTTGTCCGGCTGAGCCCAGAACGTCCCGTCGCCGTTGTCGATCATGGCCGAGAAACCCGGGATCACCTGGCCGTCGAACGGCCCCTGACGGCCGTTGGTGGGGGTCGCGAGCGCGCCGGACGGCGGCCCGTCCTCCAGGTGGTCGGCGGACAGCGTCGCGCGGGCGACGAGCGTGGGGACGACGGCGGTCGTGCGGCCGGGGCCGGCCCCCTCGCCGGGGCGGGCGGCGAGGCCGCTCGGTGCGGCGGCGAGCGCCGTCGCGGAGGGCGTCAGCGCGACGGCGACGGCGGCGGTGAGCGCGGCGGCGACCTTGAGCACGGCTGTGGGTCTCATGGGAACCAGCCAAGCGCCGCCCGGCGACGCGGGGGTTGCGGGCGGGCGACGGGTGGTCGACGAGCGCGTGGCGCGCCGGTGACCGTCAGACCGGCGTGTGCCAGCCGCCCCGACGGAACGCGGGCGTCGCGAGGGCGAGCACGAGGAGCGACGCGACGACCGCGCCGAGCATGACGGTCGCCATCGCGACGGCGTCGCCCCCGAGCACGCCGACGAGCGGGCTCACGAGCCCGGCGACCCCGGACTGGAACGCCCCGATGACGGCCGCGGCGGTGCCTGCGATCTCGCCGTGGCGGGTGAGCGCGAGCGCCGACGCGTTCGCCGGGATCATGCCCTGCATCGACAGGACGAGGAACAGTGCGGCGACGATGCCGACGATGCCGCCCGCGCCGGTCAGGGCGACCACGAGCAACCCCACCGTGAACACTCCTTGCACGACGAGCGCGACACGCAGCAGGCGCATGGGCGCCACGCGACGCACGAGCGCGGCGTTCGCCTGCGCGGAGAGCACGAGGCCGACGCCGTTGACCGCGAACAGCAGCGCGAACTGGCCGTGGCTGAGCCCGTACCCCTCCTGGAGCACGAACGGCGAGCCGACGACGTAGCTCATGAGCACGGCCTGGCCGAGCCCGGGCAGGACGGCGAGCGCGACGAAGTGGCGGTCGCGCAGGAGGCTCGCGTAGCCGCGCAGGACGGTGCGCGCCCCGGCGGGGCGCCGCCGCTCGACCGGGAGCGACTCCGGCATCCAGAGCAGGACGACGGCGGCGAGCGCGAGCCCGGCGGCCGCGAGCACCCAGAACACCGCGTGCCACGAGGCGTGCGCGCCGATGAACGACCCCAGCGACGGCGCGAGGAGGGGCGCGAGCCCGATGACGAGCATGAGCCGCGAGAGGATGCGCGCGGCGTCGGAGCCGGTGAAGCGGTCGCGGATGGCGGCGATCGCGACGACGGACGCGGAGGCGTTGAAGAAGCCCTGGAGTACGCGCAGCCCGATGAGGATCCCGATGTTGGGTGCCATCGCGCACAGGATCGAGGTCACGACGTGCAGCGACAGGCCGACGAGGACGGGCAGGCGGCGACCGTACCGGTCGGAGAGGGGACCGATGACGAGCTGCCCGACGGCCCCGCCGACCAGCATGGCGGAGAGCGTGAGCTGCGCGAGGGAGTCCGGGGCGCCGAGGTCGGCGCCGACCTCGGGCAGCAGCGGGAGGTACATGTCGACCGTGAGCGCGGGGAGCGTGGCGAGCGCGCCGAGGAGCAGCACCCAGCGGGCGGACGATCTCGGTCGGGGCACGGCGGGGTCGACCGAGGAAGAGGGCATGGCGTCCATCGTATCGATTCGATCGTGCGGGACGCGGCGCTCCGGGCGTGAGCCTGCTCTCCCTCACGGCCCGCGCGTGGGTGGCGTGCGGCAGGCTGGAGGCATGTGCGGACGCTATGCCTCCTTCCGGGACGCGCAGGATCTCGCGGACGAGTTCGCGATCGCGGACGTGGCCGACGACGCGCGGCTCCTGCCGCCGTCGTGGAACCTCGCGCCGACGGACCCCGTGCGGATCGTCGTCGAGCGCGCGGCCAAGGACACGGGCGAGGTCCGGCGCTCGCTGCGCCTCGCGCGCTGGGGCCTCGTGCCGTCGTGGTCCAAGGACCCCAAGGGCGGCGCGCGCATGATCAACGCGCGCGCGGAGTCGATCCTCGACAAGCCGGCGTTCGCCAAGCCGTTCGGCGTCCGTCGCTGCCTCGTGCCCGCGGACGGCTACTACGAGTGGCGCGTCCTGCCCGACGGCGCGTCCCCGGCCGGGTCCGCGGGCGCGCCCGCGCGCCGGGGCAAGGTGCCCAAGCAGCCGTACTGGATCGCGCCGGGCGACGGCGAGAGCGCCGCGTTCGCCGGGCTCTACGAGTTCTGGCGCGACCGGACCAAGGCGGACGACGACCCCGACCGCTGGCTCGTCTCGACGACGATCATCACGACGGACGCGGCGCCGTACCTCGCCGAGATCCACGACCGGATGCCGCTCGCCCTGCCCGCCGACGCGTGGGACGCGTGGCTCGACCCGGCGGTCGACGCTCGCGGGGCGGCCGACCTGCTCGGGCTCGGCGGCCCGCACGACGACGTCCCGATGGTCGCGCGCGAGATCTCGACCCTGGTCAACTCCGTGACCAACGACGGGCCCGGCCTGCTCGAGGCCGTCTGACCCGCTCGCTGCGCCGGCAGGCCGTCAGCCGCGGTAGGCCCACTGGAGGCGCACGGGCTCGATCGTGCCGAGCCCCTGCACCTCGGTCTCGGGCTGCGCCGTGAGCGCGAAGCGCTGGTCGCCCGCGAGCAGGCCGGCGGTGTCGCGGTCGACGAGGACCGTCGTCGGCTCGGCGATGTCCACCAGGCGGGCGGCGAGGTTGACGCTCGGACCGAACACGTCGCCGAACCGCGAGAGCACCCGGCCCCACACGAGGCTCACGCGGACGGGCGGGACGTCGACGTCCTCCTCCCGTCCGCCGGCCTCGGCGAGGCCGAGCGCGACGCGCGCCCCGGTGGCGACGTCGTCGGCGACGTAGAGCACCGCGTCGCCGATCGTCTTGACGACGCGACCTCCCGCGGCAGTGATGACGTCGCGCGCGCTCGTCTCGAAGAGCTGGACGAACTCCGCGAGCTCGCTCGACCCCAGCCCGCGCGTGCGCTGCGTGAAGGAGACGATGTCCGCGAACCCGACCGCGCGCGGGAGCGGGAGCTCGTGCTCGTCGACCGCGGTCGCGCGCGCGTCCGAGAACTCGACCGCGAACCTCCCGGCGACCGCCGCGAGCTGGCGGCGCCAGGCGTGCAGGAGCTGCTCCTCGAGGACGGGCGCGAGCTCGGGCAGCCGGTCGAGGACGAGCAGGCGCGCGCTCGTGTCGTCGAGGTCGAACCGGCGCGTCAGGTGCTCGACGAGCGCCTCGACCTGCCAGAGCACGAGCCGCTCGGTCGTGTGCCCGGTGGAGCGGATGAGGGTCGTCAGCGCGCGCTCGTCGAGCCGCTCCGTCTCGGCGAAGGCGAACACGTCCGCGAGCGCCTGCGCGTCCTTCTCGGTGAACGCGTGCTCCTCGCCCTCGGTGAGCGGCAGGCCCAGCGCCTGCCAGTAGGCGCGGACCCGGTCCTCGCCGACGCCGGCGCGCTCGGCGAGCCGCTCGACGGTGAGGGTGCGGGGGCCGCCCAGCAGCGCCTCGTCGAGCACCGCCTCCGTCGCCTCGGTGTCCGGGGCGGGCTCGCCGCCCTCCCCGCCGTTCGGGGACGGGGCGGTGGCGACGGGCTCGTTCTGCTCAGGGTCCACGGGCACCCGGCGATCCTATTCCTCGGCCCGGGCGAGCTCGGCGTTCGCGCGCGAGATCGGCGGTGGCGCGCGAGATCGGCGGTCGTGACCGCCGATGTCGTCCCGGACCGCCGATCTCGGACGCAGGCCGTCACTCGTGCGGGCGCAGGTGGTGGACGTCGCCGCTGTGGTGGACGCTCGTCGTCCCGTCGTCCTCGCGCACCACCAGGCCGCCGTCGGGCGCGAGCCCGGTCGCGAGCCCGACGACGTCGCCGCCCCCGACGCGCTCGACGCGCACGCGCGTCCCGAGCGTGGCGCTCACCTCGGCGCAGTCGGCGTCGAGCCCGGCCGCACGGGCGTCGCCCCCGGCGTCCTGCCAGCGCAGCAGGACCTCGCCGAACGCCTCGTGGAGGGCGACGAGCACGACCTCCCGGTCGGTCGTCGCCGCCCCCGCCAGAGCGAGCGAGGTGGCCGTGGGCACGGGCAGCTCGTCGCGCTCCTGGGAGACGTTGAGCCCGACGCCGACGACGACGCCGCCGTCGGGCAGCACCTCCGCGAGGATGCCGGCGACCTTGCGCAGCGGCGCCTGGTCGCCGCCCTCCGCCGACGCGACGTCCAGCGACCCCGGCGCGACGCCCGGGTCCGGCACGAGCACGTCGTTCGGCCACTTGACGACGGCGTCGACCCCGGCGGTCGCACGCAGGGCGCGGGCGGTGGCGAGCCCGGCGAGGAGCGGGAGCCAGCTGAGCGCGTCGCGCGGCACCTCGGGGCGCAGGAGGAGCGAGCCGAGCAGCGCGGCGCGCGGCGGCGTCGTCCACGGGCGCCCCAGCCGGCCGCGGCCTCCGGGCTGGTGCTCGGCGACGAGGAGCGCCGGCGCCGGCCAGGCACCCGGGTCGGCGGCGACCGCACGGGCGAGCTCGGCGTTCGTCGAGGCCGACTCGGGGACGACCTCGAGCCGGGCGAGCGGCCCCGCGGGCGCCACGAGCAGCTCCCGCAGGAACTCCGCCCGCAGCGGGGGCCGCCCCCCGCCGTCGGGCCCGGTCTCGTCCTCGCGCGCGCTCGCCATGCCCGTCATCCTCCCGCACGCGACCGTCCGGCACGAGGTCGGCGCGGGCGGCCCGGGCGCCCGGCGGCACCGCCCGGGCGCCCGCGTCGGGTTTGTCGACACCCACCAAGACCCGACCCGGCCGTGCTGGTGTCGCCCGCATCGAGTTGGCGCCACCCGCCAACTAGGCTCGGGTCCGTGACGGACTCTGCGACCACCTCGCCCGCGACGCCCGAGGCACCCCCGACAACGCCCGACGCGCCCCACCTCGTGGGCACCGCGGCCAAGCTCGCCGACCTCGACCGTCGCCGCGCCGAGGCGACCGAGGTGCCCGAGGAGGCGGCGCGGACCAAGCAGCACGCGCGCGGCAAGAAGACGGCGCGCGAGCGCATCGAGGCGCTGCTCGACGAGGGCAGCTTCGTCGAGCTCGACGCCTTCGCCAAGCACCGCTCGCACAACTTCGGGCTCGAGAAGAAGCGCCTGGCGGGCGACGGCGTCGTCGTCGGCCACGGCACGATCGACGGCCGCCAGGTGTGCGTGTACTCCCAGGACTTCACCGTGTTCGGCGGGAGCCTCGGCGAGGTGCACGGCCAGAAGATCACCAAGGTGCAGGACCTCGCGCTGCGCACGGGCGTGCCGCTGATCGGCATCTCCGACGGCGGCGGCGCGCGCATCCAGGAGGGCGTCGCGGCGCTCACGCAGTTCGCGGAGATCTTCCGCCGCAACGTCGCGTCGTCGGGCGTGATCCCGCAGATCTCGCTCATCCTCGGCCCGAGCGCGGGCGGCGCGGTGTACTCCCCCGCCCTGACGGACTTCATCGTCATGGCGGACAAGACGTCCAACATGTTCATCACCGGACCGGACGTGATCCGCGCGGTGACGGGCGAGGACGTGGGCTTCGAGGAGCTCGGCGGCGGCCTGACGCACAACGAGAAGTCCGGCGTCGCGCACTACCTCGGCGCCGACGAGGACGACGCGATCGACTACGTGCGCCACCTCGTGTCCTACCTGCCGCAGAACAACCTCTCGGACGCACCGTCGTTCCCGCCCGACGACGTCGAGCTCGACGTCACGGAGGACGACCTCGAGCTCGACGCGCTCGTGCCCGACTCGGACTCGCAGCCGTACGACATGCGCACGGTGATCGAGCACGTGCTCGACGAGGGCGCGTTCCTCGAGGTGCAGCCGCTGTTCGCGAAGAACGTGCTGGTCGGGTTCGGGCACGTCGAGGGCCAGTCGGTCGGCGTCGTCGCGAACCAGCCGCTCGCGATGGCGGGCACGCTCGACATCGACGCCGCGGAGAAGGCGGCCCGGTTCGTGCGCACGTGCGACGCGTTCAACATCCCCGTGCTCACGCTCGTCGACGTCCCGGGCTTCCTGCCGGGCGTCGACCAGGAGCACCAGGGCATCATCCGCCGCGGCGCGAAGCTCATCTACGCGTACGCCGAGGCCACGGTCCCGCTCGTCACCGTCATCACGCGCAAGGCGTACGGCGGGGCGTACATCGTCATGGGCTCCAAGCAGCTCGGCGCCGACGTCAACCTCGCGTGGCCGACGGCGCAGGTCGCCGTCATGGGCGCGGGCGGTGCGGTGAACATCCTCCAGCGGGCGGCGCTCAAGCGCGCGGCGGACGCGGGCGACGACGTCGAGGCGGAGCGCGCCCGGCTCGTCGCCGAGTACGAGGACGCGATCGTCAACCCCTGGGACGCCGCCGAGCGCGGGTACGTCGACGCGGTCATCCGTCCGTCGGAGACGCGCGTGCAGGTCGTGCGCGCGCTGCGGGCGCTGCGCACCAAGCGCGCGACCCTGCCGCCCAAGAAGCACGGCAACATCCCGCTGTGACCGCGAGCGAGCACCAGCGCCCGACGAACCTCGCGAGGAAGGACCACGCATGAGCCACGACGACGCCACGCACGGACCCGTGCCGCTCGGGTCGGTGGACCCGGCGCCGCTGCACGCCGCGGTCGACGCGCTCACGGCGGCGCTGCACGAGTACGTCGAGACGGCCGTCGGGGTGCGGGCCGAGTTCGGCGCGTCCGAGGCCGACGAGGACCCGCGCGTCCTCGCGCTCGAGGGCCGCATCGGGGCGCTCAACGCCCGGCTGTTCGACGAGCTGCACGGTGCGCTCGGCATCCACGCCGACCTCACGACGTCGGTGTGGGACCCGGGCGCCGACGACGAGGTCGACGACGACGCCTCGCCGGCCGACGTGCAGGACGACACCTTCACCCTCGACTACGTCGTCATGACGCACCCCGGCGGGCCGGACCTCGACGACGTCGTCGGGCTCCTGGACCGGTGGGGCCACGAGGCGCGCCAGCGGCTCGTCGAGGCGGGCTACGCCGTCCCCGAGTGGGGCGTGGGGCGCGGGGCTGACGACGACCACGACCACGACGAGGACGACGAGTGAGCACGCCGCGGCCCGACGCCCCGAGCGTCCGCGTCGTGCGCGGCACGCCCGACGAGCTGGAGGTCGCCGCGCTCGTCGCCGGCCTCGCCGCAGCCGCCGCCGCGAGCGGGCTGCCGGACGACGTCGCGCCCGTCGACGAGTGGACCAACCGGGCGCGCGGGCTGCGCGGGACCGGGGACGGCGCGACCGCGAAGAGCTTCGGCGGGCGTTCCGGCCGGCACAACGCCGACTCGTGGCGCTGGAGCCTGCGGTCGTGACCGCGCCGAGCGCGTCGCCCCGCGTGCGCCGCCTGCCTGAGCGGGGCGTGCTCGTCGAGCTCCCCGCCTCCGCCGACGAGGTCGAGGCGGACCCCACCGGCCTCCCGGCGGTGGAGCCCGTGCCGGGCTGGCGTCGCTGGGCCTGGGCCGTGGCGTTCGTGCCGACCGTCGCGCTGCTCGTCTACCAGCGCCTCGCGTCGGGCCGCGGCTGGCCCGTGCCGGACGCCGTCGTGGTGGTAGCGACGCTGGGGCTCCTCGTCACAGCCCTGCTCGCGCTCGTGCGCTACCAGGACGACCGGGTGGTGGCGGGGCTCGCCCGCGGCCGCGACGCGCTGCTCGCCGCACCGGTCCGGGCGACCGGGACGCTCGTGCTCCCCGGTGCCGGTGCCGTGGACTCGGCCACGGGCACCGCCGAGGGCACGGCTGCCGGCGGTGCGCCGGCCTCGGCGACGAGCACCGGGACGGCGGGTCCCTCGGTC
Source organism: Cellulosimicrobium funkei (assembly GCF_001019615.1). Lineage (GTDB taxonomy): Bacteria > Actinomycetota > Actinomycetes > Actinomycetales > Cellulomonadaceae > Cellulosimicrobium > Cellulosimicrobium cellulans_E. The sequence continues at coordinate 15,790 of NZ_JNBQ01000031.1, read as the reverse complement.
GTGCGGGCGACGCTGGTCGTGACCACCGCGTCCGGCGCGAGGACCGCACGCCCGGCGCGCGTCGTCGTGCCCGACGGCACCGCGGGCCCGCGCCCGGGCGACCCGGTCGCCGTCTGGCACGCCGCGGACGACACGGACGCGACGGGCGTGCTCCTGGTGCGCTACCACCGCGCCTGGGCGGACGACCTCGCGGCGGCGCTGCTGGCCCTGGCCGACGACGCTCTCCCCGAGGCCCCGGCCACGGACCCCGCCGAGGACGACCGCGGCGAGAACCCGGAGAATCCGGCAGACCCGCGACCGGCCGCCGAGTAGTCTCGTCCGGGTGAGCGACACCACCACCACACCCGCCGGCGCATCCGCCGGGACCCCCGACCGCACACCCACGCCGATCGACGCCGTCGCCGAGGCCTACGTCACGCGGATCGCCGAGCTCGACCCGATCGCCGCGACCGCGATGGGGCTGTCCGGCTACGACCACCTCGTCTCCGACCTCTCGCCCGCCGGGCACGACGCGCGGGCCGACGCCGACCGCGCGGTGCTGCGCGAGCTCGAGGGCCTGGAGCCGGTCGACGACGTCGACCGGGTCACCCTCGCGGCGATGCGCGAGCGCATCGGCCTCCAGCTCGAGCTGCACGAGGCGGGCGAGCCGCTCGCGAGCCTCAACAACATCGCGTCGCCCGTGCAGGAGCTGCGCGACGTCTTCGACATCATGCCGACCGGCACGGTCGAGGCGTGGGAGAACATCGCCTCGCGCCTCAACGCCCTCCCCACCGCGATCGACGGGTACATGGCGTCGCTCACGGAGGCGGCCTCCCGCGGCAACGTCGCCGCGATCCGCCAGGTGCGGATCGGCGTGCAGCAGTCGCGCGAGCTCGCGGACGCGAAGAGCTCGTTCTTCACGACGTTCGTCGCCGGCCCCGAGGCCGAGGCCGTGCTCGACGACTCCTCGGCGTGCTCCCTCGTGCGCAAGGAGCTCGAGCACGGTGCCGCCGCGGCGCGCGAGGCCTACGGGCGCCTCGCGGACTTCCTCGAGACGACGCTCGCCCCGCAGGCCCCCGAGCAGGACGCGGTGGGCCGCGAGCGCTACGCGCTCTTCTCCCGCACGTTCCTCGGCGCCGAGGTCGACCTGGACGAGACGTACGCGTGGGGGCTCGAGGAGCTCGCGCGCGTCGTCGCCGAGCAGGAGGAGATCGCGGCCCGCATCGCCGGGCCGGGCGCGACCGTCGAGGATGCCGTCGCCGCGCTCGACGCCGACCCGACCCGCACGCTGCACGGGACCGACGCCCTGAAGTCGTGGATGCAGGAGACGTCGGACGCCGCGATCACCGCTCTCAACGGGGTCCACTTCGACATCCCGACGCCGGTGCTCGACCTCGAGTGCATGATCGCGCCGACCCAGACGGGCGGGATCTACTACACACCGCCGAGCGACGACTTCTCCCGGCCGGGCCGCATGTGGTGGTCGGTGCCGTCGGACGTCACGGAGTTCAACACGTGGCGCGAGAAGACGACGGTCTACCACGAGGGCGTCCCCGGCCACCACCTGCAGTGCGGCCAGGCCGTGTACGCGCGCGCGACGCTCAACACGTGGCGCCGGCTCGCGTGCTGGGTCTCGGGCCACGGCGAGGGCTGGGCCCTGTACGCGGAGCGCCTCATGGCGGACCTCGGGTTCCTCGACGACGACGGCGACCGCCTCGGGATGCTGGACGCGCAGCGCATGCGCGCGGCGCGCGTCGTGCTCGACATCGGGGTGCACCTCGGCCTGCCCGCGCCCGAGCAGTGGGGCGGCGGGACCTGGGACGCGGACAAGGCGCTCACGTTCCTGCGCGCGAACGTCAACATGCCCGACTCGTTCGTGCGGTTCGAGCTCGACCGCTACCTCGGCTGGCCGGGCCAGGCGCCGTCGTACAAGGTCGGGCAGCGCCTGTGGGAGGCCACGCGCGACGACGCGCGCGCGGCGGCCACCGCCCGCGGCGAGGAGTTCGACGCCAAGGCCTTCCACGCACGCGCGCTGAACCTCGGCTCGGTGGGCCTGGACGTGCTGCGCGACGCGCTCTCCTCGTGACCCGGTCGTCGGCACGGCCCGGGACGGCCTCGCGCCGGCCCGGGCCGACCGGCGTCGGTCCCGCCCCGAGGACCTGACGCGTGGGCGCCGTCCTCACCGGTTTCGCCATCATCGCCGTGGTCGTCGCGGCCGGGTACGTCACCGCGCGCCTCGGCATCGGCGGCCCCGACGCCAGGACGGCGCTCAACCGCATCGGGTTCTTCGTCGCGAGCCCCGCGCTGCTGTTCACTGTCCTCGCGCGGGCCGACGTCGGCGCGCTCTTCCAGGCGCCGCTCGCCGTCGCGGCGACGGCGGCCGTCGTCACCGCGGGCGTGTTCGTGCTCGTCGACCGGCTGTGGCTCCGGCTCCCCGCCCCCGAGGCGACCATCGGGGCCGTCGGCTCCGGCTACGTGAACGCGAACAACATCGGCCTGCCCGTCGCGGTGTACGTGCTCGGCGACGCGACCGCCGTCGTGCCGGTGATCCTGCTCCAGCTCCTCGTGCTCGCGCCCGTCGCGCTGCTCGTCCTCGACGCGACCACGAGCGGGCGGCTGTCCTGGCGTTTCGTCCTCGCCCAGCCGGTGCGCAACCCGATCATCCTCGGCTCGCTCGCGGGCGCCCTCGTCTCCGTGACCGGCTGGACGCCGCCCGTGGCGGTCATGGCGCCGCTCGACATCCTCGGCGGCGCCGCGATCCCCATGATCCTGCTCGCGTTCGGCATGTCGCTGCACGGCACCAGGCCGCTGCGGCGCGGCGAGCCCCGCGCGGCCGTCGGCGTCGCGAGCGTCGCGAAGCTCCTCGTCATGCCCGTCGTGGCGTTCGTCGTCGCCCGGCTGCTCGGGCTCGACGACGCCGCGGTCGCCTCCGCCGTCACGCTCGCCGCGCTGCCCACCGCCCAGAACGTCTACAACTATGCGGCGCGGTTCGGGCGGGGCGAGATCCTCGCGCGCGACACGATCCTCGTGACGACGCTCGGCTCGCCCGTCGTGCTGCTCGTCGCGGCGCTCCTGGTCGCGTAGCGGGACCGTCGTGCGCCCGGCCCGGCCGGTAGCGCAGGTGCCCGCCGGGTAGTCTGCGCGGGTGCTCCGACTCGTGCTGGCCTCCCGCTCCCCCGCCCGCCTCGCGACGCTGCGCGCGGCCGGCGTCGAACCCCTCGTGCGCGTCTCAGGCGTCGACGAGGACGCGGTCCTGCGGGCGGCCGCCGCGGAGCGCGGCGGGCTCGACCCCGTGGACGCCGTGCTCGTCCTCGCCCGCGCGAAGGCGGAGGAGATCGTGCGCACGCTCGCCGAGGACCGGTCCGGAGCGCCGATCGACGACCCCGCCCTGCTCGTCGGCTGCGACTCGATGCTCGAGCTCGACGGCGAGGTGCTCGGCAAGCCCGCCGACGCCGACGACGCCCGCGCCCGCTGGCGCGCGATGCGCGGCCGGGCCGGCGTCCTGCACACCGGCCACTGGCTCGTCGACCTGCGCGCGCTGCCCGACGGCGGGACGGGCACCGCGACGGGGGCCACGAGCTCGACGACCGTGCACTTCGCCGACCTCACCGACGACGAGATCGACGCGTACGTCGCCACGGGCGAGCCGCTGCACGTCGCGGGCGCGTTCACGGTCGACGGCCTCGGCGGGCCCTACGTCGAGCGCATCGAGGGCGACCACCACGGCGTCGTCGGGATCAGCCTCCCGCTGCTGCGCGCGCTGCTCCGGGAGACCGGGGTCGCCTGGCACGAGCTGCGCTCCTGAGACCGGACGGCCGGCGTCCGTCGTCCGCGCTCCTTGTGGGTGCCGGACAACCCCACGGGACGAGCGAGGCCCAGGAGCGCGCCGCTATGGAGGTTTCCTCCAACCGCCCCGCATGCGCCTTGGCATGTTCTCCAATCTTGTCCGGTACCCGGCCCGGGAGCGTGATCGGCGCGGCGCGCACGCGTTACCGTGAGCCGTGCCCGCGAACCCCACCCGCCCCCTGAGCAAGGTCCTCGTCGCCAACCGTGGCGAGATCGCCGTCCGGATCGTCCGCGCCTGCGCCGACGCCGGCATCGCGTCCGTCGCGGTCTACGCCGACCCCGACCGGCAGGCGCCGCACGTGCACCTCGCCGACGAGGCCTTCGCGCTCGGCGGCTCCCGGGCGGCCGAGACCTACCTCGACATCGCGAAGCTGCTCGACGTCGCGCGCCGCTCCGGCGCGGACGCGGTGCACCCCGGGTACGGCTTCCTCGCGGAGAACGCGGAGTTCGCCCAGGCCGTGCTGGACGCGGGCCTCGTCTGGATCGGCCCGCCGCCGGCCGCGATCGACGCGCTCGGCGACAAGGTGAGCGCGCGCCACATCGCGCAGCGCGCCGGCGCCCCGCTGGTCCCCGGCACGCCCGACCCGGTCGCCGACGCGAGCGAGGTGCACGCGTTCGCCGCCGAGCACGGCCTGCCCATCGCGATCAAGGCGGCGTTCGGCGGCGGCGGTCGCGGGCTCAAGGTCGCGCGCACGGCGGACGAGATCGACGAGCTCTACGAGTCCGCCGTCCGCGAGGCCACCGCGGCGTTCGGTCGCGGCGAGTGCTTCGTCGAGCGCTACCTCGACACCCCCCGGCACGTGGAGACCCAGTGCCTCGCGGACGAGCACGGCACCGTCGTCGTCGTCTCGACGCGCGACTGCTCCCTCCAGCGCCGCCACCAGAAGCTCGTCGAGGAGGCTCCCGCGCCCTACCTCAGCGCTGCCCAGGAGGCCGAGCTGTACAAGGCGTCCGAGGCGATCCTGCGCGAGGCCGGCTACGTCGGCGCGGGCACGTGCGAGTTCCTCGTCGGCGCCGACGGCACCATCTCCTTCCTCGAGGTCAACACGCGCCTCCAGGTCGAGCACCCCGTGTCCGAGGAGGTCACCGGCATCGACCTCGTCCGGGAGCAGCTGCGCATCGCCGCGGGTGAGCCGCTGGGCTACACGTCGACGCAGGTGCGCGGCCACTCGATCGAGTTCCGCATCAACGGCGAGGACCCCGCCGCGAACTTCCTTCCCGCCCCCGGCCGCATCACGCGCCTGCGCTTCCCGTCCGGCCCCGGCGTGCGCGTCGACTCCGGCGTCGCCGAGGGCGACACGATCTCCGGCGCGTTCGACTCCATGATCGCCAAGGTCATCGTCACGGGCGCCACGCGCGAGCAGGCCGTCCAGCGGGCCCGCCGCGCGCTGCGCGAGCTCGAGGTCGAGGGCATCCCGACCGTCGTGCCGTTCCACCGCGCCGTGCTCGACGCCGAGGCGTTCGTCCCCACGGACGACGAGCCGTTCCGGGTGCACACCCGCTGGATCGAGACCGAGTTCGCCGACCAGCTCGCCGCGCTCGCGCCTGCGCCGGCCGCGTCCACCGACGAGGACGAAGAGCCCCTCGCGACCGAGCGCGTCGTCGTGGAGGTGGGCGGCAAGCGCCTCGAGGTCGTCCTCCCGGCCGGCCTCGGCATGGCGGCGGGCCGCGCCCGCACCGCCAACGCCGCCCGCCGACCCGCCCGCCGCAGCGCCGCGAAGGCGAACGGCGGCGCCTCCGGCACCACGCTCGCCTCCCCCATGCAGGGCACGATCGTCAAGGTCGCCGTCGCCGACGGCACCCAGGTCGCCGAGGGCGACCTCGTCGTCGTGCTCGAGGCCATGAAGATGGAGCAGCCCCTCCTCGCCCACCGTGCCGGCACCGTCCGCTCGCTCTCCGCCACCGCCGGCGCGAGCGTCAGCTCCGGCACGGCCATCTGCGAGATCGTCGACTGACCCTCCGCACCACCGTCGGGCTCTGTGCACGACCTGCGAGGTCGGGGCGCCGGGCTGGGCCGGTTTCGCGACCCGCGTGGTCGGGTTGGGTGGCCCGGGTCGGCCCACGTCGTGCAGCCCCTTGCCCGACGACCGTCGCGCCCGCCGCGCTGTCGGCGCACCACGCTCGTGGGTCGTTCGACGAGCCCGCGCTCGCCCTGGCCGTCGGGCTTCCGGCCGCCCGGCGCATGACGGCGAGGCGTACAGCACTGGTCCACGCCGGCCCCCGCCCGGACCGAACGGGACGCCGGACCGGGCCGAGGTTCGTGCGGTGACGGGCAGGACGAGCGGTGGGGTCGGACCGTGTGCGAAGGACGTCAGAGGCGCGCTCGCAGAACTGCCGCCCGACGGACCGAGGTGACGGCGCGCCAGTCCGAGCACACGGTCCGACCTCACCGCGGACCAGACCCTGCGGGCCGTAGACCCGACCCCGACCGCGACGAGGCGAGTGCTAGTCGTGCTGGGCCGCGGCACGGATCGCGCGGCGACCGGAGGGCAGGGCGACGGCGACGGTGATGACGAGGAACATGAGGATCCCGGAGACGACGAGGAGCGACTCCACGGTGAAGCGGTCGGCGAGCGGGCCGAAGACGACCATGCCGAGCGGCATCGAGACGGCCATGACGATGCCGACGAAGCCGAAGACGCGACCCTGACGCTCGGGCTCGACGGTCTCCTGGAGGACGGTCATGGAGGTCGTCGAGAACGGCGGGACGGACAGGCCGAGCAGGAACATGAAGACGAAGAAGACCCACATGTTGGTGGAGAGGCCCATCGCGACGGACAGCACGCCGAACACGAACGTCGAGCCGACGATCATGGCGATGCGGTTCTTGAGCCCGCCCCAGGTCGCCAGGAGCACGCCGCCGAGCAGCATCCCGACGGAGAAGGCGACCTCGTTCACGGTGAGCTTCCAGACCTCCTCGCCGAAGGTCCGCGCGACCATGAGCGGGGTGAGATAGGACGGCGCGACGATGAGCAGGAACACCACGGCGTAGAGGCCGAGGACCCAGCGCACGAACGGGTGGGATCCGAGATAGCGGAAGCCCTCCACGAGGTCGTCGAAGTACCCCGCCCGCTCCCCTGCGGCGGCGTGCGCGAGCGTCGGGACGGGGACGAGCAGGAGCAGCCCGATCCCGACCACGGCGGTGACGACGTCGATGAAGAACACGGAGACGATGGACGTGCTGGCGTAGACGGCCGCCGCGACCGCCGGTGCGAGGAGCATCATCGCGGACTGGATCGACTGGTTGATCCCGTTGACGCGCAGCAGCTTGCTGGTCGGGACGATCTGCGGGAGCAGGGCCGCGACGGCGGGGGTCTGGATCCCGGCGCCCGTGGAGCGGATCGCGAGGGCGGCGTAGATGAGCCAGAGGTCGTCCGCGCCGCCGAGCATGAGCAGCGCGAGCGCGAGGGTCGTCACGGCGATCGTGCCGTCGGCGGCGATGACGAGCGCCTTGCGGTTCACGCGGTCCGCCCACACGCCGCCGAAGATCGAGACGACCGCCTGCGGCAGGAACCCGAAGAGCGTGCTCAGCGCGAGCACGGCACCGGACTTCGTCTCGATCGTCAGGTGCCACATGACGGCGTACTGCACGAGCATCGAGCCGAAGAGGGAGACCGTCTGCCCGGAGAGGAAGATCGCGGTGTCCCGCCGCCACCGGGGCTTGGCGAGCGTGTCGTCGACGGGGGCGTCGGGCTCCGCGCCGTCCGAGACGTCGGCGGTGGGGGCGTCGGTGTTCTCGTACGGCGTATGGCTCACCCGCACATCCTGACGGCCGCCACCCACACGGTCCACGGAATTCGCCGTCGGCGGACGGTCAGTCGGCCGCGGGCACCTCTCCGGCGTGGGCGACGTGCCCGAGCTGGCGCCACACGAGCGCGAGCGTGACGCCCGCGCCGACGAACGCGAACCAGAACGGGGCGGTGATCCCCCACGTCTGGGCGAGGATGCCGCCCAGCGCCTGCCCGACGACGCTGCCGCCGAACACGCAGACCATGTAGACCGAGCCGACGCGACCCTGGAACTCCGTCGGGACGGCGCGCTGGCGGATCGTGTTGGACACGGTGCCCCACACGAACGCGTACGCCCCGAACACGACCATGATCGCGAGCGCGACCCAGCCGGTCGTGGTGAGCGCGAGCGCGAGGTGCATGACGACCTCGAGCGAGAGGCACACGCGCATGATCGTCGAGAGCCGCAGGTGGCGCTCGAGCCACCCGAACGACGCGATGCCGATCACTCCCCCGACGGCCGAGGCCGTCGTGAGGAGGCCGAAACCGACCTCGCCCATGTCGAGGTGGTCCAGCGCGTACTTGACGAGGACGCCCCACGGTGCCGCCCAGGTGACGTTGAAGGCCAGGATGACGAGGGCGAGCGTGCGGACCGGCGCGTTCCCGAGGATCCACCGCACACCCTCGGCGATGTCCTGGCGCACGTGCGTCTGCGTCTCGCGCACCCCACCGGGCTGCATCGTGATGCGGCCCACGAGCACGACGGCGAGTGCGACGCACACGACCTGGACGACGAACGGCCAGACCGTCCCGAGCGCGAACAGGAACGCACCGATGGGCGGACCGAGGAGCTGGTTCGCGGTGAGGAACCCGGCCTGCAGCCGAGCGTTGCCGGTGCCGAGGTCGCGTGGTTCGACGAGCATCGGGAGCAGCGTCTGGGACGCCGAGTCGGCGAACACCTCGGCGACCCCGTAGAGGAACGTCACGGCGAGCACGACGCCGATGCTCACGTGCCCGGTCGCGATCACCACGCACAGTGCGACGACGACGAGCGCCCGCAGCGCGTTCGCGACCATGACGACGACGCGCCGGTCGAGGCGGTCGGCCAGCGCCCCGGCCCAGAGGCCGAACAGGAGCCAGGGCAGCTGCTGCAGGAGCGCCGCGAGCGCGACGAGGAACGCGGAGTCGGTCTGGGACGCGACGAGCAGGGGCGCGGCCGCCAGGGCGATCCCGTCGCCGACGTTGCTGGTCCACGACGACGACAGCAACCAGCGGAAGCCGGTGCCCATGCGCCGGGGCACGACGATCTCTCCGAGCCTGCTCACAAGCGGACCAGCGTACGCCGCCGTACCGTCCACCCGAGCAACCTTTTCCGGTCGGCCGCGTGGGGCGCGGCGCCGAGCGTCGCCCGGGCCTGGCAGCATGGCCCCCGTGACCATCCCCACCGCGCCGCGCGACCCCGGCGAGCCGCCCCCGCGGCTCCCCCGCCACCTGCAGCCGGGCGACGGCTGGGTGGAGTGCGAGTGCGGGAGGCGGCACTGGGGACTGTTCGGCGCGGCCGGGCTGCTGCTCGCGCGGCGCGACGGCGCAGGCCGGCTGACCGACGTCGTGCTCCAGCACCGCGCCCCGTGGTCCGACCAGGGCGGGACGTGGGGAGTGCCGGGCGGCGCCGTCGGGCCTGACGAGACGCCCGCCCAGGGAGCCCTGCGCGAGGCGGAGGAGGAGGCGGGCATCGACCCCGCGCACGTGCGCGTCGTGGGCGAACGCGTGCTCGACCACGGCCCGTGGCGCTACACGACCGTCCTCGCGGAGGTCGCGGACGGCGCGACCGTCGAGGCGCGCGCGACCGACGCCGAGAGCGTCGAGGTCCGGTGGGTCCCGGTCGACGACGTCGCGGGGCTCGACCTGCTGCCCGCCTTCGCCGACGCGTGGCCGACCCTGCGCGCGACGCTCGAGCAGCGGTCACCCGGGGCCTGACGGCCCGCGCGCTCGGGACCTTCGTCACCGATCCGCGCGGGACCCGCCCCGGGACCGGTCCGGCGACGGCGTGCCGGGGCACGATGGCGTCGTGCCCGAGGACACGTCGACCACCTATCGCGCGCTCGCGTCGTCGAGCCGGCTGACCCTGCTGCACGCCCTCCAGGAGCGCGGCCCGATGACGGTCGCCGACCTCTCGCGCGAGGCGGAGCTGTGTCCGAGCGCGACGCGCGAGCACCTCCAACGGCTCGCGGACGCGGGGTTCGTGCGCAGCGCCCCGGAGGTCCGCACCACGCGCGGGCGCCCGCGCATCCTCTACGAGGCCATCGCGGGCGAGGACCCGCCCCGGGACGACGGCGCGGCGCGCCGTCTCGGCGAGTCGCTCGTCCGGGCCGCGCTGACCCGCGCGGTGCTGGGGGACCACGGGCCCGGGCACGACGGCCGAGGGTACGACGCCGCGCAGGGCACGGGCGACGACCTCACCGGGACCGCGCGCGCGGCAGGGCGACGGCTCGTGGACGTGCTCCGCGCCTCCGGCCACGACAGTCCCGAGCCCACGCCCGAGAACCAGCTCGCCGCGCTCGACGACCACCTGCACCAGCTCGGGCTCGACCCCGAGCTCGAGGAGGACCGGCTGCGGTTCCACCTCTACCGGTGCCCGTTCCTCGCGCTCGCCGCCGAGCGCGAGGACGTGGTCTGCGCCGTCCACCTCGGCCTCGTCCAGGGCGTGCTCGCGGGCGTCGGGGGCCCCGTCCGGGCGGAAGCGCTGCTCCCGTTCGTCGAGCCGCACCACTGCGTGCTGCAGCTCTCGCGCGCGAGCTGATTTTTCACGGTCCGCGGCCCGCCGCGGCTCCCGGCCGGCGGGTCATGCTGACGGCGCACCGGGTACGGACCCGGCGTCACGACGACGGTGGTCGTGACCTGCGACGACGGGAGGACGACATGACCGCCCCAGCCACCACCAGGCCCCCCTCGCTGCTGCGGGCGGTGCGGACGCCGTCGACCGTGGACCTGGCGACGTGGGACCCTGAGGACGAGTCCCGCTGGGACCGCCGGTTCGCGTGGCGCACGCTGTGGATCACGACGTACAACCTCACGCTCGCGTTCTGCGCGTGGTACCTCGTGAGCGCGGTCGCACCCCGGCTCAACGACGTCGGCTTCGACCTCACGACGGCGCAGCTCTACTGGCTCACGGCCGTCCCCGGCCTGGCGGGCGGGCTGTTCCGCATGGTCTACATGTTCCTGCCGCCCGTCGTCGGCACCCGCACGCTCGTGGGCGGCACGGCGACGCTCATCCTGCTGCCGATGCTCGGCTGGACGTTCGCGGTCCGGGACGCGAGCACGCCCTACTCGGTGCTCCTGCTCCTCGCGGTCGCCGCGGGCATCGGCGGCGGCGCGTTCTCGGGTTTCATGCCCTCGACGAGCTACTTCTTCCCCAAGCGCATGGCGGGGACGGCGCTCGGCCTCCAGGCCGGGATCGGCAACTTCGGCGTGAGCCTCATCCAGTTCCTCACGCCGTGGGTCGTGGGCTTCGGCCTCCTGGGCACGGCGGTGCTCACGCCCCAGCAGACGGCGACCGGCAGCCACCTGTGGCTGCACAACGCCGGGCTCGTGCTCGTGCCGTGGGCCGTGCTCGGGGCGGTGCTCGCCGGCCTCTACCTGCGCCGCGTCCCGGTGAGCGCGAACCTCCGCGAGCAGCTCGACATCTTCGGCAACAAGCACACGTGGATCATGACGGCGATCTACCTCATGACCTTCGGGGCGTTCAGCGGCTTCGCGGCGCAGCTCGGCCTGCTCATCGTCGCGCAGTACGGCGGGTTCGAGAACGCGCCCGACCCGCTGCGCTACGCGTTCCTCGGCCCCCTGCTCGGGTCGGCCGCGCGCGCCGGGTTCGGGCCGCTGTGCGACCGGTTCGGCGGCGCGGTCTGGACACTCGTCGCCGGGATCGGCATGACCGTCTCGACCGTGTTCTCGCTCTTCTTCCTCGACCCGCACGACGTCGGCCAGTTTGGCTGGTTCCTCGCCGGGATGCTCGCGGTGTTCACCTTCGCGGGCATCGGCAACGCCGGGACGTTCAAGCAGATGCCGATGATCTTCCCGCGCCGCCAGGCGGGCGGGGTGATCGGCTGGACCGCCTCGATCGCCGCGTTCGGCCCGTTCCTCGTCGGCATCGGCCTCTCGCTCGTCCCCGCGCGGTCGTTCTTCGTCGGGTGCGCCGTGTTCTTCGCCGTGTGCACGTGGCTGACGTGGCACTACTACGCCCGGCCGGGCGCCCCGAACCCCTCCTGACCGAGCCGACGACGTCGCCCCCGCCGCCGATCCTGACAAGTCGACCCTGAGAACCGAGGAGCTGTCGTGCCCCCACTCGACGAGCGCACCCCCCGCGACCCGGCGGACGCCCTGCTGCGGCTGGGCAGCCGCCTGCGACGCGGGCAGGTGTCGGACGACCTGCGGCAGGTGTTCCTGACCGGCGGGCGCCAGGGCGACGTGTTCTACCGCGACCGCTGGTCCCACGACAAGGTCGTGCGCTCCACCCACGGCGTGAACTGCACCGGGTCCTGCTCCTGGAAGGTCTACGTCAAGGACGGCATCATCACCTGGGAGACCCAGCAGACCGACTACCCCTCCGTCGGCCCCGACTCCCCCGAGTACGAACCCCGCGGCTGCCCCCGCGGCGCCGCGTTCTCCTGGTACACCTACTCCCCCACCCGCGTGCGCTACCCCTACGTCCGCGGCACCCTGCTCGACCTGTACCGGCAGGCGAAGGACGACGTGGGCGGGGACCCGGTGCTCGCGTGGGGGAAGGTCACCTCCGACCCCGACGCGGCCCGCGCCTACAAGAGCGCGCGCGGCAAGGGCGGGCTCGTGCGCGCGACCTGGGACGAGGCCGCCGAGATCGTCGCCGCCGCCCACGTGCACACCATCAAGACCTACGGCCCCGACCGCGTCGCCGGCTTCTCCCCGATCCCGGCGATGTCGATGGTGTCGCACGGGGTGGGGTCGCGGTTCGTCCAGCTCCTGGGCGGGAGCATGCTGTCGTTCTACGACTGGTACGCCGACCTGCCCGTCGCCTCCCCGCAGGTGTTCGGCGACCAGACGGACGTCCCCGAGTCCGCCGACTGGTGGAACTCCACCTACTGCATCATGTGGGGCTCCAACGTCCCGGTCACCCGCACCCCCGACGCCCACTTCATGACCGAGGCCCGCTACCGCGGGCAGAAGGTCATCGTGGTGTCCCCCGACTACGCGGACAACACCAAGTTCGCCGACGAGTGGCTCGCCCCGCACCCCGGCACCGACGGCGCCCTCGCCCAGGCCATGGGGCACGTCATCCTCAGCGAGTTCCACGTGCGCGACCGCGCGCCCCGGTTCCTCGACTACATGGCGCGGTTCACCGACGCGCCGTACCTCGTGACGCTCGAGCGGCGCGGCGACGCGTACGTGCCGGGGCGCTTCCTCACGGCGGACCGGCTCGCGGGCACGCCCGCGGCCGACCAGGCCGGCACCGCGAACGCGGCGTCGAAGACGGTGATCCTGTCCCGCGCGGGCGACGTCGTCGTCCCCAACGGGTCGCTCGGCCACCGCTACGGCGACCCCGGGCGGTGGAACCTCGACCTCGAGGGCGTCGAGCCGGCGCTCTCGGTCGCGGACCTGACGGGCGGGACGTCGGACGGGCCGGTCTCCGTCGACCTCCCGCGCTTCGACCTCGCCCCCGAGGAGGGCGCCGAGCACCAGGGCGGCGCGGGCTCGGTGCGGCGCGGCGTGCCGACGCACCGCGTGGGCGAGCACCTCGTCACGACGGTCTACGACCTGCTGCTCGCGCAGTACGGCGTGGACCGCCCCGACCTGGAGCTGCCGGGCGAGTGGCCGACGGGCTACGACGACCCCGCGACCCCGGGCACCCCCGCCTGGCAGGAGGAGATCACCGGCGTGCCCGCCGCCGCGGCGGCGCGCATCGGGCGGGAGTTCGCGCAGAACGCGCTCGACTCGGGCGGCCGGTCGATGATCATCATGGGCGCAGGCACCAACCACTGGTTCCACTCCGACACGATCTACCGCACGTTCCTCGCCCTCGTGACCATGACCGGCTGCCAGGGCGTGAACGGCGGCGGGTGGGCGCACTACGTGGGGCAGGAGAAGGTCCGCCCGATCACCGGCTTCCAGCAGTACGCCAACGCGCTCGACTGGGTCCGGCCTCCGCGCCTCATGATCAGCACGGCGTTCTGGTACCTCGCGACGGACCAGTGGCGCTACGACGGCCTGCCCGCGGACGCGCTCGCGTCCTCGCTGGCCACCGGGAAGTTCTCGGGCCGCACGACGGCGGACACGCTGGTGGAGTCCGTCCGTCGCGGCTGGACGCCGAGCTACCCGACGTTCGACCGCAACCCCCTCGACCTGGTGGACCAGGCGGAGGCGGCGGGCAAGGACCCGGTGCGCCACGTCGTCGACCAGCTCTCCTCCGGCGAGCTCGACTACGCGTGCGCCGATCCCGACGACCCGGCGAACTTCCCGCGCGTCCTCACCGTCTGGCGCGCGAACCTGCTCGGGTCGTCGGGCAAGGGCAACGAGTACTTCCTCAAGCACCTGCTCGGGACCGACGCCGCGGTGCGCGCCCCCGAGTCCGGGCCGGACCGCCGACCGCGGGACATCGCGTGGCACGACGAGGCGCCCCGGGGGAAGCTCGACCTGCTCGTCACCGCCGACTTCCGGATGACGTCGACGACGCTGTTCTCCGACGTCGTGCTGCCGGCCGCGACCTGGTACGAGAAGCACGACCTGTCCTCGACGGACATGCACCCGTTCGTGCACTCGTTCAACCCGGCGATCAGTCCCCCGTGGCAGACGCGCACGGACTTCGACATCTTCCACACGATCGCCCGGCGCATCTCGGAGATGTCGGTGACGCACCTGGGCGTGCGCAAGGACGTCGTGGCCGTCCCCCTCGCGCACGACACGCCCGACGCCATGGCCACGCCCCACGGCGAGGTCCTGCCGCAGGACGAGCTCGTGCCCGGGGTGACCATGTCGAAGCTCGTCGTCGTCGAGCGCGACTACCCGGCGTTCGCCGACCGGCTCGCCGCCCTGGGCCCGCTCACCCAGAAGGTGGGCATGGTCACCAAGGGCGTCGCGTTCGACCCGACGCCGGAGGTCGAGCGACTCGCCGTCGCGAACGGCGTCGTCGCCGACGGACCGACGGCGGGGCGCCCGCGCCTGGACCGGGACACCCACGTGTGCGAGATGATCCTCGCGCTCTCGGGGACGACGAACGGCCGGCTCGCGGTGCAGGGGTTCGAGGACCTGGAGCGTCGCACCGGGCGGCGCCTGGCCGACCTCGCGCGGGACGAGCAGGGCAAGCGGATCACATTCCCGGACGTGCAGTCGCGCCCGACGGCGGTCATCACCTCTCCCGAGTGGTCCGGCTCCGAGCACGGCGGACGGCGCTACAGCGCGTTCGTCATCAACGTGGAGCGGCTCAAGCCGTGGCACACGCTCACCGGCCGTCAGCACTTCTTCCTCGACCACGACTGGATGACCGAGCTCGGCGAGCAGCTCCCCGTCTACCGACCGCCGCTCGACATGCACCGTCTCTTCGGCGACTCGCGCGTCGGCGACACGTCCCCGACGGGGGCACAGGGGTCGGAGGGCTACGCGGAGGTCGCGGTGCGGTACCTGACCCCGCACTCGAAGTGGTCGATCCACTCGGAGTACCAGGACAACCTCTTCATGCTGTCGCTCTCGCGCGGCGGCCCCACGATCTGGATGAGCCCGCAGGACGCGGAGAAGATCGGCGTCGCGGACAACGACTGGATCGAGTCCTACAACCGCAACGGCGTCGTGGTCGCGCGCGCCGTCGTCTCGCACCGCATGCCCGAGGGCACGGTCTTCATGTACCACGCGAAGGACCGGACCGTGGACGTGCCGCGGTCGGAGACGTCCGGGCTGCGGGGCGGCATCCACAACTCCCTGACCCGCGTGCTGCTCAAGCCGACCCACCTCATCGGCGGCTACGCGCAGCTCTCGTACGGCTTCAACTACATCGGCCCGACGGGCAACCAGCGTGACGAGGTCACGGTGATCCGTCGTCGTTCTCAGGAGGTGACCTACTGATGAAGGTCATGGCGCAGATGTCGATGGTGATGAACCTGGACAAGTGCATCGGGTGTCACACGTGCTCGGTCACGTGCAAGCAGGCCTGGACGAACCGCACCGGGGTCGAGTACGTGTGGTTCAACAACGTCGAGACCCGCCCCGGCCTGGGG
>NZ_JNBQ01000030.1 GCF_001019615.1 Cellulosimicrobium funkei | reverse complement strand
CGATCCGCGCCGAGGTGCTGCCGGGCGCGCACGCCGCGCGCGAGGCGGCGGCGGCCGCGCCCGAGCCGCGCGACGTCGTCGTGCTCGAGGTGGCGCCGCGCGCCCGGGCGATCCGTGAGGCGATCGCCGCCGCCGGCCCCGACGACACGGTGCTCGTCGCAGGCCGTGGCCACGAGGTGTGGCAGGAGATCGCCGGCGTCGACCACCCCCTGGACGACCGCGTCGAGGCACGGGCCGCGCTCGAGGAGCGCCCCGCGACCACGCCGCCTGACGACACCCCCGACCTGAAGGAGCACCACGCATGATCGAGCTCACTGCGGCGCAGGTGGCCGCAGCGACCGGCGGACGGTTGTCCGCCGACCCGGAGGTGCGGGTCGGGGGGCCCGTCGTCGTCGACTCGCGCCGGGTCGCGCCGGGATCGCTCTTCGTCGCGCTGCCCGGCGAGCACGTCGACGGGCACGACTTCGCCGCCGGGGCCGTCGCCGCCGGTGCGACCCTGGTCCTCGCCGCGCGCGAGCTCGACGTGCCGTGCGTCGTCGTCGACGACGTGCAGACCGCGCTCGGCGAGCTCGCCCGGCACGTGCTCGCGACGCTGCGCGAGCGCGGCGACGTGCGCGTGGTCGCCGTGACCGGCTCCGTGGGCAAGACGACGACCAAGGACCTGCTGGGTCAGCTGCTGCGGCCCGAGGGCGAGACGGTCGTGCCGCGCGGTTCGTTCAACAACGAGATCGGGCTCCCGCTCACCGTGCTCGAGGCGGACGAGTCCACGCGGTTCCTGGTGCTCGAGATGGGCGCGAGCGGCGTCGGTCATCTCACCTACCTGACGCGCATCGCGCCCCCCGACGTCTCGGTCGTGCTCGTCGTGGGCAGCGCCCACCTCGGGGAGTTCGGCGGGATCGAGGCCGTGGCGCGCGCCAAGTCCGAGCTCGTCACGGGGCTCGCGCCGGGCGGGGTCGCGGTGCTCAACGCCGACGACCTCCGGGTCGCCGCGATGGCCGAGCTCGCACCGGGCGAGGTCGTCACGTTCGGCACCATCCCCGCCGCCGACGTGCGCGCCGAGGACCTCGGGATCGACCGCACCGGCCGGGCGTCCTTCACGCTGCGCGTGCGTCCGGGAGCTGCCGGGGACGCGCAGCCGGCCGAGGAGACGCACGCGCGCGCGACCCTCGGCCTCGTGGGCGAGCACCACGTGACGAACGCCCTCGCGGCCGCGACGGCGGCGCTGCGCCTCGGCGTCGCGCTGCCCGACGTCGCCGCGCGGCTCTCCGACGCCCGCGCGCTGAGCCCGCACCGGATGCAGGTCACCGAGCGGCCGGACGGCATCACGGTGATCGACGACTCGTACAACGCCAACCCCGACTCCATGCGGGCGGCGCTCAAGGCGCTCGCCGTGATGGCGGGGCGCGACCGGCGCTCGGTCGCCGTGCTCGGCGAGATGCTCGAGCTCGGCGAGGACTCGCGCGTCGCTCACGACGACCTCGGTCGGCTCGTGGTCCGATTGAACGTCAAGCTGCTCGTCGTGGTCGGCGAGGGTGCCGGCGGGATCCACGACGGCGCGACCCAGGAGGGGTCGTGGGGCGACGAGACCCGGTTCGTCCCCGACGTGGAGGCGGCGTCCGCGCTGCTGCGCGACGAGCTGCGGGAAGGGGACGTCGTGCTCGTGAAGGCCTCGAACGGGTCCGGGCTGTGGCGGCTCGGCGACGAGCTGGCCGCGGCCGGTGGCGAATCGTCCGGAGGTGACCGCGCATGATCGCGATCATCGTCGCGGCGGGCGTCTCCCTGCTCGTCGCCCTCTTCGGGACGCCGCTGTTCATCCGGTTCCTCGTCCACCGCAACTACGGGCAGTTCGTCCGCCAGGACGGCCCGACGGCGCACTTCACCAAGCGCGGGACGCCCACCATGGGCGGGGTCGTGATCATCGGGGCGACGCTGCTCGGCTGGGCGATGTCGTACGTCGTCTCGGGGCGGTTCCCGAGCGTGTCCTCCCTGCTCGTGCTGTTCCTCATGACCGGGCTCGGGATCGTCGGGTTCCTCGACGACTTCACGAAGATCCGCAAGCAACGCAGCCTCGGGCTCACGGCGCGCGCCAAGATCATCGGCCAGGGAGCCGTCGGCATCGCGTTCGCGGTGCTCGCGCTCCAGTTCCCCAACGAGCACGGTCGGACGCCCGCGTCCACGCGCATCTCGTTCCTGCGCGACACGAACCTCGACCTCGCGTTCGCGGGTGCGACGGTCGGTCTGATCCTGTTCGTGATCTGGGCGAACTTCCTCATCACGGCGTGGTCGAACGCGGTGAACCTCACCGACGGCCTCGACGGGCTCGCGACGGGCGTCTCGCTCATCGTGTTCGGCTCGTACGTCCTCGTGGGGATCTGGCAGCTCAACCAGACGTGCCAGCGGCTCGCCTCGGCAGGCCCGAGCTGTTACGAGACGCGAGACCCGCAGGACCTCGCGATCGTGGCCGCGGCGATCGTCGGCGCGTGCTTCGGCTTCCTGTGGTGGAACGCGAGCCCGGCGAAGATCTTCATGGGCGACACCGGCTCGCTCGCCCTCGGCGGCGCTCTCGCCGGCCTGTCGATCCTCACGCGCACCGAGTTCCTCGCGCTCATCATCGGCGGCCTGTTCGTCATCATCGTGCTCTCCGACGTCATCCAGATCGGCTTCTTCAAGATGACCGGGCGGCGCGTGTTCAAGATGGCCCCGCTGCACCACCACTTCGAGCTGTCGGGCTGGGGCGAGGTCACGATCGTCATCCGCTTCTGGCTCATCGCCGGGCTGTTCGCCGCGCTCGGCATCGGCATCTTCTACGCCGAGTGGGTGGTCGGCTAGTGGCACGCGACCGTCACGACCTCGCGGTCCCGCTCGACGCGGCGCGCGTGGTCGTCGCCGGACTCGGTGTCTCGGGCCGGGCGGCCGCGGCCGCCCTCGCGCCCCGGGCCGCCGCCGTCGTCACGCTCGACGACCGCGCCGAGGACGCGGACCTGCGCCACGCGGACGACGTCGACCTCGCGGCGACCGACCTCGTCGTCGTCTCGCCCGGCTGGCCGCCGTCCCACCCGCTGCTCGTCGCGGCGGGGGAGCGGGGCGTGCCGGTGTGGAGCGAGGTCGAGCTCGCGTGGCGGCTGCGCGTCGACGGCCCGTCCGGGCGTCCGGCGCCCTGGCTCGCCGTGACCGGGACGAACGGCAAGACCACGACCGTCGAGATGCTCGAGACGATCCTGCGGACCGCGGGCCTGCGCGCCGCGGCGGTCGGGAACGTCGGGACGCCGGTCGTGGAGGCGGCGCTCGACCCGACGCTCGACGTGCTCGCCGTCGAGCTCTCGAGCTTCCAGCTCCACTTCACGCACACGGCGTCGCCCGAGGCGGGTGCGGTGCTCAACGTCGCGCCGGACCACCTCGACTGGCACGGCGGCCTCGACGCGTACGCGGCGGACAAGGGCCGGGTCTTCGAGGACGCGCAGGTCGCGTGCGTCTACAACGCCGCGGACCCGCGCACGGAGGCTCTCGTGCGCGAGGCCGACGTGGTGGAGGGCGCGCGCGCCGTCGGCTTCACGCTCGGCGCCCCCGCCCGTGGCCAGCTCGGCGTCATCGAGGACGTGCTCGTGGACCGCGCGTTCCACGCGCCCGCGGACGCGCCCGACCGGCACACGCACGCCGCCGAGCTCGCGACGCTGGGCGACCTCGCCCACCTGGCCGGTGCCGACGGCGTCGTGCCCGCGCACGTGGTGGCCAACGCCCTCGCCGCGGCCGCCCTGGCGCGTGCGCACGGCGTGCCCGCCATGGCCGTGCGCGACGGGCTGCGCGCCTTCCGGACGGGCTCGCACCGCATCGAGCAGGTCGCGTCGGTCGACGGCGTCGCCTACGTCGACGACTCCAAGGCGACGAACGCGCATGCCGCGTCCGCGTCGCTCGCGTCGTTCGCGCCGGGCACGGTCGTGTGGGTCGCGGGCGGTCTCGCCAAGGGCGCGTCGTTCGACGAGCTCGTCGCCGCGCGCGCCGACCGGCTGCGTGCCGTGGTGCTCATCGGGGTCGACGCGGAGCCGTTCGCGGGCGCGCTCGCCCGACACGCGCCCGATATCCCGGTGGTCCGGGTCGATCCTGGCGACACTGGGACCGTGATGCCCCGCGCCGTCGACTCCGCCCGCCGCCTCGCGCAGGCCGGCGACACGGTGCTGCTCGCCCCGGCCGGTGCGTCGATGGACCAGTTCCGCTCGTACGCCGCGCGCGGCGACGCGTTCGCCGACGCGGCGCGCGCGCTGCGCCCCGACCACGGGTAGGCCGGTCCGGCCATGACACAGACCGCGAACGGACGAGGGGCACCGTCGGCGCGCACGACCCCTCGCACGGGCGCGGGCCGCAGCACGACGCGAGGCCGGACGACGGCGGCGACGGGCCGCGAGGCGCGCGCGCGCACGACCGCCGCCCCCGCCGAGCGGCCCTGGCTCGGACAGTGGAACAGCACCGTGACGAGCTACTACCTCCTCGTCGGGGCGACCGCGCTGCTGACGATCATCGGGCTCGTCATGGTGTTCTCCAGCTCCGCCGTCACGGAGATCGCCGCGGGCAAGTCCCCGTTCAACGCGTTCGCCAAGCAGGCCCAGTTCGTCCTCATCGGGCTGCCCGTACTCCTGATCGCCACGCGGATCCCGGTCGCGTGGTACAGGCGCCTCGCCTGGCCCGCGCTGGTCGCCGCCGTGGCGCTGCAGCTCCTCATCTTCACGCCGCTCGCGAAGAACGTGAACGGCAACACGAACTGGATCGACCTGGGTGCCTTCGACGTGCAGCCGTCGGAGGTCGCCAAGCTCGCGCTCGCGCTGTGGCTCGGCGCGGTGCTCGGGCGCAAGCAGCGGCTGCTCGGACAGTGGCGCCACGTGCTCGTCCCTGCCGTGCCGGTCGCCGTGCTGGTGATCGGGCTCGTCCTGGCGGGACACGACCTGGGCACGGCCCTCGTGCTCATGGCGCTCGTCGCCGGAGCGTTCTTCGTCTCGGGCGCCGACGGCCGACTGCTCGCGCTCGGTGCCGGCATCGCCGCGTTCGTCGTGGGCTACGTCTTCATCCTCAACCAGTCCGGCGGCGACCGGCTGGGGCGCATCATGGCCACCTACCGCGAGTGCACGGACACGCTCGGCGAGTGCTACCAGTCCCTGCACGGGCAGTGGGCGCTGGGCACCGGCGGCCTCACGGGCGTCGGTCTCGGGGCGAGCCGCGAGAAGTGGAGCTACCTGCCCGAGGCGCACAACGACTTCATCTTCGCCGTGATCGGCGAGGAGCTGGGGCTCCTCGGCACGCTCCTCGTCCTCGGCCTGTTCGTGATCGTCGGCGTGGCGACGAGCCGGATCGTCCGGCGGCACCCGGACCCGTTCGTGAAGATCACGACCGCCGCGATCGCGTGCTGGATCGTCGGGCAGGCGTTCATCAACATCGGCGTCGTGATCGGTCTGCTCCCCGTGATCGGCGTCCCGCTACCGCTCGTCTCCGCGGGCGGCTCCGCGCTCATCATGACCATGGCCGCGCTCGGCGTGCTCATCTCCTTCGCTCGTACGGAGCCCGGGGCGGCCGAGGCGCTGGCGGCGCGGGGGAGCGTCGTGCGGCGCTCGCTCGCGGTCGTCGGCCGGGCGGCGCGGCCCCGGCGCCGCGCGCGATGACCCCCGGCTGCGGGGGGACCGGGCGACGCCCGGCCACGCGCGGCCGACAGCTTCAGACCACAGCCAGGACGCGGCACCCGCCGCAGGGAAGGACGACGAGGTACGTGACGACGATCGGTTCGGTGGTGCTCGCAGGCGGCGGGACGGCGGGGCACGTGAACCCGCTCCTGGCGGTGGCGGACGAGCTGCGGGCGCGTGAGCCCGGCGTGGTGGTGACCGCGCTCGGGGTCGCGGGCGGGCTGGAGGACGACCTCGTGCCCGCGCGCGGCTACCCGCTGCGGCACGTGCCGCGCGTCCCGCTCCCTCGGCGTCCGAGCGCCGAGTGGGTGAACCTCCCGGGGCGGCTCAAGTCGGCGGTGGACGCGGCGGGCGCCGTGATCGACGAGACGGACGCACGCGTCGTCGTGGGCTTCGGCGGCTACGTCTCGACCCCCGCCTACCTCGCCGCGCGCCGTCGTGACGTCCCGGTGGTGATCCACGAGCAGAACGCGCGCCCCGGGCTCGCCAACCGGCTCGGTGCCCGGTGGGCCGCGCGCGTCGGCGTGACGTTCGAGGGCACGCCGCTCAAGGGCGGCGTGGTGACCGGCCTGCCGCTGCGCCGCGAGATCCAGGACCTCGTGGCCGCCCGCGCGGCCGACGTGATGGCCGTGCGTGCGGACGCCGCGGCGCGGCTCGGGCTCGACCCGGGCCGGCGCACGCTCGTCGTCACGGGCGGGTCGCTCGGTGCGCAGAGCCTCAACGAGGCGGTCTCCGGGGCGGCCGACGCGCTCCTCGGCACGGGTGCGCAGGTGCTCCACCTGACGGGCAAGGGGAAGGACGCCGCCGTCCGCGACGCGGCCGCGGCCGCCGTCGCGGTCCGACCCGGTGCGCGGTACGACGTGCGCGAGTACCTCGCCGAGATGCAGCTCGCGCTCGCCGTCGCGGACCTGGTCGTGTGCCGTGCGGGCGCCGGGACCGTGGGCGAGCTCGCCGCGCTGGGGATCCCCGCCGTGTACGTCCCGCTGCCGATCGGCAACGGCGAGCAGCGGCTCAACGCGGGCCCGGTGGTCGCCGCGGGCGGCGGCCTGCTCGTCGACGACGCGCAGCTCGACGCGGCCTGGGTCGCGCGCGAGGTCCCGGCGCTGCTCGGCGACCCGGGGCGCCTCGACGCGATGGCGCGCGCGGCGGCGGGTGCGGGGGTGCGCGACGGCGCGGCGCGCGTCGCCGACCTCGTCGCCGAGGCGGTCGCCGCCGGCCGGACCGGGGCACGCTCGTGACGAACCACGGCGCAGCCGTCCCGGTCCCGCTCGAGGAGCTCGGCACCGTCCACCTCGTCGGGGTCGGCGGCGCCGGCATGTCCGTGGTCGCGCGGCTCCTGGTCGCGCACGGCGTCCGGGTGCAGGGCTCGGACGCGCGCGAGAGCGAGACGCTCGCCGCGCTCCGGGCCGACGGCGTGCGGGTCTGGGCGGGCCACGACGCCGCCCACGTCGCGGGCGCCGACACCGTGGTGGTCTCGAGCGCGGTCCGCGAGTCGAACCCGGAGCTCTCCGCCGCGCGTGCCGCGGGGCTGCGCGTGCTGCACCGCTCGCAGGCGCTCGCGTCGCTCATGGTGCGCGGCCGCTCGGTCGCGGTCGCCGGCGCGCACGGCAAGACGACGACGTCCGCGATGATCGCGACGGTCCTGCGCGGTGCGGGCCTCGACCCGTCGTTCGCGATCGGCGGCACGGTGCTCACGGCGGACGGTCCCGTCGCCGGGGGGCACCTCGGGTCGGACGTCCTCGTGGCCGAGGCGGACGAGTCCGACGGCTCGTTCCTCAACTACGCGCCCGACGTCGCCGTCGTGACGAACGTCGAGCCGGACCACCTCGACCACTACGGATCGCGCGCGGCCTTCGAGCAGGCGTTCGTCGACTTCGCGGCGCGGATCGTCCCGGGCGGGACGCTCGTCGCGTGCGCCGACGACCGGGGGGCCCGGGAGCTCGCGGTCGCCCACGCCGAGGGCGGGGGCGCGGTCGTCACCTACGGCACGTCCACCGACGCGGACGTGCGCGTGTCGGACGTGCGCCCGACGACCGACGACGGGCGTGCGGGCGTGCGGGCGTCGCTGAGGGGGGCCGTCGGCACGTCGGCGCTCGACGGGCTGGAGCTCCGGCTGCGCGTGCCCGGCCACCACAACGTGCTCAACGCCACGGCTGCGGTCGCGACGGCGGTCGTGCTCGGCGTGGACGCGTCGGCGGCGGTCGCCGCGGCGCACGGCTTCCTCGGCACCGGCCGCCGGTTCGAGGCGCGCGGGGAGGCCGGCGGGGTGCGCGTCGTCGACGACTACGCGCACCACCCGACGGAGGTCGCGGCGCTGCTGGCCGCCGCGCGACCCGTCGCCGCGGGCGGCCGGGTGCTCGTGCTCTTCCAGCCGCACCTGTACTCGCGCACCGCGACGTTCGCGCGTGAGTTCGCCGAGGCGCTGGGCGCCGCGGACGAGGTCGTGGTCACGGGTGTCTACGCGGCGCGGGAGGACCCCGACCCGGAGGTGGGCGCGCACACGATCACCGACCTGATGGACGCCCGCGACGTCGTGGTGGCGGCCGTGGAGGACCGGGTCGAGGCCGCGCACCGCGTCGCGGACGCCGCGCGGCCGGGCGACCTCGTGCTCACGGTCGGCGCCGGCGACGTGACGGAGCTGGGGACGGTCGTCCTCGCGCGGATCGCCGAGCGGCCCGTGGGCGGCGGGGCCTCCGGAGGGGGCGAGGCCTGATGCGCCCGCCGCCCCGGCCCCGACCCGCCGCACCCCGACCGGACCGGTCGGTCGCGGGGGAGCGCGCCGCGCGGCCGCCGGCCCCGGGCGCGTCGCGGTCCCGGACGTCGACGCCGGCTCCCCGGGCCCCGGCCGAGGAGACGCCCACGCGACCGGTCCGGCGGGTGGCCCCGTCCGGGCGCGAGCTCGTGCCGTCGTCCGCCGAGCGTCCCGGAGCGAGCCGGACGACGGGCCCGCGGAGCGGCGGTGGGCGCGGGAGCGGCGGCGCCCGGACGCCGACCGCGCCGCGCGGGACACCGGCGGCCCCGGTCGGCGTGGTGTCGCACGGGATGACCGAGCGCCTGGCCGAGCGCGACGCGATGCGTCGGCACCGGGTGCGCACCCGCGTGCTGGGGTGGACGACGGGCGTCCTCGTCGTGGCCGCGCTCGTGTGGGTCGCGTTCTTCTCCTCGGTGCTCGGGCTCGACCCGGAGGACGTGACGATCTCGGGCGAGGGCACGGTGATCGACCCGGCGCAGGTCGAGAGCGTCGTCGCGGAGTCCGCCGGCGTGCCGCTGCCGCGGCTCGACACGGTCGCGCTGCGCGAGCGGGTCCTGGCCCTCAACGGCGTCCGCGACGTCGAGATCCGCCGTGCCTGGCCCACCGGGCTGAGCGTCCTGCTCGAGTCGCGCGAGCCCGTGGTCGCCGTCCCGGTGGACGGCGGGTTCGCGCTCCTCGACGCCGACGGCGTCCAGGTCCGGACCGACCCCGCGGTCCCCGAGGGCCTGCCCGAGATCGAGGCCCCGCTCGACGAGCGCGGGGCGAAGGCGCTCGACGCGGCGCTCGTGCTCCTCAACGCGCTGCCGGCGGATCTCCATGCGCAGGTCGCCGAGGTCTCGGCCCCGACGCGCGACGCGGTCCGGATGACGCTCCGGGACGGCGTCGTGGTGGAGTGGGGGAGCTCGGAGGAGGCGGCGCTCAAGGTGCGCGTCCTCCAGACGCTGCGGGCGGTCCCGGAGAACGCGGGCGTGACGCTGTACGACGTCTCGGCGCCGACGATGCCGGTGACGCGGTGAGCAGCACGGAAGCGCCGTGGACGGCGATACCCGACACGCGCGAGGCGGTCGTTGATGATGGGCACGTCGACACCTACGGTCGACCCATGAACGACCTGACATAACTATAACCCTCTAGTTGAGGGTGAAGGTTCAGGGCTGACCGATCGAGAGGCATTGACGTGGCAACTCCGCAGAACTACCTAGCAGTGATCAAGGTGGTCGGCATCGGCGGTGGGGGCGTGAACGCCGTCAACCGGATGATCGAGGTCGGCCTCAAGGGCGTCGAGTTCATCGCCATCAACACGGACGCGCAGGCGCTCCTCATGTCGGACGCCGACGTCAAGCTCGACGTCGGCCGCGAGCTGACGCGTGGGCTGGGCGCCGGCGCGGACCCCGAGGTCGGGAAGAAGGCCGCGGAGGACCACGCCGAGGAGATCGAGGACGTGCTGCGCGGCGCGGACATGGTCTTCGTCACCGCGGGCGAGGGCGGTGGCACCGGCACGGGCGGCGCGCCCGTCGTCGCGCGGATCGCGCGCTCGCTCGGCGCGCTCACCGTCGGTGTCGTGACCCGGCCGTTCACCTTCGAGGGGCGCCGCCGCTCCGTCCAGGCGGACCAGGGCATCGAGAACCTGCGCAACGAGGTCGACACCCTCATCGTCATCCCCAACGACCGCCTCCTGTCGATGTCCGACCGCAACGTCAGCGCGCTCCAGGCGTTCCACCAGGCCGACCAGGTGCTGCTCTCCGGTGTGCAGGGCATCACGGACCTCATCACGACGCCGGGCCTCATCAACCTCGACTTCGCCGACGTGAAGTCGGTGATGCAGGGTGCCGGCAGCGCCCTCATGGGCATCGGCAACGCGCGGGGTGACGACCGCGCCGTCCAGGCGGCCGAGATGGCGATCTCGTCGCCCCTGCTGGAGGCCAGCATCGACGGCGCCCACGGCGTGCTCCTGTCGATCCAGGGCGGCTCCGACCTCGGGCTCTTCGAGATCAACGAGGCGGCGCGCCTGGTCCACGAGGCCGCCCACACGGAGGCGAACATCATCTTCGGCGCCGTGATCGACGACGCCCTCGGCGACGAGGTGCGCGTCACCGTCATCGCCGCGGGCTTCGACGGCGGGGCGCCGCAGGTCCGCGGCGACGCCCGCGCGCTCGGCCAGGTGGCCGGGGCGCAGCGCCCGGCGACGAGCGCGATCCCGGTCGTCCCGGCGGCGCGCCCGGTGCCGCCGGCACCGGCGCCGACGACGGGCGCGCACACGCTGCCCCGCCCGGTGGTGCCGATCCAGCCGGAGGCCGACGACGTGCCCGTCACGCTCGACGGGGGCTCGGGCCCGGTGCCGGTCCAGCCGACGCCCGCCCCGACGTTCACGGTGGTCGGCTCGGGCGACGCGGCGAACCAGAACGCCGACGCGGTGCCGGGCGGCCAGAACGCGGGCGTCGAGGTGCCGCCGCGGATCTTCGACGAGGAGCCCGCGCGCCGCAAGGTCGAGGAGCTCGACGTCCCCGACTTCCTCAAGTGACCCGGTGCTGACCCAGGACCGGTCCCGATGAGCACCCGACCCGCGTCCGACGGGAGGGGTGGTGTCCTCGACGCCGCCCCTCCCGTCGTGCTCGAGGTGGATCTCGGTCCCGGCGTGCGCGCCGGTTTCACGACCCGCACGGGTGGCGTCTCACCGGAACCGTGGGACTCGCTCAACCTCGGCCTCAACGTGACCGACGACGCGACGCGCGTCCGGAGCAACCGTGCGCGCGCGTCCGCGTGGCTCGGGGCTCCGGTCGCCTTCTCCTCCCAGGTGCACGGCACGCACGTCGTGCGGCTCGGCTCCCCGCCCCGGGACGCGGACGGTGCGCCCGTCGACTCGGTGGGCGAGGCCGACGCGATCGTCGCGACCGCACCGGGCGTGGGGCTCGGCGTGCTCGTGGCCGACTGCGTGCCGGTGCTCCTCGCGGACGCCGACGCGGGTGTCGTCGGGGTCGCGCACGCCGGACGGCGCGGGCTCGCGCACGGCGTCGTCCCGGCGGTCCTCGAGGCGCTGCGCGCGGCAGGCGCCCGGACCGGTAACGTCCGGGCCGTCGTCGGGCCGAGCGCGTGCGGCCGGTGCTACGAGGTCCCCGCGACGATGCGCGACGACGTCGCGCTCGCGCGGCCGGCCACGCGGTCCACGACCTCGTGGGGCACCCCCGCGCTCGACCTGCCGGCGGGCGTGGTCGCCGACCTCGTCGCCGCGGGGGTCGAGGACGTCGTGCACGTCGACGTGTGCACGATCGAGGACGACCGCTTCTTCTCGCACCGACGCGCCGCGCGCGGAGGGACGACGACCGGTCGTTTCGCCGGGCTGGTGGCGCTCTCCGCCGCGTGACCGCCCCGGTCTCGACCTCCGGGTGAGGTTGAGGACCCCGGGCGTGTCGTCCCCGGATCGTCCGACGCCCTCGGTTAGCGTGAACGCACCGGTCCGACGGCCGGTGGACCGACGGATCGATCGAGGACGGAGCAAGGCCCATGGCGGGAGCGCTGCGCAAGACCATGCTGTATCTGGGCCTCGCTGATGATCGCGGCGAGGACGAGCAGGACGAGTACGTCGACGAGCTCGACGAGACGGGGGCGGACGTGTCGCACGACTACCAGGCCCAGGTGACGCCGCTGCACCGCGCGCTCGGACCGCGCGAGGTGCCGCAGACGAGCATGTCGGCCGCCGAGCTGCGCAGGATCACGACGGTGCACCCGCGCTCCTACAACGACGCGCGCGTGATCGGGGAGGCGTTCCGCGGTGGCACGCCCGTGATCATGAACCTGTCGGACATGGACGACGCGGACGCGAAGCGCCTGGTCGACTTCTCCGCGGGCCTGATCTTCGGGCTCCACGGCGCCATCGAGCGCGTCACCAACAAGGTGTTCCTGCTCTCGCCCGAGCACGTGGAGATCACCGGCGAGGAGCAGGCCGCCGCGCCGGCTCCGGGGCGCGCCGGGTTCTACAACCAGAGCTGACGACGTGCGGGGCGCGCCGCGCCCGCCGAGCACGCGCCCCGCGCACGGCAGAGAGGGACGGACGTGGCGACACGTCCGTCCCTTTTCTGCTGCGCGCGCGGGAGGTGCGTGTCCCGCGCCCGGACGCGGGACGTACGTCTGGCACAGTTGACCCGTGATCTGGGACCTCATCACAGGGATCGTCGGATTCCTGCTCTGGCTCTACCTGCTGCTGCTCATCGGTCGCCTCGTGTTCGACTGGGTGCAGTTCTTCGCGCGCGACTGGCGGCCACGAGGCGTCATGCTCGTGGTCGCCGAGGTGATCTACTCGGCGACCGACCCGCCCCTGCGTGCGCTGCGCCGTCTCATCCCGCCGCTCTCGCTGGGGCAGGTGCGCCTCGACCTGGCGTTCATCATCCTCTTCTTCGCGGTGACGATCGCCGCGCAGATCGTGTCGTCGCTCTGAGACGCACGTCACGCGCCCCGTGCGCGTGCCCCGCCGGCCGTGGTGCGCTACGTCCGGTTCGCCCCGACCGCGACCGGCCCGACGCCGGACCGTCACGTCATCCACACGGGCGCGCGGCGCGCGAACGC
Organism: Cellulosimicrobium funkei; assembly: GCF_001019615.1. GTDB lineage: Bacteria > Actinomycetota > Actinomycetes > Actinomycetales > Cellulomonadaceae > Cellulosimicrobium > Cellulosimicrobium cellulans_E. The sequence goes on along the minus strand of NZ_JNBQ01000030.1, from coordinate 36,163 downwards.
ACGGCCGCTCCCGGCCCCCACGGGCAATCTCCGCTACTTTGGACTCTGGTGATCGCGAGGTCGCCCGGACCGACACGCAAACGCTATGAGGTGAACCGATGGCACTGCTCACTGCAGAGGACATCCTGAACAAGAAGTTCTCGGCGACGAAGTTCCGCGAGGGCTACGACGTCGAAGAGGTCGACGACTTCTTGGACGAGGTGGTGAGGACCCTCAACTCCGTGCAGGAGGAGAACGAGGACCTCAAGTCGAAGCTCGCTGCCGCGGAGCGTCGTATCGCCGAGCTCAGCCGGGCCGACGCGTCCAGCGCTGCGGTGCAGCCCGCCGTCGTCGAGGCGCCCAAGGCGCCCGAGCCGGAGCCCGCTCCGGTCGCACCGATCTCGCAGGCCGTCGTCGCGAAGAACGGCGCCGAGCCCGAGTCGGCGACCGGCATGCTCCAGCTCGCCCAGAAGCTGCACGACGACTACGTGCGCTCGGGCCAGGAGGAGGGCGACCGGCTCATCGCGGAGGCGAAGGAGGAGGGCACGCGCATCGTGCGCGAGGCCGAGGAGACCTCCCACCGCACGCTGTCGCAGCTCGAGCAGGAGCGCTCGCTCCTCGAGCGCAAGATCGACGAGCTGCGCATCTTCGAGCGCGACTACCGCACGCGCCTCAAGAGCTACCTCCAGAACCTGCTGGGCGACCTGGACAACCGGGGCAGCGCCCTCCCGCCGCGCAGCAACGTCGGCGGGGCGAGCCGCACGAGCGACCTCGCTCCCGGCATCTAGCACCTGCGTCGACCGTCCGGCAGCGGCCGGTACGCCTCGCACCTGCGTCTTTCCGCCTCGGCGGACCGGCGTGGTGTGTTGTGCGTACCGGCCGCTGCGTCTACTCTCGCGTGACTCGAACTTGGAGGGGCGACATGACCAAGCTCACCACCGCGGCCCGAACGGCCGTGCGCGACCGATTCCCGAACCTCGCGAAGGACGTCAAGTCCTTCCCCGTGCGCGACGGGGAGGAGCCCTGGACCCTGCGGGAGGTCGAGGAGCTCGCCGCCGAGCTCCTCTCCGAGAAGGAGCGCCTGGAGGGTGAGCTCGCGTCCGCGGACGAGGAGCTCTCGAACCTCCTGCGGCACTCCGGCGACGGGGCGGGCGACGACCAGGCCGACTCCGGCTCGAGCGCCCTGGAGCGGGAGCAGGAGCTGACCCTGGTCAACAACGTGCGCGACCTCCTCGCGCAGACGTCGCACGCCCTGGACCGCATCGCGGCGGGCACGTACGCGACCTGCGAGGAGACGGGGCTGCCGATCGGCAAGGCGCGCCTCCAGGCGTTCCCGCGGGCCAACCTCTCCGTCGAGGCGAAGCAGCGCGCCGAGCGCCGCTGAGGTCCGTCCTCCCGTCGGTCGGGCAGGGGGCGCGCCGAGGCGGGGGCCGACGTGGCAGACTTGCCGCCGATGTCCACCTCCGCGCGCCCCGAGCCCACCGAACCCGCTGACGCCGTCGCGGGCACCGAGTCCGGTACCGACACCAGCACAGCACGCCGCGGTCCGCGGCGCGTGCTGGTGGTCTGGACCGTCGTCTTCGCCGCCCTCGTCCTGGTGCTCGACCAGCTCACCAAGTGGTGGGCCGAGTCCAGCCTGACGCTCGGCGACGACACGATCCCCCTCCTGGGCTCTCTCCTGGGACTCCGGCTCATCTACAACCCCGGTGCGGCGCTCTCCATCGCGACGGGGATGACCTGGCTCCTGACGATCGTCGTCGTCGCCGTGGTGGTCGTCATCGTGCGCATGGTGAGCCGGATCGGCTCGCGCGCGTGGGCGGTCGCGCTCGGTCTGCTGCTCGGCGGCGCGCTCGGGAACCTCGTCGACCGGTTCTTCCGTGAGCCCGGCTTCGCCCGCGGGCACGTCGTGGACTTCATCGCCTACGCGAACTGGTTCGTGGGCAACGTCGCGGACATCGCGATCGTCGCCGCCGCGGTGATGATCGCGGTGCTCTCGGTGCTCGGGATCGGGCTCGACGGGAGCCGCCACGGGGACGACGAAGCGGGCGACGAGGTGGGCGACGAGGCCGAGCCGATCACCGAGCCCGGCCCGACGACGGTGCGCGCGGACCGCGAGGAGGAGCGGTGAGCCTCCGCTCGCTGCCGGTGCCGGACGGCCTCGCGGGCGAGCGGGTCGACGCCGGCCTGTCCCGCCTCCTCGGCCTCTCCCGCACGCGCGCGGCGGAGCTCGCCGCGGACGGCGCCGTCCGCCTCGACGGTCGGGAGGTCGGCAAGTCCGACCGGCTCGTCCCGGGGGCGTGGCTCGAGGTCGACCTGCCCGACGCCGCACCGGCGGCGGTCGAGGTCGTCGCCGAGCCCGTGCCGGGCATGGGGATCGTCTACGACGACGACGACGTCGTGGTCGTCGACAAGCCGGTCGGCGTCGCGGCGCATCCCTCGCCGGGCTGGACCGGCCCGACCGTGGTCGGTGCGCTCGCGGCAGCCGGGTACCGGATCTCCACCTCGGGCGCGGCCGAGCGCCAGGGCATCGTGCACCGCCTCGACGTCGGGACCTCGGGCCTCATGGTCGTCGCGAAGAGCGAGGTCGCGTACACGGCGCTCAAGCGCGCCTTCAAGGAGCGCACGGTCGAGAAGGTCTACCACGCTCTGGTCCAGGGGCACCCGGAGCCGACGACGGGGACCATCGACGCGCCCATCGGGCGCCACCCGAGCGCCGACTGGAAGTTCGCGGTGACCGCGGAGGGCAAGCCCTCGGTGACGCACTACGAGGTCCTCGAGATGCTGCCCGCGGCCTCGCTCGTCGAGGTGCACCTCGAGACGGGGCGCACGCACCAGATCCGCGTGCACTTCTCCGCGCTGCGCCATCCGTGCGTGGGCGACCTCACCTACGGCGCCGACCCCGTGCTGGCCTCGCGCGTCGCGCTGACCCGCCAGTGGCTCCATGCCGTGCGCCTCGGGTTCGAGCACCCGACGACGGGGCAGTGGCTCGAGCTGACGAGCGAGTACTCGGAGGATCTCGCGCACGCGCTCGAGGTCCTGCGCGGGGCGTACGCGTGAGCGACGACGTCCCCGGTGCGGGCACGGGCCGGCTCGTCGTCGAGCGCGTCGTCGACGACGGCGGGCTGGCCGCCGCGCACGCGCTGCGGCTCGCCGTGTTCGTCGACGAGCAGGGCGTGCCGGTCGAGGAGGAGATCGACGACCTCGACACCGCGGCGACGACGACGCACGTCCTCGTGCGCGACCGCGAGCGAGACGGTGCGGTCGTCGGCACGGGCCGCTTGCTCACGGACCCGGCGCACCCGGGCGAGGTCCACATCGGACGGGTCGCGGTGTCCGCGTCCGCGCGCGGCACGGGCGCGGGTGCCGCGGTGATGCGCGCCCTGGAGGAGATCGCGCTCGCCGAGCACGCGGTCCCGGGACCGGACGGACGCCGCGCCGTGCGCGTGCTCCTCTCCGCCCAGGTCCAGGCGATCGGCTTCTACGAGCGGCTCGGCTACGCCGTGTCCGGTCCTGTCTACCTCGACGCGGGCATCGACCACCGCGACGCCGTCAAGACCCTGACGACCGACGTCTGACCGTTCTCGGCGGGGCGCCTCGGGCCGTCCGCGTGACGTGCCGCACGACCCGGCGCGACCTCGCCGGAGTGTCGGTGGGGCACGCCTAAGATCGGTGCATGCCGACCGCCACAGAGGACTTCGTCCACCTCCACGTCCACACCGAGTACTCGATGCTCGACGGCGCGGCGCGGATCGGGGACCTGTTCGACGAGGTCGAGCGGCTGGGCCAGAAGGCGATCGCGACGACGGACCACGGGTACGTGTTCGGGGCGTTCGAGTTCTGGTCGCGCGCGCAGGCGAAGGGCATCAAGCCGATCATCGGTGTCGAGGCGTACATCACGCCGGGGACGAGCCGGTTCGACCAGACGCGCGTGCGGTTCGGCCAGCAGGGGCAGGAGTCCGACGACGTCTCGGCGCGCGGTGCGTACACGCACATGACGCTCCTCGCCAAGGACAACGAGGGCTTGCACAACCTGTTCCGGGCGTCCTCGCTGGCGTCGCTGGACGGGCAGATGGGCAAGTGGCCCCGCATGGACCGGGACCTGCTCCAGACCTACGGCAAGGGCCTCATCGCGACGAGCGGCTGCCCGTCGGGGGAGATCCAGACGCGCCTGCGGCTGGGCCAGTGGGACGAGGCGGTCCGGACGGCGGGCGAGCTGCAGGACGTCTTCGGACGTGAGAACTTCTACGTCGAGCTCATGGACCACGGTCTCGACATCGAGACCCGGGTCACGCAGGACCTGCTGCGCCTCGCGGAGACGATCGGCGCGCGGCTCGTCGCGACGAACGACCTGCACTACGTGCGCGAGGAGGACGCGTCGAGCCAGGAGGCGCTGCTCGCGATCAACTCCGGCTCGACGCTCGACGACCCGGACCGGTTCAAGTTCGACGGGACCGGCTACTACGTGAAGTCCGCGGCGGAGATGCGCCGCGTGTTCGCGGAGCTGCCCGAGGCCTGCGACAACACGCTGCTCATCGCCGAGCAGTGCGAGGTGTCGTTCGACACGAAGGCGAACTACATGCCGCGGTTCCCCGTCCCGGAGGGCGAGGACGAGACGAGCTGGTTCGTCAAGGAGATCGAGCGCGGGCTGCACCGCAGGTACCCGAACGGGATCCCGGACGCGTCACGCAAGCAGGCGCAGTACGAGACCGAGGTCATCATCCAGATGGGCTTCCCGGGGTACTTCCTCGTGGTCGCCGACTTCATCAACTGGGCCAAGGAGCAGGGCATCCGCGTCGGGCCGGGTCGTGGCTCGGCGGCCGGGTCGATGGCGTCCTACCTCATGGGGATCACCGAGCTCGACCCGCTCGAGCACGGCCTGATCTTCGAGCGGTTCCTCAACCCCGAGCGCGTGTCGATGCCCGACGTCGACGTCGACTTCGACGAGCGTCGGCGTGGGGAGGTCATCCGGTACGTCACGGAGAAGTACGGGGACGACCGCGTCGCCCAGATCGTCACCTACGGCACGATCAAGGCCAAGCAGGCCCTCAAGGACTCGGCGCGCCTTCTGGGCTTCCCCTTCGCCATGGGGGAGAAGCTCACCAAGGCGATGCCGCCCGCCGTCATGGGCAAGGACATCCCGCTGTCGGGGATCTTCGACCCGAAGCACGAGCGCTACCCCGAGGCCGCGGAGTTCCGCCAGCTCCACGACACCGACCCCGAGGCGCAGCGCGTCGTCGAGCTCGCGCGCGGCATCGAGGGTCTGAAGCGGCAGTGGGGCGTGCACGCCGCCGGCGTCATCATGTCGAGCGACCCGCTCATCGACATCATCCCGATCATGCGCCGCCCGCAGGACGGCGCGGTCATCACGCAGTTCGACTACCCGACGTCCGAGGGCCTCGGGCTCATCAAGATGGACTTCCTCGGGCTGCGCAACCTGACGATCCTCGACGACGCGCTCGAGAACATCGAGATGAACGGCAAGGACCCGATCGAGATCGAGTCGCTCACGCTCGACGACAAGGCGTCCTACGACCTCCTGGCGCGCGGAGACACGCTGGGCGTGTTCCAGCTCGACGGCGGGCCGATGCGCGCGCTGCTGCGCCAGATGAAGCCGGACAAGTTCGACGACCTCTCGGCCGTCATCGCGCTGTACCGCCCGGGCCCCATGGGCATGAACTCGCACACGAACTACGCGCTGCGCAAGAACGGCCTCCAGAAGATCGAGCCGATCCACCCGGAGCTCGAGCAGCCGCTCGCGGAGATCCTCGACGAGACGTACGGGCTCATCGTCTACCAGGAGCAGGTGCAGCGCGCCGCGCAGATCCTCGCCGGGTACTCGCTCGGCCAGGCCGACCTGCTGCGGCGCGCGATGGGCAAGAAGAAGAAGGAGATCCTCGACAAGGAGTTCGTGCCCTTCCAGGCCGGCTGCCGCGAGCGCGGGTACTCCGACGGCGCGATCCAGGCGGTGTGGGACACGCTGGTCCCGTTCGCGGGCTACGCGTTCAACAAGGCGCACTCGGCGGGGTACGGCCTCGTCGCGTACTGGACGGCGTTCCTCAAGGCGAACTACCCGACCGAATACATGGCGGCGCTCCTGCAGAGCGTGCGGGACGACAAGGACAAGCTCGCCCTGTACCTCAACGAGTGCCGCCGTATGCACATCACGGTGCTCCCGCCCGACGTGAACGACTCGGCGGCGAAGTTCACGGCCGTCGGCAACGACATCCGCTTCGGCCTCACGGGCGTGCGGAACGTCGGGACGAACGTCGTCGACGCGATCATCCGGACGCGCGAGGAGAAGGGCGCGTTCACGTCGTTCACCGACTTCCTCGACAAGGTGCCGGCGGTCGTCTGCAACAAGCGCACCATCGAGTCGCTCATCAAGGCGGGCGCGTTCGACTCGCTCGGTCATCCCCGGCGCGCGCTGCTCGTCGTGCACGAGCAGGCCGTCGACTCGGTCATCAGCGTCAAGCGCAAGGAGGCCGAGGGGCAGTTCGACCTGTTCGCCGACTTCGGCGGCGACGCCGAGGACGGCATGTCGTTCTCCGTCGACGTGCCCGACCTCCCGGACTGGGACAAGAAGCAGCGGCTCGCGTTCGAGCGCGAGATGCTCGGCCTGTACGTCTCGGACCACCCGCTCTCGGGGCTCGAGCACGTGCTCACGCGTGCGGCCGACACGGGCATCGCGAACCTGCTCGCGGACGAGGGCCGCCCGGACGGGTCGACGGTCGTGATCGCGGGTCTGGTGACGTCGCTCCAGCGCAAGATGAGCAAGAACGGCAACCCGTGGGCGGCGGTGACCATCGAGGACCTCGAGGGCGCCGTGGAGGTCATGTTCTTCGGCGAGACGTACCTCGCCTACTCCACGATCCTCGCCGAGGACCAGGTGGTCGTGCTGCGCGGACGCGTGCGCCGTCGGGACGACACGATGCAGCTCCAGGCCATGGAGGTGTCGCTGCCCGACATCACCGTGGGCGCGGAGTCGCCGCTCGCCGTGAAGGTGTCGCACACGCGCTGCGTCGAGCCGATCATCCTCCGCCTGCGGGAGGTGCTCGCGACCCACCCCGGGTCGGCGGAGGTCCACGTCCAGGTGCTCGAGCCCGGCAAGACGACCGTCGTCCGCGCGGGCGACGGGCTGCGCGTCGAGAAGTCGCCGGCGCTGTTCGGCGACCTCAAGGCGCTGCTCGGACCGTCCTGCCTGGTCGGCTGACGCGATGACGGAGGAGGCCGTCGACGGCGCCGCCCGCGCGTCGTGGGACGACGGCTCGGCGTCGCACCGGTTCCGGGTCGTGCCCGCGGCGTACGTCCTGCTGCGCCGGGGCGACGAGGTGCTGCTGCAGCTCCGGCAGGGCACCGGCTACCGGGACGGGTACTGGGCGGCCGCCGCAGCCGGGCACGTCGAGCCGGGGGAGTCGGTCGTGGCGGCCGCGGCGCGCGAGGCGCGCGAGGAGCTCGGCCTCGAGATCGCGCCGACGGACCTGCGGCCCCTCACCGTGCTGCACCGCGGTGTGCCCGGAGGACCGGCGCTCGAGCAGCGCGCCGACTTCTTCTTCACGGCCGAGGCCTGGGACGGCGACGCGGTGCTCCAGGAGCGGGACAAGGCGGCCGACCTGCGCTGGTTCACGCTCGACGACCTGCCCGACCCGGTCGTCCCGCACGAGCTGCACGTCCTGCGGGCGCTGCGTGCGGGCGCGGTGCCGCCGATCATGACCTTCGGGTTCGACGCCTGACACCGGCGACCGGCCGCCCACGCACGGGGCGTCCGGCGACCGGGCGCCTGCCGCGCCCGGCGACGGAACCCGTAGGCTCGACGCCGTGATGCGCCTCAACCCCGAACAGCTCGTCTTCGTCACCGAGCGCCACCTGGCGACCCTCACCACGCTGCGCGCCGACGGCACGCCGCACGTCGTCCCCGTGGCCTTCACGTGGGACCAGGACGCGGGCGTGCTGCGCATCACGACGAACCGTGCCTCGGTCAAGGCCCGCAACGCGCGCCTCCCGGGGGCGGACGGCGGGGCACCCCGGGCCGCGGTGTGCCAGGTCGAGGGCGGCCGGTGGATCACTCTCGAGGGCACGATCGAGGTCGTCGAGGACGCGGACGAGGTCGCGGACGCCGTCGCGCGGTACGGCCGCCGCTACCGGGCGCTCTCGCCGAACCCCGAGCGTGTCGTGCTCCGGCTCACGCCGGACAAGGTCATGGCCTCGACCTACATGGCCTGACGGTCCGCTCAGGCGACGGTCGCGCTCTCGGTCCCCTGGGGATGGTCGACCGAGACGATGTCGCCGCGGTGCAGCTGGCGGCCACGGCGCGTGTCGACCTCGCCGTTGACGCGGACCTCGCCCTCCGTGACGAGCTCGCGCGCCTCGGCGCCGGACTCGGCGAGGCCGGCGAGCTTGAGGAACTGCCCGAGGCGGATGACGTCGTCGGAGATCTCGACCGGGCGGGCGTCGTGAGGGGCGTTCATGCCGCCCATTCTCCCCGCCCGCGCGGGGTGGGCGCGACGCGGCGTGCCGCGGCCCGCGCGGCGCGACCGGTGGGCGAAACGCCTCGTCGCGGGGTCGCGCGGGCTCCTAGACTCGACCCATGATCACCCGCATCGATCTTCGAGGACGTTCCCTGTCCGCCCGCGAGCTCGTCGAGACCCTGCCGCGCGCAGAGCTCGGCGTCGAGGACGCGGCGCATCGGGTCGCCCCGATCGTCGAGGCGGTCCGCGCGCGCGGCGCGGACGCGCTGCGCGAGTACGCCGAGCGGTTCGACGGCGTGCGGCCCGAGCACCTGCGCGTCCCCGGCGACGCGCTCGCCGACGCCCTCGCGCGGCTCGACCCGGACGTCCGCGCGGGCTTGGAGGAGGCGATCCGTCGGGTCCGGCTCGTGCACGCCGCCCAGCGCCCGCAGGACTTCACGGTCGAGATCGGGCCCGGTGCGCAGGTCCGCCAGCGCTGGGTGCCGGTGCGCCGCGTGGGGCTCTACGCGCCCGGCGGGCTCGCGGTCTACCCGTCGTCCGTGGTGATGAACGTCGTCGCGGCCCAGGAGGCCGGCGTCCGCAGCCTCGCGGTCGCGTCGCCGCCCCAGAAGGAGAACGGCGGCCTGCCGCACCCGACGATCCTCGCGGCGTGCGCGCTGCTCGGGGTCGACGAGGTCTACGCGGTGGGTGGCGCTCAGGCCGTGGCGATGTTCGCGTACGGCGCGGCGGGCAGCGAGCCGCAGGACGGGGACGTGCTCTGCGAGCCGGTCGACGTCGTGACCGGACCGGGGAACGTCTACGTCGCTGCCGCGAAGCGGCTCGTCCGCGGCGTCGTCGGGATCGACGCCGAGGCCGGGCCGACGGAGATCGCGATCCTCGCGGACGGTACCGCCGACCCGGGTCACGTGGCGGCCGACCTCATCAGCCAGGCCGAGCACGACCCGCTCGCGGCGGCCGTCCTCGTCACGCCGTCCGTCGAGCTCGCCGCCGCGGTCGAGGCCCGCCTCGCGGACCTCGTGACGGCCACGAAGCACGCCGCGCGCGTCGCGCAGTCCCTCGCCGGTCCGCAGTCCGCGATCGTGCTCGTGGACGACCTCGAGCAGGGTCTCCAGGTGGTCGACGCCTACGGCGCGGAGCACCTCGAGATCCAGGCGGACGGCGCCGCGGCGCTCGCCGAGCGCGTCACGAGCGCGGGCGCCATCTTCGTCGGCCCGTGGTCGCCCGTCTCGCTCGGCGACTACATGGCCGGCTCGAACCACGTGCTCCCGACCGGCGGCTGCGCGCACTTCTCGAGCGGTCTCGGGGTGCACAGCTACGTCAAGGCGGTCCAGGTCATCGAGTACGACCGTGACGCCCTGGAGGAGCTGGCGGACCGGATCGTCGCCGTCGCGAACGACGAGGACCTCCCGGCTCACGGCGAGGCGGTGCGGGCGCGGTTCCTGTGACGGGCGCGCGCGGAGACCGTGCGCCGGTGCGGCGTGCGGTCCCGCGCGACGCCGACGACCTCGTCGCCCTGCGCGTCCACCTCATGCGCGCGATGGGGGAGGCGGATGCGGAGGACGGGGTCTGGCAGCACCGGGCCAGGGAGTGGTTCGCCCGGATGCTCGGCTCGGACGACGTCGTGGCCTTCGTCGTCGGCGGACCGGGCCGGGTCGAGGCGTGCGCGCTCGTGGAGCTGCACCGGTCGGTGCCGTCCGCGCGGAACCCGCACGGCACGACGGCGCACCTGTCGAACGTCTGCACGGTGCCCGGCGCGCGGGGGCAGGGCTTCGCGCGCGCGTGCGTCGTCGCGGCCCTCGACTGGGCGCGCGCGAGCGGCGCCGACTCGGTCTCCCTGCACGCCACGGCCGACGGCGAGTCGCTGTACCGCGCGCTGGGCTTCGTCGACACGACCTACACGGAGCTGCGTCTGCGGTGGTGACCCGGCTCCCGCCGCCTCAGCGCACGCCGAGGACGAACGGGTGCACGGCCGCCGCGCCCGCCTGGCGCAGCAGGCGCGCCGCGACCGTGAGCGTCCAGCCCGACTCGGTGTAGTCGTCGACGAGGAGCACGCGCCGTCCGGCCAGCCCGGCCCGGGCGGCGTCCGACAGCTCGAGCTGCAGGCGGCCGGCGACGCCCGCGAGGCGCGTCGCGGAGTTCACGTCGTGCCGGCCTGGCTCCTCGCGTCCCGGGACGGGACCGACGGCGCCGATCAGGGGCTTGCCGAGGTAGCTCGAGAGCCCGTTCGCGAGGTGGAAGGTGAGGCGCGGGCGGGTCGCGGAACGCACCGCGACGACGCCGTCGACGAGCAACCGCCGCTCCGGCGCGCTCGCCGTGCCGTCGTCGCCGGCGTCCGTCGCGGGCTCGCTCTGCGCGCCGGCCTCGTACAGCTCCGGCCACTCGTCGAGCACCCGTGCTGCCGCGCGCCGGAGCGCGACGGGTGTGTCGCCGTCGGGCGTCGCGGGGGCGAAGAGCTCGCGCAGCGGGGCGGACCAGCCGAGCCCGTCGAGCCGCGCGACGGCACGCCCGGTCTCCGCGAGCTCGTCGGCGCCGAGACGACCGCGCAGCTCGAGCCCCAGGCGGTCCATGCCGCTCGGCCACTGGCGGCGCGCGACCACCTCGACCCCGGGCCGGTCCATGTCCGCGCGCGCGGCGGCGACGGCCTCGGCGTCGGGCAGCGCCGGCAGCGTCACCCCGCCGCACGTGTCGCAGCGCCCGCACCGCCACCCGTCCTCGAGCTCCGGGTCGTCGAGCGCGGCACGCAGGAACACCATGCGGCACCCGTCCGTGGCCTCGTAGTCGAGCATCGCCTGCTGCTCGGCCGTGCGCGTCGCGTCGACGCGCTCGTAGCGCTCCGCGTCGTACGTCCACGGCTCGCCGGTGGCCTCCCAGCCGCCCTTGACGCGCCGGACGGCGCCGTCGACGTCGAGCACCTTGAGCATGCCCTCGAGGCGCGACCGCTTGAGGTCGACCTGCGTCTCGAGCTGCGCGACGGACTGCGTGCCGCCCGCACCCAGCGCGTCGAGCGTCGTGCGGACCTGCGCCTGCGGCGGGAACGCGGTCGACGCGAACCACTCCCAGATGCGCCGGTCCTCCTCGCCGGGCAGCAGCACGACGACGGCGGAGTCGACGCCGCGGCCCGCGCGCCCGACCTGCTGGTAGTAGGCGATGGGGGAGCTCGGTGCGCCGAGGTGCACGACGAACGCGAGGTCGGGCTTGTCGAAGCCCATCCCGAGCGCCGAGGTCGCCACCAGCGCCTTGACGCGGTTCTCCTTGAGGTCCTCCTCGAGCCGCTCGCGCTCGGCCGGGTCGGTCTGGCCCGTGTACGACGCGACGGCGAGGCCGGCGGCGCGGAGCTGGCTCGCGACCTGCTCGGCCGCGGAGACGGTGAGGCAGTAGACGATGCCCGAGCCGTCGACGTCCTGGAGCGCCTCGACGAGCCAGGCGACGCGCGTGGGCTGGTCGGGCAGGCGCAGGACGGCGAGGTGGAGCGACTCGCGGTCGAGCCCGCCGCGCAGGACGAGCACGTCCTCGTGGCCGGCGTCGCCGGCGGTGCCGCCGGCGGCGTGCGCCGCGGTCACGCCGAGCTGCTCGGCGACGTCCGCGGTCACGCGCGCGTTCGCCGTCGCGGTCGTCGCGAGCACGGGGATGCCGGGCGGCAGGTCGGCGAGCAGCGTGCGGATGCGCCGGTAGTCGGGACGGAAGTCGTGGCCCCAGTCCGAGATGCAGTGCGCCTCGTCGATGACGACGAGTCCCGCGTCGGCCGCGAGCCGGGGGAGCACCTCGTCGCGGAAGCCCGGGTTGTTCAGGCGCTCTGGCGAGCAGAGCAGCACGTCGACCTCGCCGGCCGCGATCGCCCGGTGGACGTCGTCCCACTCCGTGACGTTGGCCGAGTTGATGGTCACGGCCTTGATGCCCGCCCGGGCCGCGGCCGAGATCTGGTCGCGCATGAGCGCGAGCAGCGGGGAGACGATGACGGTCGGCCCGGCGCCGCGGTCGCGCAGCAGACGCGTGGCCACGAAGTACACCGCGGACTTGCCCCACCCGGTGCGCTGCACGACGAGCGCGCGGCGCCGGAACGCCACGAGCGCCTCGATCGCGCGCCACTGGTCCTCGCGCAGCACCGCGTCGTCGCGCCCGACGAGCGCGCGCAGCGCGGTCTCGGCGTCCTCGCGCAACGACTGCCCGTCGAGCAGGCCGCGCAGCATCGCGAGCTTGGCCCGCTTGGCGGCCTCCCCGCCGTCGGGCGCCGCGGCGAGGGCACCTCCGTCGACCGGGGCCGCTGCGCGCGGCCCGGCGACCGCGGGCTGCTCCGTCTCCGGCGCGGGCCCCGACGGCGCGGCCCCGGCCCACGGGTCGCCGAACGGGTCGGCAGGCTCGTCGAGCGGCGGCGCGTCGGCCGGGTCGAAGGGCAGGTCGGCGTACGGGTCGGTGGGGCTCACCCGCACGATCGTAGGCGCACCCGCCGACCCTCGGGTCGTCGTGCACAGGCCACGGCCCGCGAACCTCGGGGACGGGGTCGCGGGCCGCGAGAGACGAGGGCGCAGGGCGTCAGGAGCGCATGTCCATGACCACACGCCCGTCGATCCGGCCCTCCTCCATCTCGGAGAAGATCGCGTTGATGTCGGCGAGCGGGCGCACCGTGTACGTCGGGCTGATCTTCCCGCGGGCGAAGAAGTCGAGCGCCTCCGCCATGTCCTTGCGCGTCCCGACGATCGACCCGCGCACGGTCAGCCCGAAGAGCACGGTCGTGAAGATGTCGAGCGGGAACTTCTCCGGCGGGAGCCCGACGAGCGAGACCGTGCCACCGCGGCGCAGCGCGCCCACGGCCTGGGGGAACGCGTGCGCGTTGACGGCGGTGACGAGCGCGCCGTGGACTCCGCCGCCCGTCTGCTCCTGGATCTCGGCCGCGGCGTCGGGTGACGTGGCCGCGTTGACCGTGACCTCCGCGCCGTGCTTGCGCGCGAGCGCGAGCTTCTCGTCGTCGACGTCCACCGCGGCGACGCGGCGGCCCATCGCGACCGCGTACTGCACCGCGATGTGCCCGAGGCCGCCGATCCCGGAGACCAGCACCCACTCGCCGGGCTGCGTGTCCGTGACCTTGAGCCCCTTGTAGACGGTGACGCCGGCGCACAGGATCGGTCCGACGGCGGAGAGGTCGACCCCGTCCGGGACGACCGGGCAGTAGCGCGAGTCGACGAGCATGTACTGGCCGAACGAACCGTCGACCGAGTAGCCGCCGTTCTTCTGGTGCGGGCACAGGGTCTCCCAGCCTGTCTCGCAGTACTCGCACTCGCCGCACGCGCTCCACAGCCACGCGTTGCCGACCGTGTCGCCGACCTGGACGCGCGTCACCTGGTCGCCGACCGCGACCACCGTGCCGACGCCCTCGTGGCCGGGCACGAACGGGGGCGCGGGCTTGACCGGCCAGTCGCCGTGGGCGGCGTGCAGGTCCGTGTGGCACACGCCGGTGTAGTCGACCTTGACCAGGGCCTCGTGGGCCCCCGGCGACGGGACCTCGATCTCGTCGACGACCAGGGGCTCGGTGAACGAGCGGACGACGGCGGCACGCATGGTGGGCATGGCGATCACCTCGGTTCTCGGGGAGAGTGGCGGCCGGACCGTGCCGGCGGTCCTGCCTCGTCCTCGACGCTACGCGCGCGGGGGCCGGGCGTCGCGGCGGACGGCGCGACGAACGACTCACGACCGTGCAGCTCGTGACCTTCGCCTCTCCACGACGAGGGCGAGCGTCCCGGCGACCACGACGACGCACTCGCTCACCGCGGCGAGGACCTGCTGCGTCCCGCCGACGGTCTCGTTCACGCCGAAGAAGCCGACGGTCGTCGAGAGGTAGAACGCGGCGAGGGTCAGCGCCCCGAAGCCGACCGCGCCGAGCAGCGGCAGCCAGTGCCGCCACACGAGGACGAGGAGGCCGAGGACGAGCCCCGCGACCGCGTTGAGCGCGAAGAGCGGGCCGACGACGTCGATGTCGCGGTACCCCTCGACGAACAGGACCAGGTGCACGTCGGCGGAGAGCAGGAGGCCCGCGGCGGTCAGCCCGCGCAGGACCCACGCACCGAGTGCTCGACCCTCGCGCACGGGTGGTGCCGGCGGCCCCGCGGTCACGGACATCGGCGTCTCCTCCGCTCGGGTGCGGTCGGGGGGCGTGCCCCCGCACCCCGGTGCTTCAATGGAACCGCCGACGGCGACGTCTCGCGCGCCGGACGGCCAGGGTGGGCCGAGGGCACGCCCGTCCACGCACCGCGCAAGGAGGCCGGACATGGACGCACCGCACCCCGCCGTCCCCCCGGGCGACGCGATCGCCACGCGCGACGACGTCCTCGGCGCCACCGCCGATGCCGCGCGTACCCGGCGGCCCGGCCCGGTCCTGCACGTCCCGCGCGGAGCGACGCCGACGCGACGGGTCGTCCTCGCCGGGTCGGGAGCGGGCGCGGCGCTCGCGCTGCTCGCGGCGTGCGGTGGCGGTGGTCCCTCGGGGACGCAGGACGGCGGGACGAGCGGCGGCGAGGGCTCCGGGGCCGGCGGGCCCGACGTCGGTCCCGGGCAGGCGCTCGCGAGCGTCGACGACGTCCCGGTCGGCGGGGCGCTCGCGGTCACCGTGGACGGCGCCCCGCTGCTGGTCACGCAGCCCGCGGAGGGGACGTTCGCGGCCTTCAGCGCGATCTGCACCCACCAGGGGTGCACGGTCGCGCCCGGGGACGGAGAGCTCCTCTGCCCGTGCCACGCCTCCCGCTACGACCTCGCGACCGGCGCCGTGCTCGGCGGGCCCGCGCCGTCGCCCCTGCCCGAGGTGCCCGTGACGGTCGACGGCGGCGAGGTCACCTCGGCCTGACGCGGCGGCCGGCCCGCACGGTCCGAGTGCGGCGGCAGGAGCCGCTGCCCGCGTGCCGGACGTCACGGACGTCGGTGCGCGTGCGGTTCGTAGACTGTCCGGGTGACCCCACCCTCCGTCGCGGGACGGCCCTTGCTCCCGCTGCGCCCCGAGCTCGCCGGCGTCGAGCCGTACGGCGCGCCGCAGCTCGACGTCCCGGTCCTGCTCAACGTCAACGAGAACCCGCACGCGCCGAGCGAGGCCGTCGTCGCGACGATCACGCAGGCGGTGCACGACGCCGCCGCGGGCCTCAACCGCTACCCCGACCGCGACTTCCTCGGGCTGCGCGCCGACCTCGCGGCGTACCTCGGCACGGAGTCGGGCGTCGCGCTGGAGGCGGACCAGCTCTGGGCCGCCAACGGGTCGAACGAGATCATGCTCCACGTGCTCCAGGCGTTCGGCGGCCCGGGACGCACCGCCGTCTCCTTCGCCCCGACGTACTCGATGTACCCGGAGTACGCGCGCGACACCCACACCGCGTGGGTCGTCGGGCGCCGCGCCGAGGACTTCACGCTCGACCCCGAGCACGCGCGCGAGGTGGTCGCGCACGAGCAGCCCTCCGTCGTCCTGCTCGCGAGCCCCAACAACCCGACCGGCACCGCGCTGCCCGCCGCGACCGTCGAGGCGGTCTGCGAGGCGGCGCTCGCGGTGCGCGTCCCGCTGCCCGACGGGCAGGAGGCGCCGGCCGTCGTCGTCGTCGACGAGGCGTACGGCGAGTTCCGCCGCACCGGGACGCCGTCGGCGCTCGAGCTGCTCGACCGGTACCCGAACCTCGCGGTGACGCGCACGATGTCCAAGGCGTTCGCGCTCGCGGGCGCCCGGGTGGGCTATCTCGCGGCGTCGCGAGAGCTCGTCGACGCGCTGCGCGTCGTCCGGCTCCCGTACCACCTGTCGGCCGTGACCCAGGCGGTCGCGCGCGCGGCCCTCGCGCACTCCGGAGAGCTGCTCGCGCAGGTCTCGGAGCTGCGCGAGCGTCGCGACGAGACCGTCGCGTGGCTGCGCTCGCTCCGGCACCCGGACGGCCGCCCGCTGGACGTCGCCGACTCGGACGCCAACTTCGTCCTGTTCGGCACGTTCGAGGACCGGCACGCGGTCTGGTCGGCGATGTTGGAGCGGGGCGTGCTCATCCGGGAGACTGGTCCCGACGGCTGGCTGCGGGTGTCGATCGGCACCGGCGAGGAGATGCGGGCCTTCCGACAGGCCCTCGTGGAGGTGGCAGGACTGTGAAGCGCACCGCGCGCATCGAGCGCGCGACGTCCGAGTCGAGCGTGCTCGTCGAGCTCGACCTCGACGGCACGGGACGGACGGAGATCTCGACGACCGTCCCGTTCTACGACCACATGCTCACGGCGCTGGGCAAGCACTCGCTCATCGACCTCAAGGTCGTCGCGACGGGCGACACGCACATCGACGCGCACCACACGGTCGAGGACGTCGCGATCACGATCGGCGAGGCGCTGCGCGTCGCGCTCGGCGACAAGGCGGGCATCGGGCGCTTCGGCGACGCGACGGTCCCGCTCGACGAGGCGCTCGCGCTCGCGGTCGTCGACGTGTCCGGGCGCCCCTACCTCGTGCACTCGGGCGAGCCGGAGGGCCAGGAGTACCACCTCATCGGCGGGCACTTCACGGGCTCCCTGACACGCCACGTGCTCGAGTCGATCGCGCACCACGCGGGCATCTGCATCCACGTGCGCGTCCTCGCGGGTCGCGACCCGCACCACATCGTCGAGGCGCAGTTCAAGGCGCTCGCCCGAGCTCTGCGCGCCGCGGTGGCTCCCGACCCGCGCGTCGAGGGCGTCCCGTCCACGAAGGGGGCCCTGTGAGCACGCACGACGACGGCTCGCTCGACGGCGTCGAGATCCCGGACGACCTCTCGTCCCTGACCGGCCCGGCGCGGCCCGACCTCGTCGCGCTCATCACGCAGATCGCCGGGGCCGAGCCGCTCGCCGCCGCGTGCTCGCTCGCGCAGGTCGAGGCGGACGTCGTGCCGACCGACGTGGGCGCCGTCGCGGTCCTGCGCGACACGGCCGGTGACGCCCCCGCGCACGCCGCCGCCGCGCTGACCACCCTGGTCAAGGGCGTCCCGCTCGTGCTCGTCGTGCGCAGCGGCGAGCAGCTCACCATGACGCGCTGGGCCGACGGCGCCGTGGGCGACCAGCTCGCCCCGGGCCTCGTGCTCGGCGGCGCGCCGGAGGCGCTCGAGGACCTGCTCACCGGCACGACGACGGTCGCCGACCAGGACGGCGTCGTCGCGAGCTCGTCGATCTCCCGCTGGAAGGCGATGCGCCTGCTCACGTCGGCGGCGCGGCGCGCACGGAAGGACGGCGCATGACCGAGCCGGCGACCCGCGAGACGTCGGGCGTGCGGCGCCCGTCCGTCGTCGTGCTCGACTACGGGTTCGGCAACGTCCGCTCGGCCGTGCGCGCGCTCGAGCGCGTCGGTGCGGACGTCGAGCTCACCGCCGACCGCGCGCGCGCCCAGGACGCGGACGGCCTCGTCGTCCCGGGCGTCGGCGCGTTCGCGGCGGTCATGGCAGGCCTGCGCGGCGTCCGCGGCGACGAGCTCGTCGGCCGCCGCCTCGCCGGCGGTCGGCCCGTGCTCGGCATCTGCGTGGGCATGCAGGTCATGTTCGAGCAGGGCGACGAGCACGGGACCCTGACCGACGGGCTGGGGGAGTGGGCCGGCCTCGTCGACCGGCTCGAGGCGGACGTCGTGCCGCACATGGGCTGGGACACGGTCGACGCCCCCGAGGGCAGCGTCCTGTTCCGCGGCGTCGAGGACGAGCGCTTCTACTTCGTCCACTCCTACGCGGCCCGGTCGTTCACGACGGGTCAGGACCTGCCCGCGGACTCGCCGATCCGGCGTCCGCTCGTCACGTGGTCCGACCACGGCGGCCGGTTCGTCGCGGCCGTGGAGAACGGGCCGCTCTCCGCCACGCAGTTCCACCCCGAGAAGTCCGGCGACGCGGGCGCGACCCTGCTCGAGAACTGGGTCCGCTCGCTCTGACCTCCCGCGCACCGGGCGCACACCGCCCGGGCGCCCCACCGGGCGCGCAGCGACGCGCCTCCTGCCCCGAGCACCGACACCGATGGAGAACCCCGTGACCGACCGCCTCGTGCTGCTGCCCGCCGTCGACGTCGCCGACGGCCAGGCCGTCCGCCTCGTCCAGGGCGAGGCCGGCTCCGAGACCTCGTACGGCGACCCGCTCGCCGCCGCGCTCGACTGGCAGTCGGGCGGTGCGGAGTGGATCCACCTCGTGGACCTCGACGCCGCGTTCGGACGCGGCTCCAACGCGGAGCTGCTCGCCGACGTCGTCGCGCGTCTCGACGTCCAGGTCGAGCTCTCCGGCGGGATCCGCGACGACGCGTCGCTCGAGCGCGCGCTCGCCACCGGTGCGCGCCGCGTCAACCTCGGCACCGCGGCGCTCGAGAACCCCGAGTGGACGGCGAAGGTCATCGCGGAGCACGGCGACGCGATCGCGGTCGGCCTCGACGTGCGCGGCACCACGCTCGCCGCGCGCGGGTGGACGCAGGAGGGCGGCGACCTGTGGGAGGTCCTCGACCGCCTCGAGGCCGCCGGGTGCGCGCGCTACGTCGTCACGGACGTGACCAAGGACGGCACGCTGCGCGGGCCGAACCTCGACCTCCTGCGCGACGTCGCCGCGCGCACGGACGCACCCGTCGTCGCGTCGGGCGGCATCTCGAGCCTCGCCGACCTCGAGGCGCTGCGCTCGCTCGTCCCGGCGGGCGTCGAGGGCGCGATCGTGGGCAAGGCGCTCTACGCGGGCGCGTTCACGCTGCCCCAGGCGCTCGACGTCGCGGGCCGGCCGTGACGGTGGGTCCGGACTCCCCGGGGAAGGCGCTCCCGCCGTCGTCCGGGTTCGCGGGCGACGACGGGTCGGCCGACCCGGCGCTGGCCGCGCTGCTCGACGCGTACGCCGGGGGATCGGCGTCGCTCGCCGACGTCGTCGCGCGGCTCGCTGACACGCGCGTCCTCGTGCCGATCCTCGCCGAGCTCGAGAGCGCGGGAGAGGGCGAGCACGGGCACACGGTCGACAAGGAGGCCTCGGCCGGGGTCGTCGCGATCGAGGCACCGGACGGGCGTCGCGCGCTCCCGGTGTTCACGTCCGTCGCGGCGATGGCGGCGTGGCGCGCGAGCGCGCGGCCCGTCCCCGTGGACGCCCGGCGGGCGGCGCTGTCCGCCGTCAGCGAGGACTGGTCGCTGCTCGTCGTCGACCCGGGCGGACCGGTGACGGCGCTCGTGCCGCGCCCGGCCGTGTGGGCGCTCGCCCAGGGCAAGGACTGGTCGCCCGCGGTCGTCGACGGGACCGTCGTCCCCGAGGTGGTCACCGCGGTCCAGGGCGCCCTCGCCGGGATCCCGCACGTCGCGCGGGCGTGGGCGGAGCCGGGACGGCGCGCCGAGGTCGCCGTCGTGCTGCGCATCGACGCGGGGCTCGACAGGGCGGGGCTCGACGCCGTGCTCGGTCAGGTCAACGCCGCGCTCGCGACGGACGCCGTCGTGTCGGAGCGGGTCGACGGGCTCGAGCTGCGGGTCGGTCGCGCCGACTGACCAGTCCCGTCGCGTGCCGGGTCGCTCAGCGACGGCGCAGGCGGCTCAAGCCCCACGCGAGCGCGGCCGAGAACGCGACGACCGCGCCGAGGGCCTGCCCGCCGAGGATCACGCGGTTGAGGTCCAGCGCCGGCTGCCAGCGCACGCCCTGGTCGTCGACGACGTAGACGCCCTTGGCGACGACGCGGACGCCGAAGCCGCCACCGCCACCCGAGCCCTCGCCGCCCGCCTCGCCGCCGGCGTTGCCCGACCCGGGGTCGGACGAACCGCTCGCGTCGGGCGTCGTCGACGCCGGTTCGGCCTCCGGAGCGGGGGCGGCGGCCGCCCCGACGCGGCGCCGCCAGTCGGCGGCCCCCTTGCCGGAGAGCTCTCCCGCGCCGGAGCCCCAGCCCGAGCCGGTGCCGCCCCAGACGGTCGCGACGGGGATGACGAGCGTGCCGTCACGCTCGTAGGACTCTCCGAAGACGCGACGCACCGTGAGCGTGTCGCGCGCTGCGTGGGTGATGTGCGCCGGGTCGACGGGGGGCGTGTCCGAGCTCGCGTGTGTGCTCATGGCAGGAAGGGTAGACCCGGGGTCAAGGGTGCGCGCGGGGGCGCCTCGACGGGTCGCGCCGACGACCCACGACCTGCCGCGACAGGACCGGTCAGGCGTCGCACTCCGGGAGGGCGGTGAACGCCGACTCGTCGCCGAGCATCGTCTGGAGCGTGCTCACCGGGACGAGCAGCGACTTGTCGGTCGACGTCTTGGCGTAGACGACGCCGATCACCTCGCCGGCGTCGTTGAGCGCGGCGGAGCCGGAGCTCCCCGGCTCGACCGGCGCGTCGGTGACCAGCACCTCGCCGAGGTTCTCGTGCAGCGGGTCCGTCGTCGTCCCGATGACGGAGCCCTGCGTCACCGTGAGCCGGCCGCCCTCGGGGTAGCCCACGACCGTCACGGGGTCGCCCGGCGCCGGGTCGGCCGCCGCGAGGGTCGGGGCCGACGGGAGGTCCTCCGACGTCCGGACGATCGCGAGGTCCGCGAGGCCGGCGACGCTCGCGGTCTGGGCCGCGATGTCGCGGCCGTCGTAGGTGAGGAGCTGCAACGAGCGCGACGAGTCGACGACGTGCTTGTTGGTGATGAGCGTGCGCGAGTCCACGGCGAACCCCGAGCCGGTCGACAGCCCGTCGCAGCGCACGTTGCGGATGCGCACGGCCATGCGCCGGACGGCGTCGAAGCCGTCGGGCGAGAGGTTCTCGGACCCCGCGGGGTCGTCGGGGGCGACAAGCGACGGCACGACCGAGTCGGGCACGGGCTCCGGGAGCTCCGGCAGGACGCCGCACGCTGCGAGCGGGCCGGCGAGCAGGGTCACGGAGACGAGCGACCCGACGACGCGCCGGCCGACGAGGCGCCCGGAGTCGCCCCTGGTGCCCGGCCAGGGTCGGCGCCGGGTCATCCGGCGAGCTCCTGCTGGAGCTGCGTGTTGGCGTCCGTGGCCTCCTGGCACAGCAGGTCGACCTGGTCGGCGAACCGCTCCAGGTCGGCGGGGTCGTACGCGTCACGGTTGTTGAGGTAGCCGATGAGCTGTGTCTGCGCCGTCGTGCACTGGCCGAGCGCGGCCGCGACCTTGCCCGCCGCCTCGGAGACCCGGCTCTGGTAGTCGAGGTACTGCTGGGACGCCTCGTTCTCGTCGCCGAGCTGCGCCTTCTCGTTGGCGAGGTCGCTGATGCGGTCCTGCGCGGCGGTGAGCTGGGTGCGCGCCGAGTCGAGCTCCGCGTTCGCGCCGTCGAGCTCGGTCTGGAGCCGGGCGACGTCCTCGCCCAGCCCGCGGGCCTCGCCCTCCCAGTCCGCGCTCGACTCCTGCCAGCGCGTCGTGGTGACCCACAGGTAGGCGCCGACCCCCAGGGCCGCCGCGAGGAGGAGGGAGAGCACCGCGATCGCCACCACGGCGCCGCGGCGGCGACGCGGCGGCGCCGTCGTCCTCCCGGCGGCGGACGGTGCCCCGTCCGGTCCGGGTGCGGCGGTGCCCGGTGCGCCCACGCTCCGGGGGGCGGTGGGGCCCGCGCCGACGGTGCCGGGCGACGCGCCCGAGGCTGCGTGCGAGGCCGGCCCCAGGGGCGCCGCGGAGGCCGGGGCGAACGACGGCGGTCCACCGGCCGACGAGGGAGCGCCCGGGACCGCGGGCGGCGTCGTCCCCCGCGGGCCGTTCTCCGGCCTGGTCGGCGACGGCGGCGGACCCGGAGGCGGCTCGGAGGACCCGCCGTGCGGCCGAGGCACCGGGGGAGTGCTCAACTCACGGCGCCCGTGTACTTCTCGCCCGGGCCCTCGCCGGGGGCGTCGGGGTAGACCGACGCCTCGCGGAACGCGAGCTGGAGCGAGCGCAGCCCGTCGCGGAGCGACCGGGCGTGCTGGTTGCCGATGTCGGGAGCGCTCGCCGTGACGAGCGCGGCGAGCGCGTTGATGAGCTTGCGCGCCTCGTCGAGGTCCAGGTGACCCTGCTCCTGCGCGTCCTCGGCCAGGCCGCACTTGACGGCTGCGGCGCTCATGAGGTGGACGGCCGCGGACGTGATGACCTCCACGGCGGCGACGTCGGCGATGTCGCGCACGGCGTCGGCGGAGGGGTCGGGCACGGCAGCGTTCTCGGTACTCATGGCGACCATCTTTCCATCCGGCGGCGGCGGAGCACGCCCCCCGTGCGGGACGTGCCGCGACGACGCCGGCCGCCGCCCCGCAGGGGACGACGGCCGGCGTGACGGCGTGGCGGCTCGGGACCGCCACGGACCCGGGGCTCAGACGCGCACCGGCTCCGCCGCGGTGCCGGGCTGGCCGCCCTCGACAGGCGCGCCCGTGGCGGCGAGCGCGACGCGCAGCGCGCCGCCGAGGCCGGCGTCGACGTTCGTCCAGTACGCGATCGCCCGCTCGCGGATCTCGTCGCTGCGCACGGCGCCGACGTGCCCGGTGATCGTCGCGAGGAAGCGGTCGCGCGCTGCGTCGTCGAAGACCTCGCGGTAGAGGGTGCCCGCCTGGCCGAAGTCGTCGTCCTCCGGGTGCAGCGTCGCGGCGGAGCGCGTCAGCTCGCCGTCGGCCTCCCAGCCGGCAGACTCCGCGGCGCGGGCCGGGTCGGCGTGCGCACCGCCCTGGCTGTTGGGCGCGTAGACCGGCGTGGTCGCCGAGGAGAAGGAGTAGCGCATGGCGCCGTCCTTGGCGTACGAGTGGCCGCCCTCGCTCGCCGCGTGCGGCGCGTTGACCGGGAGCTGCGCGTGGTTGGTGCCCACGCGGTACCGGTGCGCGTCGGCGTAGGAGAAGATGCGCGCGAGCAGCATCTTGTCGGGGCTCGTCGCGATGCCGGGGACGAAGTTGCTCGGCGCGAACGTGGCCTGCTCGATCTGGGCGAAGTAGTTCTCCGGGTTCCGGTTGAGCTCCATCACCCCGACCTCGACCAGCGGGTAGTCGGCGTGCGGCCACACCTTGGTCAGGTCGAACGGGTTGAACCGGTAGGCCTTCGCGTCCTCGTAGGGCATGACCTGGACCGAGAGCGTCCAGCGCGGGAACTCGCCCGCCTCGATGTGCTCGTACAGGTCGCGGATGTGGTGGTCCGAGTCCGACCCCGCGAGCTGCGACGCCTCGTCGGCGGAGAGGTTGTCGATGCCCTGCTGGGTCTTGAAGTGGTACTTGACCCAGAAGCGCTCGCCGGCCGCGTTGATCCACTGGTAGGTGTGCGAGCCGAACCCGTCCATGTGGCGCCAGCTCGACGGCAGGCCGCGGTCGCCCATGAGCCACGTGACCTGGTGCGCCGACTCGGGGGACAGGGTCCAGAAGTCCCACTGCATGTCGTTGTCACGCAGGTTCGAGCCGGGCAGGCGCTTCTGCGAGCGGATGAAGTCGGGGAACTTGATGCCGTCGCGCAGGAAGAACACGGGCGTGTTGTTGCCGACGAGGTCGTAGTTGCCCTCGGTCGTGTAGAACTTCAGCGCGAAGCCGCGCGGGTCGCGCCACGTGTCGGGGGAGCCCTGCTCGCCCGCGACGGAGGAGAATCGCGCGAGCATCTCGGTGGTCGTGCCGGGCTGGAAGAGCGCGGCGCGCGTGAAGGCGCTGACGTCGTTCGTCACGGTGAAGGTCCCGAAGGCTCCGCCGCCCTTGGCGTGGACGACGCGCTCGGGGACGCGCTCGCGGTTGAACTGGGCGAGCTTCTCGACGAGGTAGTGGTCGTGCAGGACGATCGGCCCGTCGGCGCCGACGGTCTGGGCGTGGGCGTCCGAGGCGACGGGTGCGCCGGCGTTCGTGGTGGTGAAGGGGGCGGTCATGGGTCTCCTTCCGTGGGCCGCGGTCGCGGCCCGATGGGCTTTCTCATACCGGGATCTTCGTGAGGAAACGGGCGCGTTCGGGATGCGCGAGGTACGGGAGCGGGGTGGGGGTGATCAGTCCGCGCAGTCGGGGCAGAGGCCCCAGAAGGTCACCTCGGCGGTGTCGATCTGGAACCCCGACGTGCTGGAGGGGGTCAGGCAGGGCGCGTGGCCGACCGTGCAGTCCACGTCGGCGACGGCGCCGCAGCCCCGGCACACCACGTGGTGGTGGTTGTCGCCGAGGCGGCGCTCGTAGCGCGCCGGGTGGCCCGCGGGCTCGATCCGGCGGACCAGCCCCTTGTCGGTGAGCGTGTGCAGGACGTCGTAGACCGCCTGGACCGAGACGGAGCCGAGCGACGCGCGAGCGGCCCGCAGGACGTCGTCGGCGTCGGCGTGCTGCTGGAGCTCGACCGCGTCGAGCACGGCGAGCCGGGCCGCGGTGACGCGCAGGCCGTGGTCGCGCAGCTCGCCCTCGTGGCGGGCGCGTCGTGGCCCGTCGTCGAGGCTCGTCCCCACGCCGGGCGTCGCTCCTGTCGTCATGGCACCACTCTAACCACGTAAACTGGAAGAATTCCAATGATGGAGGCGATCCGGAGTTCGGCTCTCGGCCGGGTACGAGGACCCGCCCTGCACCTGCTATCCTTGATGGCTGACCGACTCGTGCGCGTCTCCTCGTCCGGATTCCGGGCGACGGGAGGGGTGCGAGTGCGCAAGTGGATCTCATCCCACCCGGGTCTCGACCGCCGACGAACGTCGCGACAGAGGCCGGGTCCTGGTCCGGGACGCACCCTTCGGGGACGTCCCGACGTGGTCGTCGCCCGGTGCGACGTCCCGACCTGATGGCCTCCGCCCTGCGCTCAGGGACGGAGGCCTTCTTCGTCCCGGGTGGTCTACCGACGACTTCCTAGGAGCATCACATCAGCGAGCCTCGCATCAACGATCGGATCCGCGTCCCCGAGGTCCGACTCATCGGTCCCGGCGGGGAGCAGGTCGGCGTCGTCCGCACCGAGGTTGCCCTGAGCCTTGCCCAGGACGCGGACCTCGACCTCGTCGAGGTCGCCCCGGACGCCCGACCCCCCGTCGCCAAGCTCATGGACTTCGGCAAGTTCAAGTACGAGTCCGACATGAAGGCGCGTGAGGCGCGGCGCAACCAGGCGAACACGGTCCTCAAGGAGATCCGCTTCCGCCTGAAGATCGACCCGCACGACTACGGCACCAAGAAGGGCCACGTCGAGCGCTTCCTCGCCGCCGGCGACAAGGTCAAGGTCATGATCATGTTCCGCGGCCGCGAGCAGTCCCGCCCCGAGATGGGCGTGCGTCTGCTCCAGCGCCTCGCGGACGACGTCGCGGAGCTCGGCTTCGTGGAGTCGATGCCGAAGCAGGACGGCCGCAACATGACCATGGTGCTCGGCCCGGTGAAGAAGAAGGCCGACGCCAAGAGCGAGCAGCGCAAGCGGGCGCAGGAGGCCGAGCCCCGGCTGACGAAGTCCGCCCAGCGCGCCGCGGCACGCACGGTCGACGGCCCCGAGGACCAGGACGTCGACGCGCCCGAGGCCACCGAGGCCCCGGCCGTCGAGGCCACCCCGGCCCCTGTCGAGGCCGCCGCGCCGGTCGAGGCGCCCGTCGAGGCTCCGGTCGAGGAGGCGCCCGCGCCGAAGGCTGCTCCGGCACCCAAGGCCGCGCCTGCGCCCACGGCTGCCGCCCCGCGCTCGGCGCCCGCGCCGCGTCCGGCCACGGCACCGCGTCCCGCTGCCCGACCGGCTGCGGACTCGAAGCCCGCCGCGCCGCGCCCGGCCACTCCTCGTCCGGCACCGGCGGCTCCGTCCGCGCCGGCGTCCGGCGCCAAGCCGGCGGCCCCCAAGCCTGCCGCGCCCAAGCCGAGCGCCCCGCGCCCGGCGCCCAAGCCGGCACCGCGAGGCAAGGCCGGCTGACGGCCGGCAGCACAGACCGACCCTGCTCGGGGTCCGGGCCCACCGGCCAGGACCCGAACACGTCGGCCGCCGCGAGGCGGCTGACCGGACACAAGGAGAGACGGCAGTCATGCCGAAGAACAAGACGCACTCGGGTGCCAAGAAGCGCTTCCGCATCACGGGTACCGGCAAGGTCATGCGCGAGCAGGCCAACGCTCGACACCTGCTCGAGCACAAGGCCACCAAGCGCAAGCGCCGCCTCGCCCAGGACCAGGTGGTCTCGCCCGCCGACGTCAAGACCATCAAGAAGCTGCTCGGCAAGTGACCCGGCAGGTGGCGGGACTCGCCACCGACCGGCTCACCCCTGAGCCCCGAACTGCAAGGAGCATCACGTGGCACGCGTGAAGCGGGCGGTCAACGCCCAGAAGAAGCGCCGTACGACCCTCGAGCGCGCCAGCGGCTACCGCGGCCAGCGCTCGCGCCTCTACCGCAAGGCGAAGGAGCAGGTCACCCACTCCCTCGTCTACTCGTACCGCGACCGCAAGGCGCGCAAGGGCGACTTCCGCAAGCTGTGGATCCAGCGCATCAACGCGGCGTCCCGCGCGCAGGGTCTGACGTACAACCGCCTCATCCAGGGCCTCAAGGCCGCGGGTGTCGAGGTCGACCGTCGCCTGCTCGCCGAGCTCGCGGTCAACGACGTGGCAGCGTTCAACGCGCTCGTCCAGGTCGCCAAGGACGCGCTCCCCGAGGACGTCAACGCGCCGAAGGCCGCAGCCTGACCAGCGCCCCTCGCGCCACGGACGCCCGGACGGCGCACGACCTGCTCGACCCCACGCTGACGAACCCTCGCAGCGACCGGGTCAAGGCGGTCCGTGCGCTGGCCGGGCGTCCGGCGCGTTCCCGGCACGGACAGCTCCTCGTCGAGGGGCCGCAGGGCGTGCGCGAGGCCGTGCGGCACGCCCCCGAGCGCGTCCGCGACGTGTACGTGACGCCCACGGCCGGCGGGCGGCACCCCGAGATCGTCGACGACGCCCGCGCCGCGGGTCTGCACGTCCACGTCGCGACGGCCGAGGTGCTCACCGCGATGAGCCCCGACGCGCAGGGCGTGCTCGCGGTGGTCCGCGCACAGGAGCCCACGGTCGAGGACGTCGTCGCCACGCTCACCGGTCCCGGCCGCGAGCGGCCCGCCCTCGTCGCGGTGCTGGCGACGGTGCGCGACCCGGGGAACGCCGGGACCGTGATCCGGGCCGCCGACGCGGCGGGCGCGGACGCGGTCGTGCTCGCGGGCGAGAGCGTGGACGTGCACAACCCCAAGGTCGTGCGCTCCACCGCGGGCTCGTTGTTCCACCTGCCCGTCGTCACGGGCGTGAGCCTCGCGGACGCGGTGGCCGCGCTGCGCGCCGCTGGGCTCGCCGTGCTCGCCGCCGACGGCGCGGGTGACCTGGACCTGGACGACCTGCTCGACGTGGCCGGTCCGGCGGGCGAGGGGGCGCTCGACGGCGAGCAGCGCCGCGTCGACCTCGCGGCCCCGACCGCCTGGGTCTTCGGGAACGAGGCCTGGGGCCTGCCCGAGCAGGACCGGGCGCTCGCCGACGCGGTCGTGCGCGTCCCGATCCGCGGGCTTGCCGAGTCGCTCAACCTCGCCACCGCCGCGACGGTGTGCCTCTACGCCTCCAGCCGGGCCCACCGACCGGCCCGGCGACCGGCCGGGGCGCCGGGGACCGGCGCGTGAGCCTGTTCGCCGCGCTCCGCCCGAGCGCCGCCGCGGTCGACCATCTCGCGCTCGCGCTCTCGGGCGCGCACGCCCAGGAGGCGCGCCGGCCCGACGGCGCACCGCTCGTGCGGTGGACCCCGCCGGAGCTGTGGCACGTGACCGTCTCGTTCTTCGGGGACGTGCCGGACGGGGCGCTGCCCGACCTCGCCGCCGCGCTCGTGCCGGTCGCGCGCGAGAACCCACCGCCGTCTCTCCGCCTGCGCGGTGCCGGCGTCTTCGACCGGCGCGTGCTGTGGGTCGGCGTCGGGGGCGTGGACGCGGACGAGCTCCGTGACCTCAGCGCGGCCGTCGCCGAGGCGGCCGGGGACGCCGGCGTCCGCGTGGACCGCCGGCCGCGGCAGCGTGCCCACCTCACCGTGGCACGCGCCGCCGCCGGGGCCCGGCAGGCGCGACGTCGCGCGCGCTCCGTCGGACGCCGTCCGGGGGGAGGCGTCGCCGACGTCACCGCCGGCGACCCGCTCGCTGGTCCGGCCGCGGCGCTGTCCGTCTACGCGGGCCCCGACTGGGCCGCGCACGAGCTCCTGCTGCTCGAGTCCACGTCCGGCGACACGTCGGGCCGGCGGGTGTACCGCACGGTCGAGACCTTCCCGCTGGCCGGGACGGCCGCGCGCGGCTGACGACCGCGTCGTCGGGAGGACGTCGCGAGCCACTGCGAGAGCGACTCCCGCGCGGGCACCGGCCCGGCACCCCCACGACGGCTGTGCGAGGATGGCGGCCATGAGCATGCACGGTGGTCGTCGATTTCCCGGGCCCGTCACGGGCCCGCGCGACTGACGCGTGCACACCTCCCGCCCGAGGCGGGACGGACCGGGCCGGGACGGGCGCCCTAGAATGACCGCGACGCGCGCACGAGCGCGCGCCCGCGCGCGCCCCGTGCGTCGCGCCCCGCGAGGCGGCACCCGTCCAGGCCACCCTTGAGTTTCTGACCTGGTCGTCGCCCGCTCCCGCAGTCCCGCCCTCGCCAGGAAGGCACGCATGTCCAGCCCTGACGCCGACGTCGTCACCCCCGTCACGGGGGACGGCGGCCCGGACACCCCGACCGCTCCCTCCCCGCTCGACGCCGACGCGCTCCAGCGCGCGCTCGACGCCGCCCTCGCCGCGATCGCCGGGGCCGGCGACCTCGACGCGCTCAAGCTCGTGCGCACCGAGCACACGGGGGACCGCAGCGCCCTCGCGCTCGCGAACCGCCAGATCGGCTCGCTCGCGCCCGCCGACAAGAAGACCGCCGGCAAGCTCCTCGGTCCGCTCCGCGGCCGCGTGAACCAGGCGCTCGCCGCGCGCCAGGCCGAGCTCGAGGCCGAGCGCGACGAGCGCGTGCTCGTCGAGGAGGCCGTGGACGTCACGCTCCCGGTCGACCGCGTGCCGTCGGGTGCGCGGCACCCGCTGGAGACGCTCCAGGAGCGCGTGGCCGACTTCTTCGTCGGCCTCGGCTGGGAGATCGCCGAGGGACCCGAGGTCGAGGCGGAGTGGTTCAACTTCGACGCGCTGAACTTCGGCGTCGACCACCCGGCGCGGCAGATGCAGGACACGTTCTACGTGGCAGGGGCCGACGGCTCCACCGATGGCGCCGCGGCGCCGTCGAACCTCGTGCTGCGCACCCACACGTCGCCCGTCCAGGCGCGCTCGCTGCTCGAGCGCGGCGTGCCCCTGTACGTCGCGTGCCCGGGCAAGACGTTCCGTACGGACGCGCTCGACGCGACCCACACGCCCGTCTTCCACCAGGTCGAGGGCCTGGCGATCGACAAGGGGCTGACCATGGCGAACCTGCTCGGGACGCTCGACGCGTTCGCGCGCGCCATGTTCGGCCCCGAGGCGCGCACGCGCCTGCGCCCGAGCTACTTCCCGTTCACCGAGCCGAGCGCCGAGATGGACCTGTGGTTCCCGCAGAAGAAGGGCGGGCCCGGCTGGATCGAGTGGGGCGGCTGCGGCATGGTCAACCCGAACGTGCTGCGGTCCGTCGGGGTCGACCCCGACGTGTACTCGGGCTTCGCGTTCGGCATGGGCATCGAGCGCACGCTCATGCTGCGCCACGGGATCGCGGACATGCACGACATGGTGGAGGGCGACGCGCGCTTCTCCGCCCAGTTCGGAACGGAGATCTGATGCCCTACGTCGCCATCGACTGGCTGGGCGACCACGTCGAGCTGCCCGCTGGGCTCACCGCCGAGCGGCTCGCCGCCGACCTCGTCCGGGTCGGCCTCGAGGAGGAGGCGATCCACGGCGCGGCCGTGACGGGTCCCCTCGTCGTCGGGCGCGTCCTGGAGATGACGCCCGAGCCGCAGAAGAACGGCAAGACGATCAACTGGTGCCTGGTCGACGTCGGCGCGGAGCACAACGTCGCCGAGATCCACGGCGTCGACCCTGCCGACCTGCCGGTGGGCGGGGCGCGCGGCATCGTGTGCGGCGCGCACAACTTTGCGCCGGGCGACCTCGTCGTCGTCGCGCTGCCGGGCTCCGTCCTGCCCGGACCGTTCGCCATCGCGAGCCGCAAGACCTACGGGCACGTGTCCGACGGCATGATCTGTTCCCAGCGTGAGCTCGGGCTCGGCGAGGACCACGACGGCATCATCGTGCTGCCGCGGCTCGGGTACGCGGCCGAGGGCCTGACCCCCGGGCAGGACGCGATCGCGCTGCTCGGGCTCGGCGACGAGGTGCTCGAGATCAACGTGACGCCCGACCGCGGGTACGCGTTCTCCTACCGCGGCGTCGCGCGCGAGTTCTCGCACTCGACGGGCGCGCGCTTCACCGACCCCGGTCTGCCGGGCTCGCTGCCGACCCCGCCGCCCGCCGCGACGCCCGACGGGTTCCCCGTCGAGGTGGACGACGCGGCGCCGGTCCACGGCGTCGTCGGGTGCGACCGGTTCGTCACGCGCGTCGTGCGCGGGATCGACCCCGCGGCGCAGACGCCCGCGTGGATGCAGCGCCGCCTCACGGCGTCGGGCATGCGGCCGATCTCGCTCGCGGTCGACGTCACGAACTACGTCATGCTCGACCTGGGCCAGCCCCTGCACGCGTACGACCTGGAGCAGGTCGCGGCGCCGATCGTCGTGCGTCGCGCGGCGGCGGGGGAGCGCCTGGTGACGCTCGACGACGTCGACCGGGCGCTCGACCCCGAGGACCTGCTCATCACTGACAGCCCCGACGGCGTGCGCGCCTCCCGCGTGCTCGGCCTCGCGGGCGTCATGGGCGGCGCCTCCTCCGAGGTCGGTCCGACGACGACGGCCGTGCTCGTCGAGGCCGCGCACTTCGACCCGGTGACGGTCGCGCGTACCTCGCGCCGCCACAAGCTGTCGAGCGAGGCCGCCAAGCGGTTCGAGCGCGGGGTCGACCCGCTGCTGCCCGCGGTCGCGGCGCAGCGCGTCGTCGACCTGCTCGTCGAGCTCGGCGGCGGCACCGCGGACCCGGCCGTGAGCGATCTCGACCGCGTCGTCGCCCCCACCGCGATCCGGCTCCCTGTCGGCGAGGCCGAGCGTCTCGTCGGCGTGCCGTACACGCTGGAGCAGGTCGTCGGGACGCTCGGGGCCATCGGGTGCACGGTCGAGGCGGACGACGTGGACGCCACCGGCGTGCTCGTGGTGACCCCGCCGTCGTGGCGACCCGACCTCACGGAGCCCGCCGAGCTCGTGGAGGAGGTAGCGCGTCTCGTCGGTTACGACGAGATCCCGTCCCTCCTGCCCGCCGCTCCCGGCGGCCGGGGGCTCACGCGCGAGCAGCGCGTGCGCCGCTCGGTCGCGCGGGCGCTCGCGGAGGACGGCTTCGTCGAGACGCTCAGCTACCCGTTCGTCGGGGACGCGGAGCTCGACGCGCTGCGTCTGCCCGTGGACGATGCCCGCCGTCGTGCGCTGCGCCTGCTCAACCCGCTCGCCGACGACCGCCCGCTGATGCGCACGGACCTGCTGAGCACCCTGCTGGAGACCACGCGCCGCAACGTGGGGCGGGGGCTGGGCGACGTCGCGCTCTTCGAGATCGGCCTCGTCACGCACCCGCGGCCCGACGCGCCTGCCGCGCCCGCGCTGCCGGGCGGGGTCCGGCCGAGCGACGAGGAGCTCGCGGCGATCGACGCCGCGCTGCCGTCGCAGCCGCGCCACGTGGCCGGCGTCCTCGTCGGGCGCCGCGAGCGTGCCGGCTGGTGGGGTCCGGGCCGCGCGGCGGACTGGACCGACGCGCTCGCCGCGGCGCGACGCGTCGCGGAACGCGCGGGCCTCCGGGGGGATGCCGACGTGACCGTGGTCGCGGACACCGCGCGGGCACCGTTCCACCCGGGGCGCTGCGCGCGCCTCGAGCTCGCGGACGGGACGGTCGTCGGGCACGCGGGCGAGCTGCACCCCAAGGTGGTCGAGAACCTGGGCCTCCCTGCGCGTGCGGTGGCGTTCGAGGTCGACCTCACCGCGCTCGTGGAGCGCTCGTCCGACGCGCCGGTGCAGGCGACGCCCGTCTCGGGCTTCCCCGCGGCCAAGGAGGACCTCGCGTTCGTGGTGGACGCCGACGTGACCGCGCAGGCGCTGCGCGACGCGATCGTCGACGGCGCCGGCGACCTGCTCGAGGAGGTCGCGCTGTTCGACGTCTTCACCGGCGAGCAGGTCGGCGCCGGGCGCAAGTCGCTCGCGTTCTCGCTGCGGCTGCGCGCCGCGGACCGCACGCTCACCGCCGACGACGTCGCGCGCGTCCGCGAGGGAGCCGTGTCGGTGGCGCGCGAGCGCGTCGGCGCGGAGCTGCGGGCGTGAGCGCGGAGGGCACGGTCGCCGTCGTTCCCGCGCGGACGGCGCTCGTGACCGGCGCGTCGCGCGGCATAGGCCGCGCGATCGCGGTCGGACTCGCCGCGGCCGGCCTCGACGTCGCGCTCCTCGCGCGCGACGCCGACCGGCTCGCGGGCGTGGCCGACGAGATCCGCGCCCTGACCGTGAGCGGTGCGGGGCGCGCGGTCGTGGTCACGGCGGACGTCACGGACGCCGCGGCGGTCGCGGCGGCCGTCGGCGACGCGCAGGACGCGCTCGGGAGCGTCGACCTGCTCGTCAACAACGCGGGGCGTGTCGACGCCGAGGTGCCGCTCTGGGAGGCGGACCCCGACGAGTGGTGGGCGATCGTCGAGACCAACGTGCGCGGGCCGTTCCTCCTCGCGCGCGCCGTCGTCCCGGGGATGCTCGCGCGCGGCGGGGGCCGCGTCGTCGACCTCAACAGCGGCGCGGGCTCGCACGACATGGACGGCGCGAGCGCGTACAACGCGAGCAAGACGGCGCTCCTGCGGCTGGGGGCGAACCTCCACCGGTCCGGCCACGCGCGCGGGCTGCGCACGTTCGAGGTCTCGCCCGGCGTGGTGCAGACCGACATGACCGCGTCGATGGCCATGCACGAGGGCCGCACCGAGTGGACCCCGGTCGAGCGAACGGTCGAGATGGTCGTCGCGATCGCCCGGGGCGAGCTCGACGCCTTCTCGGGCGCGTTCGTCCGCGTGACGCACGACTCGCCGGAGTCGCTGCGCGCCGCGGCGGACGAGGCCGCGCGCCGCGGGGACTCGCTGCCGGGCCCCGACGCGCGCCGGCTGCGCGTGACGCGCTGGGGCGCGGACGACCCGATGCCGGGAGAGCTCCCGGCTCGCTGACGTCGCGGCGACTGCGGTGTCGCCACCCGCCGCACCGCAGACCCGCCGCGATCCAGACCGCAGCGCCGCCCGACCCTCCGGTCGGGCGGCGCTCGCGCGTTCGGGGTGGTTCTCCGACGGTCGCGGACGGCGGAGGGAGGGAGATCACCCGGTACGTAGTTGAATCTTCATCCACTCATCGGGGATGCTGTCCTGGACACCTGACCAGTACCGGGCGGACACCGACGTCGCGGCTCGACGACGCCTGGGAGCGACGGATGACGACGGCACGCCCTGTCCGGCAGTGGAACGGCCTCACCGTTCCCGAGGCCGGCACCTACGCCCTCGACGAGGCGCACAAGCGCATCGGGTTCACCGGGATGCACATGATGGTGTCGCCCGTCCGGGGAGAGTTCACCCGGGCGCGCGCGACGATCCTGGTGGGCGAGGACCCGACCGCGTCGGCCGTGTCGGCGACCATCGAGACGGCGAGCCTCACGACCCACCACGAGGAGCGCGACGCGCACCTCCGCAGCCCCGACTTCCTCGACGTCGACGCCTACCCGACGATCGAGTTCCGCAGCACCTCGATCGACCGGCAGGGCGAGCAGCAGGACCAGATCCTCGCGTGGGCGCGGCTGCGGAACCGCTCGCCCGAGCGCGCCGAGCTCGCGCAGGAGCGTGTGCAGCCCCGGGCCGCGCAGGCGGGGCGGTTCCTCGTCAGCGGACTGCTCACCGTCCGCGGCGTCACCCACCGGACGGTGCTGTCCATGCAGTACGGGGGCGCGCGACGCGACCCGTACGGCCGGGACATCTTCGGGTTCCACGCCGCGGGCGAGATCGACCGCGAGAGCTTCGGCCTCGTCTGGAACGTGCTCCTCGAGACCGGCGGCTTCCTCGTGGGCAAGAAGATCGGCCTCGAGATCGCGGGCGAGGCGATCCACCAGGGCTGACGTCCCGCCCGTCAGGGTGCGTCGCGCACGACCGCCGCACGGGCGACCCAGACGTGCCACACGCCGCGCACGGGGTGGGCGTGCTCGAACGCGACACGGTCGCCGTCCTCGTGCGTCAGGACGCCGGCGAGCACGACGCGGCGCCCACGGCGGTCGACGGTCGTCCAGCGGGCGGGGACCGGAGGGCGCAGCGGCGTCGCGGAGGAGCCCGGCACGGGGCGGCGGGAAGGTCGGTCGTGCGGCATGCCCAGGAGGACGCTGTCTCGCACGCGTTCTCGCGCGCGAGACCGGGTGAAACCCTCCGGCGCCCAGGACGTAGCATGGCGAGCGACACGGGGTGCCTGCGAGGGCTGAGATGAGACCCGTCGAACCTGCTCTGGCTCGTACCAGCGAAGGGATGTCCGGCGATGACGCTCGCCCTGCCCCAGCACGACCCCGCCCGCTCGCCCGGTCCCGACCGCGGACCCGGTACCCGACCCTCGCGTCCGCGCGTCCTGTCGGTCGCGGGCACCGACCCGACCGGGGGCGCGGGCATCCAGGCGGACCTCAAGTCCTTCGCCGCGCACGGCGCCTACGGCATGGCCGTCACGACGGCGCTCGTCGCGCAGAACACGCACGGCGTGCGGTCCGTGCACGTCCCCGGACCCGCGTTCCTGCGCGAGCAGCTCGACGCGGTGTCCGACGACGTCGAGATCGACGCCGTGAAGATCGGCATGGTCGCGGACGAGGCGAACGCGCGCGAGATCGGGGCGTGGCTCGACGCCCTCGCCGCGGCCCGGTCCGACGCGGCGGTCCCGCGGCCCTGGGTCGTGCTCGACCCCGTGATGGTCGCGACGTCGGGGCACCGCCTGCTCGACCCGGGCGCGGAGCAGGCCGTGCGCGACCTCGCGGCCCGGGCCGACGTCGTGACGCCCAACCTGCCCGAGCTCGCCGTCCTCGCGGGACGCGACGTCGCGACGACGTGGGACGACGCGCTGGCCCAGGCCGGGTCGTATGCGACGGCGTGCGGCACCGTCGTGCTGCTCAAGGGCGGCCACCTCACCGGCGCGACGTCGCCGGACGCCCTGGTCGTGCCGGCGGGTCCGTCGTCGGACGGGGTGCCGACCGTCACGACGTTCGACGCGGAGCGCGTGGACACGCCCCATACGCACGGAACCGGGTGCTCGCTCTCCGCGGCGCTCGCTGCCCTGCGGCCCCGGCGCGAGAGCTGGGAGGACGCGGCGCGCGAGGCCAAGGAGTGGCTCACCGGCGCGCTGCGCGGCGGCGCGGCGCTGCGCGTCGGCACGGGCCGCGGCCCGGTCGACCACCTGCACGCCTCGTCGCCTGTCGTGCCGCGCTGACGCTCGGACCGCGCGCGAGCAGCGGTCACGTCGGTCAGGCGCGCGTCACGTCCTCCTCGGCCGTCGCGTAGACGCACTCGTAGCCCGGCGGGACCCAGCGCCACCGCGCGTCGACGTCACGGATCGCGACGCCGTCGGGGCGGTCGGCGACGCACGCGTCCGCCTGCTGGCGCAGCCCGACCGTCACCCAGTACACGGCGAGCGCCGCGGCGAGCAGGACGGCGAGGACCGTCACGGCGCGGCGCAGGGCGGGGGAGGGGCCGCCGTCGGACCCGTCCTCCTCGCCCGGCCGCGCGGGGACCCAGTCCCAGTTCACGCCGCTCCCGCGACCGTGCCGGGCGAGGTGCCCGCGGCGTCGTCGGGGACGAGCAGGACCTTGCCCGTGGTCGCGCGGCCCTCCAGCG
>NZ_JNBQ01000029.1 GCF_001019615.1 Cellulosimicrobium funkei | reverse complement strand
TGGTCGCGCGCATCCGCGCGGCCCTCGACGCGCCGCCGACCCTCAACCCGGACTCGCACCCGGACCTGCTCAAGGCGCTCCAGTACGCGGGAGTCGGCGTGCGGTCGCTGCGCAAGTGGGAGCTCGAGCGCACGGACCACCCCGTCGTCGAGCCCCTGCTCGAGTACAAGAAGCTCTCGCGGCTCCTCACCGCGAACGGCTGGTCCTGGCTCGACACCTGGGTCCACGACGGGCGGTTCCGCACCGAGTACGTCGTGGGCGGCGTCGTCACGGGCCGGTGGTCGTCGAGCGGCGGCGGGGCGCTGCAGCTGCCCAAGCAGGTGCGCCGCGCGGTCGTCGCCGACCCGGGCTGGAAGCTCGTCGTCGCCGACGCCGCGCAGCTCGAGCCGCGCGTGCTGGCCGGGCTCGCGCACGACGAGCGCATGGCGGCGGCGGGGCGCGGGGGCGACATGTACGCGGGCATCGTCGCCTCGGGAGCCGTCGCGACGCGCGACCACGCGAAGGTCGGCATGCTCGGCGCGATGTACGGGGGGACGACGGGCGACAGCGCGCTCGTCCTGCCGCGGCTCGCGAAGGCGTTCCCCGACGCGATCGGCCTCGTGGAGCGCGCCGCGCAGGCCGGCGAGCGTGGCCAGGTCGTGTCGACCCTCCTCGGGCGGAGCTCGCCACGACCCGGCGAGTCGTGGCAGGCGGCCCAGGAGGGTGCCTACGCGGTCGAGGAGGGCGGCGCGGTGGACGTCGAGAGCGGCCGGACGGGCGCGGACGCGCAGGCGCGTGCCCGGTCGTACACCCGGGCGTGGGGGCGCTTCACGCGGAACTTCGTCGTGCAGGGCACGGCGGCCGAGTGGGCGCTGTGCTGGCTCGCCTCGATCCGCCGCAGGCTGTGGGACCTGCCCGTCGCATCGACCCCGGGCGCCGCGCCCGCGCCGTTCGCCGACCGGGCGCACCTCGTGTTCTTCCTCCACGACGAGGTCGTCGTGCACGCGCCGGCCGAGCTCGCCGAGGCGGTGGCCGACGAGGTCCGCGCGGCCGCGGCGGAGGCGGGGCGCCTCCTCTTCGGGGAGTTCCCGGTCGACTTCCCGCTCACCGTCGCGCTCGTCGACCACTACGCCGAGGCGAAGTGAGGAACGGGCGACGGGCCGCGGCGGACCCGTCGCCCGGTGGTGCCGTCGCCCGACGGCGTCAGCGCCGCGGCTCGCCGCGGTAGGTGCCGAACGGCCACAGGTTGCCCTCGGGATCCTGGAGCACGAGCTCGCGGCTCCCGTAGTCCGTGTCCCGGAGCGGGACGACGACGCGTCCCCCGGCACCCGGCGCGCGCTCGCGGAGCCGGGCGTCGAGCGCCTCGATCTCGTCGTCGGGGACGACGACGTACGTGCCGCAGGTCCCGGGCTCGCGCGACCACTCGCGGTCGGGGGAGTGGCTGCCGAGCATGATCCCGCCGCCGTGCGGCCAGTCGAGCTGGGCGTGGGCGACGTCGCGGTCGTCGCCCGCCATGACGGCCGTCGCGACGAACCCGACGACGTCGGTGAGGAACGCGACGAGGCTGCGGGCGTCGCGCGCCTGGAGGGTGGGCCAGACCCACGGTGTCGGCGGCGCGTCGGGCACCGGGGGCGGCGCCGCGGGCGTGCCGGAGGTGTCAGTCGGTGTGCGGGTGCTCTCGTGGATGCTCATGCCCCCACCCTGGCCCGTCGGTGTGGCCCCCGGCTTGGATGTTCCCGAGCTCTTCGCGCACCCAGCCGGTCGGGCTCGTGCCCGCGAACCGGCGGAAGTCGCGCACCAGGTGGGAGT
This sequence comes from Cellulosimicrobium funkei, assembly GCF_001019615.1. GTDB lineage: Bacteria > Actinomycetota > Actinomycetes > Actinomycetales > Cellulomonadaceae > Cellulosimicrobium > Cellulosimicrobium cellulans_E. The sequence continues at coordinate 48,506 of NZ_JNBQ01000029.1, read as the reverse complement.
GGTCGGCGTACCCGGTCTGCGCGGCGACGTCGGCGAGCGTCCGGGAGCCCCGGCCGAGGGCGAGGCGCTGCACCTGGCGGCGGGCGGCGTCGAACCGCACGAGGCCGCGCGCCGCCCGGGGCGTGACGCCGAGCTCGGCCCGGAACAGCGTCTCGAGCTGGCGCTCGCCGAGAGCGACGTGCCGCGCGACGTCGCGCACGCGTGCCCGACCCCGGGTGCGGACGAGCAGGCGCCAGGCCTCCGCGACCTCGACGCGCACCTCGCCGCGGACGGGCACGGCTCCGGGGCCGCGGGGTGGGTCCGCCGGGGCTGCGAAGGCCACGCGCACGGCGTCGAACGCGGCGGCCCACGAACCCGCCTCGGCGGCCTGCTCGCGCAGGCGGGCGGCGGCGGGGCCGAGGACGGCGTCGCCGTCCTCGACGAGGCCGAGGTCGCCCGCGCGCACGCCCAGCAGCCCCCGGCAGGCCAGCGGGTCGAGCGCGAGCTGCACGCCCGCCTGCTCTCGCGGCTGGTGGATCAGGGCCGGGCGCGTGTGCAGGCCGCCGACGAGCGACTCGTAGCGCACCGGGACGGCGTCCGGCCCGGGCGACGTCGGGACGACGCCCGCGGTGCTCACGACGAGCGTGAGCCACGGCGACGGGAGGCCGCGGTGGACGGACGGCGCGCCGTCCGTCGTCTCCGTCCGCAGGCGGTACCCGACCATCGACACGACGCCGGTCGGCAGCGCGTCCGACCGGGCTCGCACGAACTCGTGCATCCGACCACGCTAGACGCCGCGCGTACGGCTCACAGCCCGAGCGGACGGTGCCACCCGACGTCGACGCGGAGCGTGGCGCCGGACGCCTCGTCGTCGACCTCCCACACGCACCGGACCCGCCGGTCGAGGACCGACATCGCGTCGCACCGCCGCCCCGCCTCGTCGAGGCCGACCCGCGCACGGACGGCGTCGCGGTCGTGCCCGGGCCACGAGAGCGTCAGCTCGCGCCAGCAGCCGCCCGACCCGCAGCCCGTCCCCTCGTCGACGACCTGGACGCCGTCGGGGAAGGCCGGGACCGGGGGAGTGCCCGCCTCCTCGAGCTCGACCCAGACGACGGGACCGAGCAGCCACACGACCAGGAGGACCAGTCCGACGGCCGCACCGGCGACCCCGGCACGACGGCCCGCCCTGCGCTGCATCGGCGCATCGTATCGAGAGGTCAGGTCGACGGGCGCAGCCCGCGCACCGGGGGGACGTCCGTGCCCCGGGCGGCGCGACGCACGTGCGAGCGCGCGTGCTCGATCGCGTCGTCGAGCGTGTCGAAGAGGTGGTTCTCGTGGCGGAGCTCCGCGAGCGCCCCGACGTTCGTGAGGAGCGACCGGTGCCGTTCCTGGACGCCCTTGACGAGCACGGTCACGCCGCGCGCCTCGAGCCCTTCGACGAGCTCGCCGAGCGCCCTGGCCCCGGTCGCGTCGACCATGCGGAGCTGGGAGAGCCGCAGGACCACGACCGCGACGTCGTCGTGCGACGAGGCGTCGGTCACCTCGGTGAGCACGCGGTCCGCGGCGCCGAAGAACATGGAGCCTTCGAGACGAAAGAGCGCGACGTGCTCGTCGCCCGGCTGGGCAGGCCCGGGGAGGGGGTCGCGGTGCACGGCCGAGGCGCGGGCGACGGTCCGCAGCGCGAAGAACGCGGCGACGAGGATCCCGATCTCGATGGCCTGCACGAGGTCGAACGCGACGGTGACGACGGCGGTGACGACGAAGGTCGCCGCGCTCGACCGCCCGGCGCCGACCACCGAGCGGATCGTCCGGGCGCCGATCATCCGGAAGCTCGTCACCATGAGGACGCCGGCGAGCGCGGCGAGCGGGATCCGGGAGACCGGGCCCGTGGCGAGGTAGATGACGGCGAGGATCACGACGGCGTGCACGACGGCCGCGAGCCGCGTGCGGGCGCCGGACCGCACGTTGACCGCGGTGCGGGCGATGGCACCCGTGGCGGGCATGCCGCCGAAGAGGCCGCTGGCCACGGACGCGAGGCCCTGCCCGACGAGCTCGCGGTCGGGCTGGTAGACGGAGCCCCCGGGCGACCCGGTCTGCACCATGGAGGCGGCGACGCGGGCGGACAGCAGCGACTCGATGGCCGCGAGCGCGGCGATCGCGAGGGCGGCGCCGCCGAGGTCGCGCAGCGCGCCGGGGGTGAACGTCGGCAGGACGGGCGCGGGCAGGGACGAGGGCAGGGCGCCGATGCGCGGGACGGGGGCGCCGAACGCCTCGACGAGGACGGTGGCCAGCACGACCGCGACGAGCGACGCCGGGATCGCCGCGTGGGCGCGGGGGAGCAGCAGCATCGTCGCGGCGACGAGCGCGACGCACCCGAGCGTCCACAGGACCGGGGCGGGCGGGACGTCGGTCACCGCGGTGCGCACGGCCCCGACGGCGGTCACGAACGTGTTGTGACCAGGGGCGGCCTCGACCCCGACCGCGGCCGGGACCTGCTGGAGGAAGATGATGCAGGCGATCCCGAGCGTGAAGCCCTCGACGACGGGCCAGGGGATGTACGTGACGACGCGCCCGAGCCGGGCGAGCCCCGCGACGAGGACGACGAGCCCGGCGAGGACGGTGACGAGCGCGACGGAGCCCAGCCCGTGGGTGACGACGATCGGCGCGAGCACGACGGCCATGGCCCCGGTCGGTCCGGAGACCTGGTGGTTCGACCCGCCGAGCACGGCGGCGACGATCCCCGCGATCACCGCGGTGACGAGCCCGGCTGCCGCCCCGACGCCGGAGCTCACGCCGAACGCGAGCGCGAGCGGGAGGGCGACGACGCCCACGGTGACGCCCGCGAGGAGGTCGGCGCGCAGGGTCCGGGGGCGCAGGTCGTAGTCGGAGCGTCGCGGGAGCAGGTCGCGGACGGCGGCGAGGCGGCTCATGCGGAGGCGTTCGACGCGGTCGCGTCGAGCACGGCCCGCGCCGACGCGCCCGGCAGGGCGGGGAGCCGTCGCGCGGCGTCGAGCTGGTCGGACGCGCCCGCGAGGTTCGAGAGGAGGAACGCACGCGCGACGACGAGGAGCTCGGCGACGAGCGGCTCGGCGAGGCGGTACTCCACCGCGTTGCCGCTGCGGGTCGAGGTGACGACCCCGGCCCGGCGCAGCACGGCGAGGTGCTGGGAGAGCTGGGAGGGCTCGCACCCCGTGACGTCCAGCAGGTCGGACACGGGCGCGGTGTGGTCGGCGTCGGCCGCGAGGACCTCGAGCACCTGGATGCGGGTGGGGTGGGCGAGGCACCGGAAGAGCTCGGCCTTGATGCGGTAGAGGGGAGCGGTCTCGTCGGTTCCCCGGGCGCCGTCGCCGCGCGCGTCGGCGTCGGGCCGGTCGGGGCGGGGGGTGCGGGGCACGGGTCCTCCGAGCAACGGTTTGATGAATTGCGCAATCCATCAAACCACGTCGGACGGCACCCGGGCCTCCCGCGCGGGATAGCCTGCCGCCATGACCGTCGCGCCCGACCCGAGCACCGGCACGTCGACCGAGCCGGAGGCCGACGGCGCCGCGCACCCGACGCTCGGCCGCGTCGTGCGGACCCTGGACGAGCTGTACCCGCCGTCGACGGCGGAGGCCTGGGACGCCGTCGGGCTCGTGGCGGGGGACCCGGGCGCGCCCGTGCGCAAGGTGCTGTTCGCCGTCGACCCGGTCGAGGACGTCGCGGACGAGGCGCTCGCCTGGGGCGCGGACCTCCTGGTCACGCACCACCCGCTGTTCCTGCGGCCCGTGCACTCGGTCGCGGCGACGACGTTCAAGGGCTCGCTGGTGCACCGGCTCATCCGGGGCGGGTGCGGCCTGTACGTCGCGCACACCAACGCCGACGCGGCGGGGCGCGGCGTCGCCGACGCGCTCGCGGACGTCCTCGACCTGCTGCACCGCGTGCCGCTCGTCGCCCACCCGGCGCCGTCCCCGCACGAGGCGGCGTCGACCGGGACGGGCCGCGTGGGGCGCCTGGCGGAGCCGACGACGCTGCGCGGCTTCGCGCAGCGTGTCGCCGAGGCCCTTCCCCCGACGGTGCAGGGCGTGCGCGTCGCGGGCGACCTCGACGCGACCGTGGAGTCCGTCGCGGTCGTCGGCGGCTCGGGCGACTCGCTGTTCGACGCCGTCCGCGCGAGCGGCGCCGACGTCTACCTCACGTCCGACCTGCGCCACCACCCGGTCTCCGAGCTGCGCGAGCGCGCCCGGCTCGAGGGCGACGGCGAGGCCGGCACGCCCTTCCTCGTCGACGTGCCGCACTATGCCTCCGAGTGGCCGTGGCTCCGCTACGCTGCCGAGGACCTCGCGCGCGCCCTCGAGCGCGCGCAGCCGGGGACGGTCGTCGAGACGCGCGTGAGCACGCTCGTCACCGACCCGTGGACCGCGCGGATCGCGTCGGCGCCCGCGGACCCGCGCTCCGACCGGCCCGACCCCGACGCCCCGTCCGCCTGACGCCCCGACCCTGCACGCCGGCCCCGCACGGGGCCCACGAAAGGAACCACCTGTGGCCACTGCACCGCCCGCCGACCAGCTCCGCCTGCTCGACGTCCAGGAGCTCGACACGCGGGCGCAGCAGCTCGCGCACCAGCGCAAGAACCTGCCGGAGCACGCGCGCATCGCCGAGCTCGACGCCCAGATCGCGGACCTGCGCGGCAAGCTCGTCGAGTCCCGCACCGCGGTGAGCGACCTCAAGCGCGAGCTCACCAAGGCGGAGACCGACGTCGAGCAGGTGCGCACGCGCGCCGCGCGCGACCAGTCGCGGCTCGACTCGGGGCAGGTCGGGGCCAAGGACGCGCAGGCGCTCGTCGCGGAGCTCGAGTCCCTCGCGCGGCGCCAGGGCGTGCTCGAGGAGGTCGAGCTCGACGTCATGGAGCGCCTGGAGGCGCACGAGGAGGCGCTCGCGAAGCTCGAGTCGGCGAACGCCGAGCTGGAGGCCGCGAAGGCCGAGGTCGTGACGGCGCGGGACGCGCGCTACGCCGAGCTCGACGCCGAGGCCGGCCAGGTCGCGGGCAAGCGCACCGAGGCCGTCGCGGGTCTCGACGCCGGGCTCCTCGCCCTGTACGAGCGCGTGCGCGACCAGAACGGCGGCCGGGGCGTCGTCGCGCTGCGCGGCCAGCACGTGGACGGGCTCAACGTCTCGCTGAGCCCGGCCGAGCTCGCGGCGATCACGTCGGCCGCGCCCGACCAGGTGGTGCGGCTCGAGGACTACGGCCACATCGTGGTCCGGCCGGAGGGCGCCGGCGCGTGAGCGCGGCCGGTCGGCGCCACCTCGTCGTCGAGGCCGACGGCGGGTCCCGGGGGAACCCGGGGCCCGCGGGCTTCGGCGCGCTCGTGCGCGACGGTGAGACCGGACAGGTCCTCGCCGAGCGCGCCGCGTACCTCGGGGTGACGACGAACAACGTCGCCGAGTACTCGGGCCTCGTCGCCGGGCTGCGCGCCGCGGCCGAGATCGACCCCGACGCGCGGGTGACCGTGCGGATGGACTCGCGGCTCGTCGTCGAGCAGATGTCGGGTCGCTGGCAGATCAAGCACGACGACATGCGCCGCCTCGCCGCCGAGGCCGCGTCGGTGCTGCCCGCGGAGCAGGTCGCGTACGAGTGGGTGCCGCGCGCGCAGAACTCCGCTGCGGACGCCCTCGCGAACGAGGCGATGGACACGGCGGGGACGGTCGCGCGCGACTACCCGCCCGCCGCCGCTCCGGGTGCCGGCGACGACGAGCCCGACCCTGTCGCTGCCGACGCGCCCGCCGAGGTCCCGGGGGAGTCGGCCGCGTTCGACACCCCCGCCCGCCCGTCCGGTGCCGCGGTCCGGTTCGACGACGCGCCCGCCCTCACGGTCGTGCTCGTGCGGCACGGGCAGACGCCGCTCACCGTCGCGGGTGCGTTCAGCGGGTCGTCGGTGCCTGGCCCGTCGCTCACGGCGCGCGGCCGCACGCAGGCGGCACAGGCCGCCGACCTCGTGTTCCGGGTCGGGCGCCAGGCGTGGCCCGACCTTCCCCGGCCGACCACGATCGTCGCCTCGCCGATGGTGCGCGCGCAGGAGACCGCGCGGGCGGTCGGTCGCCGGCTCGGCGTCCACGTCACGACGGACGACCGGTTCGCCGAGGTCGACTTCGGAGAGTGGGAGGGGCTCACCGCCGCGGAGGTCGACGCCGCGTGGCCGGGCCGCCTGCACGCCTGGCACACGACCGGCACGACCGCGGCCCCGGGCGGCGAGTCGTACGCCGACGTCGGGGCGCGCGTCTGGCACGGGCTCCAGTACCTCGTCGACACGCTCCTGCCGGGTGCGGGGCCGGCAGGACGGACGGCCGTCGTCGTGGGTCACGCGGTGCAGGTGCGCGCCGCGGTCGGCACGGCGATCGGCGCGCCGCCGTCGCAGTGGTCGCGCGTGCGCGTGCCCCCGGCGTCGGTGAGCATCCTGCGCCTGTGGCCCGACGGAACGAGCGAGCTCACGGCCCAGGGCGTCCCGAGCGACCTCTGACGTCCCTCCGCCGCGAGGTAGAACCTCCGGTCGCGAGGTAGAGCTCCGCGCGTTCTACCTCGGAGCACCGAGTTCTACCTCGCGCCCGGGGTCCGGCGCCGTTGCGGCAGGTTCACCCCTTTCGCGGCTTCTTCACCTTGGCGGGTTCCGTGAGGGCGTGCTCGACGGCCGTCGCGACCCACGCGTCGAGCTCGTCCGGGTCGGCGACCTGCGCGCCGTCGACGAGGATCATCCCCGTCATCGCGCGACCGCCCATCTCCATGACCGTTCCGCCGCGTCCGAGCGCCGCGTCCGTGCCGTCCTTGCCGACCCGCACCATGAGGTCGTCGCGGGTGACGCCGAGCGCCATGTGCGTGTTGACGAGGAACGCGATCCCGCCGAACATCTTCCGCTCGTCGAACGGCGCGCGCGGCCCCAGGGCGGCGCGGATCCGCTCGGCGAGGTCCTCGCTGTAGACCATGGGTCCACTGTGGACCTCGTCCCGCCGGACCGCAGCGGGGGCGAGCCCTGGTCTCGGCCGATCGCTCGGTCGATCGCTCAGGCGATGACGAGCTCGAGCGTGCGCGGTCCGTTCCGCGTGGTCGCGTCGTGGAGCGTCGTCTCCAGGAGGCGATAGCTCAGTCCCGAGCCCACCTCGGTGCCGATCACCGTGCCGACGAGCTCGCCCGCGGCGTCGAGCAGCCCGTCGGCGGACGACGGCGACGCGGCGGGCCGGCGCAGCAGGTGCCCGGCGAGCACGCCCCGGGTGTGCTTGGCGTTGTGCGAGACGACGGTGCGCTTCCCGGCGTGCTCGCGGACCACCCGCACCGCGACCCAGTTGGCTGCGCGCGGCCCGGAGGCCGCGGGCTTCCAGGCGCCCACGTAGGTCGCGGACCGGCAGTCGACGACGACGTCGCCCGCCGCGCGCTCGTCGAGCACGGGGGCGAGGTGCGGGCGCCACGCGGTGGCGAGCTTCCCGACGCCGGGCAGGTCGACCGCCATGGAGAGCCGGTACGCGGGGACCCGGTCGGCGGGGGAGAGAGCCCCCCACAGCGCCGACACGACCCGGACGTCCTCGCGGGCCCGCCGCGCGGCCTCGCCGCCGGACGCGAGCGCGCCCGCGAGGTCGGCGGCGCCGTACAGCACGCCCGTGTAGACGTCGGCCGCGGAGCCCGCCGGTGCCGTCCGCAGGGACGTGTTGCGGCGCACCTCGTCGGCGAGCCCCGGCGTCGTGCCCAGGACGTCGTGCGCGTCCGGGCGCGCGCTCGCGGCGGCGAGCGCGTCGAGGACCTGCGCGCGGTGCGCGGTGAGGGCGGGAGAGCTGAGCGTGGCGAGGTCGACCGGCGCGGCGCCGTCGGGCGCGGGGGTCTTGCCCTCGGACGGGGGGAGCAGCACGAGCACGCGGCCACTCTACGAGCGCTCGCCGCGTCGTCGCGGCGGGTGACCGGGGACGACGGCGTGGGGTGCGTCACGGCTACGCTCGCCCGATGGCCCAGGTGAAGATCTACGGACGGCGCAGCGTGTGGGGCGAGCGGCGGACGGAGGTGTCCGACGCGCTGCACGACGCGCTCGTGCGCACCTGGCAGCTTCCGCCGGACAAGCGGTTCCACCGCTTCCTGCTCCTGGACGACGACGACCTGGTCGCCCCCCGCTCGGACGCGTACCTCGTCGTCGAGGTCGTGTGCTTCACGGGCCGCACGCGCGAGGCCAAGCGGGCGCTGATCGCGGCGCTGTACGACGACGTCGTGCCCGCCCTCGGCCTGACCCCGGACGACGTGGAGCTCGTGATCCTGGAGAGCCCGCGCGAGAACTGGGGCATCCGCGGGGTCAGCGGCGACGAGCTCGCGCTGTCGTACCGCGTCGACGTCTGACACCGATCCCCGAAAGCTCCCTGCGCCTCAGGTGACGGGACAGCCCCGTGCCCGGTGCGCGGCGACTCATCCCGCCTCGGCGACGACGGCCAGCACCGCGTCGCCGTATCGGGCGAGCTTGTTCTCGCCGACGCCGCTCACCAGCGCGAGCCGCTCGAGCGACCCGGGCCGGGCGGTCGCGATCCCGCGGAGCGTCGCATCCCCGAACACGATGTACGCGGGGACGCCCTGGGTCTTCGCCTCGCCCGCCCGCCAGGCGCGCAGCGCCTCGAAGAGCGGGACGTCGGCCTCGGCCAGCTCGGCGGCGGCCGCCGCCGCCTTCCGTCCCTTCGCCGCGCGCACCGGACGCGCCGGCTCGTGCCGCATCCGGACCCCGCGTCGCCGGGCCAGGACCTCCCCGCTCGCCGCCGTGAGCACGAGCGTCCCGTGCGCGCCCTCGACCGTGAGCAGCCCCTGGGCGAGGAGCTGCCGCACCACGGCCCGCCACTCGTGCTCGGACAGGTCGTTCCCGACCCCGAACACCGACAGCTCCTGGTGCCGGAACCGTCGGACCTTCTCCGTGTCCCGGCCCAGGAGGATGTCGACGACCTGCCCGACGCCGAAGCTCTGCCCGCGCTCGCGGTCCAGACGGAACACCGTCGAGAGCACCTTCTGTGCCGCGACCGTCCCGTCCCAGGCCTCGGGCGGGGCGAGGCACGTGTCGCACGACCCGCAGCCGCCCGGGTGCTCCTGCCCGAAGTAGGCGAGGAGCTGGGCGCGGCGGCACTCGACGGTCTCGCAGAGGGCGAGCATCGCGTTCAGGTGCCGGCCCAGGTTGCGGCGGTGCGCGGCATCGCCGTCGGACGTCTCGATGAGCTTGCGCTGCTGCACGACGTCGGCGAGGCCGTAGGCCAGCCAGGCGGTGGACGGCAGTCCGTCACGCCCGGCGCGCCCCGTCTCCTGGTAGTACCCCTCGACGGACTTGGGCAGGTCGAGGTGCGCGACGAACCGGACGTCGGGCTTGTCGATGCCCATGCCGAAGGCGATCGTCGCGACCATGACCACGCCGTCCTCGCGCAGGAACCGGGACTGGTTCGCGGCGCGCACCGCCGCGGGGAGCCCCGCGTGGTAGGGCAGCGCCTCGATCCCGTTCTCGACGAGCGTCGCGGCGGTCTTCTCCACCGACGCGCGCGAGAGGCAGTAGACGATCCCCGCCTCCCCGGCGTGCTCGGTGCGCAGCAGGTCGAGCAGCTGCTTCTCCGGCCGGTCCTTGGGCACGATCCGGTAGGTGATGTTGGGCCGGTCGAAGCTGGAGACGAAGTGCCGCGCGCCCTCCAGGTCGAGGCGCTGGGCGATCTCGGCCCGCGTCGCGGCCGTCGCCGTCGCGGTCAGCGCGATGCGCGGGACGGACGGCCAGCGCTGGTGCAGCACCGACAGCTCGAGGTAGTCGGGCCGGAAGTCGTGGCCCCACTGGGACACGCAATGCGCCTCGTCGATCGCGAAGAGCGCGATCTGCGTCCTGTCGAGCAGGTCGAGGGTGGCGCGGCTCCGAAGCCCTTCCGGTGCCACGTAGAGCAGGTCGAGCTCGCCCGCCACGAGCGCGCGCTCCACGGCGCGGCGGTCCTCCGAGGACAGCGTGGAGTTGAGGAACGCCGCGCGGACGCCGAGCGCCGCGAGGGCGTCCACCTGGTCCTGCATGAGGGCGATGAGCGGGGAGACCACGACGCCGGTGCCCGCACGGACCAGGGCGGGGATCTGGTAGCACAGCGACTTGCCCCCGCCGGTGGGCATGAGCACGAGGGCGTCGCCGCCGCCGACGACGGTGTCGATGACGGCCGCCTGCTCGCCCCGGAACGCGTCGTACCCGAAGACCCGCCGGAGCACGTCGAGCGCGGGGTCGATCGCAGTCATTGTGGCCACGCGGGCACCCTACCGAGGAGATCCGACACGGCCGTCCCCAGCGCGTCCGTCCCGCGCGCCGATGCGCCCGTCACGGGCGGCGGAGCTCGGCAGGCAGGTCGTCCCGGTGGCGGACGGCGAGCGACGTCACCGCGCGGGTCAGGCAGACGTACAGCCGCCGCAGGCCCGTGACCCGGTCGGGCTCGCCCCGGACGACGCCCTCCGGGTCGTCCAGCACGACGTGGTCGAACTCCAGCCCCTTCGCGAGCGACGCGGGCACGAGGTCGAGGCGTGCGTCGAACTCGACCGTGCCGGCGTCGTCCGTCGCCTCGCCGACGACCGCGAAGGGGAGGCCTGCCGCGGCGAGCGCCGTGCGTGCGGCGTCCGTGCCGGCGTCGGGCACGATGAGCCCGACCGACCCCTCCCGGTCGAGCGCCGTACGGACCAGGTCCACGAGCGGATCCGTGGTGAGGACCAGCTCGCCCCGGGCGCGACGGACGGCGACGGGCGGGTCGAGGTCCGGCGCGATCGAGGGGAGCAGGCGGGCCGCGTACTCGATGACGTCGCCGGGCACGCGGAAGCCGGCGGTGAGCTGCTCCACGTGGCCGTCGGGCTTGCCGAGGTGCGTCAGCGCGTCGGTCCACGAGGAGACGCCCCACGGCGTCGTCGCCTGGGCCAGGTCGCCCAGCACCGTCAGGGAGCCCGTGCGCGCCCGGCGTCCGAGAGCGCGCAGCATCATCGGCGACAGGTCCTGCGCCTCGTCCACCACGACGTGCGCGACCGACGCGCCGCGGGTCAGCAGGTCAGCGACCTCGTCGAGCAGGACGAGGTCGGCCAGCGTCCAGCGGGCCGTCCCCGGCGTCCGGGAGGGTCGCTCCGGACGCAGCAGCTCCTGCTCGGCCGCGGTGAGGACGCCGTCGGCGCTCGCGGCGAGGAACGCGGGGTCGACGAGGAGCCGGTGCAGCAGCGCCGTCGGCGTGACCTTCGGCCACACCGCGGCGGTGTAGTCCCGGATCGGGCGCGTGCGCGCGAGCGCGTCCCACGCCCGCTCGTCGAGCGCCTCGCCGGACTCCTCGATCTGCACGAGGATCCGGTGCGCGAGCGCGTGCCGCAGGTGGTCGCGACCGGCCTCGAAGCGCGGCTCCCGGCCGACCACCTGCGCCACGCACTCGCGCGCCTCGTGCGCGGCGACGCGCCAGCGGCGCGCACCGCGCGGCAGCACCAGGGCCTCGCTCGGCTCGGCGACGTGCGACCACACCGCGCGGCGGAGCACCTCGGCCAGGCGCCCGTCGCCCTTGAGCCGCGCGACGTCCGCGGGCTCCGTCCCGCGCAGGCGACCGTGCGCGGCGACGATCTGCTCGACGGTGGTCTGGGTCGCGTCGACCTCGCCGAGGGCGGGCAGCACGTCGCGGATGTACCGCAGGAAGCTCGCGTTGGGCCCCACGACGGTCATCCCGGCGCGGCTCACCCGCTCGCGGTGGGAGTACAGCAGGTACGCGGCGCGGTGCAGCCCGACGGCGGTCTTGCCGGTGCCGGGCGCGCCCTGCACGACGACGGTCCGGTCGAGCCCGCTGCGCACGATGACGTCCTGCTCGGGCTGGATGGTGGCGACGATGTCGCGCATCGGCCCGGTACGGGGCCGCTCGATCTCGGCCTCGAGGATCGCGGAGGTCTCCGCACCTGGTCCGGGGGCGGTGAGCGCCTCGTCCTCGAAGCCGGTGAGGGCACCGCGCTGGAAGCCGTAGCGGCGGCGGGCCGTGACACCCATCGGCTCGGTGCGGGTGGCGCGGTAGAAGGGCGTGCTCACCGGGGCGCGCCAGTCGACGACGAGCGGGTCGCCCTCGGGGTCGGAGACGTGGCGGCGCCCGATGTGGAAGACCTCGGCCGGCTCGTCGTCCGTGCCGTCGAGGTCGATCCGTCCGAAGAAGAGCGGGACCTCGGGGTCGTCGGCGAGCTGGGCGAGCCGTCGGGCGAGCGCCGCCTCGAGATACTCGGCGCTGACCCGGTCGCCCGCCAGGGCGTCGAGCGACCCGGCCTGCTCGCGCATGCGGGCGAGCTGCGAGCGGGCCTCGGCCAGGAACTCCTGCTCCCGGGCGAGCTCGCCCGAGGTGTCTCCGGCGGGTGCCGCGGACGAGGTGTCGGGGGCGGACGGTACGGCGGGGGCGGGCACGACAGACCTCCGGGAGCCGGCTTCGAGGGGGTGGGACATCCTACGGGGCAGCACCCTCCGGTCGACCGGTCGCTGGTTCGACGAGCCGCCCGGGAGCGGTAATCTTGCCGGTGCGGACGAGTCGGTCGGGCGGTCGCGTCGAGGGGCCTCGGTCCCTCGCCGAGGAACGTCCGGGCTCCGAAGGGCAAGGTGGTGGGTAACGCCCACCCGGGGTGACCCGCGGGACAGTGCCACAGAGAACAGACCGCCGCGTCGGAAGGGCTCCGGTCCCGCCCGGTGCGGTAAGGGTGAAACGGTGGTGTAAGAGACCACCAGCGGACCGGGTAACCGGTCCGGCTCGGTAAACCCCACCTGGAGCAAGGTCAGACAGACTGTGTCTGAGGGCTGCCCGCCCGATTCTCCACGGAGAAGCACAGTCGGGTAGACCGCTCGAGCCCTGCGGCGACGCAGGGCCTAGATGGATGACCGTCGCCCGCGCGAGGGCGACCTCGCGCGGGAACAGAACCCGGCGTACAGACCGGCTCGTCCGCCCGCCTCTCCCGGCACGACCGGGAGGACGGCACTCCGTCCTACTCGTGCCGAGGAGCACCATGTCCCACCACGACGCGCACACGCCTCCGCTCGCCTACGTCATCGCCGGATCCGAGGCCACCGGCGGCGCCGGCATCCAGGCCGACCTCAAGACGTTCCAGGAGCTGGGCACGTACGGCGTCGGCACGCTCACGTGCATCGTCTCGTTCGACCCGAAGAACGACTGGGGCCACCGGTTCGTCCCCGTCGACCCGCAGGTGATCGCCGACCAGTTCGAGGCGGCGACGGTCACGCACGAGCCGTCGGTCGTGAAGATCGGCATGCTCGGCACGCCCGCGACGATCGACGTCGTCGCCGAGTCGCTGCGCTCGCGCACGTGGGAGCACGTCGTGCTCGACCCGGTCCTCATCTGCAAGGGCCAGGAGCCCGGTGCCGCCCTCGACACCGACACGGCGCTGCGCGCACAGGTCCTCCCGCTCGCGACCGTCGTCACGCCCAACCTCTTCGAGACGCGCACGCTCGCGGGCGTCGAGTCGATCGAGACGGTCGAGGAGCTCGTCGAGGCGGCGCGCAAGGTCCAGGCGCTCGGCCCGCGCGCCGTCGTCGCGAAGGGGGGCGTCGAGCTGCCCGGCCCGGACGCGGTCGACGTGCTGGTCGACGGCGACGAGGTGCACGTGCTGCGCACGCCGAAGATCGGCGAGGAGCGCGTGAGCGGCGCGGGCTGCACGTTCGCCGCCGCGATCACCGCGGAGCTCGCCAAGGGCGCGTCGGTGCTCGACGCCGCGCGCGTCGCCAAGGACGTCGTCACCGCCTCGATCGAGGACCGCGTGGCGTCGAACGCGCCCTTCGACGCCGTCCGCGTCGGCGCGCGCCGCTGACGGCGACCGGTCCGGTGGGTCGCAGGCCGCGACCCCCTGTCGACCGGTGCTCGACCGACGATCACCCCTCGGACGCCTGCACGTCCCCTGACGGTCAAGGAATACTCTCGTCACCGTGAACGACCTCTCCCCTTCGGAACTGTCCCCGTCGCCGGGTGCTGCCGACGGCCCTGACCGGGCCGCCGCCGACGTCTCCGACGACACCGGGCACGCGGGGCGCGGCCTCGCCCGCCACGACGTGCCCGCCCCGCTGCGCGACGACGTCCGCCTGCTCGGTGGGCTCCTCGGAACCGTGCTCCGCGAGACGGGCGGCCAGGACCTGCTCGACGACGTCGAGCGCCTGCGCGAGCTGTCCATCCGCGCGTACGACGACCCGTCCGGCGCCGTGCTGGCCGAGGCGGAGACGCTCGTCGAGGGCCTCTCCATGGCCCGCGCCGAGCAGGTCGCCCGTGCCTTCACGTGCTACTTCCACCTCGCGAACCTCGCGGAGGAGTACCACCGCGTGCGCGTCCTGCGCGAGCGCGAGGCCGAGTTCGCGACCCGCGCGACGACGCCCGACGACTCCCTCCCGGAGGCGTTCGAGCAGCTCGTCGGCGAGGTGGGCCGTGAGGAGGCGCTGCGTCGTCTCCGCGGCCTCGAGTTCCGCCCGGTGCTCACGGCGCACCCGACCGAGGCCCGCCGTCGTGCGGTGTCGGGCGCGGTGCGCCGCATCGCGACCTTGCTCGACGAGCGGGACGCCCAGCGCCTCGGCGGCACGTCGCTCGCGGAGAACGAGCGCCGCCTGCTCGCCGAGATCGACACGATGTGGCGCACCGCCCCCATCCGCGAGCACAAGCCGTCCGTCCTCGACGAGGTGAAGACGGCGCTCGGCGTGTTCGACGCGACGATGTTCGACACGTTCCCGACCGTCTACCGCCGCCTCGACGACTGGCTGCTGGGTGACGAGGCGGGCCGCGAGGAGCCCCTCGTGCGGCCGTTCGTCAGCCTCGGCACGTGGATCGGCGGCGACCGGGACGGCAACCCGAACGTCACGGCCGAGGTCACGCGCCAGGCCGCCGCGATCGCGGCGGACCACGCGCTCGCCGCGCTCGAGCAGCAGACGCGCCTCGTGGGGCGCAAGCTCACGCTCGACCAGGACGGCACGCCGCCGTCGGACGGGCTGCGCGCCCTGTGGGAGCGGCAGCGCCGGCTCTCGGAGGCCGTGACCGTCGCCGCGTCCGAGGCGTCCCCGCGCGAGCCGCACCGCGCGGTGCTGCTCGTCGTCGCGGACCGCATCGCCGCGACGCGGGCGCGCAACGCCGACCTCGCGTACCCGAACGCCGAGCAGCTCGAGTCCGACCTGCGGGTCGTCCAGGAGTCCCTCGTCGCCGCGGGCGCGCCGCGCGCCGCGTACGGGGACCTCCAGCAGCTTGTCTGGCAGGTGGAGACCTTCGGCTTCCACCTCGCCGAGCTCGAGGTGCGCCAGCACTCCCAGGTCCACGAGGGCGCGCTCGCCGAGATCGCGGAGAAGGGCCTGCGCGGCGACCTGTCCGACCGCACGCGCGAGGTGCTCGACACGTTCCGCGCGCTGGGCGCGGTCCAGCAGCGGTACGGCATCCGTGCCGCACGCCGCTACATCGTGTCGTTCACGCAGAAGCCGGAGCACCTCGCCGCGGTGTACGAGCTCGCGGAGCTCGCGTTCGAGGGCTCCGACGAGGCGCCCGTGGTCGACGCGATCCCGCTGTTCGAGACGTTCGCCGACCTCCGGGCGAGCGTCGACATCCTCGAGTCGATGCTCACGCTGCCCCAGGTGCAGCGCCGGCTCGCCGAGAACGGGCGCCGCGTCGAGGTCATGCTCGGCTACTCGGACTCGTCGAAGGACGTCGGCCCGGTCTCCGCGACGCTCGCCCTCCACGACGCGCAGAGCCGCATCGCGCACTGGGCCGAGCGGCACGACATCACGCTCACGCTGTTCCACGGCCGCGGCGGTGCCCTCGGACGCGGCGGCGGCCCGGCGAACCGCGCCGTGCTCGCCCAGCCCCCGGGCTCGGTGGACGGCCGGTTCAAGCTCACCGAGCAGGGCGAGGTCATCCTCGCGCGCTACGGCGACCCGACGATCGCGTCGCGCCACATCGAGCAGGTCGCCGCGGCGACGCTGCTCGCGTCGGCGCCGTCCACCGAGAAGCGCAACGCCGAGGCGACCGAGCGCTACCGCGACCTCGCGGCCGCGCTCGACGAGTCGTCGCGTCGGCGGTTCCACGACCTCGTGCGGGCGGACGGGTTCCCGCAGTGGTTCTCCCAGGTGACCCCGCTCGAGGAGGTCGGCCTCCTGCCGATCGGCTCCCGGCCGGCACGTCGCGGCCTGTCCGTCTCCTCGCTCGACGACCTGCGGGCCATCCCGTGGGTGTTCTCGTGGTCGCAGGCCCGCATCAACCTCGCCGGGTGGTACGGGCTCGGGACGGCGCTCAAGGAGTTCGGCGACCTCGAGCTGCTCCGCGAGGCGCACCGCGAGTGGCCGCTCTTCGCGACGCTGCTGGACAACGTCGAGATGTCGCTCGCCAAGACGGACGAGCGCATCGCCGAGCGGTACCTCGCGCTCGGGGACCGCGACGACCTCGCGCAGGCGATCCTCGACGAGCTGCGCCTCACGCGCGAGCAGGTCTTGGCGGTGACGGAGAACGCGTGGCCGCTCGCCGGGCGCCGGGTGCTGGGCCGCGCGGTCCAGCTCCGCAGCCCGTACGTCGACGCGCTCTCGCTGCTCCAGGTCCGCGCGCTGCGCGGTCTGCGCTCCGGCGCGGAGGGTCCGGTCAAGGACGAGCTCCAGCACCTCCTGCTGCTCACCGTGAACGGCGTCGCCGCCGGCCTGCAGAACACGGGCTGACGCCCCCACGCTCCCCGTCACGACGGCCGCCACGCCGACCCCGCACGGGGTCCGTGGCGGCCGTCGCCGTCTGGACACCCGTCCAACTGTTGAATGAATCCTCAACGATCGCTCCGGGGAACGATGTGGAGACCGCCCTGGGTAAAGTCTTCGCCAGAGGCCTACCAGCCAGCGGCATCCGTGGGGTACGCTGGCGACGTCCGATCACGCCGGAGCCTTCTCGTCGCC
Source organism: Cellulosimicrobium funkei (assembly GCF_001019615.1). Classification (GTDB taxonomy): domain Bacteria; phylum Actinomycetota; class Actinomycetes; order Actinomycetales; family Cellulomonadaceae; genus Cellulosimicrobium; species Cellulosimicrobium cellulans_E. The sequence goes on along the minus strand of NZ_JNBQ01000029.1, from coordinate 31,638 downwards.
CGATGACGTACGACAGCAGGCATCGACCGATCGACAGCGTCAGGCAGGTGGCGCGTACTCGTCGGGGTGGGCGAGGCAGGGGCAGGACGAAGGGCGGGGCAGTGTTGGTGCAGGAGCTGGAGCGGAGCGACGTCGAGGCGGGAACGGGCGGCATCCGGCTGCTCGAGGAGCCCGAGGCGAGCGTCGTGGACATGTGGGGCGAGATCGACGTCGCCCTCCGCAGCGAGGCGAGCGCCGCGCTCGCGAACGCGCTCGAACGGGACGTCCCCGTGGTGATCGACACGTCCAAGGTGACGTTCATGGACTCCACGGGCATCGCGTTCCTCGTGCAGTTCTACACGATCGGCTCCGAGGAGGGGCTGTCCGTGACGCTGCGCAACCCGCCGACGGTCGTCACCGACGTCCTCGAGATGCTCGGCGTCATCGACATCTTCGGCACGGAGCGGCACGAGGTCACCACGAGCTGACCTCCCGTCGCGGCCCGACGGCGGGGCGGCCACCCGGCGCGCCCGCGCTGGTCAGCGCGCGTCCGCCGCCAGCGACGCCGCGCCCACGATGCCGGCCGCGTTGCGGAGCCGGGCCGGGACGATCGGCGCCCGCAGGTGCAGCAGCGGCAGGAAGTGCTCGTGCTTCTTGCTCACGCCGCCGCCCACGACGATGAGGTCGGGCGAGAACAGGTCCTCCACGACACCGAAGTAGCGCTGGAGCCGCTCGGCCCACTGCGCCCAGTCCAGGTCCTCGCGGTCCCGGGCGGCGTCGGACGCGCGCGTCTCGGCGTCGTACCCGTCGATCTCGAGGTGCCCGAGCTCGGTGTTCGGGAGCAGGTGGCCGTCGACGACGATCGCGCTGCCGATCCCCGTGCCGAGCGTCGCGACGAGCACGGCCCCGTCCGCCTCGCGCGCGGCGCCGTACCGGACCTCGCCGATCCCGGCGGCGTCGGCGTCGTTGACCGCGACGACGTGGCGCCCGGTCTCGCGCGCGACGAGCGCGGGCAGGTCGACGCCGGTCCACGACTGGTCGAGGTTGGCGATGAACCGCACGACGCCGTGCTGGAGCGGCGCGGGGAACGCGACGCCGATCGGCACGTCCGGCGGGAGGTCGTACTCGCCCACGAGCTCGGCGATCACCTCGGCGACGGCCTGCGGCGTCGACGGCTGCGGCGTCGGGATCCGGTGGCGCTCCTGCGCGAACTCGCCGGTGGCGAGGTCGACCGGAGCGCCCTTGATGCCGCTGCCGCCGACGTCGATGCCGAACGCGGTGCGGGGGCGGTCGGTGTGCGCCGGAGGCGCGGCGTGAGAGTCCTGGTGAGCGTTCATGGCAGTGTGAGGATCTCCGCTCCGTCGTCGGTCACCAGCAGCGTGTGCTCGAACTGCGCGGTCCGCGAGGCGTCCGCGGTGACTACCGTCCACCCGTCGTCCCACATCCGCCACTCGGACGTGCCGAGCGTGAGCATGGGCTCGATGGTGAAGACCATCCCGGTCTCGATGACGGTCGCGTGGTCGGGCGCGGCGTCGTAGTGCGGCACGACGAGCCCCGAGTGGAACGCCCGTCCGACGCCGTGCCCCGTGTACTCGCGCACGACCCCGTACCCGAACCGGGCGGCGTAGCGCTCGATGACGCGCCCGACCACGTTGATCTGGCGGCCGGGGGCGACGGCCTTGATGCCGCGGGCGAGGGCCTCGCGCGTGCGCTCGACGAGGAGCGCGGACTCCTCGTCGACCTCGCCGACCGTGAACGTCGCGTTGGTGTCGCCGTGCACGCCACCGACGTACGCCGTGATGTCGACGTTGACGATGTCGCCCTCGACGAGCACGGTCGAGTCGGGGATCCCGTGGCACACGACCTCGTTGAGGGACGTGCACAGCGACTTGGGGAACCCGCGGTAGCCCAGGGTCGACGGGTACGCGCCGTGGTCGAGGAGGAACTCGTGCCCGATGCGGTCGAGCTCGTCGGTCGTCACGCCTGGCGCGACGTGCCGCCCGACCTCCACGAGCGCCTGCGCGGCGACCCGCGACGCGGCGCGGATGCGCTCGATCGTCTCCGTGTCGTTGACCTCGCTCCCGGTGAACGGCCGCGGGCCGGGCCGGCCGACGTACTCGGGACGCTCGATGGACGCCGGCACGGCGCGCGGCGGTCCGACGACCCCGGGCACGAGCGGGCCGCGGCGTCCCGCGGGTGGGGGAGCGACGGCGTCGGGCGAGGTCGGGGACGGCGTGGGGCTCATGACGGCCAGTCTACGAACGTGCGGGGTCGTGGACGGCCGGGCGGGCCGAGATGGGGGAGGATCGGGTCATGAGCACCGGATCACGCTTCACCGACGACGGCGAGCCCGCGGCCGAGGACGAGTACTACTTCGACACCCGCACGGGCGAGGTGCATCGCGGCCCGAGCGGCTCGTGGTCGCACCGCATGGGCCCGTACCCGACCCGCGAGGCCGCGCAGAAGGCGCTGGAGACCGCGCGCGAGCGGTCGGACGCCTGGGACGAGGAAGACCGCCGCGAGCGCGGCGAGTGACCCACGCCCCTCCACCCGGCCCGCGACGCGTCTGGTCGGGCCGCCTCGGCCTGCTCCTCGCCGGGCTCGCCGTCGGCGCGCTGACGTTCCTCGTCGCGCTGCAGGTCCGCGCCGGGCCCGGGGGTGGCCCGACGACGCTCGCCCCCTCGGGCGACGCGGTCGCCTCGGCCCCCGAGCCGGAGCCGACGACCGCCTCGCCGGACCCGGCGGTCACGGAGACCGGGCCGCCGCCCCCGCTCGCGGGCGTCACCGTCGCCGTCGACCCCGGGCACAACGGCGGCAACGGGGCGAACCCCCTCACGGTCAACGCGCCCGTCCCCGACGGGCGGGGCGACACCAAGGCGTGCAACACGGTGGGCGCGTCGACGGACGCGGGCTACGCCGAGCACGCGTTCACCTGGGACGTGGGCAGCCGCCTCGCGGAGGGGCTCACCGAGCTCGGCGCCGTCGTCGTGCTCACACGCCCCGACGACGCGGGCGTGGGGCCGTGCGTCGACGCGCGGGGCCGCTTCCCCCAGGAGAACGACGCGGACGTCCTCGTCTCGATCCACGCCAACGGCACGGAGGACCGGAGCGCGCACGGGTTCTTCGCGATCGTCTCGGACCCGCCCGTCGTCGACGCCCAGGGGGAGCCGAGCGTCGCGCTCGCGCACGAGCTCGTGGCGGCATTGACCGCGGCCGGGTTCGCGCCGTCGTCCTCGGTCGTCGCGGACGACGGCCCGATCCAGCGGCGCGCCGACCTCGCGACCCTCAACCACGCCGAGCGACCCGCGGTCATGCTCGAGCTGGGGGAGATGCGCAACCCCGACGAGGCTGCGGTCATGGAGTCCGAGGAGGGGCGCCAGCGCTACGCCGACGCCCTCGCTGCGGGCCTCACGGCGTGGGTGGCCGACGGCGGCGCGGACGTCGGCTGAGCGCTGCCGTGTCGCCGCCGTCCCGCCGCCCCGTGGCGGGCCCGGAGGTCAGCGCGCGAAGCTGTGCGCGTCGTCGGGGAAGGTCCCGCCGCGCACGTCCGCGGCGTAGTCGGCCGCCGCCTGGCCGAGCGCCGCGCCGATCTCGGCGTACCGCTTGGCGAAGCGGGGTGACCAGTCGGTCATGCCGGCCATGTCCGTCCAGACGAGCACCTGGCCGTCGCACGCGGCGCCCGCGCCGATCCCGATCGTGGGGATGCGCAGGATCTCGGTGATCCGCGCCGCGACCTCGACCGGCACCATCTCGAGCACGACGGCGACGGCGCCCGCCTCGGCCACGGCGAGGGCGTCCTCGCTGAGGCGCTCCGCCGCGTCGTCGCCCCGGCCCTGGACGCGAGGCCCGCCGAGCGCGTTCTCGGACTGGGGCGTGAAGCCGAGGTGGCCCACCACGGGGATGCCGGCGTCGGTCAGCGCGCGGATCTGTGCGGCGATGCGGCGCCCGCCCTCGAGCTTGACGGCGTTCACGCCGGTCTCCTTGAGGAACCGCACGCCCGTGGCGAGCGCCTGCTCCGCGCTCGCCTCGTACGAGCCGAACGGCAGGTCGACGACCGTGAACGCGCGGCGCGCGGCGCGCGCGACGGCGCGGGCCGGGGGGATCAGGTCGTCGACCGTGACGGGGAGCGTCGTCGCGTGCCCGTGCATCGTGTTGCCGATCGAGTCGCCGACCAGCAGCATGTCGATCCCGGCGTCGTCGAAGATGCGCGCGGTCACCGCGTCGTACGCCGTGAGCATCGTGATCTTCTCGCCGCGCGCCTTCGCCTCGGCGAGGTGGTGCACGCGGACGCGGCGCGGTCCCGTGCCCCCGGTCGTGGCGGGCTCGGGGGCGGTGTGAGCAGACATGACGGCCTTTCCTGGGTGCGGGGTACGGGGCGGACGGCGCGCGGGGTGGCCGGCGCCGTCAGTCGATCGGCTCGCGCCAGCGGTTGGTGATGGGCAGGCGGCGGTCGCGGCCGAACGCGAGGGCGGTGACCTTGGGGCCCGGCGGGTACTGCCGGCGCTTCCACTCGGCGCGGTCGACGAGGGTGACCACCTTGTCGACGACCTCGGGGTCGAACCCGCGAGCGAGCAGCTCGGCGCGGCCCTCGGCGTGCTCGATGTAGGCGTCGAGCACCTCGTCGAGGAGGTCGTAGGGCGGCAGCGAGTCCTGGTCGGTCTGGCCCGGGCGCAGCTCCGCCGACGGCGGCTTGGTGATGGACGACTCGGGGATCGGCGGGATCTCGCCCCGGTCGACCGCCTGGTTGTTGCGCCAGCGCGCGAGCTGCCAGACGCGCGACTTGTCGACGTCCTTGAGGGGGGCGAAGCCGCCGATGCTGCCGGCGTCGTAGATCGTCGCGTACCCGGTCGCGAGCTCGGACTTGTTGCCGGGAGCGACGACGAGGTGGCCCTCGCGGTTGGAGATCGCCATGAGGATCACGCCGCGCACCCGCGCCTGGAGGTTCTCCTCCGCGACGCCCTCGAGCGCGAGCTCGCCCTGGAACGCCTCGACCATCGGCGCGATGGGCTGGACGCGGTAGTCGGCGCCGAGCCGCTTGGCGAGGTCCGCGGCGTCGTCCTTGCTGTGGTCGGACGAGTACTGCGACGGCATCGAGACGCCCACGACGTTCTCGCCGCCGATCGCGTCGGCGGCGATCGTCGCGGTGAGGGCGGAGTCGATCCCGCCCGAGACGCCGAGGAGGACGGAGCGGAAGCCGTTCTTGCGGACGTAGCCGGCCAGGCCGGTGACGCAGGCCCGGTACACCTCCTCGTCGGGGTGCAGCTCGGGGGCGCGCGGCCCGCGGGGTGCGCCGTCGGACGGCAGCTCCCACACGAGCAGGTCCTCGACGAACTGGGGCGAGGTCGCGACGACGGCGCCCGCGGCGTCGGTGACGAACGAGCCGCCGTCGAACACGAGGTCGTCCTGGCCGCCCACGAGGTTCACGTACGCGACCGGGGCGCTCACCTCGCGCGCGCGGCGCGCCGCGAGGTCGGTGCGCACGTGGCCCTTGCCCTCCTCGTACGGGGAGCCGTTGAGCACGAGCAGCAGGTCGAGCCCGTTCCCCGCCTCGTCGAGCGTCGCCATCTCGGCGACCGGGCCGCCGTCCTGCCAGATGTCCTCGCAGATCGCGATGCCGACCCGGCGGCCCTCGACCTCGACGACCGTCGTGGTCTCGCCCGGCGCGAAGATGCGGAACTCGTCGAACACGCCGTAGTTGGGCAGGTGGTGCTTGTCGTACGCGGCCTGCACGACGCCCTCGCGCAGCACGACCGCACGGTTCGTCGGGAGGTCCGCCGGCGAGCCCGAGGCCTCGCGCTCCGCCGCGCCCGCGCCGCGCGGCGCTCCGGAGGTCCCGACGGTGCCGAGCACCACGGTGATCCCGCCCAGGCCGTCGGCGGCGAGGCGCGCCGCGATGTCCGCGGCGGCGTCCCACGCCGCGCGGCGGAACGACGCGCGCAGGGCGAGGTCCTCGATCGGGTAGCCGGTGAGGGTCATCTCCGGGAACGCGACGAGATGCGCGCCCGCCGTCGCCGCCTCCCGGGTGCGCTCGAGGACGAGGGCGGCGTTGCCGTCGAGGTCCCCCACGCACGTGTCGACCTGTGCCAGCGCGACGCGCAGATCAGCCATGCCGCCAGCCTAGACGAGCGGGGGGACGCGGCCGGTCCGAGCGGCCGTCCCGACGCGCGACGTCCGCCACACGGCCGTGTCACCCGTTCGTCACACGGATCAGGCAGGATGTACCGCATGGACAGGCAGCAGGAGTTCGTGCTCCGCACGGTCGAGGAGCGCGACATCCGCTTCATCCGACTCTGGTTCACCGACGTGCTCGGCATGCTCAAGTCGGTGGCGATCGCGCCGGCGGAGCTCGAGTCGGCGTTCGCCGAGGGCATCGGGTTCGACGGCAGCTCGATCGAGGGCCTCACGCGCGTGTACGAGGCCGACATGATCGCCAAGCCGGACCCGACGACGTTCCAGGTGCTCCCGTGGCGCGGCGAGCGGCACGGCACCGCGCGCATGTTCTGCGACATCCTCACGCCCGACGGCGAGCCGTCCCTCGCGGACAGCCGCAACGTGCTCAAGCGCGCCCTCGCCAAGGCGAGCGACAAGGGGTTCACGTTCTACACGCACCCCGAGGTCGAGTTCTACCTGTTCAACCAGCCGGCCGACGCCGAGCACGGCCTCGTGCCCGTCGACCAGGGCGGGTACTTCGACCACCTCGCGCGGGGATCGACGCACGACTTCCGCCGCGCCGCGATCACGATGCTCGAGTCCATGGGCATCTCGGTCGAGTTCTCCCACCACGAGGCGGGACCGGGCCAGAACGAGATCGACCTGCGCTACGCGGACGCGCTGACCACGGCAGACAACCTCATGACGTTCCGCACGGTCGTCAAGGAGGTCGCGCTCGAGCAGGGCGTGTTCGCCTCGTTCATGCCCAAGCCGATGGCCGACCAGCCGGGCTCGGGCATGCACACGCACCTGTCGCTCTTCGAGGGCGACCGCAACGCGTTCCACGAGCCGGGTGCCCAGTTCGAGCTGTCCAAGACGGCGCGCCAGTTCATCGCAGGACTGCTGGTGCACGCCGCGGAGATCACGGCGATCACCAACCAGTACGTGAACTCGTACAAGCGCCTGTGGGGCGGCGCCGAGGCGCCGAGCTACGTGTGCTGGGGCCACAACAACCGCTCGGCGCTCGTGCGCGTACCGATGTACAAGCCGGGCAAGGGCAACTCGAGCCGCGTCGAGTACCGCGCGCTCGACTCGGCCACGAACCCGTACCTCGCGTTCGCCGTCATGCTCGCCGCGGGCCTCAAGGGCATCGAGGAGGGCTACGAGCTCCCCGAGGCCACCGAGGACGACGTCTGGGAGCTCACCGACGCCGAGCGCCGCGCCCTGGGCATCAAGCCGCTCCCGCAGTCGCTCGACGAGGCGATCGCGGTCATGGAGAAGTCGGAGCTCGTGGCCGAGACGCTCGGTGAGCACGTCTTCGACTTCGTGCTGCGCAACAAGCGCCAGGAGTGGGACGGCTACCGCGCGCAGGTCACGCCGTTCGAGCTGAAGCGGTTCCTCCAGGTCCTGTGAGCGGGCCCACGACGACGTCCGGTCGGTCCGGCGGCTCCCGCCGGCCGACGCTCACCGGTCGACTCGCGCGCGTCGGCTTCGCCGACATCTCGCGCTCGGCGAGCCTGCTCGCGGACCCGGACCTCGCGCTCCTGCTCGACGGCGGGCGGGGCCCAGGAGCGGACGCTCCGGAGGGCGTGGAGCCGGCGTCCGTCGTCGACGACGAGCTCCTCGCCGCCTTCGGGGCGGCGGCCGACCCCGACCTCGCGCTGCTCCAGGTCGTGCGGCTCGCGGGCGCGCTGCGCCCCGACGTCGAGGCGCGCGGCCCGCTCGCGGACGTCGCGCGGCGCGCCCTGCGGCCCGGCGAGGCGCGCGACCGCCTGCTGGCGGTGCTCGGCGCCTCGGTCGCGCTCGGCGACGACGTCGTGCGCCGGCCCGCGCTGCTCGACGTCGTCGCCGACCCGACCCCGGGGACCGGCGTCGACGTGCGCGCCGTCCGGGCCGAGCTGCTGCGCGCCGTCGGTGCAGACCCCGAGGCCGCCGTTCCGGTCGCCGACCAGCCCGGGCCGGAGCGCGTGGACGCGCTGCGCCGCGCCTACCGCGAGCGGATCCTGCGCATCGCCGCGACGGACCTCACGGTGACCGACCCCCTGACCCGCATGCCCGCGGTCGGGGCGGCGCTCGCGGACCTCGCTGCCGCCGCGCTCGAGGGCGCCCTCGCGATCGCCCGCGCCGAGCTCGACGACCACGGCGCGGGCGTGCGGCTCGCCGTCATCGGGATGGGCAAGTGCGGAGCGCGCGAGCTCAACTACATCTCCGACGTCGACGTCATCTACGTCGTGGAGCCCGCCGAGGGGTACGACGAGGCGTACGCGACCAGCGTGGGTGCGCGGCTCGCGACCGGCCTGGCGCGCGTGTGCTGGGGCACGTCGGGGGAGCCCGCGCTGTGGCAGGTCGACGCCGCGCTGCGCCCCGAGGGCAAGCAGGGCCCGCTCGTGCGCACCCTCGCGAGCCACGTCGCGTACTACGAGCGCTGGGCCAAGACCTGGGAGTTCCAGGCGCTCCTCAAGGCGCGCACGGTCGCGGGGGACCGGGACCTGGGCCGCGCGTACGAGGAGGCGATCGCCCCGTTCGTGTGGTCCGCGGCGGGCCGCGAGAACTTCGTCGAGGACTCGCAGGCGATGCGTCGGCGCGTCGAGGACCACGTGCCCGCGGCGGAGGCCGACCGCCAGCTCAAGCTCGGCAAGGGCGGCCTGCGCGACGTCGAGTTCACCGTCCAGCTCCTCCAGCTCGTGCACGGGCGCGCGGACGAGTCGATCCGCAGCCGCGGGACGCTCACGGCGCTCGCCGAGCTCGCCGCGGCCGGGTACGTGGGCCGCGAGCACGCGGCGCGGCTCGGGGTCTGCTACCGGTTCCTGCGCTCGCTCGAGCACCGCATCCAGCTCTTCCGGCTCCGGCGCACCCACCTCGTGCCGACCGCCGAGGACGAGCTGCGCCGTCTTGCACGGTCGCTCGGGATGCGCGCCGAGGGCGCCGACGGGCTCACCGAGCGGTGGCGGGCGACGCGCCGCGAGGTGCGCGGCCTGCACGAGGAGATCTTCTACCGCCCGCTCCTGCCCGCCGTCGCGCAGCTCTCCCCGGACGAGGTGAGCCTCGCGCCGGAGGCGGCGAAGGCCCGCTTCGCGGCGATCGGCTACCGCGACCCCGCGGGCGCGATGCGCCACGTCACCGCGCTCACCGAGGGCGTGAGCCGGCGCGCGGCGATCCAGCGCCAGCTCCTGCCCGTGATGCTCGGCTGGTTCGCCGAGGGCGCCGACCCCGACGCGGGCCTGCTCGCGTTCCGCACGCTCTCCGAGACGCTCGGCGCGACGCACTGGTACCTCAAGCTGCTGCGCGACTCCGGCTCCGCGGCGCAGCGGCTCGCGCACCTGCTCTCGAACTCGCGCTACATGGCCGACGCGCTCGGCCGGTCGCCCGAGTCGGTCCGCTGGCTCGCGGCGGACGCCGACCTCGCGCCGCGCGGGATCGAACGGCTCACGGCCGAGACCGACGCCATCCTCACGCGCGCCGACGAGGTCGAGCCCGCGACCGTGAGCCTGCGCGCGGTGCGGCGCCGCGAGCTCGCGCGCACCGGTGCCGCCGAGCTGCTGGGCGTCGTCGACGCGGTCGACGCGGCCCGGAGCATCTCCGACGCCGCGGACGTCGTGCTCGCGGGTGCGCTCCGGATCGCGGAGTTCGTCGCGCGCGGCGAGCTCGGGTACGACGCCCAGGACCCCGGATCCGCCCCCGCGCGCCTCCTCGTCGTCGCGATGGGTCGCCTCGGCGGGCGCGAGATGGGCTACGGCTCGGACGCCGACGTGATGTTCGTGCACGACCCGGCGCCGGGCACCGAGGGCGCCGACGCCCAGGCGTACGCGCTCGCCGTGGCGACCCGGCTGCGCCAGCTCCTGTCCGCCGTCGGCCCGGAGCCCGCGCTCCCGGTCGACGCCGACCTGCGGCCCGAGGGTCGCAACGGCCCGCTCGTGCGCTCGCTCGCGTCGTACACCGAGTACTACGAGCGGTGGTCGAGCGTCTGGGAGGCGCAGGCGCTCCTGCGCGCGCGCCCGGTCGCGGGCGACCTCGACGGTCTCGGCGAGGCGTTCACCCGCGTCGTCGACGGCCGGCGCTACCCGCAGGGCGGGCTCGACCTCGCGGAGGTGCGCGAGGTGCGGCGCATCAAGGCGCGCGTCGAGTCCGAGCGGCTCCCGCGCGGCGTCGAGGCGTCGCGCCACCTCAAGCTCGGCCGCGGGGGAGTGTCCGACGTCGAGTGGACCGTCCAGCTCCTCCAGCTCCAGCACGCCCGCGACGTGGCCGGGCTGCGGACGACGTCCACCGTGGACGCGCTCGAGGCCGCCGTGGCCGCGGGTCTCGTCGACGCGGACGACGCCGCGGTGCTCGGCGAGGCGTGGCACCTCGCGTCCCGGCTGCGGAGTGCGCTCGTGCTGTGGTCCGGCCGGACGACCGGGACGACCGTGGACGTCCTGCCGCACGACCGGTTCGCGCTCAACGGTCTCGCGCGCGTGCTCGACCTCCCGGACGTCGACACGGGCGCCGAGCTCGAGGAGCACTTCCTGCGCACCGCGCGCCGCGCCCGGACCGTCATGGAGCGCGTCTTCTACGGCGAGGACTGACCGTGGTCCGGCGCGACCAGCCACCCGTCCCGGGACTGCTCGAGCGACGCGAGCCGCGCGTGCTCGGTGATGCGGGCGACCGCCGCGCGGCGCCGGGGCGCAGCCGTCGGGACGCCGGGTCGTTCTACGGCGCGCGCCTGCGCTGGGCGGGGTGGATCGCCTGGGCGCTCGCCGCGTTCGCGGTGGTGCTGACCGTCGTGTGGCAGCGCCCCGAGCCCCTGGGGGCTGCGGCCCTGTGGGGCCTGGCCGGCGTCGGCTGTCGGCGCTCCGCGCGCCTCGTGGAGGGCCCGCTCCGACCGGCCCGCGCGTTCGCGCTCCTCGGCCTCGTGCTCGCGCTCCTCGTGCTGCTGATCGTGGGCGCGGGCCTCGTGGCCCGGGGCGAGCACGCCTGACGCGCCCGCCCCGGGACCGGGTCAGATCGTGCGGGGCGCGCGGGCGAGGTTCTGACGCAGCTCGCCGGCGTCCTGGCGCGCGACGTACGCCGGGCGGTCGCGCTCGACGCGCCACGACTCCGCGAGCGGGCTCGTGTCGACGGCGTCGAACCCGAGCTCGTCGTAGAACCGCACGACCCACGCGGCGGCCTCGGGGAAGTCGCTCGCGGTCGCGAGCGCGCGGCGTCCGGGGGTGCCCGCGGGGGTCCCGTCGGTCGTGATGTCCGTCGACCGGATGTGGTTGAACGCCTTGGCCACCTTCGACCCGGCCAGGTGGTCCTGGAGCAGGCCCGACGACGTGGCCTCGCCCCGGTCGAGCGCCTCGACGTGCCCGTCGCGCTCCCAGTAGTAGTTGTTCGCGTCGAGCACGATCTTCCCGTCGAGCGGCTCGACGGGGACCTCGCGGTACGCCCCGAAGGGCACCGCGACGAGCGCGACGTCCGCGTCCCGCGCCGCCTCCTCCGCCGTCGCCGCCCGCGCCCGCGGACCGAGCTCGGCGACGAGGTCGTCCAGGGTCCGGGGGTCCCGCGAGTTCGCGATGACCACGTCGTAGCCGTGGGCGATCGCCGCCCGTGCGACCTGTGAGCCGATGTTGCCTGCGCCGATGATCCCGAGAGTCGTCATGGTCATCGACAACGCACCGGCGCGCCCCCTATTCCGCCGACCTCCCGGACAGGGCGACGTGTGGCATCCTGACGTCCCAGGGGGTGCCCATGATCGATCCGCTGGTCGCGACCTTCGTCATCCTGGCGCTGGCGGTCGTGGGCTTCATGACCAACCGGCTGCCGCTCGTGGTCGTCGCGCTCTTCGTGCCCGTCTCCCTGTGGGCGACCGGGGTGCTCACGCTCGACGAGGCGCTGGGCGGGTTCAGCGACCCGATCGTGCTGTTCATCGCGACCCTGTTCGTGCTCAGCGACGCGCTGGACTCCACCGGGATCACCGCGTGGATCGGGCAGTGGCTCGAGCGGCGCGCGTCCCTCGGCCGCGCCGGGCTGCTCGCGCTGATGGTCGGGGTCGCCGCCCTGCTCGCGGCCGTCATCAGCATCAACGGCGCCGTCGCGGCGCTCCTCCCGGTCGCGGTCGTGGCGGCCGCGCGGGCCGGCATCGTGCCCTCGCGCATGCTCATCCCGCTCGCGTTCGCCGCGGGCGCCGGCTCGCTCCTCACGCTGACCGGGACGCCCGTGAACATCATCGTCTCCGAGGCGGCCGCGGAGGCGGGTGGTCAGGAGTTCGGCTACTTCGAGTTCGCGCTGGTGGGGATCCCGCTCGTCCTCGCCACGGCCGTGCTCGTCGTGACGCTCGGCGACCGGCTGCTGCCGGAGCGCGTCCCCGAGCACCTCGCCGACACGGCCACCGACCCGCGCGAGCGGGTGCGCTCGTGGCGCGAGAGCTACCCCGCCGAGCTCGACACCGGCCGCCTGTTCACGGGCGGCACCGGGGTCGTCGAGGTGCTCATCGCGCCACGCTCGACGCTCGTGGGGCGCCGGGTGAGCCCCGGCATGACGACCCGGGACGAGGGCCTCGTCGTGCTCGCCATCCGCCGCGGCGACGGCAGCTCGACCGGGCCGGACACCGAGGCCCCGTCCGGCCCGATGATCCTCCAGCCCGGCGACGCCGTGCTCGTGCGCGGGCCCTGGGACGCGCTCCACCGCTACACGCAGTCGCCCGACGTCATCGCCGTCGACTCCTCGAAGAGCCTCCAGCGCGGCGTCCCGCTCGGGCGCGGCTGGCGGCGCTGCCTCGGGGTGCTGGTCGCGACGATCGTGCTGCTCGCGACCGGGGTCGTGCCGCCGGTCATCGCGGGTCTGCTCGCGGCCGGTGCCCTCGTGCTCCTGCGGGTCGTCACCGTGCCGCAGTCGTTCCGCGCGATCTCGTGGGACACCGTCGTGCTCATCGCGGCCCTCATCCCGCTGTCCGCGGCGTTCGTCTCCTCGGGTGCGGCCGACGCGATCGCGGACGTCGTGCTCCGGGTCACGGGCGGCGGCTCCCCGCACCTCGCGCTCCTCGTCGTGTGCGTGCTCACGCTCGTGCTCGGCCAGTTCATCTCGAACGTCGCGACCGTCCTCGTGATGGCGCCGGTCGCGGTGTCGTTCGCGCAGACGCTCGGGGTGAGCGTGCGGCCGTTCATGATGGCGCTGACGGTCGCGGGCGCCGCGGCGTTCCTCACCCCGATCGCCACGCCGGTCAACCTCATGGTCCTCCAGCCGGGCGGCTACCGGTTCGGCGACTACTGGCGCCTCGGCCTGCCCCTCGCGGTGGTGTTCCTCGCCGCGGCCGTCCTCTACGTCCCGCTCGTCTGGCCGTTCTGACCGACCCCGCGGGAGCGCCTGCCCGCCGTGGCAGGAAGCCCCTGTGCGTGGGACGGTATACCGCGTCGCACGGGCCGTTCGCCCTGCGGCGTCCGGACGGAACTGGGACAGGGGAGCGGTGCATGGACGATGTGGCGAGCGGCGGCGGGACGTACGACGCGGTCGTTATCGGGGCGGGATTCTCGGGGCTGGCGATGCTCCACCACCTCCGGGAGGTCGGCCTCTCCGTCCTCGTGGTGGACGGTGCCGGGGGAGTCGGCGGGACGTGGTGGGCCAACCGGTACCCGGGCGTGCGCACCGACTCGGAGTACCTCGCGTACGCGTTCTCGTTCTCCCGCGAGGTGCGGGACGAGTGGGACTGGAGCGAGCGGTACCCGCGCGGCGAGGAGATCCGTGCCTACCTGGAGTTCGTCGCCGACCGGCTCGACCTGCGGCGCGACATCCGGCTGGACGCGACCGTCGAGCGCGCCGAGCACTCGGACGCCACGAACCTGTGGACCCTCACGCTCGCCGACGGCTCGACGCTGCGCGCCACGTACCTCGTCTCGGCGACGGGGCTGCTCTCGCGCCCCCTGTACCCGGACCTGCCCGGCCTGGACACCTTCGCCGGGCCCGCGTACCACTCGGCCCGGTGGCCGCACGAGGGGGTGGACCTGTCCGGCAAGCGCGTCGGGCTGGTCGGCGTCGGCGCCTCGGGGATCCAGATGCTCCCCGAGCTCGCCGCCCAGGCGGCCCACGTCACCGTCTTCCAGCGCACCCCGAACTACGTCCTGGAGACGACCAGCCCCGCGGTCACCCCGGAGGAGCTCGCCGCGCTGCGTGCGGACTACGACGCCGTCTTCGAGCGCGCGGCCCAGCATCCGTTCGGTGTGCCGATGGAGATCCCGACGCGGTCCGCGCTCGAGGTGGACGACGACGAGCGGCGCCGCGTGTTCGAGTCGCGCTGGGAGGCGGGCGGTTTCCGCTTCGCCAACGAGTGCTTCACCGACCTCGTCTCGAGCCCCGAGGCGAGCGCGCTCGCGTCCGAGTTCCTCCGCGGCAAGATCCGGGAGATCGTCACCGACCCGCGGACGGCCGAGGCGCTCAGCCCGTCCACCTACACGTTCATGGGCAAGCGCCCGCCCACCGGTCACGGCTACTACGCCGCGTACAACCGGGAGAACGTCGAGCTCGTCGACGTCCTCGCGACCCCGATCACGCGGGTGACGCCCCGCGGCGTCGTCGTGGGCGGCTCTGTGGACGGTGCGGCCGAGGTCGAGCACGAGCTCGACGTGCTCGTGCTCGCGACGGGGTTCGACGCCATGACGGGGGCGCTCACCGCGTTCGACGTCGTCGGGCGCGAGGGCATCACGCTGCGCGAGCGGTGGGAGCGGGACGGCTTGCGGACCTACCTGGGGATCTCCGTCCACGGGTTCCCCAACTTCTTCCTGTCGCTCGGCCCGCAGACGCCGCTGTCCAACCTCACGGTGCCGGTCCAGCGCGGCGCGCAGTGGCTCCAGCGCGCACTCGCGTACGCGCGGGAGAACGGCGTCGCGCAGCTCGAGGCGACGCGCGAGGCCGAGGAGTGGTGGTACGAGGAGACAGAGCGCGCGGGCCGCGCCACCGTCATGTACGAGGAGGGCAAGAAGGCCGGTGCCTGGTTCGTCGGCGGCAACGTCCCCGGCAAGCGCGCGGAGATGGCGGTGTACCTCGGCGGAGGGCCCGTCTACCAGGACGAGTGCGCACGAGCCGCGGCCGAGCAGTACGCCGGGTTCCGCCCGGGCTCCGGGCTGCCGACGGCCCACGTGCCCGCCGCCGCGACGGAGACCGCCGCGGTTCCTGCCGCAGGCTGACAGGCGGGTGCGGTGCGCCCCCTGCGCGCACCGCACCCGCCTCGCTGCACGCGGGACAGCCCGGTCAGCAGTACAGGCCCGAGCCCGGGGCCACGCCCAGGACCTCGGTGATGCGCACGTACCGGTCCACCCGCGACTGCACGGACGTCGGGTTGCCGCCGTCGCACTCGAGCGCACCGTTGAGCGAGTTGATCGTCTGGCCGAACCCGGCGCCCGAGACCATCGCCTGGTGCGACGTCATCACCCCGGGTCCGTTCTGCGTGTTCCAGTACCAGAGCGCCGTCTGCCAGGCGACCGACGGGTCCTCCTCGACGAGCCACGGGTCGTTCAGCAGGTCGATCCCGAGCGCGTCACCCGCGGCCTTGTAGTTGAAGTTCCAGCTGAACATGATCGGCCCGCGGCCGTAGTACGCCGTCCGGCCGGCGGGGCAGCCGAACGGTTGCTCGTCGTCACACTTGATCCAGTAGTTGGCCTCGTTGATCTCCTTCACGTACCGCAGCCCGACCGACTCGAAGTCCGCGTGGGTGAGGAACGCGGCGACCTCGCGCGTCCGCGTCTCGGGCGTGCCCGTGCTCGCGAACGCCGGGTAGGCACCCAGCGCGTCGACGAACCCGTCGTACGTGTAGAACGGGTGCCGGTTCGGGAAGATCGCGTCGAACTCCGCACGGCTCACGACGAAGTCGTCCCCGCCCCCGACGCAGCGACCCGCGTCCACCCAGACGCTCGTCGACCCGGGCGTCTCGCGCTGCGTCCACCAGCGGGCCGTCCAGTTCCGGCCGTGGTGCGACGCCGTCTGGCCGCCCGAGTACGCCGTCGTCGGCGACCACGTCGCGGCGCACGCGGCGGCGCTCGCGGCTGGGTCGGCGCTCGCGGTGGTCACGGTCGCACTCGCCGGAGTGGCGAGCGACGCCGCCACGACGGTCGACACCAGCGCGGACGCGACGGCCGTGAGGGCGCGTCGAAAGCGTGTGCTCATGGATCCCCCTGCTCTCGTAGCGGCATCGTTACCGCCGCTCACAAACCCAGCGAGTGGATCACGGTCGGGCAAGGGATCAGCAGAATCGGCGAGAGAGACGACGGCGGCCCGCCACCGGGAGGGTGGCGGGCCGCCGTGAGACCTGTCGGCGTGACCGATCAGATGTCGTAGTAGAGCTCGAACTCGTGCGGGTGCGGGCGCAGGCGGATCGGGTCGATCTCGTTGGTGCGCTTGTAGTCGATCCACGTCTGGATGAGGTCCGGCGTGAACACGTCGCCCTGCGTGAGGAACTCGTGGTCGGCCTCGAGGTTGTCCAGCGCCTCGGCGAGCGAGCCGGGGACCTGCTGGATCTGCGCGTGCTCCTCGGGCGGCAGCTCGTACAGGTCCTTGTCGATCGGCTCCGGCGGCTCGATGCGGTTCTTGATGCCGTCGATGCCGGCGAGGAGCTGCGCGGCGAACGCGAGGTACGGGTTGGCCGACGGGTCCGGGACGCGGAACTCGACGCGCTTCGCGGCGGCGGACGAGCCGGTCACCGGGATGCGGATGCACGCGGAGCGGTTGCGGGCCGAGTAGACCAGGTTGACCGGGGCCTCGTAGCCCGGGACCAGGCGGTGGTAGGAGTTCACCGACGGGTTGGTGAACGCGAGGAGCGACGGGGCGTGCTTGAGCAGGCCGCCGATGTACCAGCGCGCGAGGTCGGAGAGACCGCCGTAGCCCTTCTCGTCGAAGAACAGCGGCTTGCCGTCCTTCCAGAGGGACTGGTGCGAGTGCATGCCCGAGCCGTTGTCGCCGAAGATCGGCTTCGGCATGAACGTGACGGACTTGCCGGCCTCGAACGCCTCGTTGCGGATGACGTACTTGAACTTCATCAGGTCGTCGGCCGCGTGGAGCAGCGTGTTGAAGCGGTAGTTGATCTCCTGCTGGCCGGCGGTGCCCACCTCGTGGTGCGCGCGCTCGACCTCGAGGCCGACCTGCTCCAGCGTCGCGCACATGTCGTCGCGCAGGTCCGCGAAGCGGTCGGACGGGGAGACGGGGAAGTAGCCGCCCTTGTAGCGCGTCTTATACGCGAGGTTGCCACCCTCCTCCTCGCGGCCCGTGTTCCACGCGGCCTCGATCGAGTCGAGGTAGTAGAAGCTCGAGTGCTGGTTCGTCGCGAAGCGGGCCTCGTCGAAGAGGTAGAACTCGGCCTCGGGCGCGAAGAACGCGGTGTCGGCGATGCCGGTGGAGCGCAGGTACGCCTCGGCCTTGGCCGCGATGTTGCGGGGGTCGCGCGAGTACGGCTCACCCGTGAACGGGTCGACGATCGAGAAGTTCACGACCAGCGTCTTGCGCTTGCGGAACGGGTCCACGAACGCGGTCTTGACGTCCGGCACGAGCTTCATGTCCGACTCGTGGATCGCCTGGAAGCCGCGGATCGACGACCCGTCGAACATCAGGCCGTCCTCGAACGCCTTCTCGTCGAACTGCGAGACGGGGATGTTGAAGTGCTGCATGATGCCGGGCAGGTCGCAGAACCGGACGTCGACGAACTCGACGCCCTCGTTCCGCGTGAAGGCGATTGCCTCCTCCGCGTTGTTGAACATCCGTTGCTCCTTGATCGGGTGGTGCCGTCGGGCTGCGCGGCGAACCTGCCGCTGACGTGGCGCCCACGAACCTAGGCCGAGGCGGTTTCCCCGCCGTGTACCCATTGTTTCGGTCGTGTTACGTCCCGCGTCCCCGTGTGACGTTCGTGCTACACGAGGGCACGCGGCAGCCGCCGGCGGGCGGTGTGCCGTTCGGCACGATACCGCCGCGCGCGCCCGAACCGTCGAGGCCGTCCACCGACCGGCACGTACCCTGGTCCCGTGGTTTCACGCGAGGACATGGGTTCGTGGCTCGAGGGCACTCCGGGCGGTCAGCAGGACGGTCGCGGCGCGCGGCTCGGTCTGCCGCCGGACGGACCGGGTTCGCTCGCGACCCTGGGACGGCGCGTCGTGGCGCTCGTCATCGACTGGGTGCTCGCGACGCTCGTCGCGTTCCTCTTCTTCCGGCCTGCCGCGCCGGGCTTCTTCGAGGGCATCTCCGCGCTGCCGGTCTGGTCCCAGCCGCTGGTCTTCGCGATCGAGAACGTCCTGCTCGTGAGCACGCTGGGCTTCACGGTCGGGCACCGGGTCATGGGGATGCGGGTCCGCCGCCTGGCCGAGCCCGCGCGGATGGTCGGCATCGGCCGCGGTCTGCTGCGCACGGTGCTGCTGTGCCTCGTCATCCCCGCCGTCGTGTGGGACGCGGACGGGCGCGGGCTCCACGACCGTGCGGCCGGCACCGTCCTGGTCCGCACCTGAGGCTGGTCCGACCACGGCTGGTCCGCGACCAGCGTCCCGCCGCAGAGTCCTCCGGACGACGACGCCCGGCCGGTGAGGAGCGATCCTCGCCCGGCCGGGCGTCGTCGTGCAGCAGGAGTAGGTCGGGGTCAGCGACCCTTGAGGCCCTTGCGGTCCGGGCGCGCACGCGTCGGGTCGATGCCCTTGGGGATCGGCAGGCGCGAGACGCCGAGGGCGCGCAGCCGCTTGGACACCTCGGCCGTCTCCGGCTTGGTGAGCGACGGCTTGAGCTTCTGCACCGCGCGGGGAAGCTTGGGGAGCGCGACCTGGCCCTCCTCGTCGCCGACCTGGATCGTCGTGATCGGCACGTTCGGCAGCACGCGCGCGACGCGCTTGCGCTCGGCGTCGAGCTGACGCTTCGCGCGGTGCGCCGGGCCCTCGCTCACCAGCACGACGCCGGCCCGGCCGACGCCGCGGAACACCAGGTCCTGCGTGCGCGGGTCGATCGCGACGGGCTCCTCGTCGAACGTCCAGCCGCGGCGGATCGTCCCGAGCGCGGCGCGGGCCGCGCCGGGCTGGCCCTCGATCTGCTGGTAGGCGGCGCGCTCGGCGCGACGCGTGAGCACGAACATCGCGCCCAGCGCCGCGAACGGGATGCCGACGATCAGGGTGTAGACCCACTGGCCCCACCACAGGCCGATGCCCAGCGCGACGGCGAGGATGCCGACGAACACGCCGAGCATGACCCACGTGACCGCGGGGTCCTGCTTGCGCGTCATCTGGTACGCGGCCCACACCTGGTGGTACCAGCGCTGCTTCTTGGGCTTCTTCTGCTTCGCGACCTGCTCGCCGGCGGCGGGCGCGCCGGTGCTGTCCGAGTTCTTGCGGGCCATGCGGGTCAGTCTAGTGGGGTGCGCGGGCCAGCAGGCTCGCGGCCTCCTGGCGGGACGTCGTCGGCTCGGCGAGGTGCGCGAGCGCCGGGGGGATCTCCATGCCGCGGCGCGTCATGGCCTGGCCCCACAGGCGACCCGCGCGGTACGACGACCGCACGAGCGGGCCGGACATGACCCCGAGGAAGCCGATCTCCTCCGCGGCGTCCGACAGCTCGACGAACTCCTCGGGCTTGACCCACCGGTCCACGGGGTGGTGGCGCAGCGACGGGCGCAGGTACTGCGTGATCGTCACGAGGTCGCAGCCGGCGTCGTGCAGGTCCTGCAGCGCCTCCTTGGCCTCGTCGATCGTCTCGCCCATGCCGAGGATGATGTTCGACTTGGTCACCAGGCCGGCCTCGCGCGCCCGGGTGAGCACGGACAGCGAGCGCTCGTAGCGGAAGCCGGGGCGGATCTGCTTGAAGATGCGCGGCACGGTCTCGAGGTTGTGCGCGAGCACCTCGGGACGCGACGCGTTCACCTCGTCGAGCAGCTCGGGGATCGCGTTGAAGTCGGGGATGAGCAGCTCGACGCCCGTGCCCGGGTTGAGCTGGTGGATCTGGCGGACGGTCTCCGCGTAGAGCCAGGCGCCGCCGTCGGGCAGGTCGTCACGCGCGACACCCGTGATCGTCGAGTAGCGCAGGCCCATCGCCTGGACGGACTCCGCGACGCGACGCGGCTCGTCGGCGTCGAAGTCGGCCGGCTTGCCCGTGTCGATCTGGCAGAAGTCGCAGCGCCGCGTGCACTGGTCGCCGCCGATGAGGAACGTCGCCTCGCGGTCCTCCCAGCACTCGAAGATGTTGGGACAGCCCGCCTCCTCGCAGACCGTGTGCAGGCCCTCGCGCTTCACGAGGCCCTTGAGCTCGGAGTACTCAGGACCCATCGTCGCGCGGGTCTTGATCCACTCGGGCTTCTTCTCGATCGGCGTCGCGGCGTTGCGGGCCTCGACCCGCAGCATGCGCCGTCCTTCAGGTGCGATCGTCACGGGTGTCTCCCGGTCGTCGTGGCGAGTGAGCGCCGACGTCGCGCCGAGCAGGCAGGCGGGCGGCGCACCGTTCGGGTGCGCGTGCCCTGGTACGACGCCGGACTCCGGTCAGACTACGCGCTCGCGCTCGTCGTCTCCCGCGCGTCGCTCACCCTGTGGACGTGACGTCAACGACACCCCGGTCACGACGAGCAGGACCGCCGCGACGACGGGCAGCGAGAAGGCGGTCGTCGTCGAGACGGCGTCGGCGAGCGCGCCGCCCCCCGACGCGCCGATCGCGACGCCGACGACGTTCGCGCTCGCCACGAGCGTCATGGCCGACGCCGTCCGGCCGGCGGGCGCGCGCTCGCCGGCGACGGTGAACACCGTGACCATGACGGGCCCGACGAACAGGCCGGTCGCGGCGACCGCGACGACGACGGCCGTCAGCGAGCCGCTCGCGGCTGCGAGGACCAGCGCGATCGTGCCCGCGACGAGCCCGGCGGCGAACGTGATCCACCGGCTGCGCAGGCCCCAGCGACGGGGGAGCGCGACGACCGACAGGGCCGTGACGGCTGAGCCCACCCCCATCACGGCGTAGACGAGGCCCGCGCTCCCGGGCACGCCCGTGTCGCGGGTCAACGCCGTGAGCGCGGCCTGGGTCCCGCCGAACAAGAGACCCATCGCGAGCATCCCGACGAGCACGACGGCCTCGCGCCGCACGAGCGCGAGGACACCGCCCGCGCCCGTCGCGCCGGCGCCCGGCCCGGCGTCGGGGAGGGCCCCCGTGGTCGTCCGGGAGCCGGTCGCGCGCGCCGTCGGGTGGAGGGCGAACGCGATGCCGAAGACGGCGATGCCGGCCGCCGCGACGAGGACCGCGACCTGGGGCGAGCCGGCCGACGCGAGCACCCCGACGAGCGCGGGCCCGAGGACGAAGCTCACCTCGTCGGCGGTGCTCTCGTAGCTCATCGCGGCCTCCACGGTGCGCGGCTCGTCGGCGGCGAGCCGGAGCCAGCGCACGCGCGCGAGCGGACCGACCTGCGGTGCGCTCGCTCCGGTCACCGCCGCGGCGGCCAGGACCGCCGCCGTCGCGCCGGGCGCGGCGGCTGCGAGCACGAGGCCGAGCACGGCGAGCGTCGCGACGGGGACGGCGACGAGCAGGACCCGGCGCTGACCGACGCGGTCGGCGAGCGCCCCCTGGGTCGGGCCGCCGAGGGCGGTACCGAGCGCGGTCGCGGCCGACGCGAGGCCGCCGAGCGCGACGGACGACGTCGTCGACGACACGAGGAGCAGGGTCCCGATGGTGAGCATCGAGAACGGGAGCCGGGCGAGGAACGCCACGGGGAGGAACGCGCGCCCCGCGAGCTGCGGCAGGCGCGCGTAGCCGCTGCGAGCCGGCGCGTCGGGGCGGGGTGACGAAGGGAGGGGTGAGGTGGTGCGGGCGCGCGACGTCGGGCGCGCGGGGGTGGTGGTCATGCGGTCCAGGTCCTCGGGGTACGTCCTACCGCGCGCCGACCCACCCGTACTCCGGCGCGCGAGGATTCCCTGGAGTACCCAGCCTAGCCCGCGAGCGCGTCCTGCGGGACGGCGAGGTGGGCGGTACCCGACGCGGTCGCGGCGAGCAGCGGCGCGAGCGATTCCTCCAGCGCGGCGACGAGCAGCGGCGCGACCTCGGCGAGCGTGACCTCGCGCCCGAGCTCGGCGGTGAGCGACGTCACGTCGGCGTCCTCGATGCCGCAGGGGACGATCCGGTCGAAGCGGGAGAGGTCGGGGACGCAGTTGAGGGCGAGCCCGTGCATCGTCACGCCCTTGGCGACGCGCACGCCGATCGCGCAGACCTTGCGCTCGCGGCGCGTCGCGTCGGCCGCGACCCACACCCCGCTGCGCCCCTCGACGCGCATCGTCACGAGGCCGAGCCGCGCGCACACGCCCATGACGGCCTCCTCCAGCGCGCGCACGTACGCGACGACGTCGACCGGCTCGGCGAGCCGCACGATCGGGTAGGCGACCTGCTGGCCCGGGCCGTGCCACGTGATCTTCCCGCCGCGGTCGACGTCCACGACGGGCGTGCCGTCGTCGGGCCGCTCGTCACGGCGCGTGCGGCGGCCGGCGGTGTAGACGGAGGGGTGCTCGACGAGGATCAAGGTGTCCGGCCGGGTGGCCGCGACGACGTCGTCGTGCACCGCGCGCTGGAGGTCCCAGGCCTCGTGGTACTCCGTGATCCCGGGCAGCGCGAGCAGGTCCATCGGCCCAGGCTAACCCTCGTCCTGGGGTGAGCGGGGGAGCGTCTTGAGGAGCGCGAGCAGGGCCTCGCGCAGCGCGACGACCTGCGCGTCGTCGAGCCCGCGCGTCGCGAGGTCCTCGGCGGGCCGGCGACGCGCCGCGGCGAGCCCGGCGTCGCGCCCGGCCGCGGTGATCGCGACGGCACGGCGGCGCCGGTCGGCGGGGTCGTCCGTGCGCGTCACGTACCCGGAGCGCTCGAGCCTCGCCACGACCCGGCTCATCGTCTGCTCGGTCACGCCCGACTCCTCGGCGAGCACGCGCTGCGAGCGCGGGCCGGCGAGCAGGTGCATGAGCACGGGGAAGCCCGCGTGGTTGAGGTCCCACTTCCCGAGGTGGGCGTTCCACTCCCGCTCGATCCGGCGCGCGACGGCGAACAGGAGGCGGCCGGTGGCCCACTCCTCGGGATCTGTGGGGGTGGGGTCGCCGACGTCCGGGTCGGCGTACGGCCCGGTGCGGTCCCTCGGTGAGTGCTCCAACGTGCATTCCTCCCTCCACCATGGCACCATTCCTCAGCATGCTGAGCAATCGGACGGGCGGGTTCCTCCGCGGACTGATCATTGTCGCAGTCATCGGTCTGTGGATGGCGATCGGCGCACTGGGCGGCCAGGCGCAGGGTCAGCTGAGCAGCGTGCAGACCAACGACGCCGCGGCGTTCCTCCCCGCGAGCGCGGAGTCGACGCGCGCCGCCGAGGTCGCGCAGGAGTTCACGGACTCCGAGACGCTCCCCGCGCTCGTCGTCGCGACCACGGGGGACGGCAGCGCCCTGACGCCCGACGACCTCGCCGCGCTCGACGCCTACGCGCAGGCCGTGCCAGGTGCGCCGCTCGAGGGCACGTCGGGCGACGAGCCCGCGACCGTGGGCGACGTCTCCGTCGCCGACCCCGTCGTCGTGCCGTCCGAGGACGGCGAGGCCGCGCTCGTCGTCGTCTCGCTCGACGCGTCCGTGGCGTCCGACCGGATCGGCGCCGACGAGGACAGCGTGAGCGAGCTCGCGGTCGGCGCGCTGCGCGACCTCGCCGCCGCGGACGCGTCCGAGGGCGGGCTCGCGGGCACCTCTCTCGAGGTGTGGGTCACCGGTCCTGCCGGGTTCGTGGCCGACCTCGTCACCGCGTTCGGCGGGATCGACACCGTCCTCCTGCTCGTCGCGCTCGGCGCCGTGCTCGTGATCCTCGCGATCGTCTACCGGTCGCCGATCCTGCCGTTCCTCGTCATACTCACGGCCGTGCTCGCGCTCACGCTGGCGGGCCTCGTCGTCTACCACCTCGCCGCGGCCGACATCCTGACGCTCAACGGGCAGTCGCAGGGCATCCTCTCGATCCTCGTCGTCGGCGCCGCCGTCGACTACTCGTTGCTCGTCGTCGCGCGGTACCGGGAAGAGCTGCGCCTCGTCCGCTCGACCACGACGGCGCTGCGCCGCGCCGTGCGCGCGTCCGTCGAGCCGATCGCGGCGAGCGCCGGGACGGTGATCGCGGGCCTGCTGTGCCTCCTGCTGTCCGACCTGTCGTCGAACCGCAGCCTGGGTCCGGTCGCCGCGATCGGCATCGCCGCGGCGTTCGTCGCCGCGCTCACGCTCCTGCCGGCCCTCCTGCTCGTCGCCGGGCAGCGTTCGCGCGGGCTCTTCTGGCCGCGCATGCCCCGCTACGAGGGCGCGCACGCGGAGCACGACGGCGGCGCGGCGGACGCGCAGCCCGCGACCGCCGAGAGCGACGACGCGGTGAGCGTCGAGGGGCACGGCGTGTGGTCGCGCGTCGCGAGCTTCGTCGGACGGCACGACCGGCGCGTGTGGGTCGTCACGGCGCTCGTGCTCGCCGCGTGCGCGGCGTTCGTCCCGACGCTCGACGCCGAGGGCACCGGCGACTCGGAGGTGTTCCTCGCGGACGTCGACTCCGTCGCCGGCGAGGAGGCGCTCACCGAGCACTTCGAGGGGGTCTCCGCCCAGCCCGCGACCGTCATCGCGCCGGAGGCGGACCTCGACGCGGTCGTCGCGGCGGCCGAGGGCACGGAGGGCGTCGCCGCGGCGACCCCCGTCACGGACCAGCCCGCCGTCGCCCCCGGCGCGCCCGCGCAGGGCGACCCGGTCGTGGTCGACGGGCAGGTGCGCGTCGACGTCACCACGGACGCGCCGTCCGACAGCCAGGAGGCCGTCGAGACGGTCTCGGCGCTCCGCGACGCCGTGCACGACGTCTCGCCCGAGGCCGTCGTCGGCGGCGCGGCCGCCGAGCGCCTCGACACCCAGCTCGCGGGCCAGCGCGACCTGCGGATCATCGTGCCGGTCGTCCTCGCCGTGATCCTGCTCATCCTCGTCCTGCTGCTGCGGTCGATCGTCGCGCCGGTCCTGCTCATGCTCGCCAACGTGCTGTCGTTCGGCGCCGCGCTCGGCGTCGCCGCGATCGTCTTCAACCACGTGCTCGACTTCCCGGGCGCCGACCCGGCCGTGCCGCTCTACGCGTTCTGCTTCCTCGTCGCGCTCGGGGTCGACTACTCGATCTTCCTCATGACGCGCGTGCGGGAGGAGAGCCTGCGGGTCGGGACGCGGCGCGGTGTGCTGCGCGGCCTCGCGGTCACCGGGTCGGTCATCACGTCCGCGGGCGTCGTCCTCGCGACGACGTTCGCCGCGCTCGGCATCATCCCGCTGCTGTTCCTCGCCCAGCTCGCGTTCATCGTCGCGTTCGGCGTCCTCGTCGACACGCTCGTCGTGCGGTCGCTGCTGGTGCCCGCGCTCGTGCACGACGTCGGTCGTCGGGCCTGGTGGCCGAGCGCCCTCGGGCGCACCGACCGGGGGCCGGGTCAGCCCGCGGGGACGGGCTCGGAGGGGCAGTCCTCGAGCACGCGCGCCATCGCCTCGGACTCCGACGGCGTGACCGCGAGCTCGTAGGCGGTCTTCACCGCGATCTGCCGCGCCACGTAGGGGCAGCGGAACGCGTGGTTCGGGGGCAGCCACGCCGACGCGTCGCGCGCGCCCTTGGACTGGTTCGCGGGGCCGTCGGACGCGAGCAGGTTGAGGGGGTCGTTGGCGAACTGCCGGCGCGTCTCGTCGTCCCAGGCGCGCGCGCCCTTGCGCCACGCGTCCATCAGCGGGACCACGTGGTCGATCTGGACGGCCATGCTCGTCGCGTTGCCGCGGCGGAAGTCGATGGTCTCGCCCGTGTACGGGTCCTGGAACGTCCCCGTCCGCACCTCGCAGACCTCGCCCCGCGTCGAGAAGGTGAGGTCGGTGAGGTCGCGGGCGAGGATGTCGTTGCGGGTGTCGCACCCGTTGCCGTCGACGTCCGCCCACGCGGGTCCGAAGAGCTCTCGCTCGTAGCCCGTGTCCGGGCCCGGGCCCTTGACCTCGAGCCGCGCCAGCGCCTCGAGCGCGGTGCCCGGGGCGGGGTCCGGCTCGTCGTCGGCGGCGACCGACTGCTGGTTGATGACGTTCGCGACCACGATGGCGACCGCCAGCGCGATCAGGACGTAGCGCAGGACGCTCCGACGAGGGACGCGACGGCTCGTGGTGCTCAAGGGACGACCTTCCCGAAACCGATTCTCGGCCCGACCCGCGCGAGACGGTACGCAGCGCTCCATACCGGACCAACGCGCACATTCTGCCAGGTCGCGGAGAGTGCTCGGACCACTCCGCAGGACGGCTCCGGTCGCGGCTAGATTGGGCGGCATGGACACCGCCGCACGCACGCTCAGGGTCGGGATCGTCGGGTACGGGGGAGCGGGACGCGGCATCCACGCGCGCCTCGTCCGCGAGGCCGGGCACGTCGTCACGGCGGTCGTCGTCCGGTCGCCCGAGCGCCGCGCCGCCGCGGCCGAGGACTGGCCCGACGTGCACCTGCACGACGACCTCGACGCGCTCCTCGCCGACCGGACAGCCTACGACGTCGTGGTCGTCGCGAGCCCGTCCGCCCTGCACGCCGACCACGCCACCGCGCTCGCCCGGGCCGGCGTGCCGGTCGTCGTCGACAAGCCGCTCGCGCTCGGCGCCGCGGCGTCCCGCGCCGTCGTCGCCGTCGCCGAGGAGGCCGGCACGCCCCTCACCGTCTTCCAGAACCGTCGCTGGGACCCCGAGCAGCTCACCCTGCGCTCCGTCCTCGACCGCGGCGAGATCGGTCGCGTGCACACGTTCGAGCGCCGGTGGGAGCGGTGGCGCCCCGTGCCGCAGCAGCGCTGGAAGGAGAACGACCTCGTCGGGGGCGGCCTGCTCCTCGACCTCGGGCCGCACCTCGTCGACTCCGCGACCCAGCTCTTCGGGCGCGTCACCGGCGTGTGGGCCGAGCTGCGCTCGCACACCACCCCGACCGAGGACGACGTGTTCCTCGTGCTCCACCACGAGCCCGACGCCGACGGGAACGCGGTCGTGAGCCGCCTCTGGGCCGGCTCCGTCGTCGGCGCCCCGGGGCCACGCACGCGCGTGCTCGGCACCGCCGGCGCGTACGTCGTCACGACGTTCGAGAACGACGCCTCGCCGTTCGAGGTCTTCGACGACGCCGCGCCCGTGGGCACGCTCGGCTGGGTCACGCGCGGGCGCGAGCGCGAGCCCGTCGCGCAGGCCCCGGGCGGTCACGCCGACTTCTACCGTGCCGTCGCGGCCTGGATCCTCGACGGGGGCCCCGTCCCCGTCGACCCGCACGACGCCGTCCGCACCGCAGAGGTCCTCGACGCCGCCCGCCGCAGCGCCCGCGAGGGTCGCCTCCTCGACGTCTGACCGCGCGCGGGCGGAGCCCTGCTCGGTCGAGGTAGAACCGTGGTCGCGCGAGGGAGGACCGTGGTTCCTGTGCGCGACGGCGTCCGACGAACCACGGTTCAAGCTCGGCCAACCCGGGTTCTCCCTCGGCGGGCCGACCGCGATCCGGCCTGTGGACAACGGCGCGTCGGGGTTCTCCGTGCGGTGAGATGAGTCATGCCGTCGTCGACGTCGCGCCAGCCGCGAACGCCCGTGGAGACCGTCGTGGACCTCGTGCCGGTGCTGGGTGCCGCGGGGTGGCCGGTACGGCGGGAGCCCGGGGCGCCGGGCGGTGTGGTGGCGTACGACGACGCCGGGACCGTGTGCGAGGTCGCGCGGCTGGACGTCCCCGAGGGACCGGGGCTTCGTGCCGCGCTGGTCGAGCACCTGCACGCGCTCTCCGAGGACCACGAGCACCTCGTGGCGGTGCGTGGTGTCGTCGAGGCAGGGGAGTCGTCGCTCGTGGTCCTCACCGACCACGTCGACGGGCTGCGCCTCGACGAGCTCGCCGCGGCCCGGGAGCCGTTCCGGGCCGCCGAGGCGGTCACGGTGCTGGTCCCGGTCGCGCAGGGCCTGGCCGCGCTCCATCGTGACGGCCGTGCCCACGGGAGCCTGGACGCGGCGTGCGTCGTCGTGGCGTCGAGCGGTCGTGCGGTGCTGCGTCCGCCCTTGACGCCCTCGAGCGGTGCGCCCGCCGACGACGTCCGCGACCTGGCGCGGCTCGTGCTCGACCTCGTGCCGCCTCCGGCGTCGAGCCATCCGTCCTACCAGGCGAACGCCGACCCGGAGGAGGCGCGTGATCTCGCGGCGCTGCACGCCGAGCTCGCGGTCGCGCTGCGCGACGAGCCCTCTGCCCGCCCGGCCGCGGGGACCTTCGCCGCGCGCTGCTACGACGCCGTGGAGCCGCGTCCGGTCGTGATGCCCGACGCCGCGCGTCTCGTCGCGGGGGCGTTCGGCGGACGGCGGACCGTGCGACCCGGCGTCGGGGGGTCGACGGCCGGCGGTGGCGGCGTGCGTGGCCGGACCAGGACCGGCGGCCGGGGTGCTCGGGCCCGGCGGCGGCGGACCGTCCGGGCGGTCGCCACGAGCGGGGGGATCCTCGTCGGGTGCGCTGTGCTCGTGGTGCTGCTGGTCCTCCTCGGTCCGTCCCGCACGACGCCGCCCGACGCCGATGACCCGGTGCCGAGCGCGGCGACCGCCGCGGTCGAGCCGGACGGGGACGCCGACGCGGTGCTCGACCCCGACGCGGTGCTCGATCCCGGCGACCCCGCCGGCGCCGCACGCGCGCTCACCGCGCTCCGCCTCGCGCTGCTCACCGAGGGTGCGGGCGACCTGTCGTCCGTCGTGGTCGCGGGCTCGTCGGCGGAGGCGCGCGACGCCGCGGTGCTCAAGGAGCTCGACGGCGTGGACGTGCTCGACGCGCGGGCGGAGGTCTTCGACGCCCGGCTCGGCGAGGACTGGTCGCCCGCGCCGGCGGGGGCGACTCCCACCGACGCGGTCGTCGAGGTGGACTACGCCGTCAGCGCGCACCGGCAGCGCACGGACGACGGCGAGCTGCACGTGCCCGCGACGCCGCGGACCACCGTCGTGCTCGTGCTCCGGTGGACCGACGACGGGTGGCGCGTCGCCGAGGTGCGGTGACACGTACCGTCGCTCACTCGGCTCGGCTCGGCGCGGGACAGCGGTCGGAGCAGGCGTCAGCGGCGCTCCGCGACTCGGCGCGCGGCGTCGGCGAGGAGGGGGTCGGCGAAGGTGAAGCCGCTCGCCTCGAGGACGCTCGGGAGGGCACGCTGCGAGCCGAGGATGTCCGACGCCAGCTCGCCGAGCACGACGCGCAGCGCGACGGACGGGACCGCCAGCGCGGCCGGGCGGTGGAGCTCTCGCGCGAGCGCACGCGTGATCTCCGCGTTCGTCGCCGGGTGCGGGGCGCAGAGGTTGACCGGGCCGTGCACGGGGGCGGTGAGCAGGTGGCGCAGCGCGTCGACCTCGTCGCGCAGCGTGATCCAGCTCCAGTACTGCGTGCCGGGGCCGAGCCGACCGCCCACGCCGAGGCGCAGCAGCGGCAGGAGCCTGCCGAGGGCGCCGCCCTCGGACGAGAGCACGATGCCCGTCCGGGCGTGCACCACGCGGACGCCCGCCTGCTCGGCGGGCGCCGTCGCTGCCTCCCACTCCCGGACGAGGCGGGCGAGGAAGCCGTCGCCCGACGCCGACGTCTCGGTGAGCACCTGCGCGCCCCGGTCACCGTAGTAGCCGATGGCGGAGCCCTGGACCCAGACGGGCGGCGGCGCGTCGAGACCGGCCATGGTCCGCGCCAGGAGGCCGGTGGTCCGGGTCCGGGACGTGACCAGGGTGCGCTTGTACTCCGTGGTCCAGCGGTGGTCGCCGATCCCCGCGCCGGCGAGGTTCACGACGGCGTCGGCGCCCTCGAGCACGCGGGGGTCCAGGCTGCCCGCGTCGGGGTCCCACTCGTGCTCGTCGGAGGTCTGCGGGGCGCGACGGACGAGCCGGCGCACGTGGTGGCCGTCCTCGCGCAGCCGCTCGAGCAGCTCGGCACCGATGAATCCGTGCGAGCCCGCCACGACGATGTCCATGGGGCCACGCTACGGGGCCGCGACTGCCCTGCGCACCCGCGGCGGGGATCTTCTCCCGCAGGCCCGACGTCGGGTCCTGCCACAAGGACGCCGAGAGGCCTCGACCACGACGGTCGAGGCCTCTCGGCGGTGCCTCAGGGGAAGCGGCGTGTCAGAGGCCGACCTCGGCCTCGAACGCGCCCTCCTCGATGCGGTTCTTGATCGTGGTGAGGAAGCGCGCGGCGTCCGCACCGTCGACCAGGCGGTGGTCGTAGGACAGGAAGATGAAGCACGTCGAACGGATGCCGATCGTGTCGTTCCCGTCCGCGTCCGTCACGACGACCGCGCGCTTGGTGATGGTCCCCGTGCCGAGGATCGCCACCTGGCCGACCGGGACGATCGGCGTGTCGAAGACGGCGCCGCCCGAGCCGGTGTTGGTGATCGTGAACGTCCCGCCCGCGAGCTCGTCCGGCCCGACCTTGTTGGCGCGCGTGCGCGAGCCGAGGTCGGAGATCTTGCGGGCGATGCCGGCGAGGTTGAGGTCGCCCGCGTCCTTGATCACCGGGACGACGAGGCCGCGCTCGGTGTCGACCGCGATGCCGACGTTCTCCTGGCCGTGGTAGGTGATCTCGTCCTCGGCGAAGGTCGCGTTGATCTTCGGGTAGGCCTTGAGCGCCTCGACCGCGGCGAGCGTGAAGAACGGCAGGAACGTGAGGTTGGCACCCTCGCGAGCCTTGAAGTCGGCCTTGGCGCGGTTGCGCAGCGCGGCGACGCGCGTCACGTCGACCTCGACCGCGGTCGTGAGCTGAGCCTGGGTGGTCAGCGCCTCGACCATGCGGCTCGCGACGAGCTTGCGCAGGCGGCTCGTCTTCTCGGTCGTGCCGCGCAGCGGCGAGACGGCCGGGACGGAGGCCTTCTTCGGAGCACCACCGGCCGCGGGTGCCGTGGGAGCGGCGGCGGGGGCGGCCTTGGCCTCCTCGGCCTTGCGCGCGGCCTCGAGGACGTCCTCCTTGCGGATGCGGCCGCCGACGCCGGTGCCCGTCAGGGTCGACAGGTCGACGCCCTTGTCCGCGGCGAGCTTGCGCACGAGCGGCGTGAGGTAGGTGCCACCGGCCTTGGCGGCCGGGGCCGGGGTCGCGCCCGGGGCCGACGGCGCAGCCGGCTTCTCGGCGGCGGGAGCGGGGGCGCTCGTCGCCGGGGCGGGCGTCTCCTCCTGCGCGGCCTGGGCGGGGACGTCCGCCTCGCTCGCGGGCGTGCGCGCCTCGGTCGGCGCCTCGGCCGGAGCGGACTCCTGCGTCGGGGCCTCCTGCGCGGGCTGCTCGGCCGGGGCCGCGGGGGCCGCGGCCGGGGCGGCGCCCGAGCCGACGATCGCGAGCACGGTGCCGACCTCGACCGTCTCGTCCTCCTGGACGAGGATCTGCTGGACGGTGCCCGCCACGGGGGAGGGGACCTCGGTGTCGACCTTGTCGGTCGAGACCTCGAGCAGCGGCTCGTCGACCTCGACGGTGTCGCCGACCGACTTGAGCCACCGGGTGACGGTGCCCTCGGTGACGGACTCGCCGAGCGCGGGAAGCTTGATCTCCTCGCCGTCCCCGGAGGACTGCGGCGCCGGAGCGGCCTGCTGGGCGGGGGCGGGCTCGGC
>NZ_JNBQ01000028.1 GCF_001019615.1 Cellulosimicrobium funkei | reverse complement strand
TGCATACCCCCATGTTGCGCGTGACCCTGGCCCCGCGCGGTCCTGCGTAGAGACGCCCCGCGGGACGGGTCAGGCCCAGCCGTAGGCCGCCGACCAGCGCACGATCTCCGCGAAGAACCGGGCGCGCGGCTCGGGCGCCGAGAGGGAGAGGTCGTGCATCCCGCCGGGGATCCTGACGATGGTGACGACCCGTCCCAGGTGCGCGGCGCGGCGGGCCAGGGGCTCGACGTCGAGCACGATGTCGGCAGAACGCATGTCCTCGGACCAGCGGGTGCTGAACAGCGACTTCTCGGCGAGGAGCACGAGCACGGGACAGTCGATGGTGAGCCCGGCTGCGACGCGGGCGTGGCCCGAGATGACCGCACGCAGCCAGCCGGCGCGGACGGGGAACGACGGCACGGGACGCCAGGCGTCGTCGATGACCCAGGAGCCGTCGTCGCGGTCGCGCAACGTCCTGGCGTAGTAGCCGGGGTCGACGTTCGGCAGCGGCGTGCGTGGCTGGAAGCGTGCGAGCTGACGGATCGCGGGTCCCGAGACGGTTCTCGCGACGGACGATCCCTGGAGCTCGAGCCACGGGCTGTTGAGCACCAGCCCCCGGACGACGGCGGGGTGCCGGTGCGCCCAGAGCGCCGCGACGAGGCCGCCGGTGGAGTGACCCATGAGCATGATCGCCGCGTGCTGGCCGAGGTCCGCCCGGACGACCTCGAGCGCCGCGGCGATGTCGGCGTCGTACTCGGTGAGGTGGTCGGCGTACCCGGGCGTCTGGTGCGGGCGCAGGCTGCGTCCGTACTTGCGGAGGTCGACGGCGTAGAACGCGGCGCCGAGCGCGCGCCAGGTCTCGGCGAGCTCGGTCTGGAAGAAGTAGTCGCTCCACCCGTGGACGTACAGCACCGCGCGCGCCGGCCGGATCGGCTCGTCGGTCGCCGGCGCGTGGCGGACCACGGTCACGACGACCTCGCCCTCGTCGTCGGGCTCCAGCTCGACCGTGCGCTGCTCGTACCCGGCGCCGAGGACGTCCGGACCCCAGCCGGACGACGTCACGGCGTGAGCACCACCTTGCCGAACTGCGCCCCGGCGGCGAGTCGGGTGAGGCCGTCGCGAGCCTGCGTCAGGGGCAGCACCTGGTCGACGACGGGCCGCACCTCGCTCCGCGCGAGGAACCGCAGCAGCGCCGCGAGGTCGTCGCGCGTCCCCATCGTCACGCCCTGGATGCGGATCTCGTGGAAGAAGACGCGGGTCAGCTCGGCGGGCGACGCGTCCCCGCTCGTGGCCCCGGCGACGACGACGGTCCCGCCCGGGCGGACCGCGCGCAGCGAGTGTCGCCAGGTCGCCTGGCCGACCGTCTCGACGACGACGTCGACCGGCGCCGGCAGACGCGCACCGTGCTCGAACGTCGCGGCCGCCCCGAGCCTCACGGCGCCGGCGCGCTTGCCGGCGGAGCGGGAGGTCACCCACATCTCGAGCCCGGCGGCCGCGCCCAGGGCGACGGCCGCCGTCGCGACACCACCGCCCGCGCCCTGGACGAGCACGCGGTCGCCGGGCGCGGCACCACCGGCGGTGAAGAGCATGCGGTACGCCGTCAGCCAGGCGGTCGGCACGCAGGCGGCCTCGACGAACGTCAGCTCCGGGGGCTTGGGGACGAGGTTGTGCGTCGGGACGGCGACGCGCTCGGCGAGCGTGCCCGGGTAGCGCTCGGAGAGGAGCGACCGACGCTCCGTCGGCCCGACCCCGTGCCCGTCCGCCCCGATCACCGCGTGCACGACGACCTCGCTGCCGTCGGGGGCGACGCCCGCGCCGTCGGTCCCGAGGATCATGGGGAGCCGGTCGGTGGGCAGCCCGACCCCGCGCAGCGACCACAGGTCGTGGTGGTTGAGCGACGCGGCGCGTACGTCGACGGTGGTCCAGTGCTCGCGAGGCTCGGGTTCGGAACGGTCCCCGACGACCAGGCCGGCCAGGGGGTCGTCGGGGTCGAGGTGGTCGGCGTAGGCGGCGAGCATGCCCCCAACCTACGGTCCGGTCCGCGCCGCAACCACGGGAGAGCGCGTGCCGCGCGTCACCCCACCGGTGGAGCGGTCAGAGCAGCGGGAGCATGCGGCCGAGGTCGGGGACCGCCTCGGAGGTGTGCACGGGCTCGAGCGCCCGCGCGAGCTCGTCGACGTCGTAGGGGACGCGGCCGCACGCGAGGCGCAGCCAGAGGCGGGGGTCGCGCACCTCGAGCGCCCAGCCGCCGCGCGTGACGACGACGTGCAGCAGCTCGGCCGCGACGGCGTCGAGCGCGCCGCGGTCCACCGGGTCGGTGACCACGCCCGGGAACGTGCGGGCGAGGTCGTCGGCGTGGACGACGAGCTCGAGGACCCGTGAGCGCACCATGTCCTGGAGGGTGATGGGGCCGCGCCGCGCCTGCACGACGTGCTGGTCGCCGAGCTCGTCGAGCCGGGCGAAGCCGGCCGCGGCGAAGGCCTGGACGCGCCCGAGGCGGTCGTCGGCGATCTCCGCGTCGAGGGCGCGTGTCGAGTGCTCGATCTCCTCCGCACGCTCCGGGTACGTGCCGAGGTACTCCGCGAGCGTGAGGGGAACGGTGCCGGCGGGCACCGGCCCGCACAGCGCGAGGGTCTCCATGACACGACCGAGGTGGGTGACCAGCTCGCCGACGGTCCAGCCGTCGAGCACGCTCGCACGACCTGCGTCGCGGTCCAGCTCGCCCTCGAGGTCCCGCAGCCAGCGGTCGAGCCGCTCCCACTGGGTGCGCAGGTGCTGAGCCGCCTCGGTCACGTCGCTGTCCATCTCTTCATCGTGCCAGGACGGGGCGGGCACGCCCGCCACGGAGCCACCTCGTGGACAGGTCGGTCGGCGCGTCAGTCGCGGACGCGCGCCGGCTCCCCGAGGAAGTCCGCGACGATCGGTCCGAGCTGGTCGAACTCGATGAGGAACCCGTCGTGCCCGAAGTCGCTCGTGAGCGTGCGCAGCGGCTCGGCGCCGGGGATACCGGCCGCGATGCGCGCGCAGTCGGCGGGCAGGAAGAGCCGGTCCGTGTCGACCGCGACGACGAGCGCGTGCGCGGCGACCTGCGCGAGCGCCGCCTCGACCCCGCCGCGGTCGCGACCGAGGTCGTGCGTGAGCATCGACTCGGTGAGCACGACGTACGAGTTGGCGTCGAAGCGGCGCGCGAGCTTGTCGCCGTGGTGGTCGAGGTACGACTGCACGGCGTACCGGCCGTCGGTGAACGGGTCCTCGCCGCCCTGCGGGAGGCGGCCGAACCGCTCGTCGAGCTCGCGCGCGGACCGGTAGGTCGCGTGCGCGATCTGCCGCGCGATACCGAGCCCGACGTGCGGGCCGTCGCCGTCCGCGGCGTCGTAGTAGTCCCCGCCACGGAACCCGGGGTCGGCACGGACCGCGCCGAGCTGCGGGTGCGCCCAGGCGATCTGGTCGCCGGTCGTCTGCGCGGTCGTCGCGATCGCGGCGAGCGAGACGACGTCGACGCCCGCCTCCGGTCCGAGCAGCGCCCACTCGAGGACGCGGTGCCCACCCATCGAGGCGCCGACGACGAACGCCCACGACGTGATACCGAGAGTCCGCGCGAGCTCGATCTCGACCGCGACCTGGTCGCGGGTCGTCACGCGCGGGAAGCGGCTGCCCCAGGGCCGGCCGTCGGGGGCGGTCGACGCGGGGCCGGTGGTGCCCTGGCACCCGCCGAGCACGTTGGGCGCGACGACGAACCAGCGGTCGGTGTCGATCGGCGCGCCAGGCCCGACGAGCGACTCCCACCAGCCCGCGGTGGCGTGGCCCTCGCCCGCGGGGCCGCTGACGTGGGAGTCACCGGTGAGGGCGTGCAGCACGAGGACGGCGTTCGACCCGTCCGGTGCGAGCGTGCCCCACGTCTCGAACGCGACGCGGACGTCGGGCAGGCGAGAGCCGGACTCGAGGTCGAACGTGCCGACGTCGGCGAACTGCCGCCGCCCCACCGGGTCGCCCTCGCGCCAGGCGCCCGTCGCCGGGACCGGCGCCTTCACCCGCGCGCGCGACGGCGCGACGCCGCGCCCCGAGGCGTCCGCGCGCTGGTCGCGCCGGGCGTCGGGGGCGGGGGAGAGGAGGTCGTCGTTCACAGGGCTCACCGTCGGCCACTGTACGGCCGGGGCGCGCAGGGCGCCCCGGCTGTCCAGATCCGTCATCGCAGTCCTCGTCGTGGTTCTGTCGCGCCTGCGGACGCCGTCGTTCAGGCGCCCAGCGACGACTTGGCGGCGGTGAACCCGAGCTCGAGGTCGGCGAGGATGTCGTCGACGTGCTCGATGCCGACCGCGAGACGGACCAGGCCGGGCGTCACACCGGACTTCGCCTGCTCCTCGGGGCTGAGCTGGGCGTGGGTGGTCGAGGCCGGGTGGATGACGAGCGAGCGGACGTCGCCGATGTTCGCGACGTTCGAGTGGAGCTGCAGGGCGGAGACGAACGCCTGCCCGGCCTCGCTGCCGCCGTCGAGCTCGAACGCGAGGACCGCGCCGGCGCCGCGCGGCAGGTACTTCTGCGCGTTGGCGTGCCACGGGCTCGACGCCAGCCCCGCGTAGTGCACCGTGCGGACGTCGTCGCGCGCCTCGAGCCACTCGGCGACCTTCTGCGCGTTCGCGACGTGGCGCTCGACGCGCAGCGACAGCGTCTCGATGCCCTGGGCGATGAGGAACGCGTTGAACGGCGAGATCGCCGAGCCCAGGTCGCGCAGGAGCTGCACGCGCGCCTTGAGCACGTAGGCGAGGTTCGCGCC
This sequence comes from Cellulosimicrobium funkei, assembly GCF_001019615.1. GTDB lineage: Bacteria > Actinomycetota > Actinomycetes > Actinomycetales > Cellulomonadaceae > Cellulosimicrobium > Cellulosimicrobium cellulans_E. The sequence continues at coordinate 48,846 of NZ_JNBQ01000028.1, read as the reverse complement.
GAGGATGCCGTCCACGCCGAGGTCGCGCGCGTAGACGAGGCCGTTGTACGACGGGTCGGGGGTGTTGTAGTTCGGGAACCGCTCCGGGTACGCCGCGTAGTCGAACGTGCCGCCGTCGACGATCACGCCGCCGATGGCGGAGCCGTGCCCGCCGAGGTACTTCGTCGCCGAGTGCACGACGACGTCCGCCCCGTGCTCGAGCGGCCGCAGCAGGTAGGGGGTCGCGACGGTGTTGTCGACGATCAGCGGCACGCCCACCTCGTGCGCGACCGCCGCGACGGCCTCGACGTCGAGGACGTCGGCCTGCGGGTTGGGGATCGTCTCGCCGAAGAACAGCTTCGTGTTCGGGCGTACGGCGTCGCGCCAGGCCTGCGGGTCGTGCGGGTCGGTGACGAACGTCGTCTCGACGCCCAGCTTGGCGAGCGAGTACTGCAGGAGGTTGTAGGTACCCCCGTAGAGGCTCGGCGAGGCGACGACGTGGTCGCCCGCCTCGGCGACGTTGAGGATCGCGAACGTCGTCGCGGCCTGCCCGGACGCGAGGAGCAGCGCGCCGACGCCGCCCTCGAGCGACGCGATGCGGTTCTCCACGACCTCCTGCGTCGGGTTGCCGATGCGCGTGTAGATCGGCCCGAGGTCCTTGAGCGCGAAGCGGTCGGCGGCCACCGATGCGTCGGGGAAGACGAACGACGTGGTCTGGTAGATCGGCAGCGCGCGGGCGCCGGTCGTCGGGTCGGCGGTCTGGCCGGCGTGGACCTGGCGCGTCTCGAAGGACCAGGCGGGTGCGTTCTCGGTGCTCATGGTGCTCTCCTGCGGGTGGTGGGGTGGGACGACGGCGCACGGCGCGCCGGGCGGACGGGTGCCGTGGGAGACGAGGAGGCGGGAGGCCGGCCGTCGACCGCGGCGAGGGGCGCACACGGGACGGGATCGCCACGGCGAGGGCGTCGTCGACGACGGCTCGCGGGCAGGCGAACGTGTGCTGGGGTCAGCGACACATTCGGCGGGACATGCTGGTGAGGCTAGGCCGGATCCGCGCCGCCCGACAGGGGTGTCTCGCGATGCGAGACCACATCCTGAGAAGGTCGGCACCGCTCCGATGGCGCATCGCGGACCTTCTGGGCAGACTCGTGCGGGTGCTGTCAACGGGACACGCCGGACGACCGGTCGAAGGAGGGGCGATGGACGACGCGACGTCGGCGCACGCCGCCCGGCCGACGCTCCTCGGGGGAGCGCGGCGTCGCCCGGCCACCGGTCCCCGTCGGCTCGCGTCCGCGTCCGCGGCGGGCCTGCTCGCGCTCGTGCTCGGCGTGGGGCTCGCGCCCTCCGCGTCGTCCGACCCGCCGTCGGACGACGACGCCCGCGCGGCGCGCGAGGCCGTGGACGGTGCCGCCCGGGACGTCGAGTCCGTCGAGCGTGAGCTGGCGTCGCTGCGCGACCGCCGGTCCACCGCCGAGGCGGCCGTCGAGACCGCGGCGGAGGAGTACGCGGCCGCGCAGGACGCGCTCGCGACGGCCGACGCGGAGGTCCGCGACGCCCAGGAGGCTCTCGCGACCGCCCGGACGGGAGAGTCGGAGTCGCGCGCCGCGGTCGGTGCGCTGTTCCGCGCGTCCCGGCAGGGGTCGACCGACCTCGACGCGTTGCGTGCCGTCCTCGACGCGGACAGGGTGGGCCAGGTCGTCGAGCGGGAGAACGCCGAGCGCGTCGCCGGCCGGACCGCGGGTCGCGCGGTCGAGGCGCACGCGACGGCGCGTGCCGTCGCCGACACCGCCCGTGCCCGGGCCGACGCGGCGCTCGCGCACCAGGGCGAGGTCGAGGACCGTGCGCGGGACGCGCTCGCCGCCGCCCAGGTCTCGTCCGACGCGCTCGACGACGCGGTGCAGGAGTCCGCGACCCGGCGCGAGACGCTCCTCGCCGAGCTCGCCCGCGCGCGGGCCACGAGCGTCGACGTCGAGCGCCGGCGCCAGGACGCCCTCGACGCGCAGGCCGCGAGCGAGCGCGAGGCCGCGGCCCGGGCGCGCGTCGAGGCCCCGGCGGCGGGGACGTCGTCGCGCGCTCCCGCGGCGCCCCCGACGAGCAGCCCCGCACCCACGAACCCGGCGCCCGACCCAGCACCGGCACCCGCGCCGGCGCCGAACCCCGCGCCCGCGCCGAACCCCGCGCCCGCGCCGAACCCCGCGCCTGCGCCGAACCCCGCGCCCGCGCCGAACCCGGCACCCGCCCCGACGCCCGACCCGCCGCCGGTCGTGACGCCGCCCCCGGGCACGGGCGTCGGCAGCGCGGCGCAGGGCCGGGCCGCCGTCGCGTGGGCGCGCACCAAGATCGGCGCCCCGTACGTGTTCGGGGGTACCGGACCGGGCTACGACTGCTCGGGCCTCACGTCGCGCGCGTGGTCCGCGGCGGGCGTCGACATCACCCGCACGTCGCGCTCGCAGTACCAGCGCGTGCAGAAGATCTCCTACGACCAGCTCCGCCCGGGCGACCTGATCTTCTACGCCAACGACACCGCGAACCCGTCGACCATCCGCCACGTCGCCATGTACACCGGGAACGGCAGGATGATCGAGGCCCGTCAGCCCGGCAGCCCCGTGCACGAGGTCGCGATGCGCTGGGCCGACGCGATGCCCTACGCGGGCCGCCCCTAGGCCGACCTCGCGACGTCAGCAGACGACGGCGGCCGCTCACCCCGGGAGGTGAGCGGCCGCCGTCGTGGTGGGTGGCGCGAGCCGGGTGTCAGTGGCCCGGAGTGTGGTACCCGGAGTCGATGGCGCGCTGGAGGGAGCGCTCGATCTCGGCCTCGGCGTCCGCGCGGCCGACCCAGTGGGCGCCCTCGACGGACTTCCCGGGCTCGAGGTCCTTGTAGACCTCGAAGAAGTGCTGGATCTCCAGGCGGTGGAAGTCGGAGACGTCGTCGATGTCCTGGCGCCACGCGGCGCGCTGGTCGCCCGTCGGGACGCAGAGGACCTTGTCGTCGCCGCCGGCCTCGTCGCGCATGCGGAACATGCCGAGCGCACGGCACCGGATCAGGCAGCCGGGGAACGTGGGCTCCTCGAGCAGGACGAGCGCGTCCAGCGGGTCACCGTCCTCGCCGAGCGTCCCCTCGATGAACCCGTAGTCGTCGGGGTACCGCGTCGAGGTGAAGAGCATGCGGTCGAGACGGATGCGACCGGTCGCGTGGTCCACCTCGTACTTGTTGCGCTGCCCCTTGGGGATCTCGATCGTGACGTCGAACTCCACTGCTTCCTCCAGTCGTACCGGCACCGCGACGCTCGGGCGGTGGCTGGGTCTGTGGACGACGGACCACGCCGTCGTGCGGGAACTAGTGTGACACGTGCCGTCCCCGCGGGAGGGTTCCCACCGGGCTCCCGGGCGGGCGGGCTGAGTGATAATGCGCACGTGCCCGCACCCGACGTCCCGGTCCAGGCACCGGTGCCCGCCGGTGCCCCGGAGGCGCGCGCGCACGGGACGGAACGAGGGAGACGCATGGGCTGGGGGACGCGCACGGGCGTGGCCGTCGGCGTCGTGCTCGTCCTCGCGGGCGGCTACGTCGTGGCGGACGTGTACGACGTCGTCCCCGGCGTGCTGACGACCGCAGCGCCCTACCCGGAGCCGAACCCGTTCCCCGAGGCGCCGGGCGCCGTCGCGGCGCCACCGCTCGAGGTCGAGCTGCCGACCCTCGACCCTGCGGCCCCGGTCCCGGCCACGGGGAGCGTGCAGGACCTCGCGGACGACCTCGCGGCCGACACCCGGCTCGGTCCGCGCGTCGGCGTCCTGGTGACCGACGCCGTGACGGGCGACGTCCTCGGCGCGAGCGGCGACACCGTGGGCCACGTCCCGGCGTCGACCCTCAAGACGCTCACCGCGGCGGCGGCCCTCACGTCTCCCGGGGCGCACGCGACCCTCCCGACCCGCGCCGTCCTCGAGGGGCAGGAGACCGTGTACCTCGTGGGCGGCGGCGACATGATGCTCGCCGCGGGCGCCGGAGACCCGACGGCGGTCAACGGCCGGGCGGGCCTCGGCGACCTCGCCGCGCAGGTCGCGGGCGAGCTCAAGCTCACGGGCCGCACGACGATCTCGCTCCGCCTCGACGACACGCTCTTCACGGGTGCCGCGGTCGCGCCGACCGTCGACCCGGCGAGCGTGCGCAACGGCTACGTCGCGCCCGTCGCCGCGCTCGCGGTCGACGTCGCGCGGCTCGAGGACGAGGAGTACGCGCCGCGCGCGGAGGACCCGGCGATGGCGGCCGCCGACGCGTTCGTCGCCGCGCTCGCCGGGCAGGGGGTCACCGTGGCGGGGGACGTGGTGCGCGCGCCGGCGCCCGACGACGGTCGCACGGTCGGCGAGGTGGAGTCCGCGCCACTGAGCGAGGTCGTCGCGTACCTGCTCCAGCACTCCGACAACACCATCACGGAGGTGGTGGGCCGCGTCGTCGCGATCGACGCGGGGCTGCCCGGCTCCGCGGCGGGCGCGACGCAGGCCGTGCGGTCGGCGGTCGAGGGGCTCGGGGTCGACCTCACGGGCGCGACGCTCGCCGACCTCTCGGGTCTCGGCGACGGCTCGGTCGTCACGCCCGCCCAGCTCGACGAGGTCGTCGGCCTGCTCGCGGACCCGGCGCACCCGCAGCTGCGGCCCGGCGCCGTCGGGCTGCCGGTCGCGGGACTGTCCGGGACGCTCGGCGAGCGCTACCTCGAGAACGCGGGCCGCGGCGTCGTGCGGGCCAAGACGGGCAGCCTGCCGAACGTCACGTCGCTCGCGGGCACGGTCGTCACGGCCGACGACCGCCTCCTCGTGTTCTCCCTCATGGCCGACGCCGTGCCCGACGGGGGCACGTACGGCGCGCGCCTCATCTTCGACGACTTCGTCGCGGCGCTCGCGGAGTGCGGCTGCACCGCCTGACCCGGTGGGGCTCAGCGATCGCTCGGCGCTTCCGCCAGCCAGTCCTCGACCTCGAGGCCGGGGACGCGGGAGAACTCACGGACGTTGTTCGTCACCATGACGAGCCCGAGCGACCGGGCGTGCCCGGCGAGGAGGGCGTCGGGCCCGATAGGCGTGCCGCGGGCGGCGAGGAGGGCGCGGACGCGTCCGGCGTGCATCGCCGCGAGACCGTCGAAGGGGAGCACGTCCACGAGCGACAGCAGCTCGTCGACGGCTTTGCGGTTGCGAGGCGGGTCGTCCGACCTCTCGATGCCGTACTCGAGCTCCATCTCGCTCACCGTCGAGACCGCGACGCGCCCCTCCGCCTCCCGCAGCCTCGGGCGCGCCGCCGAGCCGTTCCCGCGGAGCAGCGCCACCAGGACGTTGGTGTCCAGCAGGTAGAGCGTGCTCACAGGGCGCCGCGCTCCTCGGCCGTCCCTTGGTCACGGTCGGGCAGGAAGTCGTCGGCGACGCGGAGCCCGTGGTCGAACCACTCGTCCCACCCGGTGCCAGCCGGCGTGATCACGCGGGACCTGCCGACGGTCCGGACCTCGACCTCGCGGACGTCGTCGGGCAGCGCGACCGCCTTGGGCAGGCGGACCGCCTGCGTCCTGTTGCTGCGGAACACCGTCGTGCGGACCATCAGGGAGCCTCCTCGGTCGTATATCCCTGGAGTATATCCCCGCCCCTCACATGACCACCGGTCCCGGGATACGGTGAGACGGTGACACTCGTCGAGCAGGACGGCCGTTCGGGCAGCGACCCGTCACGCGGCGACACGTCGATCGTCGACTGGTCGGCCGCCGCCCAGATCGCGGGCCGGCTCGCGCGCCCGGGCCCGCAGGCGTCGCGCGACGAGCTCGCCGACCTCGTCGAGGGGCTGCGCGCCGCGGCGGAGGCCGCCGTGCCCCACGTGCTCGACGTGACGCGCATGAGCCCCGCCGCGGGCGGTCCGACGACGGGCCAGACGGCTGCACCGACGACCGGCCTGGGCACCGTGTACGTCGTGGACCGTGCGCGCTGGGCCCGCGCCAACACCGAGATCATGGCGTCGCTCACCGATGGCGTGACGGACGCGCTCGTCGGCGAGCGCGGACGCGTCCCGCAGGCGACGGCGCTCGTCGGGGCCGCCCAGGTGGGGTCGGTGCTCGCCGTCCTCTCCAGCCGGGTCCTCGGTCAGTTCGACCCCTACAGCGGGCTGGGCGGCACCGCGCCCGCGGCCGCGGCCGGCGTCGTGCCCGACGGCGGCCCGTCGCCTGCGGCCACCGGCTCGCCCGGGCGGCTCGTGCTCGTGGCGCCCAACGTGCTGCAGGTGGAGCGCGCCCTGGACCTCAAGCCCGCCGACTTCCGCCTCTGGGTGTGCCTGCACGAGCAGACGCACGCGCTGCAGTTCGCCGCCGCGCCGTGGCTCGCGGACCACCTCCGCACGCGCGCGAGCGCACTCCTCACCGAGCTCTCCGCGTCGTCGCGCCGGCTTGCCGAGGCACGCCTGCGCGAGAAGCTCGCCACCGTGGGGCGCGCCGTCCTCCACGCCGTGCGCGGCGAGGACGGGACCCTCGTCGACGGCCTCCTCACACCCGAGGAGCAGGACCGCCTCGCCGACGTCACCGCCGTCATGGCCCTGTTGGAGGGGCACGCCGACGTGGCGATGGACGCCGTCGGGCCGCGCACCGTGCGCACGGTGCGGAGCATCCGCCGCAAGTTCGAGGCCCGGCGCGACGGCGAGGAGCGCTCCGGGTTCGACGTCGTGCTCCGGCGCGTGCTCGGCATGGACGCCAAGATCGCGCAGTACCGCGACGGCGCGGCCTTCGTGCGCGCGGTCGAGAAGGAGGTCGGGCGCGACGGGTTCAACGCCGTGTGGGCGTCGCCCGAGAACCTGCCGACCGCCCGCGAGATCGCCGACGCGCGCGCCTGGGTGCGCCGCGTCCACGGCTGAGCCGGTGGGCGGGCCGGCGTCCGTCGTCGCGACCGCGCGCCGCGCCGTGCGTCGCACGCTCGGGGACCTGCGGCCGGGCGACCTCGTGCTCGTCGCGTGCTCGGGCGGTGCGGACTCGACGGCGCTCGCCGCCGCCACGGCGTTCGTCGCGCCCCGGCTCGGGCTGCGCGCGGGTGCCGTCGTCGTGGACCACGGGCTCCAGGCGGGCAGCGCCGGTGTCGCGGCGGACGCCGCGGACCGCTGCCGCGGGCTGGGGCTCGACCCGGTCGAGGTGCGCCGCGTCGTCGTCCCGGCGTCCGGCGACGGCCCGGAGGCGGACGCACGCGCGGCCCGGTACGCGGCGCTCGACGCCGCGGCGACCGAGCACGGCGCCGCCGCGGTGCTCCTGGGGCACACGCTCGACGACCAGGCGGAGACGGTGCTGCTGGGGCTCGCCCGCGGGGCCGGTGCCCGCTCGCTCGCCGGGATGGCGCCCCGACGCGGCGTCCACCGGCGCCCGCTCCTCGCCCTGCGGCGCGCGGAGACCGAGGCGGTGTGCCGCACGCTCGGGCTCGTGTGGTGGGACGACCCCACGAACGGACCGGCGGCGTCGGGCGACGCCCCGGGGGCTCCGGGCACCGCGGCGCTGCCCCTGCGCTCGCAGGTGCGCGCGCGCGTCGTGCCCGCGCTGGTCGACGTGCTCGGGCCCGGCGCGGTGCCGGCGCTCGCGCGGACCGCGGACCTCCTGCGCGACGACGCCGACCTGCTCGACGCGCTCGCCGCAGACCTCCTCGCGACGGCCCTCGTGGCGTCCCCGGACGACGGCGAGCGCGGGCCGGCGGCGTCGGGTGCCGAGAGCGTGGTGCTCGACACTGAGGTGCTCGCGTCCGCGCACCCGGCCCTGCGCCGTCGTGCCCTGCGGTCCGCGGCGCTCCGCGCGGGCTGCCCGGCGAGCGACCTGTTCGCCGTGCACGTCGACGCGCTCGACGCGCTCGTCACGGCGTGGCGGGGCCAGGGCCCCGTGCACCTGCCGGGCGACCTGAGGGCCACGCGCGCGTGTGGCAGGCTTTCCCTGGGCCGCGAGACGACGCCCCGGCGCAGCCTCACCCCGCGAACCCTCAGCACCCCCACCCCCACACCTCAGGAGTGACCCCCGTGGAAGCATCGGACGTCGCAGGCGACCTCGAGAACATCCTGCTCACCGAGGAGCAGCTCGGTGCGCGGCTCGACGAGATCGCGGCGCAGATCGACCGCGACTACGCGGGCAAGGACCTCCTGCTCGTCGGCGTCCTCAAGGGCGCCGTCATGGTCATGGCGGACCTCGCGCGCCGCCTGCACAGCCACGTCGAGATGGACTGGATGGCCGTCTCGTCGTACGGGTCGGGCACCAAGTCCTCGGGCGTCGTGCGGATCCTCAAGGACCTCGACGCCGACCTCACGGGCCGCAACGTGCTCATCGTCGAGGACATCATCGACTCGGGTCTCACGCTCTCCTGGCTCCTGTCGAACCTGCGCTCGCGCGGGCCGGCGTCGGTCGAGATCGCGGCGATGCTGCGCAAGCCCGACGCCGCGAAGACGGACGTCGACGTGCGGTACGTCGGGTTCGACATCCCGAACGAGTTCGTCGTGGGCTACGGCCTCGACTACGCGGAGAAGTACCGCAACCTGCCGTTCGTCGGGACGCTCGCCCCGCACGTGTACTCGAGCTGAACGGGAGGCGGGGACGCCCCTCGCCGCGGTGGCGCGGCGGCGTCCCGCGTCCGGGCGCCGTGGCGCCCGCGCCCAGGGGACGTGGGCCACGCCCTGGGCGAACAGAGGCGTGATCCCCAGCAGGCGTCAAGGTCCAGAGTGTAGTTTCGAGCCCGAACACTTGCGCGAGCGGAGGGATCCGGGGCGCACGCCCCGTCGCCGATGAACATCAAGAAGATTCTCAGTGGGCCGATCGTCTGGATCGTCCTGGGCCTCGTGATCCTGTGGATCGCCTTCGCGACGTTGTCGCGCCCGACGGTCCAGCGCATCGACACGTCCCAGGGCCTCGAGCTGCTCTCGGGCGACACGGTCGAGCAGGCCCTCATCGTGGACGGCGACCAGCGCGTGCGCCTCACGCTGTCCGACGACTACGTGGTCGACGAAGGCACGGACACCGAGGAGAACAAGGGCAAGAACGTCGAGTTCTACTACGTCCAGCCCCAGGGCGAGGCCGTGGTCGACGCGGTCGTCGCGGCGGAGCCCAAGGACGGGTACAACTCCGAGGTCGCGCAGCCGTCGTTCTGGTCGTCCCTGCTCGGGCTGCTCATCCCGTTCCTCATCATCGGCGTGCTGTTCTGGTTCCTGCTCTCGCGCATGCAGGGCGGCGGCTCCCGCGTGATGGGCTTCGGCAAGTCGCGCGCCAAGCTGGTCTCCAAGGACACCCCGCAGGTGACGTTCGCGGACGTCGCCGGTGCGGACGAGGCGGTCGAGGAGCTCCACGAGATCAAGGAGTTCCTCGCGGAGCCGGACAAGTTCCAGGCCGTCGGGGCCAAGATCCCCAAGGGCGTGCTGCTCTACGGCCCGCCCGGGACGGGCAAGACGCTGCTCGCGCGCGCCGTGGCCGGCGAGGCGGGCGTGCCGTTCTACTCGATCTCCGGCTCGGACTTCGTCGAGATGTTCGTCGGCGTCGGCGCGAGCCGCGTCCGCGACCTGTTCACCCAGGCCAAGGAGAACTCGCCCGCCATCATCTTCGTCGACGAGATCGACGCCGTCGGCCGTCACCGCGGCGCCGGCATGGGCGGCGGGCACGACGAGCGCGAGCAGACGCTCAACCAGCTCCTCGTCGAGATGGACGGGTTCGACGTCAAGACGAACGTCATCCTCATCGCGGCGACGAACCGCCCCGACATCCTCGACCCGGCGCTCCTGCGCCCGGGCCGCTTCGACCGCCAGGTCGCCGTCGAGGCGCCCGACCTCAAGGGCCGCGAGGCGATCCTGCGCGTGCACGCCCAGGGCAAGCCGATCGTCCCCGAGATCGACCTCGCCGCGGTCGCGCGCCGCACGCCGGGCTTCACCGGAGCCGACCTCGCGAACGTGCTCAACGAGGCCGCGCTCCTCACCGCCCGCAGCGGCGCCCAGCTCATCGACGACCGCGCGCTCGACGAGGCGATCGACCGCGTCGTGGCCGGCCCGCAGAAGCGCACGCGCGTCATGAACGTCAAGGAGCAGAAGATCACGGCGTACCACGAGGGCGGGCACGCCCTCGTCGCCGCGGCCATGCGCTACACGGACCCCGTCACCAAGGTGACGATCCTGCCGCGCGGCCGCGCGCTCGGGTACACGATGGTCATGCCGACCGAGGACAAGTACTCCACGACGCGCAACGAGCTGCTCGACCAGCTCGCCTACGCCATGGGTGGGCGCGTCGCCGAGGAGCTCGTCTTCCACGACCCGACCACGGGCGCCTCGAACGACATCGAGAAGGCCACGGCGATCGCCAAGAAGATGGTCACCGAGTACGGCATGAGCGAGCGCGTCGGCGCGATCAAGCTGGGCACCGGCTCGGGCGAGCCCTTCATGGGCCGCGACATGGGCCACACGCGCGACTACTCCGAGTCCGTCGCGGGCACCGTGGACCACGAGGTGCGCAAGCTCGTCGAGGCCGCGCACGACGAGGCGTGGGAGGTGCTCACGCAGTACCGCGACGTGCTCGACGCGCTCGTGCTCGAGCTCCTCGAGAAGGAGACGCTGAACCAGGCGGAGCTCGCGCGGGTCTTCGCGCCGGTCGTCAAGCGCGACGCGCGCGACGTGTGGCTCTCGAGCGAGCAGCGCGCGGTGTCCCAGCGCGGTCCCGTCCTCACGGACGCCGAGAAGGCGGCGCAGAACGGCGCCCCGGTGATCCCGCAGGACGAGGCCGCCGCCGCGAACGACGAGCTGCCCCCCGAGCGCATCGGCGAGGTCCCGGCGGACAGCCCGCTCGACCGGGCGCTCGGCCGCGACGGCACGGTCGACGCGACGGACGTGCGCGAGCCGGGGCAGGACTGATGGGCACCTCCACGCACCCTGCTCCGGGCACGGGCGCCGCGCCGACCGCCATCACGCGGGCCCGCGCGGCCGAGGACCTGCGCGCCCCGGCGGACGTGCCGCCGTACGACCAGGAGCGTGCCGAGGCGGCGGTGCGCGAGCTCCTGCTCGCCGTGGGGGAGGACCCGGACCGCGAGGGGCTGCGCGAGACGCCCGCGCGCGTGGCGCGCGCCTACCGCGAGATCTTCGCGGGACTGCGCCAGGAGGCGGCGGACGTCCTCACGACGACCTTCGACCTCGGCCACGAGGAGATGGTGCTCGTCAAGGACATCGAGGTGTACTCGACGTGCGAGCACCACCTCGTGCCGTTCCACGGCGTCGCGCACATCGGCTACATCCCCAACGTCGACGGCCGCATCACGGGTCTGTCGAAGCTCGCGCGCCTCGTCGAGGTCTTCGCGCGCCGTCCCCAGGTCCAGGAGCGGCTCACGTCGCAGATCGCGGACGCGCTCGTGGAGCACCTGCAGCCGCGCGGCGCGATCGTCGTGGTCGAGTGCGAGCACCTGTGCATGTCGATGCGCGGCGTGCGCAAGCCGGGGTCGCGCACGGTGACGTCGGCGGTGCGGGGCCAGATGCGCGACGGCGCGACGCGGGCCGAGGCGATGAGCCTCATCCTGGGGCGCTAGCCCCGTGGACCGCTTCGTGGTCGCCGGGCTCGAGGAGCTGGCCGACGTCGGCCGGACGCTCGTCATGGGCGTCGTCAACGTCACGCCGGACTCGTTCTCCGACGGCGGCGAGTGGTACGAGCCGGACGCCGCGGTCGCGCACGGGCGCGAGCTGCTGGGCGAGGGCGCGGACGTCCTCGACGTGGGCGGCGAGTCGACCCGCCCCGGCGCGGGCCGCGTCCCCGTCGAGGCCGAGCTCGCGCGCGTGCTGCCCGTGATCTCCGCGCTCGCCGCGGAGGGTGCCGTCGTCAGCGTCGACACGACGCGCGCGGTCGTCGCCGAGCGCGCGGTCGCGGCGGGCGCGCGGATCGTCAACGACGTCTCGGGCGGCCTCGCCGACCCGGCCATGGCCGACGTGGTCGCACGGACGGGCGTCGCCTACGTCTGCATGCACTGGCGCGGCCACGCGGACGTCATGGACGACCTCGAGGAGTACGACGACGTCGTCACGGACGTGCGCGACGAGCTCGCCGTGCGCGTCGAGACGCTGCTCGCGGCCGGGGTGCGTCGCGACCAGCTCGTCCTCGACCCCGGCCTCGGGTTCTCCAAGGCGGGGTCGTCCAACTGGCCGCTGCTCGCCCGCCTCGGCGAGCTCGAGGAGCTCGGCCTGCCGGTGCTCGTCGGCGCATCCCGCAAGCGGTTCCTGGGGCACCTCCTCGCGCGGTCGGACGGGAAGCCCGTGCCGCCCCTGCTGCGCGACGACGCGACCGCCGCGATCACGACGCTCGCGGCCGCCGCGGGCGCGTGGTGCGTGCGGGTCCACACCGTCCGGGCGTCGGCCGACGCCGTGCGCGTCGCGGCGGCATGGTCCCGCGCCGGCGAGGCAGGGTCGGGTCGGCGGGGCGGGAGCGGGGGCGCGACCGACCGACCGAGGAGCGGGAGCGACTCGACGGCGCGGCCCACGACCTAGCAGGATGGGCGACGGGCCCCGCGGCGCGGCCGGCCCGGCGCAGCACGACACACGCAACGAGACACGGTGACGAGAGGTCCGTCCGCCCGACCGGCGGGCGGCAGCGGAGCACCGGACGGGAGCACGACGTGACCACAGCGTTCGCAGGAGCGGTCCTCGACGCGGACGGACGGCCGTTCGACCGGATCCGGCTCACGGGCCTGAGCGCCACGGGGCACCACGGTGTCTTCGAGCACGAGAAGGCCGAGGGTCAGCTCTTCCGCGCCGACGTCGTGCTCCACCTGGACACGCGCGCCGCGGCGAGCGGGGACGACCTCGACCAGACCGTCAGCTACGCGGGCGTCGCCGAGGACGTCGTGGCCGTCCTCGCGGGCTCGCCCGCCGACCTCGTCGAGACGGTGGCCGAGCGCATCGCGGCGACGATCCTCACGCACGACGAGGTCGTCGCGGTCGACGTCGCCGTGCACAAGCCGCAGGCGCCGATCACGGTCCCGTTCGAGGACGTCGAGGTCGTCATCCGCCGCGACCGCGTCGTCGTGCCGGTCGTCGCGCCGCTCTCCCGCCGGTCCGAGCAGCTCGTCGCGCCGATCCCCGTGGGCTCGGTCGCGCCCGCCCTCATCCACGGTGTCGGGGACGCCCCGGTCGCCGAGGAGCGGGTCGAGATCGCCCCGGCGCCCGACGTCATGCCGCCGAGCATCCCCCCGGGCGCGACCGCGCTCCCCGTCGAGCCCCCGTCGCCCGAGCCGGAGCACCAGGTCGCGGGCGGCGCCCCGGACCTCGACGACGAGCGCGACGCCACGCGCGAGGCCCCGGCGGTGCCCGCGCCGCCCGCACCGGCGCACGAGGTGCCGACGGCCGCCGCGCCCGCCCCCGAGGCACCGGCCCCCGCGCCGGAGCCGGTCCCGGCGCCGTACGAGGCGCTGCTCGAGGCCTCGGCGCCTCCGGCGCCGGCCGAGCCCGCCGCGGAGGGCGGGCCAGGCGCGGTGCCGGTGCCGACGCCGGCCGAGCCGGCCGACCCGCCCGCGTCCGAGCAGCAGGGGCAGGTCCCCGCCGCCGGACCCGTCGCGGAGCACGAGCCGGAGCCGGTCCACGCCCAGGCGCCCGCGGTTCCCGCCGAGCCGCTTCCCGCGCCCTTCGGCGAGCCGACGTACGAGCCGACGTACGAGGGGCAGGGCGACGCGGCGCCCGAGGCGCCCGTCGCCGCCGCCGCGGTCGCAGCGGCAGCGCCCGACGCCGGCGCCCCGGTCGCGCCGTCCGACGAGCCTGCCGCGCCGGTCGCCGCGGAGGAGGAGATCGCTGCTCCGCCCGTCGAGCACGACCGCATGGACGACGTGCCCGCCGGGTTCGTCGAGGTGGTGCTCGCCCTCGGGGCGAACCTCGGCGACGCCCAGCAGACGCTGCGCGACGCGATCACCGACCTCGACCGGATCTCCGGGCTCGAGATCACCGAGGTCTCCCCGCTCGCGCGGACGGCGGCGGTGGGCGGTCCCGACCAGCCCGACTTCCTCAACACGGTCCTGCTCGCCCGCACGCGCCTCTCGGCCCGCGACCTGCTGCACGCGTGCCAGGCCGTCGAGCAGGCGCACGGCCGGGTGCGCGACGAGCGGTGGGGGCCGCGCACCCTCGACGTGGACCTCATCGTGTACGGCACGCTCACGGCCGTCGCCGACGACCTGGAGCTGCCGCACCCGCGCGCCCACGAGCGGGCGTTCGTGCTCGAGCCGTGGTCGCAGATCGACCCGGACGCGGTGCTGCCCGGCCTCGGTGGGGGACCTGTCGCCGCGCTCGCGGCGACGGCGCCCGACCGCGGCGGCATCCGGTGGCTCGCGCTGGACTGGCTGACCGACGCGGCGCCCGAGCCCACGGGCGCGGTCCCGCTCGCGACCGGAGGCTCCGACGCGGCCCCCGCGCCGGCTGAGCCCGTGGTCGTCGACGACCCGTACCGGCAGCCGCCGACCGACGCCGCCCCCGGGCCGCACGACTCACCGTCGACGTCGGGACCGGTCGGTGTGCAGGCGGTCCCGGAGGACGTCCCCGTGCCGGCCGGGCCGCAGCACCCGCCCGTCCCGCCGCAGGCGCCGCACCAGGCGCTGCCCCAGCGGCCCTCGGTGCCGCAGCAGCCGCTGCCCGTGCAGGCCGCGCCGCCGCAGGCGACCTCGGCCCCGGGCGCGGTGCTCCCCGTCGCCCCGCCGCAGGCCGCGGTCCCGCCGCGGGCAGCCCCGGCGGAGCCCATCGCGGCCCGGCCGGTCTTCGCCCCGGTGTCCGAGGGCGTGGCGCCCTCGGCCGAAGGCGCCCCGGCGGTCGTCCCGGACGGTTCGTTCGGCTCGCACGAGCCCGGGTCGCCGCCCGTCGCGCCGTTCCCCGGCCCGTCGCACCGGCCGGCGGCGCTGCCCGACCCCGAGCCGTCGCAGGACGTCGTGCAGCCTCCGGAGCCGGGCGCCCCCGTCTTCCCCGCCTTCGCGCCCGTCCGCCCGGCAGAGCCCCCGGTCGCTGTGCACCCCGCGGGGGCCCCGCCGGTGGCGGTCCCGCCCGCGCAGACCCCCGCCGACCCGGCCACCCCGGTCGACGACGGCATCATCCGGTCGGTGCCCTTCGCCCCGGTCACGGGGCCGGTCCAGCAGCAGGCTCAGCAGTCGGCGCAGGCGTCGGCACCCGGTCCGCTCGCCGACGCGTCCCTGCACCCGGCGACCGACCCGTGGCCGCCGTTCGGGCCGGTCTCGGGCGGCGCGCACGACGCCGAGCGCTGATGCGGCGCACCTCGGTCCGCACCCTGCTGCTCGTGGCCGTCGCCACGGCGGTCGTGGGCTGGTTCGTCGTGCGGCTCCTCCAGGGCCGCGGCACGCACCTGCCGGCGGTGCCGTGGATCGTCGACGTGGCGGTCGTCGCGCTCGCCGCGGCGGTGTTCTGGGCGGGGTGGACGGTCCGCGCCTACCAGCGGGGCAAGCGGCCCTCGCTCGACGCGATCCGGGCGGCGCGCACGTTCGTGCTCGCCAAGGCCGCTGCTCTCACGGGCGCCCTGCTCGCGGGCTGGTACGGCGCGCAGGTGCTCGTGGCCCTGCCCGACCTCTCGATCGAGGCGCAGCGCGACCGCGCGGTGGCGGCGGGGGTCGCGGTCGCGTGCGCGGTGCTGCTGGCCGTCGTCGGTCTCGTGGCCGAGCGGTTCTGCCAGCTCCCGCCCGAGGACCGCGGCGAGGGCCGCGAGGGCTCGACGACGCGCGAGGACCCGGAGACGCCGGGCGCGAGCACGCCCGCCTGACGCTCGCGTTCTTCGCCACGGCAGCGCACCGCGACCCGGGGGCGTCGGCGGCGCCCTGGCCGGCCGTGACGCGCGACCCCGGGCGCACCGGGACGGGATGGGAGAATCGACGCATGACCGACCCTGCACGGGACCTGGACGCCCGCGGCACCGGCCCCTTCGACCCGCCCGGCATCGAGTGGACGCGCGTGTCGCCCCGGCTGATCACCGCACGCCTGCTGTCGGTGGCCATCACGCTCGCGGTGCCGGCCGCCGCGGCGATCGTGCTGGCGATCCTCTTCCCGCACTGGTGGCAGTGGCTCGTGCTCGGGGTGCTCGTGCTCCTCGGGCTGTGGGCGCTCGTGCTGGTCCCGCGCCAGGTGCGCGCGATCGGGTACGCGGAGCGCGACGACGACCTGCTGATCCGCCACGGCATCATGTTCCGCCAGCTCGTCGTCGTGCCGTACGGCCGCATGCAGTACGTCGACGTGCAGGCCGGGCCGCTCGCGCGCAAGCTCGGCATCGCACAGGTGCAGCTCCACACCGCGTCGGCGTCCACCGACGCGACGATCGACGGCCTCGAGCCCGCCGAGGCGGAGCGTCTGCGCGACCGTCTCGCGTCGCGCGGCGAGGCGAGGCTGGCGGGCCTGTGAGCGAAGCACCGGCCACCGACGACCTCGTGTGGCACCGGGTGCACCCGGTCACCCCGCTCGTGCGCGGCTGGACCGTCATCGCGGTGCTGCTCGTCGTCGTCGGGCAGCAGACGCTCAACGGGCTGCCTGAGGGGGAGAACCTCCTCGAGGGGAACCGCTGGTGGATGATCCTCCTCGGCATCCTCGCGGTGGGGCTCGTGGGCCTGGGGTACTCGGCGCTCGCGTGGCGCATGACGAGCTACGCGGTCGACGACGAGTCGGTGCACCTGCGCACGGGCGTGCTCTTCCGGCAGCAGCGCAAGGCACGGCTGGACCGGCTCCAGGCGGTCGACGTCGTGCAGCCGCTCCTCGCGCGCTTCTTCGGCCTCGCGGAGCTCAAGCTCGAGGTCGCCGGGGGCGCGGACTCGGGCGTGAAGCTCGGCTTCCTCAAGGAGGTCGAGGCCAACCGGCTGCGCAACGACCTCCTCGCGCGCGCCGCCGGCCTGCGGGTCGCGCGCGAGCGTCCGGCCGGCGTCCCGACGGCGGCCGCGGAGGGGAGCGGGACGGGCGTCGGTGCCACGTCCCCGGCGGACCCGAGCACCCCGTCGTCGGTGCGGCCGATCGGCGGCGCGGCCGTGGGCGACGAGGTGCTGGTCGCCCCGGAGGCGCCCGAGCAGCCGGTCACCGCGGTCGGTCCGGGTCGGCTCGTCGCCTCGCTCGTGCGGTCGGGCGCCACGGTCGGCCTCGTCCTCGGTGTGCTGGGGATCGCCGGGGTCGTCATCGGCACGCGCGAGATCGGGGTGCTGTTCAGCGCGCTGCCCGCGGTCCTCGGGTTCGGCGGCTTCCTCTTCTCCCGGTTCTCGGGCGAGTTCGGCTTCCGCTCGGCGATCTCGCCGGACGGCATCCGCCTGCGGCACGGCCTCCTGGAGACCCGGTCGCAGACCATCCCGCCCGGCCGCGTCCAGGCGGTGCGGCTGCGCCAGGGCCCGTTCTGGCGCGGGCCGGACTGGTGGCGGGTCGACGTCAACGTGGCGGGCTACGGGGTGAGCTCCGACGGGTCGGACACGACGAGCGTGCTGCTGCCCGTCGGGACGCGCGACGAGGCGCTCGCCGCGCTGTGGCTCGTGCTGCCCGACCTCGGGACGCCCGACCCGCGCGCACTCCTCGACGAGGGCTTGTCCGGCCTCGACGCCGGTCAGCACTACGTCGTGACCCCGCGCCGTGCGCGGCTGCTCGACCTCGTGTCCTGGCGCCGCAACGGGTACACCGTGACCGACCGCGCGCTCCTCCTGCGCGGCGGGCGGGTGTTCCGCAGCCTCGTCGTCGTGCCGCACGAGCGGACGCAGTCGCTCGGGCTCGAGCAGGGCCCGCTCCAGCGGCGGTTCGACGTCGCGACGTTCGCGGTGCACTCGACGCCCGGCCCGGTCTCGCCCAAGGTCTGGCACCTCGACGCGGGCGACGCCGCGCGCCTCCTCGACACCCAGGCCGAGCGTGCCCGCGAGGCCCGCGCGCACGCGGGTCCGGAGCTGTGGATGCGCCGCGACGACGTGCCTCTGGTACCCGTCACCGAGCCCGCCCCCGAGCCGGCCGCCGAGCCGACCCCGGTGTCCGCCGTCGAGCCCGACGCGGTGCCCGCGGCAGACCCTGGTCGCGTGCCCGGTCGCGTGCCAGGCGCGGAAACCGCCGACCGCCGGGCCGAGGACGGGGGGCGGCCGTGAGCGCGGCGGGCGCGCGGCCCGGACGCCTCGGCGTGGGCGTCGTGGGGGCGGGCCGCGTCGGCGCGGTCCTCGGGAGCGCGCTGCGCGCGACCGGGCATGCCGTCGTCGGCGCGAGCGGCGTGTCCGACGCGTCGCGCGAGCGCATCGAGACCCTCCTCCCCGGCGTGCCGGTGCTCGAGGTCCCCCAGGTCGTGGAGCGCGCGGAGCTCGTGCTCCTCGCCGTGCCCGACGACGCGCTGGGCGACCTGGTCCGCGGCCTCGCCGACGTGGGGGCCTGGCAGCCGGGGCAGATCGTCGTGCACACGTCCGGCCGCTACGGGACCGCCGTGCTCGACCCGGCCCGCGCCGCCGGCGCGATCCCGCTCGCGCTGCACCCCGCGATGACGTTCACCGGCACGTCGCTCGACCTCGCGCGGCTCGAGGGCACGACGTTCGCCGTCACGGCGCCGGGGCCGGTCCTGCCGATCGGGCAGGCGCTCGTCGTCGAGCTCGGCGGAGAGCCCGTGGTCGTGGCCGAGGAGTCCCGCGGGCTCTACCACGCGGCCCTCGCGCACGGGGCGAACCACCTCGTCGTGCTCGTCGCCCAGGCCGCGCAGGCGCTCGAGGCCGCGGGCGTCGACCAGCCGGGCCGGGCGCTCGCCCCGCTGCTCGCCGCCGCGCTCGACGGCGCGACCCGCGGCGCGGACGCGGGCGCCGAGTCGGGCACGGGGGCGGGGGCGGGCGCGCTCCTCGGCCTCACCGGCCCCGTGGTGCGCGGCGACGTCGGCACGGTGCGCGAGCACCTGGAAGCCCTCGACGCGCTCGCGGCCACGAGCGACGCGTCCGACGTACCGCCGTCGTACCGCGCGCTGGGCCGCGCGGCGACCCACCGGGCGCTCGCGGGCGGACGTCTCGACGAGCCGACCGCCCGCACGCTCCTCGACGCGCTCGGGGACCCGCCCGACGCAGGGCCCGGTGCCGCACCGCACGACCCGCACGACCCGCACGACGACGAAGGAACGGCATGACCACCACCCCCGCCCCGGGCGTCCCGCCGACGCCCCGGCCGGACACCCCGCGCGTCGTGACGACGCGTGCCGACCTCCGCGCCGCCCTCGACGGCTGGGCGGCCGCCCACCCCGGCGCGCGCCGCGCCGTCGTCATGACGATGGGGGCGCTGCACGCGGGGCACCTCGAGCTCGTGCGCCGCGCGCGGGCCGAGGTCGGCCCGGACGGGCAGGTCGTCGTCACCGACTTCGTCAACCCGCTCCAGTTCGGTCCCGGCGAGGACTTCGAGCGCTACCCGCGCGACGTCGCGGCCGACGTCGCGCTGCTCGCCGCGGCGGGCGACGACGTCGCCGTGGACGTCGTCTTCGCCCCCGCCGTCGAGGAGCTGTACCCGGACCTCGGGCCGGCGGCAGGAGGCGCCGGCCCGATCGTCCGGGTCACCTCGGGCCGGATCGGCACCGTGCTGGAGGGCGCGTCGCGGCCCGGTCACTTCGACGGCGTGCTCACGGTCGTGCTCAAGCTGCTCCACCTGGTGCGGCCCGACGTCGCGGTGTTCGGCGCCAAGGACGCGCAGCAGCTCCTCGCGGTCCGACGCCTGGTCGCCGACCTCGACGTGGGCGTGGAGATCCTCGCGGTGCCCACGGTGCGCGAGGCGGACGGGCTCGCGCGCTCGTCGCGCAACGCCTACCTGTCGCCCGCGGAGCGCGACGAGGCGCTCGCGCTGAGCCGCGCGCTGCGCGCCGGTCGGGACGCGGCGGACGCGGGCGCCGACGCGCCGGGCGTCCTCGCCGCCGCGCGGGGAATCCTGGACGCCGCCGACGGCGTTGAGCTGGATTACGTGGTGCTCGTCGATCCCGCTACCGTGGAGGACCTGGCGCCCGGCGCCGTCGGCCCCGGGCTCCTCCTGGTCGCGGCACGCGTGGGCACCACCCGTCTCATCGACAACGCGGCCGTCGAGATCGCGCCGCCCGCGACCCGGGCCGCCGACCCCGACGGCCGTGCCCCCGCACCTGGAGGTACCGCGTGACCGCGCAGACCCCGTCGAGCCCGCAGCGTCGTCCGGCGTCCTTGCAGCGCCCCATGATGATCGGCAAGATCCACCGCGCGACGGTGACGCAGGCCGACCTGCACTACGTCGGCTCGATCACCGTGGACGCCGACCTGCTCGACGCCGCGGACCTCTACCCGGGCCAGCAGGTCGACGTCGTGGACGTCACCAACGGCGCGCGCCTGACGACGTACGTCATCCCGGGGGAGCGCGGCGCCGGCGAGGTCTGCATCAACGGCGCCGCCGCGCACCTCGTGAAGCCGGGCGACGTCGTCATCCTCATCGCCTACGGCATGCTCGACGACGCCGACGCGCGCACCTACCTGCCGAACGTCGTCTTCGTGGACGAGCAGAACCGGATCGTCGAGCTCTCGGACGAGCCCGGCCTCGTGCCCGCGGGACACGGCCTCGAGGCGAGCGGCCTGCCGTTCGCCCCGTTCCGTGGCGGCGACGCCGGGGCCGGCGTCGCGTCCGCGGTGCGCCCCGCGTGAGCGGACGCGGCGGGCCCGGCGCTCCCGTGCTCGCCCGGACCCTCGCGGCCCCGGCGCCGGGCTGGACGACGACGGCGGACGTCGTCGTCGTCGGGTCGGGCATCGCGGGACTCACCGCGGCGCTCGAGCTGCGCACGCGCGTGCCGCGCGTCCTGCTCGTCACCAAGGGCGAGCTGTCGTCGGGCTCGACCGTGTGGGCGCAGGGCGGCATCGCGGCGGCGCTCGACCCCGAGGACTCGCCGGAGGCGCACCTGGCGGACACGCTCGTCGCGGGCGTCGGGGTGTGCGACCCGGCCGCGGTCGAGGTGCTGGTCACCGAGGGTCCCGCGCGCGTGCGCGAGCTCGTGGCCCGCGGCGCGAACTTCGACCGCGCCGAGAACGGCGACATCGCGCTGACGCGCGAGGGCGGCCACCACGCGGACCGCATCGCGCACGCGGGCGGCGACGCGACGGGGGCCGAGATCTCGCGCGCCCTCGTCGCGCAGCTCGACGCGGTGCGCAGCGACCCGGGCATCGAGGTCATCGAGAACGCGCTCGTGCTCGACGTCCTCACGGGTGAGGGTCCCGACGGCGCCCCGCGTGCCTGCGGAGCCACGCTCCACGTGCGCGGCGAGGGCACGCGCGACGGCGTCGGCGCGGTGCTCGCGCGCGCGGTCGTGCTCGCGACCGGGGGAGTGGGCCAGGTGTTCCGCTCCTCGACCAACCCGCCGCAGGCGACGGGCGACGGCATCGCCGCGGCGCTCCGCGCGGGTGCGACGCTCGGCGACCTCGAGTTCGTCCAGTTCCACCCGACGGTCCTGTGGCTCGGGCTCGGCGCGCGAGGGCAGCTCCCGCTGATCTCCGAGGCGGTGCGCGGCGAGGGCGCGATCCTCCTCGACACCGACGGACACCGCTTCATGCCCGCGCAGCACCCCATGGCCGAGCTCGCGCCGCGCGACGTCGTCGCGCACGCGATCGTGCGGCAGATGGCTGCCACGGGTTCGGACCACGTGCTGCTCGACGCGCGACACCTCGGCGCCGACTTCCTGCGCTCCCGCTTCCCGACGATCACCGAGCGGCTCGCGGAGAACGGCCTCGACTGGACCGAGGAGCCCGTCCCCGTGGCGCCGGCCCAGCACTACCACTCGGGCGGCGTCGTGACGGACCTGCACGGGCGCTCGACCGTCGACGGGCTCTACGCCATCGGCGAGGTCGCGTGCACGGGGGTCCACGGCGCCAACCGGCTCGCGTCCAACTCGCTGCTCGAGGGGCTCGTGTTCGCGCACCGTGCGGCGCGCCAGATCACCGACCGGGTCGCGGCCGGCGAGCTCGAGCCGGTCGAGCCCGTCCGACGTACCGGCCCGTCGGCGCTCGTCGCGGCCGCGGCGCGCTCGCGGATCCAGTCGATCGCCTCGGCCGGTCCCGGCGTGATCCGCGACGGCGACGGCCTCGCCGCCGCCGCGGCCCGCCTCGCCGCGGTCCGCACCGACGCGCACGAGGCGAGCGACGTCGTCGCGCAGCCGCAGGCCGCGGAGTGGGAGACGACGAACGTGCACCAGGTCGCGACCGCGCTCACCGCGGCCGCGGCGCTGCGCACGGAGAGCCGCGGCGGCCACTTCCGCACCGACTTCCCGGACACCGACCCGGCGTGGGAGCGCCGCGTGCTCGTGTCGCTCGACGCGGACGGGACGCTGCTCGTCCGCTGACGGACCCGCTCCGCTCGGCCGCGGCCGCCCCGCCGAACCCGGGGTTGTCGACGGGTTCGCGCCCATGTCGGACGACAACTCCGGGCTCGGCGCGGGTCGACGGGACGCGACCGCCGCCCCTGCCGGACGCGGAGCCTCTGTTCGCGGACGAGCGGATACGGTGGGGAACCGTGAGCAGCCCTGCCGAGCCCGTGTCCGCCTCCCCGTCCGACGGCGGAGCGCCGCCCGCCCCGTCACGCGTCGAGCCGGGGCTCGACCCGGCGTGGATCGCCGAGACCGTCGCGCGGGCGCTCGACGAGGACCTGGGCGTCGCGCCGGGCCGCGACGTCACGACGCAGGCGACCGTGCCGCCGTCGGCCACCGGGACGGCGCACCTCGTGGCGCGCGCGGACGGGGTCGTCGCGGGGCTCGTCGTCGTCGAGGAGGTGACGCGGCAGGTCGCCGAGCGGTTCGGGCTCCCGCCCGTCGAGGTGACGTTCGTCGCGTCCGACGGCGCGGCCGTGGGGCGCGGCCGCGTCCTCGCCGCGCTCACGGGGCCGGTCCAGGTGCTCCTCGCGGCCGAGCGCACGCTGCTCAACCTCGCGAGCCGCGCGTCGGGCGTCGCGACGGCGACGCGCGCGTGGGCGCGCGAGCTCGCCGGCACGGGCGCGCAGGTGCTCGACACGCGCAAGACGACGCCCGGCCTGCGCGCCCTGGAGAAGTACGCGGTGCGCGCCGGGGGAGGCACGAACAAGCGCATGGGCCTCTACGACGTCGCGATGGTCAAGGACAACCACGTCGTGGCCGCCGGCTCGGTGAGCGCCGCGATCGACGCGATCCGCCGCACGTTCCCCGACGTGCTCGTCCAGGTCGAGGCGGACACGACGGCGCAGGCGCTCGAGGCCGTCTCGGCGGGCGCAGACTTCCTCCTGCTCGACAACATGCCGACGCCGGTGCTCGCCGAGACGGTCGCCGCCGTCCGGGCCCGCGAGGGCAAGGACGGCGTCCCGGCGAAGGTCGAGCTCGAGGCCACGGGCAACCTCACCCTGGACCGCGCGCGCGAGGTCGCGGGCACCGGGGTCGACTACCTCTCGGTCGGCGCGCTCACCCACTCGGCCCCGATCCTCGACCTCGCCCTCGACCTCCTGCCCACCCTCCCGCCGAGGTAGAGCCCTGGCACCGCGAGATAGAGCCCTGGTACCAGGCCTCTACCTCGACGGCGTGCGAGCGTCGGTAGAATCCTCGGGTGACCTCCCCCGCCGGAACCCCTTCTCCTGACGCGCGCGAGCCCGAGGAGCACGTCGACGACGTGCCGGAGCAGATGCAGGTCCGCCGCGAGAAGCGCGAGCGGATCCTCGCGCGCGGCGACCAGCCGTACCCCGTGTCCGTCCCGCGCACGACGACGATCGCCGACGTCCGGGCCGCGTACGCGCACCTGGAGACGGGCGAGGAGACGCAGGACGAGGTCGGCGTCGCCGGTCGCGTCGTGTTCCTGCGCAACACGGGCAAGCTGTGCTTCGTCACGCTCCAGGACGGCGAGGGCAACCGCCTCCAGGTCATGCTGAGCCAGGCCGTCGTCGGCGAGGAGTCGCTCGCGTCGTTCAAGGCGGACGTCGACCTGGGAGACCACCTCTTCGCGCACGGACGCGTCATCAGCTCGCGCCGCGGCGAGCTGAGCGTGTTCGCCGACCGGTGGCAGATCGCCGCGAAGGCGCTGCGCCCGCTCCCCGTGCTCCACAAGGAGCTCTCGGAGGAGGCGCGCGTGCGCCAGCGCTACGTGGACCTCATCGCGCGCCCGGCCGCCCGGGACACGGTGCGCCTGCGGGCCGCCGTCGTGCGCTCGATCCGCGAGAACTTCTGGGAGCGTGGTTTCGTCGAGGTCGAGACGCCCATGCTCCAGACGCGTCCGGAAGGCGCGGCGGCGCGCCAGTTCGAGACGCACATGAATGCTTTCGACATCGACCTGTTCCTGCGTATCGCGCCGGAGCTGTTCCTCAAGCGCGCGGCCGTCGGCGGCGTCGAGAAGGTGTTCGAGATCAACCGCAACTTCCGCAACGAGGGCGTGGACTCCACGCACTCCCCGGAATTCGCGATGCTCGAGGCGTACGAGGCCTATGGCGACTACGACACCATGGCGGCGCTCACCCAGGACCTCGTGCAGCGGGCCGCGCAGGACGCGCTCGGGACGACCCTGGTCACGCTCGCCGACGGCACGGAATACGACCTCGGCGGCGAATGGACGCAGCTGAAGATGTACGACTCGCTCTCGGACGCGCTGGGCGAGGCGATCACGCCCGAGACGTCGGTCGAGTCGCTGCTGACGTACGCCGACAAGTTCGAGCTCACCTTCGACCCGAAGAACGTCAACCACGGAAAGCTCGTCGAGGGTCTCTGGGAGCACCTGGTGGGCGACCACCTCGTCGCGCCGACGTTCGTGCGCGACTTCCCCGTCGAGACCTCCCCGCTCACGCGCGACCACCGGGCGGTGCGTGGCCAGGTCGAGAAGTGGGACCTCTACGTGCGGGGCGTCGAGCTCGCGACGGCATACTCCGAGCTGGTGGACCCGGTGGTCCAGCGCCAGCGCTTCGAGGCGCAGGCGCTGCTCGCGGCCGCCGGCGACGAGGAGGCCATGCGCATCGACGAGGACTTCCTCACCGCGATGGAGTACGCGATGCCCCCGTCGGGCGGTATGGGCCTGGGCATCGACCGCCTGCTCATGGCGCTCACCGGCCTCGGCATCCGCGAGACCATCCTCTTCCCGCTCGTGAAGCCCGCGCAGCAATAACGCGCCCAAGACCTAGGATCGACAGCATGGACATCTGGCCCACCGTCGCGGCACTGATCCCCTCGATCGGTGTCGGCGTGCTCTTCTACGTGGCGATGCGGGCCATCGTGCGCGCCGACCGCAACGAGCGCGCCGCCCTCGCGCGCCTGGACGCGGAGCAGGAATCGGGTGTCGGCGGGAATGTCGCGCCCGCGCGCGACTCCTGAGCATCGCCCGTTAGCGCGTGCAAATAGCCGCGAGATGATGTACTTGCGTCCAGGAATGGTGGGCTAAGCCGCGAGAGACACGTGCCGGACAACGGTGCGGCCAATTGACGGTCCCGAGTTTTCGATGCATCCTGACGAGGACAATCATTCCTGTGAAGCGTGAGGTAACCACAGTGGCCCAGAAAGTCCAGGTAATTCTCGTCGACGACCTCGACGGGGGCGCGGCCGACGAGACCGTCACGTTCGCGCTCGACGGCGTCTCCTACGAGATCGACCTCAGCACCAAGAATGCGCAGGAGCTGCGCGACGCATTCGCGTCCTGGGTCGGCAACGCGCGCAAGGTCTCGTCCCGCACGAGCACGGCCCGCCCCGCGCGCCGCAGCGGCCGATCCTCGGGCTCGGCCCGCGCGACCGAGGTCCGCGAGTGGGCACGCGCCAACGGCTACACGGTGAACGACCGCGGCCGCATCTCCCAGGAGATCCAGACGGCGTTCGACGCCGCGCACTGACGCGACGCCGCACGAGCACCGGAGCGCCCCGCCGACGAGTCCGTCGGCGGGGCGCTCTCGCGTCCGCGGACGTCGAGCCGACCGCCGGTATCGGTCCGGCGGGTGCCGGTGGCACGCGTCCGGAGAACTAGGCTCGGGTCATGACCTCCGCGACCCGCGCCCTCTGGATCGGCACCTACCCGCACCCGGCGAACGGCGGTGCGGAGGGCGTGTGGCGGGTCGGGCTCGACGTCGACGCCGCGGCCGGGACCGGGTCGTTCGTGGGCGGGGTGCTGGCAGCCGAGTCGCCGTCGCCGTCGTTCCTCGCGCTCGACGACGACACGCTGTACGCGGTGGGGGAGACGGAGGCCGGCTCGGTGTCGGCGTTCGCGGTCGGGTCCGACGGCGGCCTCGCGCCCCGGGGCGAGCGCGTCGCCACGGGCGGCTCGTACCCGTGCCACGTCGTCGTGAGCGGGGACGTGCTCGTCGCGAACTACGGGGACGGCGTCCTGACCGCCGTCGCGACCGCCGCGGACGGCGCGCTCGCCGCAGCGGACGGCCGGCCCGGCACCGCGGTGCGCCGCCAGGGCCACGCGGGAACGGGTCCGGTCACCGACCGCCAGGAGGGCCCGCACGCCCACTTCGTCGCCCCGCTCGCGCACTTCGGCGCGGCGGACGACGGCAGCGGCGACGTGCTCGTCGTCGACCTGGGGACCGACGAGCTGCGCCGGCACGACCCCGCGGCACCCGACGGCTCGGCCCCGCGCGTCGTCGCGACCTTCCCGCCGGGGACCGGTCCGCGCCACCTCGCCGCGCTGCCGTCCGGGCACCTCGTCGTGGTCGGCGAGCTCGACCCGGCCCTGTTCGTCCTCGCCCCGGTCGACGGCCCCGACGGCGCGCGCACGTACGACGTGGTCGCGCGCTACGACGTCACGCACGCCGCCGCCCCTGCAGGCGGCGGGAACTACCCCTCGCACGTCGCGGTCTCGGCGGACGGCACGCGCGTCCTCGTCGCGGTGCGCGGCGCCGACGTGCTCGCCGTGCACGCGGTCGAGCCCGGGCCCGACGGCGGCGTCCCCTCGCTGCGCCACCTCGCGGACTCCCCGGTGGGCGGCGCCTGGCCGCGCCACTTCGCCGTCCTCGCCGGCTCCGGGGCTCCCGACGAGCCGCTGCACGACCTCGTCGTCGTCGCGAACCAGAACGACGACCCGCTCATCGAGCGGCCGGAGGCCGCCTCCGCGGGGGAGGGGCCGACGTCGAACCTCGCGCTCCTGCGCGTGCGCCGCTCGGACGGTGCCGCCCACGTGGTCGACGTGCTCGCGCTGCCCGCCCCGGCGTGCGTCGTGGAGGCCTGAGCCGCCGTGACCGCGCTCGAGCTGCCGGAGGGCGTCTCCCCGGACCCGTCGACCCCGCTGCGGGTCGCCATGCTCTCCGTGCACACGTCGCCACTCGACCAGCCGGGCACGGGCGACGCGGGTGGCATGAACGTGTACGTCACGGAGCTCGCGCACGCGCTCGCGCGCCGTGGCACGCAGGTCGAGATCTTCACGCGCGCCACGGCGTCGAGCCAGCCCCGCAAGGTCGAGGTGTCCGACGGCGTGACGGTGCGCCACGTCGTCGCCGGGCCCTTCGAGGGGCTCGACAAGAACGACCTGCCCGGCCAGCTCTGCGCCTTCACGGCGGGGGTGCTGCGCGCGGAGGCGCGGCACCACGAGGGCTGGTACGACGTCGTCCACACCCACTACTGGCTCTCCGGGCAGGTGGGCTGGCTCGCGGCCGACCGCTGGGACGTCCCGCTCGTGCACACCATGCACACGCTCGCGCGCGTGAAGAACGCCGCGCTCGCCCCGGGCGACGCGCCCGAGCCCCTGGGGCGGATCATCGGGGAGGAGCAGGTCGTCGCCGAGGCGGACGCGCTCGTCGCGAGCACGGACGCCGAGGCGGACGACCTCGTGCGCGACTACGCCGCCGACCCCGCGCGCGTGCACGTCGTGCCGCCGGGCGTCGACCTCGACCTGTTCTCCCCGGACCCCGGCAGCGCGTCGGCGGCCGACGGCGCCGCGCGGCGGGAGCGGCGCCGGGCGCTGCGCGCCGGGCTGGGACTGCCGACCACCGGCGGCCTCGTGCTCTTCGCGGGGCGCGTGCAGCCGCTCAAGGGCCCGGACGTGCTCGTCCGGGCGCTCGGCGTCCTCGCGGAGCGCGGGGAGCACGTGCCGACGCTCGTCGTGCTGGGCGGCCCGAGCGGGCGCCCGACGGCGGTGCGCGAGCTCGAGGCGCTCGCCTACCAGGTCGGGGTGAGCGACCGGCTCGTCGTGCGCCCGCCGGTCCCACGGGACGAGCTCGCGCAGTGGTACCGGGCGGCCGACGTCGTCGCCGTGCCGTCGCACAACGAGTCGTTCGGGCTCGTCGCGGCCGAGGCCGAGGCGAGCGGCACGCCCGTCGTCGCGGCCGCCGTCGGCGGGCTGCGG
Organism: Cellulosimicrobium funkei; assembly: GCF_001019615.1. Lineage (GTDB taxonomy): Bacteria > Actinomycetota > Actinomycetes > Actinomycetales > Cellulomonadaceae > Cellulosimicrobium > Cellulosimicrobium cellulans_E. The sequence continues at coordinate 20,673 of NZ_JNBQ01000028.1, read as the reverse complement.
ACGGTGGTCGAGGACCAGGTCTCCGGCGTCCTCGTGCCCGACCACGGCCCGCAGACGTGGGCGCGCGTGCTGGGCGACCTGCTCGCCGACGACGAGCGCCTCGCCACGCTCGGCGACGGCGCCCGGCGCGCCGGCGAGCGGTTCGGCTGGGACACCGCCGCGCTGCGCATGCTCGACGTCTACGCGCAGGCGCGCAAGGTCCGCGCGGCGCGCTGACGTCGCGCGGACCTCGCTGCGGGTCAGGCGTCCGGTGCGGTGCGCTCCAGGACCAGGACGGGGATCTCGCGCGACGTCTTCTGCTGGTAGTCCGCGTACGGCGGGTAGGCCGCGACGGCGCGCTCCCACCAGAGCGCCTTCTCCTCGCCGTGGACCTCGCGCGCGACGTAGTCGTGGCGCTCGGCCTCGTCCTGGAGCTCGACCTGGGGGTGCGCCAGGACGTTGTGGTACCAGACGGGGTGCTGAGGGGCGCCGCCCAGCGACGCGACGACCGCGTACGCGCCGTCGTGCTCGACCCGCATGAGCGGCGTCTTGCGGACCTTGCCGGTGCGTCGGCCGAGGGTCGTGAGCACGACCACCGGCATCCCGTTCAGGGTCGTGCTGCGCGTCCCTCCGGACGACTCGTAGGACTCGGCCTGCTTGCGGGACCAGGCGCTCGGGCTGGGGGCGTACTCTCCGTCGATCGGCATGTCCGGGGCAACGTGCGCGCCGTCCGCCCGATTCCCGGACCTTCGTCCCACGCCCGACGGCGACGGTCACCACCACGTGGGACGCGGGTGCCCGCGCGGCGGGCCGTGCGGCAGGATGGAGCCCATGACCTACACCCTCGTGCTGCTCCGCCACGGCGAGAGCGAATGGAACGCCAAGAACCTGTTCACCGGCTGGGTGGACGTCGCCCTGTCGGAGAAGGGGACCGAGGAGGCGAAGCGCGGCGGTCAGCTCCTCACCGAGGCCGGCGTCCTGCCCGACGTCGTGCACACCTCGCTCCTGCGCCGCGCGATCACGACGGCGAACCTGTCGCTCGACGCCGCGGACCGTCACTGGATCCCCGTGAAGCGGTCGTGGCGCCTCAACGAGCGCCACTACGGCGCCCTCCAGGGCAAGAACAAGAAGCAGACGCTCGAGGAGTTCGGCGAGGAGCAGTTCATGCTCTGGCGCCGCTCGTACGACGTCCCGCCGCCCGAGATCGAGCTCGGCTCCGAGTTCTCGCAGGACGCGGACCCGCGCTACGCCGACGCCCCCGTCGTGCGCACCGAGTGCCTCAAGGACGTGCTCGAGCGCGCCCTGCCGTACTGGGACGGCGAGGTCGTCCCGGACCTGAAGGCCGGCAAGACCGTCCTCGTCGCGGCGCACGGCAACTCGCTGCGCGCGATCGTCAAGCACCTCGACGGCATCTCCGACGAGGACATCGCCGCGCTCAACATCCCGACCGGCATCCCGCTGCTCTACGAGCTCGACGAGGACCTCAAGCCGATCACCAAGGGCGGCCGCTACCTCGACCCCGAGGCCGCCGCCGAGGCCGCTGCCGCGGTCGCCAACCAGGGCCGCTGACAGCCCGCACGCAGAGACGACCGTGGCCCGTCCGGGAATCCGGACGGGCCACGGTCGTCTGTGCGCAGGAACCGGGACGGCGAGGGAGAACCACCGGCACCGAGGTAGAGCTCCGCGGGTCCTACCTCGAGACCTGCGGCTCTACCTCGGGTGCAGGGCCGTGGACCCGTCGTCAGGCAGACGCGCGGGCGGAGCCGGCGGGGGTGCCGCGGTCGTCGGCGAAGTCGCCGGTGACGAGGTACGTCACGCGCTTGGCGACGGAGACGCCGTGGTCGCCGAAGCGCTCGTAGTAGCGGCCCACGAGCGTGACGTCGACCGTCTCCTGCGGGGTCCCCGTCCACGTGCCGTCGAGCAGCGCGGTGAAGGTGTCCTGGTGGAGCTTGTCCAGCAGGTCGTCGTCGCGCTCGATGTTCGCGGCGACGGTGAGGTCGCGCGTGGTGAGGAGCGTCGTCGTCCGGCGGGCGACGCGCACGGCGGCGTCGTGCATCTGCTCGAACGTCCGGTGGAGCGACGGCTCGATGGCGCGGGCCGGGTAGCGGCCGCGCGCGACCTGGGCGATGTGCCGGGCGAGGTCGCCCATGCGCTCCAGGGTGGCGCTCATGCGCAGCGCGCTGACCACGACCCGCAGGTCGGTGGCGACGGGCTGCTGCTGCGCGAGGAGGAGCACGCAGCGCTCGTCGAGCTCGCGCTCGAGGGCGTCGATCGTGTGATCGTCGCCGATGACCGACTGCGCGAGCTGCAGGTCCGCCGTGAGCAGCGCCTGCCCGGCGCGGTTCACAGCGGACTCCACCAGCCGGCTCATCTCGGCCAGGTCGTCGCCGACCTGCTTCAGCTCGGCCTCGAAGATCTCCCGCATCGCTTCCCTCTCGTCGTGACCGGTCGGTCCGGTCCGTGACGGCGTGCACCCCTGCGCGCCGGGCGGCGCCCGGGCACGCCGTCGGCTCCTGTCACGCTCGCAGGCGCGGTCGACCGGGCGGTGAACTCCAGGGCGCCGCCAGGTGAACTCTTGGCGGCTCGCGCCTGCGGGGCGCCGGATCGACCGGTCGGGCGCGCACGCGACCGTAGGCTGGAGGTGTGCAAGCCGAGAGTCTCATCGAGGGCGCGACCGTGCTGGCCGCCGGCGTCGTGGGCGTCGTGGTCGGCGTGATCGCGGCCATCGCGTTCCGCGTGAGCGAGCGCCAGCAGCGTGCTGCGCGGGCGGAGCCGGCACCCGAGCTCGACGAGGGTCTCGTCCGGGTGCTGGCCGTGCTGCGGTCGGCCGCCGTCGTCCTGGACGAGGAGGGCGAGGTGGTGCGGGCCAGCCCGCCGGCGTACGCGCTGGGCGTGGTGCGGGGCGACGCGATCGCGCACGCGGCCATCCGGGACATGATCGACGACGTGCGCCGGGACGGCGTGATCCGCGACGAGGAGCTCGAGCTCCCGCGCGGTCCGGTCGGCCGGGGCACGGTCATGCTCCAGGTCCGCGTCGCGCAGGTGGGCCCGCAGCACATGCTCGTCCTCGCGGAGGACCGCACGGAGGCGCGGCGCGTCGAGGCGATCCGCCGCGACTTCGTCGTGAACGTGTCCCACGAGCTGAAGACGCCGGTCGGGGCGCTCGCGCTGCTCGCCGAGACGGTGCAGGACGCCGCCGACGACCCGGTGGCGGTGCGGCGGTTCTCCGCGCGCATGCAGTCGGAGGCGACGCGCCTCTCCGCTCTCGTGCAGGAGATCATCGAGCTCTCGCGGCTCCAGGTCGCGGGTGCGCTCCAAGAGGTCACGGTGGTGCCGGTGCGGGGCGTGATCGAGGAGGCGGTGGACCGCGCGCGCACGACCGCGCAGGGCAAGGGCATCACGCTCACGACCGGGGGAGAGCTCGACGCCGCCGTGTACGGGGACCACAACCTGCTCGTGACGGCTGTGCGCAACCTGCTCGACAACGCGGTCGCCTACTCGGGCGAGAACACGCGCGTCGGCGTCGGCGTCTCGCTCGCGGACGACCTGGTCGAGATCGCCGTGGTGGACCAGGGCATCGGCATCTCGGCCGACGAGCAGGCCCGCGTGTTCGAGCGGTTCTACCGGGTGGACCCCGCGCGCTCGCGCGACACCGGCGGGACAGGCCTCGGCCTCAGCATCGTCAAGCACGTCGCGGCCGACCACGGTGGCGAGGTCACCATGTGGTCCGAGCCCGGGCGCGGCTCGACCTTCACGCTCCGGATCCCCGCGGCGGACGTGCCGGCCGGGCAGGCGCACGTCGCGCCGTCGGGCACGGTCCACGACGCGGCGCGGGACGAGGGCACGGCCGGGGCCGTCCCCGTGCCCGTGCAGCACGACGTGCGGCGGGCCGTGGAGACCCCCGCACCCGACGACGTTCAGAACAAGGAGGTAGGCGCGTGACGCGCATCCTGGTGGTGGAGGACGAGGAGTCGTACCGCGACCCGTTGACGTACCAGCTGCGACGCGAGGGCTTCGACGTCGTCGAGGCGGCGACGGGCACCGAGGCGCTGGAGCGGTTCGACGCGGACGGGGCGGACCTCGTCCTGCTCGACCTCATGCTCCCCGGGCTGAGCGGCACCGAGGTGTGCCGCGAGCTGCGGCAGCGCGGCGACGTGCCCGTCATCATGCTCACGGCGAAGGACTCGGAGATCGACAAGGTCGTGGGCCTCGAGCTGGGCGCCGACGACTACGTGACGAAGCCGTACTCGTTCCGCGAGCTGCTCGCGCGCGTACGCGCCGTGCTGCGCCGCAAGGGCGGCGAGAATGGGGGCGAGGTCGTCGCGGAGAGCGCGCTCGAGGTCGGTCCGGTCCGCATGGACGTCGAGCGGCACACGGTGAGCGTCGACGGCGAGGTCGTGCCGTTCCCCCTCAAGGAGTTCGAGCTCCTCGAGCTGCTGCTGCGCAACGCGGGGCGCGTGCTCACGCGCGGGCAGCTCATCGACCGGGTCTGGGGCACGGACTACGTGGGCGACACGAAGACGCTCGACGTCCACGTGAAGCGCATCCGGTCGAAGATCGAGCCCGAGCCCGCGAGCCCGCGCTACCTGCTCACGGTGCGTGGCCTGGGGTACAAGATCGCGGACGGCGTCGGCCAGGCCTGACCGCTCCGGCACAGCGCACGAACGGCCCCGGCGCGTCCCTCACGGACGCGCCGGGGCCGTCGTCGTGCGGCGCGGAGGCCCGGACCGACGCCTGCCCGACCCGGCCGGGAACGTGGCACGGAAGGTCTGTGCACTGTTCATCCCTCGTTCACCCGCTCTCGGGGAACGCGTCACCCGGCGCTCCTAGCGTCGGGCTCGTCACCGGCGCTCGCTGGTGCCACGAGACGCTTGAACAGGATGGAACGAAGAGTGAAGCTCAGCCGATTCTCCCGTGCTGGATCCGCCGTCGCGATCGGTGCGCTCGCGCTGACCCTCGCCGCCTGCGGGTCGGACGACCCCGTCGGCAGCGCCGACGGTGCCACCGACGGTTCCTCCGAGGGCTCCTCCGAGACCGCGAGCGACCTCAGCGGTGAGCTCAACGGTGCGGGCGCGAGCTCGCAGGAGTCCGCCATGGAGGCGTGGCGCGCCGGGTTCCAGAGCGCGAACCCCGACGTCACCGTGAACTACGACCCGGTCGGTTCCGGTGGCGGTCGCACCCAGTTCCTCGAGGGCGGCGTCGCGTTCGCCGGCTCGGACGCGGTGCTCAAGGAGGAGGAGATCACGCAGTCGCAGGCCGTGTGCGGCCCCGACGGCGCGATCGACCTCCCCGTCTACGTCAGCCCGATCGCCATCATCTACAACCTGCCGGACGTCGCGGAGCTCAACCTCGCGCCGGCCACGATCGCGGGCATCTTCAACGGCACGATCACGCAGTGGAACGCGCCGGAGATCGCCGCCGACAACCCCGACGCGACGCTCCCGGACCTCGCGATCACGCCGGTCCACCGCTCCGACGAGTCGGGCACGACCGAGAACTTCACCGAGTACCTCGCCGCGACGGCGGGCGACGCGTGGGGCCACGAGCCGAGCGGTGACTGGCCGACGCAGGGCGGCGAGTCCGCGCAGGGCACGTCCGGCGTCGTGCAGACCGTCCAGGGCGGCGAGGGCACGATCGGCTACGCCGACGCCTCGAAGGCCGGCGACCTCGGCACCGCGAGCATCAAGGTCGGCGAGGAGTGGGTCTCGTACTCGCCCGAGGCCGCCGCGAAGGTCGTCGACGCGTCGCCGCGCGTCGAGGGTCGTGCCGAGCACGACATCGCGGTCGAGCTGGACCGCACGACGACCGAGGCCGGCGCCTACCCGCTGGTCCTCGTCTCGTACGCGATCGCGTGCACCAGCTACGAGGACGAGGCGGCGGGCAACCTCGTCAAGGCGTTCCTCACCTACATCTCGAGCGAGGAGGGCCAGTCGGCCTCCGCGTCGGCCGCGGGCAACGCGCCGATCTCGGAGGACCTGCGCACGGACGTCCACGCGGCCATCGAGTCCATCACGGTCGGCGCCGCCGGCTGACGACTCTCGGACCAGGGGGGCGGCGGGGCCTACGGGCCCCGCCGCCCCTGATCCGCGAGATCGTCCGCAGCCCAGACCTCACGCAGCAGGACCGCATGCACCGGGAGCACGAGTGACCACCACAGCCCCACCCACGACGCCGGGCCCCGCGCCGGGCGGCCCGTCCGGCGCGCCGCGCCCGGGCGCCCCGCGCCGTCGTGCGCGGAACACCGACCGCGGCGTGAACCGTGCGTTCCGCTGGACGGCGACCGGCGCCGGGGGGGCTCATCCTCGCCGTCCTCGCCGCGGTCGCGATCTTCCTCGTGCTCCGCGCGTGGCCCGCGCTCACCGCGGGCGGGGACGTGCTGTCCGAGGAGGTGTCCTGGTTCCCGGAGGGCGCGTCGCTCGTGTCCTTCGTGGGGCCGCTGATCTTCGGCACGCTCCTCGCGGCCGCGCTCTCGCTCCTGCTCGCGACGCCGGTCGCCATGGGGATCGCGCTCTTCATCTCGCACTACGCGCCGCGCCGTCTCGCGTCGACCCTCGGGTACGTCGTCGACCTGCTCGCGGCGATCCCCAGCGTCGTCTACGGCCTGTGGGGCTCGCTCGTGCTCCCGCCGATCGTCGTCCCGGTGTGGTCGTGGCTCGCCGACACGTTCGGCTGGTTCCCGCTGTTCGCCGGCCCTGCCTCGCCGACCGGCCGCGTCCTGCTCACCGTCGCGCTCGTGCTCGCCGTGATGATCCTGCCGATCATCACCGCCGTGAGCCGCGAGGTGTTCCTCCAGACGCCGAAGCTCCACGAGGAGGCGGCGCTCGCGCTCGGCGCGACGCGCTGGGAGATGATCCGCACGGCGGTCATCCCGTTCGGCCGCTCGGGCGTCATCTCGGCCGCGATGCTCGGCCTCGGTCGTGCGCTCGGCGAGACGATGGCCGTGCTGATGATCCTCTCGCCCGGGCTCCTCTACTCGTTCAAGATCCTGCAGGCCGGGCAGCAGCAGACGATCGCCGCGAACATCGCGGCCGACTTCCCCGAGGCCAACCCGCTCGGGGTGAGCGCGCTCATCGCGACCGGCCTCGCGCTGTTCCTCATCACCCTGCTCGTCAACATGGGCGCCCGCGCGATCGTCGCGCGGCGCAAGGACTTCTCGGGAGCCAACTGATGAGCGCCCTCAGCACCAGCCCCGCGCGCGGGGCCTCCGCCCCCGACCCGGAGCGCACCGCGTCCGTCCGCGCGCTCCTGCGCGGCGCGGACGCCCGCCGCCGCCGCAAGGACCGCACGATGACGGTCCTCATGTGGAGCGCGTTCGCCCTCGCGATGGTGCCGCTCGTGTCGGTCGCGTGGACCGTCGTCGTGCACGGCATGGAGCGGTTCGACGTCTACTTCCTCACGCACTCCATGCGTGGGGTGTTCGGCGGCATGGACGCGGGCGGCATCTACCACGCGATCCTCGGCACGCTGCTCATCACGCTCGGCGCCGCGGTGATCTCGGTCCCGATCGGCCTGCTCGCCGCGATCTACCTCGTCGAGTACGGCCGCGGGCCGCTGGCGCGCGCGGTGACGTTCTTCGTCGACGTCATGACGGGCATCCCGTCGATCGTCGCCGGCCTCTTCGCGTACGCGCTCTTCGCCGTGATCTTCGGGCCGGGGGTGCGCATGGGCATCGTCGGCTCGGTCGCGCTGTCCGTCCTCATGATCCCCGTCGTCGTCCGCTCGTGCGAGGAGATGCTCCGCCTCGTGCCCAACGAGCTGCGCGAGGCGGCCTACGCGCTCGGCGTGCCCAAGTGGCTCACCGTGGTGCGCGTCGTGCTGCGCACGTCGATCGCGGGCATCACGACGGGCGTCATGCTCGCCGTCGCGCGCGTCATCGGCGAGACCGCGCCGCTCCTCATCACCGTCGGCGTCGTCGACTCCATCAACGGCAACCTCTTCGAGGGCCGCATGATGACGCTGCCCGTGTACGTGTACCGGCAGTACAGCCAGGGCCTGGTGCCCTGCAGCAACGTCACCGACGTCGTGTGCATCCCCGACATCAACTACGACCGGGCCTGGGCGGCCGCCCTGACGCTGATCCTCATCGTCATGCTGCTCAACCTCGTCGGGCGACTCGTCACCCGCTGGTTCGCCCCCAAGACCCTCCGCTAGAACAGGACAGCTCCGATGGCACAGCGCATCGACGTCAAGGACCTCAACATCTACTACGGCGACTTCCTCGCCGTGCAGGACGTCGGCATGACGATCGACCCCAAGTCCGTGACGGCCTTCATCGGCCCGTCCGGCTGCGGCAAGTCGACCTTCCTGCGGACCCTCAACCGCATGCACGAGGTCATCCCCGGCGCGCGCGTCGAGGGGACGGTCGCGATGGAGGGCGTCGACCTCTACGGGGACGACGTCGACCCGGTCGCCGTCCGCCGTCAGGTCGGCATGGTCTTCCAGCGGCCCAACCCCTTCCCGACGATGTCCATCAAGGAGAACGTCCTCGCCGGGGTCAAGCTCAACAACAAGCGCATCTCGAAGTCCGACGCCGAGGACCTCGTCGAGTCGTCCCTGCGCGGCGCGAACCTGTGGAACGAGGTGAAGGACCGTCTCGACCGCCCGGGGTCGGGCCTCTCCGGCGGGCAGCAGCAGCGCCTGTGCATCGCACGCGCCATCGCGGTCAAGCCCCAGGTTCTGCTCATGGACGAGCCCTGCTCGGCGCTCGACCCGATCTCGACGCTCGCGATCGAGGACCTCATCGCGGAGCTCAAGGACGAGTACACGATCGTCATCGTCACGCACAACATGCAGCAGGCCGCGCGCGTGAGCGACCGCACGGCGTTCTTCAACATCGCGGGGACCGGCAAACCGGGGCGCCTCATCGAGATGGACGACACCGCGACGATGTTCTCCTCGCCCACCCAGCAGGCCACGGAGGACTACATCTCCGGCCGCTTCGGGTGACCTGACCCTGGCCGGCCTGGCCGGCCGCCGGAACGACAACGGCGCCCCTCCCCACGCGGGGAGGGGCGCCGTCGTGCGCGAGGGCGTCAGGTCAGGACGCGGTGCCCTGGAGCGACCCCGTCACGTCGGTGCCGTCGGTGTCGAGGACGCACTGGATCACGCGGTCGTCCAGGGTGTTCCAACCCTCCTCGCGCGGGGTGAACGGCCAGTAGTAGTAGGCCGACTCGTCGTAGGAGAGGCCCACGAACGCCTCGAACTCCCCGAGGCAGAACTCGTCGGCGCTCGCCTGGATCGCCTCGTCCCCGGGGTAGTCGCCCTCGGGGAGCTCCGTCTCGGCGTAGACCTCGGCGTCGTGCGGCTCGGAGCACGGGACGACGGGCACGGACTCGACGTTCTCGCCGTCGGGGAGCTTCGCGGTCACGATGCAGTCGCCCACCTGGACCGAGAAGACGTCGGCGTCCGACGCCTCGGTCACCTCGCCACCGGGCTCGTCGCGCTGGGCCTCGGACGGCCCGGTGATCTCGTCGAGGATCGCGCCGCAGCCGGACGCGGTCAGGGCGAGGGCGACGGCGCTCACGACGAGGAGGAGCGGCCGACGGGTGGTACGGGACAGGGTCACCTGGGTTCCTTCGTGGAGGTGCCCCGACCACGACGGTCAGGGCGGGCACGCGAAGGCTAGCGGCAGCCGGTGACACGGCCCGAGCCCTTTTCCGGCCCGGGCCAGCACGTCACGGCAGCAGGTGCGCGTACTCCTCGAGGGTGCCGTCGAGGACGGGCAGCGACATGGCCTGCTCCTCGCCCGAGGTCACGCTGACCGTCACGGGCAGGACGCCGCCCGGCGCCGCGTCGACGCGGCCGATCTGCGCGTCGAACCCGTCCTCGGTGCCGAGGTAGACGGTCTCGCCGGCGGCGACGGGGATGGTCACGGGGTCGCCGCCCTCGGGCGTCACGTCGAACTCCACGTCCTCGGTCGAGTCGTTCGCGAAGGCACCGACGAGCGCGCCGGCGTCACCCTCGGCCGCGCTCACGACGAGGAGGTTGAGGCCGCGCAGGTCGTCGGTGAGGTTGACGCGCAGACCGTCCGACGGCGAGTAGGGGCGGTTCGTCTCGATGGGGGAGCAGGCTGCCGCGACGGCCACGCTCGCGACCACGAGGGGAACGGCCCAGTAGCGCGCGCGGCCGGTCGCTCGGGACGCCGCACGGGTCGCTGCTCGGGGGGTCGGGATGCGGGTCACGTGCACTCCAGGGCTGCGAGAGGGGGGACTGGATTCCGCGCCCAGCCTAGTGCGTCGGGCGAGGCGGGGCGGCCGGAACCGGCGCTGCGGGGCGTGGGCGTGAGCGGCGTCACGCGGCGTCGTGCGGGCGTCGGGAGCGGCCGGCGGCGGTCGGCGGGGCCCTGTGGCCCTCCCCGCGAGGTTCGTGAGGCGCGCTGACACGGCGCTGACCTGGGGAAACGTCATCCTGGGCGGGTTGTCAAGGGGCGCAGGGGCTCGGATTTCCGCCCTTCCGCGTGGTAAGGTGGACCACCGCGAAAGGGGACATCTACAGATGACGTTCACAGTAGGCGAGACCGTTGTCTACCCGCACCACGGAGCCGCACTGATCGAGGAGATCAAGACGCGCACCATCCGCGGAGAGGACAAGATCTACCTCAAGCTCAAGGTCGCGCAGGGCGACCTGACCATCGAAGTCCCAGCCGAGAACGTCGACCTCGTCGGCGTGCGTGACGTCGTCGGCCAGGAGGGTCTCGACCGCGTTTTCGAGGTGCTGCGTGCACCCTACACCGAGGAGCCGACCAACTGGTCGCGTCGGTACAAGGCGAACCTCGAGAAGCTGGCGTCGGGCGACGTGATCAAGGTCGCGGAGGTCGTGCGCGACCTGTCGCGCCGCGACGCCGACCGTGGCCTTTCGGCCGGCGAGAAGCGCATGCTCTCGAAGGCGCGGCAGATCCTCGTCTCGGAGCTCGCGCTGGCCGAGCACACCGAGGAGGAGAAGGCCGAGGCCATCCTCGACGAGGTGCTGGCCTCCTGACGTCCCGGGCCTCGGCCCGAGCGACAGACCACCGGGGAGGGCGCCGTCCGTGCGGACGGCGCCCTCCCCGTCGTCGTGCCCGGGTAGCGTGTGCCCGTGCCGACTCTTGCCGTCCTCACCGCCGCGGGCTCCGGGACCCGTCTCGGGCTCGACCTGCCCAAGGCCCTCGTCGAGCTCGACGGCCTGCCGCTGGTCGTGCACGCCGCGCGACGGCTGTGCGCGTCCGGTGCGGTCGACACGATCGTCGTCACGGCACCGCCCGGCCTGCGGGAGCACGTCGCGGCGCTGCTCCGGGACGACCCGGTGGTCGACCGGCCCGTGCGGGTCGTCGAGGGCGCGGGCACCCGCCAGGCCTCCGTCGCCGCAGGGCTGCGCGCGGGACTGGTCGAGCGGCCGGGCGGAGAGCCGGTCGACGTCGTGCTCGTCCACGACGCGGCGCGGCCGCTCGCGCCGCCCGCGCTGGTCCGCCGGGTCGTCGAGGCCGTGCGCGCGGGCCACGCCGCGGTCGTGCCGGGGCTGCCGGTCACGGACACGATCAAGCGCGTGACGGCCGCGCGGGCGGGCGACCCGTCGCACGCGGAGCCCGTGGCCGAGACCGTGGACAGGGCGGTCCTGCGCGCGGTGCAGACCCCGCAGGGGTTCGACCGGGCGCTCCTCGTCCGGGCGCACGAGTCCGCGGCCCACCGGGCGGACGACGAGCGGTCCGCCGCGACCGACGACGCGGGCCTCGTCGAGGCGCTCGGGCTCCCCGTCCACGTCGTGCCCGGGGACACCGCGGCGGCCAAGATCACCACCGCCCACGACCTGCGCGTCGCCGCGCTGACCCTCCGGGAGGAACGATGACGACGCCCGCCGAGCACCCCGAGGGCGCGCCGCCACGCGCCGCCCTGCCGCTGCCGCGCACCGGTGTCGGCGTCGACGTGCACGCGTTCGCCCCCGAGGGCGAGCTGCGGGAGCTGTGGCTCGGCGGGCTGCTCTGGCCGGGCGAGCGCGGCCTCGCCGGGCACTCGGACGCGGACGTCGCGGCGCACGCCGCCGCCGACGCGCTGTTCTCGGCGACGGGGCTCGGGGACCTGGGGTCGAACTTCGGCACGAGCGCGCCCGAGTGGGCCGGGGCGAGCGGGTCGCGACTGCTCGCCGAGGCGGCGCGCCGGGTCCGCGCGGCGGGGTTCGAGATCGGGAACGTGGCCGTCCAGGTCATCGGCAACCGTCCGCGGCTCGGGACCCGGCGCGCGGAGGCCGAGGCGGCCCTCGGGGCCGCCGCGGGGGCCCCCGTGACGCTCACGGCCACGACGACAGACGGGCTCGGCCTCACGGGCCGCGGCGAGGGCGTCGCAGCCGTCGCGACGGCCCTCGTCGTCGCGGTCGGGGCGCCGACCGCATGAGCTCAGCCCGTGGGGGCGAGCTGCACGCTCTCGAGGATCGCGCGCGTCTGCGCGGCGGCGTCGTCGTCCCCGTCGGCGTACGAGGCCGTGAGGTCGACGACCCAGTCGTCCGGCGCGTCGCCCGTCCGGACCGCCAGGATCTCCTGCACGACGACCGTCCCGGCCGTCTCGTACGTGCCCGCGACCCGGAACGCGGGAAGCTCGCCGAGGGTGGTCGTGCCCTGGCCGTCGGCGTCCAGGATCCAGCCCGGGATCGCGTCGACGGACGTGGCGGTCCTCGTGCCGGCCTGCTCGAGCGTGGCCGCGGACTGGGTGCCCGTCACGACGACGTTCGCCCGGAAGCCCTCCGACCCCGACCCGCTCGGCGCGCGCAGCACGAAGGCTCCGTCGCGGGCGGCGCGCTCCCAGCCCGGGGGAGCGGTGACCCGGACGGGGACCTCGGGGACGTCGTACGTGACCGGTGCGTCGTCGGCCCCGGCGTCCGCAGGACCACCACAGCCCGCGAGGGCGAGCGCCGCGGTCGCGAGGGTCGCGAGGGTCGCGAGGGTCCTGAGGGTGCGAGGGGGGCGCGGTCGGGGCACGGTCGTCCTTCGTCGGGAGCAGGGGGCGTGACGGGCTCAGCGGGCTCGGCTCGCCATTCTCGCCTCCCGGCGTCCCGGGTGCCAGGCCCACGAGCAGACACTACGATCGCTGAGAGCGCATCGATGTGTCTGACTTTCCCAAGAACGACACATGGGATGAATCGCACATGAACCGAATGTCCGTCGAAGAACGCCGAGCCCAGCTCGTCGACGCGGCGATGACCATCGCCGTCCGGGAGGGCGTCGAGGCCGTCACGATCCGTGGCGTCGCGGCCGAGGCCGGCGTGTCGCTCGGCGTCGTGCACTACTGCTTCGAGGACAAGGACGAGCTCCTCCAGGCGATGGGCAACAGCCTCGCCCTCGTCGCGTCCGAGCCGGTGCGCGCCGCCCTCGACGTCGACGGCGACGTCGTCCAGCTCGCGCACGCGGCGGCCGACGGGCTCTGGAGCGGGCTCACGCCCCGCCGGCACATGCGCCTCCTCACGTTCGAGTTCGCGACGGCGGGCGTGCGCAGCCGCGCGCTGCGGTCCGTGGCGCACACGCACCTGGAGCAGACGTGGGCGATGACCCGCGGCTTCCTCGAGAACGTCGCCGAGCGCGGGAACGTCACCTACTCGATGGACATGGGCTTCCTCTCGCGCGTCGTCGCCGGGTACATCGACGGCATCGAGATCGCGTGGCTCGTCGAGCAGGACGACGAGACCGCGGTCCGCAGCTTTCATGCGCTCGCCGAGTACGTCCTCTCCCTGATGCTCCGTCCCGACGGCTCGCCGGTGCGCGAGCACGGCCCGGAGCCCGTGTCCTGACCGACGGGCCCGCGGGCCGGACGAGCGGCGGTCAGCCGCGCGGGGCCGCGCCCGGCGCGCGCTCGAGCACCTGGTCCGTGTACGCGTTCGCGAACACCCCGGTGGGGTCCGCCGCGTCGCGGACCGCCACCGCGTCGTCGAACCGGGGGTAGAGCTCGCGGAACCGGTCGGCGCCGAGCCCGTGGAGCTTGCCCCAGTGAGGGCGCCCGCCGACCTCGGCGACGATGCGCTCGACGGCGTCGAAGTACCGCTCGTGCGGCAGGCGCGCGTACTGGTGCACCGCCACGTACGCGGTCTCGCGCCCGTGCGCCGTGGAGAGCCAGACGTCGTCGGGCGCCGCGAACCGGACCTCGACCGGGAAGGGCACGTGCTCGCCCGACCGGTTCAGCCAGCCGTCGATGCTCGACAGGACGTCCACCAGGTGCTCGCGCGGCACGGCGTACTCCATCTCGCGGAACCGGACGCGGCGCGAGGTGACGAAGACCTGGTGCGACGGCGCGACGTAGGTCCGGGGCGCGAGCGCGCGGGCCGAGACGGCGTTGAGCCGCGGCGTGACGCGCGGCACCGCGGTCGCGAGCCGGTTGACGAGCTCGAACGCGCCGTTGGACAGCAGCTCCTCGTCGACCCAGGTGCGCGCCCGCGCGACCGGCCCGGGGCCGGTGGTCCGCAGGCGCTCGAGCTCCGCCGCCTCCTCGTCGGGCGCGAGCCGGTTGTTGCGCTTGGTCAGCGCCCGGCGCGTGTGGGGGAACCAGTAGAACTCGAAGTGGTCGTTGCCCCCGACGAGCCCGTCGGGGTCGTCCGGCGTGCCGAGGCCCTCCAGCACGCGGTCCAGCGGCCACGGCTCCTCCTGCGCGCGGAGCAGGAACGCCGGCACCACCTCGAGCGTGACGGCCGACAGGACGCCCGTGACGCCGAGCCCCAGGCGGCTCACCTCGAACAGGTCGCGGTCCTGCGTCGCCGACGCCTCCCGCACCTCGCCGTCCGCCCCGACGACGCGGACGCCGCGCACCTGCGTGGCGAGCCCGCCGAGGCGGGACCCGGTCCCGTGCGTGCCCGTGGAGATCGCGCCGGCGATCGACTGCCGGTCGATGTCGCCGAGGTTGCGCATCGCGAGACCCGCGGCCGCGAGGGCCTCGTTGAGCCGGTGCAGGCGGATACCCGCCCCGACGGTCACGAGGATCGCGTCGGCGTCGGCCGCACCGGGCGCGCCCGTGCCGCGGGTGATCCGCTCGACGAGGCCGATGCGGTCCAGGTCGAGCAGGAGCCCGTCGGTGACGGCCGCGGGGGTGAAGGAGTGGCCCGCGCCGACGGCACGCACCGGCACCCCGTCGGCGGCGGCGCGGGCGACGAGCTCGCCCAGCTCCGCCTCGTCGCGCGGCGAGGCCCGACGGCGCGGGGTGGCGGAGGCCGTGCGGGCCCAGTTGGTCCAGGAGAGGGCGTCGTCGCTGCTCACAGGTCGTACTGTCTCACGCTCCCCGGGTGGCGTACGTTCTCCCCATGACGAGCGACGTGGCACCCGGGACGAACGTGGGGACGGCCGACCGGGCCGCGGACGAGCGCGGCGCGACGCCGTCGCTGCTCGCCCGGCTCACACGCGCGACCGCCGACCTCGACGGGCCGCTCGCCGTCGTCGACCTCGACCGGTTCGACGCCAACGCCGACGAGCTCCTGGCACGCGCGGGCGGGGTACCCGTGCGGGTCGCGTCGAAGTCGGTGCGCGTCCGCTCGCTCGTGACGCGCGCCGGGGAGCGCGGTTTCCAGGGCGTCATGGCGTTCTCGGTGCGTGAGGCGCTGTGGCTCGTCGACGCGGGCGTCCGCGACGTCCTGGTGGGCTACCCGTCGGTGGACCGCGGCGCCCTCGCCGCGCTCGCGCGGCACGAGGCCGGGCGGCGCGAGATCACGCTCATGGTCGACGACCCCGCGCACCTCGAGCTCGTCCGGCAGGCGCTCGCGGAGACCGGCACGGGTGACGAGCCGCCCGTGCGCGTGTGCCTCGACGTCGACGCGTCGCTGCGCGTCGGCCTCGGGCTCGTCACGGTCCACCTCGGCACGCGGCGCTCGCCCCTGCACGACCCCCCGGACGTCGCGTCGCTCGCGGCGCGCGTGGCCTCGACGCCCGGCCTCGCGCTGCGCGGCCTCATGTTCTACGAGGCCCAGGTCGCCGGGATGCCCGACTCGAGCCTCGCCGTCCGCGCGGTCAAGCGGCTCTCGGTGCTCGAGCTGGGCGAGCGCCGCGGCGAGGTCGTCGCGGCGGTGCGCGACGTCGTCGGGCACGACCTGGAGCTCGTGAACTCGGGCGGCACGGGCTCGCTCGAGACGTCGTCGGCGGACGGCGTCGTCACGGAGGTCACCGCAGGGTCGGGGCTGTACGTCCCCGGGCTCTTCGACGAGTACCGGTCCTTCCGGCCGCGGCCGTCCGCCTTCTTCGGCCTCGACGTCGTGCGCGTGCCGGCTCCCGGCTGGGCGACGGCGTTCGGCGGCGGGTACGTCGCGTCGGGTCCCGCGTCGCGCAGCCGCCTCCCGCGCGTCGCGACGCCCGGCTGGTCGCTCACGGGCCGCGAGGGGGCGGGCGAGGTCCAGACGCCGCTGCACCGGACCCGGGGCGCCGTGGGCGCTCCCGACCTCGGCATCGGCGACCGCGTCTGGTTCCGGCACGGCAAGGCGGGCGAGGCGATGGAGCGGTTCGACCGCGTGCACCTCGTGCGCGGGGACGAGGTGGTCGACGTCGTACCCACGTACCGCGGTGAGGGCAAGAGCTTCGGCTGACACGGGCCGGTCGTGGCCGCACCCGGATCGGCCGCGAGACCTGCCCGTGCCGCTTCGGCCGGGGTGGTACGTCCCCGGTACCCTTGCGGACGTGACTCTTCGCCTGTTCGACACCGCCACGCGGGACGTGCGCGACTTCGTGCCCCTGACTCCGGGCGAGGTCGGCATCTACCTGTGTGGCGCGACCGTCCAGGCGGCCCCCCACATCGGCCACATGCGCTCCGCCGTCGCGTTCGACGTGCTCGTGCGCTGGCTGCGGCGCGGCGGGTCGCGCGTGACGCTCATCCGCAACGTCACCGACATCGACGACAAGATCCTCGTGAAGTCCGCCGACGCCGGCGAGCCGTGGTGGGCCTGGGCCGCGACGTACGAGCGCGCGTTCACCGCCGCGTACGACGCGCTCGGCGTCCTGCCGCCCACGTACGAGCCGCGCGCGACCGGGCACGTGCCGGACATGGTCGAGCTCATGGAGCGGCTCGTGGAGCGCGGGCACGCGTACACGACCGGCCCGGGCGACGTGTGGTTCGACGTGCGCTCCTGGTCCGAGTACGGCTCGCTGACCAACCAGCGCCTCGAGGACCTCAACCCCGTGCCCGACGACGTCCCCGCGGACGCGGAGGAGGCCGCCGCCAAGCGCGACCCGCGCGACTTCGCGCTCTGGAAGGCCCCCAAGGACGGCGAGCCGGAGACCGCGTCCTGGCCGACGCCCTTCGGCCGCGGTCGGCCTGGCTGGCACCTCGAGTGCTCCGCGATGGCGCGCCGGTACCTCGGCGACACGTTCGACATCCACGGCGGCGGGCTCGACCTGCGCTTCCCGCACCACGAGAACGAGCAGGCGCAGTCGCGCGCCGCGGGCTACGGGTTCGCGCAGCACTGGCTGCACAGCGCGTGGGTCACGCAGGGCGGCGCCAAGATGAGCAAGTCGCTCGGCAACGGTCTGCTCGTGCGCGAGGTCCTCGCGACCACGAGCCCGGCCGTGCTGCGCTACGCCCTCGGGTCCGTGCAGTACCGCTCGATGCTCGAGTGGACGCCCGCGACGGTCGTCGAGGCCGAGGCCACGTGGGAGCGCCTCGCCGGGTTCGTCGAGCGCGCGACCGAGCGCGTGGGCGACGTCGGCGACGTGACCGAGGCCGAGCTGCCGACCGCGTTCACCGCCGCGATGGACGACGACCTCAACGTCCCGGCGGCGCTCGCCGTCGTGCACGAGCACCTGCGTGCGGGCAACGCGGCGCTCGCGGACCGCACGACCGCCGCCGACGCCGTCGCGCGGCACCACCTCGTCGCGGTGCGGGCCATGCTCGACGTCCTCGGGCTCGACCCGGGGGACGCGCAGTGGGCCGACCGCGGGGACTCCCGCTACGCGGCGGTGCTCGACGCGGTCGTGGGTGCGGAGCTCGCGGCACGCGCCGAGGCGCGCGCGGCGCGCGACTTCGCGACCGCCGACGCGATCCGCGACCGGCTCGCCGCGGCGGGCGTCGCGGTCGAGGACTCGGCCGACGGCGCGCGCTGGACCCTCGCCTGACGACCATCTCCGCGAGGTGGAGGCCTGGCACCGCGCGGTAGAGGCGTGGTCATGACCACGCCTCTCCCTCGGTGGACCACGGCTCTCCCTCGGCGGGGTGTCTGAGGGACACTGGACTCGGTGGCGCACCTGCGCTCGCACGAACCGACCGACCTGACCGACCGGACCGGTGTCGATCCACCTGACCGACACCGACCGACCTGACCACGACACGACGGGTACACCCATGGCTGGCAACTCACAACGACGCGGCGCGACCCGAAAGCCCGGCAGCAAGAAGGGCGCGACCGTCGGCTCCGGTGGACAGCGCCGCAAGGGGCTCGAGGGCCGCGGGCCGACGCCGAAGGCCGAGGACCGCGTCTACCACGCGGCGCACAAGCGCAAGGTCGCGGAGGAGAAGCGCGCCACGACGCCGACCGGCCGCGGGGGCGCGACGCGGGGCGGCCCCGCCAAGGGCGGCGCCTCGCGCGGCGGCGGCCCGAAGGGCCGTGGCTCGGTGCAGGAGGTCGTCGCGGGCCGGAACTCCGTGCTCGAGGCGCTGCGGGCGCGTATCCCCGTCGAGGTCGTCTACCTCGCGTCGCGCCTCGACGCCGACGACCGCACGCGCGAGATCGTCGACATCGTCGCGGGCCGAGGCTACGACCTCCTCGAGGTCGGCAAGCCGGAGCTCGACCGCCTCACCGACGGCGCCGCGCACCAGGGCGTCGCGATCAAGGTGCCGCCGTACGAGTACGCCGACGTCGACGACCTGCTCGACGCGGCCGAGGCGACGGGTCGTCCGCCGCTGATCGTCGCGCTCGACGGTGTGACGGACCCCCGCAACCTGGGCGCCGTGCTGCGCTCGGCGGGCGCGTTCGGGGCGCACGGCGTGCTCGTCCCCGAGCGGCGTGCGGCGGGCGTCACGGCGTCCGCGTGGAAGGTCTCGGCCGGCGCCGCCGCCCGGGTGCCCGTCGCGCGCGCGACCAACCTCGTCCGCGCGCTCGGTGAGCTCAAGAAGGCGGGTTGCTTCGTCGTCGGGCTCGACGCCGGCGGCGAGACCGCGATCGGCGACCTCCAGCTCGCGACCGAGCCGCTCGTCGTCGTCGCCGGGTCCGAGGGCAAGGGCCTCTCGCGCCTCGTGCGCGAGGCGTGCGACGTCGTCGCGTCCATCCCCATCGGCTCGGACACCGAGTCGCTCAACGCGGCCGTCGCGACGGGCATCTCGCTCTACGAGGTCGCGCGCCTGCGCCGCGAGGCCTGACAGCCGCTCGACCAGTCAGCGCCCCACCGGTCCCTGACCCGTGGGGCGCTGACAGGTCTCAGCCGTAGTACTCGGGGTCCTTCTCGCCCGGCGCGAGGCCGAGGATCGCCTTCTCGTCCGGGCGGTGGCGCAGCACGTTCTCCACGTACGACTGCGTCGCCTCCGCCATCGGGACGTCGCGGCCCGCGCGCTCGGAGATGAACCAGCGGTGGTCGAGGATCTCGTGGAAGAGCTGCGCCGGCTCGAGCTTGCGGCGCAGGTTGCGCGGCACGGCCTGGATCGTGGGCTCGAACACGCCGCTCAGCCAGTCGTGCGCGACGAACTCCTCGTCGTCGTTCTGGCGCTCGGCCGCCGCCCGGAACGAGTCCAGGTCGTTGAGCAGGCGACGCGCCTGGTTCTCCTGCACGTCGAGGCCCGTGAGGCGCAGCAGGCGGCGCGAGTGGTGCCCCGCATCGACGACCTTCGGCTGGATCTGCACCGTCGTGCCGTCGATGTCGGTCGTGATCGCGAGCTCGTCCACGTCGAACCCGAGGTTGTTGAGGTGCTCGATGCGCGCCGCGACGCGCCACCGCTCGTTCGCGTCGAACGACTCCGACGTGGTCAGCGCCTCCCACAGCTCCTCGTAGCGCGCCACGAGCGCGTCGCCGATCGCGACCTCGTCCACGTCCTCGTCGAGCAGCTCGCCCGCGGAGAGGTCCATGAGCTCGCCGATGATGTTGGTGCGCGCGAGGTCGACGTCGTACGAGCGCTGACCGGGGGAGAGCTCGCGGTGCAGGTCGCCCGTCTCCGCGTCCACGAGGAACGCCGCGAAGGTCTCGGCGTCGCGCCGGAACAGCGTGTTCGACAGCGACACGTCGCCCCAGTAGAAGCCGATCAGGTGCAGGCGCACGAGGAGCACCGCGAGCGCGTCGATGAGGCGCGTCGCGGTGTCCGGGCGCAGGGACTGGCTGAACAGCGCGCGGTAGGGGAGCGAGAACTGGAGGTGCTCCGTGATGAGCACCGCCTCCAGCCGCTCGCCGTTCGCGTCCTGGCGCCCGGTGATGACCCCCACCGGGACGACGCTCGGCACCTCGAGCCGGCGGAGCTGGCGGAGCAACTCGTACTCGCGGTACGCGACCGTCTCGCCGATCTCCTTGATCGCGATGACGCGCCCGGAGAGGCGGACGAACCGCACGATGTGCCGGGAGATACCGCGCGGCAGCGCCGCGAGGGTCTCGGCCGGCCACTCCTCGAGCGGGATGTCCCAGGGCAGGTCGAGGAGGGCCGGGTCGGGGGCCGACGCGGTGATCTGCAGGTTGTGCACCGTCACGGGGTCCATTGTCCACGGTCTCCGTCGGGCGGCCGACGTCCGTGCGTCGTCGTCCCTCGGCACGACGACGGCGCCCGTCGGCCTCAGGTCGAGGCCGGCGGGCGCGGG
>NZ_JNBQ01000027.1 GCF_001019615.1 Cellulosimicrobium funkei | reverse complement strand
AACGTCGGGCCGCGGCGCCACGTCCGCCCGAGCCCGCCTGCCGGCGGGCGGGTCGCGACCGTGAGCCGCCCGGGCGCGGCGGCGCGCACGTCGTCGGGCGTCCCCGCGGCGAGCACCGTGCCGGCGTCGAGCACGACGACGTCGGCGGCCCGCTCGGCCTCGTCGAGGTACGTCGTCGTGACGAGGACCGCCGCACCGGACGCCGCCGACTCCGCGACGAGCCGCCACAGCTCGACGCGGCTCACGGGGTCCACCCCGGTGCTCGGCTCGTCGAGGAGCAGGACGTCCGGCTCGTGCAGCATCGCGAGGCACACCCCGAGCTTCTGCCGCATCCCCCCGGACAGCTGCGACCCGAGCCGGCCGCGCGCCTCGGCGAGGCCCGCCCGCTCGAGCAGCTCGTCCGCGCGCCGTTCCCTGCGGGCGGCCGGCATGCGGTACGCGTCGCCGACGAGCTCGACGTTCTCCGCGACGCTCAGCGCCGGCCAGACGCCGCTGGAGGACGGCTGGTAGCCGACGCGGTCGCGCGTCGGGACGTCCACGGTGCCGCCCGCGACCGGCACCTGCCCGAGCAGCGCGCGCACGAGCGTCGTCTTGCCCGCTCCGTCGCCGCCCACCACCGAGGTGACCTGCCCCCGCGGGAGGTCGAGGTCCACGCCGGCGAGCGCGCGGACCACGTGCCCGGGCGCGGCGCGGAAGGTGACGTCGAGACCGCGCGCTCCCCAGGTCACCGGACCGCTCCGCTCGCCGCGGACGTCGCGGCCTCAGGCGCGGCGGGTCGGTGCCGGCGGGGATCTCTCGCGGGCGAGAGCTCGCGCGAGAGCCGCAGGACGGCCAGCCCGAACACGGCCACGGCCATCACGGCGAGCACCAGGAGCGGCAGCCAGAGCGCGGACCACGACGCACCGCGGACCATGACGCCCTGCGAGACCTCGGTGAACCACGTCAGGGGCAGGAGGTACCCGATCCAGCGCACCCCGGCCGCCATGGCGTCGAGCGGGAAGATCATGCCCGAGAGCAGGACCTGCGGGAGCATCGTCATGAGCGCGACCTGCACCGCCTGCCCGGTGGTCTGCGACACGGTCGAGATGAGCGCGCCGATGCCGAGGACGACGAAGAGGAACAGGGCCGCGCCCACGACGAACGGTCCGACGGGGCCGGCGAACGGCACGTCGAAGATCCACATGCCGAGCAGCGTCACGGCGACCATGTCGAGGCACGCCAGCAGGAAGTAGGGCGTGATCTTCCCCAGGATCACCGCGGCGGGGCCCAGCGGCATCACCGCGAGCTGCTCGAACGTCCCCGCCTCGCGCTCCTTGACGAGCCCGATCGACGTGATGATCGTCCCGATGAACGTGAGGATGAGGCCGATCAGCGCCGGCACCATCACCCACGAGGTGTCGAGGTCCGGGTTGAAGAGGATCTCCGAGTCCACCGCGTCCCCGAGGGAGGCGACGAGCACCTTCGCCGACTGCGCGGCGAAGAGGTTGGACCCGTCGATGTAGACCGTCGGCTTGTCCTGCCCCGGCGTGGGCGCGACGACCGCGACGTCGCTGCGGTCGTCGCGCAGCGCCGCGCGGGCGTCGGCGTCCGTGCCCGCGGGGTCCACGCTCACGACGTCGAGCGTGTCCGCGGCGGAAGGGTTCGCCTCGATCGCGTCCACCGCCTGCTCGGCGCCCGGCCCGACGGCCGTGACGGTCAGCGTCTCGACCGTGAAGTTTGCCGCGAACCCGAACACGACGAGCAGCAGCAGCGGCATCCCGACGAGCATCGCGACGGTGCGCCGGTCCCGGCGCAGCTCGCGGAACTCCTTGACGACCATCGCACGCACGGCGACCTCCCCGACTCCCCGCGCGTCGTCGCGCAGGACGAATTCAACACCCGTTGAAAGAGACGCTAGGTCGACCGTCGCGACGGGTCAAGGGTGCCGGGGCGGAGACGGTGGTCAGCCGAGGAAGACCTGCGCGCAGACGAGGCCGCCGACGTCCTCGGTCGCGTCTGCCACGCATGCGACCCCCACGGACGTCAGCGCCTGGTCGAGGAGGTTCGCCCGGTGCCCGTGGGACGCCATCCACGCGTCGACGACGGCCTCCGGCTCGGCGGCGGCGCGGCTGAGGTTCTCCGCCGCGGTGCCGCGCGCAGGAGCGCAGGCGGCCACGACCTCGTCGAGGGGTGCGTGCTCGAGCGGGGCGCCGACGAGCGCTCTGGCACGGGACAGCGCCTCCTCGGTCGCGCAGCCGCTCTCCTCCAACCGGGGCACCCCTGCCTCGTCGCGTTCCTCCTGCGTCGCCGCCAGCAGCCGGGCGGCGTACTCCGTCGGCTCCCACTGCTGCGTCGCCGGGGGGTCGGCGGCGCTCGGATCCCCCTGCTCACCGTCGTGGCTCGGCGCGCACGCCGCGACGGACAGGCTCGCGAGCGTGGTCACCAGCACCGCGAGCCCGCGTGCTCCGGCGCGGGGCCCGGAACCGACACGCGCCGCCGGGACGCCGTTCACCGCCGACCGAGCGCGCGATACGTCCACCCCGCGTCGCGCCACGCGGCCGCGTCGAGCGCGTTCCGGCCGTCGACGACGCGGGGGGCCGCCACGAGGCCGTACAGCTTGCCCGGGTCCAAGTCCCGGTACTCCCGCCACTCCGTGAGGACCAGCACGGCGTCCACACCGTCCACCGCCTCCTCGACGGTCTCGGCGAAGCCCAGCAAGGGGGCCTTGGCGCGCGCGTTCGCCAGCGCACGCGGGTCGGTGACGACGACGCGCGCGCTCCGGTGGTGCAGCCGCTCCGCGACGTCGAGCGCCGGCGAGTCGCGGACGTCGTCGCTGTCCGGCTTGAAGGCCGCGCCCAGCACCGCGATCCGCGCCCCCGCCAGCGGGCGGCCGTCGAGGACGCCGACCGTGAGGTCGACCATGCGCTCGCGCCGGCGCAGGTTGATCGAGTCCACCTCCCGCAGGAAGCTCACGGCGGGGTCCGCGTGCAGCTCCTCGGCCCGTGCCATGAACGCGCGGATGTCCTTCGGCAGGCACCCGCCGCCGAACCCGAGCCCGGCGTTGAGGAATCGCCGACCGATCCGCTCGTCGAGGCCGATCGCGTCGGCGAGGAGCGTCACGTCTCCCCCGGCGACCTCGCACAGCTCTGCCATCGCGTTGATGAACGAGATCTTCGTCGCGAGGAAGGAGTTCGCCGCGACCTTGACGAGCTCGGCCGTCGCACGGTCGACCACGAGCCGCGGCGTGCCGTCGCCGAGGGCTGCGGCGTAGACCGCGTCGAGCATGTCGACGGCACGAGCGCCGGCCGCGTCGTCGGGCACGCCGTAGACGAGCCGGTCCGGCCGCAACGTGTCCTGGACGGCGAACCCCTCGCGCAGGAACTCGGGGTTCCAGACGAGCGCCGCGGTGGGGCGGACGGCGGCGAGCTCGTCCGCGAGCCGCGCGGCCGTGCCCACGGGGACGGTCGACTTGCCCACCACGACCGCGTCGGCCGCGAGGTGCGGCACGAGGGCCTGGAAGGCGGCGTCCACGGACGACAGGTCGGCGGCGTACGAGTCGGCGCGCTGGGGCGTCCCCACGCACACGAAGTGGACCTCTGCGTCGGCCGCCGCGGCGGGGTCGGTCGTGAAGGTGAGCCGTCCGGAGGCGCTCGCCTCCGCGAGCAGCCCGTCGAGCCCCGGCTCGTAGAACGGTGCCCGCCCGTCGCGCAGCGCGCCGACCTTCCGTGCGTCGACGTCCACCCCGACCACGTCGTGGCCCAGCGTCGCCATGCACGCCGCGTGCACCGCCCCCAGGTAGCCGCAACCGATCACCGAGATCCTCATGTGCTCCCCTTGCTCGAACGTCGGCCGTCACCCTGTCGGCGCGGTCGTGGCCGACAGCTGCGGGCACGGACCGACCGCTGCCCTATTTCTTGCGCGGTACCACGACGTCGTCGAACGACCGGACGGGCCCGGACGGCACCGCGGCCGGGAACCCCCGGTCCGCGACCGGAGGCGGCGGGGGCGGGGCGCCCTCGCTCCCCGGCGTCCCGGCCCCTCCCGGCGCGGGCGCGGGCCGACGCGCGTGCTGGTGCGCCCGCCCCCTGCGGTCGGCGGGACGTCCCGACCGGGTGGGCGGGCCGGTCTCCGCCACGTACTCGTAGTACCCGTACTCGTGCGCGCCCGGACCCTTCACGGGTACCCGGTTCACGACCACCCCGAGCATCCGCACGCCGACCGTGCCGAGCGCCGAGAGGGCGGTCTCGAGCTGGTTGCGGTGCACGGTCCCCGCCCCGACGACGAGGATGGCGCCCCCCCACGGCCCTCGCGAGGACCGCCGCATCGGTGACCGGGAGCAGCGGAGGGGTGTCGATCACGATCGCGTCGTACTCCGCGCGGAGCCGGTCGAGCAGGTCGGCCATCGGGGCGGCACCCAGCAGCTCGCTCGGGTTCGGCGGCACCTGCCCCGCGGCGATCACGTCGAGGTTGCCGTTGCCCCAAGGCTGCACGGCGTCCTCGAGCCCGACCTTGCCGATGAGGACCGTGGTGAGCCCGACCGAGCCCTCGATCCCCATGTACCGCGCGACGGAGGGTCGGCGGAGGTCCGCGTCGACGAGGACCACGCGCTGGCCCGCGTCCGCGAGGGTGATCGCCAGGTTGATGCTCGTCGTCGTCTTGCCCTCGCCCGGCAGGGCCGACGTCATGACGTACGTGCGGGCGGCAGGTCCGAGCTCGAGGAACTGCAGGTTGGTGCGCAGCCGGCGGAACGACTCGGCCCGGATCGCCTTCGGCGACTCCTGCACGATGAGCGGGTGCTGCGGGGCGTCCTCCTCGTACCCGATGACCCCGAGCACGGGCGCGTCCGTCACGTCCTCGACGTCGGCCGTCGACCGGACGCGCGTGTCCAGGAGCTCGCGCACGACCGCCACCGCGACGCCGAGCACGAGGCCGACGACCAGCCCCAGCGCCAGGTTGAGCCGGACGTTCGGCGACGCGGCGGCGGTCGGCACGGTCGCCGCGCGGACGGTGCTGATCTGCACCGGCGAGTCCCCGCCCCCGGTCGGGGTCTCGAGCTCCCCCACGACCGACGCGAGCGACCGGGCCGTCGCGTTCGCGATCTCGGCCGCGAGCTGCGGGGACTCGTCCGTCGCGGTGACGTTGATGAGCGCCGTGTCGAGCGGGGAGTCGGCGCGGACGCGCTGCGCGAGCGAGCCGGCGTCGTCCGCGAGGCCCAGCTCCTCGACCACCGGGTCCAGGACCCGCGGGCTCGTCACGAGCTCGATGTACGACTTGACCTGGCGCACGGTGAAGTTCGAACCCTGCAGCAGGTCCGTGGTGGAGTCGGAGCCCTGCACCGACACGTACACCTGGGACCGCGCGGAGTACGTCGGCGTGGTCAGGAGCGAGTACGCACCCGCGATCGCCAGCCCGAGCGCACCGGCGACCACGATCGTGACCCACCTCTTGCGCAGCAGGACGAGGTAGTCCCTGAGCTCCATCGTCGTCCCCCTCACCGGGCCGCTCCCCCTGAGCGTCCACCCACGACCGCCTCAATCTCGCACAGGGCACCGCACGTCGCGAGCCTGGGCGGCGTCTCCGCCCGCACCGGGGTCACGCGCGGACCCTCCCGGCCTGCTCGCGGTACCACGCCACGGTGCGCTCGATCCCCTCGCGCAGGCCGGTGCTCGCCTCCCAGCCGCTCGCGCGCAGACGGGACACGTCGAGCAGCTTCTGCGGCGTGCCGTCCGGCCTCGACGTGTCCCAGTGCGTCGCGCCGTCGTACCCGACGACGTCGGCGACCGTCTCGGCGAGCTCGCGGACGGTGACGTCCTGCCCGGTACCGACGTTGACCTGGACGGGGCCGTCGTAGTGCTCCAGGAGATGCAGGCACGCGTCCGCCATGTCGTCGCTGTGCAGGAACTCTCGCCGTGGCGACCCCGTCCCCCAGTTCGTCACCTCCCGGGCACCGGTCCGCACGGCCTCGTCGTAGCGCCGGATCAGCGCGGGCAGCACGTGCGACCCGGTCGGCGAGAAGTTGTCACCGGGGCCGTAGAGGTTCGTCGGCATGGCCGAGATCCACGGCAGCCCGTCCTGGCGGCGGACCGCCTGGACGTGCAGGATGCCGGTGATCTTCGCGATGGCGTAGGCGTCGTTGGTCGGCTCGAGGGGTCCCGTCAGCAGCGCGTCCTCGACGATGGGCTGCGGCGCGAGCCGCGGGTAGATGCACGACGAGCCCAGGAACAGCAGCCGCTCGACCTCGGACGCCCGCGCCGCGTCGAGGACGTTCACCTGGATGCGCACGTTCTCGCTGAGGAAGTCGACGGGGTACGCCGCGTTCGCCATGATCCCGCCGACCTTCGCCGCCGCGAGGACGACGTAGCGCGGGCGGTGCGCACGGAAGAAGTCGTGCACCGCGTCGCGGTCGGTGAGGTCGAGCTCCGCGGAGGTCCGTCCCACGAGCCGGGAGAACCCGGCACGTTCCAGCCGGCGCCAGATCGCCGAGCCGACCAGGCCGCGGTGGCCGGCGACGTAGAAGACGGCGTCCCGGTCGAGCGGTGCCGGTTCGTGGCGGACGAGGTCGCGCTCGTCGGGCGACGTCACGCCGCGTCCCACGTCGCGAGCGCGACCCTGTCGATCCACGGCGACCCGGCGTGGCCCAGGGCCTCGACGTCCGCGTCGACCATGATGCGCGCGAGCTCGCGCCCGTCGACGGTCGGCTTCCACCCGAGGTCGGCGTGCGCCCTGCTGGGGTCGCCGATGAGGGCGTCGACCTCCGTCGGACGCAGGTAGCGCTCGTCGAACCGCACGTGGCGCTCCCAGTCGAGACCCGCGTGGGCGAACGCCTCCTGGAGGAAGTCGCGCACCGACAGCCCTATCCCCGTGGCGAGGACGTAGTCGTCCGGCTCCTCGGCCTGCAGCATGCGCCACATGCCCTCGACGTACTCGGCCGCGTACCCCCAGTCGCGGACCGCGTCGAGGTTGCCCAGGTACAGGTGCTCCTGACGACCGGCCTGGATGGCCGCCACGGCGCGCGTGATCTTGCGGGTCACGAACGTCTCGCCGCGGCGCGGGCTCTCGTGGTTGAAGAGGATCCCGTTGACCGCGAACATGTCGTAGGCCTCGCGATAGTTCTTCGTGATCCAGTACGCGTAGAGCTTGGCGGCCGCGTAGGGCGACCGCGGGTAGAACGGCGTCGTCTCGTTCTGCGGCGGCGGCGTCGCGCCGTAGAGCTCGGACGACGACGCCTGGTAGTACCGCGTCTCCACACCCGCCAGACGCACCGCCTCGAGCAGGCGGATCGCCCCCGTCCCGGTGGTGTCCGCCGTGTGCTCGGGCTCGTCGAACGAGACCCGGACGTGCGACTGCGCCGCGAGGTTGTACACCTCGTCCGGGCAGATCTGCGCGATGAGCGACACGAGGCGCGCACCGTCGGAGAGGTCGGCGTAGTGCAGGAACAGCCGCGCGTCCTCCTCGTGCGGGTCCTGGTAGAGGTGGTCGATCCGCGCCGTGTTGAACGTCGAGGCGCGGCGGATCAGCCCGTGCACCTCGTAGCCCTTGCGGAGCAGGAGCTCCGCGAGGTACGAGCCGTCCTGCCCCGTGATCCCCGAGATCAGTGCCTTCTTCGTCATACCGTCTCCCCCTTGCTCTCCCGGAGCCCACCCGGACCGGTGAGCACCCTCTCCTCGTCGTCCCGCACGGGCCGGGGCGGTTCGTCCCCCGGCCCTCCCGCACGCCAGCGCGACAGCCATCGCTCGAAGCGCGTCACCGCCGCGTCCTCGGAGAGGACGGAGCGGCGGTACTGCCGCCCGGCGGCCCCGAGCCGGTCCGCGCCGGCCGGGTCGTCGGCGAGCCGCACGACCGCGTCGACGAGCGCGCCCGGGTCCTCCGGCTCGACGCGCAGCCCCGCACCGGCGGCCGCGAGCTCCTCGGCCGTCGTCGACCCGGCTGCGGTCGCGGCGAGCACCGGCCGGCCGGCGTCGAAGTACGACGTCAGCTTGCTCGGCACGGACATCTGCGACAGCCCGGCCAGCTCGTTGACCAGGAGGACGTCGGCCGCCGCCATCGCCGCGACGAAGCCCTCGTCGGGCAGCGGGTCGACGAACTGGACCGACCTGATCCCGCCCGCCGCCGCCTCGAGCTCGCGGCGCCGGCTGCCGTCGCCCAGCAGCACGAACCGGACCCGCAGCCCGCGCCGGTCGACCAGCCGCCCGGCCTCGACGACGTTCTCGAGCCCCTGCTTCGCGCCCTGGTTGCCCGCGTGGAGCACGACGACCTCGTCGTCGCGCCAGCCCAGCGCGCGCCGTGCCGCAGCGCGGTCGACGGGCGCGCGCTCCGGCAGGTGGGTCCAGTTGCGGACGGTCGTGACGCGCTCCGGCGGCACGCCCAGGACGCGCACGAGGTGCGCGGCGAACCGGTCGTGGATCGCGACGACCGCGTCGGACCCGCGCGTCACCGCGCGCTCCACGGCCTGGACGACCCGCGCGACGGCACCGGTCGCGGTCCCGGTCTCCTCGACCCCGAGGGAGTACAGGTCCTGCGTCCAGAGCACGACCCGGCGCTCGCGTCCCACGACGCGCGAGAGCCGTGCGCGGGCCAGGGCCGCGGCCGCCGCGAAGAGCGACGGCGAGACGAGCAGGACGACGTCGCTCGCCGGCCAGCGCACCGCGGCCGAGCGGACACCGAACGACGTCTCGGCAGCCAGCCGGCGACCGGGTGTCGGCACGCGCGGCACGTAGTGGCGCAGGCGCCGGACCGGTACCCCGTCGACGACCTCGCGCGAGGACCAGGCGCCGTAACCGGCGCGCACGCGCCACTCCGGATAGTGCGGGTGGGTGGTGATGACCCGGACGTCGTGCCCGCGCTCCGCGAGCCGCCGCGCGAGGGCGGACGTGTACGGGGCGTTGCCCGACGGCTCGGGCGCGTAGTTCGCGCCGATCACGAGCACGCGCATCCTCGACGCCGTAGGGTCGGCAGCGGCAGACCGATCGTCTCGACCCCGGGGGCTGTGTTGACGACCGAACGGAACGACCAGGACGTGCCCGTCGTCCCGCTGCGGCGGGCGCCCGGCGAGAGGCAGGCGTGGGACCGGCCCGCCGCCGTCGTGTACCTGTGGGGCGTCGTCGAGCTGCTGCTCGTGACGAACCCCTGGCAGGTCAGCTCGCGCCTGCGCGTCGCGGCGCTGCGGGCCTTCGGCGCCCGCATCGGGGAAGGGGTGATCATCCGACCCCGCACCCGCGTCCGCTTCCCGTGGAAGCTGCGCGTCGGCGACGGCTCGTGGATCGGCGAGGGCGTCTGGTTCCACAACCAGGACCTCGTGGACGTCGGCCACGACGTGGTCGTCTCCCAGGACACCTTCGTCACCACGGGCAGCCACCGGCACCGCACGGACATGGGGCTCGTCACCGCCCCCGTGCGGATCCGTGACGGCTCCTGGGTGACGGCGCGCTGCGTCGTGCTCGGCGGCACGGACATCGGCCGCTCCGCGCTCGTCGCCCCGGCCTCCGTCGTGCGCGGCCAGGTGCCGGACGGCCGCGTCTGGGAGGGCCGGGCGCTCACCGAGCGCCGCAGGTTCTGACCGGTCGACCCACGGGGTCATCGCTGCCTCCTCCGGGCTCGCTCGTCGAGCGCCCTGCTGTGCCGGGCCGCGTCCGCGGCGTCGAAGCGTCGACGCACGACCCGCGCGGGCGAGCCCACGGCGATCGAGTACGGCGGGACGTCCTCGGTGACGACCGAGCCCGCGCCCACGATGCTGCCCTCCCCGATCGAGACGCCACTGAGCACGACCGACCCCCCTCCGACCCACACGTCGCGCCCGATGCGCACCGCGTCACGCGGCGTCGCAGGCCGGTCCCCGGACCACGTCGACTCGGAGACCGGGGTCCCCACCTCGTCGAACGCGTGATCGTCGCGACCGACGACCTGGACCGCCTGGCCGATGAGCGTGAAGTCGCCGATCTCGCCGTCGACCTCGACGATCGACCACGGGCCGATGGACACGTCGTCCCCGATGACGAGCCGGTGGGGCGCGCTGACCACGGCGAACCGGCCGAGCCTCAGGCCCCGGCCGTGAGTCACGTGCTGCCGCACCGCGAGGCGGCGCATGACGGCGCGGACCGGCCGCACGAGGAGCGGGGACAGCTGGGTGCGGGTGCCGTACACCGGCGTCGTGCCGCTCGTCATGCGACCCCCACCTCCTGCGTCCGCGCGACGCCCGCACCGAGCGCGTCGACCAGGCCGTGGGCCATCGACTCCGCGGAGTAGGCCTCGCGGACCCACGCGGACAGCTCGCGGTCGGGGACCTGCTCCCGCTCGTCCCACGCGGCGAGCACGGCGTGCGCGAGACCCTCCACGGAGTCGGTCGGGAACCACCGGACCGCACCGTGGTCGGCCAGCTCGATCTCCGGCGAGTGCGGCTCGTCGCGCGACACGAGGGTCGGCACGCCGAAGCCCGCGGCCTGCGTGAGGGACAGCCCGGCGAAGCCCGGGGAGACGGCCGCGAAGGCGCGCGCGTACACCGCCCGGAGCTCCTCGACCTCGTCGACCCATCCCGCGAACGTCACCACGTCCTGAAGCCCCTCGGCGCGGACGAGCCGTTCCAGCTCGGGCTTCTGCTCGCCGTCGCCGACGAGGGTGAGTCGCATCCCGGCGCGCCGACGGTGCGCGGCGGCGAACGCTCGCACGAGCAGGTCGACCTTCTTGGCCCGGACGAACCGGCCGACGTACACGAGCTCGTCCCGGACACCGCCCGTGTCCGCGGACACCCGGATCGCGTCGCGAGGGTAGAGCGCGTTCGTCGCGACCCAGACCGGCGAGCCGGGCAGCTCGGCCCGCGCGTCGGCGGCGTCGGCGACCGTGTAGGAGATCGTGCCGTGCGCGAGGCGGCGCATGAGGCGGCGCACCGGTGCGGTCCGCGCGTCCTGCCCCGCCCGGGGATGGACGTGGCCCCACACCAGCACCCGTCGCCCCGTCGCCCGCCGCAGACCGAGCAGCAGCCACGCGGTCACGCTGCGCGGGTTCAGGTCGACGACGGTCGTGCCCTGGCGCCACGCGTCGCGCCAGTGCCCCACCTGGAGGAAGACGGCGGGGCGGCGCACCCGGACCATGCGCACCCGCTCGTACCACCCGACGCCCGTGTCGGTCCGCACGCTCGGGTCCTGGTGCGCCTCGCTCACCCACACGGAGAGGTCGCCGGGATACCGCTCCCGGACGATCTCCGTGCACGCGCGCCGGTAGCGCGGCATCACGGCGAGGTAGAAGCCTGCGCTCTCTCTCATGGCACACCCTTCGTCAGGTGGTCGGGTACTTGGGACGGCGAGGGCGGCGGGGCCGCCTCACCCGCGCCGGGCGGGTCTGCGTGGCGGGACCGGGGCGGTCCCGGGCCCAGGAGGAGCCGCAGCAGCCAGAGGCCGACGATCGTGACGACCACGACCTGCGCGAGGATGGCGAGCTGCGCGGCCGGGTTGCCGCGGACGACGTTCGGGACGAAGGAGATGAAGCCGAGGGTCAGGACGAGCCTCGCGCCCCGCGCCGAGGGCAGGGCCGCCTGGCTCGCGTGCACGAACCACCCGAAGACGAGCATGCCCAGCACGACCCCCGCGAGGGCGAAGTCGAGGTAGAGGGCGCCCGGCAGGCTCGGCACGGGGCACAGGTACTCGGCGCACGAGCCGCCGAACATGGCGCGCAGCCGCACGTTGCTCCAGGTCTCCGTGCTGAGGACGCCCGCCGGCAGCGGTGCGAGCACCAGCTCCAGCACGGTCCCGCGTCCCCACCCGACCGGCAGGTCTGCGCCCAGTCGCGGCGCCGCGTACGCGACGTAGGAGAACATCTCCGTGTCGTAGGACAACAGGAAGCTCTCCGCGACCCCCCGGGTGCCCTCGACCTCGTAGAACTCCTGCATCGCCGTCCCCAACGACGCCCCCTCCGAGCGCGAACCGGCGCTGCGCACGAACGGGACGATCGCGAGCGCGAGGAGACCGACGACCGCCAGCGCGACGTGGCTCGGCCGGACCCGGCGGTCCCACGCCCTCGCGGACGCCGCGACGACGGCCAGGAGGACCACCGGGAGCAGGAAGCGCCGGGTGCCGAGCGCGGTGGTCGGCACGACGGCGAACGCCACCGCCGCCCAGTAGAGCAGGCGCTCGCCGGGCGTGGGTCGCGTGCGGCGGTCGCGCACGACGCGGACCGCCGCGAGCGCCAGCGCGCCCACGACCGGCAGCGCCATGACGATCGCCGGCATGCCCTCGAGCCGCGCGTCGACCGCGGCCGACCGCCCCGAGAACATGAGCGACAGGAAGCCCGCGCCGCCACCGTAGGCGGCGACGGCCGCGAACCAGAGCAGGACCGTCGCCACGCAGAACGCCGCAGCACCCCAGAGCGGCACGCGCGCGAGGGCGTCCGCCGCCCCGGTCCGTCCGTCGCCACCGTCGCGCGGGACCGCCCCGCCCACCCGCGTCGGCGCGCGCCGCGCGGCGCGCGCCGCGTACCCCACGAAGAGGGAGACCACGGCGACCAGCCCGACCCACGTCGCCTGCTGGAACCCGTCGGTGACCCGCAGACCGTAGAAGTCGTAGGCCGCACGGTCGATCATGAGCAACGGGCGCAAGCCGTAGATCGCGACGAGCATGAACACCGACAGGCCGAGCGGGCCGACGAGCACCCCGCGGCGAGTCCCCCCGAGCGCGAGCAGGAGCACCGCCCCGAGGACGGTGGTCAGCACAGGAACGGTCGGCGACATCTCAGGAGCCACCCTTCAGTCCCTCGGCGCGCGCGACGACGAGCGCCCGTACCTCGTCGACCGCTGCCCGGGCGGCCCGGCGGTCGACCGCGACCGGGTCGCCCAGCGGTGCCAGGAGCGCACCGACGTCGCCGGGCGGCTCCGTCGTGGGGAGCACTGCGAGGGTCGTCGGCAGCTTGTCGCTCGCCGGCGTGCTCACGGGCACGACGACGGCCCCGTTGCGGGCCCCGAGCAGCAGCGCGTGGAGCCGGTCGCTCACCACCACCCGGGCAGAGAGCATCGCCCGGGTCACCCGGGCGAGCTGCTCACGATGGTCGCCGACCCACGCGACGTGGTCGATCCCGTGGACCTGGGCGAGGCGGGCGTGCTGCTCGCCGTCACGGCGGACCTGGGTCACCAGCACCGGGCGCGTCCCGGTGCGCCGCGCCGCCTCCAGCGCGTCCCGGACCAGCGCCTCGTCGACCGGCCGGTCACCGCGGAACGAGAGCACCATCGCGTCCTTCCGCCTTCCCGACGACGACGCGCCGTCGTCGCTCGCGAGGGCGAGGTCCGGCCCGACCCGGACGCGCGGCCCCAGGAGCTCTCGGGTCACCTCGTCGCGCGCCACGTACAGGGACTGCAGGCGGACGCTGGCCGACTCGACGAACCGACCCGCCCGGCTGTCACCGCGCACCGCACGGCCGAGCGTCAGCGACTCGCCCCCACCGAGGCGTACGAGCACGACGTTGGCGAGGTTGGTGAGGCTCTTGAGCAGCGCACGGGGGCGCCCGTCCAGACGTGCTGGTCCGGGCGCGAAGACGAGGAGCGGGCGCTCGCGGCCCACGACGGTCCGCAGGAGCCGCGCCTGGAAGCCCCACGGTCGCGTGACCACGGTCGTCCCGTCCAGGTCGTACGAGGCCCGGTAGGACCGGCCGGCCCGTCCCGCGAACACCACGACCTCGTCGCAGCACTCCCGCAGGACGCGCAGCATCTCCTGCCGGATGACGACGTCACCCAGGTTGTCCTCCTGGGCCAGGATCGAGCAGAAGCCCACGACGGTCATGGCCGCGCCTCCTCGGCCCGCGGCGTGGTGCTCACCGGAGTCGCGCGCACGCTCGGTGTCGCGCGGTGGTGCCCCACCAGCCTCCGCGCCAGCAGCGCCGACTGGAGGACGAGCGCCACGCCGTAGGCCGCGGCCGCCCCTGCCGCGCCCGCGACCAGCGCCCCGACCCCGGCCCCCACGAGCGCGACCGCCGACATCGTCACCGCCGCACCCGAGACGAACCCCGCGTCGCCGTAGCCCTGGAGGAGCGACGTGCAGACCGAGGCGACCGCGCCGAACGGCAGCGCGAGGAGCATGATCTGCACCGGGACGACGGCCGGGCGGTACTCGTGCAGCACGGGGAGCGCCTCGACGAGCGCCGGGACGCACGCCGCGAGCAGCACGTAGACGGCGGCCACGCCGGACACGAGCCAGGCGAGGTGCGACAGCACGCGCCGACGTGCCGCGGTGTCGGGAGCACGCGTCGCGTGCGGGAGCAGCGCGACCGCGAGCGAGGTGGGGACGAGCCGCAGCGGGACGGTCAGCCGGCTCGCCAGCGAGTACAGCCCCCCGGCCGTCGTGCCACCGGTCAGGACGACGATCGGGACGTCCAGGTTCCGCGCCTGCACCGCGACGGTGTTCACCCAGAAGGGCCTCGCCTCGCGGACCACCTGGGCGAGCGGCGCCCGGCGGCCCCCCCGGGAGCCGGCGGCGGTTCGCCGCGTTGAGCCAGACGACGGACAGCAGCGAGCCCGTCGCCATCGCCGTCCCGTACGCGAGGACGGGCTCGGTGCCCCCGGCGCAGAGCGCGGCGAACCCCGCTGCGGCCACCGCTCGGCGGACCACGAGGTTGGCAGTCGCGAGGGGCGCCCGTCCGTCGGCGATCGCGATGCCCGCGACGGTCTCGGCGTTGCGCTCGGCGGCGGCCCACACGGCGAGCGGGAGGACCGGGGCCAGGCTGCCACCACCGAGGACGACGAGGACGAGCCAGCCCGCGAGCGCGGCCGAGGCGAGCAGCGGCCCCGTCGTCAACCGGTTGAGCACCACCGCCGACCGCACGCGCCCGTCGTCCGGGGCCTCGGCACGCGTCCGCACGAGGTAGGTCGACAGGCCGAGGTCCCAGACCG
Source organism: Cellulosimicrobium funkei (assembly GCF_001019615.1). Lineage (GTDB taxonomy): Bacteria > Actinomycetota > Actinomycetes > Actinomycetales > Cellulomonadaceae > Cellulosimicrobium > Cellulosimicrobium cellulans_E. Next base: position 40,287 of record NZ_JNBQ01000027.1, on the reverse strand, counting down.
CCTGCAGGACCGTGAGCGTGGCGACGACCGACCCCACGACACCCAGCTCGCTCGGCCCGACGAGCACGGCGAGCGCACCGAAGGTCACCGCCTGCAGCGCCGCGGCCGCGAGCCGGCCGGTGGTGAGCCAGGCGAACGCGCCGATCACGGCTCCCCACCATCAGTACGCACCGTCACGCCCCACCACCGCTCGCAGCGTCCGCAGCAGGATGAGGAGGTCCCCGGTCATGGTCCAGTTCTCGACGTAGTAGAGGTCGAGCCGCACGCTCTCCTCGAGCGTGAGGTTGTTGCGGCCGGAGACCTGCCACAGTCCCGTCAGACCGGGCTTGACGAGCAGGCGCCGACCGATCTCGTCGTCGTACTGGTCGACCTCGAGCGCGACCTGCGGGCGTGGCCCGACGAGGCTCATGGAGCCCCCGAGCACGTTGAGGAGCTGCGGGAGCTCGTCGATCGAGTAGCGGCGGATGAACGCACCCACGCGGGTGACCCGCGGATCCTGCCGGGGCTTGTAGAACACGCCCACGTTCCCCGCGCCGAGGACGTCCTCGAGCCGTGACTCCGCGTCGACGACCATCGAGCGGAACTTGAGGACGGTGAACGGCTCGCCACGCAGCCCCACCCGCTCCTGCGCGAACAGGACCGGACCACGGCTCGTCAGGCGTACCGCGAGCGCCGTCACGAGCAGCGGGACGGAGAAGAGCACGAGCAGCCCGAGGGCGCCGACCACGTCGAACGCGCGCTTGAGCACGTGCTGCGGGCCCGAGTACCCGGGCGCCTCGACGTGCAGGAGCGGCAGCCCGGCGACGGGCCTGGTCCGGATGCGCGGACCCGCGACGTCGGTCAGCGCGGGCGCGAGGACGAGGTCCCGCCCCCAGGGCTCGAGGTCCCACGCGAGCCGCTTGACGGTCCGGGGCGTCACGAGGTCGGACCCGGTGACCATCACGGTGTCGGCCCGCAGCGGCTCGACGAGGCGGGCGGTGTCCCCCACCTCGCCGACGACCGGGACGCCCGCCACCGTCTCGTGCGGCTCGACGGCACCCCCCGGGACGCACGCACCCACGACCTGGTAGCCGCTGTCCGCCGCCTCGCGCAGCCTCTCCACGAGATGGGCGGCGCCGTCGCGCCCGCCGACGACGAGCGTCCGGGACCGGCAACGGCCACGCCGACGCAGGTGGACCAATTGGCGACGGACCGCCCACCGCCCCAGCAGGAGGAGGACCAGCCCGACGGGCAGCGCGATGGCGACGTACCCCCGGGCCAGGTCGTACCTGACGAGGTAGGCGGCGATCGCGACCACGCCGAACACGGCGACCGTCGTGTTGACCACGCGCGCGTACTCGGGCGCACCCGATCCCAGGCTGCGGCTGTCGCGCGAGAACGCCGCCCGCAGCGCGCACCACCAGACGATGAGCAGCGCGACCGAGATGGCGCCGTACTGGAGGTCCAGCACGGTCCCGTCGATCCCGTCGAACCGGACGAGGTACGCCGTCGCGACGGCGGCACCGACGGCGAGCGCGTCGACGGCGGCGACGCGCCGCGCGAGTCGTGTCTTCCAGCCCGGGCGCCGGTAGGCGCCGAGCGCGATCCGGACGAGCTGTCCGGTGTCGAAGGACGGTGCGTCGACCCGCCGTCCCGTGCCGCCGACGTCGACGGCGTCGATCTCCTGATCCTTCTCCAACGTCATGGTGGCCCCCTGCGACGTCCGTGGTGGCGGTCGCCCGCGGGCGACGACGCGGCCGCCCGTGGGGCGTGCGCGCGTCGCCGTCGCCGGACGGCCTGCCGGGTCTCACCGTCGCGGACCGGGACGTCATCGTCGCGGCGACGGTCGGTCGCGTGACGACCGGTGAGCGAGGTCCCGCCCGAGGGCGGGCAGCCCTCAGCCCTTGGTACTCGTGGACTTGCGCCGGCTGCGCGCGACCAGGACGACCGCCGCGCCGCCCGCGACGAGCAGCGCCGCACCGCCGAGCAGCATCACGTCGTCGGACCCGGTCTCGGCGAGCCCGCCCGAGGTCGCGTCACCGGCGCCGTCGGCCGAGTCGCCCCCCGAGCCGGTGCCGCCGGACCCGTCGGAGGCGGGGACGGCGACGATCTGCTGGCTGGAGAGCACCGTGCCGTTCGCGTCGGTCGCGACGAGCGAGTACGTGCCCGGCTCGGAGAGCGTCACCGAGAACGACGCGAAGCCGTCGGTCGTGTTCTTGGTCAGCGCCTTGGTCCCGGCGATCGAGATGGCGCCGTCGGGGACGTCGGGCGACGAGATCGTCAGCGTGATCGTCGGGTTGCCCGCCGGGCCGCCGACCGTCACCGTGAACGTCTCGCCGATCACGGGCGTGGTCGTGGAGACGCCGACCTCGTACTCGTCCGCCTCGTAGGCGGTCGCGACGGCCGGTGCCGCGGCGAGCGCCGCGGCGAGGAGCAGCGTGGTCGCTGCGCGTCGAAGCTTCATGTCAAGGCCCCCTGCGTTCGTGGACTCGTGCGGGGGCGGTGCGGACGGCGTCGTCGACACCGTCCCTCGCACGTGCCCCCGCCGTGCTCCCTCAGGAGAACACACCTGCGCCGCACCCGATAGCCGGGAGGGCGGTCGTCTCGTCCCTGGCACCAGGAGTTTTCCTCACGGAAACATTGGCGCGCTGGTTCTTGCCGCTCACGACCTCGTACTCGTACGTCACCGACTCCCCCGGCGCGACCGCCACCGACCGCGCTCCGACGACGAGCCCGTCGTGCACCTGGGCGAAGAGCCCGCGCCCCGCGTCCCCCGGGGACGCGCCACGGATCCCGCCGCCCTCCGGGGCGTAGACGAGCAGGTTGGTCCGGATCGTGCCGTCCCCTCCCGCACCGAGCACGTACTCCGGCAGCCGTGCCGCCTCGACCTCCGTGAGCGTGGAGGCGAGCGTGACCCGCAGGGTGAAGGCCTGGGAGCCGTCGGGCCGGCAGGTCACGTCACCGAGGGCCACGCTCGAGTCGAGGTAGTAGCCGCTCTTGGACGCGGTGGTCGCGTTGAGGTAGACGCCGACGACGGGCGACGACGGTCCGCCCGCCGGTCCGGCGCGACGGCCCACGAGCTCGCCGGACAGGACCGTGCCGGCGAGGAGGTCCTGCTCCGCGGCCCGCGCGGACCACACGAGCACACGACCGTCCTGCGCCGACCCGGCGAGCGCGGCGACGAGGGGCGCCGCGTCGACCGACCCCGCGGTCAGACTGTCGAGCACCTGCCGGGCGACGAGTGCCAGCACGGCGTCCTGTTCCGCGGGGTCCGCGTGGTCGACGTAGACGCCGTTGAGCAGGTACCCCGCCGCGTCGTCCGCCGTGAGCCGGAGCGTCCCGCCGTCCGGGGTCGCGACCTCGACCGGCCCGGTCGCGCCGAGCACGCTCGCGAGGGCGACGGGGTCGACCGCGACGACCCCGTCGACCTCCTGGCCGGTCTCTCGCAGCCAGGCCTCGCGCGCCACCCGCGCAGCGCGTGGGAAGTCGGGGGTCGACGTGACGTTGAGCATGTACCTGCCGAGGTCGTCGCCGAACAGCGCGGCCTCGGGACCGCTCAGGTCGACCACGCTCTCGGGGAACGGACCGAGCGCGCTGCCCGGGCGGACGTCGAGGAGCTCAACCGCTCCCGAGTCGGCCCGCAGGTGGAGCACCGACCCGGCGATCCCGCCGGTCGCACGCGGCTCGGCGTTGTTCTGGACCAGCACGAGATAGTCGCGCGCCCCCTCGGCACCGAGCATCGGCGGGACGAGCTGGACCGCACGCGCGGCCGTGGCCGTCTGGGACGCGACCCCGCCGAGCTGTTCGCGCAGGTCGTCCACCGCGGAGGCCAGGGGTCCGACCAGCGCCGACGTGTCGATCGCCGCGACGGTCTCGAACGACGCCGTCACGGCCCGGTCGGCCGCGACGACGTCGTCGCGCGCCCGACGGAGCGGCTCCAGGTCGACCGCTCCTCCCGACGGTGCGAGGGCCGACGGCGACGCGACGGCGACCGCGTCGGCGAGGCGCGGCAGCGCGTCCTCGGCGACCCGCTCCACCGCGCCCGTGACCTCGCCGAGGGCTCGTGCGTCGTCGCCGACGAAGGGCAGCGCGTGGGCCACCGTCCACTGGGGCCCGTGCGTCGCGGACGCCGCGACCCCCGCGGCGCGACGGACCTCCTCGATCGCCGCTCCGGCGTCCTGACCCGCCCGCACCTGCTGCTGGAGCTCGGGAAGGGTCGAGGCCACGTCCTCCAGCGCGGCGCGCGCCCGCAGGACGTCCGTGACCAGCCAGGCGGACCACGCCAGCACCGCGACGAGAACGACGCCGGTGGCCACGGCGAGGCGTCTGCGCAGCCGTCGCGACGTCGCTCGTCGGTGCGGCGTCCGCGCCGCGGGACCCTCGTGGCCGGGCCCGGTTCGTTCGGGCGGCGCGACCAGCGTCGCTCCCCCTGACCAGAGTGGACCCCATCCGTCGTGCACCATGCCGCCCCCCGCGACTCGCCCCCGGTGCGACGGCTCCGGTGCGGGCCGCCGCTCGCGCTACATTACCCAGACCCACGGTCGCAAGGAGGTCTGAAGCGTGCTCTCCGTCCTCGTCGTCTGCACCGGGAACATCTGCCGCTCGCCCGCGGCACAACTCGTGCTCGGTTCCGCGCTGGACGACTCCGTGGCCGTGACGAGCGCCGGGACGGGCGCCGTGGTCGGCGCTCCCGTCGCGCCCAGGATGGCCGGTCTCCTGTCGGGCCGCGGTCTCGACCCGTCGGGCTTCGTCGCCCGCCCGCTCACCGAGGGCCTGGTGAGGTCGGCGGACGTCGTGCTCGCGATGACGCGAGGCCACCGTGCCGCGGTCCTCGAGCTCGCGCCCGCGGCGCTCCGGCGGTCGTTCCTCCTCACCGAGCTCGCGGTGATCGCGGAACGGCTGGGACCCGGCACGGCACGGTCCGAGGACGCCGCGCGGCTCGCCGAGGTCGTCGCTGCCGCACCGCGCGCCCGCGCGAGCCTCGACCTGGACCGCGACGCGCCGGACGTCGAGGATCCCTACGGGCGGACGGACGACGTCTACCGCCGGGTGCTCGACCGCATCGAAGCCGAGGCTGCGCGGCTCGTCGCCGCCCTGCGGCGGTGACCGGTCCGCCTCCCTGCCCCCTGCACAAGGAGGAGGACCGGCTGCCGTCACGGTCGCTGGAGCACCGAGACGACGACCACCACGACCGCTCCCCAGAGCGCGAGTCCTCCGCCGCACCCGATGGCGAGGCCCTCGGCACCCGTCGCACCACGCCGACGCGCACGATCGGCAGGGACCACCGCGGTCGCTGCACCAAGGACGACCAGCACCCAGCCGACCGTCACCCAGAACATGCGAGCAGCGTGCACGGCGCTCCGAGCGCTCGCAGACTGGACATCTGTCCAGATGTGTCCGTTTCCACAGGTTAACGACCCTTTGCCCCGAAATCACGGAAGATTTGTCGCGAACATTCACCCGGTCCCGTCGATGGCATCGCTCACATGGCGAGACGACACCCCGCTCAACCGCCGGGCGTGCCCCCCGGACGCTGCGACTCGTCGGCGACCGCTCGTGCGGCAGGCCCGATCCGGTAGCGGCGGTCCGCACCCTGCACGAGCCACCGGTGCGCCACCAGGGTCTGCGCGATCCGGAACGCCCCGGGGCGGCTCACGCCGAGACACGACGCCAGATCGGCCAGGCGCATCGCTCCCGACGCGGCGACCAGCTCGACGGTGCGCACCGTGCGTGACACGGATGCGAGGACGTACGACCCCCTGCTCGACATGCTCGGAACCCTAGGAGCGTTGCCGACCGCTCGCATCGGACGGCGGGTGCGGACCGTGAGGAGGCACGCCGGGGCCGGACCGGTCGACCTCACGCCAGGCCCGCCAGGCGGTACAGCACGAAGCTGCCCGCGACCGCGTCGTCGAGGCTCGCGCCCCGGCCCGCCATCGGGATCGCGACGCACTCGTCGGGGGATCTCGACGCACTCGTCGACGACCACCAGGACGTCGTCCGGCACACCGTGGCGCTCGCGCCCGAGCAGCCCCGGCGGCACGGCGAGGCACGCCCCGACCGCGTCGCACGTGCGCAGGAGCGAGCCGAGGGTGGCGTCGTACGCGACCCACAACGGTGCGACGGTCAGGTGTCCCCAGCAACCGTGGCGGTTCGGGCGACGGGCGCGACGCAGCTCGCGCGGCTCGACTTGGCGCCGCTCATCGGCGCACTGAGGATGCCTCTCGGGTGCGGTTCATCGTGAGGCGCCTTTCAGCGGCGACGCCGGGCCATCGGCGGGCGACGGCGGTGCGCCGTCGCGCGGGCCGTCAGGCTAGCGCGGCCGTCCGGGCGACGACCACCCCGGCCTGCGGAGACGAGACCCACCCGCCTGTCCCAGGCGTGCTTCGATGCCGCGCTCCCACGCGATCCGCACACGACGAAGGCCCGGAACCATGACGGTTCCGGGCCTCGATCTCGGTGGGCGATACTGGGTTCGAACCAGTGACCTCTTCGGTGTGAACGAAGCGCGCTACCACTGCGCCAATCGCCCGAGTGCGAGGTCGATACTAGCCTGAAACGGACCGGATCGAAAAACCGGCCGCGATCAGGGGTCGAGGCGCTCGCGACGACGCCGCTCGAACAGCTCGCGCGCGGCGAGCGACAGCTCCCCGGCGGCCACGTCGACGCCGTCGAGCCAGGTCACGGGCTGAACGTTGCGGACCGAGCCGGCGAGGAGCAGGGCGGCCTCCCCCGCGGTCACCTCGTCGAGCACCGCGAACGGCAGCTCTCCGGGTCGGGCCTCGCGCACCGGCAGCCCGTCCTCGGCGGCCCACTCAAGCAGCAGCTCGCGCGTGATGCCGGCGAGGCAGCCCGACGCCAGGAGCGGCGTGACGAGCTCACCCCCACGCTCGACGAGGACGTTCGCCCCCGTGCCCTCGCACAGGTCGCCCGCCGTGTTCGCCAGGAGCGCCTCGTCGCCGCCCTTCGCGACGGCGTCGGCGAGCGCGACGACGTTCTCGGCGTAGGACGTCGTCTTCAGCCCCGCGACGGCCGACCGCTCGTTGCGCGTCCACGGCGAGCGCACGGCTCGCCCGGCAGGGCTGATGGTCGCGGGGCCCGCGGCGACGACGACGGTCTGCGCGCCGGGCGTCCGTCCGGACCCGAGAGGCCCGACGCCGGCGGTCACGGTGATGCGCAGCCGCCCGACGCCGCCTGCCCCGGCCCGTGTCCGGGCGTCGGCTTCCGCGAGCACGGCCGTGACGCCGTCGAGCACGCGCTGCTCGTCCGGCGCGTCGAGCCCGAGGCCGGCGGCGGACCGCGCGAGCCGGCGCAGGTGCCGGGTGAGCGCGAACGCCTGCCCGTCGAACACGGCGCACGTCTCGAACACGCCGTCCCCGACCGTGAGGCCGTGGTCCACGGCGCTGAGGGCCTCCTCGCGCGGACGGACCAGTCGCCCGTCCGCCCAGATCACGAGGTTCTCGGACGGTCGGTCGGACGTCGGCGTCGTGGCCGCAGGAGTGCTCATGGCTCCAGTGTGCCGGAGGCGAGGCCGACGAGTCGCCGCGCCTTGAGCTCGGTCTCCTCCCACTCGCGCGCGGGGTCGCTCCCCCACGTGATCCCCGCCCCCGTGCCGAAACGGAGCACGCCGTCGGACCACCAGAACGTCCGGATCCCGACGGCGAGCACCGCCTCGTCGCCGTCGACCCACCCGATCGCCCCGCAGTAGGGACCGCGCGGCACGGGCTCGAGCGCGTCGATGATCCGGAGCGCGGACGACTTCGGGGCGCCGGACACGGACGCGGGCGGGAAGGTCGCGTCGAGCAGCGCGGGCCAGAGTGCCGCCGGGTCGCCCAGGCCCGGACGGAGCCTTCCCGCGACGGTGCTCACGAGGTGCACGAGGCCGGGGTGCTGCTCGACCGCGAGCAGGTCCGTGACCTCGACCGTCCCCGGGTCGCACACGCGCTGGAGGTCGTTGCGCACGAGGTCGGTAATCATGACGTTCTCCGCGCGGTCCTTGGCGGTGAGCCCGTCCGGCGTCGGAGCGGTGCCCTTGATCGGTCCGGACGTCACCGTCCCGCCCGCGACGCGGAGGTAGAGCTCGGGGGACGCGGTCACTACCCAGACGGGGTCGACGCCGGAGCTCGCCGGGACGTGCAGGACGCCCGCGTAGGGCGCCGGGTTCCCCCGGGCCAGACGGCGCCCGAGGGCCGCGGCGTCCGGCTCGGTGCCGTCCGGGGCGACGAGCGGGGCGGACAGCACGCGGCAGACGTTGGCCTGGTAGACCTCGCCCTCGCGGACCTCCTCGCGCACGCGGGCGACCGCGGCCTCGTACGCCGCACGGTCCATCGAGCTCTCCCAGTCGGACGGCGCGGGCCCGCGCCATGCGTCCCTTCCGCCCGCCTCCCGCGCGAGCTCCGCCGGGTCGACGCGCTCCGCGAACCGCCAGGCGCGCGCTCGCCCGCCGCGAGCGGGGGCGTCGAAGTCCGCCACGACGAACCACGGGCCCTCGCCGGCGAGCCGCTCCGGCTCGCGCCACAGGTCGACGACCTCCACCACACCGGTGGCGGCGCGGCCCGCGAAGCTCGCGAGCCCCGGCCTCGACGACGTTCTCCCAGGTCCTGGCACGGGACCACGCTACCGAGCACACGCGCGCCACCCGGACGAGCCCGGGTGCGCACCCGACGCGCACGGGACGACGCCGGTTGGACTCCGGGCGCGAACGTGGACTAATGTCTGGGACGCGCCGGAACGCCGGGGGCCGACAGGAAGTGATTCCTCGAAGTTCTCACCCGTCCGGCCGCGCGGATGTGGCTCAGTTGGTAGAGCATCACCTTGCCAAGGTGAGGGTCGCGGGTTCGAGTCCCGTCATCCGCTCGGAGGCCCACTCTCCGACCGCTCTCGCGGCGGCGGAGGGCAGGTCGCGGTGGAGTGGCCGAGAGGCGAGGCAGCGGCCTGCAAAGCCGTATACGTGGGTTCGAATCCCATCTCCACCTCGCAGCAGCACCACCCTTCGGGGCGATTGGCGCAGCGGTAGCGCGCTTCCCTGACACGGAAGAGGTCACTGGTTCGATCCCAGTATCGCCCACGAGCACGACGCGAGAGGCCGCCCCGGCACCGTCCGGAGCGGCCTCTCGCGCGCCGACCATCACCCGGACCGGATGCACGGTCCGGACGGGAAGTCGGCTAGTATGTGCTTCGCGCCGGATCACGAAGGCTCTCAGGAGCCCGACGACCGGCCGCGCGGATGTGGCTCAGTTGGTAGAGCATCACCTTGCCAAGGTGAGGGTCGCGGGTTCGAGTCCCGTCATCCGCTCGGAGGCCCACTCTCTGGCCTGCTCTCTCGGGAGCGAGAGGGAGCACGTCTCATGGTGGAGTGGCCGAGAGGCGAGGCAGCGGCCTGCAAAGCCGTATACGTGGGTTCGAATCCCATCTCCACCTCGCATGCAGTGCAGCATCACCCCGGGCGATTGGCGCAGCGGTAGCGCGCTTCCCTGACACGGAAGAGGTCACTGGTTCGATCCCAGTATCGCCCACCAGCACGAAGGCCGTCCCGGGTTCCCCGGGGCGGCCTTCGTCGTCCACTACTCTCGGCCCATGCCCGATCTGCGCCCCGCCCACGACGTGCTGCCGCTCGGCACCGCCCCGCGCCCCACGACCGCCGCCGAGCTCCTCGCCCGGCTACGCCCCGTCCTGCTCGACGCGCTCGGCCCGACCGTCCAGGGCGCCGAGCGGGCCCGGCTCGACGCCAACCTCGACGGCGCCGACGTCGCGCGGCTCGACGTCGACCTGACCGGGGTGCACGTGCGCGTCGGCGGCGCGTCCCCGAGCACGCCGACGGACACGACGTCGACCGGCCCCACGACCTCTGACGTCGAGGACGTGCGCTCGCGCGAGGACGCGGTCCTGCGCCGGGTGCGCGTCGACGCCCACCCGCTCGTGGTGGAGGACGTGCCGGTGGACGTCGTCGCCGAGGCCGAGGGTCTGCGGTTCCACTGGGTCGAGGACGCGGCCGGCGGCCTCGGGGTCGAGGGCGTCGAGCCCGACGACGCCGCACCCCTCACCGGCCACGTCCGGGTCGCGGCGCCGCGCGACGCGATCGTCGCGACCGCGCGGCGGCTCGTCGCCACGGAGCTCCAGAACCTCGGCCTCACGCTCGCGTCGCTCGACGTCGAGCTCGAGTCGGCGGGACCCCGCAGCGTCACGCTCCGCGCGTTCGCCCGGGTCCGCAAGGGCATCCTCTCCGCGAGCGTCCGCGCGACGGCCACCGCCGAGGTCGACGCCCAGATGGTGCTCGCCGTCCGGGGCCTCGAGCTGTCGAGCCGCAACCCCGTCGTCGCGGCGCTGCTCGTCGCGGCACGCGGCGAGCTCGCCAAGGTCGAGGGTCGCCAGGTCGACCTCGTGTCCGACCTCCCCCCGGGCGTCCGCCTCGCGGACGTCCGCGTCGACGTCGGCGAGACGCTCGCCGTCTCGGCACGGTTCGCCTGACGACGCAGGCCGCTCTTGTGGTGCTCCTCGCCCGCACGTAGCGTCGAGGGCATGTGCCGGAACATCACGACCCTGCGCGGCCTCGAGCCCCCCGCCACGGACGAGGAGATCGAGGCGGCGGCTCGCCAGTTCGTCCGGAAGGTGACCGGGATCCAGCGCACGAGCGCCGCGACGCAGGAGCCGTTCGAGCGGGCGGTCGACGAGGTCACGGCCATCGTCGCGCGGCTCCTCGCCAAGCTGCCGGAACGTCGCAACCCGCCGACGACCGTCCCCCCGCTCCGGCGCGAGGAGGTCCGGGCTCGCATCGCCGCGCGCGAGGCCGCCGAGCGCGAGCACGAGCGGGCGCACGCCCTGGGGATCGCCCACACCCACTGAGACGGCCGGCGGGTCCACGGCCCCGTCCGGTCGGAGACGTGCGCCGCGTGCACGGACCCGCGCGTCGCCGTCTAGGCTCGGGCTCTGTGAGTGCCGCACCCGCCCCGACCCCGCCGCCGGAGCCCACGCGCCCCGAACCCGTCAGCGCGAGCATGCGCCGCGCGAAGGCGGACGCGCGCTCCGCGCACGTGACGATCGGGCAGGTCCGTGAGGACGCGGCCGGGCAGGTGACGATCGACTGCTCGTGCGGCATGTCGCTGACGAACGGTCCGGACTGGACCGTCGACGAGCACATCCGCCTCCATCGCGCCGAGGCGCGCTACCTCGCGCTGAGCGCCGTGGCTCCCGCCGGGATGCCCCGGCTCATCCCGGTCGACGCCGACCGGCTGCCGCGCGTGGACTGACGCTCAGAGCTCGTCGGGGTCGTCCCAGGACGTGCCCGACGACGCGCCGTCGATCGGCCGACGCTCGTTCTCCGAGAGCGACTGCGGGGCCTTGGTCGCGTCCCCACCGGTCAGCACGTCACCGACGGGCTCCCCCTCCTCCTCGCGCCGCGGGGACAGTCGGGCGGAGGCGACGTCGGACTCGTTGAGGTCGTCGCGGTGGTCTGCGTGGGTGCTCATAGGCACGGGTCTACCAGGTCCGTCGCCGCCATGCACGACCGTCCGCGGCGCGGGGCGGCCCGGGCGCCCGACGGTGAGACGGGTGCGCGGCGCACGCCGGTTGTCGTGCGTGCTTGGCACACTATTTCATCTGCGTGGCCCCCGTCACTCGGGATCAGGCGCCTCCTGCGACGACAGCGACCCGGGGTGCGTGGAATCCTCAAGGGCATGCAGACCTGGCCAGGCCACCCCTACCCGTTGGGCGCCACCTACGACGGGACGGGGACGAACTTCGCCCTGTTCTCCGAGGTCGCGGAGCGCGTGGAGCTCTGCCTCCTCGCCGACGACGGCACCGAGACGCGCGTCGACCTCGAGGAGGTGGACGCGCACGTCTGGCACGTCTACCTCCCCGGGAAGGGCCCCGGCACGCGCTACGGCTACCGCGTGCACGGCCCCTACGACCCGGCGAACGGCCACCGCTGCAACCCGGCCAAGCTGCTCCTGGACCCGTACGCGAAGGCGATCGAGGGCCGGGTGGACGGCGACGAGTCCCTGTTCTCCTACCGCTTCGCCGACGGCGGCGACGCGGTGCCCGGGGGCGAGGCCGCCGAGGGTGAGGACGCCGAGGACGCGACCGCTCCCCCGCTCAACGACGACGACTCCGCCGGGCACACGATGGTCTCGGTCGTCATCAACCCGTACTTCGACTGGGGGCACGACCGCCCGCCGAACCGGGACTACCACGACAGCGTGGTCTACGAGGCGCACGTCAAGGGCATGACGATGCTCCACCCGGACGTGCCCGACGAGCTGCGCGGCACGTACGCGGGCATGGCGCACCCCTCCGTGATCGAGCACCTCGTGACGCTGGGCGTCACGGCGGTCGAGCTCATGCCGGTGCACCAGTTCGTCAACGACCCCACGCTCGTCGAGAAGGGGCTGTCGAACTACTGGGGCTACAACACCATCGGGTTCTTCGCGCCCCACAACGGCTACGCGGCGTACGGCACGCGCGGGCAGCAGGTCATGGAGTTCAAGACCATGGTCAAGGCGCTGCACGAGGCCGGCATCGAGGTCATCCTCGACGTCGTCTACAACCACACCGCCGAGGGCAACCACCTCGGCCCGACGCTGAGCTTCCGCGGCATCGACAACAAGGCCTACTACCGGCTGGTCGACGGCGACGAGGCGCACTACTTCGACACGACCGGCACGGGCAACTCGCTGCTCATGCGCTCGCCGCACGTGCTCCAGCTCATCATGGACTCGCTGCGCTACTGGGTGACCGAGATGCACGTCGACGGGTTCCGCTTCGACCTCGCGGCCACGCTCGCGCGCCAGTTCCACGAGGTCGACCGCCTCTCGGCGTTCTTCGACATCGTGCAGCAGGACCCGGTCATCTCCCAGGTCAAGCTCATCGCCGAGCCCTGGGACCTCGGCGACGGCGGCTACCAGGTGGGCGGCTTCCCGCCGCTGTGGACCGAGTGGAACGGGCAGTACCGGGACACCGTGCGCGACTTCTGGCGCGGCGAGCCCTCGACCCTGCCCGAGCTCGCGAGCCGGCTCACGGGCTCGTCGGACCTCTACGAGCACAGCGGCCGCAAGCCCATCGCGTCGATCAACTTCGTCACGGCGCACGACGGCTTCACGCTGAACGACCTCGTCTCCTACGACGAGAAGCACAACGAGGCCAACGGCGAGGGCAACAACGACGGCGAGAGCCACAACCGGTCGTGGAACTGCGGGGTCGAGGGTCCGACGGACGACCCCGAGGTGCGGGCGCTCCGCGCGCGCCAGCGCCGGAACTTCCTCGCCACGCTGCTGCTCTCCCAGGGCGTGCCGATGCTCGCGCACGGCGACGAGATCGCGCGCACCCAGCACGGCAACAACAACGGCTACTGCCAGGACAACGAGATCACCTGGATGGACTGGGGCGGCGAGGAGGGCCTCGACGACGAGCGGGCCGCGCTCCTCGACTTCGCCCGCCGCGTTGTGTGGCTGCGCCGTGACCACCCCGTGCTGCACCGACGGCGCTTCTTCCTGGGACGCGGCGGTGCGGGGACGGCGGACGACGAGCTGCCCGACATCGAGTGGCTCGACATCACCGGGTCGCGCATGGACCAGCAGGACTGGGACCACGCGTACGCGCGGACCGTCATGGTGTTCCTCAACGGCGACGCCATCCCGGAGCAGGACCGGCGCGGCGAGCCGATCGTCGACGACTCGTTCCTCCTGCTGCTCAACGCCCACTCGGACGCCCTCGAGTTCACCGTGCCGCCCGCGGCGTACGGGGAGGAGTGGGACGTCGTGCTGGACACCGACGGCACGGTGAGCGTCGGCGACGCGCTGCACCCGGGCGACACGGTCTCCGTGACGGGCCGCAGCGTCATCGTCCTGACCCGACCGCCGCTGCGATGACGGCCATCCTCCCCACCGTCGGCGCGGCCGGCGCGCACGGTGCGCCGCCCCGCGTCCCGGTCTCGACGTACCGGCTCCAGCTCGGCCCCGACCTGACGTTCGACGACGCCGCGCGCCAGGTGCCCTACCTCGCGTCACTCGGGGTCACGCACCTCTACCTCTCCCCCGTGCTCCAGGCCGCGCCCGGCTCGACGCACGGGTACGACGTCGTCGACCACTCGCGCGTCAGCGACGAGCTCGGGGGGCGCGAGGGGCTCGAGCGCCTGGCCGCGAGCGCCCGGGCGGCGGGCCTGGGCATCGTGCTCGACGTCGTGCCGAACCACATGGCCGTCCCGACGCCCGCCTGGCACAACCGTGCGCTGTGGTCGGTCCTGGAGGACGGTGCCGACTCGCCCTACGCCCGGTGGTTCGACGTCGACTGGTCGGCGGGCGAGGGCGCGGTGCTCATGCCGGTCCTCGGCGCGCGCCTGGGCGACGTGCTCGCGGCGGGCGAGATCGCGGTCGACGAGGTCGAGGTCCCCGGGTCGCCGGAGCCCCGGCGTGTGCTCCGGTACTACGACCACGTCTTTCCCGTGCGGGCGGGCACGGAGGACCTGCCGCTCACCGAGCTGGTGGAGCGCCAGCACTACCGCCTCGCGTACTGGCGCGTGGGCGACGAGGAGCTCAACTACCGGCGCTTCTTCGACGTCGGGTCGCTCGTCGCGGTCCGGGTCGAGGACGAGGAGGTGTTCGACGCGACGCACGCGCTCGTGCTCGGCCTCGTCACGGACGGCACGGTCGACGGCCTGCGCATCGACCACCCGGACGGCCTCGCGGACCCGGCGCAGTACCTCCAGCGGCTCGCGGACCGCACGGACGCCGCGTGGGTCGTGGTGGAGAAGATCCTCGCGGGCGAGGAGCAGGTGCCCCCGGACTGGGCGACGGTCGGGACCACGGGCTACGACGTCGCGTGGCGGCTCCAGCAGCTCTTCGTCGACCCGGGCGGCCGGTCGGGCCTCGACGCGGTGATGACGCGCCTCACGGGCGCGGCGCCGGGCGGCCTGGGCGCGCTCGTCGAGGAGGCGAAGCGCGAGGTCGTCGCGGGGCCGCTGTACGCGGAGGTGCACCGGCTGACCGACCTGGCGGCCGCCGTCTGCCACGACGACCCGCGCCTGCGCGACCACACGTGGCGCGGCCTGCACCAGTGCCTGCGCGAGCTGCTCGTCGCGTTCGACCGGTACCGCGCGTACGTCGTCCCGGGCACGCCGCCGCGGCACGAGGCGGTCCGGGCGGTCGAGGAGGCGGCCGAGCGCGCGCGGGCTCGGCTCGACCCACAGCGCGCGGAGACGCTCGACGTCGTGGTCGACCTCGTGCTGGGCCGGGAGGTGGGGAGCGCGGGCCGGCGCCGGGAGGCGCGGCGCGACGAGCTCGTGGTGCGCTTCCAGCAGGTGTGCGGGGCCGTGACGGCGAAGGGGGTGGAGGACACCGCGTTCTACCGCTGGACGGAGCTCGTGAGCCTGTGCGAGGTGGGGGGCGAGCCGGACCGGTTCAGCCTCGGCGTGCACGACTGGCACGCGTTCGCGCAGCGGTTCGCCGCGCTCACCCCGCACGCCCTCACGGCGGGCTCCACGCACGACACCAAGCGCGGCGAGGACACGCGCGCCGCGCTCGGGGTGCTCTCCGAGGACGCGACGGGCTGGTCACGGCTCGTCGACGAGGTCCGCGCGGCGACCGCGCCCTACCGCGGGGTGCTCGTGGACGGTCTCGCGGAGAACCTCCTGTGGCAGACGGTCGCGGGGACGTGGCTGCCCGACGCGGGCGCCGGGGCAGACCCGGCCGACGTCGCGACCGACGGCACGTCCGTCGCGGCGATCGCGCCCGACCGCCTCGTCGACTACCTGCGCAAGGCGCTCCGCGAGGCCAAGGTCGCGACGTCCTGGACGAGCCCCGACGACGCCTACGAGGAGGCCGTCGCGGACGTCGCGCGGCGCGCGCTCGCCGACCCGGCCGTGACCGGCGCCTTCGCCCGGTGGTCCCGGGAGCACCGCGAGGAGCTGCGCGCCGCGAGCCTCGGGATCACGCTCGTCCGGCTCACGGCGCCCGGCGTCGCGGACGTGTACCAGGGAGCGGAGTCCTACGCGCCGACCCTCGTGGACCCGGACAACCGCCGCCCGGTCGACGTCGAGGCGCTGACGGAGCGGCTCGCGCGGCTCGACGGCGGGGCGCCCGCGCGCACGCTCGCGGACGAGAAGCTGCTCGTCACGGCACGCGCCCTGCGGCTGCGCCGCGCCCTGGCCGACGCGTTCGTGGGCGACGGCGCGGGGTACGCCCCCGTCGCGTCGTCGACGCCGTGCGCGCTCGCGTTCGCGCGCACGACGCCGCGCGGCCCGCGCACGGGCGCCGACGCGGACGCCGCGCCCGTCGCGCGCGTGGTGACCGTCGCGACGCGCCTCGCCGGCACGGTCGACCGGCTCGGCGGGTGGCGCGACCACGTCGTCGCGCTGCCCCAGGGGACGGGGGCGTGGGTCGACGTGCTCACCGGCCGGGAGCACCCGTCCGGCACGGTGCCCGTCGCCGACCTGCTCGCCGACCTCCCGGTCGCGCTCCTCGTCGACCGGGGCGACGCCGTGAGCGCCGCCGTCGCGAGGACGGGCGAGGCGCACGAGCCCGCCGGGGACGCGCCATGACGACCGACCCGACGACCCCGACGCCCGGCGCCCCCGCTCCCCGCGTCCCCCCGCCCCGCTCGACCCCCATGCTCTCCGTGCCCGGGCCACGACCTCTCGTCTGGGCGCCGACGGCGCGCGGTGTCGAGCTGCTCCTGCCCGAGCCCGGCTCGGGCACGTTCGACGGCGCCGAACGACGACCGCTGCGCCTCGTGGGCGCGCACGTGCCCGGCTGGTGGGGCTACGACCACGAGCTGCCGTGGGGCACGGACTACGGGTACGCGGTCGACGGCGGACCGGGCCGGCCCGACCCTCGCAGCCCGTGGCAGCCCTACGGCGTGCACGGTCCGAGCCGCACGTTCGACGCGGCGTTCGCCTGGACCGACGACGCGTGGGCGGGCCGGGACGTGCGGGGCGAGGTCCTCTACGAGCTGCACGTGGGGACGTTCACGCCGCAGGGCACGCTCGACGCCGCGACCGACCGGCTCGACCACCTGGTCGACCTGGGCGTCGGCGCGGTCGAGCTCCTGCCGGTCGCGGCGTTCGGCGGCGAGCGCGGCTGGGGCTACGACGGCGTGCACCTGTACGCGGTGCACGAGCCGTACGGCGGTCCCCGCGCGCTCCAGCGGTTCGTGGACGCCGCGCACGCGCGCGGGCTCGCGGTCGTGCTCGACGTCGTCTACAACCACCTCGGCCCGTCGGGGAACTACCTGCCGGAGTTCGGCCCGTACTTCACCGACGCGCACGAGACTCCTTGGGGCTCGGCGGTGAACCTCGACCGCCCGGGCAGCCGCGAGGTGCGCGAGTGGGTCATCGACAACGCCGAACGATGGTTCGTCGAGTTCCACGTCGACGCGCTGCGCCTCGACGCCGTGCACGCGCTCGTCGACGACTCCCCCACGCACCTGCTGGCCGAGCTCGCGCGACGCGTCGACCGGGTCGAGCAGGAGCTCGGGCGACCGCTCACCCTCGTGGCGGAGTCGGACGAGAACGACCCGGCCACGGTCACGGGCGTCGAGCAGGGCGGGCGCGGAATGCGCGCCCAGTGGGCCGACGACGTCCACCACGCCGTGCACGCGCTCCTCACGGGCGAGCGGCAGGGCTACTACGTCGACTTCGGCTCGGTCGCGGTGCTGCGCAAGGCCCTCACGGGCGTGTTCGTGCACGACGGCACGTTCTCCACGTTCCGCGGCCGCACGTGGGGCCACCCGGTGCCCGCGGGGGCCGACGGGCACGCGTTCGTCGTGAGCGCGCAGAACCACGACCAGGTCGGCAACCGCGCGTTCGGGGACCGGACGTCGGCCACGCTCGACGGCGGGGGGCTCGCCGCGGCCGCGGCGCTCGTGCTCGTCTCCCCGTTCACCCCGCTGCTCTTCATGGGCGAGGAGTGGGGCGCGTCCACGCCGTGGCAGTTCTTCACCGACCACGCCGAGCCGGAGCTCGCCGAGGCGGTCCGGCGCGGCCGTGCCGCCGAGTTCGCCGACCACGGGTGGACCGACGGCGCCCCCGTCCCCGACCCGCAGGCGCGGGAGACCCGCGACGCGAGCGTCCTCGACTGGGACGAGCGCGACCGCGGCGAGCACGCGCGGCTGCTCGCCTGGTACCGGGCGCTCGTGGCGCTGCGGTCGCGCCCGGACGTCCGCTCGGGCGACCTCTCGGTCGTGCGGGTGCACGGGCCCGGTGGCGTGGACGACGACGCGTCCGGCGAGGAGCCGTCCGCGGCGTCCGCCCCGCGCGGCGGTCCCGCGTTCGTCGTGGACCGGCGGACCGTCGCGGTCGCGGTCAACCTCGGCGAGGAGCCCCGGCGGCTCCGGCTGGCGCTCGGCGGCACGCCGCGCGTGCTCGCCGCGTGGGACCCGACGACGAGCGTGCACCGGCGCGGCGTCGACCTCCCCGCGCGTTCGGTCGCCGTCCTGGCCTGGGTGTGACTACGCTCACGCCCATGCCGACGACGAAGAAGAAGTCGAAGAAGAAGCACGGCAAGGGCTCGGCATCCGGCTCCGGTCCCGGCTCCGCGTCGGCGGCGCTCGACGCCGACTGGGAGGTCGCCCCGACCGAGTCGCTGCGCGTGCGCGCCGGGTTCGACCTCGCCTCGTTCGACCGGGGCTCGACCCCGGGCTTCACGGGCGACAAGGCGGCCGGCCAGGCCCTCGTCGCGCGGCACGCGGACGAGCTCTCCGAGCTCCAGGAGCGCCTGTTCGCCGAGGGCCGGTCGGGCGGCTCGCGCTCGGTGCTGCTCGTGCTCCAGGGGATGGACACCGCGGGCAAGGGCGGCATCGTGCGCCACGTCGTCGGCCTCGTCGACCCGCAGGGCGTCGCGCACCGCTCGTTCGGCGTCCCGACGCCCGAGGAACGCAAGCACCACTACCTCTGGCGCATCCGCCGCGCGCTGCCCGAGCCAGGGTACATCGGCGTCTTCGACCGTTCCCACTACGAGGACGTGCTGGTCGCGCGCGTCGACGGTCTCGTGGCGCCCGACGTCTGGGAGGCGCGGTACGACGAGATCAACCGGTTCGAGGAGAAGGTCGTCGCGTCCGGGACCACGATCGTCAAGGTCGCGCTGCTCGTGTCCTACGAGGAGCAGCGCGCTCGGCTCATGGAGCGGCTGGAGCGCCCGGACAAGTTCTGGAAGTACAACCCGAACGACGTCGACTCGCGCCAGAAGTGGCCCGCGTACCAGGAGGCGTACCAGGCCGTCCTCGACCGGACGAGCACCGAGGCCGCGCCCTGGCACGTGGTCCCGGCCGACCGCAAGTGGTTCGCGCGACTCGCGGTGAGCGAGCTGCTGCTCGACGCGCTGCGCCGCCTCGACCTCGGCTGGCCGCCGGCCGACTTCGACATCGAGGTCGAGAAGAGGCGCCTCGCCGCGACGTGAGCCGCGGCACCGTGCTCGCTCGGGCGCGGCGTCAGGCCGACGCGCGCGCGACCGCGCGACCGTCCTCAGCGAGCGCGCCGAGGCGGGAGAGCGCGCGGTAGTACTTCTTGCGGTACCCGCCCCGCAACATCTCCTCGGTGAAGAGGCTCCGCTCGCCGGTGTACCCGTCGGACCCGGCGAGCAGCACGGGCACGTCGCGGTCGTAGAGGCGGTCGACGAGGACCACGAGGCGCAGCGCGGCCGACTGCTCGGTCACGGTGTGCGCGCCGGTGAGCGCGACGACCTCGACGCCGTCGAGCAGGGCACGGTAGCGGCTCGGGTGCACCTGGGAGAGGTGCCCGAGCAGGTCGTCGAACGCGTCCAGCGTGGCTCCGGGCCGGCCGGTGACCGCGGCCCGCACGGCGTCCTCGGGAAGCGGAGCGGAGTCGGTGACGACCGCACGGTGACGGTAGTCCTCGCCGTCGACGCGCAGCACCTCGAACCGGGCCGCGAGCGCCTGGATCTCGCGCAGGAAGTCCTCGGCCGCGAAGCGGCCCTCGCCGAGCGCCTCGGGCAGCGTGTTCGACGTCGCCGCGAGCGCGACGCCACGGTCGGCGAGCTCGCGCAGCAGGCGCGACATGAGGACGGTGTCGCCCGGGTCGTCGAGCTCGAACTCGTCGATGCACACGAGCTTCTTCGTGGCGAGCGCGTCCACGGTCGCCTGGAAGCCGAGCGCGCCCACGAGGTTCGTGTACTCGACGAAGGTGCCGTAGGCGCTCACGTCGAGGCCCACGGCGTGCGCGAGAGACGTGAGGAGGTGGGTCTTGCCGACGCCGAACCCGCCGTCCATGTACACCGCGGGCGCGGTCTGCTTGCGGGGGCCGAAGAGCCCCTTGCGCGCGGGCTTCACGACGGCCGCCGCAACCTCCTCGAGCCGGGCGACGGTGCGCGCCTGGCTCGGGTACGCGGGGTTCGCGCGGTAGGTCGAGAAGCGGGCGTCGGCGAAGTGCCGGGGCGGCAGGAGGTCGGCCAGGAGCCGTGCGGGCGGGACGGACGGGCGGACGTCGGCGAGGGCGCGCGCACGTCCGGGCACGGCGGGAGCCGCGTCGGAGGCCGACGCGCGGGCGGTGCCGGGGAGAGCTGCCGGGGCTGAGGCGCCACCGGCGACGGGCGCAGTCACGAGGATCCAGCCTACGCCTGCGGCTAGCCTGGCCGCTGTGACCTCCACCACGGCACCCTCCGACGAGCCCGCTGCGGCGTCCACCGAGCCGCCCGCGGGACGCACGGACCTCCCCCTGCTCGACGTGCTCCTGCCCGCCGCGGAGCACCTGCCCCCCGACCCGCGCGAGGAGCGGCTCGCGACCCTCTACGCGTACGGGCCGCCGTCGCGCGCCGCCCACGTGGTGCGCGCCAACATGGTCGCGAGCGTCGACGGCGCGGCGTGGGGCCCGGACCACCGCTCGGGGTCCATCAACGACGACGCGGACTGGCGGGTCTTCCGGGTCCTGCGCGCGCTCGCCGACGTCGTGCTCGTCGGCGCGGGGACCGCCCGCGCCGAGGGCTACACCGCGCTCGACCGGCCGCGCGGCCTGCGGCACCTGCACGACGCCCCGCTCGAGCTCGCGATCGTGACCCGGACGGGTCGCGTGCCCGAGGCGCTCACGCACGGTCACCGCCCGCCGTACGTGCTCACCGGACCTGCCGGGGCCGCCACGGCGAGGGGCGACGTGCCCGCAGACCGGGTGCTCGTCGTCGGGCACGACGCCGCGGGCGCGCAGGACGAGCACGAGCCGGGCGCCGGCGTCGACCTCGCCGCGGGGCTCGCCGCGCTCGCCGACCGCGGCCTGGCCCGCGTGCTCACCGAGGGCGGGCCGACCCTCCTGGGCGACCTGCTCGCGGCGGACCTCGTCGACGAGCTGTGCGTCACCACCACCCCGACCGTCGTCGGGCGCGGTCCCGGCCGCATCGTGGCCGGGGCTGTGCGGTCCGGCACGACGGCGCTCCCGCCCCGGGGCGCGCGCCTCGCCCACCTGCTGCACAGCCCCGAGGACCGGCCGGGCTCCCCCGCCGGTACGACCGCCGCGCGCTGGCTCCTGCCGATAGGCTGACCCGCGTGACCGACACGATCCTCGTCCTGACCGAAGACACGCTGAACCCGGCCGACGTGCAGCACATCCTGTCGCTGCACGAGGACGAGCAGCTCGCCTACCGGGTCCTCGTGCCCGCGGACACGGAGCGCAACGTGATCTCCGGGATCATCGACCACCTGAGCGTGGGCGAGCTCAAGGAGGCGTGGGACGAGGTCCTGGGGCGCGAGCCCTCGCCCGTCCAGGCGACGGTGACGGCGGGCGAGCAGCTCGAGCGCAGCGTCGCCGAGCTGCGCGCGGCGGGCCGCGAGGCCGACGGCGCGGTCGTCGACGACGACCCGCTGCCCGCGCTGCACAAGGCCGTCGCCGCGGACGGCGTGCGCGAGATCGTCGTGGTGACCTACCCGCACGCCGTCGAGGACACGTTCCACACCGACTGGGCGTCCCGCGCGCGCGAGGAGCTCCACGTCCCGGTGCTGCACCTGTACTCGGGCACGAGCGAGCTCGGCTGACGCCTTCCCTCGTACCGCTGCAGCGGCCTGGTCAGGCCCCGCGGACGCGGTGCCCCGCGCGGCGGATGGTCGCGCGGGCGAGCTGGTCGGTCGAGTCGAGGTAGAGCGGGTCGGCGAGCAGGTCGTGGTCGACCGCGACGACCGACAGCTCCGTGCAGCCCAGCACGATCACCTGGGCGCCCCGCTCGACGAGCCGCCCCGCGACGGCGCGGAACGTCTCGATGTCGACGGGCCGGCCCGCCTTGACCTGCTCGTAGATGATCTGCGACACGAGGGCCTGGTCGGCGTCGTCCGGGACGAGCGCGTCGACGCCGTGACGGGCGAACGCGTCCTGGTAGACGCCCGACGCCGCGGTGCCCGCCGTCGCGAGCAGCCCCACCGCGCGCAGGTCCGCGACCCGTGACCGGGCCGCGTCGACCGTCGTGTCGATGATGGACACGAACGGGACGCTGATCGCGTCGAGCACCTGCTGGGTGAAGTAGTGCGCCGTGTTGCACGGCATGACGAGGAAGTCCGCCCCGAAGCGCTCGAGCCGCTCCGCGTCGCGCGCGAGCACCGGACCCGGGTCGGCGTCCGAGCGGCCGAGGATGAACGCCGTGCGGTCGGGGATCGTCGCGTGGTTGAGCACGACGGCGTCCACGTGGTCCTGGTCGCGCTCCGCCTCCGTGAGCTCGACGAGGAGCTGGAGGAAGTACGCCGTGGCGAGGGGCCCGACACCTCCGAGCACTCCGACGAGGGGCTGGGCGTGGTCCTGGTCCGGTCGCGACGTCACCCGTGGATCCTACGGCGGCCCGCCCCGCCCGCCGCCACGGCCACAGGTCCCGGCCCGACGACCCCCGCCGCTAGGGTGGCGGCCATGACCGTGCGCCACGTCCTGTTCGACGCCGACGGCGTGCTCCAGCACATCCCTGACGGCTGGTACGCGGCCGTCGCGCAGTACCTGGGCGACCGTGCGCACGACTTCGTCCGGGAGACGTGGAGCGAGGACCTGCCCATGCTCGTGGGCGAGGGCGACTACCTCCCCGTGCTGGCCGCCGGGCTCGAGCGGTACGGCGTGGCGGTGTCGGCGGAGGACGTGTACCGCGCGATCTGGTTCGACGCGCTCGAGGTCGTGGACGCGTCGTTCGACCTCGTGCGGGCGCTGCGCGCGAGCGGCTACGGCGTGCACCTCGGCACCAACCAGGAGCGCCGGCGCGTGCCGTTCATGCGTCACGCGCTCGGGTATGACGCCGAGTTCGACACGAGCTGGTACTCGTGCGAGCTCGGGATCGCCAAGCCGGACCCGCGGTTCTTCCTCGAGGCCGCGCGGCGCATCGGCACGGACCCGGGCGACGTGCTCTTCGTCGACGACACCGCGCGCAACGTCGAGGGCGCGCGCGCCGCCGGCATGGTCGGGGTGCACTGGGACGTCTCGCGGGGCCACGACGAGCTCGTGCGCGTGCTCGCCGGGCACGGCGTCGTCGTCCGCGCCGGTCAGGACCGCGCGGGTGAGGCCGTCGCGGGCGAGGGGGTCGGCCCGGGCGCGGCCGTACCCGGCCCGTAGGATGGCGGACGCCCGCCGACCACACAGAGAAACGGACGACTTTTCGCGATGACGTACGGCAACGCCGAGTTCCTCCCCATCGTCCTGGGGACCAACCTCAACACCTACAACATCGCGAGGTCGTTGCACGAGGCGTACGGCGTCCGCACGCTGGCCCTGGGCCGCTTCCCCCTGCGCGAGACGGCGGACTCCCGCATCGTCGACGTGCGCACCTACCGCGACTTCGACGACCCCGAGCGCATCGTCGCGGTCCTGCGCGAGCTGGCCCAGGAGTTCCCGGGCCGCAAGCGCCTGCTCATCGCGAACATCGAGTTCTACACGAACGTCGTGATCGCGCACCGCGCCGAGCTCGAGGACCTCTACCTCATCCCGCTCGTGGGCCAGGAGCTGGCGGCGCGGCTCATGAACAAGACCGACTTCTACCGCACCTGCGCGGAGCTGGGCGTGCCGCACCCGGAGACGGTGATCGCCACGGCGGCGCACGTCGACGCCCCGGGCTTCGGGGAGGACCTGCCGTTCCCGTACCCCCTCATCCTCAAGCCGTCGGACACGGACACGTACCCGCGCCTGCAGTTCGAGGGCAAGAAGAAGGTCTACCTCGTGCAGGACGCGGCCGAGCTGCGCGACGTCGCGCGCCGCATCTACGCCGCGGGCTACACGGACGACCTCATCGTGCAGGAGTACCTCGCGGGCGACGAGTCGGTCATGCGCGTGGTCAACACGTACTCCGACCGGCACGGCCGGCTGCGGTTCCTGTCCGCCGCCCAGATCGTGCTCGGCGAGTACGACCCGAAGCTCGTGGGCAACTACAACGCCGTCGTGACGATGAAGGACGACAAGCTCACCGAGTCGATCCGGCACCTGCTCGACAGCCTCGGCTACGTCGGTGCCGCGAACCTCGACGTCATGTACGACCGCCGCACCGGCACGAGCAAGATCCTCGAGGTCAACCTGCGCCAGGGCGCGGCAAGCTTCTACACGATGGCCGCGGGCGGCAACCTCGCGCGCTGCTACGTCGAGGACCTGGTGCACGGGCGCGAGCTGCCCGAGCAGGTCACGTCGGAGGCCCGGCTGTGGATCAACGTGCCCTACCCGGTCGTCCGCGCGCTCGTGCCGGTGTCGCTGCGCCACCGCGTGAAGAAGGCCCGCAAGCACGGGGTCTGGCACACGCTGCGCTACGCGCCCGACAGGAGCCTGCGCCGCCGGGTCGACGTGTGGCGCGTCGACCTGCGCCACACGCTCGACTACGTGAAGTTCGCTCGCTCGCGACCGTCGGCATGACCCCGGGCAGTGCTGCGCCGACAGGGATCGCCTGATCGAGGGTCTCAGGCGCCCAGCGCGGACCGCACCGCCTCGACGATCCGGCGCGCCGTCGCGACCCCGACCGTGGTCGGCAGGTTGACGACGCGCGCCACGAGGTCCTCGGTCGTCGCGAGCGCCGGGTCTCCCGGCGTGTACCCGTAGACCGTCGGGTCGTCCGGGCCGGGGAACAGCGCCGGCCGGTACCACTTGCCGACGTAGAAACCGGCCGCCGTGAGCTCCCGCACGAGCCGGTCGGCGGTCGCGGCGTCGGGCGCGAAGAAGGGGAACCGGACCAGCGGCGCGCGCTCGCCGATCCCGGCGGGCACCTCGACGACGTCGGACAGCCCGCGCACGTACTCCGCGACCGTGTCGGCACGGCGCGCCTCGACGTCGCCGCTCGACCGCAGCGCGTCGACCATCCGGCCGGTGACCCACGACGACGGCCGCTGCGGCGGGTGCGCGAGGCCGCCCCGGTTCTCGACGGGGGCGATCGCCGGCTCGTACGCGCCGACGGCGGTGAGCGCGCCGCGCACCTTCCCCGCCGCCCCGCCAGGGAGCCGGTTGAGCACGCGCACCTGCGTCCGGAAGCTGCGCGCGGCGAGGTCGAGCCGTGCGCCCACGACCGGCAGCGCGTCGAGCGCGGAGACGATCGCGGCGCGCAGCCCCGGCTCGAGCGCGGGGTTCACCCACACGGCGCCGCCGAACCGCGTCGGGAGCATCTTCTCCACCCCGAACGAGTGGAACGAGACGTCCGCGACCGGCGACCCGTCGGTGTCCCGCGCGAGGCGCGTCACGCAGTGCGCGCTGTCCTCGACGAGCAGCGCACCGACGGAGCGCGCGGCGGCGCGCAGCCGGAGCGCGGTCGCGTCGTCGACGATGCCGAACGTGTTCTGGAGCACGACGGCGCGCGTGGCCGGCCCGACGACGAGCCGCTCGGGGTCGATCGCGACGGTCGCCGGGGAGACCTCGGCGTAGACGGGCCGCAGCCCGGCGACGAGGACGGGGTCGACCGCCGTCGAGCACGTGAACACCTGCGTGACGACGTCGCCCGTCCCGCGCGCCTCCGCGAGGGCGCGGAACACGACCTCCATCCCGTAGCGGGCCTTGAAGACGAGGAACCAGTCGGCCGGGTCCGTGCCCGTCCGGTCGGCGAGCATCCTCGTCGCGGTCGCGTCCTGCGGGTGGCGGCTCATCGTTCTCCGTGTCGTCCGACGTCAGGGGTGGGGCCGACGCAGCGTCCGGCCGGGTCTAGCCTGCCACGTCGGAGGCGCGTGCGGCCCGGGCCGCACGCGCGCCGTCGTCCCGGGCCAGGCCCGGAGAGGCCGGACGCGCCGACGGCGGCCGCCGCGCCGGAGCGCGACGACCGCCGTCGGGTCGTGCGGTGGTGAGCCGTCAGGCGTCGGACTCGGTCCGGTCGCCCGACCACTCGGTGTGGAACGTGCCCGCCTTGTCGACGCGGCGGTAGGTGTGCGCGCCGAAGAAGTCGCGCTGCGCCTGGATCAGCGCAGCGGGCAGACGCTCGGCCCGGACGCCGTCGTAGTAGGCGAGCGACGACGAGAACGCGGGCGTCGGCACCCCGTTGAGGGCGGCCTGCGCGACGACGCGACGCCACGCCGCGAGGCCGTTGCCCACCGCGCCGGTGAAGTACTCGTCGGCGAGGAGCAGCGGGAGCTGCGCGTCGCGCTCGTACGCCTCGGTGATGCGGTTGAGGAAGCGAGCGCGGATGATGCAGCCGCCGCGCCAGATGCGCGCCATGGCTCCGCGGTCGATGTCCCAGCCGAACTCGGCGGACGCCGCGGCGATCTGGTCGAAGCCCTGCGAGTACGCGACCACCTTCGACGCGTAGAGCGCGAGGCGCACGTCCTCGACGAACGCGTCGCGGTCCTGCACGTCCCACGCCGCGGCGTCGGCGGGCAGCGCGGCGCGGCCCGCCTCGCGCTGCGGGACCGACCCCGACAGCGCGCGGGCGAACGTCGCCTCGGCGATGCCGGTGATCGGCACGCCCAGGTCGAGGCCGTTCTGCACCGTCCAGCGGCCGGTGCCCTTCTGCTCCGCCTGGTCGAGCACGACGTCGACGAACGCCTTGCCGGTCTCCGCGTCCACGTGCTGGAGCACGTCCGCGGTGATCTCGATGAGGAACGACTCGAGGTCGCCCGTGTTCCACTCCTCGAAGATCTTCCCGATCTCCGCGGCGGACGCGCCGAGCCCCTGCTTGAGCAGGTCGTACGCCTCGGCGATGAGCTGCATGTCGGCGTACTCGATGCCGTTGTGCACCATCTTGACGAAGTGGCCGGCGCCGTCGGGCCCGACGTAGGTGCAGCACGGCACGCCGTCGACCTTCGCCGAGATGTCCTCGAGGATCGGGCCGAGGCTCTGGTAGGACTCGCGCGTGCCTCCGGGCATGATCGACGGGCCGTTGAGCGCGCCCTCCTCGCCGCCCGAGACGCCGGTGCCCACGAAGTGCAGGCCCTGGGCCGCGAGCGCCTTCTCCCGGCGGATCGTGTCGGGGAAGTGCGCGTTGCCGGCGTCGACGACGATGTCGCCCTCCTCCAGCAGCGGCACGAGCTCGTCGATGACGGCGTCCGTCGCCGCGCCGGCCTTGACCATGATGACGACCTTGCGCGGGCGCTCGAGCGACGCGACGAAGTCGGCCATCGACTCGGACGGGACGAAGTCGCCCTCGCTGCCCGCCTCGGCGATCAGGGACTCGGTCTTGGCGTACGAGCGGTTGTGCACCGCGACCGTGTAGCCGTGCCGGGCGAAGTTCCGGGCCAGGTTGCGACCCATGACGGCGAGTCCGGTCACACCGATCTGTGCGCGTGCTGACATCTGCTTCCCTGCTCCTCGAGGGTCGGTCCCGGCGCACGACGGCCGCGCGGGGAGGGCGCGGAACCGGACCGGGCCGGGCGGGAGCGCGGCCGGGTGCACCGGTGATGGATACCCCGCCAGCCTAGTCCTCGTGCGCCGCACCGCTCCCGAGCGGCCACGATCCGGTCACCGGAAGCGTTCTTGACGAAGTCGGGATCACGATTCGATGACACCCGCGCGGCGCGCGTCCGGTTCGTCCGGTCGGCTCGTAGTGTGCCGAGGGTGATCACCGCTCACGGGACCGACGCTCCCCCGGAGTTCCGTGCCGTCCTCGACGCCCTCGGCGCGCGGCGGCTGCGACCCGAGGTGACGCTGCGCGAGGTCCCCGCCCCCCGCCGGATCGCGCCGTGGTCGGTCGCGCTCACGGGCGAGGTGGAGGCCGCGCGCTCCGAGGACCCCGACCTCGCGTCGGGCCGGTTCATCGTGCTCCACGACCCCGACGGCCAGGAGGCGTGGCAGGGCACCTTCCGTGTGGTGACCATGGTGCGCGCGACGCTCGAGCCGGAGATGGCGTCGGAGGAGATGCTCGCCGAGGTCGCGTGGACATGGCTCGAGGACGCGCTCCACGACACGGGCGCCGCCGTGCGAGCGGAGGGCGGCACGGTGACGCGCGTCCTGTCGCAGAGCTTCGGCGCGCTCGCCGGGAAGCACAACGACGTGGAGCTGGAGATGCGCGCGTCGTGGACGCCGGTGCCCGCAGGGGGCGCCGGTGCGGCGGACCTCGGAGACCACCTCGCGGCGTGGGCGCAGCTGTTGTGCACGGCCGCCGGGCTGCCTCCCCTGCCCGACGGCGTGACACCCCTCGGTGCTCGGCCCCCCGCGCGACGCAATACCGTGAACCCATGAGCTCGACCGCAGCACCCGCACCCCCGCCGCTCGACCCGACCCCCGCGGCCGGCACGCACCAGACCGTCGTCACGCCGCTCACCGAGCCGTCCGACGGGCTCGGCCGCGTCGTCGACACCCCGGCGGCCTTCGCCCGCATCGTCGACGCGTTCGCCGCCGCGAGCGGCCCGGTCGCCGCCGACGCGGAGCGTGCGTCGGGCTACCGCTACGGTCAGCGCACCTACCTCGTCCAGGTGCGCCGCGAGGGCGCGGGGACGGCGCTCGTCGACCCGGTCGCGGTGCCCGACCTGTCGCCGCTGCGCGAGGCGGTCGGCGACGCCGAGTGGGTCCTGCACGCCGCGTCGCAGGACCTGCCGGGCCTCGCCGAGCACGGCGTGGTCCCGGCGAGCGTGTTCGACACCGAGCTCGCGGCGCGGCTGCTCGGCATGGAGCGCGTCGGCCTCGCCGCCGTCGTCGCCGAGGTGCTCGGCCTGGGCCTCGCGAAGGAGCACTCGGCCGTCGACTGGTCGACCCGCCCGCTCCCGGACGACTGGCTGCGGTACGCCGCGCTCGACGTCGAGGTGCTCGTCCCGCTGCGCCGGGCCCTCGGCGAGCGGCTCGAGGAGGCGGGCAAGGCCGGCTGGGCGGCGGAGGAGTTCGAGGCGGTGCGCACCGCCGGACCGCCGGCACCGCGCCCCGAGCCGTGGCGGCGCACGTCCGGCACGCACACGCTGCGCGACCCCCGTCGCCTGGCGGTCGTGCGGAGCCTGTGGGAGGCCCGCGACGCGACCGCGCGCGCGCGGGACATCGCGCCCGGCCGCGTGCTGCCCGACCGCGCGATCGTCGCCGCTGCCGAGGCGCTGCCCCGCACGGCCGGCCAGCTCGTCGAGCTCCCCCCGTTCGCGGGCAAGGGCACGCGCCGCCGGGCGGCGTACTGGCAGCGCGCGATCGACGCCGCGCTCGCGCTGCCCGCGAGCGCCCTCCCCACGACACGGGGGCCGCGCACGGACGCCCCGCCGCCGCCGCGCGCGTGGGCCGACCGCGACCCCGGCGCCGCGGCCCGCCTCGAAGCGGCGCGCGGCGTCGTGCAGGGGATCTCGGAACGGTTCGCGCTCCCGGTGGAGAACGTGCTCCAGCCCGACGCGCTGCGGCGCCTGTGCTGGACGCCGCCGGACCCGCTCGATGCGGCGGGGATCGCCGCGTTCCTGCACGGGCGCGGCGCGCGCGACTGGCAGGTGGCGCTCGTCGCCGAGCCCCTCGCGCAGGCGTTCGCGAGCATCGGGCGGGCGTAGCGAGCGGGTAGGGTCGTCCGCGTGCACGACGCGAACCTGACGATCCGGACAGTCACCGACCGCGCCTCCTGGGACGCCCGGGTGAACGAGCTCGGCGGCCACCCCCTCCAGCTCTGGGGCTGGGGCGAGGTCAAGGCCACGGGAGCGTGGACCCCGCACCGCGTGGAGGCGGTGGACGCCGACGGCCGCGTCCGCGGCCTGGCCCAGGTGCTCGTGCGCTCGCTCCCGGCGCAGTTCAAGGCGCTGTGCCACGTGCCCCGCGGGCCCGTGATCGCGCCGGCGGGAGACGGCTGGGGCGCCGGCCCGGGCGTGGGCGACGACGCGACGCGCGACGCCGTGACCCGTGCGGTCGTCGCGTGGTGCAAGACGACGGTGGGCGGCGTGGGCGTCACGATCGAGCCCGACTGGCCGGTCGGGACGCACCTCGCGCTGCCCGACGCCCGCCCCGCGGCGAACCCGATCCTCTACCCGGTGACGCTGATCCTCGACCTCACGAAGTCCGAGGACGAGCTGACGAAGGCCATGGGCAAGTCGACGCGGTACGACATCCGCAAGGCGGCGCGCACCGGGCTCGAGGTGCGCCGCGTGACGGACGAGGCCGACGTGCGCCAGGTGCTCGACGTCTACCACGAGACCGCCGAGCGCGCGGGCTTCGCGCTGCACGACGACGAGTACTACCTCGCGATCCACCGCGAGCTCGGCGAGCACTCGGTGCTCGTCGCCGCGTTCTCCGAGGGCGCGCCGGTGTCGTTCGTGTGGTGCGTGTCGTCGGCGACGACGTCGTTCGAGCTCTACGGCGGCATCAACGACGCGGGGCGCAAGCTGCGCGCGAACGCGCCGGTGAAGTGGCACGCGATCACGCTCGCGCAGCAGGCGGGGCTGGTCCGGTACGACATGAACGGGCTGCTCAACGACGGGATCAGCGAGTTCAAGCGCAGCTTCGCCCAGCACGACGACGAGCTCGTGCACAGCGTCGACGTGCCGTTCTCGATGTGGTACTCCGCGTGGAACAAGGGCCTGCCGACCGCGAAGAAGGTCGTGCGCAAGCTCCGCGGGAGCCGCTGACCGGAGCTCGCCGCTTTCCACCACCACTCCGAGAGACCCGGTATCGCAGGATGCGATACCGGGTCTCTTCATGTCGTAGCATCGGTCTCGTGCTTTACCGATACTCGCGGTAGCGTGTATCGCACGTACGACCCCCGAGCGGTGCCGCTCCCGGACACCGCCGTCCCGACCATCTGCATCGGATGGAGATGCCATGACCGTGGCCAACGAGGCCCCCTCTCCCACCTCGGCACCCACCCAGGCCGCGCGCCGCCGCCCCGTGCGCGACGTCGTCTTCGTCGAGGGCGTGCGCAGCCCGTTCGGCAAGGCGCGCCCCGACGGGATCTACGCGGAGACCCGCGCGGACGACCTCGCCGTGAAGACGATCCGCGAGCTGCTGCGCCGCCGCCCCGAGCTGCCCGCCGAGCGCATCGACGAGCTCGCGCTCGCCGCGACCACGCAGACCGGAGACCAGGGCCTCACCCTCGGCCGCAGCGTCGCCGTCCTCGCCGGGCTCCCCAAGTCGGTGCCCGGCTTCGCGATCGACCGCATGTGCGCGGGCGCGATGACGGCGGTCACGACCACCGCGGCGAACGTCGCCGTGGGCGCGCAGGACGTCGTCGTCGCGGGCGGCGTCGAGCACATGGGCCACCACCCCATGGGCGAGGGGTCGGACCCGAACCCGCGGTTCGTCGCCGAGCGCCTCGTCGACTCCTCCGCGCTCGTCATGGGCGCGACGGCCGAGAACCTGCACGACCGGTACCCGCACCTCACCAAGGAGCGCGCCGACGCGTACGCCGTCGCGAGCCAGGCCAAGTACGCGAAGGCCCTCGCGAACGGGGACATCTCCCCCGACCTCGTGCCGGTCGCGACCCGGTCGACCGAGCTCGGGTGGGGCCTGGCCACGGCCGACGAGCTGCCCCGCCCCGGCACCACGGTCGACTCGATCCGCGACCTCAAGACCCCGTTCCGCCCCGGCGGGAAGGTCACCGCGGGCAACGCCTCGCCGCTGACCGACGGCGCGACGGCGTGCCTGCTCGCCGCGGGCGACGTCGCCGAGGAGCTCGGCCTGCCGGCGCGCATGCGCCTCGTCGCCTACGCGTACGCGGGCGTCGACCCCGAGGTCATGGGCATCGGGCCGGTCCCCGCGACCGAGCGCGCGCTCGCGTCCGCGGGCCTGACGATCGACGACATCGGCCTGTTCGAGATCAACGAGGCGTTCGCGGTCCAGGTGCTCGCGTTCCTCGACCACTTCGGCATCGCGGACGACGACGAGCGCGTCAACCAGTACGGCGGCGCCATCGCCATGGGCCACCCGCTCGCGTCGTCGGGCGTGCGCCTCATGACGCAGCTCGCGCGCCAGTTCGAGCAGCACCCCGAGGTGCGCTACGGCCTGACGACCATGTGCGTCGGGCTCGGCATGGGCGGAACCGTGATCTGGGAGAACCCGCACCACGCCGACTACTCCGGCCACACCTTCGAGACCGCGGAGAACTGACGATGAGCGCACCCACCGACACCCAGACCCCCGCGGCCTCGCAGGACGCGACGCAGGACGCCCCCCGCGGCGAGCGCGTCACGCACTCGCTCGTGCGCGACGTCGCGCTCCCCGGCGGCACGGGCACGCTCGCCCTGCTCACGCTCGACAACGGGCTCGACCACACCAAGCCGACGACGCTCGGCCCCGAGGGCCTCGCGGAGCTGCACGCCGCCCTCGAGACGCTCCAGCGCCGGGCCGCGGACGGCGAGATCGTCGCCGTCGCGATCACCGGCAAGCCGTACTTCCTCGCCGCGGGCGCGGACCTCACGCAGGCCGCGGCCGTCCAGGTGCGCGACGACGCGCTCGCCCTCGGGCGGGCCGGTCACGCCGCGTACTCGCTGCTCCAGGACATGGGCGTGCCGACGTTCGCGTTCGTCAACGGCGTCGCGCTCGGCGGCGGCCTGGAGGTCGCGCTGAACTGCACGTACCGGACCGTCGCGTCCGACGCCGGTGCGCTCGCGCTGCCCGAGGTCGGCCTGGGCCTGGTCCCCGGCTGGGGCGGCGCCTACCTCGTGCCGCGCCTGCTGGGGGTCGAGAAGGCGATGGACGTCATCCTCGCCCGCCCGGCCGCGAACAAGCCGTTCAAGGCCAAGGAGGCGTACGAGATCGGGCTCGTCGACGCGCTCTTCGAGGCGCCCGACTTCCTCGAGTCCTCGCTGCGCTGGGCCGAGGCCGTGCTGCGCGGCGAGATCGTCGTCGAGCGGCGCGAGCTCGACCCGCAGCCCGTGTGGGACGCCGTCGTCGCGGGCACGCGCCAGCGCCTCGACGCGGTCGTCGCCGGCTCGCGCCCCGCGCCGTACCGCGCGCTCGACCTCGTCGCGGCCGCGCGCACCGCGTCGCGCGAGGAGGCGTTCGCCGCCGAGGACGAGGCCCTCGCGGACCTCATCATGAGCGACGAGATGCGCGCGAGCGTCTACGCGTTCCAGCTCGTCTCGAAGGGCAAGCGGCCCCAGGGCGCGCCCGACGCGAAGCTCGCCCGCCCCGTCACCCGCGTGGGGATCGTCGGCGCCGGGCTCATGGCCGCGCAGATCGCGCTGCTGTTCGCCCAGCGCCTCCAGGTGCCGGTCGTCATGCGCGACCTCGACCAGGAGCGCGTCGACAAGGGCCTCGGCTACGTGCGCGCGACGGTCGAGAAGCTCGTCGGCTCGGGCCGCATGTCCGCGGACACCGGCGCGCGCATCGTCGGCTCGGTGCACGGCACGACCGAGCTCGGCGACTTCGCGGGCTGCGACGTCGTCATCGAGGCGGTCACGGAGATCCTGGGGCTCAAGAAGAAGGTCTTCGCCGAGCTCGAGGGCGTCCTCTCGCCCGAGGCCGTGCTGCTGACCAACACGTCCGCGCTCTCGATCACGGAGATGGCGGCCGACCTCCAGCACCCCGAGCGCGTCGTCGGGATGCACTTCTTCAACCCGGTCGCCCAGATGCCGCTCGTCGAGATCATCCAGGCGGCGAAGACCGACGACGCCGCCCTCGCCACGGCGTTCGCCATGACGAAGAAGCTCCGCAAGACGGCCGTCCTCGTCGCCGACCGCCCCGGGTTCGTCGTCAACCGCCTCCTCATCCTGCTCATGGGCAAGATCGTCGAGGCGGTCGAGAACGGCACGTCGGTCGAGGTCGCGGACCGGGCGGTCGCGCCGCTCGGCCTGCCGATGCCGCCGTTCGCGCTGTTCGACCTCGTGGGCCCGGCCGTCGGCCTGCACGTCCTCACGTCGCTGCGCGAGGACCTGGGCGAGCGGTTCCCCGAGTCCCCCGGTCTCCAGCGCATCGTCGACGAGCAGATCCCCGTCGTCCTCGACGCGCCGAAGGGCCTGCCCAAGCCCGTCGACCCGGCGATCCAGGCCGTGTTCGGCACGGGTGAGGCGGGCGGCCCAGGAGCGCTGGACGAGGCCGGCGTCCTCGACTCGGTGCTCACCGCGCTCACGCAGGAGATCGGGCGCATGCTCGACGAGGGCGTGGTGGCGAGCCCGTCGCAGATCGACCTGTGCATGATCCTCGGCGCAGGGTGGGGCTTCCACCTCGGCGGCATCACGCCGTACCTCGACCGCACGGGCTACAGCGAGAAGGTCCTGGGCCGCCGACTCCTGCCCGACGGCGTCGCGAACGTCCCGGCGGCGTCGCGCGTCTGACCGACCGCGGTCGGATCTCGGGCCGCGAGCGCCCTCCCGTGGTCGTACGACGACCACGCGGAGGTTCCGCTCGCGGCCCGATCCGTCGCGCTCGCGCGCTCCGTAGCGTCGTGGGCATGACGAACCGCACCCCCGCCCAGCCCGCCACCGGCCTTCCCCTGACCACGACCCCGCGCGGCACGACCGAGCGCCGGATGCTCGGCGCCCTCACGCTCGCTGCCGGTGCCGCGCTCCTCCTGTCCGCGTGCGGCAGCATCGGTGAGGCGGTCGCCGAGAACCGTGCGGGCCACACCAAGACCTACGAGTTCGCGACCGGGAAGGTCGGCAAGGCCGACGCCGTGCTCCCCGACTGGGTCCCCGACTCCGCCACCGACGTGCGCGAGGTGGTCCGTACGACGGGCGACGAGCGGATCCTCACGATGACGGCCGACCTCGGCGCGCTGCCCGCGAGCTGCACTCCCGTCTCGGCGCGGCACCCCCTGGAGCCTCGGCCCGCGCGTGGCGACCTGACCGCCGCCGACTACCGCACGACGGCGACGCTCGAGGCGTCGTGGTGGGACGAGGGCACCGAGCAGTCCGCGACCGCGATGTGCGGGACGTGGTGGGTCGGCTCGCGCGACGGCGCGCTGTTCGGGTTCACCCCCGAGCTGAAGGCCGTCGAGATCGAGGACCAGCCCGGCCCCGCCTGAGTCAGTCTTCCCAGCCCATGCGCAGGACCTCGAACGCGACCGCGTGCGTGACACCCATGCGCTCGCCCGTGGGCGCGCTCATGGACGCGAGGAACGCGGCCGGGTCGAAGTCCGCCCAGCCGAGGCCGTCGAGGTAGGCGGCGTGCGCGCGCAGGGACGCGACGCCCGCGTCGAACGTCGCGCTGACGTCCACGCCGTGCCGGGCGTCGGGCGACGCGGCGACCCACACCTGGCGCACGCCACCCCAGGGCTCGACCCCGTCCGTCTCGACCTGCTCGCGGAACACCCACCGGTTCCCCGCGTCGCGCACGGCGTCGACGACGGCCCGCCCCGTCGCGACGTGGTCCGCCTGGTTGAGCATCCCGCCCGGGAACGTCTCGCGGTAGTTCCCGGTGATCACGACGTCGGGCCGGTGACGCCGGACCGCCCCCGCGATCGCCCGCCGCAGCGGCAGCCCGTACTCGAGCACGCCGTCCGGCAGCCCGAGGAACTCGACCTCCTCGACGCCGACGATCCGCCCGGACTCGATCTCCTCCGCCTCGCGCACGCGTCGCGCCTCGTCGGGGTCCATGCCGTCGATGCCGGCCTCGCCGCTCGTCACCATGCAGTACACGACCCGCTTGCCCTGCCCCGTCCACCGCGCGACCGCCGCGGCGGCGCCGAACTCCATGTCGTCGGGGTGGGCGACGACGGCGAGCGCCGTGGACCAGTCCTCGGGCAACGGGGTGAGCGGGGGCAGGGCGTCCGGAGCGGTCATGACGCCACGCTATGCCGCGCCACGCCAGCGGGCGCGCCGACCGGGTGCACGGCGCCGCGTCATCGCTCGACCGGTTCGTCCTCCACGACGGCGTCGACGACGGGCGCATCCTCGACGGACGTGACCGCCGGATCGACGAACAACCGGGCGCGCTCGGCGTCGACGACCGCGCGCGCGAGCGACGCCTCGGACACGTCGACCGCGCCCGCGACCTCCTCGGCGAGCGCGCTGCGGCGCGCGTACGCGTCGAACAGCCGCGCCTTGGTGCCGAGAAGGCGCACGAGGTGCTCGTCGACGCTGTCGACCGTGAGCAGGCGGTGCACCTGGACGGTCTCGACCTGACCCATGCGGTGGGCGCGGGCGACCGCCTGCGCCTCGGTCGTGGGCTTGGTCTGGGGCTCGCACAGGATGACCACGGAGGCGGCCTGGAGATTGAGGCCCACTCCCCCGACGTCGATCTGGCTGACGAGCACGCGCGGGGCCCCGGAAGCGGCGAAGTCGTCGACGACGGTCTGGCGGGCATGTGCGGGCACCGAGCCGGTGAGGGGTGGGAGCGCGAGGTCGCCGAGCGCGCGCACGACCGCATCCACGACGTCCCGGAAGTACGAGAACACCACGACCTTGCGTCGGTTCTCGGCCGCCTCGCGCGCGAGCTCCACGAGCCGGCGCAGCTTGGCCGAGTCCTCCGGGTGGTCGACCGCGAACGCCGCGCGCCGCATCGCCATGAACGACCCCGCCGCGACCGCCTCGCGGTACGCCGCGCCGTCGACCGCCCCGAGCCGCTCCCACTCGTCGACCTGCACGAGCTCGGGCAGCTCCTCGAGCACGTCCTCGGCGTTGCGCCGCAGGTAGGCGGGCGCGACGGCGTGCCGGAACGCGTCGGGCCCGGCGGCCCCGTGCGCGGCGTCGAGGCGTGCCGCGAGCTCGGGCTGGAGGTAGCCCAGCAGGGTGCGGAACTCCTCGACCCGGTTCTCCATGGGCGTGCCCGTGAGCAGCAGCACGTGCTCGGTCGCCCGCGCGAGGGCCGCGACGGCCACGGACCGCTTCGCGAGCGGGTTCTTCACGAAGTGCGCCTCGTCCACGACGAGCACCGCCGGCGCCGCCGCGGCGAACGCCTCGGTCCCCGCGCGCCGCAGGCCCGCGAAGGTCACGACGGCGACACCGCCCGCAGTGCGCCACGCCGCGGCCGCCTCCTCCCGGTCCTCGCCGTGGACGGCGTGCACCGGGAGGCTCGCGTGCGCGCGCAGCTCGCGCACCCAGTTCTCCAGCACGCTCGCCGGGCACACGACGAGCGCGTGGGTCGCACCGCCGGCGACCAGGTGCGCGACGACGGCGACGGCCTGCACCGTCTTGCCCAGGCCCATCTCGTCGCCCAGGACGACGCGGCGCTGGGCGAGCGCGAAGCGGGCCCCGAACGCCTGGTACCCGCGCAGCGAGACGGTCAGCAGCGACTCGTCGAGCGCCTGCGTCTGCACGCGGTCCACGAGCTCGGCGGGCAGGTGCCCGGCCGCGGCGGCGACGTCGCGGCCCGTGGGGGCGACGCCGTCGAGCAGCGCGTAGTACGCCGCGGACCGGCGGCGGAAGTCCTCCCAGACGTCGTACGGGCGCGCGGGCTCGGCGAGCAGCCCGACGACGCGCCGCGCCTCCTCGGCGAGCCCGGTGGCCCGCGCCCGCTCGGCGACCGCGGCGAGCACCGTGACCGCCGCGGACGCCCGACGCCGCCGCTCGCCCCACGCAAACAGGCGGCGCGGCCCGCTCGCGGCGACCAGCGCGTCGGCGCGCACGCGCTCGTGCTCGGCAAGCGCGGCCCGCACCTGGTCGCCGTAGCGCGCGACGGCGGCGTCGGCCAGGTCGAGCGTGTGCAGCGCCTGGACGAGCGCGGTCGCGACCGGGTCCGTCGGCGTGAGGTCGATCCGGAAGCGCTGGCTCTCGCGCACGGCGCGCGCCACCTGCTCGGCGGCGGCGAGCAGGTGCGTCGCCGTCTGCGGGCCGATCTCGGGGAGCTTCTCCAGCCCGTCGCGCCCGAGCCGCGCGACCTCGCCGACCGTCCGCACGCCCGCGTCCGCGAGCGCCCCGAGCCGCAGGCGCTCGCGCGTGACGTCGCGCAGCGACGCGACGTCGACGGCGTCGAGGCGCGCCAGGACCTTCTCCTCGCGGCTGTCGCCGAACGCGGCGCGCACCTGCTCACGGGCCGTCCCGGGCGCGGCGGAGAGGGTCGCGAGCAGCGCGGCGAGGGCATCCGCGTCCGCGACGACCGCCCGAGCGGTGGCGACGTCGGGCAGCGCGCCGCTCGCGGCGGTCACGACTCGCGGCGCACGACGTGCTCCGCGAGCCTCCGCGCCACGGTCTCGACGTCGTCGATCTCGCCGGCTGCGACACCGACGACGAGGGCGTACGCGGTGTCCTGCGGCATGACGAGCCGCACCCCGTTGAGCGCGTAGAAGAGTCTGACTGCGACCCAGCCCAGTCGCTTGTTCCCGTCGATCAGCGCGTGGTTCTTCGTGACGGAGAGAAGCAGCGCCGCTGCCTTCTCGTCGAGGGCGGGGTAGGCCTCGACGCCGTACATCGACGCGGCCGGACGCGCCAGTGCGGACGACAGGAGCCCGAAGTCGCGGACGGCGGGCGGGTGCCCGAGGAACGCCGTGGCGGCGGCGACGAGGTCGTCCTCGTCGAGGTACACGATCACGGCTACTGCGCGAGCCGGTCGAGCAGCTCCTGGTCCTCCGCCACGATGTCGGCGAGCAGCCGGTCACGCATCTCGCGCCGCTTCGCGTCGTACTCCACGACGGCGCGTGCGACGGCTGTGTTCGCGGAGACGCCCTCGCGGCGGGCGATACGCTCCAGCGCCGCCTGCGCGTCGTCGTCGAGCCGCAAGGTCATAGCCACGTGAGCTCCTCTCGTTTGGTACCACCACGGTATCAGAGCTCGGGCGGCACCGTGCAGGGATCAGGCAGGAGCGTTCGCGCGCTCGGCGAGCCAGCGCTCCATCCGGGACTGCGCCGCGTCGAGGAACGCCGTCTTGTCGCGCGTGTAGTCGTCGTAGTCGTCGGCGTCCGCGTGGCGCGCGGCGAGGTCGCGCTTCGTCGCCTCGTACGCCGCGGCCTCGGCGGGGACGGCGCGCAGCCAGTCGCGGAACGCGACGACGTACGCCGCGAACGGGGAGTCGAGACGCCGGAC
This sequence comes from Cellulosimicrobium funkei, assembly GCF_001019615.1. Lineage (GTDB taxonomy): Bacteria > Actinomycetota > Actinomycetes > Actinomycetales > Cellulomonadaceae > Cellulosimicrobium > Cellulosimicrobium cellulans_E. The sequence continues at coordinate 1,185 of NZ_JNBQ01000027.1, read as the reverse complement.
GTGGAGGATCACGGGCGGCTCGTCGTCGTCACCGGGGCGGGTGAGCAGGCGCTTGGCGTAGAGCTCGGGGGCGGGGTCGGCGCGCGGGCGCGGGACGTCCCGGTACACGCCGGGCGAGTCGGGGCGCGCCCCGCGCTCGATCGAGAACCCGAGCGGCCCGAGCGCGGCGTCGACCTCCGCCTCGGAGGGCAGCGGCGCGACGCGCACCTGGAGGTCGATGATCGGCTTCGCCGCGAGCCCGGGGACGGCCGTCGACCCGATGTGCTCGACGACGACCGGGCCCGTGCGGTCGGGGCTCGCGAGGTCGGCGAGCGCGCCGGCGACGCGCTCCGTCCACCGCCTCCCGGCGTCGGTCCATCGGGGGTCGTGGGCGTCGACGGTCGCTGCAGGCACCCGCGCACCCTACGACCCGACCCCGCCCCGGGGAGCGCGAACCCGCCGAGACGTGAGAAGTGGCCCCGGGAGCACGGCGGTCCGGGACCACTCCTCACGTCTCGGCGAGCGGGCGCTCGTCGGTGGGTCGGTCAGTACGTCGTCAGGCCGTGGGCGCGGAACTGGTCGCGCACGCGCTCGGTGAGCTCGGCGGACGGCGCGGGCGTGTCGTCGAGCTCGTAGGTGCGCCCGAGCGCGTCCCACTTGTCGCGGCCCATCTGGTGGAAGGGCAGCACCTCGACGCGCGTCACCGTGCCGGGGCGGATCGCGTTGAGCGAGGCCGCGTACTCCGCGACCTTCTCCACGTTGTCCACGTCGTCGGTGAGGCCCGGGACGAGGACGAAGCGCACCCACACCTCGGGCGCGTGGCCGGTGAGGCCGCGCTCGGCGATCCGCCTCCCGAACCGCAGCGTCGGCTCGAGGTCGCGACTCGTGACCTTCCTGTAGGTGTCGGGGTCGCCGGACTTCACGTCGAGCAGCACGAGGTCCGTGTCGTCGAGCATCGCGTCGGTCGCGTTCGCGCCGAGGAAGCCCGACGTGTCGAGCGCGGTGTGCACGTCCATCGCCTTGGCGCCGCGCAGCACGCGGGCGGCGAACGCGGGCTGCATGAGCACTTCGCCGCCGGAGAGCGTGAGCCCCCCGTGCGTGGCCCGGAACACGGGCAGATAGCGCTTGACGCGCCCCAGGAGCTCGTCCGCCGTGACGGGCCGACCGTCCTTCATCGCGAACGTGTCGGGGTTGTGGCAGTAGAGG